>JACKPK010000001.1 GCA_024233595.1 Deltaproteobacteria bacterium
GACAAAGGCCGTTACGCGGGTTTGGTTTACTTAGAAGGCACCGAAGCCAACGGCTTTTTGCCAGAGCTTCCCAAAGAAAAAGTCGATTTGATTTACCTTTGTTTCCCCAACAACCCAACCGGTGTGGTGGCCAGCAAAGAAGAACTTAAAAAATGGGTCGATTACGCCAGAACCAACAAGGCTATTATTTTATTTGATGCTGCTTACGAAGCGTTCATCACAGACGCGAGCATCCCACATTCGATTTACGAAATCGAAGGCGCCGATGAATGCGCTATTGAGTTTCGTTCGTATTCAAAAAGCGCAGGCTTCACAGGAACGCGCTGTGCTCTGACTGTTGTTCCCAAAAAACTAAAAGGTTTTGATCAGAATGGCAACGAGGTCAGCATTCATCAACTTTGGAATCGCCGCCAAAGCACCAAGTTCAACGGCGTGAGCTACCCAATTCAAAAAGCCACCTTGGCCTGTTACACTCCGGAAGGCAAAGAACAAATCAAAGCCAATGTGAATTACTACATGAACAACGCCAAACTCATTCGCGAAGGATTTGCTAAAGTGGGCATCACCACTTTTGGTGGCACAAACGCACCTTACATTTGGTTAAAAACCCCAGAGGGCTTAGGCTCATGGCAATTCTTTGATAAGCTTTTGAGTCAAGCGCATGTGGTGGGCACACCAGGTGCTGGCTTTGGGGCTTGCGGGGAAGGGTACTTTAGGCTTTCGGCCTTTGGTTCCTTAGAAAATGTCACAGAGGCCATTGAGCGCATTCAGAAAAGCTTAGCTTAAAGATTCAAGACTTTCCATTACCTCGGTTGCACCAATATTGCCTGTCACACCACGTTCGGCCATCAGAACAAGAGTGTCATTCATGTCTTTTTTAAGAAGTTTAGCAGCTTCTCGGAGTGAAAGCTTTCCTCTTGAATAAAGCTCTGCAATGTAAGTTTCAAACCCAATAGAAGCCAGCTTACGCAATGACTGTGATTCTTCTATTTTTTCGTTTTCTGCTACAAACTCCATTGCTTTACAAAGCTCATCGGTAAAGCGAATACTCTTTACATTTTTCATAAAAGGTCTCCCTTCAATAAAAGCTTCACAGTGCTGTATTCTTCAAGACTGATCCATTTTTTTAATTTTTCTAAACTGTCTTTGAATGTTTCTTTGCAAAAAGCATCGTTTCTATAAAGTTGATAAAGAATCAGAGCCGGCAAAATAAATGGAATTCCTTTAGACTTTAAAAACTTGATCAACTTGGCATCGTCTGTAGCAACACAATCAAATTTTTTATGATCAAACAATTCCACAAGAGCCACATCACCAGATTTGAATTTTTTCTGGGATTTAAAAACTTTAAGTTTCTTTTGTTTGATATTTTCACGAACAACCAGAGCATCTGGCTTTTGCTTAATTAATCCTGCTGTAACAACTTCTAGCTCAACAGCTTGGGGAATAGAGACTTTAAAAAAATCAACAACTGGCTCTTTAAGACCAGCCTTAGTCAACTTAATCAAACAATCTGAATCCATCAAAATCTTCATGTAGTATATTGTAACAAAACAACTACTTTACATCAACCGAAGATTTCTTTTATGAAATTAAGGTTTTACAGCCTTGCGCGGCGTTTCAAAACCATCTCATCTCGCCTATCCCAAAGATTAGGCACAGCCCGCTTGCCAGCTCGTTCATGCATGACAAGCACTGTGTTTGCATAAGTCATGAGCTGGTCATAAGCAGCTGCTAATCTTACTTTGATAGGGTGTCTCTCATCGGGGTCAAAACTATTTACAAAATCATTAAATCCCACTGTGTCGGGATTTTGCATCAAGTCTAAAAAAAGGCCATTAACACCAAGATTGGCATTTTCATAATTCACAGCCATCACCAGGTATTTACGATCAGCTTCTTGTGAATGATAAGCTGATTCCAGTGGAATGAACTCAAGCTTACATTGATCCTCTAAACCAGCTCTAAGTTTTTTCAGCACTTCGGTAGTGAAAAAAGCTTCGTCCAACAAATCACTTGCTTGTTGTGTTCCAAAAACTCGTTGCGCTAATTCTGCACGGCTAACAACAAATGCGTGAAAAAACGTTCTAAACTGTCCCTGATCACCACGCATATATAATGCTCTACCACCATTCCAACCTCCTGCTAAAAGAGGGTTAGAGGCGTATAAAGATGTAAAAACAGCATCTGATGGAGACGCAGGGGTTTTTTGTACCCAAGTCCCAACATGAGTTCCATTTTCGAAATCTCTTGATAAAAATTCATACGGAACTTTTTCAAGCTGGTCTACACGGGCACGTAACAAGGAACGAAAAAACTCTAAGACCACCCAAGAATCTGTATTCTCTAAATTTAAAAGAAACTCTGACGATGAACGTCCAAAGCGACGAGCAAGCTGAGAAAATGCATTCGGAGGAAAACAATCTACAATTTCTAAAAGCCCATTTTTAAAATTTAATCCAAACCCATTTAAGGCCAATCTATCGTATTGTGTTTTTAAAAGAGCATGGTCATCTCTATTGATTAATTTTACAGCGGGATCAGCAACGCGAGCTATTTTAGCTCTTAAGGAATTTGCTGTTGATGCATCAGGGTCTAATAATCGTTCTGTTAATGTCGGCAAAGCTTGAGTGCTTGAGGCTGCTCTGAGTAAAAAATTTTGCACTACAGTAGCGGGACTAGGAATCGTGACCATGCTGTTCTCCTTGATGATGTTGAGCTTGAGCCATCAACCAATACGAAACAAGAGGGCAGGTCAAATGATTTTAAAGGATTCTTAACGCGAAAGCTGCTTACGGTACTTTGCCAAGGCCAACACCGGAAAGTATTTTCGGTAGCCATGGTAACGAATGTAAAAATGTCCCGGAAACCCTGTGCCCGTAAAGGCTTCTTCGTCCCAAGAGCCGTCCGGATTTTGCGTGCGCATTAGGTAGTCAGCCGCGGCCTTTGCTTCTTTGGAATCAGCCAAACCTGCGCCCACATAGCCCATAAGGCCCCAAGCCGTTTGTGACGCTGTTGAAATGTGATGAGGAAGTGGCCGGTATTTATTTTGCGCGTAGGAATCGCAAGACTCACCAAAGCCACCATCGTCATTCTGAATGCTCTTAAGCCAATTCACTGCTCGCGCCATGACCAGTTCATCTTGTTTGCGGCCCAAAGCACCCAAAGCCTCTAGCGCGCACCAAGTGCCATAAAGATAATTCACACCCCAACGCCCCCAAAACGAACCATCGCTTTCTTGGCGTTCTGTGATGAAGTTTGCGGCGCGTTCAATGACTTCTGCGCTTTTAGGGTACTGCACTGTGTTGATCAAAAATTCGATCACGCGACCTGTGATGTCGACAGTGGCAGGGTCCAAACAAGCACCGTGATCGGAAAAGGGCAGCTTGTTTAAGATTTCTAAATTATTGTCTTTGTCAAAGGCCGCAAAGCCTCCGTTCTTGCATTGCATCGATAATAACCAATTGAGCCCACGACGCACGGGCATTTGCAATTCGTGGTAGGGCAAATTGATTTTATGCAAAAGGGTGAGCACTTCAATGGTGTCGTCTAAATCTGGGTAATGTTGATTTTCGAATTCAAAACTCCAACCACCAGGAACCACACCAGGGTTTTTAATGGCCCAATCGCCCACTGTTTCTAAGATTTGTTTTTTGAGCAACCAACGTGTTGTGGTGATCAAGCGCTCGTCACTGGCATTGGCACCAGCATCTAAAGCAGCAACGGCTGCCCAGGCTGTGTCCCAAACCGGGCTCACACAACATTGCTGATAAATTGTCTCTGAAGAATTTTGATTAGCTGCTTCCTTGTGCACCACGTTGTAGTTTTGATCGCTGCTGTCTTCAAAAGGCACTTCGTGTAAATCTTGACCTTTCATAATAATCTGAAAAGAGCGCAAACCAAGCAGTGCCTTTTCGATTGTGATGTCGTCCAAACCAAAACCCAAAGCATCCAAAGCTATGATGCCATAAAACATAGC
This sequence comes from Deltaproteobacteria bacterium, assembly GCA_024233595.1. Lineage (GTDB taxonomy): Bacteria > UBA10199 > UBA10199 > UBA10199 > JADGCS01 > JACKPK01. Next base: position 3,980 of record JACKPK010000001.1, read on the forward strand.
AGGAAAAATGTCTTCGGTGCCACTCAAGTGCTCGCGAATGTAGGCTTCGCATTTTTTTAAAGATTGGTTGCGTAAGGGCTTGAGCTTCATGCGGTCAGCCACTTTAAGCGCACGATCAATTTGAATGAAGGAGTTTTCGATACTGACACGCTTGGTGTCTTCTTTAGCAAAAGTCCAATCGGCCTGCTCAGGGTCACCACAATACAATTCGTTTAAATCAAACCCTGCTAGTGTTTTAACTTTGCGTTGATCCATGATGACGAGCAAAGGAACTATGCAAGCACGCGCCCAGCTAGAGAACTCATAAATATTAACAGGTGCCCATTCTGGCATCTGCATGAGTGCCACAGGCATGTTGGGGCAAACTTTCCAATCGACCAAACCAAACATGGCCAAATGAATGCGCGAAAAAATACGCATGGCCGTGATGCCACCTTGGCTTAAAATAAAATCACGTGCTTTTGCCAACTGCGCGTGGTTAATGTCGTAGCCAGCCATTTTAAGAGCCATGTAGCACTCAACAGTGGTGCTCACATCGCCAACACCATCTTGATAAAGTGCCCACGAACCATCTTCCCGTTGATTGTTTAAGATCCAACGACAAATGCCTTGCTCGGTTTGCTTGTCGTCAATTTCGAGATAGTGCAAGAGCATGATGAACTCAGCATTAATGGAATCATTGGCTTCCAAGGTGTACCACCAAAAACCATCGGGGTGTTGCGCAGAAAAGAGATGATCAACACCTTGCTTTAGGCATTGTTGTAGATCAGAGGCAGGGGCCTTGGGTTCTTTGGCAGGGATAGAAAGTTTGGTCGACATAAATGGATTCCTGGTTTTCTGTTCAGAGGAACTTTATCGCGATTAGAGCCAATATTTCAAACGAGATTTATGCCGCGTAGATATGCAATCCTCGAACAAATAAAAATCACGATGCCAAAGCTAAGGCCGTAGATTTTCCGTCATAAGAGCTGATTACTTTTTCAGCGAGCTGAATCCAGGCTTTTGTTTTTTCAGTCACGCGTTGCAAAATGTAAGTTGGTTTGTAATGAATATGAGATCTAAATTGGGGAATTGCACGAAAAGGACCGCCTCCACCATAGTTTATCTGAAATGGCCAATTTTCATCTGCAAGAGCTTCAAGATTTAAAAGCCTATGCCTAGGACTTGCTTTGCTCAGATCTCTGTAAAGTTGAGTAAATCGTGTTAAGAGAACGGGTTCGTATTTATTCATGAGAGCAAAAGCAAAACCTCCTCCAGTCATATCATGCAACATATTAGCAATCGTTTTGTTATTTTGTTTAAAAAGCATGTTCAAAAAATTCATTGTCTCTAAATCATCAAGATGCGGCACAGTAACATTCCACCGTCCCTTTATAAGGTCAAAAATTGCATCTTCAGCAAACTCAACTTCTTTTTCATCTATTGGTTTAAGCCTCAGCATATCTCGAATACGGCGCCTAAGATAAAGATCGTAGACAGAACTATTTTTTGAACACAAAGCTACCTCAAGCTGTTCCCAAGTAACTGGCGCTCCCAGCTCAAAAGAAGCTTGTCCCCAAACGCCAATAGTTTCTGCTAAAAAATCATAAAAGAAGGGCTTTATTTGATCGAGCGATAGAGAATCTTGCGTAGGCATCCATTGTTTTTGAGCCAAAGCAAAAATCACAGCACTCAAATGCTCTAAATGAACCAAACTCTCTATACCAAGATTGCCATTTTCATCTTTAGGATAAGCTGCAATGGGCGAGTGTGGGAAATTTACTGAGTCGCCAGAAAATGCACTCAAGATATTTGGTCGCGGGGGCACCGTAAGATCAACTAAGCTCTCTTTTGCTTTTGGTTTCCCACGGTAATCTTTTAAAGATCCCCCCAATAAGTAAGTCAAGGAGACAGCTGCATCTTGTGCAGAAAGTTTTTTAGGATAAGGGGTTTCAAAACGCCAACCTCGTTCAATTGCCGTCCAATGCTGACGCATTAAATCTGGGTTTCGCAGCTCTTCCTGAGACACAATTCCCTGCTGCCATATTCTGTTATAAGCAATTTCACCGCTACCATCAGGAAAAGGAAAAAATGGCATATTTAATAAAGTCTGAGGTTGCAAAGTAGTCATGCTGTCTCCCGGTAAAGCTTTAAAACAAAGGCCTTAGGCATTTCAGAGTATTTTTTCCAGGTTTTTATGGGTAGGGCGACAATTTTCTTGTCGCTAAGACAGCAAATCGCCTAGAAAACCCCAAAAAATAACCCAAAGGAATGCCCTATGAAAACCCGCGCGTTGCTCACATTTGTGCTCATTTTTATTTTTTGCCTGCCTCTTTACCCAACGCTCACTGGTTGTGGTGGATCTGCAAGCAGCAATGCTGGCGCTTCGGGGAGCGTTTCTGATGTGGATGATTTGGACGGCGACGGCATTGCTGACAACCTAGATGATGACGCTGACGGAGACGGCTTTGCAAGCGCTGACGATTGCGATGATTTGAATGCGTCTGCCAATCCTGGATTAGAAGACGAACCTGATGATGATTTGATCGACAGCAACTGTGATGGCGTGGATGGCGACATCAGCAAGGGCGTTTGGGTATCCGTGAGTGAGGGCGATGATGCCAATGATGGCAGTTTTGAAAATCCTTTTAAGACACTCGCGCACGCGATCTCTGTTGCCAAGACTTTAGCAGACGGCTCTAAAAATGTTTTTGTTGTGACAGGAACTTATGCAGAAGATGTTTTGCTTGATGGCGACGTGAATCTTTTTGGCGGTTACTCTTTGTTAACAAGTGAAGGAGCCCGTTCGCGTAACCTCAGTAGTCAGCGCGCCAAATTAAACGGGGTCGATGGCGATGCCACAACCATTTTGCCTTTTCATGCCGGTGACCAAGTGATCGACTACACATTATTGGTTCGCGATTCGGACTCAAGCATTGATGCCTTGGTGATTGAAGGCGATAGCGCGGGGGTTAATGTTGTTCTTATCGACAGCAGTGTCACAATTCAAAACAGCAGACTTTTGGATGATGCGCCCACAGGACCACGCGATGTGAGTCTCAATTTAGCCGTCATGTTGTCTGAAAGCGGACCAGAAAGCATGAATGTGCTTTTGCAAAACAATGAGTTTTTTCTTTTGGGCACAGGGGGGCTTTCGACAAGCAGCTTTAATGCCGGTGTTTTAGCATGGCCTCTTAAATTTGCGGAAGGCACGCTCAACGTCACTGTGCAAGAAAATCAATTCAGCGCAAGTGGCACCGCAGATAATCTCATGGTGGTTTACGCTGCCGATGATGACTCGAACCCCACAGACGATCCCACAAGTGATGATCATGCCGATGTGAACCTGGATGTTTTTAAAAATGAAATGAACATTTCGGGAACCTACGCCGCAACATTCCCCATTGTTGGTGGCGCAAATTTGGCAACCACCAGTTCGATTGTTCCCAGCGGCGATGAACTTTATTTTCTAAACCGTTTGCGCGTGCGACAAAATAAAATTTTATCCGACTCAGCTACAGAAGGGGTCATTGGCACCATTGCTTTTTTTATTCGCGAAGAATCCGAGATCAGCAATAATTTGATTGAGCTGAAGGGATACTCGGATCGTCAGTTTGGTGTGTGGGGAAGCTTTGCGCCTTTATCAATCATCAACAACACCTTTTACTTTGATCAGGCTGACGGTGGCGATGGCATTGCGGGTTTTGTTTACCGTACCGACGAAATCGAAACCGTGTCTTTAAATTATCATGGTTTGCTGCCCAACACGGTCGCCAATAATCTTTTGTCTTTTAACATGACCACAACCACATCTTGCGAAATCTATGCCTATGTTGAAGATGTTGACGCCGCAACGGATCCTTTTGTGAACAGCGCCAGTCCTGATTCGTTCGAAAACAATCTGTTCCATATCAACTCAAATTGCGGCGTGCAGGTTTTGTATCGCGATGAGCTTGATACAGTCGGCACCACAAACGAAGTTTTGACTGTGAGTGATCTGGCTGCAAAAACGGGTTTTCGTGTTGATGACCCCATGAGTGCAGGGAACAATCTCTTTGGTGAAGCTGGCTTTGCGGACGCCTTAACAGGGGATTTTAGTTTGCTTGCTGATTCCATTGCCGTGGACGCGGGCCTAGATTTTTCAGATATCACCGAAGACCTAGACGGCACAGCCAGACCACAAGGCGAAGGCACGGACATTGGGGCTTTTGAGAGCTTCTAAAAGCCAACAATATAAAATTTAACATAATATATATTATGCGACATTTATAGAAAGACTTTTCAGGGTCTTTTTAAAATGTCCTTATATATATGAGTTAAAGCTTTTCTGTATGTTTATGGCTTAACTGAGACTGATTTTACTGGTCGCCTTTTTATAGACGTAAATTCTCTTTGAACTCAGTCTGTTCTACGACTATGTCCCTTGCTCTCGATGTCTCAGAAAACCAACAAACCTGTTCCGCGAACACCTGATGCCGACTTCATTGATGACGACATCGCACGCCGTCTTTTTGAAGAAGCTTATGAAGATCAAATGAACGGCTTCATTGCTGAGGCTCGCATTCTTTATCAGCGCTCAATCAATCATTATCCTTCGGCACCAGCTTACACCTACATGGCTTGGCTTGTGGCTCAAGAACACAAATTTGAAGACGCTATTGAGCTTTGTAAAAAAGCCATTGAGCTGGATCCAGCGTTTGGCAATGCCTACAATGATATCGGCGCGTATTACATTGAACTTGAAGATTTTGACAACGCGATGATCAATTTAAGTCATGCGCTCAAAGCAAAAAAACACCACACCAAGGCCTTTGTTTATTTTAACCTGGGCAAGGTTAACGAACACTACGAGAACTTTGCCAACGCCATCGCGTGTTATCAAAAATGCCTAGAGCTTTCACCAGGCTTTCAACCAGCCACTGATAAAGTCGAAGAACTGCAACGCGGTCTACAATGATTCCCCAAACCTGCTTTTCCAGCAAGGTCGCATAAATTTTTTTCGTAGACAATAAGACAAATCACTTAACATCCTTTTGCAGCACTGACAGCTTGGTCTTTTTTTGCATTGCCACCAGGAGATTTTGTGGTAACCTAAACATTCTTCGGACTCGTTTTTCCTAAACCAAAGGGGATCTTATGTTGAATTGTAAATGGAAAAACGCTCTGACGAGCGGCTTTGCTGCTTTGTCAGCCTTACTCATCATTTCTTGTGGCTCTGCTACAGGAACAACCACCGGTACAACCTCAAACTTAGAACTGAGTCTTTCTACAGCCTCTTCGAGTCAAAACGGCTCTATTAGTGGCGGCATGTTCTCGGTCACAGCATCTGAAGACTATTGCCGCGCTGCTGAAAGCGGCGGCGAAACACAAGATTGTTTTGCCACTCCCGAAAACTACAACCTTGGCGTGTTGGCTGTGTACTTGGTCGAATGTACCGATGACGATGGCAACGCTTTGTTGTGCACATCAAGCGATGTCACCAATATCGAAAGAACCGCTATTTACAACGGCACTCAAGTCGACACCACGGTCACCGATGCCGGCACTGACTTTGCGGAAGAACTCAATGAGATCAGCTCTTCTGTAGAAGCTGGCGGCATTCAAATTGTGACAGCTTACATTGAACAGGTCTTCCCAGAAGTTGATGAGTCTGTCGACAACGACGCCGATAAATTTTCATCTAACTTACAAGGTGTGACTTACCGTATTTGTCAAACAGACGAAGACGAAGTTGATGCCGACACCATGGAAACTCGCTGTGGCAACGCTGAAGCGCGCCGCGGTGACTACCTGATGGACATTGATGGCGACGGCATCTTTGGTTTCATTGATGTCGACACCCTCACCACGAGCAACATTGAAGAAACCAGCACTCGTCCTGATGACTACAATGACTTCAACGACGAAAACTTCGTTAGCGGTAACGTTTGTTTTGGCCGTGTGGCTGGTGCCGAAGAAGGCGGCGATTGTTCTGAAGAATACACAACAGCGTCTATTTACGGAACACCTGGGTACTTTGCGCCTTTGATGTCTTTCTCTGCGGTGCAAACTTTTGATGCCAACACAGTGGCCACCATTGCTGTTGAATTTGATATCACAAACAGCTTCATGTGGACCGATGGTTCTGATGGCCCAATCCCATCTAACGATGTTTGTGTTGGTGCGGTTTCTGATACTTGTACGGAAGGGTCTCAAGACGATGATGACTCAACAACTGTTGGCGTTTACAACGTTCTTTTAGACAACGCGTTCTTGCCACAGTCACCAACTGTTTCGTTAACAGTTGCTGAGTAAGACGCTCAGATCTCCGCTTGGTTTATTTTTAAAGAGGCCTTTCTTCGGAAAGGCCTTTTTTTATCTGCCTTTAAAAATCACGTTAACCGGAATATCTTGCAAATCAAACATCTCCCGCAATGCGTTGGACACATAACGTTTGTAGCTAAAATGAACATTGTTTGGGTAATTGCAGAACACCAAAAAAGTCGGCGGCCGGCTGCTCACCTGAGTCGCGTAATACATTTTGATTTGCTGCCCTTTGTAAACAGGCAAAGGATGATGCGTGACAATCTGTTCAAAAGCACGGTTGAGCTCTGAGGTTTTGATCACACGATGGTATTGACGCTGAATGGTGTCGATGACGTCAAAAATCTTTTTGATGTTGCGCCCTGTTTTGGCCGAAATGTAAAGCAAGGGAAAGTGTTGCAAGAAGTTCATTTTGAGCTCCATGCGCCCTTCAAAATACTCTTTAGTGTATTTTTCTTTTCCAAGATCCCATTTGTTGGCCAGCAAAATCATGGCTTTGTTTTTTTCAAAAGCATAACCCGCCACATGCGCATCTTGCTCGGTTGGACCAATCTCGGAATCAAAAACCAAAAGCACAATGTCAGCATCATCTATGATTTTTAAACTTTGCACCGTGCTCATTTTTTCGACACGCATGATGGTCTTGGCGCGTTTGCGGATCCCGGCTGTATCAATAAATTTGTATGTTTGGTCTTTGTATTCAAAAAATGTGTGAATCGGATCGCGCGTTGTTCCCGGGTTGTTATCCACCAGGCAACGATCGTCTTCTAAAATGGCATTGAGCAAAGTCGATTTGCCCACGTTGGGTCGCCCCACAATTGCAATATTAAGAGGATCAGTGCTCACACGCACGGGCGAAGAAGCAACTTGCTCCTCGGATTCTGAATCTGATTCTGCGTCATCTTGATCAAACTCAGGCGATGGTTCCGGAGACTCTGCGACAGAAATATCAGACGGCTCTTCCTCTTCTTGATCCGCAAGCAAGTCCTGACCTTTTAAGAGGTCGATGATCCTGTTTTGCAAACCCGAAAAATTGCGCTGCTTCTCGGCCGAAATCACAATGAAATCTTTGAGACCAATTTCATAAAAAGGCGCGACCAAACTCTCTAAATTGGGATCATCAATTTTGTTCACGATCGCCAACACAGGTTTTTTTATGCGACGCAACCGCTTAGCCCATTCTTTGTCTAAAGGAGTGACGCCCGCCCTGCCATCCATCACAAATAAAATGACATCGGCTTCTTCGACACCACGCCAAGCCTGCTCGCTCATCTTGCGTTCGATTTCGCTAGCGGCAGAAAATTGCAAACCACCGGTGTCGATCAATATAATCGGATGGTTTTGGATGTCTGTTTCGAAATACAAGCGATCACGGGTGATGCCGGGACGATCCTCGACAATAGATGACCATTTGCGAGACAATCGATTGAAAAGTGTCGATTTACCAACATTGGGGCGCCCTGCAATGGCGATGATGGGTTTTCTTTTGTTCTGAGCCATATCAATTAACCTGACTGTTAAAGTCTAACCGGCCCCCTTCGCCTTTTTAATGAATTCTTCCATTTTTCGATAGTCCTTTTCTCGCGGACTGTGCTCAATGCCGCTGGCGACATCGACACCATTTGGCTTCACAGCGCCAATGGCCATCTCGATGTTTTCTGGATTAAGCCCACCCGCCAGCAAAATTGGCGCTAAGTTCTTGCAATGACGAGCTAAATCCCAATTTGCCGTGATCCCAGTTCCGCCATAGGCTTGCTGCACATGGGCATCGACCAATAAAAACTCAGCCTCAAAAGCCTCTAAACCGTTTAAATCACTCTCTTTTTGTGGACGAACCGCTTTGATAAAAGGCCTAGAGAACTGGTTGCAATACTCAGGGCTCTCGTCGCCGTGAAACTGCAGGTAATCCAGATTGAATTCCGTGGCAATGTCGATGACCAATTGCGGGTCCGCGTTCACAAAAACCCCAACCTTACCGATGCTAAAAGGGATTTCATCGATGATGTCTTTAAAGTCATTGGGTTTAAGATAACGAGGCGAATCAGGGTAAAAATTAAACCCCAACAAGTCCGCGCCCAATTCAATGGCATCCATGGTGTCGCTGACATTGGTCAGCCCGCAAATTTTTACCAAACAACTCACCGGCTAATCCCTCGCTCTTTTCAAAAGTTCATCCAAAGCCTGACCAGGGTCTCTTGTTTCCAAAAAAGCCTCGCCAATCAAGTAGCGCACGATGCCAATTTCTTTTAATTTCTTTAGGTTATCGTCATTTCTTAAACCAGATTCTGCAATGATTTGTACAGCACCATCAACGACCTCGCGCATCTTGAAAACAGTCTGTACATCAGTGACCAAAGTATCTAAATTACGGTTATTTACACCGACTACATCAAGTTTTAAGTTAGATACTGCTTGCCAATCTTCAGGGTTGTGTGTCTCAACCAGTGAAAACAGCCCTAACTCGTTGGCCAAGGCCTGGTAATCAGCGATCTGGAATGAATCTAAAACGTTTACTATTAATAAGATAGCATCTGCTCCATAAGATTTTGCTTCAAAGATTTGAAATTCGTCCAGTACAAAATCTTTGCGCAGCAGTGGTAATTCAACAGATTCTTTAACCTTGTTCAAGTGCTCGCGTTTGCCACCAAAAAAATGCTCGTCGGTCAACACCGAAAGAGCGGCGGCACCGGCATCTTGATAGCCCTTTGCGATCTCTTCGGGCTGGTAGTTTTCGACTAAGATTCCAGCCGAAGGCGACTTGTGTTTGAGTTCGGCGATCACATTAAAATCATATTGGCTGATGGCGTTCCAAAAATCACGACAAGGGGGTGCATCGGCAGCTCGTTTTTGCATGTCGCGTCGCCCTTCTTGTCTGGCGATGTGTTCGACCTCGAGCTTCTTGTAATCGATGATTTTTTTAAGAACCTTGTGCATGGGGGCGCTCTATACCCAATTCAGAAAAAAGGCGCTAGCCTGAATTGGTCAAATCAACGAGCCTTTCGAGGCAATGAAAGGCCTTGCCGCTAGAAACCGATTGCTGCGCGATGAGCAACGCGTCCATGAACTCACTGGCCTGGCCCGCAGCCAAAAGCCCCCAAGCCGCGTTGATGTGCACGGTGTGATCCAAAGCCTGCGAGTGTCCCTTAAGGCATTCTTTGAGTCGCAAGGCATTGTTCTTTGGGTCCTTGCCCAAAAGCTCGGATTCATCGCAAAACGCATACCCAGTCTCGCGCGGGTCGAAGACGGAGTAAATCATCTCGCCGTTTTCTTGAAGCTGCCCCACGTGGTTCACACAACTCAAACTGAACTCATCCATGCCGTTGTCGGCATGAACCACAACCGCGCGCTTGCTCCCAAGTTCCTTAAGGACCTCCGTCATAACGGTCACCAGTTTTTGATCAAACACACCCAGAGCTGCGACTGGGCCTCTGCTGGATTCAAAAGCGGTCTAAAATATTGAAAATGCCTGATGCGAAGCTTTTGCGGATCGCGCCCACTTTTGAGCAGCGGGTAGATGACCGGAGCAAATAAAAGCCGTTGCCGATTTTATCGATGGCTTGGTCATGACATGGGTGTCACTTGTGATGTTGATGCCGAGCTCGCTAAGCACATCGGCTGATCCAGACTGCGAGCTCACCGCGCGATTGCCGTGCACGCCACATGACACCCCGCCCGCCAACACAAAAGCCGTTGCGGTCAGGGATATTAAAGGTGCCCTTTTGATCGCCACCAGTCCGCAACAATCAATCAGGTCCTTCGTCATGCACTCGGCTTTTTGCACTGCGATCGCAGGTAGCGAACAGCGCCCAACACCTTCGTCCTTGGTTTCGCCCTTTTGATAAAGCCCGATCAGAAAATCGCGGACCAGATCGTCTTCCAGGTCGGATTCGAAAATTTCTGCAAAGGCATCATGAATGGTTTGCGCCGATTGATCTTGCCCCTGTTGCAGGGACGCGTTGATATTTTTTAGGGTCATTCCCAACGTTTAGTGAATACCGGGTTCGGCATCAAGCGCGGGATTAGATCCCCGACCATGTCACACTACGACGAGGAAGCTTGTAAGAACCCTTTTCGTGAAAATTCAGCAAGAACTGATCCACTTCATCGGGAACCGTGGCCGCTATCTTGCTGGTGAATTCCATAAAATGCTCTAAATCACCCTCGGCTTGGTAGTTCGTGATGATGTCTGCTAATTTTTGGCAATCAACAGCAAATTGATCGTAATCAATTTGAAAATAAATTTCATCACCTTCACCATGAGCTTTGATCGAACCTTGATTAAAACAATAAGAGAAAATCAAACCCACACCAAAAATATGGTCTTTGGCTCCGACTTGTCCCTGTTCATTGGGAATCAATTTGGCTTTACCAGGGTACATGGAACTTGTGATTCTGGCAGCCAATGCACGCAGTGCAAATTCTTTTTCTTCGCGGCTCGGGTTATCCATGTACAAAATATCAACCGCGTTGATCAGATCGGCTTTGGGTTCTTCCGCACTCCCCCAGTGTTGATCAAACAGAATCCCCATCTGCTTGCCTGAAGGCGTGATGTGGCTACGCTGTGGCCCCAACAAATGCCCCGACTCGTGAATGGCTGAAAAACGCGCCATCATCAAATAGTAATCATTCCATTTTTCTGGGTCCTCGTTAAAGAGCCTGCCATACTTTGCTTTGACTTCTTCAAGATTCGCGTTGGCAATCACATCCATTAAAACCAAACGATTTGACCCCTCGACATTGGGGTAAGGGTAATTTGGAAAATTATTGCCCGCAGGAGGCACCGGAAAACTATCGACAAACCCTGCCGTTAAAACTTGAACCATGGGATCAGCAAAACCACCACGCAGAGACAAGTCCCGGTCATCGTAAGCACTCAATTTACCAATGCCTTCTTCAATTTGCAAAAAGCGATCTGCCGATTCTAAAAGCTGTGCTTTGATTTTTCGATCAACAATGCCGACCTGCAACAAATAAGGGTACTTTGTGTTGTCGGGCCAATAGCTTTCACTGGGTCCAAAATGAACGCGAAGATTACGCTCAGACGAACCCGCATCGATCGAAGCCTGCACAGCCACTTCCTCGGCCTCATTGGTCCCCTCACGAAAATAAATCGCCCACTTTTTAAATTGGTCCGCCACCAAAGGATCAATGCCATAGGCCGCCATTTTGTCTAAGACATCTGCGGCTTGTTGGTGAAGAGCGAGTAAGGCTGGGTGCTTTGGCAAATGACGACTAATGACTTCGCCTGTTTGCGTTTTGGAAACATAAGTATTGGGACGACTCAAATCAGCCTGCACACCCTGCTCGGCTTTCATTTCTGAAAATTCAGACAAAGAAATACCCGAAGCAATCAAACCATTGATCGGGGGTTTGTCTGGATAATAAGGCACAAGATTACACGCATCAGCTCCCGGAACCAAGGCTGGTATCCCAACACAGGTCGCCTCTTTGGTGCGCTCGTGAATTTGCTTTTCTATATCTGTGCCGTGCTGTTCGATAAAATCTGCAATTTGCTTATGATCAGAATTCTGCGTCCACGCGTAGATTTCGTTGATAAGAGGAACAAACTCATCTTGCATGATCATGATGACCATGGCTTCGTCTGCATTGATTGTGCCTTGTTCGACGTAATCATCAAGACTCACAACCCTTGGTGAAAATTCGACAGACTCATAACTTTCTTGAACCTTCTTTTGTCGTTGCGATTCGACTTCAAGGAGCACAGCTTTGATATTTTTAGTGAGCAATTTTTCTGACAGGGCCTCATCACCCTTATCACCATATGCCAGATACGTGAGTTTATGGCCTTCCGCTATTTCGATTTCGTTAAGATCAACGCGTAAATAATTCGAGTCATCGGAAACCCACTTGAGCCCATATTTCAATTCCTCACTCACCTCATTGAATCTCTGACGAAATAATTCTGATGGTTTTGATTCTTCAAGCGCAGGAAGGGAAACAACTGAAATGCCTTTTGAAATGTCCATGAAGGTCTCCTAAAAATTCATTATAATTCGCTACTATTCTTGTATTATCGGGTTTGCAGCGAAAAAGTTGTGATTTTTTTAGTGGTTTTTTTAACCTTCGTCATACGCAACATTAATGGGCATTTCGTGGTCAGGACTTTTCTGAAATTCGCCGTCGATCATTTCGTACCTGGGGATGGTCGCCATGATTTCTTCCGCGTATCGTTGCATGCGGTCGGCATCAAAACCTGCGATAAAAGAATGTTCCGCACCAGCAATGACATGCGCCCCGCGTTTTTTCCACGCCTCTATTTTCTTGTTTGAGGTGATGGTGTCGTTTTCGGCAAGAATCACACTGTAATTGTCTGCAAACACCTTACGTCCATTTTGATCGCGCTGCGTTTGCTTCCACACAGAAGGCTTGCCAAGCCACGTGGCTGTGAAATTAATGAGGTCCTCGTTCCACACTTCATTGGATATGTGATCGAATAATTCTTGCTGCTCTTCTTCGGGACGATCTTTTTTATAACCGTTCTCGATATCTTTCATCTTGGCTGTGATTTTTCCCGAATGGCCAATCATCGCGGCCAGACTTGAACCAACAATGGGCAAAGAAAGGCTTTGGCCACGAAACACATCAACAGGCATGTTGCCAATAGGACAAATGCTTGCCGTGTGCAAAATAGGGAGCTCACTTCTCTGCCGTAAATAATCAGCAACGGCAGAACCTAGGCTGTGCCCCATCAAGATGAACCCATCTTGCAAGGAAGCATCGGCGGCCAAGGCTTGCTCAACTGTTTTCCAAAGACGTTGCGGACCATTGGAACGCGCGTCTTGCAGACTGGCTCCATTGCCCGGTGAATCGATACAAATCACCTCTTGTCCATTCACCTGCGCCATTTTGATCATTTGCTTCAGGTACACAGGTGTTTTGTGAATCAAGCCACCAATAAAAACAATCGGAGGTAAATTCGGATTATGATTGGGCGGAGTGATACGCGTTTTGGCGATCAAACTATCGGCAAAACGACCATCTGAAATCATAAAGGACTCGTAGCTGATCTCACAGTTTTCGTAAAACTGCTCATCAAAAACTTCCCCGTCTCTTTGGTAGTTCAGCGCTTTGAGTAATTCAGCTTCAATCTGCTCTGCTTGCTCTGGATCCACTTTGCTTTTGTCGCTGAGCAACACAAAGAGATCGGCAGTGTCCAAAGTTTTTGGCGTCGTGAGCTGCGAAAGCTCACGCATCTCTTGTGAAATTAAAGATTGATTCGAACTTGAGTCTTCTTCAAGTTTAACGGCGTTTTGGCCACTTTCGGCGAGCAGTTGCACTGCCGCCTTTATGGCGGATAATGATATAGGGTTGGGCATGACAGAATTATCGGCAACTTCATTTAGAAAGTTGCGCTTTTTTGCGTTATTTTTTGGTAATTTAGGAGTTTAGGGTTTGAGGATGTATTTGGTCCATCCTCACTATTCACTAGGGTCGTAGTGGCCGTTCGCGAACGGCCAAGAAAATTGTATCAAAATTATGGTCGCTCACGAGCGACCACTACGAGCCCCTAGCCCCTAGTCCCTAAAACAAGCCTCAGACCACCCTGTTTTTTATTCATTTAAAAAATTAAATAAATACAAATAGATATGTTGTTTGTTAAACCGATGTACGTACAAGATACGTACTTTTTTAGACCTTCATAAAATTTACTCCGTCTTACAAAACCACCTTCGTCATACAGATCAGCTTTTTATTGCCTCGGCACTTTTTATCGATTAATTCCTCCGTCATGAAAAAAATTCAAAAAGTGGGCGTGTTAGGCGCTGGGCAAATGGGATCTGGAATCGCGCAAGTGGCGGCTCAATCAGGTTTTAGTGTTGTTTTGGTCGATATCAAGCAAGAGATGCTCGACAAATCCAAGGCAGTCATGAGCAAATCTTTAGACAAGCTCAAAGACAAAGGCATCATCAAAGATAGCGACGCGGTGCTCAGCCAAATCAGCTTCACCACCGACATGCAGCAGCTTGCTGACCGCGACTTTGTGGTCGAAGCCGTCACCGAAAACGAAGCCGTTAAATTCGAACTCTTCGCCAAACTTGACGACATCTGCCAGCCCGAAGCCATTTTAGCATCAAACACCTCGTCCATTTCCATCACGCGCATCGCTGGCAAAACCAAACGCCCCGAGCAAGTCATTGGCATGCATTTCATGAACCCGGTTCCTCTCATGAAGCTCGTCGAAATCATCCGTGGCCTACAAACTTCCGACGACACCTACCAGCTCACCAAAGAGATGAGCGAGACCATGAACAAAACCACGGTGCTCTCTAAAGATTCAGCTGGATTTATTGTGAACCGCATTTTGGTGCCCATGATCAACGAAGCCATTTGGACTCTTTACCAAGGCATCGGTACCGTGGAAGACATCGACGCCGCCATGAAGCTTGGCACCAACCAACCCATGGGCCCACTCACATTGGCCGACTTTGTTGGCTTAGACACGGTGCTCTCTATTTTAGAAGTTTTTCACGAAAGCTTTGGCGATAAGTTCAAACCCTGCCCTCTTCTTAAACAATACGTGGATGCGGGTTGGACAGGACGCAAGTCAGGCCGTGGCTTCTACAAATACTAAACCCCAGCCCCTAATAGTATGACTTTGATTGGCACGAATACATAAAAATCTTCACGGCACTCATTGCCATTGTCAACCCAATCAGCGCCATCCCGGTTTTTGTCAGCTTGACCAGCCACCTGAGCGAGCGTGATAAAAAAGCACGGTGCGCACAGCCACCATGTCTGTTTTCTTTGTTTTGATTGTCGTCACATGTTCATTGGCGAAGGCCTGCTCAAATTTTTTGGCATCTCTATCGATTCGTTTCGCGTGGGCGGCGGCATTTTGCTTTTACTCATGGCCATTGCCATGATGAATGCCAAGCAACCAAAAACCAAACAAACAGATGAAGAATCTAAAATCGCCGAAGAAAAAGAAACCATCGGCGTTGTTCCTTTGGCTATCCCTTTGCTCTCCGGCCCCGGTGCCATCAGTTCTGTGATTCTTTACGCAGAAAAATCAAAATCAATCATCGACAACGCGGCTCTTGGGATTGTTATTTTTATTGTTGCCCTCATTGTCTGGCTTGTCCTGCGCGCCGCACCAAAAATTTCAAAAGCCATTGGCCGCATTGGCATCAACATCTTTGTGCGTATCATGGGTTTGATCATGACAGCCATTGGTGTTGAGTTCATCGCTCACGGTCTGATGGGTTTGTTTCCCGGACTCAAATGATTTTTAATTATTGCAAAAGTGCAAAGCTTGAAAAAGCTCTTCTTGTTTGAGCTGCTCGCCATTGATCACAGCAGCGCGATTAGGCCACCATTCCGACAAAAAATCAAAATGCGCAGATTCGGTTTCTTGCGCATCTAAATCCATTAGATCCGAAAACACCCCCGCAGCAGCAATGCTACAATTGGTTCCCTGACACGGTCCCCAAGACAAACGCGTGCGGCGCTTGATGTCTGATAAAGTCCGCACCAGCTCTTTGTCTTTAACGTACTTGATTTCCGCCAAGGTCACCGGCTCACAACCACAAATGATGTTTTTGAGTTCTGGTTGCGATTGGGTCTGCTGTAAAATTTGTTCAGCCAAACTGCCATGACGATAAATAAGACGAGACACCGCAAAGGCATTGACCTGAAATTCTTTAGCAAGCTCTACGGCATCAGGCAGAGATTCGCCGCCGGGCAAAAATTTTGTGTGTGTTGAGCAAGCTGTTTGGTGATTGAGTTTTTTACAGATAAGATCTGTGACCTCTTCCGCCATGATGCGGTAGCTAGCAAGCTTGCCACCAATGAGAGAGATCATGCCTTTTTTGCCATCGCGTTTTTCATGATCCAGTGTTTCGTGTTCGCGGCTTAAGTCGTCTTCGTAGCAATCCCGATCATAAATGGTAGGACGCACACCGCTGTAAGAATGAATCATCTTGGCTTTTTGAATATCAGGAAACACCTGCGCAATGCCTTCTATAAGATAAGCGATTTCATCGTCAGTGGTGCGTTGATCATCAAGATCACCAAAGTAGTCGTCATCCGTGGTGCCAATGATGCTGGTGTTTTCGTAAGGCATCACAAAAATTTCTCGTCCATCTATGGCTTGAGACACAATGGCCATATTGAACAAACGACGATCAAAAACCAAATGCACACCCTTGCCACCACGCAATTTGATGTTGACCCCCATGAGTTTAGCAAACTCGGGTGACCAAGGTCCCGTGGCATTGATTAAAATTTTGCCAGAAACTGTTTTGGTTTCGCCAGTGATCTGATCTTTTAAAGCAACCGATTGAAACTGATTGTTCTCGCAATTCACTTTGGTGATGATGGTGTGATTCAACGCGTGCGCACCATTTTGCACAGCATCCAAGACATTGGCCACACACAAACGTGGCACATCAATGCCCCATTCATCAAAAGTAACCGCGCCTAAAAGTTTATCCTTGGGAAGATTTGGCTCCAGCTTCAGAACTTCGTGTCGCGATAAGCGCGTGTGGGCTCGCCATTTTAAAGGCACAAAACGATCGTAAGCCGAAAAAGCCTCAACTGCTTCAAGATACAAACGCCTTTTAAGTCCTTCGTTTTTGTGATCGTAAACAGAATACAAAAAGGGAATGCGGAACAAAAGATGAGGTGCAATTTTTTGAATGTAACCGGAATCTAAACAAGCCAAACGCGTGACGTCTAAATCACCCAACATGTAACGCGGACCACCGTGAATCATGCCACTAGAGGCCCAAGACGTGCCCGCTGAAAATCGTTTTTTCGATAAGCAAACAAGACAAACCACGCAGGCACAATCGCGGGCAATGCCCACACCATTAACGCCACCACCTGCAATGATGACGTCGTATTGCGAATTTGTTTTGTTGAGAAACGAGGTCATTAATTCCTATTCTTCTCAGTCTCCGGCTGATCGCAATGACACTCATGTCACCGCGAGGAGTTCCACGACGAAGCAGTCCAGAGTTTTCAAATACTGGATTGCTTCTCAGTTCTCGACGATCGCAATGACACTCATGTCACTGCGAGGAGTTCTACGACGAAGCAGTCCAGAATATCATCAAATACTGGATTGCTTCGTTTCCGGCTGATCGCAATGACATTCACGTCACCGCGAGGAGTTCCACGACGAAGCAGTCCAGAAGTTCTTCAAATACTGGATTGCTTCGTCTCTGACTGATCGCAATGACACTCATGTCACTGCGAGGAGTTCCACGACGAAGCAGTCCAGAACATCATCATACCGGATTGCTTCGTCTCCGGCTGATCGCAATGACACTCATGTCACCGCGAGGAGTTCCACGACGAAGCAGTCCAGAACATCATCAAATACTGGTTGCTTCTCAGCCTCCGGCTGATCGCAATGACACTCACGTCACTGCGAGGAGTTCTACGACGAAGCAGTCCAGAGTTTCAAATATGATTGCTTCTCAGTCTCCGACTGATCGCAATGACACTCATGTCATGAGGAGTTCCACGGACGAGCAGTCCAGAAGTTCATCTTTACTAATAATCACTCAAAAGTTGTTCGTACAAGTCATCCCATCCAGGATTCATTGTTTCCACTAAATCTAACTTTTTCTTTCGAGAACCACCCTTTATTTGCTTTTCTCGAATAATAGCCTGTTCCATTGTTTCGAAGCCTTGATAATAAACGAGTTTATCACAACCGTACTTAGACGAAAAACTCTTCACTAGCTTATTTTTGTGCTGGTAAATTCGTTGAGGTAAATTTGAAGTCACGCCAGTATACAATGTTCCGTTTCTTTTATTGGATAACATATAAACTGCCGGTACTTTCATAAACAACCATTACATTGCCCGCCTAATGATTAAACAGGACAACCTTCTAAAAGTTCTTCAAATACTGGATTGCTTCTCAGTCTCCGACTGATCGCAATGACACTCACGTCACTGCGAGGAGTTCCACGACGAAGCAGTCCAGAGTCTTCAAATACTGGATTGCTTCAGCCTCCGGCTAATCGCAATGACACTCACGTCACTGCGAGGAGTTCCACGACGAAGCAGTCCAGAAGTTCTTCAAATACTGGATTGCTTCTCAGCCTCCGGCTAATCGCAATGACACTCACGTCACTGCGAGGAGTTCCACGACGAAGCAGTCCAGAAGTTCTTCAAATACTGGATTGCTTCTCAGTTCTGGCTGATCGCAATGACACCATGTCACTGCGAGGAGTTCTACGACGAAGCAGTCCAGAACATCATCAAATACTGGATTGCTTCTCAGTCTCCGACTGATCGCAATGACACTCACGTCACTGCGAGGAGTTCCACGACGAAGCAGTCCAGAAGTTCTTCAAATACTGGATTGCTTCGTCGTCCGCTTAAGGCGGACTCCTCGCAATGACCAAAAATCAAAAATCAATTTCCATTGCCGAGCGATCTTCACTCAAAATGCCTTTAGCGCACTTCTGAACGTTCGATAAAATCTGACGATTAAAGAAACGCGTGGTCTTGAGTTTGTTCATGTAAAAGCTTTCGTCTTTTTTATCTTTGGCAACCAAGCATTGCTCCAACAAAAGAAAAGACAAAGAGGTATGACCCACCATTTCTAAAAATGGCGTTGCGCCCAAAAGCGGCAAGTTCTTCTCGCCACCCATGCCCCATTCGGCAAACTTCATGGCCACTTGCCCAACGGTATCAACAGCTTTCTTCAACAATGCCACATCTTCTTTGATGTCATCGTTGTTTTCATTTGCCGCAACAAAATTAGAGATCTCTTCGTAGTACTCTCTGAACAACTGTCCTTGTTTTAGTGCCAATTTACGGCCCAATAAATCCAAGGCTTGCACGCCATTAGTGCCTTCGTAAATGGATGCGATTTTTACATCGCGCACATATTGCTCCATAGGGTACTCGCTGCAGTAACCATAGCCGCCAAAAATCTGTAAGGCGATTTCTGTGACCCGAAAACCCATGTCCGAACAATAAGCCTTACAAACAGGAGTCAAAAGGTCCGCACGATTTTGATGATATTCTTTTTGCTCCGGATCTGGATTGTGAGCCGCTTGATCAATGTGCCAACCCGCCTTGTAAAGCAAAGCCCGCATGCCTTCGACCAAGGAACGACAAGTGGCCAAGTTGCGGCGCACATCTGGAAAATTAATGATCGCTGTCTCACCACCTTGCGTGCGTTCTTTGGCATAAGCCACGGCATTTTCGTAAGCTGTTGCGGCAATGGCAAGACCTTGCATGCCACAAAGCAAACGTGCTTCGTTCATCATTTGGAACATGTAGCGCATGCCCTTGCTTTGATCTCCCAACAAGAAACCACGGCACTTGCCGTTCTCGCCAAAGTTAAGCGAGCACGTTGCCGAACCCTTAATGCCCATTTTGTGTTCGACATTCACGCAGTTCACATCGTTTGCTTCGCCCAAGCTGCCATCGGCATTGACCCAGTATTTAGGCACCACAAAAAGTGAAATGCCTTTTGTGCCAGGAGCATCGCCATCAACGCGAGCCAAAACAAGGTGCACAATGTTTTCGGTGAGGTCATGATCACCGCTTGAAATGAAAATTTTATTGCCTGTGATATTGTAAGTGCCGTCGTCATTCTTTTTTGCGGTGGTTTTTAAATCGCCAACCGCTGTGCCCGCGTGCGGTTCAGTGAGACACATGGTGCCTGCCCACTGACCACTGTACATTCTGCCACAAAATAAATCAGCCAACTCTTTGGTGCCAAAAGTTTCTATTAAGTGCGAAGAACCACGCGTTAAACCCGCATACAAAAGCAAGGCCGTGTTGGATCCGGTAAAGTACTCATACATGGCGGTGTTGAGCAAAACAGGCAAGCCCATGCCGCCGTATGTGGTTGGCATGTCGATGCCCATAAAACCATTTTCGGCCAATTTGTTATACGCCTCTTTAAAACCCTTTGGCGTGATGACCTTGCCATCTTTAATGTGACATTCTTCGCGATCACCAGAAACATAAAGAGGATCCAGCTCATTCAAAGTGAATTTTAAGCCTTCGGACAAAACCATTTTGTACATGTCCGCATTGTGCTCTTTAAAGACATCTAATTGACAAAGATCCCCAATGTTGAGGTAATCAAAAATGGTGAATTGAATGTCTTGATCATCTACTTTATAAGTGGCCATGAGAAATCGCTCCTGTTGAATGTATTGATTAACTTACTAAAATTATTTAAAAAAACTTAACAGCAAACGGCTAACACAGCGAGTCATTGGGCTCAAGGGAATTATATGCGACAAGTCCTTAGTCACAAAAACTGGAAAATCCTACACACAACAGAAACAGATTCGACCCAAGACCTTCTTAGAAACTGGATCAGCCAGCAAAGTAACCCAGACAAAACTCTTGTTGTGAGCCTGAATCAAAACACCGGACGTGGTCGTCACAAACGCCAATGGGAGTCCCCTGCTGGCAACCTGTCTTTTTCTTTTGCCTTAACACTTGCCCCAAACGATCTCAAAGACGCGGCGCAATGGAATTTATTATTTGGCTTGGCGCTCAAGCAAAGTTTGCAGAGCCTGCTTCAAAAAGAGTTTCAGTTAAAATGGCCAAACGATGTTCTGTATCAAAACAAAAAAGTTGCGGGCCTTTTAAGCGAATACCTTCCGGAACAAAACACCTTGCTTGTGGGTGTTGGTCTCAATTTAAATTCTTCTCCAGAGGATTTTTCGCCTGCCTTGCAAGAGAGCATCACAACGGTGCGCCACATTGCCGAACGTGGGTTTTGTCCCTTTATGGTGACCGCGCGTTTTCTCAATCATCTGTCTCCCCTGCTTTCTGCGCCGGTTTCGCCTGAGCAACTTTCACAAGAGTTTTGTTGGCAAAACCAAGAAGTGATTTTGAGCGATGACATTGGCCCTTGTTTTTCGGGACAGTTCTTAGGAATCAATGACCAGGGTTCTCTCATTCTGAATCAAAATGGTCATATTAGTTATCACCAAGCGGGTGATCTGAATTTAAGGAAATCATGAGTCTTCTTGCCATCGACATCGGAAACACCAACATCGTTGCGGGTTTGTTCCAAAACAAGACTCTTCAACAACACTCGCGTTTTGCCTCACACAAAGAGTTCCAACAAAAAGATTGGCAACAAATGGCTCAGAACCAAATGCAGGCTCTTTGCAAAAACGAACCGCAAGCGTGGATCCTGGCTAGTGTTGTTCCCGACCTAACAGCCTATTGCATTGCCACTCTCAAGCAACTTTACCCCAAAGCCAAAGGTCTTGTGGTGGATCATCAAAAAAATTTTGGATTTAAAATTGCGCTCAAGCAACCCAAACAAGTTGGGATCGATCGCTTGGTGAATAGCTCTTACGCTTATGAATTGGCACAAGGCGATGTGATCAGCATTGATCTTGGCACCGCCACCACCTTTGACGTGGTCACTCAAGAACAAGGTTTTATTGGTGGTGTGATCATGCCCGGTTTTAAAACAGCGTTTGAATCGCTGGCAAAACGCGCCGATCAAATCAAAGAAATCCCAGAACTCAAAAAGCCAAAAGCCGTTGTGGGCGACAACACACTCGCTTGCTTGCAGTCGGGGTTGTATCATGGCTACGCCAGCATCATCGACGGCATGGTGCAAAAAATTTCCGAAGAACAAAAACGCGATTTTAAAGTTTACATCACCGGCGGCCTGGCCCCTTTATTTTTAAACGAAACCAAATGCGGCGCGCGCTACGAAGAGCATTTAACGTTAAAGGGACTTCAGATTGTTTGGGAGAGGGGCTCGTAGTGGTCGCTCGCGAGCTGATCACAATGGCATTCACGTCTTCAATTGGCTTTAGTCTCTCCCTTTGGGAGAGATGTCCGCTTTAGCGGACAGAGAGGGCTTAAATGCTTGCCCCGCTATTTCTTCAAGTACCTGTTCAACGTCATCATACACATCTTTGTTCCTAAACCTTAAAACCCTTAAGCCCTGGTCTTCTAAAAAAGATTGCCTATCTGAATCATATTGGGCAGCTTTATCGCCGTCATGACTATCTCCATCAAGCTCAATAACCAAGTTTGCACTGTGACAAAAAAAATCAACGATATAGGGTTCAATAGGATGTTGCCTTCGGAACTTAAGTCCATTTAAACGTTTTCCACGCAAATGTACCCAAAGTTTTTTTTCCGCATTAGTGATGTTTTGACGAAGATCTCTAGCATGATTGAGGGTCTTGGGTTGTAATTTGCCTTGATTCAAATTCCCTCTCTGGCCTACGGCCATCTCTCCCAGAGGGAGAGACTAAAAAGACCTCAAATGAATACTGCCTTAAACCACACCCTCAAGAGCGTGATGCTTAATGACCCCGCCTTGGCAATTGATTGCCGATTTGAATTCCGGACAAACTTCGCAAGCACTGGCTAAACCATGTTTTGCTAAAACGCGAATGTAAGGAAAGCTCTCGTGATTGAGCGCCATGGTGGCCGTTACCGGAACAGAGCCTGGCATATTGGCCACACCATAATGCAACACTCCGTGTTTTTCGATCACCGGGTTCTCGTGCGTTGTGACCTCACTGGTTTCCACGCAACCGCCCTGATCCACCGACACATCAACAATGACCGAGCCTTTTTTCATTTTTTTGACCAAAGCTTCGTTAACAAGTTTTGGCGCTTTTTCTCCAACAATCAACACACCACCAACAACAAGATCAGCATCTTGCACAAGCTCTTCAATCAATTCTGGTGTTGATAATTTAAGATCGCAACGGCCTTTGTAAATTTGCTCAAGCTCACTCAAGCGCACTTTAGAAACATCCAAAATGGTTGTTTTAGCACCCATGCCCACCGCAATGTCGGCAGCATTTTTGCCCACAACACCCGCACCCAAAATGACAACCTTAGCTGGTTCCACGGTGGATGTGCCACCCAAAAGAACACCACGTCCTCCTTGGTCAAAGCGCAAGAAGTGCGCGCCATTTTGTGTGGCCAATTTGCCAGCGATCTCGCTCATGGGCGCCAAAAGCGGCAAGCGACCATCAGAAAGCTGTAAGGTTTCAAAACCCAAGGCCGTGATTTTCTGATCAAGGATGGCTTGCAAGGTTTCGGGAATGGCTGCCAAGTGCAAGTAGCCAAAAAACATTTGGCCTTCGCGCATCATTTTGACTTCTTCGATTGTGGGTTCTTTGACTTTTACAACCAAATCAACCGCATCGATTAAATCTTTTGTGGTGTCGATGATCTCCGCACCCGCATTCACATAATCATCGTTGCTAAAACCAGAAATCACACCCGCGTCTTTTTGGACAAAAACCTGATGACCATCACCAACCAAATCTTTGATGTTTGATGGAATCAGACAAACACGACCTTCTCTTGTTTTAACTTCTTTAAGCACACCGATTTTCATAAATAAGATCCTTTGTTACAATTTGAGCTCTTTGATTGCCCTCTTTGCCCTTGGTGCATTGCTTCAAATCTGCTGTATAGCAACTTTGCCGCAAGGCACGGGAGAGAGTCCCGATATTTCCCTCAGACAGTGACTGTCAACCCATCAAATGCCAGCTCAACCCCTTTTGGCAACTGCTTGTTCATGTCGTCGTGATCATAATCGTGACAAAGATGAATCAGATAAGCCTTCTTGGGCTTGAGTTCCTCAATGGCTTTTAGGCTTTTTTCCAAATGAAAATGCGTGGGGTGTGGCCGATGACGCAGGCCATCTATAAATAAATAATCCAAACCCTGCAGCAGCTCTTTTGATTCTTTGGGAATGCCATTGGTATCGGTGACCCACGCCACACCGCCAACCCTGTAATTATAAGTGTAACCAGCCGGCCCATGCAGACAAGGGATCATTTGCACCGGAATGCCCTTCACATCAAAAAGACCTGTTCTGGCTTCGGTCGTTAATTTGGGGGTCAGACTGGGGTACTCTTTGGGTGGGTTAAAAATATAAGGAAACATTTTTTCCAAATGACTCAGATGATCTTTGTTTCCATAAATGGGGATCTCTTGTTTTTGATGCGCGTTGAACACGCGGAGTTCATCAATGCCATGAATGTGATCCGCGTGCGTGTGCGTGTTTAAAACCGCATCGACTCGTTTGATGCCGTAACGCAAGGCCTGCTGCCTTAAATCGGGACTGGTGTCGATGAGCAAACAAACACCATCGGCCTGAATGTAACAGGACGTGCGCAAGCGTTGGTTTTTGGGATTGCTCGACGTGCAAATGACGCAGTCGCAATTGATCACCGGCACACCGGAAGAAGTGCCAGAACCCAATACCGTGAGCGAAATGTTTTTTGGGTGTTTCATGCTGCCCTAGCAAAATACAAAACAGCGACCAAAATTCCAAACGCGAAGCGATAATAACAAAACGCCGCGTAAGAAAAGCGCTGCACCATTTTCATCAAATACTTGATTGCCAAAAACCCAACCAATGCTGCCGACACAATGCCCGCAATGGCAATGGGGTCATTGTAAAGATTCACAAAATACTTAGCGTGCAGCAAACAAGCCCCAAAAATAATGGGGGTCGACATCAAAAACGAAAAGCGAGCTGCCTCAAAACGATTAAACCCCAAGGCCAAAGCCGCCGTAATAGTCGCACCCGATCGCGACGTGCCGGGAATGAGCGCAAAGCATTGCGCCAAACCGATGAGCACGGCGTTTTTAAGATCCATGTTCTGCAGGTCTTTTTGCTGCCGTGATTTTTTATCTATATATAAGAGCAAGGCACCAAAACCCAACATGGTGGCTGTGATCACCAAAGGGTGACGAAACACAGTTTCTGCTAAATCTTTTAAGAGCAAGCCGGCCACAACGGCAGGAATGGTAGCCGCAATCAGGTAAAGCATTAAGTAAAACCAACGCTTGGTCTCGTCATCGCGCTGTTTTAACACCGTGTAACAAAGGCTCGCCTTGCTGAGCGTCCACCAATCTTTCCAAAAATAAGCCAACACGGCAATGAGTGTCCCCAAATGCAAGGCCACATCAAAAGCCAAGCCAGGGTCTTCAAATTGAATGAGCCAAGGCAACACCACCAGATGGGCCGAACTCGAAATGGGTAAAAATTCTCCCAGGCCTTGAATGATTCCTAAAAGAATCGACTGAAAATAAGACATAGAAAGCTCAAATAAGCGTGTTTATTTTGAAGATCAATTGTCTAATTCTGCGCGCAAAGTTCTAAACTAACGCGTGCGCAAAACGCTAAATAACAGCGTTTAAGCGTGTTAAGCTCTGTGCCTTTTGTCTAGGAGCTTTTTTCCCACTACACTCAAAACTTGCTGATCAGTTTGGTCACGGCATTTTGGACCTCCCCAAAAAAATCGATGAAAAACAAGGAGAAACGATTTGGCACGCCGTATGCATTAAGCTTTGGTGGGGTTAGGTGGTTTCTTCGAATCATGAAGTCTCCACCCGCTTCGTTCCCAAAGGAACAGAAGCAAATTGTATGTAGGGGGCATTATGGTTCGTAACTTCACCTTTTCCATTCTTTTGATGGCGATGTTAATGGGTTCACTTTACGGAATGGGGGCGTTGAACATGGCAACAGTCAATAACATGGCTTTTGCTGATGTGATCAAAGTGAATTGCTGAAGGCTCTTGGGCGGAGCATAAGAATATACAGCTGTTTTAAAGCAATGTCGAAAAGCAAACTTATGTTCAAAAATTTCAAACGCGACTCTTTCGAACCAGATTCACAATTCCGTGGCAAAAAGCAAAAGCATACAGCGTTTTAAAAGATAACTTGGCGGTGAATTAAAACTCACCCTTAACAACCAATAAAGAAGATCAGCTCATGGGCGACCAAGAACATTTATCTTTGGGCTCTTAGATATTCACGGTGAGGCTTAAGCGGTCAGCACACAGCCTGTGCTCAAGTCACAGGCTTCTCTTCGTTCTTCTGAACTCTCGAACACTCTTGCCGAACTTTTAGAGCAAGCCAAAGACGCTCAAATGGCAAATAAAGAAATTCTGGGCTTGCACCTTAAAGGCCGCCTGATGGTGGCCGAGAACAAACCCAAGGAGGCCATGAAGGCACTGGAAGAAGCCATGGAACTCGCGGGTCGTGGCAAAAACCACGTTGCCCAAGGCCAAATTGGATTTGATTACTTTGATCTTTGCTGCCACCAAAAATACTGGAACGGCGCTTACAAAACGCTCAAAGACTTGGGGCGTTTATTTCAAGACTTAGATTTGGTTGATGAAAAAATCTTCGCGCTCATCAAAATGACCACCCTGCTTGCGGAGCTTGGGCAATTTGAAGCCGCACGTAAAGAAATCAACCTGGCCAAAAATCTACACTCTGCTTTTAGCATCTGCGCCAGCTACAACAGCAAACATCATCATCAGGTGGGAATCAAACTTGCGGAAGCCTATTTATTTTACCAAGACAACCAAGCTGAAAAATCTTTGCAAGTGCTCACGCAGGTTCAGCACCTTTTTGAAGAAAACGCGGATATCTTTGCCGACACACCACGTATTCGCGATTACTACCTGACTCAGGCTTATCTTTTGCGCGATTGCGGCTTCGATTGATTTACACCAGCGCGAAAATCGACTGTATGTTGAGTCACGCCAAAGTTTTAGAATTGTATCAAGAAGGGCCCTTCACCAACGCTACCAGTGTTTGCGCCATGTTCATGAGTATTTCTTTGAAGAGAAATCATTGAAGGCAAGCGAATGGTTAGCGGTTTTCGAAGGCCCGTTGCTTAATGGCGACGTGGCCTTTGCTCTGAGCCAGATGAAACGCCTTTTAAAAGACTTTTATGAACACAAGCACATCGAAAGTTTTGAAACGCTCATGGAGCGTTACCAAGATCTAGTCCAACACACCGATGAACGCTTGCCAAAAGGTTTCCAGGACGCGTTTCATGTTTCTTACGAAGTGCACGATGCGGCCTCGGTGCAAACCTCGCCAACATATCAAATTAAAAAATTCATCGACATGAGTTACCAGCTCATTTGTGAGCACAATCTAGACCAATTGGCCAACAAGGCCTTGAACATGATTGCTGAGTACACCGGTTTAGATAATGGTTTTGTTTATTTTTATGATTCGCAAGAAGGATGGTGTTCGGCCTCTAAAGGCTATGATCCAAAAAGCCTAAAAGACGGCGAGCATGCTGAACACACCGCTTTACAGTTATCAAAAATCGTTTTGAAAAGCGGCCATCCCTGTTTAGTGAGCCCTGACCTGCATGACGACGTGTTTGAGATCGCTAAAAACTACGCGCCTCTGTTTGAGAGCCTCAACAAAAAATCTTACGCCGTTTTGCCCATCATGGTGAATGGCGACGGCATTGGCGTCTTCTACCTTGATGGGCGCATTCGTTTAAAGCTTAACGAAGAAGAAATCGAAATTTTAGAGAACTTGGTGAACGTGATTTCTTTCACCATTTACAACGCCTACAATTACCGCCTTAAAGAACAAGATTTGATCAGCGCCAAACAACAGATTTCAAAACAACAATCGCGCATCCGTGGGCAAAAATACTCTTTTGAAAACTTCATTGGTATCTCGGATAAAAAACGGGAGCTGTTCCAAAATTTACAAAAATCCATAGAAAGCAACGCGACCATCACGCTTTGTGGGGAATCTGGTGTGGGTAAAGAGATGATCGCCAAAATGGTGCACTTTAACAGCCCCCGTTCCGAAGGCGAGTTTGTGGCCATTAACTGCGGCGCCATTCCCGAAAATCTTTTGGAATCAGAGCTCTTCGGTTACAAAAAAGGCGCCTTTACTGGCGCGGACAACGACAAGGTTGGTCTTTTTGAAATCGCTAACGGTGGCACCCTGTTCTTAGACGAAATCGGTGAACTGCCACTGAACATGCAAATTAAACTTTTACGTGTCTTGCAAGAACGCGAAGTCACGCCACTTGGTGGCTCTAAGCCTATTCCAGTTGATTTCAGATTGATTTGCGCCACCAACCGCGACCTAGAAGAAATGGTTGAGGAAGAAACGTTTAGAGAAGATTTATTTTACCGCATTGCGGTTGTGAATGTGACCGTTCCCCCCTTGCGCGAACGCAAAGATGATATCCCGATGCTGGTTGATCACGCCTTCCGTTTGTACGCGATCGAAAACAACGTGCCACAAAAAACCATTTCGACCCAGGCTTTGGATTTCTTAATGCGCTACGCCTGGCCTGGCAACGTGCGCGAGCTCATCAACGTCATGTACAACCTTTCCATTTTTGTGGAGAAGCCTTGCATTGAGTTGTCGGATTTGATGGAACGCAAAGACCTTTTTAGACAAGCCATAGAAGCTGAGTCCCTAGAAGACCAACACGAAGACCTGAATGATCTCTCGCAAATGATTGATGATCAGGAGATCACCTTGTCAGAAGCCAAACAAGAGTTTGAGAAATTACAGATTGAACGCGCTCTCAAACTCTTTAACGGGCAAATCACCAGCGCAAGCTACCACTTGCAAATGCCAAGACCACAGGTGTCGCGCCTTGTGAAAAAATACGGCCTGAAGAGCGTTGCTGAAAAAGCAAAGCGGAAGTGATTGGGTTTTAAAATCAATTAGTTTTTCGCTTCTTTTCTGACAAAAAAGATGTATGTCCAGTAATTCCTAAAAAAAGGATGCCATCTTTTTTAGGGACCATAAAAGCATTTCTACTACTACAAACAAGAAGACAGTGTCTAAAATAGAGGAATTTTATTTAAAGACTCAAGATTTTCTTAGGAGTATAAAATTAATCTTCAGCTTTTACAGGGCAAACAACATAGTGCTTAAAAGAACGTTCCATACCACCTTCTTCAGTAGTAGAAAGCACGCTAGTTAAAAAAACCAGAGGACCACCCTCGTTCGCATCCCGTTTCATAACTATTTCTTTATTACCTGCATCTACTTTGCTAACTGCCTTCCAGGCTTTACCAGCAAAAATGTCCCCATCTTTGCCTTGAATTGCAGTTCGAGCGGTCAATGATTTAAAACTCAAACGCCCAGCAGCATCTTTAACATCAATCATCAAAGGCAAATTATAAGTAAATTCCAAACCACTGATTTCAGTTGGCTCAGCCTTAGGATTTGTGAGATCTTTGACAGTGCATTTATCCCATTCCGTTTCAGTAAGGTCTTTGGTGCTAGGAAACACCATTGCCTCTGTATCTTGAAAGGATCTTAAAGCTTCATCCAAAATAATGTTCGTACTTGTGCGATTCACATCAGTCATTCTCATCTCCCAAATTTCAGCAATGAAATTTTATTCTTTTAGCCCTTTATACGTCATCAGGCTTCGGTGCTTCAGCCTTTTTTCTTTTACGAGCGGTATCAGGTCTAAAAGTAACACCGATTGTAAACTGAGCTTTGTGTCGATCTTCAATAACGGAGCCTCGTAAGTCCTCGCCATCGGAAGTTTGTAAGTGACCAGCTTGAGGTTGCTGAGGCATCATTACCATCATAAACCTCAGTAACAGAATATAAGCGCCAAGAGTCAGTTCTAAAGCTGCTTGTGATGGTCTTTCTGTATAAAATTTCCAGCGAAATTCTACTAAATTAAACGAGAGCCCTGAGGCATAAAAAGCAAATTCACCTCTTGAATACTGCTTGCGTCCAACCTCATTGTCATTCTTAGTGACACTTTCACTAAAATTATAATCATCAAAATAGCCCCAAGGAAGCGTCCCGCACTATTTGAATTTTGACCAAAAAACCACTGCTGATCATTAATACGCAATTGGCGATCTGCAAAAGGTTCAGTTAGCCCTAAAGAAAACATGCCAAGACTAGCACGGGCTCTTAGATAACCACCAACACTTCTTTCTGCATGCTTTCCCCAGTTCAAGTCGTCTTGACCAGGCAATGTTCGGCTTCCTTGATCAATTTGAAATAAGGTTTTTTTAGCAAAAAGTCCTCCAGTGACAAAAAACCTCATACGATGAATAAGTTTATTTTTTACTTTTACCTTTACTTTATCATCATCAGAAGCTGCTGTTTTTATCATCATCAGAAGCTGCTGTTTTATCATCATCAAAGCTGCTGCTTTATCATCATCAGAAGCTGCTGCTTTATCATCATCAGAAGCTGCTGTTTTATCATCATCAGAAGCTGCTGCTTTATCATCATCAGAAGCTGCTGTTTTATCATCATCAGAAACAGAAGCGTTTTTAGTTGAATCTACTTCGCAATCAACTTTCTTACCAAAAGACACACCAGTTCCAATAAGGTAATAAGCAGTATCAACACCTTTTTTAGAGACAAAATCAAACCCATAAGGTTCTAAAGAAGGCTCTGTTGGCGTGATGCTATGACCACCTCGATTTTTCTTTGTTCCAGTAACACCAACACCCAACTCTAATTCTGAAACCCAGCCTATTTGTTGACCGCATTTAT
Source organism: Deltaproteobacteria bacterium (assembly GCA_024233595.1). Classification (GTDB taxonomy): domain Bacteria; phylum UBA10199; class UBA10199; order UBA10199; family JADGCS01; genus JACKPK01. Next base: position 34,545 of record JACKPK010000001.1, read on the forward strand.
TTGTTTCCATTCTAAATCCCTTCTTAAGCTATCTCTGGCAACAAGCCAGGGCTTGAAAGTTGTCTTACAAAGTCTTGTTTGTTTAGGGTGGGTTTTATACCCCACCCTGTTAAATATTTTAGCTCACGGCCTTCTGACGAGCTTTCCAAATTAAGGCCACCATCGCCATCCATGCTAAACCTATTATCGGTAAGGTCGCGCCATTTGTTGCGTGGTTTTTTGTATTTAAGCTACAGCCACCAAAGTCAGCTCGGTTACCTGGTGTACAACCGTACTGTTCAATGACAGTGCCGTTCTCAATACAGTTAGCCACCTCGTCATAATCCGACTTGCCGTCGCCATCTGTGTCTTTGGCGACAGGGTTTGTAGAGAAAGTGACCTCTTGGCCGTCCATCAAACCATCACCATCGGTATCTGCTTTAGTAGGATCTGATTCCAAGAACTCAGGATCCCATTGGCAGTTGCCGTTGGCATCTTCTTGGGCGTCAGTCAGACCGTCACCATCGGTATCGATTTTTTCGAAACCATTGATACCACAGTAGTAGACCACACAGTTTTGATCGACTGTCCAAGGGCATAGATCGTTTAAGTCATCTACGCCATCGCCATCAGTGTCCACATGATAAGGCTTTGTCTCTCCAGCATCTACTTGGCCATCGCAGTTCCAATCTTCGTCACCGTCACTAATGCCATCAGTATCTGAATCTGGCTTAGTAGGATCTGTTTCTAATCTGTTTGTATCAACAACGCCGTTGTGGTTAGAATCCTCAATGCCATCACCAATGCAATCACCATCTGTATCGGACAAGATCGGGTCTGTTTCACCCGGATCAACCACGCCATTATGGTTTGCATCTTCGATTCCATCAGGAATACCATCACCATCGGTATCTAGACCATCTGCAATGCCATTATTATCAGAATCACCGCCGGCTGCATTCGTTTCACTGCCTTCGTCCCAACGGCAGTTGCCGTTTTTATCTTCGATATGAGAACAAATACCATCGCCATCACTGTCATCACAGATACCATCAGTCTCACCTGTCACAGCACCGTTGCCTTCGCTAATAGCGGTGTTCACAATCTCCGAATCCACAGGAATACAGTAATTGTAATAACAGCTTCCTTCAGATTCAGGAATCAATGGACAGCCATCTTCATCATCAGAAATACCATCATTGTCAGTATCCCAATACAGTGGATCTGTACCACGAAGTTTTTCTTCCTTATCGTTCAATTGATCTGAGTCTGAATTGGCATTCAAAGGATCACTCTCACCTTTGTCGATAACATTATCCATGTTTGGATTTTCTTGTAGATCCGTAAGACCATCACCATCCGTATCTGCAAGAGCTGGATCCGTATAAGTTGTATAGATTTCTACACCATCAGGAATCCCATCATTATCGGTATCATCATCACTTGGATCAAGCTCAGCGCCTTCAGCGTTGTAGTATCCAATTTGGCCATCACCATCTAGATCTACGCCTACAGTTTTATCGTGAATACAGTTTAAATTGGTGTCTTCTAAATAATCAGGCACACCATCTTGATCTATATCTGCCGACGCTGAAGGCGTTGTAGATCCATCTACCGTGGTTTGATCGACAATACGGTGACAAGATCTATTTTCTGTATCAAAATAACAACCCAATTGGCTTTCACAGTTAGCTGAAAGAAAATCAGTCATATCGGCTGCACTGAGGTAAGGCTGACCATGCCAAACACCAATGATATTGCCAACGTTATCAAATGCGAAGGCAAAGTAATAAGCGCCGGGCTCAGCAGAAATATCGGTTTTTGGAAGCTGACTTTCTACACCATAACTACCACTGCCAACACGTGTTGCTGTGACATCGGGAGCCTCTTCTTTATAATCTCCTGAATTGGCAGCTCCAGAAATTGCCATGAACTGGGAACTATCAATATCCAAATTAATAGGAGTTCCTACGCTACTTCCAGATGAATAATTATAAGTTCCATCACGTAACGCAGGTCGTAACCCAGAAGGCAATGGAGCGTTTTTCTTCTTAAAATGCCCGTTACCTCTAAAAATACTTGGAGTTGCTATGCCACCAGCACAAGTGTTTGGATTAGTTGGATCAAAAGCTTCGCCAGCATAGTTATCAAAATCTTCACTAGAAACAATTTTATGAAGTTCAATGGAGGTCACATTACTATTATTGATAAGCGACGTGTTTACATCCAATGCAACTTGGTTTTCACCAGTTGCCCACATCACAATGGCATTTTTATCCAACTGCTTAACCTTTGCTTCTTCTAAAGCTTGGGCTCCGCAAAGATCATTTTGACCTAAGTTATTATTGCTTGCTTTATTATGCTTGCTGGCACCAAATAGAATACCGCAATTTTGGTTTTGAACAATTGTATTGCCTGTGATTTCGTTATTCTCAGAAGCATCTGCTAAATAAATACCATGCCCCTCATCACAAGAACTAGCAACAAAACCATTGTTAAAGATCGCATTGCTGCTAATTTTGTTATTTTTAGAAGGAGTGGTGCCGTAATTCTTAATCTCAACACCATTCTTACCAAAGTTTGTAACAGAAATTGTACCAGGAAATTTTAAACCGCTGGCGCCTTCCAAAATCAAACCAACACCGTCATTGCTGTATCCTGATTGATTATAACCAGATAAGCCAATGTTCGTAAACGAACTTGCTGCACCATACGAGTAGTTAATGTCTACAAACTTCAGTCCATTTGACATGAGATTTTGCAATCCCAAGCCATTAATTGTACCACTACTATTTGTTACGCTAATCGCATTAAAATCACTTCCAGAAACAGCACGATACTCAGCACTGATTTCTTCTAACAAATAGTTTTGAACACTATTAATTGTAACCAAAGGACCAGTTACCCATCGGAATGATGAACCAGATAAAGCAAATGTACTAGAAGCAGTTAAATTTTCTTCATCATCACTTTCTGTACCATTAACAACGATCAATCCAGCAGAAGGGCTTTCCTTGTCTAAATCATAAACATATTCGACACCATTGATGGTCACATCTCGGCATCCTGTTATATTGATTGGTTCGATTGGATTATTATTAACAAGAACATTTTCAAATGTAATTGATTGCGCATTGTTCGAGCATTTAAAAAGAGCCTTTCTTGTGTTTTCTTCACCTACAACACTATCTATTTGCAGACCTCGAATAAATACATTTTGCACTTTTTCAATTTCAAAAATAGCTTTATTGGTACCCAAATCATGGATTTCAAATGTCACTTGGCTACCAGACTCTTGAGCACCAAATTTTAATTGTCGGGTTTCATTGACTTTTGTATTTAGTTTAATTGGACGACGAATTTGAATTGCGTCTGTTCCCGTTTTAAAAACAATAAAATCACGACACCCTCTTCCTCCAGAAGTGCTCGCATTATACGTATCTAATGCGTGCTGGAGAGAATATGGATAATCACCAACATCTTCCCCTGGAGCTGGGTTTTCTGGGTTAACCACTGTACAAGTGTGCTTGTCAGACCCAAGAGTCCAAGAACCCTCATCTGCTTGTACGTTCTCAACTACGAGAAACAAAGCCAGAGTCATTAAGACAAAAATCTTAAATGTGATTCCAATTTTATTATTTAGGTTAAGGATAGTGCTTTTCATTGTTTTGTCCTTGTTTGTTGATAAAATCTAAAATTTTGCTTTTAGCTTTACTGTTAAAGTTAAGATATCGGGAGTTTCTGCTGTCTCCGCTTTTTGCGGAGCATTATTTCCATCTTCAAAAAGATAGTCTGTCTGTTCTGAGCCCCACGGATGGCGATAAGACAGACTAGGAACGAATGCTGGTTCTTTAAGAAATCCTAAAACCCCACTTTTGTCTTCTTCTTCTTTCTTTTTTAAACGCTTCATTTCAAACGCATATTCAGCGCTAAGTATAATTGCTTCTTCTGACTTTCGAACAGCATTCGCATCGTGTACAATTAACCCAGCCTCTTCACCAATATTTTTAGCTGTTTCTTCAGTTAAACTTGTCGAGTTTTCATAACCACCTTCAACTGTGGCACCATACGCCTCTAGACTCATTGAAGCCGATGTTGTTCTGCTAAACACATCGATTCTAGCTTGGGCATCGCCTGCTTTAAAAGCTTGAGTGTGTTGTGCTGATAGACCAATCGCCAACTCATTATCATGAGGAAGCGCAATATTTTTAAAACTTACACCGCCCTCCATAAAGAATTCACGATCAGTATTTTTTAGGCCTCCATTAAAGAAACTTTTATCTCCATAGGCAGTAGCGCCAAAAGCTGGTGCTAATAATTTTAATGTCCCATTAAGATCTAAATTCACAGAATCACTACTAAACACTCTAAATTCTTCTGCTACAAATTCCAAACTCATCACAGGATCGCCATCAACAGCTTGCTGAATATCCTCAATTAAAAAAGTTGCTCCTAATTTTTTATCTTCACTATGAGGATAAAGTTGATACGCAATACCCGCATCGATTTTTGTCTCAATATTGCGTTTTGCTTTGGATCCTTCTTCTATATTTTCAGGTTCCTCCAACACTACTTTTGGCTCAACATCTAACCTGAGGCCAATTTCATGATACTTTTTGCCCGCATAACCAGTTTCAGCAAAAAAACGGAATGGATCCTTTAATCCAAGAAATCCATTTGGCTGTCTTATTACAAGTTGATTTTCTGCTTCGCTAATAACAACTTCATCAACAGTTGATCTTGGAAAAGTTTGGTTGATCGCCGCGCCAGCAGAAAAGCTAAAATCAGGGATATCATCTGTTACCTTAATCTCACCTTTGATTTGAGCTGTTGTTTCTCGATCATCTTTATCTTGGCAACATAAAGGGACACTACCTGATAATTCAATTTTGCCTTCGGGTGGTAATTTTAGTACATTTGCCATGCGTCGTTGTCCTTAATAAAACTATTCCAATACTTTTTTATATTCCAAAGCGGTCCTCAAGTGACCTAACATCCAGATCAAATATCCCTGGGTTCAATGGTTCTATTTTTTTGATCTCAGGGATTGTATTCCATTTTAGTTCGTAAACATCTCCAGAGGCATCAATAACGTGTAGAACATTACCAAACATTCCAAATTTCTGGGATTGTCCTTGGAACATAATCAAGGGAGCACCTTGATAATCTGATTTTCTCCACGCTGTATCGCTAGCGTTACGCAAATTTTTATACCAAATACCTAGACTGTCAGTGGCAACAAAGACAGTTCCACCTACTTCAACAACATAATTAATACCCGAGAGACTTTTTGGTGTCCCCAATGATTCCAATGAGTCTATGTCTGCACCAGAAAAAGCATCTGTATCACTCCAGAAATAAGGATCATCGTATTTTTCAAAATGCACACCAATGATTGGTTGCTCAAGAAGGTTGCCACTATCAAATTCTGCTTTACCAGAATTATCCCAATAGGCTCCCCAGCTAGTCAATGCGACGACTTCTGATTTGTTATTTGCACCAACAATAAAGTCATAAAACTCAACAGGATTTTTATACCAGGCATACCCAGATTGGTTACTTGAAAAATTGACTAGTTCCAAACAAACACCAGCTCCCTCATCAGCGCTATAGAAATTACTGCAATTTTCATCTGAATCGACTTCTTCTAACTTAAACAAGTACTGATTTGTACCCACATACACATGGTTTTTATTTCGTGCATAGACAGCTTCAAATCCATTTGATTCCAAAGGGTAAATGTTTTTGAATTCTTCTGCAGAATCTTTGTTTGTAAAAAGTCCTTTATCTGTTGCTATATAAATTATGCCCGTAGCATTAATGCTAACATCTCTAATTTTCCCTTCAACACCAGGAGTTGAGACTTGTTCAAATGATTTTCCGCCATCAGTTGTTTTCCAAATGGCTTTTGTGGAATGAAAAAACAGCCCCCCAAAATGAGCGCCATTAACAAGTGACTCTAAATTAGCACTTAAAGACACACCTTGGTTTACGAAGCCTTTTACCTTTACCGTAACTTGTTTTTCTGAAGTCACTTCATTTGTATCTGTTACCGTATAAATAACTGTTCTATCTTGCTTTGCATCTTCAAAATTCAAGGTCCCCGTGCTTTGATCTGGAGAAATTGTTCTAAGACTTTCCTGGTATCTTTCTGATCCATTCCCAACTAAAATTTCTTCAGTGATTGTAGATGCACCTTCAATACTATAAGTTACTGTGTAATCTTGCCCGTAAATAACCTCATTCGCATTGGCATTTGTGCTTACAAAGATTTTTCCTTGAAATTCCTTAGGAGCATCATCACTATCATCACCTCCATCATCAGGTTTTTCCACCGCACTCACAGCCAAGGTCTCACTATCGGCAACACCGCCCTCAGCGTTATAACCTTTTAGATTAAAGCTTGTGCTTTCTTTGCTAGGAGTAAAAGAATACGAACCATTGGCTTCACTAGATGTGCTCACCAAGGCACCGTCTTGGTAAATTTCAATCAAGCTCAAGGTGCTTTCCCAAGCAATGCTCACTTCGGTTTCGTTGATAAAAACATCGCTGCTGGGAGTTGCTGTAACCGAGCTGAACTCATAAGTCGGGATGCAAGCTTCAAACTCGCTGCAATCGGAATCGTCACAATCTGTGGCTCCATCATTATCATTGTCTGTTTCGTCATCACAAACTTCATCTGCCACAGCGATTTTTATCTCATCGCCCGAAGCTGTTTCGACTCGGACTTGAAGACTTTGAGATTTTACAATTTTATTTTCTTTATAAATATTTAAAGTATAGGTGGTGGTTTTTGTCGGAGAAATAGAAGCTGTATCAATAAGAGTATTGCGAACACCAACACCTGGATCGATCATGATATAACCAACTGTGTCGTTTTTATCAGCAATGTTCCAGCGAATGATTGTTGATTCCCCCCAAGTTAAAACCGCATCATCAACAGTAAAAGAATTGATCGTGATTGAAGTATCAGCAACAAGATCTTCGGCGCGGTTGATGTTGGTATCGCATGCTGTTAAAAAAACAAAGCTTGCCAAGATGATGGCGGTAAAAATTTGGTTTAGGTTTTTCATCAAAGTTTTTCCCATGGTCTGAACCTGTTTAATCATCCCTGATACGCGTTGTATTTTTGGAACCGGACGTTTATTTACAAAAATCACTGTCAAGGATTTCCGGCCCTACATCTGACTTATCGCGCAATCCCTCTAAAATGTTTCGTATCTCAGCCATTTTTTTTGGTGGCTAAGCCTATGTTTTAATTGAATTAAATAATTTGGCAGAATTTTTATAAAAAAAATTGCCCTAGAAGTGAAAGAACCTGACTGACAACAAGCCTTGGACCCCTTAATTTCCAGGGCTTTGTGGCGTTCTGCTAAAGAAATTGTCGTAAAAATGCAAATTGAAAATTGTTTTCAGGAAGGTAGGCGGTCAAATGAAAAAGGCCCTCCACATGGAGAGCCTTTCTCGACCCAATGTTCCTCTTTTCGAACCATGCCGGTCCGAAGGAAAATTTTAAAATACTAACTGGATTACGTCGTCGGTCTCCGCCCTCCTCGTAATGACACTTGTCACTGCGAGAAGTTCTACGACGAAGCAGTCCAGTTTCAAATTCATTTATTCTCAATAAACTGCGCTCTTTGACGCAAGGCCAAGGCCAGCAACAAGCCCAAGAACCCAGCCAACATGGTGGCTGTATCGCCTGGTTTGGCCATGCCGCTTGCGGTCAAATCACAACCGCAACCGCCGCCACCGGTCAATTTGCCACCTGTGGTGATCGAAATCACTTGCGTGCTCACACAGGTCACGTCGTCGCCGTTCTCGTCCTGACCAAGGATAAAGCCTTGGCAGTCTGCGTCTTCGCAATCAGCAAAGCCGTCGCCGTCGTTGTCGATGCCATCGCCACAAGCGCTTTCAGAGCCGCTTGCCACGCAGCTGGTGTCAAACATACAGTCGGCATCGTCACAATCGGCACTGCCATCAGAATCATTGTCTAGGCCATCGTCACAGATTTCTTCTGGACCAACACCGTTACACTCGTACCAAGTGTCGCAGCTAGGGTCTTCGCAATCTGCAAGACCATCTTCATCGTTGTCGATTTGGTCGTTACAGACTTCAACAGCACATTGACGATCGTTGCCAGAGCAATCTTGGTCAATGCCATCACCACAGATATCAAACATATCAGGGTTGATGTTGGCATCGCTGTCATCGCAATCACCTTCGTTTTCAGTGTAACCGTCGCCATCATCATCAGTGTCATTGCCGCTGTCATCACAGCCTTCGTCAATGTCACCGTCACAGTCGTTGTCAGTGTTGTCATCACAAACTTCTTCTGCGCCAGGGTTAATACTCGCATCGGTGTCGTCACAATCACCTTGTTGCTCATTATAACCATCACCGTCATCATCAGAGCCATTTCCGCTACCGCCACAACCTTCATCAACAAGACCGTCACAGTCGTTATCAACACCGTCATCGCAGATTTCGTCAGCGCCTGGGTTCACATCAGGATCGTTATCATCACAATCTTCATCTGATGGGTAGCCATCGCCATCGTTGTCATCGCAACCTTCATCGATTTCACCGTCACAGTCGTTATCAATGCCATCACAGATTTCTTCCGCACCTGGGTTCACTTCTGGGTTTGTGTCATCACAATCACCATCGTCTTCTGTGTAACCGTCGCCATCGTCATCTGTTGCAGGGCATTCATCATCTACGCCATCACAGTTGTTATCAACGTTATCTCCACAAATTTCTTCTGCACCTGGGTTCACCGCTGCGTTATCGTCATCACAGTCATTGTAACCAGTGAGCTCGTCTTCAGTTTTATAACCCAAATCGCGGTAAGTTTGCGCGTCATCAGCACAGATCTCAACAGTGTTAGGCAATAAAACCTCGCCATCGCCAGTGCCTGGCAACACAGTGCCACCCATAGGTTGGGTCGCTGATTTACCGGCATTTGCAATGATGGAATCCAAAACAGAGTCATCAAGTTTTGTGATTGTTCCGCTCACAATACCCGCTTTTGAAGGGGTTTTGCGCGCAAAACGTGAGCTTCCTGAAGACCCTAGGCCAACCTGAATGGTGCCATCAGTCACAACACCAACATCACCAGAGATGTGATCGCTGATTGAGCTGCCTTCTGTTGTACGGCCCCAAGGAGTAAAGTCTTTCTTACTACCAATATTAATGCCACCAAGGCCGCCTGTGCTGTTATCGCCAGCAGCCGAAGTGTAACCGTCGCCATCAGCATCTTTATACATAGTGATGGTCTCAGTGCATTCTTCGTCACACCAGTCTGATTTAGGCTGGTTGTAAAGATCGACCTTGCTAAGATCAGTGCCTTCTTTAATGCTGCCTTGGCAAACATGAATGTCGCCACCGTTTTTAAAACAGCTTTGGCTAAAGATATCTTCGTAAGCCGCAGAGCCAACAAACACAATACCACGCAAATAAACTTTTTCTGCACCCTCGCCACATTTAAACGGAGCACCTTCCACTTCTGAAGAATCCACCACAACACGACCGAAGTCATAATATTTAGATGGCTCGCTCACATCGATATCGCAATCAGGGTAATCAGCAGCATCGATTTCACTTTGCAAAATGTAATTCCCAACATCGGGATTGCTTGAACTCAAGTAATCAGGACCCAAATCAGCGAAATAACTGTAAGCTGTGTAGTTGGCCCAATTTAAGGAGTAATCAGAGGCGTTACCCACCAACAGGCTCATTTTGTTCTTAAATGTAATCTGGCCATTTGTGAGTTTGATTGTTTTGACCACACCCGAAGAAGCAGGACAGCTCTCTTTTGTTTGAAACGCGATGTAGTTGTCAGCAACAAAAGCATCGGCATAGGTATCGGAAGTGCGATTGATAAAACAACCACCCTCTTCGTCGTCTGCCATGACCATTTCTACCTTACCACGCAGTGTTGAACTGATGCCGGTATCCTTCTCGGAAGTGACAACACAGAGTTCGGCATGGGCTAAGGAGCTCGTGATGAGCATCATTAAAAGGCCAAAAATAAATGACATGATCTTGTTATTCATAAGTTTTTCTCCTTTGGGAGCTTGGGTCGATTTAAACTATCTGAACAAGTTATCGGGAGACGCGCGTAAATGTTGCTTCTTTTTTACTAAATTTTTTATAAGCCTCGCGACATTTACGCTGTTTGTCAGAACTGTCGCAACATTCATAGCAACCTTTTTGAACAACTGCCGAGAATGAGAACAAGAAAGGTGTCATTCCCGTCCTGATTATAGGGACTTGGGACCCTCTTTTTGCGTTAAAAAAAAAGTAAAAAACCAAGCAACATTTGCAGAAAGCGCTCGATAACTGTGAGCGTAAGAAGAATTTCTTCATTATTTTAAGGAGATCACCATGACAGACGGTGTAAGAAACAATAGCAATGTCGACGCAACCATCCTGCTTGGCGGGACAGTTGGCCACCAAGACCTCAAAACCACAAAAGGTGTTGCCGAAAAATGGGACATTGCTCCTAAAGATATTTCCAAAGATGACCAAGCCACTGTGGGTGGTGCGAACCTGGAAGCACGCGTTGCTTACAATCTTTCCGAAAGCTTTGCCATTGAAGGCTTTGTGAACGGTGAATTCACAACCGGCGGCAAACAAAGTCGTTGGGTCGAAGAACCCACCTCTTACCAACTTGATCTTGGTAATAGCGGTGCCGAAACAATCCTTCACGAAGACGGCAAAACAAAACTCCCTGAGCTCAAAGCTCTTTTGGGTGTGCGTGGTCGTTTTCAAGTTGGTCGCGCAGAAATCGGCGTTGGCCCTCACCTTCTATTTGGTAAATTCACAAACAACGCGCAGGTCCCTGCTGCCAAACGTGATATCGCCACAGGCGACATCATCAGTATGGGCGACGACATGAGCACTCCTGGTGGCAGCGTTGGCTTTGGTGGCTCTTTATACGCGCAATACTTTGTAACAGATAAAGTCATGCTTGGTTTAAACGGCCGAGTGGACTCCACCAAAACAACCCAGATCACCAACACAGGTTTACAAGATGGTCTTGTGGGCAATCAAAAAGGCGGCATCGCTCTTTTGGCAGGCCTTCAAGTTGGTTACGCCTTTGGTCGCCAAGCAGAACGCACACCACGCGATAAATCCAAAGACAACGATTTAGCAGCAGATATCATGCAAACGGAAATCGACGTGAACAATTGCTTAAAGACAAATCCAGAAATTGCTCAAGCTTACGATTTGTCTCGCATCCACATCTTCTTTGATGATTACAAAACCGATGAAAACCGTGGTTCTGATGGCATCACCAACGCCATGGAATCCAACAGCGTCTCAACAGTCTTCTACACAATTGGTACTTTCAACTCAGATGGCGAAGACAACGGCGACATGACCATGACAAGTGAAGGTCAAGGCATTGAGTTTGATGAGTACGCTGACCGTGTTGACTTCTTTGACACTTACCCTGCTCTCAAAGACTGTGACGCAAGCTTGCTTGCCGCTCCAGCAGCAAATACTGCAGAAGCTACGGCTAGCGACGACGCAGCTACAACAGAAGCAGAAGGATCTGAGACTGGTAACAATGTCTTGAATTTAGACGAAGGTGTTGCTGCCAACGAAGCAAGCGAGTGATCAAAAACTCTGTTTGTTTATTTTGATAGAAAGATTTTTACATCAATCAGGAGTACCCCATGGGATACGAATTAAAAAGAATTGAAATCACAGCCCTTAAAGACCGCGCCAAAATCGTGGACGAAGATCTTTTGGAAAAAGGCGAGATCGCCGAAATTTCTGAAAACATCGAAGGCGCTGTCGATAAAATGTTTGGCTTGCAAGATGGCACAACAGCTTACAACCTAGGTGCCGACATTGACACAGTGGCCGCAGAACATTTTAGCATTGAAAAAAATACTGAAGAAGCCCTCACCAAACTTTTGGGCAACAATTACAAAAACCGCTACGGCCACTTCTTTGGCATTGGCGAAAAAGGCACCGTGTTTAGAGCTGGCATTTTACGCTCCAAGCCCAATGCAAATGGTGAGCGCACCACATTTGTGCGTCGTGTGGATTTTAACGCTAACGAGGTTTTAGACCCTTCCATGTTGAGCCACCTCACCAACGAAGAATTCAATAACTTCATTGTCGGTAGTGGCACAGACGGTATCTTGGGCGACTTCATGACTGAACGACTCGAATTGGTCGAAGTCATTAAAGAATTTCTAACAGAAGAAAACCTAACAGATGAAATCAAAGCCAGATTAACTGATACCAAAGCAACGCCAGAAAACATCGCGAACGCTTTGATTGCTGGCAAAGAATCCGCTCTTCCCGAAATGATCGACACCCTTTTTGGTGATGGCGCTTTGGACAGTAACGAGGATTTTCAAAAAACATTGGCTTACGCCAAACTCCATTACGAATACTTGCGCATGTCCTTGCGCTTGCTTGGTGCTATTGATCCCATCACAGGTGATTTGCTAGCACAACGCAATGAAAACGGTTATTTGATTAGCAATCCTACTGAATGGACACCGCGCTTAGACCCTAACAACAATGAGTACACATTGCAGCCAGAAGCCTTGAACACGCTTTTAGAAATCTTAGTGCCACGTGATGATTGGTTTAAAACATATGAAAACCCACAAAGAACCACTTCGGGTGACACGTGGTATGATGCTGATGCCCTTCAGCGTTATGAAATACCAGAGCATGTTACTAATTTACACACAAACCCTGAATCAACCACACACACTTTGGTGGCCATTGAAGCAGCAAAAGAACCAATTTTAGAATTAACAGATCGTAATTTTAATAACACGCAAGCGGTTGTGGATCACTTTAACGATCTCATCAATCGTTTGATTGTCCTCACAGGCAAAGGCCCCACAAATGACAAAACGGGTGAAGAGATTCGTTTTGTGCACTTGAGTCCCAATGGCAAAACCATTCAAGATCAAAATGGTGATGTGATTGTGTTCAAGCCATCAGACGAAAACGGTTTGGATCGTAAAGCCAAAGCCATTTTCCGTTACAATGGCAAAACCCCTGCGGACAATGAAGATGTGCATTCTCCAATTCGCCGTGTGGATTCGGTCTTGCACCAATTGCTTCGCAATGAAGGTGTGCCAACCATTGGTGACCCAATGATTGTGTCTTCTGATTTTGATGGCGATGGCATCATGAGCGATGCCGACCAGGCAGCTAGAGAAGCTTTGATCATTCAGATCACTGAATCCTATCCTGAAGGAATCACCGAAGACGCTTTACGTAGCGCTTATGCTGCGGCCACAGTTTTTATTGGCAACTCTGCTCCGGCCCTTACTCAGGCTGAAGGTATTTTTCTTGATGTTAAGCAAACCGAATTTAGCAATGAACCAAAAGGTGATGCGCCCAGTGATTTGGAGCAATTCAAGCAAATCGTGGAAGCTGCTTATAAAAACAGGGACTTCATTGCTACAGTAACATTGACCGGTCGTGCTGATCGAAAGGTAGCATCTTCTAAAAATCCAATTTATGCCAAGCAACGCATGGAAACAGCTATGTCTGAATTTAAGCGACTGTGGGCAATTACCGCTAACGGCGAGCCTATGCCTTTTGAACTTGAAGGCAAATCTGAAGTACACGATACACTACGTGGTGTTTTCCCAAAATTCACTGTTAAAGAATTTAACGAAAACGCAGCTGGTGAAGTTCAGTACTTGAACAACATCTTTCATGAACTGCTAGAACCTTACTTGACCGATCCAAGCGCAGAAAACTTGCAAGCCATTAAAGATGAAATGGCTAAAATCAAGTCCCCTGCAATCACCATTGGAGTCAATAAAGGACTAAAAGAATGCATCATACGCTTAGAAAGCCAGAATGAAGGAGCTTGGCAACTTTACAAGGAACTTCTTTTGGCCATTGGTGTTTCAGAAGAAGAAGCCGAAGCTGCCTTTTCAATAGGCAGCTCCGCTGAAGTTGTTAAAAACAGCTCTACAACTGCAGCAGCCGGCACTGAGCCCGTTTTGACCCACTACACCGGTAAGCACGGCAACGGCAAAATCATCATTGGTTCTTTCAATGGTGTGAATCCTGCTGACATCATGGTGCAAGGTGATTGGTCCGGCAACCCACGTATTCGTCATAGCCGCGCTGGAGACGATCATATCCAGATCGACATGAGCAAATACACCTCGGTTGGCAAAGACTGGGGACAAGATGGCAAAGATGATGAATTCCCTCTCATTATCACTAACCGCGCAACTGGTGAAGTGCACGAAGTGATGGTGACTTACTTTGCGGGAGATTCTTCCTCTACCCCCCTCAACCTAGACAATGAGTGATTTTAAACTAAAAAAGGGAGCCCTTAAAGCTCCCTTTTTTTTAATGGTGCCATGACTTCAAACCGATACAACGTTTACCTTGCCCTTAACGAAAAGCACGAAGAGTACTTTAGGAACAATCACGGCCTACTTTGCCTTCCAGATGCCGACAGCTCTACAGCACCTTGTGGTTTTGAAATTCATCCCCATAACTACCAACAACACAACTACGAAACAGGTGAAGATTCAGATCAACTTATCCGTACTTTGTATTTTAAAGGTGTCAATGAAGCCTCACTCTACAAACTCAGAAACCTTTTAAAACAAATCCCTCAAGACCCCAGCCAACTTAAATTTTTTCAATGTGATCTTTGGAATTTAAAACAGGTCGTGGCCAGCAAGATCACCAATCGTTTTGTTCTGGCGGTTAAAGCAGAACATCTCGACTTATTTAAGGGTTTATCTGACTTTATCGTTAATAAAGATTCCAATGGTGATACCCCACAATTTGCAGGCCAAGAATACTACCGTGTGGAATTGGATTTTAGTGATGAGGAATTAAACTTAAGAGAACAAGTCGCTCTTTATCGCTTCACCACAGCTCTTAGGGAGCATAGCAACATAGCCACTGATGCTTCAGAAATTGCCCTGACAATGGGCCCCGACATGGCCACCCTTTTTGCCTTTGCCACAGAACATGGCAGAGACCCAGAAAGCATCACTTTTGAATACAGCAAAAGCGATGAAGAAATCACCCTGCCCCCCGTTGCTGCAAATGGCACCCAGGAGCTTTTACGCTCTGCCATTGCCTTTGATACCGACAAACACAAGCCCGCATCAGACCAGATTAATATCACAAGCGCGGACATGCTTTGGGAAATACCACCAGCACCCGCAGTGCTAGAGCTTCCCGAACAAGATTTACAAATCACAGAAACCACAGACACGGGCGCACCCGATACCGGAACAGAAATGATTAGTGAAGACACTGCGGAAGCTGCGTTTGCCGAAGGCACAGTGCCTTTGTTGATGAACCCCGGTCAAATGAACTTGCCTGAGCACTTAAAACCGACTGATCTTGTGATTCACCGTGGTTTCAAAGAAAGCGATGCTGTCCCTGCTGCGGCCTTTGTGGATTTTGCCTATGATATTGGCTTGCAAGACAGCGCTGATTTTCAAAACCTTTTAAAACAAGCCAAAAAAGAGCCCCAACTTGTTCATGATCACTTACAAAAAATTTTGGCGCAGTTAAATCAAAGTGACAATAAGATTGCGTTGGAAAAATTCACCCAGCTTCAAGACTTTTTATTCAGCGAACCCAACAACAGCATCATTCGCTATGAGTTCACTCTCAAAAACACCGAAAGTGATGAAGAAACCAAAATCACGTTTTACCAAATTCTTTTGGGCAAAAATAAATTTTTAGACTCTTCCTTTGCGGTTTCTGACACGGGCCCCAACAGCTTCACACACGGCCTGATCTACTTGCAAATGCAAAAAGCGGGTCGCACAAATGATCATTACGTGCGTTTCATCAAAGCTGAGCAATCAGGCTTGGTGCAAATTGAAGACTACCGACAAGATCAACGCGCAAGCACCTACAACGAGCAAAAGCACTGGCAAGAGATCATGCAGTTCTCTTTGCAGCAATTGCATAAAAGCCGGGTTGTCGAACCCTCTGATTTTTTTAAGGCCATGAAACAGGCTCGTATTGCCGACACCGATTGGCTCTTTCCTTTGGGCTTTGCCGATCAACACGCTATTTCAATCCGTGTGGACAATTTGTACTGGCCACTGCAAGTGGCTGGCTACGAAGCAGACAAACATAAAAATTTAGCGCAGCTTCTTACAAAAGGTACTGACGCAAACAATCACATCGATTTAGGCTTGCTCAAAAAAGAACTTAACAAAAAACAAGCAAGCTTGTTTGCAGGCTGTGCCTCGGACAACACTTTAAGCGAAGAAGAAAAACAGATTTTAAAATCAGTGCTCGCGCATTTTTCCAAACAATACGCGTTCTCTTACGACATTAGCCCCGAATTGGCTGGCGAGATTTCATCCAGCGTGGAAGGCATTGCCGACTTGGGCAGCATCATGCCTTACATAGAATGGCGAGTGCGTTCCGGACAGCAAAACGGCATCATCCGTTTGGATTACACCCCTGATGGCGGCAAAATCGTGATTCAGAAACAAGGCAATCTCGATTGGAGCACAAGTGATTTAAGCGATTTTATTGCTGACTTTCAAGAGCGCTTGTCTCGCAAACGTGATCAAATCGGATTACAGAAAACATTGTCACAAACTGGCGCTTTGCAAAAAGATCAAAAAGAAAAAGCACGCCTGAACCAAATCCAAAACATTAACCCAGAAATCCTCAGCGATTTTTCAAAGCGAGCTATTTTCCCTGTGAATGCCAGCGGCATTGACCGTTTTGACAACTGGGACACGCAAGAGACACGTTTTTTCAACGTGAAAACACGCCGTGGCGATCGCCTTGTGGGTTTTGTGCAAGCCATTGCTCAGCCCGATGGCATTCCCGCGGAATTGATTTTTGTGTTCCAAAACACCAAAACAAATCAAAAGTACCAAGCTCACTACACGGTTACCAACAGTGGCACCACAAAAGGCGTTGATCCACAGTTTAAAGCGGCTTTGTTAAAAGCAATTTATCGTGATCAGGAAAGTCATTTAGACAACGCTTTAAAATCCTATTTTGGCGACATTATACTAAACCAACCAGATTCCCCTTACATTGAAAACCAAGAGTAAGATTAAAGTCGTTGTGGACGCCGCACGCCTTTTAGTTTTTGCACCAATTGCAAGTAAAGCTCAACTGGCTCACCATCTTCTTTAAAAGGATTAATGAATAAATCCTGCACGGTCTCGAGTTTGATCTTGCCGTTTAAAAATCCATAATAAAGAGCGTCTCCTAAATCGTAACCAATGGCGTGTGTGATCGATAAAAACAACTCTTGAGAAATGCCGGTTATTTTATTGGTGTGAAACACCTGGCCTTTTTTAGCACGACGCTCGTGTTCCAAAAACAACACACAGGTTTCGTAAACAACATGCGAGATGGTCTCGCGCCCGCTATTTTCTAAATAGGTTTTTTCTGCTCTAAAATCCTTAGCACGAGCGCATTTGCGCTTGTTATTGATAAACTTTGACCCAAAGAACCCAATGGCCTCGTGCAAAATATTGGCGTAAAAAGCGTCTTTATGCGAACGCGGTCCTTCTAGACCTGCCATGAGCATTTTTAAATAATGTGTGGCTTCTTCGGCCGCGTGATGAATCGACACGTTGGCCACATAAACCAGACGCGCTTCCGGCATAAAATAACTTTGTGAATTCAAAAGCTGACTTTTGATGAATTCGATTTCTTTTTTAGAAAATCGTTTTTTAAAATCGGACAAATGCATAAAACCCAAGTCACCGCAGGTGTAAACCTCGACGTCTTCGTAATCATCAGGAAGATCCAATTCTAAAATTTTAGCAACCCGTTCCACAATGTGTAAGAAGCTCGCTTTGGCATCAATCCAATCAAAGCGACCTTCATCGTGATAAAGCCAGTTCAAAAAACTCTGCTGCACAATGATTGGCGGCGTGTGCATGCGGCAATAAGCGTCTTTGCGCAGTTGCACCAACAAGGTGTGATCCACGAGTTCGCTTTCGGACAGCTTCCAATAAATGTGCGGGCTGTTCTGAAAAAAACTAAGCACTTTGATTTTTTTCTTTTTGGCTTTGGCTAGTTTTTGAATCTCGTGCGGCAAATGCTCGGGAGCCAAATGCAAATCCCCAACAGAAACAAACACGCGGTGCTCGGGGTGTTTGTCTAAAAGATCAACAATGCGTGTTGCCATGAAGCGATCGCGTTCGAGCAAGGTGTTTTTATCGCTGCCAGGCGCTTCAATACCGTAAGTGGCCACGTTGTGAAACTTTAAGAAATCAAAAATGATGGCGTAGTTGTCCCACAGATCAAAAAACCAATGCTCCTTAAACCCAATTTTTTTAATGAACTGCTCAGGCAATAAACGCCCCGCCATGAATTGATCCAAATACTTTTGATGCCGATGCTGAATGGCTTCTAAGGCGACCACCACTTTTTTATCTTGAGCCTTAAAAAAGCGCCTGAGGAAACGCACAAAAGAACGCTGGCTTTGATCTAAGGTGTGATAATCTCCAAAAAGAATGACGTCTGCCTGGTCTATGGCTTCTAAGGCCTCTTTAACAGACACCGCCTGCTGATAGCGCGAAATGGCCTTTTGGTAGCGGTTCTGATACGCCTTAAAGTTTTTATCGGACACCACCGCCGCATCCTGAATGGTGCGCTGGTTGTCTTCAAAAATAGCTTTCTCAATGTTGAGCAGCTCTAGACGCGGGTTCTTTTGGGGTGAAGTTCTTGCCACAAGTCCCCTTTATCACGAGACATTTTGCAACAAAAGCACGATTTTCAGTAACTTGACGGAAGGGGACGCAAAAGACTAGAAGAGCGCGTCAAACGGGAAAGGCATTTATGAAGATTTGTATCATTGGAACAGGTTATGTGGGCTTGGTTACAGGCGCGTGCTTTGCGCAAACCGGCAATACGGTTTATTGTGTCGACAAAGACGCTGGCAAAATCGCTCGCCTCAAAGAAGGCGAAGTGCCCATTTACGAACCCGGCCTAGAAGAATACCTTAAAAACAACATCGCCAAAAACCGCCTGCTCTTCACCACGGACTTGTCCGAAGGCATCAATAACGCTGATGTGGCCTTTATTGCTGTGGGCACCCCCCAAGACGAAGACGGCAGTGCCGACCTTAAATACGTCTACCAAGTTTGCGAAGAGATCTGCGAAGTCGCCACCAGAAAAATTGTGGTGGCCACCAAAAGCACCGTTCCTGTTGGCACTGGTGACAAAATCGAAAATCTTTTTAGAGAAAAACTCAAACAAGACTTTGTGGTGTTCTCAAATCCCGAGTTCTTAAAAGAAGGCGATGCGATCAATGACTTCATGAAGCCAGACCGCGTTGTGATTGGTGTCAACGACGACTCAATCAAACCTTTGTTGAACGAACTTTACGCGCCCTTCACTCACCAACGTAACCGCGTGATGTACATGGACCGCCGCTCTGCCGAAATCACAAAGTACGCAGCCAATGCCATGTTGGCTTTGCGCATTTCCTACATGAACGAGATCGCGCGTTTTTGTGATCGCGTTGGCGCCAATGTGAATGACGTGCGCGCTGGATTGGGTTCTGACCCTCGCATTGGTTCTGCCTTTTTGTATCCTGGTTTGGGTTATGGTGGCTCTTGCTTTCCTAAGGACGTAAAAGCTTTGGCCCGTGTTGCACAAGAGAATGATCTGCGTTTGCAAACCATTGAAGCCTGTGACCAGGTCAACCGTGCTCAAGTCGGCTATGTGTTTGATAAAGTCGCTAAGAGTTTTGACGGAACACAAAATCTTAAAAACAAAAAAATCGCTGTTTGGGGCTTGGCCTTTAAAGCCCGCACTGACGACATCCGCGAGTCACAAGCACTAAAACTCATTGATTTGCTTTTGGAACAAAACTGCGAAATCCACGTCACCGATCCGGAAGCCATGGACAATGTTAAAGTCGAATACCTTGATCGCTTAAATTACCATGACGATCCCATGACCTGCCTAGAAGGCGCCGAGGCCTTGATTGTGGCCACCGACTGGAATGAATTCAAAAGCCCGGACTTTGTAGCCATTAAAGAACGTTTAGCCACACCACGCCTGATTGACGCGCGTAATTTATACGATGCAGCCCATCTTAAAAATGATTTGGGATTTCAGTATGTGGGCGTTGGGGTCATGTAAAATAGGGTTTAGGGACTAGGAGCTTGCCCTTAGTGATTCGTTTTTAGATCTCTACTGGATTTTGAAGGCCTAAGCCTGTTAAACTAAGCACATCATGAATTCCGTATTTACAAAAAAGCAAGAAAAGCAACTGCAAGAAATCGGCGTTAATGCCATTTATCTTTTCGGTTCACGCGCCACAGGCCATGCCACGGAACTCTCTGACTACGATTACGCGATTCTCACAAAAGATTCGGGTCACTTTCGAGGAGATGATTTATACAACAAACTGTACCCTATTCTTTGTGATGTTTCTCCTCGCACATTAAAAAACGACATCATTGACATCGTGTTTTTAAAAGACACTGGCTTAGAATTACGCTTTCATGTGATCCGTTACGGTAAAGTACTTTATGATACTAATCCGTCAAATCGTCTTGACTTTGAAGCACAAACAACTTTGTTGTATTGTGATTTTAAACCCGTTTTAAATGAAATCGATCAAGCCATTTTGGATTCAATATGATCAAAAAAACCAATGTCATAGAAAAAGAAGCTATTTTACCGAGAATATCCGGAATCCAGAAAAACTTGGCAAAGCTCGCCAAACTTTCTGAAGTTCCTCTGAGTGATTTTGTTGATTCCGACGAATATGATTTGGCTCAACATCATCTTCGTTTGGCTTTAGAAGGTGTGTTCCATATTAGCACTCATATATTATCGCGTATTCCTGGAGCTCGCGCTGTCGAATACAAAGAAATCGCAAGACGCATGGGAGAAGTTAAAATCGTTCCCAAAAAATTTGCAGAATCAAAATTAGTACCTATGGCGGGACTTCGTAACATTTTGGTTCATGCCTACTCCGAAATTGACGCAACTAAATTTCATGAAATTATTTCTGAACACAGACCAGATATCGAAGAATTTTTGGGTTATATCAAAAAAGTCCTAAACAGCCCTGAAAAATGGGATTTGCAAATAAATTAATAAATAGAATTGTAGAGGCAAAAAGATTTTTTGACCTATCTTGTAAGGATATTTTCCAACAAAATCCGCGTTGGCTCATTGAGATTCAATAACAAGGCGTCTTTTGGTTTTAACCACAAATAAGAAATGGCTTCGTCATTAAGCACGACCTTTGTCGACCTGCTTGTGGCGGTGTAATTGAACAAGAAAAAGTGACTGCCTGGAACATAGAATTCATCTGAGTCAATGCAGTCTTGCACCATCACCAAATCTTGCACACGAATATTCAACGCAGTTTCTTCTTTGATTTCTCGGATCACAGCCTCTTTGGCGCTTTCGCCCTTTTCGATTTTACCCCCCGGGATACCATACTTAAAACTCCATTTGTGGGTGAGGATCATGAGCACCTCACCTTTTGGGTTAAAAATCAAAGCGCCCGAAGTGGCCACAGGGTAATCTTTTGGTGTTTTGGCGACTGGCTTTGTGTCTAAGATCTTTTTAAAAAACAAAGGCCAGTCTTTTTGATTTTGCCAAACAAAGTGAGGCCGGTGTTGCAAAAGCTGGTGATGATCGTGATACCCCGACAACACACAGCCTGTGAGTGTTCCCGCTTTATGCCCTGTGATCACATCGTGATCCATATCACCAATGTAAAGAGTCTGATGAGGCTTGCTTTTGAGTTCTTTTAAGAGCTTTGGCAAAACACGCCGTTTGTCAGAAGCCGAGCCAATGACGCGCACAAAATACTTTTGCCACCCCTGCTCTTTGACAAGCCTTTGCAGCAACTCTTCTTGCAGAGTTGATAAGATTGCCATTTTGATTTTGTGTTTGTGCAAAAGTTTTAAACTTTGCTCCACACCATCAAAAACGCGACTGCGTTTAGCGTGTTTAAAATAATGCCTGTAAAAAACCTCATCGATTTTTTTTAACGACGCGCTAATGCCATAACGTTTGTAAAAAGGCAGAACGGGCACGCAAAAGTGCTTGCGGTAGTCCGCCAAACTCAAGCGCGGGCCACCAAGCTCCAAAACCGTGTCCCGTGTGGCCAAGTAGGATGGTCGCAGGTCTTCAAAGAGTGTCCCTGCCCAATCAAAGATCACAGAATTTATTTTGGGTGTTTCCACGAACTCAATTTGCTCCCTGATCCCCGGCCGCTTCCCCCTAGACTGCGGGATACTCTACACTGATCTCTGGCATTTCCCAAATGCGAACTGTTTCTAAGGTCACACCAGCAGGGAAACGATCTTTTAATTCATTGTAAAGCCAGTAGGCGATTAACTCGCAAGTGGGTTGGTTCTTTTTAAAGAACTCAACGTGATGGTTTAGGCATTTGTGATCAAAGTTTTCATCCAAAAACGGACGCACAATGTCTTCAATAGCGTAACCGTTCATGAGCATGCAA
Source organism: Deltaproteobacteria bacterium (assembly GCA_024233595.1). GTDB lineage: Bacteria > UBA10199 > UBA10199 > UBA10199 > JADGCS01 > JACKPK01. The sequence continues at coordinate 56,992 of JACKPK010000001.1, forward strand.
TCGCCTTCGGGAACATCGCCAATGAAGTTAAGGTCAATGGTCCATTGGTGACCGTGCAAATTGGCGCACTTGCCAAAAATCTCGAAGTTTTTTTCTTTAGACCATTCATCGTTCCAAAGCTGATGAGCCGCTTCAACTTTATAAGAACATTTTAAACGAACTTTCATTTTTTCTTCCTTTTTTAAAAAACTAAAACGAATTTTTCACAAAATCCATGAACTCACTGCGCGTGGCGAGCTCATTTTTAAAACAACCTGTCATGGCAGAGGTGATCATGGTGGATTGACGCTTTTCGACACCACGCATCTGCATGCAAAGGTGTTGCGCCTGCATTGCCACAGCAACACCTTGCGGGGCCAAACATTTTTCTAAGGTTTCAGCCACCTGATTGGTCAAACGCTCTTGCACTTGCAAACGGCGCGCGTAGATTTCGACCAAGCGTGCGATTTTAGACAAGCCAATGATTTTACCATTGGGAATGTAAGCCACATGCGCTTTGCCAAAAAAAGGCAGCAAATGATGCTCGCACAGCGAGTAAAACTCGATGTCTTTCACAATCACCATTTCGTCGACTTCCTCGTGAAACACAGCGTTGTTAATGACTTTCTCGGGATCTTCCTCGTAACCTTTGGTCAAATAAGCCATGGCCTTGGTGAAACGGTGTGGGGTTTTTAAAAGCCCTTCGCGTTCTGGATCTTCCCCAATGTAATTCAAAACCATTTTAACCGCGTGCTCGGTTTCTTGTTTTTTTTCTTCGCAGTTTCTTGTCATGTGCTTGTCCTTTTTTAAACCCCGTGTTCCACACCCGGCCAGATGAGTTTATGCAGTTGCACCTGCTGCCGGATTTTTAATCCTGATTCTAAAATTTTTTCGGCCATTGTTGGCAACAACTCGTGCTTGGTTGGCGAAATGCTAACATGGGCTTTTTGCTCCAACTGATACTTTTGCACCGTCTCTATGGCCCAATCGATGTCGTCGCTATTTTGCACGACAAATTTAATTTCATCTTGCGGCAATATAAAATTGAGATTGTTATAATTGTTTCTTTCGCATTCGCCACTAGAAGGTGTTTTTAAATCCATGACCTTCACCACCTCTTTGGGAACCTTTTCCAAAGAGCGATTGCCGCCTGTTTCGACCGCAACATGATAACCTTCTTGCAACAGAGCCGACATCAACAAAGTGGCATTGTCTTGCAAAAGTGGTTCGCCTCCTGTGACCAAAACATTACGACAAGGGTACTCTTTGATGCTTTCTAGTATTTGAGCGATGGACTTTTTTTGCCCTTCGTAAAAAGCAAACTCACTATCGCAATACGTGCAGCGTTGATGACACCCTGTGAGACGAATAAAAACACAAGGGAGTCCTGCTAAATAGGATTCGCCTTGAATCGAATAAAAAATCTCGTTGATGGTGAGTTTTTTTTGCAGATCAAGCACCCAGGATCCCCGCTTTTTCTTGTGCTTTGTCTTTAGAAACAACGCGCCCTCGTAACACTCTTAAAAACACAACCGGCGCATCGCCTTTGTTTTGATAAACAGTGGTTTCGCTGCTTTTGACCACACGGCTTTTGCCTGATTCCAAAATTAAATTCTGACCTTCGCAAGCGGTTAACAAACCCTGATTCACAAAATAATCTTCGCAATGGTCTGCCTCTGTTGCCGTGATTTCTAAACTGGCCCCCGGCAACACCGAGAACAACCACAGGCTAGAGTCTTTATTTTGCAAAAGCACCTCTTTGTGTCCCCAGCTTTGGATATCGCGCAAAAAATTAACTTCGTTACTGCGCAAAGACACACCCACAACAGCTTTGGCATCTGCGGACAAAGGGACTTTTTTAATGATTTGAATGGACCCCTCTGTGAATACAAAAGACTCTGCTTCGCTGTTCCAAGAACGCAACACGCATTTGAGCAAGGTTTGTGAAGCCAGTTCCAAAAGTTGAAATTTTAAATTCTTTAGTAGGAAGTCGATCTGACTGGCAATGAGTCGGTAATCGATTGTTTGTTGTAATTCGTCTGATTCGTAATGACCAGTATCGTTAGCCAAAAGCTTTAGGTTAACACGCAGCGATTGCTCTTGGCGTCGTTCCCAATCCAAACAACCAATCACGCAACTGACATCATGATCACGAATTTCTATTGTGGTTTGCAAAGCAGCTTCCTTTATTAGTGAACTGTGGTGACTTCTTCCAGGATCTCGCGCGTGAATAAACTTTTGCGCCCCGAGTAACCAGAGTCGATGTCGTGCCAAAAAGCCACTTCGCTTTCGCCAAGCTTCCAACACAAGAACACATCGCGGCCATCGACTTTGGCAAAAAAATCAACCAGACCCATTTGCAAGTCCTTCACCAAAATGCCTTTGTCTTGGATGTCTTCTAAGATGTCGTTGATTTGATCACCCAAATCCTCAAGACGCTGGCGAATTTGTTGCTGCTCTTCGGGCAAATGCTCTGCCGAAAATAAAAGATCGAGATCAACGCCCTTTTTTTCGAGCTGTGCCATGATCTCTTCCATTTCGCTTTTGATCTCTTGAACAAGAGTCAAGCGGTCTTGCAAATAAGGAAGCATGGCGTTGGCTGACTCAAATGTGAAATAAATTTTTTCCATAATACACCTACTGAGGGGCCTTTTTAGGAAATCCAACAACATTTGACAAGACAGACAGGGCAAGTTTTGATAAGAATTTCGCCAATAACGGGGGATTTTTGCACGAACACTTACTTTTACAACTATCTGGAATCATTTGTGTTGGTGTGGCCACAGCCTGGCTGGCGTGGCGCACAAATCTGCCTTCTATTTTATTGCTCATTTTAGCGGGCATCATCGCGGGGCCTATCACCGGCTGGCTAGATGTCGACGGCATTTTTGGAGAGCTCCTGAGCCCTCTTGTGTCTATGTCGGTGGCCATTATTCTTTTTGAAGGCGGGCTCACACTCAATATATCGGATCTCAAAAAAATCGGCACCGTTGTGCGCAACATGCTGACCCTGGGCGTGCTGGTCACCTGGGTGCTCACCACTTTAGCCTCACATTATTTTTTAGAAATTGGTTGGTCGCTTTCCACACTGATTGGCGCCATTCTTGTTGTGACAGGCCCCACTGTGATTGGCCCTTTGCTCAAACAGATCCGCCCTGTTGGTTCTGTTGCTACAGTTTTGCGTTGGGAAGGCATTGTCATTGATCCCATTGGCGTTATGCTTGCGGTTTTGGTGTTCGAGGTCATCCTGATCCGCAATCCCTTAGAGGTGCCTTTCTTAACCGCACTGACTGTTCTCAAAACAGCTTTCTTTGGTGGTGGTATTGGTTTTTTAATGGGCTGGCTCCTCATCAAAACTTACAAACGCAACTTGGTGCCGCATTATCTACAAAACGCCTTCACGCTCATGGCTGTCATTGGTTCTTTTTTAGCGGCTGATCTTTTTCAGCAAGAAGCGGGCCTGCTCACAGTCACCGTCATGGGTGTGATGATGGCCAGTCAAAAAGAAGTCAGTATCGAACACATTGTCGAGTTCAAAGAGAATCTGCAACTCTTGCTCATCCCTAGTTTGTTCATCATCCTGGCCTCTCGCTTGGAACTCTCTGACATCAATAATTTTCACATGAACAGTCTCAAATTCATTGGGGCGCTCATTCTGGTCATACGCCCTGCCTCAGTGATCCTTTCCTCTTTTGGCAGTGGTCTTAATTGGAAAGAACGTTTGTTCTTATGTTGGATGGCGCCGCGTGGGATTGTGGCCGCGGCCATGGCCTCGGTCATCACGATCGAGCTCACGCAATTTGGATTTGCTGGCGCGGAACTTTTGGTGCCCACTGTGTTTTGGGCCATTTTAGGAACTGTTGCTGTTTATGGTTTAACGGCCGGCCCTTTGGCTTATTTGCTAAAGCTGGCAGACCCCAACCCGCAAGGCATGTTGATTGTGGGTGGGCATGACTGGGCACAGGCCATCGCTAAATTTTTAAAAGACCAAGGCATCAAAAGTTTTATTGTCGACACCAATATGGAAAACATTCACCGCGCGCACGCCAATGGCTTGAGTGCGATCAAGCTCAACATTTTGGCAGAAGCTTCCGCGGAAGAACTTGATTTAAACGGCATTGGTCGACTCATTGCGATCACCCCAAACGAACAGGTCAATGCCATGGCTGCCATGCGCTTTGCGCCTTTCTTTGGAAAAAACAAAGTGTTTCAGCTGTCCACGGAACATCGCAAATCCACTTTTCAAAAAGAGATCTCCGAAAAACTACGCGGCCGCATTTTGTTCAGCTCAGGCATGACCTTCCAATTCATCAGCGAAAAACTCGAAAACAAAGGCCAGTTTGACATCATCGAAATCACCGAAGACGATCAAAACGTGCTGGCCACACCGCAATCAGGCAAAGTGGTGATCCCGCTCATTGCCATCACGCCATCAAAAGGTGTTAAGGTGTTTGCGGCAGACAATGCGCCCAATTTAAAAAAAGGCGACCGACTGCTCGTATTAGAATCCAAACAAGAAGAGATTTGATTTCCCCTAAACCTCTTTTGATCCTTGATTCTCCTGGACGGTGTGATAATCCTGACTCGGTTTAATCGTTTTTATTTTCAGGAACACATATGAAATACCGCCTCATGGCCCCCGGGCCCACTCCCATTCCAGAAGAAGTCCTCACCGAAATGGCCAAACCCATTAAGCACCACCGCACACCGTGGTTCGAAGGCATCGTCAAAGACGTGCAAGCCGGTTTAAAATGGCTCTTTCAAACACAAAACGACATCATTGTTTTGGCTTCATCAGGCTCTGGTGCCATGGAAGCCAGCATCATCAATGTTTGCCAAAAAGACGACCGCATTCTTGTTGTTAACGGCGGTAAATTTGGCGAGCGTTTTGGTAAAATTGCAAAAGGCCACGGCATAAGCGCCGAGCTCATCGATGTCGAGTGGGGTCAAGCGGTCGATGTGAACATCATCAAAGAAAAACTCGCGCAAAATGATTACCGTGCTGTTTGCGTGCAAGCCTCGGAAACATCCACTGGCGTGGGTCATCCCATTCAAGAAATCGCCAAACTCACCAAAGATTTACCAGGCACCGCACTCATTGTCGATGGCATCACCGCTTTGGGAGTCATTGATTTACCCGTCGACAAATGGGGAATCGATTTTCTCATTGGTGGTTCGCAAAAAGCCCTCATGCTGCCCCCAGGCTTAGCCTGCTTAAGCGTGTCGGAAAAAGCCTGGAAGCTCATTGAGCAATCCAACACACCTAAGTTTTATTTTAACCTGCAAGCCGAGCGCAAAGCTGTTCATCAAAACACCACAGCCTGGACACCAACCGTGTCTTTGTTTGTAGGGCTCAAAAAAGTTTTGGAACTCATGCAAGCCGAAGGCCTACAAGAAATGTTCACGCGTCACCAACAATTAGCCGATGGCATCCGCAAAGCAGCACTAGCCAGCGAGCTCAAGTTGCTCGCTCCCGATGCCCCTTCTAACGCGGTCACCGCTATTTATTCCCCTGACGGCATCGACTCTGGCAAAATCGTCAAACGCCTGCGCGATGATTTTAACATGACCATCGCCAATGGCCAGGATCACCTCAAAGGCAAGATCTTCCGCATTGGCCACCTTGGTTATTACGATCTATTCGACATGATCACCGTTTGGTCCGCCGTAGAAAAAACACTTGCTGATTTGGGGCATTCTTTGCAGCTTGGGCAAGGCGTTGCCGCCATCATGAATCAGCTCTAGCAACGATTTAAAATATAAGGACAAGCATTTAATGAAAGTACTCATCTCTGACAAACTCTCGGAAACCGGGGTCAAAATTTTTCAAGACGCTCCCGGAATCGAAGTGATTTTTGAACCCGGCTTGGGCAAAGACAGCGACAAACTCAAAAAAGTCATTGCCGATGTAGACGCCATTGCGATTCGTTCTGGCACCAATATCGATGCCGACATTCTGGCAGCCGCCAAAAACTTAAAAGTCATTGGCCGTGCCGGCATCGGTGTCGACAACGTCGATATCCCCGAGGCCAGCAAACGCGGCATCATTGTCATGAACACGCCAACAGGCAACACCATCACCACGGCTGAACACGCCATTGCCATGATGTGCGCTCTCACGCGGAGCATCCCACAGGCCACGGCCTCTATGAAAGACGGCAAGTGGGAAAAAAGTAAATTCATGGGAGCAGAACTCACTGATAAAAATCTAGGTGTGGTTGGTTGCGGCAACATCGGTAAAATTGTGGCGAGTCGTGCTCAAGGTCTTAAAATGAATGTCTTGGGTTTTGATCCTTTCCTTTCAGAAGAACTCGCTGAAGAACTAGGCATTACCAAAGTCACGCTTTTAGAACTTTTTCAAAAATCTGATTACATCACCGTGCACACACCGCTAAACGAAAAAACCAAACACCTGATCAACACCGAAGCCTTTAAAGAAATGAAAAAAGGCGTGTACATCATCAACTGCGCACGCGGTGGCATTGTGGACGAGCAAGCCTTGGCGCAAGCTATTGATCAAGGCATTGTGGCTGGTGCCGCTTTGGATGTCTTTGAAGAAGAGCCCCCTGCTGCCGATCACCCTTTGCTCAAAAGTGATCGTGTGATTTGCACCCCGCATTTAGGCGCCTCCACAGAAGAAGCGCAAGAGAACGTGGCTATCGATGTCGCCAATCAGATTGTCGACTTTTTGGTGAACGGCAATGTCAAAAACGCGCTGAATGCCGCCAGTGCCAGTGGCAAAGAATTGCAACGCTTGGGGCCTTATTTAAATTTAGGTCAAAAAATCGGACAGTTTCACGGACAGCTTTGTGAAGAATCACCAAAAGAAATCAATGTGACTTATTTTGGCGATATTGCTGGTGAGCGCACCGCTCCTGTGACCACAGCCATTTTACAAGGCATTTTGCAGCCCATGCTTTCTGATGTTGCCATCAACAATGTCAACGCGCCTTATTTGGCAAAAGAGCGTGGCATCACCGTTAAAGAAACAAAGAACAACAGTCATTCAGACTACACCAGTTTGATTTCGGTGAATCTTGTTTTTAAAAATGGAGAACAAAATATTTCGGGAACCATCTTCGGACGGGAAAACCCACGCTTGGTGCAGTTTAATCAAGTGCGCCCCGAGCTTAACCCCGAAGGCAAAATCCTAATTGTGAGCAATAACGACAAACCTGGTGTGGTTGGGCGTGTGGGAACCGCCCTTGGTGAAGAAGGTGTGAACATCGCCAACATGCAACTTTGTCTTAACAATAAAAAACAACAGGCCACCGGTTTCTTTTCGGTGTCTGGTCAAATCACCCAAAAAACGTTGGATAAAATCACCGCGCTCGATGAGGTTTTGTCTGTGCAATTGGTTGAACTCTAAGGAAACGCTATGGGAAATTTAGTGATCGTCGGTGCCCAATGGGGTGACGAAGGCAAAGGTAAAATTGTGGATTTGCTCACCGAAAACGCAGACACCGTGGTGCGTTTTCAAGGCGGCAATAACGCTGGGCACACCATTATTGTTGGTGGCGAAAAAACCGTGCTGCACTTGATTCCCTCTGGCATTCTTCACAAAAACTGTAACTGCGTGATCGGCAATGGTGTTGTCGTGGACCCTGAAGTTTTGGTGCAAGAGATTGAGCTTGTGAAACACCGCGGCCTTTTAGACAACCCTGAACGCTTGATTGTTTCGGACCGCGCGCATTTGATCATGCCCTACCACTGTCGTTTGGATCAGTTGCGCGAAGAGGCCAAAGGCGCTCTTAAAATTGGCACCACATTGCGCGGCATTGGTCCTTGCTACCAAGACAAAGCCTCTCGCCGAGGACTGCGCGCCGGGGATCTTCTGGACTTAAACGCTTTCCGCGACGCTCTTAAAGAACGCTCTGATTTTTACAACAATGTTTTCGAAAAACTTTTTGAGGTCAAACCCATTTCTTTTTCGAGCCTTTGTGATCAAGTCATGCCAGTTGTCGAGAAACTTGTTCCTTATATTAAAGACACCACACCTTACTTTGCCGATAAAATCGCCAATAAAAAACAAATGCTTTTTGAAGGCGCTCAAGGGGCTTGCTTGGATTTAGACCACGGCACTTACCCTTATGTGACCTCTTCCAACACCGTTGCCAGTGCGGCCAGCACCGGATCTGGCATTGGCCCCAAAGAAATCGATCAGGTGGTGGGCATCACCAAAGCTTACTGCACGCGTGTTGGCAGTGGACCTTTTCCCACCGAACTCGATGACGAAGTTGGCACCTTATTGCAAAACAAAGGTCATGAATTCGGAGCCACAACAGGACGCCGTCGTCGCTGTGGTTACTTAGACCTTGTCACCTTAAAACACGCGGCGCGTATCAATGGTTTTACCGGTCTCATTCTCACAAAGTTAGATGTGCTCTCGGATATCACACCGCTACGCGTGGCAACGGCTTATAAAATCAATGGCAAAGAGATTCATCACGTGCCATCGCGCATTGAAGAGCTTGAAAAATGTGAACCTGTTTACACGGAGCTCACTGGTTGGAAAGACGACCTGTCGGCAATCAATAGCCCTGATGCTTTGCCAAAGGCCTGCCAGGATTACATCGCCTTTATCGAAAAGTTCTTGGACATTCCGGTTCAAATCATTTCGGTCGGGCCTGAGCGTAATCAGATCATGCATTTGAAAAAAATTTGGTGAACCAAATAGCCTTCACAAAAAGTCATCAAGCACTGTTCACGTTCTATCGCGTGTTTGCCTTTGTTATTTTTCTTTTATTGGCTTTTGCTTGCGCTTCGCAAAAAGCGCCCTCTTTAAAACCCAAAAGCGACGCACAGCTGCATTATGAGCTCACACCTCTTTTAGAGCAGCACCAGACCCGTGTTCAGGTCGATTTGTATTTTCATGGCAATGAACGTGGGCAAAGCGAACTCTTGCTGCCCAGCACATGGGGCAATGGCAAGGGCTTGGCAAAAAAAATTGAGAGCGTTCAGGTTTTGGAAAAAAACATCACGCTCACACACCTGAATGTCCAAAACCGCATTCGCGTGACCTACCCTCCCAAAACACCGCGGGTGGCCATCCGTTACATTTACAAACTACCGCAACCACCACAAGATTTTCGCAATTCTTCGGAGCTGCGCCCCTTTGGAAATCATGAATTCATTCACCTCATTGGCGAAACTTTTTTGATTCATCCCGATTGGCACCCGCACACCAAACGACCAGTCCTTGTCAAATGGCTTTTGCCAGCTGAATGGCAAGGTTTTACAAGCTTGAGTGCTTCGCAAGCAAGATTGAGTTCTATTGATTTAAAAACCCTGCGACAAAGTGTGTTTGTGGCGGGAGCTTTATTCATAAAACACCTTCCCAACGAATCGGCTGTTTTAGTGGCGCCACAAAACGTGGGCCTGAGTGCGCCAATCATCAATGGCATTCAAAAAGTCCTGCACAACGCCAATCAATTTTACACAGCGCAAAACGCGAGCCCTTTGCTAATAAGCCTGTTTCCCATAGGAACGCGTTGTTGTGATTACAAAGGCCTTAGCCTGCACAACGCACTCACCTTGATGCTCCCAAAGAACCTCATGCCAAATACGAATCTTTGGCATCTTTTAAGCCACGAACTTTTGCATCGCTGGAATGGCCAGGTCCTGAAACGAAAAGTCAATGATGAGCAATTGATTTGGTTTAACGAAGGTGTGACCGATTTTCTGGCTCGCAAAATCAATTATGAATCTGGATTGATCACATTAAAAGATTATGTGACGGGTTTGAACCGCGCCCTTTGGCGTTGGCAACACACAAAACCAAATCAAACACGTCTGAGTCATAATGACCACATGATGCTCCGCTACGCAAAAGGCGAGCTCTTGAGCCTGCAAATCGATGAAATCATCACTAGCGATACCAAGAATAAACACTCTTGGTTACAGACTTTAAAAGACATGACCCAAATGCCCGCACAAGAAGTCAGCAAAGAACAATTGCATGAATTGATTTTAAAAAACCTCAAAACCAAATTAAGCCGTGAGGCTTTGGCAAAAATACAAGAGCTTCTTGAACACAAAAATACCCAGCCCCCACAAAACATTGGGGAGTGCATTCGCTTGTTTAAGGATCAAGGCATTTTAGTTTATAAGTATAAAAATGGTATTTGTGGGTAGTATTTACTTCCTCCCCTTTGTAAGGGGAGGACTGAGGTGGGGTAGACTCTAGAGTTTAATGTCATTGCGGATATTTTGCAGAACAACACAAGGCTCTTTTGATTCTGTCACAGCACGGCCCAACACCAACACATGAGATCCATTTTGCACGGCCAATTCGGGTGTGGCCACACGCTCTTGATCATCGGCATTGCCACCAGACAAGCGAATGCCCGGCGTGACCAAAACAAAATCATCACCAAGTTTGGTTTTTAAATTTTTTGCTTCTAAAGCAGAACAAACAACACCAGCAAGACCCGCTGCTTTGGCATTTTGAGCAAGACGCAAGGCATCGTTTGCCAAAGCGGCTTTTTGCCCCACTTGATTTTGCCAAGCCTCTTCGCTGTGACTTGTGAGGGCGGTCACCGCCACAATACGCAATGGGTTTGATTGCATGACCTTTGCCGCAGCCTGCATCATGTTTACACCACCCAGCGCGTGAATGGTGAGCAAATCGACCCCCAAGGCTGCTGCTGACTCACAGGCCTTTTGCACGGTTTGCGGGATGTCATGAAACTTAAGATCTAAAAAAATCTTGCCACCCTCTTTTTGAATGGCTTTGACTAAGCCAGGACCTTCGGCTGTAAAAAGTTGCAAACCCACCTTGTAAAGATCCACCAAGCCTTTGGTTTTTTTGACCCATGCCAAAGCTTCTTGCTGATTGGCCACATCTAAGGCCAAGGCGATTTCTGGTTTGCGCGCTGTCATCAAGACGCATCCTTGTTTTTGTTTAACCAATCACGAACGATTTTTTCTTCGTCTGGCTGAATTACATTTTGTTCTGTTGCAACTTGCAAAAGCTCTTCAACATGACTCAAGGCTTGGTAAGAACCCTGCACCGCCTCAAAGGCTTTTTGCGCGGACTGAAACTGATAACTAAAAATCGCCAAACAACTGTGCACTTTATAACCTGCGTCTTGTAAAGCTTGCCAAGCCGAAACCGAACTGCCTCCAGTGCTGATCAGATCTTCCACAAGCAAAACGGTTTTGCCTTTGGTCAAGCGGCCTTCTATGCGATTTTCTTTGCCATGCGCTTTGGCGGCTCCGCGCACATACAAAAGTGGCAAAGCCAGTAAGTCGGCAAGCCATGCTGCCCAAGGAATCCCAGCCGTAGCTGTTCCCACAACTGCATGCAGTTCGTCAGAAAAATCTTCGGTCGCTTGTAAGAAAGAATCTAAAATTTGTTCACGGGCCGCCAGGTCAGAAATCAAAACCCGGTTGTCACAATAAAGTGGACTCTTGATTCCAGAAGCAAAGGTGAAGGGATCGTTAGGCCTTAACAAAACGGCCTCTTTGTCTAAAAGTAACTCGGCAATTTCTAAACTCATGGACCCTAGCGTAGATGATTTACTTTTGATCCTCAACTGTTTAAACAAGGGCCATGAGCTCTGAATTCCCAGTCACAATCACCATCCCTGTCCGCTTCAACGATTTGGATCCTTTTGGACACGTGAACAACGTTTCGATGATCACTTATTTAGAAGAAGCGCGCGGCGCTTATTGCCAAAAGCTTTTTGAAAACGAAAACTTTGATAATGTTTACGATTACTTTCCTTTTGTAATCGCCAACATCTCTTATAATTTTGAACGCCCTGTTTTTTACCCCGATCAAGTCGAGGTCGGCATCCGCATTTCTAAAATCGGCACCAAAAGCATGACCATGGACTACGCCTTACGCTCGCTAAAGCAAAACAAACAGGTGGGAACCGGTCAAACAGTCGCCGTGATGTTCAACCACCAAAGCCAAAAGAGCATCAATATCCCAGACGATCTGCGCCAAAAAATCGCAAATCTCCAAAAAAACAGCTCTTTTTAAGCCGCAGCCCGTCAAAACAACCTGACGCAGGGCACTACATTTCTAACAGGTTCTTCTCCATAAGCTATTGATTTATTTATATTTATAGCAGAACATTCCTGGCTTCGTCGCAAGCGTTCTAAAAAAGCAACTTTTGAGCCGCGTGTGCCGATGATGAGTACAGAGCCCCTAGTTTAACCCGAAGAAGCAACCGGAGTAAAAAATGGACAACCCGATCAACGCAGCCAAATCAAATTTAAATCAATTACTTGCTAGCATGAATGCAGAGCAAATGATCGCAGCAGAATCCACAGATGCCGTGGAGGATTCCGGCCAACAAGATTTTTACGTATCAACTCATTTTGCAGCCAGTGCCGCTCAGTGCAAGCCTGCCAAACAAAATAGTTCTGATTTTAATAAGACCTATCCAGGAATAACGAATTCAGAAATGGGCGCACGCTTTCACAACGAACTGGATACAATCTTTTACTCAAACCGCCAAGCCATGCTTGATATCGAAACTTTTAAAACAAATGATTTTGACAAGCGCGATGTGGCTAGCGTGAAGCTCTATTTGGGCGCGGCTCATGAATACTTGCAACAGATTGATTATTTAGTGACTGCAGAAGAACTTGATGTTCCTCATGATCTGGCCTGCTTTTTAGAGATCGAAGCCGCTTTCAATCAAAAGCTCAGTGAGCGCCTGGCGGAACTCACTCCTTGACACAAACCGCATTTTTAATCAGGAAGCGCACCCATGGTGGACACCCTCAAAAAAACGGTTCCCTTTCTTGCTGATGCGCACAGTGCCATTGAGGATCTGCAATCTAAAGAACAATTAGATCAAGCCAACACCCAAGGTCACGAACTCTTCTCTGCAGATGACCAATACCAATGCGGCGACTTCACCTTCCCCACACAAAATTATCCAGGTCCTAATTCGGTTGGCTTTGTTGGGCAAAAATACAAGGCCTTGTGTGAACCCAAAACATCATTGCGCATCATGGAATTGGCCGAGTTTATTTACGAATCAAATCTGCGTAATCAAAAAGCCATCGAACACATCGGAAAAAACCCAGCCCTAAGCCAAGGCTTAGAAAAACGCTTGGATGAAGTCAGAACAAAACTAAGAGAGCTCGAAGAAGAAATCGCCAAAGACCAAGGCAACAAAGCCCGCTTTGCAGAATTCATTGCCGACGCCCAAACAACCAACGCCGATATTCAAATCAAATTTAATGCTTATAAGGGCAAACAACGAGAAATGCTCATGAACCCCAAGGCCAAAGACTCTGGCCAACCCTAATCGATTATTTCTACGACTAATATTTTACGAAAGCAAACGCACCAGATCAGCATCGCGCTGTTCTTGCTTACGCTGTTCTTCTTCTTCGATGGCTTCTTGGTCACCTAAAACAACACCAGGAGTGCCTCTTAAGTTTTTAAGGTTATAACCATTGCGGGTAGCCAATTCGAGGTAAGTGTGCGCCCCGTTTTCGACCAAATAAGCCCCTGCAAAAGTGTTTTCTGGGCAGTTTCCTAAATCGTAATACTCATTGAGGCTCATTTCGTAATCGTCGACAAATTCGGCATAAAAACGTTCTGTGCTGGGCTGCCAAAAGCCAGTATCGCCACCGTAATCAATTGTTGCCGTTAAATGAGAAAAACGCCGAAAAGTGCGAGGCTTGTCTTTGTCTCCCCAAGAAGATGGTAGTCTAAAAAAACTCTCTTCACGCACAATGATTTCGTCTTTGATCCCGTCATCATTCACATCGGCTTCAAAGCGCACTGTGAAATCATTCAAGCAGGCATTTGGGTCTAAACTGTTAATTTGAAAATCATCATGACTTTGGGCAATGAGACGGGTTCTTATCATAAAAAAGATTGTTTCGGGTTTGTGAACATAGCGCAAGTTTTTTTTACGCAGAGCGCAAAATAGACTGAGTTTGTCACTATTCTTACAAACAAATCCCTGGGAAAAGCCCTTGTATCATGGTGTGAACGTATTATGGAAGAAATTGTCATGATCTTCTTAGCAACTCTTTTGAGCAAGGCTCGATAACAAATATGTGGGTGAAAAACCCAGTTAACGCACCCGGGTCTATTTAGAGGGAGAACAATGAACGCTGACAAATCCGCCCAGACAATCAAAAACATCATCGGCATTCAGAATAACTTACGCTCTATTTATGATCACTCTCTGAGCGAAGCCGAATGGCAGATTCCCAACGAAACCTTTTTAATGGTCGAGCCCTTTTTGCGCCCTGGCCTTAAGTACTTAGAAATTGGCATTGGCAAAACTGACCTTGCCGAAAAAATCGCCGAAGCGGGTTGCTTTGTGACAGGCATCGCTGTTTCAGCCGTAGCTCTAGCAGATTACAAAGAAGAGCACCCCGTGTTTGAATTGATTTTAGACGATATCGAAACCGGGTTGCAAAATCTGAAGCAGCGTGAATTTGAATTGATTGCCGCGACCACAGCCTTAGAATCTGTGTCCGATCTAGACGACGCTCTGTCTCTCTTACAAGAACAACTCGCACCCAATGGCTTGCTTTGTTTTAGTGATGTGCGCACGCGCGTCGAGATTGAACAAAGCTTAAAACGACAAGGCTTTAAGCTTTTGGAAGAAAAAGTTTTGTTCTCTGATTCAGAAAGCGAATCAAAGCATCAGCGTCGCATTATTTTAGCCGCTTCTTTGGCATAATAAGTGATGATAAGATCTGCGCCAGCTCGACGTATGCTGGTCAAAGATTCCATCATGGCTTTTTCTTCATCTAACCAACCATTTTGCGCTGCCGCTTTGATCATAGCGTACTCACCACTCACATGATAAGCCGCAATCGGCACATCGAACTCGTCTTTTAATCCTTGGATGATATCCAAATAAGCCAAGGCCGGTTTCACCATGAGGATGTCAGCACCCTCTGAAACATCTAGATCCGCTTCGCGCAAGGCCTCGCGGGCGTTGGCTGGATCCATTTGGTAAGTGCTGCGGTCGCCTTCGCCTGGAGCGCATTCAGCGGCTTCACGAAAAGGGCCATAAAATGCAGACGCGTACTTCACCGCGTAGCTCATGATTGGCACGTTTTGAAAACCCTCTTCATCTAATCCGGCTCGAATAGAATCAACCATGCCGTCCATCATGCCAGAGGGCGCGACCATATCGGCACCCGCTTGCGCATGATTCACCGCTTGTTTGGCAAGATTGGCAAGCGTGGCGTCGTTATCGACATCGCCATTTTTAAGGATACCGCAATGACCATGACTGGTGTACTCGCAAAAACACTCATCTGTGATGACGTAAAGATCCGGCGCGTGCTCTTTGAGTTCTTGAATGGCACGGTTGATGATGTTGTTCTTTTTCCACGCCACGGTGCCCTGCTCGTCTTTTTGCGATGGGATGCCAAAAAGAATCACCGCGGGAATGCCTAAATCTTTTAAACTTTGCGCTTCTTTTTTGAGATGATCGACCGAAAGTTGAAACTGCCCCGGCATAGAAGAGATTGGTTTTTTAACCTGATCACCTTCCACCACAAAGAGTGGGTAAATGAGCTGCTCTGGAGATAAACGTGTTTCGCGCACCATGGAACGCAGTACAGCAGATTGACGCAAACGACGCGGACGAACAATTGGGAAAACCATAAAAAATCCTTTCGCCTTGGAAAATGTTGTCGAACGGCAAAAGTCTTAATGACCTAATGCTACCGGTGGCCGCTCGCGAGCGGTCATGAATACGACGACTTCTCTCCCTAATCAAGAAGTTCTCCTTGTTTGCTAAACCCTTTCGTTTTATCCCAAAGGCAATGACAAACATCGCCGCAAATCTCCAAGTCCTACTCGATGAAATCAACACCGAGACCCAAGATCCGGTCATGTTGGTGGCTGTTTCCAAAAAACAATCTGCTCTTGCCATTCGACACGCTTATGACTGTGGTCAAAAAGATTTTGGCGAAAACTACGTGCAAGAGCTTTTAGACAAACAAGAAGAACTCAAAGATCTAAACATCAACTGGCATTTTATTGGTCACTTGCAACGCAACAAAGCCAAATACATTGTTGGAAAAGTGCACCTGATTCAGGGAGTCGATAACCCGAAACTTCTGCAAGAGATCGAAAAACAAGCGTCTAAACAACACGTTCAACAAAAGATTCTTTTGCAAGTGAATGTCTCGGGTGAAGAATCAAAATCAGGCTGCCAAGACAAAGATCTTTTTGAACTCATCACCAAAGCAAACGCGTGCGAACACATCACGCTTTGTGGGCTCATGACCATTGGTTCCACAGCAGCCAATGAGCAAACAAAGCAATCAGAATTCACACGATTAAAAAATCTCTTTGAGGAAGCCAAAACTCAAGTAAAAGATCCTAACTGCTGGACGGAGCTTTCTATGGGCATGAGCGGCGATTTTAAACTCGCCATAAAACAAGGCTCCACCATGGTGCGCGTGGGCACACGTATTTTTGGAGAGCGCGATAAATGAAAAACACAAAACACAAAATTGGCTTCATTGGTTTTGGCAACATGGCGCAAGCCATCACAAATGGCTTGCTGCGCTCTAAATTGCTTTCTCCCAAAAATATTTTCTTTGTTTGTAAAACCGAAGAAAACAAAAAAGCCGTTCAAAAAAAATGGAAAATCCAAGCGGCCAGCTCCCTAAAAGAACTTGCTGAAGCAAGCGACATTCTGATCTTAGCAACCAAACCCCAACAAGCCACAGAATATTTAGAAGAGCTCTCACAACACGTAAAACATCACCTGCTCATTTCGGTGATGGCAGGCGTGACCACAGAAACTTTGCAAAACAAATTAAATTGGAAAGGCTCCATTGTACGTGCCATGCCCAATACGCCTGGTTTAATCGGCCAAGGCGCAACAGGGATATTTTTTAACAAAGCTTGTCAAAAGTCCGAAAAAGACCATGTGCGCTTATTGTTTTCGGAATTGGGTCTGGTCGGCGAAATCAAAACCGAAGAGCTCATGGACGTGATCACCGCCCTTTCGGGTTCTGGTCCTGCTTTTGTGTATGAGTTTGCGCGAACCCTCATGCAAACAGCCGAGGAACTTGGTTTGGACGCAAAATTAGCCAAGGACTTTACCTTGCAAACACTGCACGGAGCCACCGAGATGCTCAAACACAGCGAACACAGCCCTGAAGAACTGCGCGATCAGGTCACAAGCAAAGGTGGCACCACCGAAGCCGGCTTGAACCTCTTGCACAAAAAGCAGTTTGCAGAGACTTTGAGCGCGTGTATAAAAGCTGCAGCGGAACGTGCGCAGGAGCTCCGCAATTAACAAGCCCCCTAAGGCGCATGGCGCCAAACTTATCTGTCGGTAAAAAAGGGGCAAAAACTGGAGATCTTATGTTTATCTTAGGAGACATCCTCATTGTAGCCGCCACCATTTTGCACTACGTGTTTAGTTTTTATCAGTTTGTGATTTTAGCCGCGGTGATTTTGTCTTGGGTTCGCCCCGCACCCACCAATGACATCATCCGGAACATTCTTTACGCCATTCATCGTTTAACAGATCCCGTGTTTGCTTGGGTACGCATGCGCATGCCAGCAGGCTTACGCAACACTGGTTTGGATCTTTCTCCTATGATTGTCTTGTTGGTGCTCATGGGTGTCGACATGCTCACTTACCGTGTGCTCATGCACACAGGCATTTACCTGACCATGGGTGTGAACCACGCTCCGGCTTCGCCCTTTTGATCATGCGCCTCACAGTTAAAGTCATTCCAAACGCCAAAAAAACAGAAATCACCGAGGACAATCCAAAAGAAGCTTTTTTAAAAGTTCGTTTGTCTTGTCCTCCTGTTGACGGGGCTGCCAACAAAGAACTCGTTAAGCTTTTGAGCAAACACTTTGGGGTTTCAAAATCAAAAGTCAAAATTATAAAGGGCGAAAAAAGTCGTGAAAAGATTGTGGAGATTGATCAAGGTTGAAGTTTGCCATTAATGGACGATATCATTCCCTGGGACAATACCAGGGTGAAAAAACTGAGCTATTTTGTGATCAGAAGATGCCCAGCCGGGCTGAGTCAATGGATCAGTGTTTTGATACACTTCAAATTTCTCACCAATAAGCTCAAGCGCCACAGAGGCTAATCTTCTTGTGTCTGCAAAAGAGTGCGTTGTTAGCTTTTGCAATCCTTCAAGCGCCCTTTGGCGAGCTAAAATAAAATCTGACTCCGAAACACTTTCAAATCTTTGCAAAGCAGACAAAAAATAAAAGAGCCCACGCACACAAAGATTGCGGCCATCCTTCCACGGCAGACTCAGGCCATTCACCAAACCATCAACAAAATCACCCAATTCATTCTGATCGGGCTTTATCCCTTGGCCAAGTGCAAAATAAAAATACAAGCCAATGGCAGAACCTTGCCAGACTGGGTCCAGACTACAAAATGAGGCCGTTTTTCCATCAACACGATTCGATTGCATCGCCCAAAAAAAATTCTTTTGATCAACCTCAGTTTCAAAAGAAGCTGGAAAACGCAGACTCTTAATAAAAAAGTTAGTTTCTCCAGAGAGCTGCACCTCGGGAATCAAAATGAGTTCCCTGAATTGGGCCAAAAGCCATTTGCCTTCGGGACCACATGAACTCAGGTATTCTTCAAAATGCCCCAATGACCCAAAACAAGCAGCGAGTTGATTTTTGGCTATGGCTAATTCACTTGGTGGCAAAATACGCAGCATGTTCAAAAACAATCGCAGGGGGGTCTGCACACTAAAATGCAATCCCTGTGTGCAATCTTTATTGGCATCCACTCTTTTTATTAATTTAAAAATTGTGCTTTTGCGTTGTGAAGCGCTCATTTGAGAAAAAACCGTTGCGAATAATTTTTCTTCAGCAATACGGTTTGATTTATGAGCCTGCTCGCCTTGATTGTCTTTGGACACTAAATAATAGGCAATGAATTGTTCCAGTCCTATTTTGATCGACCAATAACCACGAGCTACCAACAAAGATAAGGCCAGAGCAAATTGCGCATACTGCGGGTGATCAATACGGTAGACAAGGACTTGATCCATCAGTTCTGTTGCCCATTGTGTAAAACTCATTTCTTCATTTTTAGAAAATCCCTGATCCCAGCGCGAATCTCGCAAAGCATTCAAAGCTGGTTGTTTGAAACCGAAATTTCCATTGTTGAAAAACTCTATCAAACCTTCAGCACCGATCCCTTGTGCAAAAAAATCAGTAACACCACCAAAACGATGAACGAGTTGCGTTTCCAACCAACTCACGTGAGTATCAGCAGCCACAACAGCAAAATCAGCAGTTGTGCATTTGGGTGCTAAAGGCGCCTGATGCAAAGATTCAGGACCACTTTCTGGTGAAACGCAGGGAAAAGCGGATGCTACCGATGTAATAAGGCTTCTTATGCTCATGGGTTCTTCATCGAGCTTTGGGTTAAAAAGTTGCGTGTTTTTTGTACGTACTCAGTACGTACTTTTTTGGACTGTGTTTGCAGCGAAAATCAGAGCAAAAAACGACCAAATCATCACACGGCGATCTTGAATCGCTCGGTCTTAAAGGATTTGGCTTCGCCAACAAGAGCTTTTTCGTGGGTTGCCAACTGGCCGCAAGCCCCTAAAATATCGCGCCCGCGTGATTTACGCACCACAGCGATGTAGCCAGCATTCAAAAGTATTTTTTGAAACT
Source organism: Deltaproteobacteria bacterium (assembly GCA_024233595.1). Lineage (GTDB taxonomy): Bacteria > UBA10199 > UBA10199 > UBA10199 > JADGCS01 > JACKPK01. The sequence goes on from JACKPK010000001.1 coordinate 76,601, forward strand.
TGTGCACCCACTCGTCATCAGGTCGTTTGTAAGGAGACTCTGGGTACTCGTTAAAAGGCAAAAGGTTCACCTTGGCCTTGAGTTTAGAAAGGATTCGCACCAGGCGCTTGGCGTCATCTAAGGTGTCGTTCACACCGTGCAACATGACGTATTCAAATGTGATGGCATTGCGTTTGTGCAATTTCATATTTTTGCACGCTTCCAATAAACGTTCGATGTTGTACTTTTTGTTAATGGGCATCACAACATCGCGCACCTCATCGGTGGTGGCGTTAAGCGAAATGGCCAACTTCACCGGTGTCTTGTCACCAAATTTTTCGATCTCGGGAGCAAGGCCCGATGTGCTCACTGTGACGTGATGTCTTGAAAAATTAAAACACTCGGGATCCAATAAAATATTCAAAGCGGGGTACAAACTTTTAGGATTGGCCAGTGGCTCGCCCATGCCCATGAACACAAGGTTTGTGATGCTTTCGTCTTCTGGCAAAGCACGCTTAACGGCAGCGATTTGCTCGACGATTTCGTAAACAGACAAATTACGTTTAAGGCCAAGCTCACCTGTTAAACAAAAATCGCAAGCCATGCCACAACCCACCTGCGTGCTCACACAGAGCGTGCGGCGATTTTCGGCCGGGATCCAAACTGATTCGATCTTATTGCCATCGCCCATTTCAAAAAGAAATTTTTTGGTGCCATCGTTCGATGTTTGCTCAATGAGTTTTTTAAATCGCGGGATCTCGTAAACCTCATCTAACTTTTCGCGAAACACCTTGCTGATGTTGGTCATATCGGAAAAATCACCCGCGTCTTTTTGGTACAACCACTGACGCACCTGACGCGCACGATAGCCCTCGAGCCCCATTTCGGAAAACTCCACCGCGAGCTGATCAAGAGGGATATTTTTGATATTTTTCTTTTGCGTCATGGACGCCTTTCTAATCTAAAAAGCTGTTTAAAAACAAGAGGGACTCCTGAGAAGCCTTTTTCGATAAAGACCTTAAAAAGTTGCTAGTTCTTGCCAAGTTCCTGGAATTTCGCGTAAAATAGCAACTATGTCCGATTCAAACCAAAATAACGACGGCTCAGGCCGCAAATTCTTGGGCATCAAATTTGAATGCTGCGGCACCTACGCGCGCGTGTATTTGAACGAAAAAATGCAAGCCTATATGGGCGCCTGCCCGCGTTGCTGCAAACGCGTTAAGATCTTGGTCGATAAAGAAAAGGCCACAACAGATAAGCGCTTTTTTGTGGCGAAGTGAAAATGAATCAATGACCTGAAAATTCGTCAATTGCTATTCATAAAACCAATGTATTAAAATGTACCCATGCGCACTACTATTAATTTACTAAACAAATTGATTGATGAGGCTCAAAAAATCCTTAAAACAAAAACCAAGACCCAAACCATCATCACTGCTCTAGAAGACATCATTCGCCGCAAAAACAGCAAAAAAATTCTAGCTCTCCGTGGTTCTCTTAAAGAAGATTTTGATTACAAAGAATTTAGACGCAAACGTTAAATTAGTCACAAAACAAAAGGCAAAATCACCGACAGCAAAACCCCTGCCCCAGCCAAGGCAAAAAACAAAATCAAAAGACGTTTTTCGTTGTCGTTAAGAGGCGGTGTTTTCATGCTACCTTAAAACCTCGAGATGCGCGTGTTTGTAAAGCAGCTTTTTCATCACGCCTGTTTTGAACTTCACCATGATCTTGAGCTTGTCATCAGCACCTTCAAATCCCAAAACATTGCCATCGCCAAAAACAGCGTGACGCACGCGCGCGCCCTTTTTGATCGGCATGCCTTCAGTTTGAGCGTATTCAAGATCAATGGTGGTTTCGTTGCGTGCAGCAGGTTTGCGCTTAATGGTGTTACTCACCCCGGCACGAGTCGCTTGGCGAAAACCACCTTGACGCTGACCAGCCTGCTGAGCACGATAAGGCTTGGCGTAAGGTTCGCTGCGGTTCCCCTGCCCATAAGAAACAGGCTGTGACCAGCCATCATCAAATTGATTCTGCTGATTGCGTTCTTCGTAAAGTTTTTTGCGATTCATCATAGCCGAAGCCGACGCCCATGGTTTGTCATCGTCTTCTTCCAGGGTGACTGTTTCAACAAACTCAGAAGGGATCTCTTCTAAAAAGCGACTGGGAAAATTATAAAGATTGGTTCCAAAAATTTTGCGCTCATTCACAAAACTCAAATGCAATTTTTTCTCGGCCCGTGTCATGCCCACGTAACAAAGACGACGCTCTTCTTCTAAGTCTTCCTGATTATCCAGACTGCGGTTGTGTGGGAAAATACCTTCTTCCAACCCCACCAAAAACACCACGGGGAATTCCAAACCTTTTGCCAAGTGAATCGTCATGAGGGTCACAAAATCATCGCCCTCGTCTAATTCATCGACCCCGCTGGCTAAAGAGATCTGATCCAAAAAGCCTTCGAGTGTTGGCACCTCTTCCATGTCGATGTACTCATCTAAAACAGAAGATAATTCGGTGAGGTTTTCTTTGCGGCTTTCGTTTTCGATTGTTTTCTCTTTGTCGAGCATCTGCCAGTAACCCGATGTTTCGTACAAATACGGTAAAAAATCAGACAAAGGCATTTCGGCACGCGCGCGGTTGATCTTTTGCACAATGGCCACAAAGCTTGATAATTTTTTAGCCGTGCCCGCATTCACATTAAGACCCAACGCGGGATCACCCACCTGGCAAAGTGTTTCCCAAAAACTAATGCCCTTTTGCGTGGCCAGGTCTTCGATTTTATCGACCGTGGTTTTGCCAATGCCACGCGCTGGCACATTAATAACACGCTTTAAACTGATGGCATCAGCAGGGTTCACCAGCACTTTTAAATAAGCCATCATGTCTTTGATTTCCATGCGGTCGTAGAATTTGGTGCCACCAAAAATTTTATACGCCAAACGATTGCGGCGCATTTCGTCTTCAAAAGCGCGGCTCTGCGCGTTGGTGCGATAAAACACAGCAAAATCTTTTAAAGCGTGTTCCTCACGCAATTCCTTAATGCGTCCCACCACAAATTTGGCTTCGTCTTTTTCACCCATGCCACCAAAAACTTTGATCGAATCACCATCGTTATTTTCTGTCCACAGCTCCTTGCCCATACGGCCTTTATTGCCACGGATCACTGCGTTGGCTGCATTTAAAATGGTCTGTGTGGAACGGTAATTTTGTTCCAAGCGAATGCACTTGGCATCGGGATAGTCTTTTTGAAAATCCAAAATGTTTCGGATCTCGGCACCGCGAAACTTATAAATGCTTTGGTCATCATCACCGACAACGCACACATTTTTGTACTTGCTCGCCAAAAGCTTGATGAGTTTGTACTGACAAAGGTTGGTGTCTTGGTACTCGTCTACCATGATGAATTTAAATTTTTCTTGGTAATGACCCAGGATTTCGGGCTTATTGGTGAACAACTTGAGCACGTAATTGATGAGATCGCCAAAATCCATGGCGTTGTTACGCTTGAGCTCTTTTTGATAAATCGTAAAAATCTCGTGAACCTTGGTTAAAAAATGATCGCCTTCGGTGGCAAAATCTTCTGGGCCCAGGCCTTCGTTCTTAGCGCGGTTGATGTGAAACTGAATGGTTTTGGGTTTGTAAATTTTATCGCTGAGATTCAGATCCGCCACCACTTTTTTAAGCGCGGTCTTTTGATCAGAGTCATCGTAAATGGCAAAGGCCTTTTCAAAACCAAGGTCCTCAGCATGGCGACGCAAAATGCGCAAACAAGACGAGTGAAATGTCGAAATCCAAAGGTCCTGCGCTGCGGGCCCCAAGGACTCCATCACGCGGTTTTTCATTTCACGCGCGGCTTTGTTGGTGAAGGTCACGGCAAAAAGATTCCATGGCGACACGCGCTCTTCGCGAATCAGATGAATCATGCGCTCGACAAGCACACGGGTTTTGCCAGAGCCCGCTCCTGCTAAAATGAGCAAAGGCCCCTCTTTGTGTAACACAGCTTCTTTTTGTTTAGGATTCAGTGGAAATCGACTCATAAGAGCGATGCCATTGCAGGGAAATAAGGGGGAGTCAATCCTTCGACTCATTTCATTCGCTCAGGACAAGTACACTTCGACTCATTTCGTTTAGCCTGCCCTGAGCTAGTCGAAGGGATTAGGGACAAGGAGCAAGAGACTAGTAGGTGTTTGTTTGAATTGTCTCGTTGAACGTTAATAACCCAAGATTTGCTTTCGATAATCATACAATCGCTTTGTTGCAGGAGAAACTGGTCCACCTACACAATCAATTATTTGATTCAACTTGGTTTCAGCTAATTCAAACCCTGAGGCAATAGCACGACTCCTAGAACCTAAACCTAAAACTCTAGATGCTACAGAATGAGCACCACCCATGCCAATCGGTCCCAAAGGAAACCCTGCCATACTCGCTACAGCCGCCAAACCAGGATAAGGGTTTGTCATTCCTGCCATATAAAACCTCCAAATAATCCACGCCACTTGCCTGTTTTCCTTAAACAAAACAGCAAACGCAGATGTTCATGATTCTATGTTTATTATCGCCCATTGCAAACAAAGGTTTCGTGTTTGCGAGCATTTCATGATGCAGTGAATCAGATTCAGGATGGGTGATTTAAACCACCGCATTACGCAGTAAATCCTGAACAAACTTATTGAGAGTTTTTCCTGCTTGCTTGGCTTTAACAGCAAGCAATCGATGAATTTCTGGATCAATGCGAGTCGTAAAGGTTCCAGACCAACTTTTTGTAGCCACTGGCTCAGGGATAGAGATCTTGGCTTTTTTTGCGGCCGCAACCCAGGTAGCCACTGCGTCGTTAGCGTTATCGATAACTTCTTGTGCCGTATCACCATGAGTAGCACAACCAGGCAATTCAGGAAAATCTCCAAAGAAACATTCGTCTTCTTCAGACCACCTAACATTCAGGAGGTATTTGTATTTGTATTTATTCTTTCTCATTCAACGAATATTTATGCGTTATGTAGTGGCTGCTCGAGAGCAGCCCTCTTCACATGGCCGCTCTCGAGCGGCCACTACACTCACTCCACCGTAACCGATTTTGCCAGATTACGTGGTTGATCAACATCGGTGCCTTTGCGGTCGGCAACATGATAAGCCAAGAGCTGCAAAGGAAGCGTTGTTAAGAATGGATTAAGATCCGCGTGTGTTTTAGGAATGGCAATGACATCGTCAAACTGATCAGCCAGATCTTCATCGCCCTCACTCACCAAAGCAAACACCATGGCCCCACGGGCTTTGATCTCTTGCACGTTCGAAATCATCTTTTCATAAAGATCGTCTCGAATCGCTGACGCCACAACCGGGATGCCCTCTTCGATAAGGGCAATGGGACCGTGCTTCATCTCGCCACCGGCATAACCTTCGGCGTGAACATAGCTGATCTCTTTGAGTTTAAGAGCACCTTCGAGCATGATCGGAAACTGCATGCCACGCCCAAGAAAATAGCAATGCTCTTGCTGGTAAATTTTTTCGACAATGCTATCTAACGAGGCCATGCCTTTGCGCAAAAAGCTTTTCATCACATTGGGCAATTCCAATAAAGCCTGAATACGATCAGCAGCCTCGCTTTTTTCTAAATGCTCACCATAAAACGCAAGCTTGACCGCAATCATGTACAAAACTGCCATTTGGGTGGTGAAGGCCTTTGTACTGGCCACACCGATTTCGGGTCCCGCCAGAGTGTAAACAGTTTGGTCCGATTCGCGCGGGATGCTGGATTCCAAAACATTACAAATGGAAAGCACTTTAGCGCCGCGCTGTTTGCTTTCGCGAATGGCTGCTAAGGTGTCCGCGGTTTCACCAGACTGACTGATGGCCACCACCAAAGTGTTGTCATTGACCAAAGGTTGACGATAACGAAATTCGCTAGAGAGATCGACGCTCACAGGAATCTTTGCCAAGTTTTCGATCCAATACTTACCAACCAAACCGGCGTGCCAACTGGTGCCGCAAGCGATGATTTGAATTTGCGCGCGATCATTATGCGCAATTTGTTTTAAAAGCTCATTGGCCTCTGCCAAGTCGACATCTAATGTGTCACGGTGAACACGCCCCATGAGGGTGTCGGCCAAAACACGTGGCTGCTCGTGAATCTCTTTGAGCATAAAATGCTTGTAGCCGGATTTTTCGGCCTGCGCAGCTGTCCACGTGATGCGATTGAATTCTTTTTCCACCACATTGCCTTTAAAATCAGTAAAGCGAATGCCGTTACGACTCAAAACAGCCATTTCGCCGTCATGCAAATACGCCACATCATTGGTGTGCGCGAGTAAGGCGGGGATATCGCTGGCAACAAAGCTTTCGCCCTGCTTTTGTCCCACAACCAAGGGGGATCCCATGCGAGCTGTGTAAATGGTTTCGGGATCAGCGCGGTGCAAAATGACTAAGGAAAATGCGCCATGCAATTCTGCCAAAGCAGCGTGCAAAGCGGATTCAAATTCTTTGCCCTGGTCCAAGTGATCTTGGATGAGGTGACAGATGATTTCGGTATCGGTTTCGGAAACAATCTGATGTTTGTTTTCTAAAAGACGAGATTTGAGCTCGCGGTAGTTTTCGATGATGCCATTGTGAACCAAAACCACATCTTTTGAAAAATGCGGGTGCGCGTTGATTTCGTCTGGCTTGCCATGCGTGGCCCAACGAGTGTGCCCAATGCCAATGGTGGCTGGAAAATTTTTGTCTTGGATTTTTTGTTCGAGCTCGCTGAGCTTGCCCTTGGCCCTGGCAATTTGAAAATCGCCTTTGTACAAAAAAGCCAATCCGGCTGAATCATACCCACGGTATTCCAAACAACGCAGACCATTCATCAAAATGGGTTCCGCTTTTTGATCTCCGATGTAACCAACAATTCCGCACATGAGGGGTCCTATCTACTATGAACTATCGACCATCAACCAAAAAAAAATAGCCCAACTCTTACGAGATGGGCCACCATTTTTTTTGGGGTGAACGAGGGGATTTGAACCCCCGGCCTCCAGGGCCACAACCTGGCGCTCTAACCAACTGAGCTACGCCCACCATAAAAGTACAAAGAAAAACCTTTGCTTAATTGAGGGGCTGCATAAATCAAATCTGATCCAAATTGTAAATCCTTTTTCACCGCGGAAAACAAGGAGTTTACACCTTATACAAATTTGATCAGATACGACACCCCATCCCGAACCAAGACAAATGCAAACCAGCCCAAACAAAGAGCTAAGATTTTAGTCGTGACCAAATAAGCTTTTCCCTGAAAAAAAGAGCGAAACTGAAAAGCGGTTGCCGCAATGGCTAGCTTCACGGCAATCAAGGTCACATAAAAAGAAATAATAAAAACGATCCCGCTGGAACCAAATTCAGCTGTGTCGTTTTGGGCTGCCAAACTAAAATACAAAGGCACCCCAACAGAAAACCAAAACAAATAAGGATGGGGGCTAAAAAAATTAACCAAAATCCCCTGTCGCAAGGCAGAGCTTTGAAGTCGCCCTCCTTCTTCTGGTAATTCCAATGGAGGCATATTCGCAGTCTTCCAAGCAATCGCCAAAATAACCAAGCCACCAAGTAAACTCAAAATGGCCAGAAAAAATTCCCTGTTTGGAATATATCCAAATAAATATATTATCCCAACGATAATCGGCCCATCGGTGATCAAAGGAACCAAGGCCACCTTGATTCCATTTTTCAATCCACTCCGAATTGTTTCCAGAAGCATCAAAGTCATCAAGGGACCTGGCGCCAAACCTGAAGAACCACCTAGTAATATTCCTTTAGCCAACGCTTCAATCATGATCGCGCCTCTACTATATATATGTCACTCTGTCGATACAGAGAAAATGAAGACGGAGTAAAAAATGGACCCATGCTTTAAGACCAAAGACCTGCAACACATCTTGGCCCAAGCTTTCCCAATTCCCTGGAAATAGAATCAGAAAAAATTAAACTATAACTTTAATTTATTTATTTTTATTAAAATATTACAAATACTTATGTTTAAACTTACCCCTGAACGGCCCAAGAACGTCGTCACTCGACGTTTTGAATCTGTTCGCGGAATTTTTCGAGCGTGGATTTGGCTTCCACAATGGTTTGAGAAATCTCGGCATTTTGAGACTTTGAGGCTATAGTGTTAAACTCACGGTTTAACTCTTGCACCAAGAAATCCACTTTACGGCCAAGAGGTTCATCGGTGTGCAAAATCTCATCTAAGTGCTTAAAATGACAATGTAATCTTTCGATCTCTTCTGAGATATCAAGACGGTCCAGATAGTACAAAACCTCGCTGTGCAGACGCTGTTCATCCAAACGCGCCTCGTCTTGCAACTGACTCCCAATGCGTTCACGTAGTTTATCTTCTAAGGATTTTTGGACAGCGGGTAACGCGCCCTCTACTTTTTTAGTTATTTTTTGAAGTGTTAGCAGGGACTCTTTAAAAAATTTGTCTAACTCGTCCCCCTCCTTTTTCCGCATGCTCGCAAGCTCTTTTAGGGCGCTTTCGACCACCGGCTTTAGCTCACTCCAAGCTTCGTCAGCATCCACACTTTTCTGGCTCCAAGAGGCCGCCCCAGACACCAATAGGCCAAAATCGATCTCGGCCTTTAGCCCCAAACACTTCTGGATTGATGTTAAATAATCGTAGTAATTTTGATAAGCTGCAGAATCTGTCTCGGCCATTTCAGCGGCCTTTTCTTCAAAAATAAAGACATCAACACGCCCTCTTGAAACCTTATTTTTGACCAATTTCTGCACCAAGAGCTCCAACATCGCGTATTTTCCTGGGGCCCGAAAATTCACCTCGCAAAAACGGTGATTCACACTTTTGATTTCGACCCGCACCGGAAAACCCAAAACCTTACCCGAAGCACGTCCCATACCAGTCATAGAATACATAAAAATCAACCTCTTATAGATATTTTTTAAAGTAATTGTCTTAAACCAAAAACAGGGCTTTGTTTTGGTTTATTTTAGAGAAAACTCACCTTCACGCTCACCTGGCCCACGTTGACAACATCGTTGTGCTTCAACTTTGTGAACTCAACTTCTTTGCCATTCACATAACTTCCATTCTTACTGACCAAATCGAGCAAGGCCAAACCGGTTTCGTCCTGAAACAACACGGCATGAGAACGCGAAACAGAAGGGTCTTCGATCAATAAGTCAGGATCACGGGTGTAATCACCCAAAACATGTCCATTTTGTCTTGAAACAGCCTGCTTTTTGCCTGTTTCTTTGTTTTTTCGTGATAAATACTGCTCAATCAGACCAATATTCTCTGAATTGAGGTTAGAAAACGAAAACTCACTCGGCTTCATGACCACAGTGCGGTCGCCATCAAAATCAGACACGCGGTTGCGACCAACCACAACACAATGCCCCAAACGCAAACTCCGTGTTTGGCCTTTGCTTGTGCTCGATAAAACAGTGAGCAAAACATTAAGCCCTTGCGCCATTTTACTAATCTTTTTCTTGAAGGATATCGCTTGATCTATGCGAAAATCAGGAACGTCGCCTTTGACTCGGTAACCCATGAGGCAACCTTGGCAAATGATGATCTTTTCTTTGGTTGGCAGAAGCTTTTCGCCACCACAACTTGGACAGGCAAATGATTTTAATGACTTAAGGTCGACAGCCGGCCTCATAGACCCTCCCCAAAAAAAATGGGTCCTGCTTTGAGAACAAAACAGTGACCCATTACGTCAAAGATATCGATTTAACCGACTAATAAACTTATTTTTTATTGTATTCAGCAATCACTTTTGGAGTGATGTCTTCTCCAGTGGAAGCATACAAAACAGTGTCGGTTGAGTTCTCAATCACCAAGGTGTACCCTTCTTTTTTAGAAATTTCGAGAACAATTTCACGCAAGCTTGTGAGGATTTTTTTAGCACTTTCTGCTTCCTGCATCTTTAGCTCACGCTCGTAAGTGGCTGCCTTGTTTTGAAGGTCAATGAATTTGGCCTGAAGGTCTTGTCTCTTTTGCGCCAAAGCTTCACCAGATAAAACCATTTTTTGTTTATCAAGCTCTTGGCTTAATTTTTCTAATTCGGACTTCATGCCATCCAATTGCTTTTTCTTAGACTCGAAATCTTTCTTTAATTTTTGCTTCGCCTTTTTGCCATCGTTCACTTCATTCAAGGCTTGCTGTAAACTCACCAAGGCGATCTTCTCTGCAGCCTGAACAGTCGAAACAACCGCTGATGTCATCAATGCGGCTACAAGTGCTGTCACAATCCATTTACGAAACATGTTTTTCCTCCAAAATAACAACAAGTTGAGATAAAACCCAGAATGCTCGCCCCTTGCGAACAATGACCAGAATCTTTTCCCTGATGATTCTTGTTAAACAGTTAAATGCATAAAAATCAAACGACTTTGACTCTAAACCCCTTTTATCAGCCTGGTTTAACGTGTGAATCTGGCTAAAGGTTTAAATTTTAAAAGCTTTGTCCGATGGTAAAGTTAAACACAACCCCAGATCGCCCTGGCTCACGATTGATCGGAAAGCCCCATTCAAAGCGCAAAGGCCCAAAAGGAGATTGCCATCTGAAGCCAGTGCCGTAATTCATTTTGATGCCATTGAAGCTGTAGTTCTGATGCTCGGCAAAAGAATTACCCGCGTCAAAGAAGGCCACCGCCACAATGCCTGCCGGTGCGTAAATAGGAATCTCGAGCTCCGCATTAAACAACATCATTTTGTTGCCGCCGTATGTGAAACTGGAATCACCACCCACAGCTGTTTGCGGCACGTTGAGTTCTGGTCCCACTGAGTTCAAATCGTACCCACGCAATGTGTTGATGCCACCCAAGAAAAAGCGGTTAAAAAGACCAACGGGGTCTGATTCTGTTGACTCAATATAGCCAACCATGCCGCGTCCTTTTAAAACAAAGTTGAGCGGTAAAGGAATAAACACGCGCGTGTCGTAAGTCATTTTCACGTACTCGTTGGTGGCACCCATGTAATCGCTCGACCATTCGACCGTGCCCGAGGTGTAAAAACCTTTTTTGGTCGAAATGCGGTTGTCACGGCGATCGTAAATCACAGTTCCAAAAAGAGCACTGGTCAAACCAGAAGCATTCTTTTGAAAAAACTGCGGCACCTGGGATGAAAAGTTTGTGACCTCGACATCGTCGATTTGGTAACCCACGCGCAAATTAAAGAAATCAAAAAGCTCACGACCAAAGCTGACCGAACCACCAAAACGGTTTTGATCAAAATCAGAGTTCAGCTGCGATTGAAAGCGCTGGAAAGTCACCCCAAAGAACCATTTGGTGTCCAAAAAGTAGCGATCAGACATGGAAACCACAATGTCTTGGCGTAATTTAGACAAATTGGCTTGAATGCCACCTGACCAGCCACGACCAAAGAAGTTTTCCTTTTGAACAGTGGCTGTAAAAATAAAACTTTCGAGAGTCGAGAAACCCGCACCAATACTAAAAGTCCCGGTGTTTTTCTCTTTGACCTCGACCACCAAATCCACGGTGTTTTCTTTGGAACCACGCGGGATCGAAAGATTCACTTCTTCGAAATAACCCAGTTGATAAAGACGTAACTTGGAAAGCTCGAGATCGGATTGACTAAAAAATGAATTTTCGACCAATTTGAGTTCACGACGAATGACTTTATCGCGCGTGACATCGTTGCCCTTGATGATGACCTTGTCGATCATGATTTTAGGGCCTTTTTGGATGTAATAAACAACTTTGGCTTCTTTGCTGTCGTCGTCGGCCTCAATATAAGGAATGATGTTCGCAAACGCGTAGGCCTGATCGCCATAAACCGCTTTGAGCTTGTTCACATCTTCCATTTCTTGGGATTTGCGGTAAGTCTCGCCAACTTTAAGAGACAAATCTTCTGATAATTCCTGCGGCGTGGTTAAGATATCGCCCGCCAGCTCCACACTATTCACTTTAAACTGCTCGCCCTCGTGGACCGGGATCGAAATGTAAATGGCCTCTTTATCGCGGGTCAGACTGATTGTGGGGTCACCCACCTTCACGCGCAAGTAGCCGTTATCTAAATAGTAAAAACGCAAAAGCTGCAAATCAGCCATGAGCTTGTCGTGATCGAGCTTGCCTGACGACGACAAAAACGAAAAAGTACCCTTTTCTTTGCTGCGAAGCTTTTTACGCAACTTGGAATCAGAAAAAGCCTTGTTGCCAATGAATTGAATGCGGCGGACTTTAACCTTATTGTTTTCTTTGATTTGGAAAATCAATTCGACTTGATTGTTATCGGCATCAAAGGGCTCAATTTCTGTATTGATATCAACAAGATAATAGCCTTTTTCTTCGTAGAGCTTACGAATGGCCGCCTTGGTTTCCGCCACGCGCGCCATATCTAGGAGTTCTAGTTCCGTGACCTTGAGCGCGGCTTTTAATTCTTTGGCTTTGAGCTTCTTATTGCCCTTAAAAGTGAGCTTCCCAATGCTGCGCTTTTCGATCAGTTGGAAACTCAGATCGATTCCCCCAGAAGCATTTCGTTTTTTTACGGAAACATCAGAGAACAAGCCTGATTCGTAGAGTTTTTTGATATCACTCTGAATGATTTTGGAAGAGTACTCGCTGCCTTCCTGAGTCGAAATGCGAGAACGCACGGAAGACTCTGGCACCGATTGCAAACCAACAAAGTTGATGCTTTTGACACGCGCCCCTGCCAAAGCAATTTGGGGGAAGAGTAATATAAATATAAGGACAAAACTTCTGAACATCCGGTATCCAAAAAAATCGCCGCGCCCTGACCCTGCTGTCTTAAAAGTACGCGCGGCTCTAAGCCAATATCATTTGAGATTGGTTTGCCAATTCTTAATTTGGCCATCCCTTAAAACCATGTGATGAGTCAATCTCTTAGCAAAATCAGCATGATGGGTGACCATGACAAGAGTGGCTCCTAAATCATGATTGAGATCACAAAGCAATTCGAAAACGTGATCCGCATTGCCTTCGTCTAAATTTCCTGTCGGTTCATCGGCCAACACCAAACAAGGCCGGTGAATCAAACCGCGCGCAATGGCAGCTCTTTGTTGCTCCCCACCAGAAACCTCTTTGGGAAAACGCTTGGCCGTGTGAGCAATGCCGACTTTGTCTAACCAAATCTGCGCTGTCTCTTCTGCTTGCTGACGCGGAGTCCCGCCAATGAGCAAAGGCATCATGACGTTTTCTAAAACAGAAAAATCTTCCAGGAGTTGATGAAACTGAAAAATAAATCCCAAATCTTGCTGACGAAATTTTGCTTCTTCTTGATCTGTCATGCGCAAAAGATCACGATCATTAAATGTGATTTGCCCCGCACTTGGTTTTTCGAGCCCACCCAATAAATTCAAAAGTGTGGATTTGCCCGCACCCGACTCACCCGTGACCCCTAAAGAAGCCCCAGCGGGCAATTCAAAGCTGACATCGCTCAACGCGCTCACTGTGGCGCCATGTTGCGCAAATTTTTTACTCAGATTTTGAACTTTAAGCACAATCCACCCTGTATCGTTTTTTAAATATCATGTAAATCATCAGGCCTTTTTATCTTTTAAAAGCACCATGCCTGCCAACTGAGCCGTGAGCCAACACAAAAGTAATGCCCCGCTCACAAAAGCAACAATCCAAATGGGTTCCAAAAACACAGGAACACGATCCACAAAATAAACAGTCGGGTCCAAAGCAATGCCCACTTTGTGCAAATAAAACACAAAGGCCAAACCCAAAACACTGCCCAGACCAACGCTAGCACCACCAACGCTTAAGCCCACAAAAACCAACAAACGACCTAAGCCTTGTTTTGACAGCCCCAAACGATTCAATAAGAGAAACTCACGGCGCCGCTCCATAAAAAACAAAAAGAGAAAACCAAAAAAGTTTAAGCACGCGATCATCACCACCAACAAACTCACCGAAAACACCACCGTGCGGTCTAACTTAAGGGCTTCGAATAAACTGTGGTTCAGTTCTTTCCAAGTTTGAATCTCGAAATCATCTCCAAACTTTTGCCACAACGCCTCTGCTACGACATCCAGTTCTTCGACATGATTCAAGCGAATCTCCAAGCCTTCGACCTGCTGTGCTTTAGAAAAAGTTTTACGCAACAAAGCCAAATCCATCAGAACAAAACGCTCATCAAAATCAAAGTAGCCGCTCTCGAACTGACCCGCAATGCGCAAGCTCTGTTTTAACGACAAGCCCTCTTTGGCATTTATATAAGAGAAGGTCTCGCCTCTTGCTTGCAAACTACGGTACAATTCTTTGCCAAGATACGCGCCATCTCCCGAAAAGTTTTTTTCTTCCTGCCAAGACAAAGGATAAACTTCTTTTTTTTGCGCAAGCTCAATGCCTTTTACAATCACAGGCTTTAAACCCAATTTGGTGGGCACCAAGATCTCGTGATACTGATACCCCGACGCATGAAACCCCTGCGTGTTTTCCAAAAGAAACGCATTGATGCTTTTCACTTCGTGTTCATAAAGGCCATCTTGATGAAAAATAAGAATGTGCGCGTTAAAGTTAAGCACGGCATCGCGGTACACTTTTTGCGATCCCGATAAAATAGCCAAGGCCACAATCACAAAGGCCGAAACAAAAAGCAGTCCCAAAAAACTAATGAGCATGATTTGCGAGCGCACACTGCGTTCGTTCTTTTGCCCTAAAAACCGTTTTGCTAAAAACAACATCATCCCAAATCCCTCAACACATCACAAAACGATTGTTTTTTCCAACGCCACAAAGGCAATAAAGCCACCAGGGTCGACAACAAAGGCGAAAACACAAATAACAAACTAGCAGACACCCAATCAAATCGCAGCGGCAATTTTGTGAACCCATAGGCCGCAGGCAATTGCCAATCAAAATGCTGCGCGCTGCTCACAAGCACCAGCGCAAATAAAATACCGGCCAAGGCACCAAAGAATCCCAACAAAAAGCCAATACGACAAAACACCGCTTTGATTTTTTGAAGACTCAGGCCCAAGCTCAATAAAATCGCCAAGGACTTGGAATGCGCCAGACCAAACAAGCCTATGAGACCCGCAATGTTCACACTGGCCACCATCAGCAGAAAAAAGAACACAGCAAAAAACACCAATTTTTCAAAACTCATGGCTTTGAGCAATTGCGCGTGGCGCTCTTGCCAAGTGATGATCTTCACACTGGGGCTTGCCTTTAAAAAAACGGTGGCTTGCGTAATGAAATTTTGCAAATCACCCCGCGGGTACAAAAAAAGTTTGTTTTCTAAAAAAACGGCTGGCGCCATGCGGGCCATAAACTTTGGCGAAACCAAAACGGTAGACTGGTCGGTTTCTAAGTGATCTGTGCTGAACATGCCTTTGATAGTCACAGTGAGTTGATGCGGCTCCAATTGCCCCGAAGGCCCCACATCGGCAAAAGGATGCATCAGTTTAAGCTGTGGCTCGCTAATCCCCACCAGACCCAACTGAGCCAAAAGGTTTTCTCCTAACAAAACCTGATCGGCAAGCTGATCCCAAGATTGGCTCAAGGCTTTGCTCACCTGCTCCTCATTTTGTTCGGCAAAGGGTTCATCAAACAACCAGAGCTGTATTTTATTTTGCGTTGTAAAAAAACGTTTGGGAACCGCGCGCACCAAAACCGCAAAAGGGGTTTTATCCTGAAACGAAAGCAGCCCTTGAAAATCCTGCACCAAAAGAACTTCGTCACGATCAACAATCCGACGCGCCAACAGATTGGCCTGCAAAGTGAGTAAATCTTGATGCGACCCCACAGCCACAACAGGAGCCTCAATGCCCAACAAACTGTCTTTGGTTTTTTCGCCAAGCCCCAGAATCAAGGTTTGAATCAGAAGAAACACAAACACCGACAAGGCAATGCCTAAAACTGACACCGCCGTAAAAGCCTTGAGTCCTCTGCCTTTAAGCCCCGAAAACAAAAAACGAAGAGCTAGCTGACTTTGCAAATCACGCATGCGCGTTTAGGCCTCGCCGCCACTTTCTTTTCGAAGGATCGGGAACAAGATCACATCGCGAATAGACGCCGCGTCAGTGAGCAGCATGACCAAACGATCAATGCCAATGCCCTCGCCCGCTGCGGGAGGCATGCCGAATTCCAACGCTTTGACGTAATCGTGATCCATGAACATGGCCTCGTCATCGCCGCCTTCGCGTTCTTCCACTTGCGAACGAAAACGCTCGGCCTGATCAACAGGATCGTTCAATTCAGAAAACGCGTTGGCGATTTCTCGACCCGCAATGAAGAGCTCGAAGCGATCGGTGATGTCACCGTTGTCATCGTTTTTACGACTCAAAGGCGAAACCGAGGTTGGGTAATGCGTGATGAATGTTGGGGAGATGAGTTTGTTTTCGATCAGCTCCTCAAACAAAGTGAGCTGAACAATACCCAGATCAACAGAATCGGCATTTTTGATTTTAATGCGGTTTTGTTCACAACAGGCCAAAAGTTTTTGACGATCTTGAACATCGCTTTCTGACAAATCCAAATGCTTTTGCAAGGCTTCTAGTAAGGTGTAGCGCGCAAAAGGTTTGGCAAAGCTCAAATCTTTGCCCTGGTAAGAAACCACTTCGGATCCACAAACTTCCACCGCAAGTTTATTCAGCATGTCTTCGGTGAGTTCAATGAGATCTTCGTAATTGGCATACGCCATGTAAAATTCCAACATGGTGAACTCTGGGTTGTGTTGCGTGCTGATGCCTTCGTTACGAAAGTTACGGTTGATTTCGAACACACGTTCAATGCCACCCACAACCAAACGTTTCAGGTAAAGTTCGGGAGCAATTCGCAAAAACAATTCCATATCGAGTGTGTTGTGATGAGTCACAAAGGGACGCGCCTTGGCACCACCAGGAATCGGGTGCATCATGGGCGTTTCGACTTCTAAAAACTCGCGCTCTTCTAAATAGCGGCGAATAAAAGACACAATGCGTGAGCGCTTTTCGAACACATCTTTGACTTCGGGGTTGGCAATGAGATCGACATAACGACGACGGTAGCGCGCTTCTACGTCGGTCAGGCCATGCCATTTTTCGGGCAATTGCTCTATGGCTTTGGTGACCATGCCCAAAGAGTCCGCTTGAATGGTGAGCTCATCTGTTTTTGTGCGGAACAAAGTGCCCTTCACGCAAACCAAATCGCCCACTTCTAAATTTTTAAGAACGACATCGCCGTCTTCACCCATTTTGCCTTTTTGATAATACGCTTGCAAAAGACCAGAGCGATCGCGAATGCGCAAAAAGCCCGCTTTACCAAAAGAACGCACCGCAATCACACGTCCCGCCAAATCAACAGTGACAGGATTGGCTTCTAACTCTTCTTTTTTGAGACCATCGTATTTTGCCAAAATGTCTTTGGCAAGGTTTTCGGCCTTGAGCTTGTTGCCATAGGGATTAATACCGGCTTCGCGCAGACGATCGGCTTTTTCGAGACGTTGTTGTCGGTAGGGGTTTTCTTTTTGCTGACTCATGATTTGTTATCCTTTTTACTCAACTCTTTTATGAAATTTTAAACAAACTCTTCTCTATATATATTAATGGTGGCCACCAATAAAGCTGAAATCACAGGACCAAAGAGAATCCCCAATGGACCAAAGAGCTGGATGCCACCAAATAACGAAAAGAAAATCAAAAGTGGATGAATCTTGATCTGGCCTTCGATCAGAATGGGTTTTAAAAAGTTATCCATCATCGAGATGCCGCCAGCACCACTCACAAACACCACTGCGGCTTCCCAGCTTTGCCCTTGCAAAAATAACCACACGGCAACCGGCCCCCAAACACCAGCCGAACCAACAATGGGCACCATAGACATGAAAAAAGTCAGTGTGCCAAGCAGCACAAAGGCATCAAGACCAATAAGAGCAAAAATCACCGCAGCCACAAAGCCTTGCACCAACCCCGTCACAATGTAGCCATAAATGCTGGCATTGATTGTATCGCGCAGTTTTTTGATCAAGCGACGCTCATGGGTTTCGCGCAAAGGCGACACGTCTAAAAAAACTTTGGTGAGCGACTCGCCCTCTAAAAATAAAAAGTAAATGCCCGCGATCATCACAAAGAACGCAAAGATAAAATTAAAAGTCCCCAGCAACACAGTTGGTGAGTAATCGTAAATGTAAGCACCCACCTGCTTACCAAAATTGGTGAGCACCCCTAAAATATTGATTTTGGTTTGGTACTGCGTCTCGATTTGATTCACCACCGGCAAAACATACAAGCTGTAAAACTCGGTTGTGAAAAAGTTCGAGAAGGTTTCTTTAAGATTGAGATTGCCAATGTAATTGTAAAGATCCTGAATCAGAATGGTTGTGATCCAAGAGCTGGGCACAATGAGTAAACTAAAAATGAGCAGCGTGCTCACCAGCGAAGCCACTTTGCGCCGCCCTTTGCAAGCAGAGACTATTTTTGAGTACAAGGGGTAAAAAATCACCACAATGATGCTGGCTAAAATCATGGGACGTAAAAAAGGCCCCATGACGTACAAGAACCCCACCAACAAAGCCAACATGACAATGATAAGAGACTTTTTTTCGCGACTGATTTCTGTTGTTTTCATGTTAGTCTATTAAAACCTATTTTTTAAGAGAGTCTCTGATTTCTGTTAGCAACTGCACTTCAGGAGAAGGTTTGGCAGGCTCAGCTGGTTTTTCTTGCTCTTTTTTCTTTAGGTTATTCATTGCTTTAACGACCATAAAGATAGCAAAGGCAACAAGGATAAAATCAAAAACGGTCTGAAGAAAACTACCGTACGCAATGACCGGAACACCTGCCTCTTTAGCCGCTTCAATCGACTGAAATTGCTGCTGACCAAGAGCAATGAACAAAGATTTAAAATTAACACCACCGATCAAAAGCCCAATTGGCGGCATTAAGACGTCGTTAACAAACGAAGTGACAATTTTACCAAAAGCAGCACCAATGATGATGCCAACAGCCATATCGACAACATTGCCACGCATCGCAAATTTTTTAAATTCTTCAAACATAACATTCCCCCTTATTTAGTGAAGCAATTCGCAGGGCAAAAATGCCTAGAAAACGAGTCACCACACAATGAAATGTGATTTATCAAGCCCCGTCAGACTTGCCTTCGTCTATGGATGCTGATTCTTTTTGATCGTCTTCGCCGCGAACCCCTTTATTGAACGAGCGAATCGCCTTACCAAGACCTGCGCCCAGTTCTGGCAGACGCTTGGCTCCAAAGATCACAAAGGCAATTAATAAGACCACTAATATTTCTGGTAATCCAATGCTTCCCACAGCATTCCTCCTTTTGCGCTAAACGCTCCCTGCGTATAGCCAATTCAAACCAAAACCGCGAGTTTTAAGTCGCCAAAAATTGGATGCACTTTTTGCAGGCCTGTTCTAACGAAGCCTCATGCAAACTGTCAAAATCATACTTGTTTTTTCCTCTTTGTGTGGTCTTTCTTTGCTCACAAGCGGCTGCCTCTCGTCTTCAACTGCTTTTGATTTTACCAGGCATTGCCAGACCACTGTGGCGCAAACAGCTGAGAACATTGGAAATGCCGGATGCCTTATCACAAAACCCACTAAAACAAACGCTCAGATTCTTTTAATTGACGACGGCCAAGGATTTGGCCCTCCTGGCGGCACAAGCGATTGGCTTAACAAAGCAAAAGGCATCAAAGAAATGGCTTGGCAAACCGCCTGTCGCGAAACCTTTGAAGAGGTGTTGGGAGATGCCGCGCAAAAGAGTGACCAACTGATGCTTGGCAAGGAGATCAAGCGTTTTGAAAACGGCTTCCGGCTTTTTAGCTGCACGCCCTCACCTGATTTTTTACAAAAAACTCAAAAAGACGGCATTTGGGAACACCAAGATGGCAGCGGCGTTCCCGTCACAGTCAAAGTCGGGTGGTTTGATTCTGCAAGCGCTCTTAAAATTGACTGGCGTTTCCCTGAGCAAAAACAATTGGTTTTGGATCTTGCCTTTCCAAAAAATAACAACAAAAGCGACAAGCATGAGTGAGTCATTTCACAAAACGCTCAACAACTGGCTCAAAGATCAGTTCGGCACCGGCTTGCACGCTCGTGGCTTTGCCATTCAGAACTTGCCTGAAGACACCAAAGCCAAAGCGCTGCAAAGTTTGTCGCCCCAAGAACAAACACAGTGGCAAGACTTTTCGGATTTACACAAACGCCGTGAACAATGGCTGCTAGCCAGACTAGCCGCAAAAATTTGCTACACCGACAGTCTCCAAGACCAAGGGACACGCCCTTCTCTTTCTCAAATCGAAATCATCAAGAATCAATCAGGCAAACCTTTTTTGCAAATCAACAAAAAGCCTTTGGCAACCGCACTCTCAATCACACACACCGATGAGTACGTGGTGGCAGCCACCAGTCAAAACACAAACAAATTTGGAATCGATTTGGAAATCAAAACCCGGCCAATTGGCGATTGGATTGGGCGCGCGTTCTCTCGCAAAGAATCACAAATGCTTAAAGACTGCTCCCCAACCCAACTCTTGCGCTGCTGGACCGCTAAAGAAGCGGCTTCCAAAGCCTTTGGCACCGGCTTGCACGGGCGTTGGCACGCTTGGCAGGTTGCAGAATTTGATTCTGATCAGATCATCATTAAATTTGAAGATCATGAATTCAAAGTGCGCACTCTTGAAACAGAGGCGTTTTTATTTTCGGTGTGTGGGGAATAAGCCCGTGGCACCTCACTTGACTTTCGCTCTAAACAGACTGATGGCGCGTTTATGAGAATCACTTCGCTTTTAATTGGGTTTGCACTCACTTTTTCTTTGATCACCGGCGTTCACGCGCAAGACAATCCGTATTTTGATGCGGTCAAACAACACCTGCAAACCAAGCTAAACACCCAAGATGTGCCTTTGAACGAAACCCAGCTGGTGACTGATTTTCCTTTTATCAGCTCGCATCAAATTGTGCGCGTCAGCGTGAACAACCTGGCCTTGGAGCACCCTAACCAAAGCGGCATTGGCAGCTACGGTTACTTTGCGATCAAAGACAACAACGTTTTGCCTTTGCATTCACAAAGTGATGGAGCCGAAACCCTTTTGCGTGACGATCAGGTGTTAGAAAAAGACAGCGTGGCCGCAACAGACGTAGCGAACTTTTTGATCGAAACCAAAATCAGACGTCAAAAACAAAGTTACAAAATCATTCAAGGTCCTGCTGACATTCACGCCGCTTTAGCCGGCAAAGAAACAGCCCAAACCGAAACCACTGATGCTGCGCCAAATCCTGCTTTAACAGATCCTGCTAGTGCAAGCGATGAGGAGATCAAAGCACCTTATTATCAAGATGGTGATATCTACAAAGATTTGATTTTTGTGACCCTTGCCGGCTGGGATTCTTCCTACACCGATGTGGTGCTTTACCAAGCCCGCTTTGAGAAAGCCACGGGTAAGCTCTTTGTGCGTCGTAAACGCTTGGGGGCTATAAAAGATTGGGCTCTTCCGGCTCTTCCACAAAATCCTGCTGATGCCACGCAAAGTAACCCGCCAGCCACAACGCCGCAACCATAGTCACCACGCCAAAAATTTTCACCAGCGTCCCTATGATCACATCAAAATTCAAAAGCCCCAGGCTTTCAAAAATATAATACCAATCGCCAGGCACGCCTGCCCGCATGTGTGGGAACAGAACAATTTTTTGCGCTCTGGCATCTGCCATGTAAGCACCCACACCAATGAAAATCTTGCCCGCCCACCAAATGAAACAAGATCCCGAAAAAAACGCCTGATTTTTAAAAAGTAAAAACGCAAAGCCCAAAGGAAAACCAACTTCCAAAACAGTGCCACCAATCAGAATCAAAAAACGCCCCATAAAAAGCGTGATGATCTGAAAAAACACATGCCCTGCTTCGTGCAAATGAAACGCCACCTTGTCCAAAATGCTTACTCGATAATCACCCGCATTGAATAAAATGACGATGGTTAAGAAAACCAAAAATAAAAACACCCCAATGCGTAATGGTTTTCGCCAATTTTGAAACGGCATGAATTTAGTTTAAGGGAGTTTAGGATGCGGGGCTAGGGAAAATATTTAAAATTCCCAGTGTAGCTACGATCGTAAAAAAGATGAATGCCATTCGTCATGGTCACCAGCAACCAATCTTCACGCCCGTCTTGATCAAAATCCAAGCGATGAATCCCCACCACACCTTCTTTATCAAAACCCAACGCTTCTGCCACATTCTCATAGCTTTCAATATTGCCAAAGCCATTCAAGACAGGGTGTTCAACAAGCAAAGAATCAGTTTCGTGGCAACCCGCTACAGCAATGACCTGAGGACCTTCTTCTACCAATTGTTGCTGTGCAAAAAGACAACTGGATCCATCGTTTGATAATTCAAACTTAGCTGCCTGGTCTTCATATTTGCCCTCATCATTTTTAACAAAAAGCTCATCGCTCGTGTCTTCGTACCCAACCAAAATAGACTGTGATCCATTAAGATCAAACACCATGGCACCAACCGAGGCATCAAAGCCTTTGCCCGCTAAACCAAGCTCTTCTTCAATAAACTCATAACGCCCATCTTTTTGACCAGCGAACACACGATTAGCACCAATGATATTGGACACAAAAACATCAGAAAAACCATCGTCGTTAAAATCTGCAGAAACCAGCGCGTTGGCTTCACCAGCATCAAAAACATTCAAATCAGACGCCAAATTTTCACCAAACTCCCAATCTGTTGTTTGTTGAAAAACCTTCAAACCATTGGTGGTGCCCACAAAAAGGTCATCCTGGTTTAAAAGCAAGGTGCGAGCCAAACTCACATCAAGGGAAGTTTGATCAAACAAAAGGCTTTCGCCACCGGTGTTTTGTAAAACGTCGACTGAATCTGCGCGAGCGCGAATTAAATCCTCATCACCATCGCCATCTAAATCCACTTTTAAAAGAGAACGACTATCTCCAAAAAGCTCTGTGCCACTTGTATCGTCTACTTTTGACCAGAGCCCCGATTGATTCAGTAAAATAAAATCATTTTGAGAACCCGGTGTCGCCACATACAAATCCTTATCACCATCGCCATTCATATCAAAAAGAACACTCGATCCAATGAACTCATCGACATCAAATTGATCGTGCTCAAATACAATGCAAAGGGACTCGCCTTCCTCGGTTTCATAAACCAAGCCCGTTTCGCAAATTTCTTCTGTTTCGCCTGTGTCCACAAAACCAGTGTCATCGGGATTTTCTGTGTAACCAGGAAAATCATCCCTTGGTTTATCCAAAAATGAATCTTGTTTGCACGCTGCCAGTAGTAATCCTAATCCGATTGTCATGGCTTACCTCTCTTCCTTAAACAGAGAAAACACGATTCCTCCCTGCACAGAAACAACATCGTAGGCAGGGTCTCCTGCAAAACTATTTTGATAACTGCCTTCAACAGTGAATCCCATGAATTCTAAACCACTAATTGGCAAAGTCAGAGTCGCATCTGCATCCACTTTAAAAACACCAGAAGTTGATTTTTGTGGAACATAACCCTCTCCAAAATTAATCTTATTTAAACCAACGCCAGCGCCAATATCGCTCCCCACTGAAAAATGCGGACCAAAATAACGCGCTCCTCCAATGGAGGCTGTGAACAAGTTTTGCTGAGACGCAAGTGTGGCTGCACTTCCCGAAAACCAAGACCATTCAGGCTCAACATAAATAGCCCAATCTTTTTTTAAGGAATTTTTTTGCTCCGGCTTGGCAGTGGGCATCAAGTAACGCAAGCTGCCCTTGCCTTGTAAATAATTCAAATCAGAACGAGCTTCTTGGGATTGGCTTTCGGCCAAAGAAGCCGCTCCCGCTCCCAAACGCAACATCAAACGCCTGTTATTTGCCGGGTAACGAACCTTACCGCCAATCACATCAACACGATCCTGAATGTTCTTTCCATAAGCTTCAAAAACACGGCAGTTGCCTTCACCTTCCAAAACCCCTTCCATACGCACAGATGGCGGCGTTGATTCTTCTCTCGGGTCTGTACAGGTATTCCAAACCAAACTCTTATAACGTCCGTACAATTCTAAAAAGCCTGCGACTTGTGCTGTTGTAACAAAAGAGCGGCGATCCAAATCTGACGCAATTTCTCTGTAAGAATCTTCTAGATACTCCTGAGTCAAATTCAGATTTTGGGCAGCTCCCTTTGCACTATGGCGATCAATGGGATTGTTCTGAGTCATGCCTTGATCAACAACGATCTGATCGATCTCTGCCATGGCATCAGATAAAAATTGATCCACGCTCGTGCTTTTATCGGAAGATTTTCCAAAACGAACTTCCTTTTCAAAAACCTCAATCTGATTTTGAATGTAACGATCAACTTCTGGGTACCTGATTTCAATACTATTAGAACTCATTGGCGCCCTCCTTTTCTCTCAAATAAGCAATTCTTTCAGAAATTTTTAATTCCAAAAAAATCTGTAAACTTTTCACTAGTTCCAACTTACCAGCATCTTGGCTTTGGACAATTCTCTCGATCTCACTTTGGTAGTGTTGTTTTAAAATCTCAAAAATAGCTTGGATTTTATCAGCGTTCTGCCAACCGGAAACAATCTTTTGAATCTCACGACCATTCAGATAATTCTCAAAAATATTTTTTAAATCTTCAAAATAAGGCCGAAACTCATTCCATTTTTCGTAGGAGATTTCACCAGTGGCGAAAGAAAAAAACTGATCCAGAAAAACAACGTCAATGAATTATGCCCACTCAGTGGTTTCCAGTGCCATTTGGGTTCATGCTCAGGTGCACAACAGCATCGATTTCCTAGAACGATCAAATTCATCCAAAAAGACAGTCCATAGATCTTCTAACCAAGTTTCAAAATTTTCTTTTTGCTAAGGTGAGAAGATTGGCAGCAACTTCTAATTCATCAAAAGTTATTGCAATAATAGTAATTCAGGAAAATCAAATCTCTTTGATTCCATATCTTTTCCATAATCATTTTCTAAAATAACTTGCAGCTCTTCAACCAATTGCTTGCGCTTAAAATAGGATTCCGAAAACACCTGATCTAAAAGAGAGAGGGCTGTGCGTGATTCTCGCATCGCAATTTCTTTAGAAGCACCTGCCACCCGTGTTCTTGCTGCTTTAAGCGCAGTCGCACGATCATCTCCATAAGATTCCAACTCGTCGAGCAAATCACCAAATTTTTCAAAGTTATTCAGAACAAATTCAGTTCTGCTCAGTTGTTCATTTAAAAACTGTGCCACTTCCTCAGCAAGCTCAGAAGTCCATTCACGATTACGAATACTCGGAAATTTTGGCGAAAGCCCATGGTTTTCAAATGTACCTTGCATACGCAAAGCCAAAGCACGAGTGATGTCTGAACCTGAAAAATAAACGCTGCTTTGTTCCTCTTGTTGATTTAGTGCTTTTAATGCATTTGCACTTAACCACTGCCAAAAAGAAGACCTTGGAAGATTTTCTTCAAATGAAGAATAGCGAAAAACTGTCGCGTGCGTGACATCGGCGTCATTGAATTTTTCTGATAAAAAGAGAAGATTGTGGGCCTCTCCCCTTTGGTTTCTTTGCGCCAAATTGACAAAAAAGGCATAAGAAATTTTTGAATCTAAGGCTTTAGCTCTTATAACAAATGAATTCAGCTGAGAAAAATCAACACCTTTAAAAAAGCCAGATAGTTCATCACCAAACTTGGCAAGCTTCCAATCCTTTTCTTCGTCGTTTTCTTGTTCTAATTTAAGAGCATAGGCAAGGTAAGAGTAAGCTGCAAATTTCACATAAGCACCTGTCTCTGCATTTCTCCGCATGACATCAGCCGTTTTTGCAATATCTGCAAAAAGAGTTTCCAAGGCTTGGGCTTTTTTTAAGGGGCGCGATTGAGGAATTTCTAAAAGCTTTTTATGTAGTTTTAAAAGTTTACTCTCAGAAAGCTTAGATAAAAACTTTTCCAAACCAAAAGAGCCCAATAGATTTTTTGCCAAATCTGTTTTCTGATCTTGATTCATCTGATCAAGCTCTTCCAACATTTTTTGATTACGCCAATTTGCAAAAAAAGCGTCAAATTCCCCTTCTTCTTTTTCAGCACGCTCTTGATCTGCCAAGCGCACACCCAGGTAACCCACTAAAAAAAGCCGCTCCGCTATGGAAGATGACGAAATAAGACTCCAAAGCGGCTCCGACATAGGGATGCCCTGAACAAGATCACTGTTATTTAAGCTTTGTCGTGAATTCTGATGAATTTGCTTTAATTTTTGAATCGGTGTTTTCTCGATGACTTTTAGAAAAACCTCTCGTTTGGCTGACCAATCAGATCCTAAAGTATAAGAGGATGCCACTTCTCCAATAAGCAAAGATGCCTCTGCTTCGCCAGCAAGAGCAATGCCCCAATCCCAAAAATTTAAATCGTAACCTGTAATTTGTTTTTCGATTCCATTGGTAAAATTAAGTGTGTCAATAATTTCAGCAAAATTTGAAGCGAATGTTTTTTCATCACCTGTAACCGAATTTGACGCTTTTTTATCTGAGGCCATATTTTGCAATTGATCTAAATACTCTTTCTTTTGCTCAGCGCCCCAATTTTCAAAGCCTTCGGGCAAACTACTTTCTTGAGGATTTGTGTGAACCCTTTCTCTAAAAAAACGAACATCTTTGTTCGGAGCAAAACTCCATTCCAAAGTTCTTAAAAATCGGTTTTTATCTGCAAAAGCGGCGCGCTTTAAAACAACCTGTGGCAAATAATGTGACCTGGCAATGATCGCACGCATTTGATCTTGTATTTCTAGCGAGTTTTGCCCCTGTAAATCAGACTCTAAACTGGAAACCCCTTGATAACGAATGCCGGTGATCTCGCCTTGTTCGATTTGCGCCCAGTATTTTTTAGAAAACTCATGCTCATCGATTAAGGCGTTCAAGGCATACAAGGCCGCAGCAATAAGTTCTTTTGATTTTTCTAATGAGGGTCTTTTTTCTGCACCTGCAGTTTTCAATTGCTCTTGCAGCAGTTGATACCAATCAGAAAGAACCTGCCTAAATTTATTCACAAACGACAAATCATTTAAATAGCTTTGCATGACACCAGTGCTAGTAAAAGCTTGGCCACCATAAACAAAGTACCTGACAAAACCTTGCTCGGGATCACCAATAAACTTAAGAAACTTTTCTATGGCGTTTTGTTCAGAACCAAGCCCTGCCAGCAAGGAATTGAATTCCGATTCGCCAAGATACTGTTCTGCACGTGGTGCAAAGTCTTCAAAAAGAACATAACCTTTATCTGACAAACCATTTTTCTGGGGCCACCCATAATTGAGCTCTCTTCGAATCTTAGCAAGATCTTCTATTACCACTTCGCTAAACTCATTAGACACACGTTTATCAAATGCAGCTTGTTTGGCTTCAAAGTAACTTAAAAGATAATAGGCGTATTCCAAACGCTGCGTGACACGATTTGCTTTTTCTTTGGATAACTCCAAAGGTGCCTTGCGACTCATTTTAGGTAAAGACTCTTCCAGCAAGGTCTTTTCGCGATGGGCAGGAAATCTTTTTCCGTAGGCAGTGGCATCATTATAGACTCTGTAAAGCTCATCTGCATTGCTTTCAAAAGCCAGAAAAGAAGATAGTGCCTGCTCAGTTGCTGAATCAGTGCCTATTTCTTGAGTCAAAGCTTGCAAAGGCATCCAGCTTATTTTTTCGCGCGCATAAGAAACATCCCTGTCTTGCGATTCCATTTGTTGTTCCGAAAAACGCAAAGTATCCAATATACTTTCGATCTGAAAATCAATTCCATCAATGGCCCAAGAAAAATCAATTTCGCTCGCATGAGGATTGTCTCCAAATTGCTGAGCTAAAAAATCCAAAATAGAAATTGTTTGGTCAAAATTATTGTTCACTTGAAAAACAGTCACATCATCTGTTTGCAGTGCCAATGAGTTAAGATAAGACTCTTTGGTCTTTTTTAATTTTTCTGAAGTTTGCTGCCAAATGATAAAAAGGCATTCTTTCAAAGTCTGTGCTTTCTCAAGCTGACTTTGAGAAAGCGCATACTTTTCAAAATATTCTGGGTGGCTTTCGAGAACGGCAATGTTGTCTTGGTTAATTTGTATAATTTCTTGAAAATAAAGAATTTGTTCCGAAAACCTTTTTAATAATTCATGCCCCGATAAACCGCCATCAAGAATCATGGTTGAAATGATGTTTTGATAAAATTCCAAATACCCAGGTAAATCACCTTGAACCATCTCCAATTGCTCAACACGAAGAGGCAAATCCTCAACTGACAAAGCAATGAGCTCTTTTAAAGTCACAAAAGCTTCTTGATTAGCTTCAAAATAAGCAAGACGCGTTAAATCGCTCGCCACAGGTAAAGAGTCCAACACCAGGTATTTTGCCAAACGCTGTTTTTCAGCCGGCTTAAAAAGAAATTTGGCAGATTGTGCCCAAGCTTGATCTGCAGAAAGATCTTGTTGCGCGTCTACAGAATCTTTCTGTAAAAAAAACAAAACATCAGACTCGCTCACGCCTTTATCATTAAACGCTCTCACATAAACCTGAAATTGCCCTAGAGCCTGCGCATAGGCTTTCATCATTTTAGAAAAGCGCAAAGGATTGCTTGTGGTCAGGTACAAGCGTCTTAAATTGCCTTGAAGTGCCTGTTGTTTAGAGGAACTTAAAAAATTATTTTGCCCCTGTACATAAATTGGCAGCTCACCATCAGGGTTTTTAGGCGCTTGTGGACCTGGTAAAAAATCTTCTTCATAAATAAATTGCGACACATCTCTTAATATTGTGTGCCCAGCAGTCCGCTCTTCTTCGTTTAAAGGAAGATCGAGCGTTTTTATTCTTTGCCTCATGCCCAAATAACGCTCTAGTTGAACATCATTGACCAAAGGGCTTTCGTCTAACCAATCCAACTCCAAAGGATCTACAAAATCCCTGGCTATGGGATCACCAAGCTGAAAATCATCGCTATTAGGATAAGAAAAAAACAAATCAATTTTTTTAGAATAAGGAACATCGTCGCCAGTGATGTGTGGATCAGGCTCAAACCACGAAGCTTCGCAAATCCAATCAATTAGTAACTTAAAAACCTGTTTGGACTCTGGAAGATCACTGTACTCTTCTAAAATCGGAGCCAAAAAACTAAAGGCCGCATCGTGAATTTTTTTAGAAAAAGCGGGAAGATTACTATAATGACAATTCTCTAGGTCTGATTTTTGATAAGTGGGGATTTTGATTCCCAAAGATTCCCAAGCTGCTGTTTGCTCTTTTACAGCATCACTTGTGTTTTCATAAGAATCCAAACTGCGATTCTGACCCACACCATGGCCAACATCAGACAAATCTAGCTCAATGTGTGAAAACACATCACCAAAGTCTTGCTGTTCTAATCCTGGTTGTCTGACACCTGTTGGCACTCTTTGTTTGTCCTTTCAAAATACCCCCTTTTGAACTGACACATTATAAACGTCTTATGAACCCATCGGGCAAAGGTCGATTTGGTTTTCTATCCCAAAACTTTAGCCCACTGCCTTCTGCCGAATCACAAAACCACTCTTCCTGACCGGGGTTGTAAATGTGTGGGCAATTATCAACACCATCAGAAATGCCATCTTCGTCTGAATCTGCAATCAAAGGATTTGATTCACCAAGATAAGCTTGCCACACACCATCACCATTTTTATCTTCTTGCCCATCTTTTAATCCATCACCATCACTATCGGCATCCAAAGGATTAGCATCTTCGCCTTCCTGATAAAAACCATCGGCATGTGATTCTGCCCAATCACTCAAGCCATCGCCATCGCTATCGGCATTGTAGGCCGAGGTCTCACCCAACTCAGGTTCCCAAATGCCATTGCGATTGCGGTCCTCAATGCCATCTGCCAAACCATCTTCATCACTATCGGCCAAATCACTTCTAGAAACACCTGATCCCGATTCAGCTTCGTAAATATCCAAAACACCATCCATATCGGCATCCAAGCCCACTTCCACAGCATAGCTGTATTCCGACGTGTTGCCCGCAGCATCAAAACTTAACGAAGTGACAAAATCACCTTCTTGCAAAGCAAAGTCTTCTGGCCACAGCTCGAACTGAGCTTCGCTTAGAGCAAAGTCAGTGAGAAAATCAGCCCCACCGCCTTGGTATTTTTTATACGCAATGTCGCGCTCAGAAACCGTGTAGAGTTCAACAGACTCTCCAGAATACGAGTAACCCCAAGCCCAGTAGTTTTCGCTATCGGCAAAAGGAAAGGCCTGAAAATAAAACAAAGAGTTTAATTTGGTGTTTGCCCCACTATCGGCATCTAGACCATCCAAAACATCCACTCCATCGTCACCCAAGTCGATTCCCAAATAAGAACCAAAGTTTTCGTAAATGAGGTTGTGGCTGATTTTATGTCCCGTGTTAGAAGACGAGTTTTCGATTAAAATACCACCATCGTAGTTATGAAAAATTTCGTTTTTATTTTCTTCAAAGTCAGGACCACCAATCGTCATATTTTGCGAGCCATTGGCAATGTAAATGCCAGCTCCGCCCCAAGACGCACCAGAATAACACTCGCTGCTTTCGACATAATAACCACGAGCTGAAGCACAACCACCATTGCCATAAATCTGATTACCAGAAACAATGGCGCTTTTGGCTTTGATCCAAAGTCCATCTGCGGCGTTGGAAAAAATCTGGTTACCCGTGAGTTCATTCTGATCAGCGTGCACAAAAACCCCGTAGCGAAAATTCATGCTAATGGAATTATTTAAAAGCACATTGTTTTCTGCGCTCAAGTCTGGTGCCACACTACGGTAAACATTGCTCACCACAACCCCATAACGATTGCCAGCTTCGTCAAAGCTCATGCCATGACCAATACGATTATTGCTGATGGTGTTATCGTTGCCAAACACACAAATGGCAGCGCCCTTTTGGTAGTTCACAAGCGACAATTGACTAATCTTATGCCCATCAGAATAGACATGCAGCATACAGGCATCGCCAGGCTCTTGGCTTTCTTCTGGCAAGGCATACCCACTGAGCACAACATCAAAATCCGTTGCCCCTTGGATCACAACCGAGCCTTGGCAATCTTCAGGAATCACCAAAGGTGCCACCAAATTAATCCACACACCGCCAGCTTCTGAATCGAGAAACATGATTTTATCATCACCCACATTGTCACAAGACACACGCAACAGCTTGCGTAAGGTGCCATCTCGTTCTGAAGTAGAGTCCGAAAAATCGCTCACGTAGCGCACAACTTTACCCGCCTGTGCCACAGCCGGAACAGAAGCAACAAATAAAGCCGTCAAACTCAATGTCATCAAGATTTTTTGAAAGGTTTTCATCGCACTTCTCCTTTCAAAATCACTTCAGACTTTCCGCATTGCGGTGAGTTGAGCAAAAGCGTTTCTTCAAACACACCCACTTGCGAGGCTTTAAAGAAAATTGGCATTTTTAAAGATTTACCATTGGGCACGCTCACAGCTCGGCTACCTGGCGCAAATTCTTTGCTTTCGATCTCTAAGCTCAGACTAATGGCATCTTTAACACCATACTCGCCCGTGTCAGAAGGCTCGTTTTCAATCACCAGGTACTCAACATAAGGACGTCCTGAAGAAAGAGACACCGTTCCAAAGTCTATGGTCGTGGCTGGCAAATCACATTCTCCAACCAAACTTGCGGAACCTGTTAAGGTGATGGTTTCGGTATCTTCCGTGATGTTATCACCCACAATTTCCAAAACAGCCGTGTAGGTGCCGTGCTGTTTAGGAATAAAGCTCACAGGAATACGGATGGTGCTTTGCGGCGCTACAGAAGTGAGCTCCAAAGGATAGGCACCGCCCACAAAAAAGACTTCGCTGGCTCCCGTGCTCACTTCATCGGTAAACTGAATGGCATCGATCACCGCGGTGTCATCGCCAATGTTTTCGATTTCGATGTATTTGTGCTGAGAGCTAAAAGAACCCAAAGCATCCGCCAGACCAAAATCCACCAAGGTGGTGTGCACGGCAAGTTTTGGGTAAAGAGATAAATTAGGATCACGCCCGGTATCAACCTCGTCGCCATCATTGATGCCATCACCATCGGAATCGGGGTTATTGGGATCTGTGCCGTTTTCGTACTCTTCTTGTTCTGTTAATCCATCTTCATCGGCATCCTCAGTAGAAGAAGCACCAGTCACCGATAAAGTCACACCGCATTTTTCTGACCAATCCGTTGCAGTGGAACCATAAATGGCCCGCAAGCGCAGGCAATACATTTTGCCAGTTTTTAATGCCATGATGCCGTTGCGGTAAGGGATGTTTAAAATCTTTGCGTTGTCAAAAGGCATGGTTTCGCTACTGTAGACATTGTAAATGGAAGTGCTGGAACCGGTGTCTTCTTTGATGTTGACTTCGTAAAAGCTTAAGTTAGCATCAACATTGCCAGGTGTAGTCATAGCAAAACCATGATGCAGCTTGCCCTCTAAGCTCACGGAGTTCACCTCGGTAATGGAGGCTGCGTCAAAGGCGTGGGCGGAAGGAATAAATAGAAACGCTACAACAGTAAGTCTAATTATTTTGAGTAATTTGTAAATATAAGTAACCATTCTTAATTCTCTTCAATCACAGATGAAGTAACCAAAGCCTTCGCAAAAAAGTCTTTCAAAATTCGGATGCATTGATCTGTATTAAAATCATAAATGTATAAATCTCGTGCTTCGTGTGGTCCATGCTCAAAATCAAACCCAAAACGATTTATTGTAAAATAAACCTGATCTAAAATTGGATCATAATATATAAATTCATTGAAATTTTTTATTTCAGACATACATTGTGGAGCAGCTTTTTTTCCACCATTCTCACTGATCAAATAAATATTATGATTCTTTTCTGAAAAAGAAATAAATTCACTTGTTTTACTACGAAAAAGATCAAAACCAGCGCTAAACTCATTACTTGGAATAATAGATCTCAGGCTTTTTGATTCGAGATTATAAATAATAAAACTTCTACTATTTTTTTCCTTATCATATGAACAAAAGCCAAATTCATTCTCATTCATTTTTAATAAATAAGGGCCTAAAGAATTATAATCCTGGGCAACTTCCTGACTCTCTGCCCAGTTTTCCATATTTTTCACCAAAAAAACTGCTGAATTTTTAAGCACTGCAAATGTATTATATTTTTTAAAAAACAAAGCTGCATTTCCTTTGACCGGTATAAGCTTTTTTGTTTCCAAATCAACAATAGCTGGACCACTATGATTTTTTAAAGAACCTGCAACTAGGAGCTTTTTATTGTCCAAACTTTCTAATCCATGACGCCAAGTAATCATTTCGGGAGATTCATAAACATGTATTTTTTCTCCTGTTCTAGGATTTACTTTAAATATCGATGTATTGGCAGCAGCAACATAAAAAAACGCAGGTAAACTGATTTGTTTTTTTCCCCCAAATGAAAACACTAGCAGTAGTAATAAAATACCAACAAAAACTAGTACGGCGATTATTACTTTCATGATTTTTTTTGCTCCATTCATTTAATACAAAGTTTCTCTTACTGCATCACTGAAATCTTGGCAATTCGGTCCCAATAAATTGTACTTAATGGTAGAATCATACTGAGAAATAACTTGATTCATTGCCTCTATATTACCGCCATGAAGTACAGGACCAAAGCGATAGCTTTGTAACACAATTTTTCCTTTAGGGCCTGTTAGAATGTCTTCAAAGGTTCCACCTGTAGTAAAACCTTTATTATAAACAACCCCATCTTGTTTCCAAAAAACGTGCTCATGCGCTATATCTAAATTTAATTCGTCGGTAAGAGAAGTTCCTCCCATTGTATTCATAATACTTAATGGTCTTTTTCCAAAAACTATATCCCCATCTTTTAGAGAATCCGCAAACTGTTCGTATGAATCAAATTTTCTATCAAAAGGACCATAATTTTCTGCATTTATTATATCTTCAGCCGTAGCCTTCCCTTCAATAACAGACCCACCAATAGCAGGACCAAAACCTTTACCAATTTTAGCACCCAACATACCTCCAGCAAGGCCTGCTCCAAAAATCACTATTCCTTTCCACCCACCTTTTGCATAACTTAAACCAGCTCCTGCTGATATCGAAACAGCACTAAAAGCTAATTTAGCTCCAGCACTCAAAGTCTGCATCCATTTGCCCACACCGCCTGAAAGAGCTCCTGTGACCCCTCCAATTAACGCACCATACAAAGCCCCCTTCAAGCCAGCACTTATCCCACCCCCTACAGCTCCTCCTACAAGCCCCCCTGCGGCACCTGCTAACATTGCTTGCCCAAAAGTTGCTTGCGCCAACATTGCACCAAGGCCTGCGAACCCAATTCCAAAACCTGAAAGCACAGCCATGGTAACCAGCACACCAATGAGTGCACCCAAGAAAGCGCCCAATATTTTCTTAAAAAATCCCCAAAAATGCCCAGTGGGGTCCACGTATTTTAAAGGGTTGTTCCGCACATACGAATACCTATTAAAGCTCTGATAATCCTTCGCACTCGGAATGACTGTATCGGGTTGAATAAAACGCCCAATCTCTGGATCGTAGTAACGCGCCTTATAATAATACAAACCCGTAGACACATCGTATTCTTGCCCCGTAAAGCGCGGGTCAAATTTTAACCCCGGGTTTAGAACAAAACTTTCCTGACCATAAGGCGAGTATTCTATGCGTTGCAAAAGATCGCCCTGAGCATAAGTGATGCCAGCGTGCTTGCCACCCTCTTTACTGCCTTCTGTTAAAACATGGCTGGATCCCAAATGATCACCATGATGATAATAAAAATAAGTCTCGTCCGAAGACGCAGCCGTGCCCGCACCGGTATCTCCAGCCCATGCCGGAACCGAAGTGTTGATCACAAACACAAAGGCCAACAACAAACCCACTAATTTTGGAGCTGTGTTTAAAGGCAACTCTGCCAATGCTTGTCCCATGGCTTGTGTGAAGCGCCTTAAAGTCAGCATTTTTTTAGCCACATAACACAAACACTTTTGAGAAAACGATAAACGCCTGCGGTTAAAGTAGCGGCCTCGCAATAAATAACGAAACGCCCACACCGGTGTTTTTTGAAACACAGGCCGGAACATGGCAATGAACAAAAGAGCAAACATCATCATGAAGCCTGGAGCATAAGGCTTGGCACTGGTGAATTTGGCCAAGGTGATTTTACTATCTTTTAAACTTGCACTTGTGGCGCCCAAAAGATCTTCTAAAGAACCCAGTGCCTTGGTGGCCACACGACTACCACCAGCACTCACGTTAAAAACCATTTGATTGTCTTTTATTTCTAAGACCTCGCCCAAATAATAAGTTGTTTTGGTGTGTTCGTAACCAGCAGGGTCTTTGCGCGTGGATTTTTTAAGGACACGCATGCCAGAGTAGTCGTAATCGTATTCGACCACCGTGCCATTTTTCATGGTGACTTTGGTGAGCTTATTGCGAGCATCGTATTCTAATGTGCGCTTGTCATCGCTCACAAGGTTACCATTTTCATCGTAATCAAAACTGCGTTCGCCAATTTTGGTAACAGCATGCGGACGACTAGATGTGTACTCGTAAGGCGTGCTACCAAATTTTTCTGAATTGGTGAGGATGTTGCCCTGATTATCGTAAGTCAGGCTATGTGTTTCTCCTGTAGAAACCACTTTGTAAGATGTGAGACGACTAAGGTTATCGTACTCCACAGCATCCAAAGCCCCCGTGCCTTGCAAGCCCAATGGATCCCCTATGGTCTTGATGTTGGCGTACTCATCGTAAGTGTAAGTTCGTTCGGAATAAGTTTGATCGCCTTTGTAAGTCTTTTTATTTTTTAAACGCCCCGAGTTATCGTAATAGGCATAACTTGATAACACGCCATTGCCAAATTGCTCTGCTAATAAATGACCATAAACATCATAGGCTGTGCTTGGATCAATTTGATAGTACACCTCGCCCGAGCTTGGGTCACAGGATTCATTGCTGCAAACCTTTATGACTTCGTCTGTGCGGCCGTATTCAAAGTACAAAGATTCGCCACCAGGGTAATGGGTCGACACAGCCAAACCGCGATCGTTAAAAACCGTGCTTTGCTCAAACTCACCCAGTTCTGGAAAGTTTTTGGTGACCTTGGTTTTGCGACGATAATCTTCGTCGTAGCCATACTTGGTGCTTCTGATCAAGGTGCCATCAGCCAGGTACTCTTCTATGGCATACAGCTCGCCAACCTGCACATCGTGCACAGAATCGCCACTGTCATAAAGATACAACGTGTAGCGTTCTAAGGTCTCGCTTGCATCGTAATGGTTCTTGCGTTCAAGGCGACTAAAGTCATCGTAAATGGTTTCGACAACATTGCCTTTACCATCAATCTGGCGTTCCAAACGCCCCTTACGATCGTATTCGTACACCCAGGTTCCCAAATTGGCATCGGTCATTTGGGTTTTTTTACCAAAGGCGTTGTACTTCATAGAAATCAGCTCAGAGCCATCAACCAGAACTGTTTCTAAATCCCCCACACCGTTGTAGACATACTCTAGTTTGTTGCCATCAGGATCTGTTAAAGACAACAAACGTTCGCTGTGATCAAAGACCTCTGTTTTTTTGTCGCCCAAAGAGGTTTCTGTTGTTTGAACCAATTGACCCAAAGCATTTGTAGAATAGGAAATGCTCACTTCGGCCACTGGCGAACCGGCATCACCTTCTGGAGGATCAACATAAACAGTTCGACCCATGTGATCGCTATAGCTTCGGTATAAATTAACTGATGACGAAAGCTCAGAAACAAAATCACAATTGTCTTTAAACACAGGTTCTGTTTTTATTTCTAAACGACCAGCGTTTTGACGGCGTGTTTGCACCATGCGGTAATTGCCACGCTCTGTGTACTGACAAGCTTGCAAAGGCTGCCCACTGGCGTCTTGATACACAATTTTAAGCGGCTTGCTTTCGGTATCGGGGTAACCTTCTTTAAACTGGTAGGTTGATACTTTTTGTAAAACTATTCCAGGCCAACCATTTAAAGTCACCGTTTCGTATTCGTAACTCATGGTGCCAAGCAAAGTGCGCTTGCCAGAAGACGAAATCACATACTCTGCCACCGCACGACCATACTCGTCGTATTCCTTTTCGCTTTGAACACCATATGAATCTTCTTGAGTAGCCTTGGTGCCATTAAGACGATTATAACTTGCATTGGTCACCATGCTACCAGCATCAAAGATCACGGTTTCGGTAACAGGAAAAAGCCCATCATCATCGTAAGTGAAAGTGGTGGTCACACCATCGCTGGAGGTTTCTGTTTTTAAAGTACCATCGGAATTAAAACTACGTGTGACACTGATGGTCCGACCAGAACTAGAATCAAAGAGATATGTTTCTATACTAGGGTTGCCGTTGTAGTCGTAGCTAAATTCTTTTTGTCTTAAGATCTCACCATCGGCTTGCTTATATTGTTTGCTGGGTCGATCGCGCACATAAGCCGAACCAAAACTCTCTGGTTCATAGTATTCAGTGACCTGTTCAAAAATCAGTTCGCCATCACCACTGTAATGCGTTTCGTTGGTGATGTTGCCAATGTCATCAAACTCGTATTCGACCCAGGAATCGCGACTTAAGGCCTCGCCTGGCTCCCAAATTGACTTTGTGCGATTTTGTAACTGTGGGAAACAAGCACCATCGCATTTATAATAAGGGTCTTCGCTATCTTCGTTAATGACCCAATTTGAAAGCTCCTGGGAAAGAACCTGTCCAGTGCCCTCATCTTGCACAACCTGTTTGTATGGTTTGCCAGCAAAAGAATAGTGAGCGTAGCCGTCGGGATCAAAGTAGGCTTTTTCTGTCTCGGTGAGGACTTCCACATCGCCCAAAGTTTGGTGGAAGTATGTTTTGGAAATAACAGGATCCCAATCTTCCCCACGTGCTTTATGCGTTTGTTTTCTAATTTCTTGAAAGCCATTGAAACGCAATAAGCGTGAACCACGGCTAGCAATATCGCGATAGTAAACATTCCCACCATAAAAACTATAAGTGGTCCAACGCATCCCAGGGTAACGAATGGCTTCTAAGTCATCATCTGTGCCAGGCATGGTGTAATCTGTGGTGTAAATTTTACGCACCACATTCAAGTTAAATGGCAAAAAGCGATGATCTGGTCCCGAAGATCGTAATGGCAAAGAACTTGGCATGTACTCGACAATCATTTTATTGCCTTGGCCATCATCAATGGATTTAAGAGCATTGATTGGCTGTGATACATCTTGGTTTTCCCAACCTTCTGGAGAATCCGAAAACTGCACGGCATTCACATCCATAAAATGAACCAAATATTTTTTTTCTGATTCATCTTTACGGCGCGGCGACAAACTGACACGGTCCAAATAACCATCACCATTCATGTCTTTAAAAAATAAATACTGATCGCCACCTGTAGTCCAGTCTTCGTGACTTTTATTAATGTAGCCAGACATGGCCCATTCGCCATCAACATCTTCTAATGGGTCTTTGATTTCATAAGGCTCACTAAGAACTCTTGAATCGGAACTGCTATTTTGCCCTTGGAAAAAATAGACACGGAAAATGCCTTCGTCGGGAATGCCTTCGACACGGTCCAAATAGCCATCGCCATTCATATCGATCCAATCGTATTTCTCTGCTATTTGACCGTCGTATTTGCTATCTTCAATGGGGTCATAAACCTGTAAGTAAGCAGCTTCATAAGCCCTCACATCTCCATCACCATCTTCAACTGGAAAAGCCCACCCCTTACCATTTTGATTTAAAAACACACCCAAACCACCTGGTTTGGAATCTTCTGTTTCCTCATAGGTAAACTGATAAGAAAAAATTCGATCTGGCAAGCCATCACCATTAAAATCTCTTATAAAGCCTCTGAGGCCATGTGACCCAATTGAGTAAATCTCACCAGTACCGGTAAATAAGGGATCTTCTTCGTAAACTGGATCTGCCCAAAATTCAGCTTCAGCATCAAAGCCAGTTCCATTATTAAAATAAATATCATAACCACGGCGATCAGGCTCACCAACCACACGATCAACCAAGCCATCGCCATTCATATCAATGAGAGATTTTTTCTGATCAATGGAGCCTGGACTATCGCCCACAAAAGGATCTTCCCAAACCTGAGCCGTGTCATCCCAGCCTGATCCGTTGTGAAGATAAACAAGAAAACTAGCACGATGCCCATCTTCTTCGGAAACCACAGTTCGAATGCGATCAGGCAAAGTGTCCCCGTTAAAATCCATGAGAAAAACAAACTGATGCTTAGCCGCATCTTGCCGATAGTGCTTATGCACCCCTCCCAAACAATTATTATCCTTATCGCTACAGTCTATAGCCGCTGGATCAGGCCAACTCACGGCCACTTCATCAAAATCGTTGCCATTATTAAAATGGATTTCAATTTCGGTAGCATTGGCAGGCGCAACGACATGGTCCACCAAGCCATCTCCATTCATATCGATGAGCTGAGAGTTGTAGTTGACGGCACCCAATACATAGCCAGCACTTGTTTCAGCCGACGCATTGTATTCTTGCGCTTCTGTTTTGAAACCCAAGCTTTCTTGTCCATAATAAGTAAAACTTGTTGGAGGCAAAGAACCTGGGTAATCAGCTGGGCAATCTGAACCAGCCGCAACAACGCATTGGGTGATTTTAGAAAGCTGTGCGAGTCCACTGTAGTCATCGCGCTCGATATCGAATTGAAAACGACTCAAGAGTGTTGTTTCACTTTGCCAAACTTCTATATCTGTTATTTCAACAGCAAGTTGTTCATACCTTAAAAAACCTTGTCTAAATATGGGGCGATAAAGAATAGAATCGTCATCTTCTCCTAATACTTTATGGAATTTAATCTCGATATCTTGGTATTTTATCGATTTTAGAGTTAGGCTATCGTCATACCATATATTCAGTTGGTTACCATTAGGATCATCAACATTAGTCAGTAACCATCGAGACACCCAATGTTCTTTTTCGCAATCATCTACCGTAGAACCGTCTGGACAATAACGTCCGTCTTCTCGCGTATAGGAAAGATCTGGATGTTTCCCACCAAAAGTGTACGCTGTTCCGGATTTATCAATGACAATCCATCTTAGATTTAATGTATAAGCTTCCCTATCTGGATCTTTAACGAACAAATAGATGTTGAATGAAGACTCATTCTCAGCTCGGTATTCATCAACAACCAGACCTTCAGAAATATACACACCATATTTATCATAAACACCGGAAATATTTCGTTCCTTAAGAACCAAGGTCTCGGTTTGTCCACTAAGACGAACCTGAAAGGATTCTCCATTAGCGTAATCGATACGACCAAGATCTCCTGGAGTTCGTTCTACAGCGCCCATATCGAGTTCCCATCCTAACCCGACCCAGCTATTATAGTTTCTTCTGTAGCTATGATAATTTAAAGAAAGATCTGGTTTAATCCCACCTCTTGCTGGTGGAATAGGAATGGGGACTGAGTACGAAGCCGCACCCGAAAACTCATCTGCCTGAACACTTTGTCCACCTTGGTTAGTGCCACCAGAAGACAACAGATACTTACTCCCACTACTGCTATCGGTGCTATAAATAGTAGTGCTTTCACCTTCTTCGCTTTGGGCAAAAAGCTGAAAGGGAAACAGCAGTAAACCGAAACAAAGGATAAAGAGTTTTAATTTATTATTTTGTGCTAACTTCACAGATGCAGTCCTTAGGCTTAAATATATAGCAATTAGATACCAGGATTTGGGGTTCCTATGCCAGGGTAGCCCTTTGGCTTTTCTCGCCCAAGAGACTCTTCTTCATTTTCAAAAAAAGTTCCTGGATTGTGCGCATCTTCAAGCCATTCTTTTTCTTCTTCTTCAGCATCTTCTTCTGTATCATCTTCATCATTTTGCGTAGCACTTTCACTAGTGCTCTGCCCGGCCTCTTCAATGGCATCAGTGACAAGCTTATCGCCTTCGCCGCTACAGTTAAGTTGGAATCCCAAAAGAAAAACCAAGATCAAAAACAAATTCATATTCAGACGTCTCATTTTAATTCCTCCACGAGTTTAGTCAGACTATATACAATCAAACTTAATGCCATGATCGACAAAAAAATTTATTAGTTGCTAAATAATTAATAATTTTTTGGAATAACGCCGAACAGCCAAACATAATTCTTATAATTCAATAGCATAGCAATTCGGAGGCTTTATTGTAGGATGGGGCTTGGTTAGAATAATTAGATTTTCATTGTCAGAATGACAATAGGAATTTGTCAGGAATGTGTAAATTTTAATCAAAAGTGTCCAATTTTCTAGAATTTTGGACAATGATCCTGCTCCGCTCCTCCGGAGCGTGAGGAGGTTGGGTGTGATTTCTTTCCCGGGGTTAGCCCTGGGCAAAAATAAAATCCCCCTAAAACCCACCATACCACCGTAAAGCTTGCTCTACAGACTTCTCCTCATAATCATCTATGCCATCATCACCATGCGAGTAATCAATCAGTGGTCTGGTCAGCATAAAATAACCATCATAAATCCAATAAAACAGGGTCAATACAATCGCCAAGGTGATTGCCAATGTCATTTGAGAAAAAATCAAACCCACAATTAAAAATAAAAGTACCAAGCCCCAACGCGAGATCATGAGATACGTATATGAGCTAAAAGCTCCACGTCGATTCGCATAGGTTGGGTGAATGCCAACCATGATCAAGCGACAAGACCGAATGTATTCTGGCAACGCGCGCAGCAACACAAAAGCCTCAGCCGCCAGCCAGTAGTAAAAATAGAACGACAATGGTTTTTCTTGAAACCGAGCAAGGGCCAAAACAACAACAGACGGTAAAATAAAAATCACCCACAGACCAATCTGGTACTGTCGCTTTAATTTTTTAAGTTGTTGTTTACTTGGTTGTGGCAAGGGACCCTCACTTTGCTTTCAATTTTAACTCTAAAGGTACTTTGACCCGAAACACATGCCCACCGCTTTTTCCAGCAAAGAGCAGATCAAAAACCGAGTCCTCGTCATCAACAATTGGAAGGCTTTTAACAACATCCCAACCTTCAAACACATAGCTTTGCTTCTTTTTAGAAAATTTTTTACTTTGTGCCTTAACGGGTTCAGGCAAAACTTTGCCATTCACAGCCACCAACTCCAAATCATCCCATTTGAATTTTGAAGACAAGTCCACGCTGACATTTTGTATTTTTTTTGACTTATGCGGCTGAAAAGAAACGCGCTTCGAGACTTTACCATCGTACACAGCATCCGAAGAAAAAGAAGTTGCCACTGCCGGAACTAATGGTTGAATTTGTTTTTTATTCACCCACGCATCCATACGGGTTTGCACA
Source organism: Deltaproteobacteria bacterium (assembly GCA_024233595.1). Taxonomy (GTDB): domain Bacteria; phylum UBA10199; class UBA10199; order UBA10199; family JADGCS01; genus JACKPK01. The sequence goes on from JACKPK010000001.1 coordinate 118,844, forward strand.
AAAAAGTTTTCGCCTTTTAATAAATAACCTTGTCGGCTTCCTGTTGCCATGCCACCAAAAACACCAAACAAAACGGTGTTCATCATCGCTTTGTCTGTACGGTCTCGGCCACTAGAAGAAATCTGCCCCAGAACAGGGATCAAGCCACCATCGGCTGCTGGCAGTGAGCTCACCACCAGATCAATATCACCCGCAACACCACCCATTTTCCCTTTGGATGCCTGATTCACAATGCCTTGAAAACGCGTTCCTTTATTAATCACCACCTGATTCTCAATGATCACATCTTCCGCCACTTCAAAAACAACCTGGTCACCTGTTTTATTTTGATAAGAGGTCACAGATTCCAAAAGCTTCACATGAATTTTTGTTCTCGCAGGAATAGCCACATAGCCCCTTTTATTTTTAGGAGCCTGAACCGATATTTGTGAACTAGCAGGCACGCTTGCGGCGTAGGATTTTTCATCGGCTTTCTTTTTATACTTGGGGTACTTTTTTTCGATATGAGCCAGTGATTTTTGTTTTTCTTTAAGAGTGGGCGTTGTGTAGTGGCTTACTTTTTTTACCCACGCCATGCCCTTGCCTGCATCCAAAATGTTAACTGGATCTTGAATGAGCAAGTAGTAAGTCTCACCGGCCATAAAATGCATTTTTTTATTAGCTCGGTATAAATTAGACCAAATCAAATGCTCACCTGGTTCTAAGTAGACAAAAGAATAAGAGTTGTTTTCCAAAGCAGCAACGAATTGATCATCTGCATAAACATACTCCGTGTACATTTTGCTGGCGAATTTATTCTGACGAATCAAATACACCAAGGCTTGATTAGCTTGGGCCTCTGCAAAAACCTTTTTGGTGGTTTTGTCGGCCGCAAAACCGGCAGAACCAAGTGTGCAGAGCAACATAATGGCAAATGAAACAAATAAAAAACGTGTTTTAGAATTCATGATCCCTCCTCAGATTCAAACGTATAAATACAGCACCAAGCAAATACAAATAGGCTAGGCTACAAAACTTCTCGGAAAATTTTCCCCGATAGTTTCGTAAAATACGCGAATTAATTAGCTCTTTTTTTATAAATTAGAAGTTAATTCTGAATTAAAATGAGAGGAATCACTTAATATTGTTAAAGATTTATGACAGTTGTTCAAAATTCTAGAATTTTAAACACTTGTCTCAGCATAACGAAACACATCGTTATCGACATCGGCGTTGGTATTCGTGCGAATCACATCGGCAAAGCGTTGTGACCTAACCCAAGTCAGGAGTTGAGGGTTTTGTGTAAAAAACGGATCGTTTTCGAACCAAAAGCGATCGCCATTACGCATGTCTTCAAACTGTTTACGAATGATAGCATGAAACGTTGGGCCCACAAGTGCTCCTGGGATTTTTGTTTCGGCCAGGCCCCCCACAAAAAGATCAATGCTCTTTACGTCTGCGTAAGCTTTTAAAACTTTGATCGCTCTGGAGTCATCGCTAATTTGACCAAAACTTGCTGCATAACTCAAACCCATAGATTGGCGAATGGTATTAAAATCGGCTAAGCCATGATCACGACCACGCATCACATTGGCTACAAAAAGATCACTCCCCGCAATGCCACGTTCAGGTATAGCAAAGAGATTGTTCACCAAAGATTGCGATAAGCGCAAATCACCTTCTTCGGCTGGAGCACGGCTAAGTCCCTCAAAATAAGAAGCCAAGCTGTGTTGTACGGCCAGCTCTGGTTTAAAAAACGCATCCATTAAGGTGATGTAAGTATTTTTTCCATCGGCACTGCGCAACACAATGGAATCGGGCAACAAGGTGTGCATACGGTACGCTGCTGTCGAAAACTCTGTGAACACTCCCGGATTAACCTGAGGATTATAACAGCGGTATTTGCCAATGCCATCGCTACCTAAAATGGCGGGCAAAAATTCTGTCACCGTGATGTTTTGAATGAGTGCTTCTACCAATTTACGCGCGCAATGGTAGATCTCATCACCACTAAGCTTAGGGTTGCTTGATTTGATCTGATCACACAAACGATTGTGCTCACGCACCCACAGGCTATGAATGGCAGACAACGCGATGTTCTCGTTTGAACGCACATCACCAGCCGAGAACAAAACATTTTCGCCAATGCGGTTGCCAAAAGGATCGTCGTTATTCAAACTCAAGTGGCGCGGCAGCCAAGTCTCGCCATCAGCGCTCTGCCAGGTCAACAACTTGCCCGAATCATCATTTGCTCTTAAAGCCTTAGCACGTTCTTCTGAGTCCCCATAAACAGCTGTGCCATCTATATATGCCGACAGTTCGTTGATTTGCTGACGAGGATTTGCAATTCCTGTCTGCTCATCAAAAATAGACCGCGCCAAGTACAAGGCCCTGCTCGATAATTTATTAAGTGTAAAAAAAGGATCGTTAGCAGGAACAGGAACCGCCATGGGGTCATCGTGATGCTGGGTTGGCGTGCGCGTGATGGTGTGATCCAAAAACTGCCCAAAGTAGACAAGCAAGCTTGAAACAAGCGGGTGCGCGGGTGTGTCTTGAATTTGAAAGGCCTGAAAAGCCGCAAGACTTAGAGCACGTGCGTTGGGGCGCGCTTGTACAGGTTCAGAAAGACCATCAGCATAAGCAGGTGCGGTTAAGCGGCGTAACTGTGCTCCGGCCTGACCATAGTCGGGGTTCTCTAAATTATTACGACTGCCATCAAAGCTTCTGACGGGGTAGCCTAAAACAGCAGAGGCAGCCTGACTGGGAACGGGGTTGGGAGTGATAATCATGTTCATAAAAACCTCAAAATCCTGATGGCACTATAAAAGCGTTGCTTGGTAAAGATGCGCCTGTGTTGCGTTTGATCACATCAGACAGTGTTGAATCATTTACTATCGCCAGCGCATCAGGGTTATCCGCAAAAAAAGCATCGTTCTGATACCAAAAGCGATCTGCGCTACGAAGCAAGCTAAACTGATGGGCTAAAATTGCTGCAAAGCTTGGTCCAACAACAGCCCCGGAGCGAGGACGTTCTGCCAATCCCCCTACCCACAAATCAATATCCATGACATCATCATAAGCGCTTAAAACCTGACGTGCGCGTGGATCAACTGACACCTGATCAACAGAATCATAAACAGACAAACCATAAGCTTCCCGCACAGCATTCAAACTGGCTAAGCCATGATCGCGTCCCCGTTGCACATTAAAAGCAAAAAGATCCAAGCCTGTAAAAGGACCATGTTGAAACAACTGATTTGATAAAGCATCAACCACATGCAGGTTCAAAGCGCGCGCTTCACGACCATTGGCTCCGCGAAAATATTCGTCTAGACCATGTTTAACGGCAATGTCTGGTCTAAAAAAGGCATCTTTTAAAGGAATAAGTTTAACATATTCAGAAACACTCAATAAATAAACATCATCATGCACCATGGGGTGCCCCAAACGAAAAGCCGCCGTGCTGAACTCAGTATAAATGCCTGGCTGATTATACCTGTCATACCCCTTATAAGGACCAAGGCCATCACCACCCAATAACAAGGGAAGATACTCAGCGTAGGTGATTTTTTGAATGAGGGCTTCTACAATTTTACGAGCACAATGGTAGATCTCGTCTCCACTAAGTTGAGGATTGCTATCGCTGATCTGGTCACACAAGCGATTGTGCTCACGCACCCACAGACTGTGCATGGCGGTTAAGGCAATGTTTTCGTTCGCACGCACATCACCAGCAATAAAAGAAGCTTCCATGTCTCTAACGCCAGGGCCTTCTACGTTAAAGAGCCAATTTGTATTATAGGGCAACCAGTCGCCATCGTTTTGTTTAGAAACCCTAAGCTTTCCTGAATTGCCACTTGCCCTTAAATCACGCGCTCGTTCGGGCGTAGAGCCATAAACGGCAGTGCCATCCAAAAAAGAAGATAATTTATTAGTTTGCTCCCTAGGTTTGCCCTCTTTGCCTTCATTCACGTATTGAGATCGACGCAAAGCCAAAGGTCTTAAATTGTCGTCGCGACCAAAATGAGGGTCTCCGTTTGGAATGGGGATTTGCATGAGCTCGGTATCATCACCACTCTGCTCTGGAGTGTGCACAAGGCAATGAGCAATAAACTGCCCCCACAAAGTGAATAGATCAGAAACCTGAGCAAAGTCTCTGCTATCTTTAAAGGCTGTTTGCGCAGCCAAACTCAAAGCACGTGCGCTAGGTCGATTTGCCCCAGCAGGAGCAGAAACACCATCGCTATAAGCTGCCGCAGCACGTCTTAATAAAGGTTGTTTTGCAGCGCCCCAAGGTAAAAACGATAAATTATTGCGTTGTCCGGAAAAGGAGCGAACGGCATCGCCAAATCGAAGGTTTTCAATCGTTAAAACAGGATTAAAAGGAACACTGGCAGGCTGAATTCTCATGATGTCGTCCTTTGTGACCAAAAAGCTTGGCAGTTTGTAAAAAAGGGATCTGTATTTGCGTTAGGTGATTTGCGACGTGGCTGTCAATGGGGAGATTTGGAAGACGGAGTAAATTCAAAAACAAGTTTTGCAAAGAATGCTACCGCCTCAAGTGGCGGTGCCCTTTTTTCTGCTTTGTCGCGACGGAGCGTTAGCGAAGGCGGACCTCTGTTACGATGAAGTCGAAAGCTATCGCAAAGAATGCTACCGCCTCAAGTGGCGGTGCCCTTTTTTCTGCAGCTTTTGCTGCAGAAAATTAAATAAAAAAAACCCGATCTCTCTAAAAGAAAGATCGGGTTCTTAAATAAAACCTGGCAACGTCCTACTTTTCCACTAACTGCGTAGTAGTATCATCGGCCCTAGCAAGCTTAACTTCCGAGTTCGGTATGGGATCGGGTGTGTCCTTGCCGGCAAAGTCACCAGAAAGCTTAAAAATCTGCAAAATCATTAATAGTTCAACAGTGTGTCTCTGTTTTGCAACCGCCTTATTTGGCGGGAGCGCTAGTTTTCGTTGAAAACGGCAATACAATTCCGTTTGGGCGTCCCACAAATTCAAAGAACTTATGGGCCAAACCAAAGTAAGGAAATGATAAAGCCGCACGACCAATTAGTACCAGTTAGCTAAATGCATTGCTGCGCACACGCACCGGCCTATCAACCGCGCAGTCTACAAGAAGAGGTCTTTAGGGAACAAGTCCCAGGAGAAATTTATCTTGAGGTTGGCTTCCCACTTAGATGCTTTCAGCGGTTATCCATTCGAATATAGCCACCCAGCTGTGCCACTGGCGTGACAACTGGTGCAGAATTCGTCCATCGGTCACCTCTCGTACTGGGGTCAGATCCTCTCAAATTTTCCTGCGCCCACAGAAGATGGGGACCGAACTGTCTCACGACGTTCCTGAACCCAGCTCGCGTACCGCTGGTGGCGAACAGCCAAACCCTTGGGACCGACTACAGCCCCAGGATGCGATGAGCCGACATCCGGTGCCAAACCTCCCGTCGATGTGGACTCTTGGGGAGATCAGCCTGTTATCCCCAGCGTACCTTTTTGTCCGATGAGCATTATGGCCCTTCCATGGGACCACCGGTCCATAAAACCTGCTTTCGCACCTGCTCGACTTGTAAGTCTCACAGTCAAGCTCCCTTATGCTTTTGCACTCAACAGCCGGTTTCCAATCGGCCTGAGGAATTTCTTGCACGCCTCCGTTACTCTTTGAGGGAGGCGACCGCCCCGATCAAACTACCCGCAGACGAGTGTCTCCAGCTTCGCGCAGTAAGGCGAATGGGTTAGAGGTCCAAGAACGACCAGGGTGGTATTTCAGGTTAGCTCCACCGAAGCTGGCGCTTCGGCTGAAATCCACCTATCCTACACAGGACGTTCCTAAATTCTTTGTCAAGCTAGTAAAGGTGCACAGGAGTCTTTCCGTCTTCTGCGGGGTATACGGCATCTGCGCAAATAATTTCGCTGAGCTTCTTGTCGAGACAGTCATGGCAATCGTTGCTCCATTCATTGCAGGTCGGAGCTTTACCCGACAAAGAATTTCCTTCTGCTTAGGACCGTTATAGTTGCAGCCGCCGTTTACTGGGGCTTCGGTTCGCTGCTTCGCTCGAAGAACTAACAACTCCCTTAACCTTCCAGCACCGAGCGGGAGTCAGACCACCCACGTCGTTTTGTCATCTTTGCATAGTCCTGTGTTTTGTTAAACGATCAATCTTCCCAGTCTAAGAGCTGCCTTCTCCGAAGTTACAACCAGCACCAGGGATTCCTTGACAAGATTCCTCAAGCGCCTTAGAAGTTCTCTCCTCACCCGCGTGTGTCCATTTTACGGTACGATCATGTAAACTAAACTAACGAAGGTTTCTTGGGAAGCATAGGATCGAAACTTTTCCCGGGTATTAATCCATTTATCCATACATCTCAGATTTGGCCGAGCGGATTACCTACTCAGCTATCTACATGTTTAGAAGCCCTAATCCAACAGGGCTCAGATCTACCTTTCTCCGTCACTCCTTTAGCGCGACTCACACGGTACAGGAATATTAACCTGTTATCCATCGACTACGCCTTTCGGCCTCGCCTTGAGGTATCGACTCACCCTGGGCGGATTAACCGTGCCCAGAAACCTTGGGTTTTTCGGCGAACAGGCTTCTCCACCTGTTTATCGCTTCTCATGTCAGCATAAGCTTTTCTGATATCTCAGCCATCCTTACCAGACTTGGGAATGCTCTCTACCACGCTCCGTCAGGGCAAACATCCGCCTTAGCTTCAGTGGTATACTTAAGCCCCCGTTACATTTTCGCGCAGAGACGCTTGACCAGTGAGCTGTTACGCTTTCTTTGAAGGGAGTGGCTGCTTCTAAGCCAACCTCCTGGTTGTCTGTGCGTCTCCACATCGTTTTCCACTTAGTATACCTTGGGACCTTAGCTGATGGTCTGGGCTCTTTCCCTTTGTCCCTAGGACCTTATCACCCTAGACGGCGCTCCCGGATGAGCATTTTACTGGTATTCAGGTTTGATTGGGTTTAGTACAGCGGTAAAGCCGCCCCTAGCCCGATTGATGCTCTACCCCCAACAATGTTCGTCCGAGGCTATACCTCAATATATTTCGGAGAGAACCAGCTATTTCCCGGTTTGATTGGCCTTTCACTAACCACAGGTCATCCGATACTTTTCAGCAGTAACCGGTTCGGGCCTCCGGTCGTGTTACCAGACTTTCACCCTGCCCATGGTTAGATCACCAGGTTTTCGGGTCTAATACTACCTGCAACTAAACGCCCGTTTAAGACTCAGTTTCCCTATGGCTCCACCCTTGGGTGCCTTATGCTGCAGACATTAACTCGCTGACTCATTATGCAAAAGGCACGCGGTCACCCCATAAGAGGCTCCACTGCTTGGCAGGCTTGCGGTTTTCGGAGTTCTTTTTCGCAAGCGTTCTACGCTTTCTTTTCACCTTTCCCTCGCGGTACCTAGTTCACTATCGGTCGGAAGAGTATTTGTATGGATGATGGTCCACCCAGATTCAGACGGGGGTTCGTGCCCCGCCCTACTCCGGGATACTGCTAGAGCTTCTTCTTTTGAAACGGATGCGGGGCTATCACCCACTATGGCGGCCTTTTTCCAGACCAGTTTTCCTATTCCTCTAAAGTCTCATGTCGCGGTCCCGACCCCCGTACCACAAGTGGTACGGTTGGGCTTCTTCCCGTTCGCTCGCACCATCTGCGGAGAATCTCAGTTGTTTCTTTTTCCTCCAGGTACTGAGATGTTTCGAAGTTCCCTGGGTTTGCCTCCTAACGCTATGTATTCACGTTAGGATATCCTAAAGGATGGGTTCCCCCCATTCAGAGAATCTTTGGATCAAAAGTTTTATTTGTAGCTTTCCAAAGCTTATCGCAGCCATACACGTCCTTCATCGCCTCTTTTCGCCTAGGCATCCCCCTGACCCTTAGTAGCAATCGCCTTACGTTGGTTTGGAACATAGAATTAACTATGCATAATGCAATTGTATTACCATGTTCATTGGTTTTACCAATGACTTTTGATAACATTGATGAATCTAATTAATAGTTTATGATTTCAAGAACAATAATCACTCAGAAAGCTTACGCTTTCTTTATGAATGAATAATGAACAATTAGTAATTAAAAATTTTAAATTCACACTTTAATTACTGATTTCCAAAATTATTCATTCTTCATCAAATTAATAAAACCAATTTGTTGTGTGAAGTGAGGGGCTCAACCCCTGACCCCCCGGCTTGCAAGCCGATGCTCTACCAACTGAAATTTCCCACATCCCCAATCAATTCAACCAGTGACCCAGCTCAGCTGGTAGAGCAACCTCTCCAATTAAGTGTTGCCACGCTGGCAAAATGCTGAAACCATCCCCCTAAACTTAATGAATAAATAATTAATTTTTGAATTTAAAATTAAATTCTTAATTACCGTCATTAATTATTCATTCTCCATTCCTTTAGCCATGTGAGTAGGCCTGGGGACTTGAACCTCCGACCTCACCCCTTATCCGAGTGCGCTCCTAACCACCTGAGCCTAAGCCCGAAGCAGGCGTTAGCCCTGATTTCTTTGATTTAAAAGAACAAAAGTTCTTTGACCGGTAAATAACAGAATAATCTATCAAAAGAAATGCATCCGTTGACCGTTTCCAGTTCATAGACTTTGGGACTTAGTTTTCTGACCAAAGAATTTTGATCCAGAAAGATTTAAACCGGCATAAAATAATAAAGTCTTATGCTGGATATCCTTAGAAAGGAGGTGATCCAGCCGCAGGTTCCCTACAACTCGCATTTTGCGACTTCACCCAATCATCAATCCTTCCTTGGACCAGGTCCCTCCCGAGAAGGTTAGTAAACCGTCTTCTGGAAAATCAACTTTCGTGGTGTGACGGGCGGTGTGTACAAAGGCCAGGAACGTATTCACCGTGTTTGTTTAACGATGCGTTACTAGCGATTCAACTTCATGGAGTCGGGGTTGCAGACTCAATCCGAAACTAGGAAGGGTTTTTGGAGTTAGCTCCCTCTTGAGTTGGCAACCCTTTGTACCATCATTGTAGCACGTGTGTAGCCCTGGACGTAAGGGCCGTGATGACTCAGGCGTCGTCTACCTTCCTCCGGCTTAACACCGGCAGTCTCTGAGTGCTCAACCAGCAGATATTGCCCAACTAAGGATAGGGGTTGCGCTCGTTGCAGGACCAACAACATCTCCACGACACGGAAGCGGCGACGACCATGCAGCACCTGTCTCAAAGTTCCCAGGGCACTTTCACTATCTCAGCAATTCTTTGGATGTCAAGCCCAGGTAAGGTTCTTCGCGTTGCGTCGAATTAAACCACATGCTCCACCATGTGCGGGCCCCGTCAATTTCTTTGAGTTTTAACGCGGCCGTACTCCCCAGGCGGGATTACTTAATGCGTTAGCGTCGGCACCGGGGAATTGATCACCCGACACTAGTAATCATCGTTTGGCGTGGACTGCCAAGTGTCTAATCCTGTTTGCTTCCCTTTCGCGCTGGCGTCAGTATGTAGCCAGTGAGCCGCCTTCGCCTCTGATGTTCTTCTAATAATACGCATTTCCTTTTCACTGGGAATTGCTCACCTCTCACAACCAGATAAATAGTTTTCAGGCGCATTTCCTGGGTTGAGCCGGTCTTTCCGCCCTGACATCTGCTCAGCCTAAGGCGCTTTACTTGATGATTCGAACAACGCTTGCACTACCGTATTACCGCGGCTGCTGGCACAGAGTTAACGATTACTTCCTTGGTACCAATCAAGACTAAAAGACTATTCGCCAATAGCCTTCTTCCCCTATGACAGGAGTTTACAACCCAAAGGCCTTCTTCCTCCCGCACGGCATTGCTGGATCAGGGGTTTCCCCCCATTGTCCAATATTCCCCCACTGCTGCCTCCCGTAGGAGTCTGGACCAATGTTTCGGTTGAGTGTGGCTGATCGTCCTCTCAGACCAGCTAAATCATAGCCTTGGTGAGCTTTACCTCACCAACAAGCTGATGGGACGCAAGCCGATCCTTCAGTGTGACCTTAGATCAGAGGGCCCCCTTTCCTCATTAAAACATGAATTCAATAGGCGTATTAGGAATTAATACAGTTTCCCGTGGTTGTCCCCCATCCTAAAGGGGTACGTGCCCCGTGTTCTCACCGTGCGCCACTTTGCACTTCATCGGGGACTTTCTCGTTCGACTTGCGTAATGTGTTAAGCATGCCGCCAGCGTTCGTTCTGAGCCAGAATCAAACTCTCCAGTTGAAGAAGTTGTTCTGAACCAACGTCAACCGAAGTTGACGATTTGTAAGTTCAAAGAAAATTGTACTTGAAGTTATGCTTATATAATATATAGGTATAAGCCGAATACTTATGGAAATTATTCTGTTATTTAATTGTCAAAGAACCGAAATTTTTGGTTCCATGACACTAAAACAAACCAATCCGCTTGCCAGAAAAAATTACCTTTTTTTCAAAAAATTTCAAGATTACGAGAAACAGCAGATTGTTTTTGGAGAAGAGGAAGTTCAGGCAGGCTAAATTTCGAAGGATTCGCGCATTCTACACTATTCTTATACCCAGTCAATAGTGTTTTTTGCTTTTTTTCACTTTTTTCAAAACCAATCGTTTTCTGCTATTTCTAAATAAATCATGAGGTTAACACACATTACCTCATGTTGACTCTTGGTTTCCTAAAAAATTCTGACTTTTTTCTCATCATTACCTCATGGCTATTGACAGGAACGCCTGGCTTCTACACAATTCTTTTTAGAAACAAACCCCAAGCCCCAGGAGCAGCCATGCCAAGCACCTCCGCGACCGGAAAGAACTCTTACGACTACTTTGGGTTAGATCGTCCATCACCCAAAAAACGAATCTCAGACGACAATCCAAAATCTTTTTTACCTCAAAACAGACCTTCTGCTCTTTATATGAATTCTGTTTATGAACTCGATGAGCAAACAAACTTAGAGAACCTACTCACCGCCTCATCTGCAACACAACATAACATTGAGTTGCTCACTGGATTTGTGAACAGCGGTTCTGAAATGCACGAATCACAAACATATCAACCAATTCGTTTTTGGCTGGGGCTTGATATCATACAAAGTTACAATCGTTGCGTGCTAAGCAAAACATCCGACAAAGAATTAAACATCGCTTATAACCGCACTCTTAAAAGCTCCAGCGCAACCCTCAAAAGCTGTTACGATTCTGCTGTTGCAGACGCAAAAAATGTTAGGAAGCTTTTCCCCTCTTCAGAAGATTCAAAGCGAAACGAATTCGCTCAAAGAGTCATGGTTGTTGGTGCGCTCAATACCTTTCTTGATCTCTATCACTTTCAAGAAAGTCAGTCCGCACTAGAAGAAAACATCAGCAAATCAGATCAGGTAAACGACACTCGAAAAAAATTAAAAGAAGTCATTGCTGAAACACAATGCCTACAAGAAACAGCAGCTCGAATCTTGAGTGACCCTGATTTTGATTTAGAATCCTCGCACGAACCCTTAGTGCAATCTTGTCTAAATCTAGGATTTACTTCCTTGCCTGAGAATCAAAAAGCGAATACCAATTGATGCATGAATAATAACAAAGGTTTTTCTATTAAAGAATTGATCATGGTTTTTGTTGTGATTGGCATTCTCTGTGCCGCTGCGATTCCTGGTTTTAACTACCTACAAGAAACAAAACGCTCAGCCGATTTTGAAAAAACAATCGCGTCACTTAAATTAAGTTTGAACAACAACGCAAAAACAACCACAGATGATCAGGCACAAACAGCGGTGCTCCTTGATGAAGAGCAAGCACAGAGCATTTGCCAAAATTGCTTTTCAAAACTTCTTCCTGAACCACTGGCCAATCGTTTGTGGTTCAAAGAATCCGAAAACACTTATTTGTATTCAGCAAACGGCAACTACGGTCACGCGAATAATTACAACGAGCAAGGCGACTACCGCATTCAAATCGACACAAAACAAAACGTGGTTTCTGTTTCTGTGATTGGTTTAGAATGATGAGCAAAAATCGTTTAGAAGCTTTCAGTGACGGTGTGCTGGCCATTGTGATCACAATCATGGTTCTGGAATTTCACATTCCAAACGGCACCACGTTTTCTTCTTTAAAACAAATCACCCCCGATTTTTTAAGTTATGTCTTAAGCTTTTTTTACTTAGCTATTTATTGGAACAATCATCATCACATGCTGCACACCTGCAAACGCGTGACGGGCCCTATTTTGTGGGGGAACCTGCACTTGCTATTTTGGTTGTCGCTTATCCCCTTTGCCACAGCCTGGATGGGAGAAGCTCATTTTTCAAAACAACCAACCACCCTTTATGGCGTGATTCTTTTAATGGCCGGCTTTGCTTACTGGCTCTTGCAAGGTCAAATCATTGCCTCACAAGGAAAAGACTCACTGCTAAAAAAAGCCATTGGCAACGATTGGAAAGGAAAGTCATCTCAGGTGATTTACCTTGCCGCAGTTCTGCTCTGCCAATTGTCTCCTTGGATTGCTTTGGGACTTTATTTGCTGGTCGCGATCATGTGGGTGATTCCAGACACACGCATTGAACGCATGATGCATTCTGATTCGTAGAGACTTACGTTTGTCTTAAACCAATAAAAGTGATGTTGCGCCCTGTGTCTTTGCTGCGCCGATACGAATACAAATCGTTTTGTTCCTCAAAAGTGCATTGCTCCGAAACAAAAATATTTTTTTCTAAAACACCCGCGGCCATCAAAAAATTCTGCGCCGTTTTTTTAAGATCCAGATAAAAATGCCCGTGGCGCTCTTTAAAACACAATTCTTGCGGAAAGCGTTCCTGATAAGATTCTAATAAGTCCCTGCCAAATTCGTAATGATCAACACAAATGGCCGGTCCAATGGCAACACGAAGCTCCTGCGCCTTGCTTCCAAAATGATTAGAGAGACCCTGGATGGTGTTTTGCAAAACGCCATCAAAGAGACCTTTATAGCCCGCGTGTGCGGCTGCAATGGCTTTGTTGGCGAGATCATAAAATAACACAGGCAAGCAATCGGCTGTGTTGATGCCTAACAAAACTTCAGGTGAGTCTGTGAGCAAAGCATCGCCCTCTTTTTGCAAAAAATCCTCTGGTTGGTCATCTGGTCCAACTAAAAAAATAAGATTCGAATGAGTTTGCTTGAGCCGAAACAAAGGCAAATCAGTTGGAGGCGTTTGGGATTTACCACAAAAACCGCAAAGTGAATCTGCGGGGAAGAAGTCCGTGAATGGCGAGTTGTTTTGCACAAAACGCAATCTAATTGATTGGCGGTTGAAGATCAAACAAACATCCAGTACAAAAAAGCATGGTAAAAAACATCTTACATCTCTGTCTGCCTCAAGCAGATAATTTGGGTGATCACCTGGCCCACTTAGCTGTTGAACAGCTTATAAAAAACGCTGCGCCCGAGCAGGAATTTTTGTTCCATAAAATTGATTTGCTCGAGCAACGCCAAAACCTGGCTTACTTGGACGACGAATTGGATCACATCAACCAAAATTACGATGCAATTGTGATTGGCGCCGGTGGTCTTTTGTCTCCCGGATTGATCAATCATGTGTTCCTGAACCCGGCCTGCTGGCAACAGGTCAACAAACCGATTTTTATTTTAGGCGTTGGGGTCATCGGCAACTACACCAATCCCAATCACAATCTGAGTATCAACTCCGAAACGCAAAAACACTTAATAGCAGCCATCAATAGAGCGGATTTGATTTCGGTACGTGACATGCCCACACGCCTTGTCTGCGAAAAAATCCTGAGCTTAAGCCAAAAGAAGAACGATCATTTATTTTTTACCGGCTGTCCCACCTTGGTCGATTGCAAAGCCAAAACGCCGCTCCCCAAAAAATGGGATTGGGGAATCAATATCCCGCTTTTGCATGGCAACACCAAAGATCACCAAGGCCCCCTCTTGGTGACTGCCGAAATGATCATGCGAAACGTGCCCAATACCGTGTGGATCTGCCACTCTGCGCAAGAACAAGAACACGCTAATAAATTTAAAAAAGACACCAAATTGGATTTTGATGTCATTAGACCAACTACATTTTCTGAAGTTGGTGAACTTTACGCTCAAATCAATCAAGCTCTGGTCACCAAGGCGCACGCAGGCTATTTTTGTCTGGCCAACAATGTTCCTTTTGGAATGATTTCTTACGACATGAAATGCGATGCTCTTTTGCAAATGATTACAGATTTTCCTATCGATTTTTCAGTGCATATTCATCATCTAAACGAATTGGACTTTAGCAAGCGCATTCAAAATATTATGAGAAACACTTTGGAATACAAAGAAGAATTGCAACAAGGACAGAACACACTTTTAAATTTTTATATGGATGAAAATAAAAAACTATCCATATCAATTAAAAATACAATCTGATTTTTTTAAAAATTAATCAGATAAAACGGAGAAAATCATATGGATGATTTTAAAAATTTATATATACAAAAAAACGAGTTTATCAGCACAATCTATTTAAACCGGCCAGACAAGGCTAACGCCTTAAATATGGAATTGTGGCAAGAGATCTCTATGGCTTTTGATTTTTTAGAGAACAATGCCGAAACGCGAGTCATTGTTCTTTTGGGTAAAGGAAAGAATTTTTGTGGTGGAATCGACCTAATGGCGTTTCCGGAACTTTTGGGAAGCGTGCATCACGATGATCCGGCGCGCAAAAGCCTGAATTTAGAAAAAAAGATCAAAGAACTTCAAACTTGGTTAGGCAAGCCTGCTACGATCACCAAACCAGTGATCGCTGGCATTCAGGGGGCTTGTGTTGGTGCGGGCCTGGATCTTGTTTGTGGTTGTGACTTACGAGTTGTGACTAAAGAGGCTTACTTTCAAATCAAAGAAATTGATTACGCCATGGTGGCCGATGTGGGCACCTTACAGAGATTACCAGACTTGCTTGGCGACGCTAAGGTTCGGGAATTGGCCTTTACCGGTGATAAATGGGGTGCTGAAGAGGCCTTGGGAGCTGGGTTTGTGAATATGATTGTCCCCGATTTGGAAGACGGAGTAAATCAGCTGGCTCAAAAAATGGCTCAAAAATCCCCGCTAGCACTCCAGGAAATAAAGAAAATGATTGGGTTTTCTAGACATCACAGCCAACAAGAAAGCCTCGATTACATCGCTCAACGCAACGCTTTTTTGCTTTTGTCCACCGATCTTCAGGAAGCCATGATGGCAGGACTTGAAAAACGCGCTCCAAAGTTTCAAAATACTTAAATGGCTAAGAAGATTCTTGTTTTTCAGCATGTCGCCTATGAGATCCTAGGCACCTTGGACCCCCTGCTTCGTCAAGCGGGGTTTCGGATCAAGTACGTCAATTTTAGTCGGGACCCTCAGCAATCTGTTAACTTATCAGGTTACGATGGCCTGGTGATTTTAGGCGGTCCCATGAATGTGGATCAAACCTTGGAGTTTCCCCATATTAAGACGGAGTTAAATGCCATTGAGCAAGCGTTAAAGAAAAAACTACCAATGCTGGGCATTTGCCTGGGATCACAACTGATCGCTAAAGCTTTGGGCGCCAGAGTTTCAAAAAATCCTCAAAAAGAAATCGGTTGGTACTCCATTCAAAAAACGGAAGACGGAGTAAATAACCCTGTCTTAAAACACATCAATGACGGAGAACAAATTTTTCAGTGGCACGGGGACACATTTGAAATCCCTAAGTCTGCAAAACACCTTGCCACATCTCACACTTGTCCAAATCAAGCCTATGTTTATGCCGATAATGTTTATGGATTTCAGTTCCATTTAGAAGTTGATCAGGCAATGATTGAGCGTTGGCTCAACATTCCCAGCCACATCGAAGAAATCAAGCAAACAAAGGGCCAGATCGATCCAGAGCAAATCAAAAAAGCCACGCCTCAACTCATTCGCCAATCCATCGCGCTGTCTGATAAAGTTTTTGGCGCTGTGATCGAACAATGCTTTGGCACCGCAAAATGCAACGTAAGCCTACCATCACGCTAGACTCACTCAGAATAGGCTTCTTCAAAAAAATACTCGTACGCGTTTTTAAAATCTTCCGGTGGCTCTGCCTGAAAAGACAACAATTCCCCAAAACACGGGTGCTCAAAAGATAAATGCGCTGCGTGCAAAAGCTGATGTCCAATATTTTTAACATATTGTGACTGATCATCGCTAAATTGACGCAGTTTTTTTGTGCCCCCGTACAGATCATCGCCAAGCACAGGGTGTCCCAAATGAGTTAATTGGACACGAATCTGATGGGTTCTGCCTGTGTGAATTTGAACATTGAGGAGAGAAACTAATTTACTCCGTCTTAAACACCTAACCTGACTGATCGCAATTTTGCCTTTTTTCTGATTCACCACAAATTTTTTACGATTCATTTCTGAACGCTTGATAAGATTCTCGATACGCATTTCATCCTGTTCAAAACTCCCATAAGCCAGCGCAAGGTAGGTTTTTTGAACTGTTTTATCCTGAAACTGCTGGCTCAAATGCACATGCGCTTTATCTGTTTTGGCCACAACCATCAGTCCTGATGTGCCTTTGTCGAGACGATGCACGATTCCAGGGCGCTCAACGCCTCCTATCCCTGATAAATCCTGGCAATGGTGCAAAAGGCCATGCACCAAAGACAATTCATAATTTCCCGCTCCAGGGTGCACAACAAGACCAGCCGGCTTGTCCAAAACCAAAAGATCTTTGTCTTCAAAAAGAATAGGAAAATCGATTTTTTGAGGCGTTAGCTCTGAGGGTTTCACCTTAGGGGGCGTGATTTGAATCTGATCGCCTTCTTTGAGCTTGTGTGAAGGTTTGGCCTTGGCTTTATTGACCAACACAAAGCCATCTTTGATCCATTTAATGGCCTCGGACCGTGAAGTGCAATGCTGACCCTGCGCCAAAAATTGATCGAGACGCTCGCCAGACTCTGAAATGACCAGGTTTTTCATGAAACCTATCTAACGAACTTGGAAGACGGAGTAAATTTTTTCCTAAAAAACTAAGCCAATATCTCTGAATGCCAATAAGCAAAATCAACAGGATTCATATAAACCCGCCAAGCTTCAAAAAGCTTTTTACGAGGGGTCACATTCATAAACAGGCTGTACTTGGGCTGCTGAGGCCGCGAAAGCAGGTTCATCTTTGCTTGATCAGGAGTACGCCCACCCTTTTTTGAATTGCAAGGAATGCAGGAACAAACCACATTTTCCCAACTTGTGTCACCCCCCTGGGAAACGGGCACAACATGATCGATGTTTAGCTCAGAGCGTTTGAAACGTTTGCCGCAATACTGGCAGGTTGACTTATCGCGGATGTAAACATTCTCACGCGAAAAGCGGATGCGACGCCGTGGTAATCTGTCATAAAACTGCAACATGATCACACGCGGAACACGAATGGATTGTGACGTGAGTGAAATGGTGTCTTCAGTGAGTGCTGCAGACAACTCTGACCATGAGTGAAAATCATAGACTTGGTATTGCTCATCAACGATTTGAGCAAGTCCCTTAAACACCAGACAAATCGCTCTTTTAACGGAGGTGATGTGAACTGGTGCAAAGCCTCGGTTTAAAACCAATACCGGACCATCAATCATAACTTAAGCGTACAGCACCCAATCAATATTGCAAGTAGATAAATATTAAGATTTAGCAACGGGACTCACTCTGGCTCGCTTTGGCTTCATGAGTAAACAGCCGTGACGCCTGAATAACGCGCTGTTACCTAAAAAAACGCTGCGCCATTTTATAATACCCCACCGGCAGTGTTTTCTTGCCATCACGCACAACAGAGATGTGTTTTGCCACGACCCCGCCCTTTTCGTAAGCAAGCAAGGCGCCCCAAACATTTTTTTGCACAAGCTCAATGGCAGCACAACCAAACGAAGTCGCCAAAAGACGATCAATAGCCACAGGAGAGCCGCCTCGTTGCACATGCCCTAAATTGGTGTAACGCGTTTCATAACCCAATTCGTTCTTGATAACGTCCGCAACAAGTTGCCCAACACCACCCAATTTAATTTTGCCGTACTCGTCTTTATAAGTTGGTGTCGAAACCACTTCTTGACCCTTGTCATCGTAAAGCTTCGCGTCTTCTGCAACAACCACAATGCTAAAATTTTTACCACGACCATGCCGCTCTTTAAGACTGCCAACCATTTGATTCACAGTCACTTCCACTTCGGGAATCAAAATAAAATCCGCGCCACCGGCCATGCCTGCATAAGCCGCTAAAAAACCGCAATGCCGTCCCATGAGTTCCACAACCATAATGAAATTATGAGATTCTGCTGTGGTGTGCAGTTTATCGATAGCATCAACACAGGTTTGCACAGCCGTGTAAAAACCGATGGTGCGATCGGTTCCATAAACGTCGTTATCAATTGTTTTAGGTATGCCAATGACTGGCAACTGATGTTTCTGCCACAAATCGTTAGCAATGCCCAAAGTGCCATCGCCACCAATCACCACCAGACCATCGAGCCCTGCTTTTTTATAATGGTCCAAACAAACTTCAAGGATCTCATCACGCTTAAAGGGATTAAAGCGGGAACTCCCCAAAATAGTTCCACCTTGTGGTAAGACTCCGGACACTTCTCTCAGAGAAATGCGGCTGATTTGATTCTCGTACAACCCTAAAAAACCTTGAGAAATTCCAAAGACCTCAATGCCTTCGACATCCGCTGATTTTGTGACAGAACGAATGGTGGCATTCAATCCCGGACAATCACCACCACCTGTGAGTATTCCTATTTTTGCTCTCTTCATGAGTCCTCTGTTCCTTGCTCTTTGACCTGGGGCTTGGGTTGCGGGGCGTTTGTTTTGATTTGTTGAAAAAGCACGTTGGCTTGTTGATTGTGCGGCTTGATGATCCCTGCCACAACGTCGACCACCCACTGGTACTCTGTTGATTGATCATGTGTGCAAACCATTAAGACATGACCTTCATAGCGCGACAAAATCTGTGCCTGACACTGAAGCGCTGTAGGCTCAACGCCCATTTGCTGAGCCATTTGATCAACCAATAAGACTTGCGACGTGCCTGGTCTAAATTGATAAAAAACTTTCGATGCTTTTTTTAAATCGCCTCTATCAAAAAGATGCTGCAAGCCAAGCAAAACCATGACAGACGCGTAGACCATCAGGATGACAACCAGAGATTTTAACACCTTTTGAATCATTGAGAACTTTGAGAATTGATGATGTCCTTGAGTTGTTTGCGCTCTTTATTTGAAATGTGTTCAAGCGGCTGCTGGGTTGCCGAAGGCTTGCTGTTTTGAGTGGCTTGCACCTGAACAGTTTGATTCACTTGAGTTTGCGAAAGCGATTGCGTTTTATCGTTAGCACTTGGTTGAATCACGATATCGTGCACACCGTCATAGATTTTCTCAGCGCCACTTTTGAGTTGAACAAGTCGATCAATCGAAATGTGTTGTCTCAAATAAGTTTGAACATGAGTGTCATTGATGCGGAAATCACCAAAGAAATACAAAAGAGTAACAGCCGCCAAGAGGTAAAATGCTAATTTTATGAGTTTAAACATCCTGTTGAAATAAAGTGGAACCCTTATTTCTGCAAGCCTGAAAATCTTGTAAACACTTATAAATGATTGTGAAATCTTATTAAATATGATGTAATCACTTATATATGGCCTCAGACATCATTAGACCCAATGTTATGGACTCCGACCGTGGAGTAAAACGAAAAATCCTCGTTGTTGATGATAACGAAACAAACGTCGAACTCATCTGCATGCACCTTAAGCCGTTCCCCTATGAGATCATCAAGGCTTATAACGGCGAAGAGGCTCTCCAAAAAATTCAAGAGAACGAACCTGATTTAATTTTGCTTGATCTCATGATGCCAAAGGTTTCTGGCTACGAAGTTTGCCAAAAAATCAAATCCGATCCCAAAACAGCTTTGATTCCGGTGATCATCATCACGGCCTTGCGCGAGCTAGACGACAAAATCAAAGCTTTGGAACTTGGTGCTGATGACTTTCTCATCAAACCTTTTAACAAAATCGAACTCATCACCCGCATCAAATCCTTGTTACGCATGAAGGTGCTCTTGGACGAAATGGATCATGCCGAATCCATGGTTTTTGCGCTTGTTGAAGCTTTAGAAGCAAAAGACATTTACACGCGTGGGCATTCGGAGCGAGTCGCTAAATACTCCATGATCCTGGCTCGCGAAATGGGCATGACAGAACAAGAAGTTGAGGTCATTCGAAAAGGATCCTTGCTTCACGACATCGGTAAAATTGGAGTGAAAGACGCGATCCTCAATAAAGTCGAAAAACTCACACAAGAAGAAATTGCCCATATCCGCACTCACCCTGCTCGAGGGTACGAAATCTGCAAATCTCTTAAATCTTTTAAAGCATACCTTCCCTGCATACGGTGGCACCACGAACGTATGGATGGCAAAGGCTTGCCAGACGGCATCCCCGGAGAAAAAATACCCACGTCAGCTAGAATCTGCGCAATAACAGATGCCTTTGATGCCATGACCAGTAACCGCCCTTATCGCAAAGGAATCAGCCCGTTGCAGGCTTCCAATATTTTTGAGCGCGAGCGCGACTCCGGACAATGGGATCCTGATATCATCGATGTCTTTGTGAACCTGATTCGAAAATCGTATCAAGCAGCTTCTTAATAAAAATCTGAAGACGGAGTAAATTTCTTTCCTCATCATCGGAAAACATCATCGGAAGACGGAGTCAGTCCCAATTCGTCTCAAGTCTCACAGTTGGGACTCAGCCAAAGACTAACTTTTTCGCCACCCCATCGATCCCAATCAATTTTTCCAATAAAATTCATCTTGTTACAGTTTTTTCGCAAAAAAGCTCTTTTTGGCACAGATGCTGCTCTAAACGAAAACATGCCGAACCACCCAAGATACATGGTGATCGATGATCAGAGTTATTTTCACGTGACCTGGAAATGCCACAACAGTGATTGGTTATTGCAATCTGAATGGGCGAAGAAGATGTACTACAATCTTCTTTTGCGCTTCAAAGAACGCTATAAGATTCAGATTTTTAGCTATTGCTTCATGTCCAATCACCCTCACATCACCGGTTATTGCGAAGAGCGCGAGTTGTTTTCTGATTTTTTCCGAATCGTTAATTCTCTTTTTGCTCGCGCCTACAATAAAAGACACGCAAGACGAGGACAGGTGGTCATGGATCGCTTTAAATCACCACAAATCAAGTCCGATGCTGACTTAGAAAAAGTCATGTTTTACGTTGATCTCAATCCAGTGCGCGCTGGCATGATCAAGCACCCCAAAGAATACGAATTCACATCGTTTCATTACTACGCACATGGAAAATTTGATCCGCTCATCACCCCCGCACCAAGCTACTTAGAAATGGGATCATCCCCACGACAAAGACAAAAGATTTACTCAAAAATGGTCGAAGAAATTCTAAAAGATGATTGGAAAAAGAAAAAGCCCTACTCCTCTATTGCGTTTATTGGAAATCCCATGTGGGTTAAAAACAAAACACACGATCTCAAATTGGCTCAAAAAAAGAGGCGGCAAGAATGGCAAAAAAGATTTGATCAGCGTTTTAATGAATAAATAAAATTTACAAATCTTTAAACCAGCCCATTTTTAATACCCCATGATATCAAGCAGCCCAAGGGATAGCCATGGAATATACGTGATGATCAATAGCGCTACGAGCAATAAAATTAAAAATGGAATGGCAATTCTGTAGAGTTCAAACACAGGTCTATTAAATCTAAATGATGAAATGAATAAATTGAGCCCTACAGGAGGGGTGATATAGCCAATTTCAAGATTGGTTAAAAAGACGATTGCTAAGTGAATTGGATCAACTCCGTATTTAAGAGCAATCGGCGTGATGATAGGCACAACAACGATCACAGCCGAGAAAATGTCCATCATGCAACCAACAATAAGAAGAAAAATATTCAACGCAACAAGGAACATCCATTTTGACGTGATAAACTGACTCACCCAGTTAAAGATTTTAAAAGGAACTTCTTGATCAATTAAATAGTTGGTCAAGCCCATGGCCACACCAAGAATAATGAGGATGCCCCCTACCAAAACCATAGACTCTTTAATAATTTTAGGGATATCAGTAAAAATTTGAAGATCACGATAAATAAAAACTTCAACAACCAAAACATAAAACGCCGCTACAGCTGCTGCCTCACTCACAGTGATAAAACCACCATAAATGCCTACCAAAATCACAACCGGCAAAGGCAATTCCCAAATGGCATTACGAAGA
The DNA here is from genome assembly GCA_024233595.1 of Deltaproteobacteria bacterium. Taxonomy (GTDB): domain Bacteria; phylum UBA10199; class UBA10199; order UBA10199; family JADGCS01; genus JACKPK01. The sequence continues at coordinate 141,059 of JACKPK010000001.1, forward strand.
GCTTGCACCATCTCATTTTGCGGCAAAGTCTTTGCCAACAAAACAACAGAAACCACAAACAAAACCAACAAAACCGCTAAAAATCTGACCATCACAAGGCCTGGGTCGTTGATCAAAACTTTACCGAAAAAATGATAGAGGCCGCCCAATAAAGCACCAAAAATAGCCAGAGCGATAAGGATGACCGCGTCGCTCTTTAAAATTTTTACTCCGTCTTGCATCGAAAATCGGCGACCATTGCTAGCCAATGCCATGTACTGAGAATAATACTTCAGAACAAACACGATAACCAATCCAGGCAAAATCCCAGCGATAAAAAGCTTGTCGATGCTGACTTTACCAATCAAACCATAGAGAATCAGAGGCAAAGACGGAGGAAACAACAGTCCCAAAGATCCGCAAGAAGTCACCAAGCCCATTGAAAACTTATCTGAATAACCATCTTTAACCAAGATGGGATATAAAAGACCACCTAAGGCAATGATCGTGACTCCAGAAGCACCTGTAAAAGCGGTAAAAAATGCACAAGATAAAACTGTTACAATTGCCAACCCTCCCGGCATCCATCCCAAAGCGGCATGCGCCACCTTAACCAATCTTGTTGGCGCTTTGCTCTCTGCCAAAAGATAACCAGCAAAGGTAAAAAGAGGGATTGTCAAAAGCACAGGCTGTGAAGCTAATTTGTAATATTCTGAAATGATTGCAATGGGATGCAAGCCTGCTTGGTAGTAATTGTAAAGAGCAACTCCCCCAAAAATAGCGAATAAAGGCACCCCTAGTAAGGCAAAAATAATAAAAACAATTCCAGCCATGAAAATTTACTCCGTCTTCCTCAATCCCGCGAACGCATCTTAATGCTCAAATCAATCTCAACCTCATCACAATCATGAGGGTAAGCACGATCCCCACCCGCAAAAGTGTAAATCTCTTCGAGCAACTTCACAAAGTACCGAAACGAAATCAAACCAAAACCAATGGGAAAAATAATAGAAAAATAAGCCTTCGGAACACCCTCAAATAATAGATCATTGGCTTCGTACATCATCTGATCTTTATAAAAATCCAAAGAAGCCACTGCCAACATACAAGCAACCACGATCACAAAAAGAGATGTAAAAATAGAAACGATTGGCTTGGCTCGTTCTGGCAAAAACTTCGTCAACACCTCCAAGGACAAATGACGATTTTCTTTAGCCCCAACAGTAGCAGCAAAAAACCCAATCCAAAGGACCAGCAATCGATTAAAAACATCGGCCCAATGAATGCCTGTATCAAAAAAATTTCTTAAGACGACCTGTAAAAATGCAAACACCAAAAGTGTTAGCAAAGACAAAACCAAAAGAAAGGTTTCAATTTTTACCAAGCCTCGATCAATTGAGAACAAAATTTTAAAAGGATTTAAAGTCATATGATTCAAACAAAAAAGAAGAAGCCCCAATTTAACGGGGCTCCTTCGATTAAAATAAGGCTTTAGTTCAACAAACCTAAAACTTTATTGAGAAGATCTTGCGAATAAAGTTTGCCAACAAGATTTTCACGAACTTCTTTGCCAATGGTTTTGAGTTCATCCAAAGCCTTTGGATCCAGCTGAACAATTTTCAAGCCTGCTGCCTGAATCGCTTGCTTTGACAGGTCGTTATCACGTCTTGTGTTCGCAACCAATTGTTGCGCCTGCTGGCCAATGATGTTGCGGATGATTTTTTGATCGCCTGCACTCACTTTTGACCAACCTTTTTTACTAAACAAAATACCGCCAGTACCATTCACCAAGTTCACGTCCGTCATGAATTTGGTTTTTGTGTGCCACTGAAAAGCAATGGCACCAAGCTCAGGAGCATAAGCCGCATCGATCAAATTTGTTTGTAAGGATGTTAAAACATCGGTGATAGCAAGCGGCACAGGAGTCACACCCATGGCTTGGTACATGGCTTCGGCCAAAGGATCACCTTCCCACATCCACATTTTCATGCCCTTAAGATCTTTTTTATTTTTAATGGGTTGATTGGCAAAAATTTTAACAAATCCAACTTCAGCCCATCCCAAAAGTTCAAAATCTTTTTGGTTAAAGGCTTTGGAAAAATAATCAAAGAGTTGACCGTAAACTTTATCGACCTGCTGTGCGTTTTCAAAAAGAAAAGGCAATTCCAACACGCGGATTTGAGGATCAATTAACCCCATGCCAACACCTGTGAGTGCGGCACCGTCTAACTGACCATAACGCATTTTACGCACAACGTCTTTTTCGTCACCTTGCACACCACCAGCAAAAATTTTGAGTGTGACACGCCCTTTTGTTTGCGTAGAAATCTGTTTAGCGGTTTCGTTTAAACCTTTGTAAAGAGTTGTTCCTTCTGGAGCCAATGTGGCTACTTTTAACTCTGCGGCTTGGGCTGATAATCCAAAAAGACTCAACGCAACTAGCGCCGCCATCATCAATCGTTTCATTTTTTCTCCTTCTTTGTGTGTGAGCATTTCATATTCAATGCACTACTCTGATAAATCAAAAAACTGAGCTCGGTGATCCAATAACCAGCGCGCACGCTTTTGGGCCAATTCATTACCCAAACGCGCTTCTGGCAATGCACTTGGATCAGCAGACAAGACCTCATTTAATAAGGAATCAAATAAACCAGGGTCGGCATATTGCACGGCATAAATTTGTGCGTAATAGACAATCCCAAGTAAAAATTTCCTTTCGTAAGCCGCAATGGCTTTTTCAAAATGCTCCTTAGATTTTTGCTGATCACCACCAAAAATCTTTGGCCGAGAGCCGTAAGAAACACCAAAAAACAAATGCGGCCCACCATAATAATAAAACTCATCAAGCTCCAAAACACGCGCCATCATGGCTTCCACTTTTGGAAAAGCCGCAATCGCAAGTGGTGAGTCTTTATTTAAATTAATGTAGCTTCCCCAGTTCATGGCCGTCCAAAATAACGCCGGCACATAAGAGCGCCCCATGCCTTTTAAAGCTTTATTGAAACTATCCAGGTCACTTTCGAGCGCCTTGTTAAAAGAACCATTGGTGCGCAGCGCTTTTAAACCGTAATCTTTGCCACGTTTGTAAAAGTTCTTCGCGCGCTCAATGGCTTTTTGGTACTCTTGCTCGTTAGTATTTTTGTATTGCAAGATATCGTATTCCCAAAACCCCTGACCAAAATTAGCATAAGATCTGGCAAGCAAAACATTGAGATTTTTATTTTTAGGATTGTCGTATTGGAAAGCTTCGATCATTTTCACCATGGTCAAACCGGAAGTGCGGGCAATTTCGATGTCGCTTTCCATTTCAAACGATGGCGCCCCACTGGCCATGATTTGTGCTGTGATGTCAGAAGCAATCTTCTTAGGAGTGCAATGAACCAAAGAGAAAATCAGAAAAATAAAAAGCACCCTTTGCAGGATTTTAGAAAAACCAGATTGTAACATCATATAAAAATCTCCCGTCGCAGTTGCCATCGCCTTAGGGGCTAACAAGTTGACTTTCTTTTTTAAAAAATCGTCTCAAAGATTTTGATTCCCCGCGGTAACATAGGGATAAATCGCAATCAAATCATTCTCTTAGCTGATTTTCTTGGGATTCTATATTGGATGCAGAGCGTCAAGCGCCGTAAATCTCTTCAAAATTCATGACTTCTGTAGAACTGATGCGTCTAAAGACATGCTCACGCTTCAATTGCGAAGGGTCGGACACGCCAATGGCTCCCAGCATCTCGGCAAAGGCCTTGAGCGTTTCTTGATAACGAAAAAACCCTTTTGGCTTTGGTCTTCGACATCTAGGCCCAAAGCGAGATCAGGATTGGTTGTGGCCACACCCGTGGGACAATGATTGGTGTTGCAGCGCAAAGCGTGAATACAGCCCACAGCCAACATCATGCCTCTTGCTGAATTGACCATATCAGCTCCCAAAGCCATTGTGGTCCATATTAAAAGCGGTGAAAACTCTTACCCGCAGCAATCACACGAATTTGATCACGCAAAACCATGACGAACGAGTTCGTTGTGAACATGACTCAACCCAACATTCAAAGGCATGCCGACATTGTTTGAAAACTCTAAAGGAGCGGCGCCCGTTCCACCTTCCGATCCATCAACTGTGATGAAGTCAGGGAATGTTTGCAAATCAACCATCGTTTGACACAAATCAGTGACATCCTTTTTGTGCCCCACACAGAATTTAATGCCAACAGGTTTGCCTCCACTGAGCTGACGCAGTTTTTGAATAAAGCGCAACATGCTTTGGTGATCGTCAAATGCGGAATGATAAGGAGGCGACAAAACATCTTTACCAACTTCCACACCACGAATGGCGGCGATCTCGGGCGTCACTTTTGCCCCAGGCAAAATCCCACCATGAGCCGGTTTTGCTCCTTGAGAGATTTTGATTTCGATCATCTTGACCTGTTCTTTTTTTGCTTTTTCCGCAAATAACTCTTCCGAAAAATGACCATCAGCCGTGCGGCAACCAAAATACCCCGTGCCGATCTGCCAAACCAAATCACCACCATGCTTCTCGTGATAAGGACTAATACCGCCCTCTCCCGTGTTGTGCGAGAAGCCTCCCATTTTAGCGCCTTTATTCATGGCCATGACGGCGTTGCCACTTAATGACCCGTAGCTCATGGCAGAAATGTTAAAACGACTCGCAAGATAAGGCTTAGTGCATTCGGGGCCACCAACCATGATGCGCAGACGGTTGTGATCAACCGATATTGGATGCAAACAATGCGTTACCCATTCGTAACCATCTTCATAAACATCGCGCTGAGTACCAAAGGGCAATGTTTGCAAAGCGCCTTTAGCCCTTTGGTAAACAATGGAACGCACTTCTCTTGGAATGGGCCTGCCATTTAAATTTGTTTCCACAAAGTACTGCTGCAGCTCAGGACGAATGCCTTCTAAAATGTAGCGAAAATGACCAATGACAGGAAAGTTACGCAGCACAGCCTTTTTGCGTTGCTGCATGTCTGACAAACCAATCAAAAAGACAGGCACCCAAATAAAATAAAGCAGCATGAAAAAGTGAGAAAGGTAGGAAAGAAAAGCTGTGAATCCAAAAACAAAAGCCGAAACCAATAAAAAGATTTTTCGTGGCGACATGAAACTCCCTTGCTATGGCTAAAATTAGTCGATTGTGCTCAAGCTGCAAGGAAAATCTCAAGTGCCTCAGGTAAAACTTGACCATGAATTCAGTGCTCCCTAAAGCTTCGTGCATGACTTTTACTTTATATCATTATTGGCGTTCGTCTTGCAGTTGGCGTGTGCGTTGGGCTTTATTTTACAAGGGACTTGATTTCACGCCCATTGCGATCAATCTTTTAGAAAACGAACAAACTTCCGCAGAACACCTCAAAAAAAATCCCAAAGGTGCTGTGCCCGCACTTGCGTTAAACGATCAAAACAAAACTGTGTTGTTTGAATCCAGTGCCATCATCGAATTTTTAGAAGAAACCCACCCCAGTCCTAGGCTTCTTCCAAAAGATCCTCTGCAACGTGCGCATTGCCGTGCCCTCACACAAATCGTGAACGCCGGCATTCAGCCTCTGCAAAATTTGGCCACCATGAAATTTTATTCGGAAGATCCTGAAAAACGAAAAAGCTGGAGCGCGCATTGGATCCAAGAAGGACTTAAAGCCTACGAAGCGGCCGTGCAAAAATCTGCAGGGGAATTTTCTTGTGGGAACGAATTGAGCATGGCGGATTTATTTTTGATTCCTCAGCTCTACAACGCGCGCCGTTTTGATGTCGACCTGACGCCGTTTCCAAGCTGCCTAAAGATAGAGGGAAATGCTTTAAAAACCGAGAGCTGTCAAAAAGCGCATCCCGATCGGTTTACGCCTTAAACATTCTTCTTTTTGGCTAAAATCGAATACTCGTTCTCTGTCCGCACAATGCGATTGCTAAGCTTACCAAGCCCTTCAATTTCTAAAGTGATGGTGTCGCCATTTTTAAGCCAAACAGGCTCAAAGTTTTCGCCCTTTTCTTTGGCTTGCAATGCGTGAGTCCCGTTAAGTTCCAAATAACAACCCGTGCCAACGGTTCCTGAACCAATGACATCTCCAGGGTAAAGATCCACACCATAAGAAGCACGCTCGATGATTTCCGCAAAGGTCCAGTTCATGTCCTTCACATTGCCTTCAGAAATTTGTTCGTTATTGTGAAAAGCCTTCATCACCAAATCGTATTTATGACCATGCGGAGTTGATAAGCGGTGCGCTTCCAGTTCATCAGGAGTCACAAGCCAGGGGCCAATCACCGTGGCAAAGTCTTTGCCTTTGGCAGGACCAAGATTGAGTTTCATTTCTTCCATTTGCAACTGACGCGCCGAAAGATCATTCATGATGGTGTAAGCAAAAATATACTCGTCTGCTTTAGACGCCGGGATGTTGCGCCCTTTTTTACCAATCACAATGGCGACTTCCAATTCAAAATCAAGACGCTGCAGGTGATCGTCTTCGACCAGGATATCGCCTTGCCCAAACACCGCGTTGTGGTTGGTGAAATAAAAAATGGGGAACTGATCAAACTCGGGAATCATATCGACACCCCGATTACGCCGTGCTGTCTGTACATGCTGGCGAAACGCGTAGGCATCGCGACAAGATGGCGGATTGGGAATGGGCGCCAGTATTTTAATATCGCGTTGATCTTTAACAGGCTGCACGCGCTCGGAACGCACGGCATCTTCAATTTTGCGTGCCACTTCTAAAGATTCAGGGAGATCTTTGATGAAACCGATCATGGTGCTTGGCAAATCACAACATAGCTCACGGCCTGCCAATGCCAAATCGACAACTTTGCCATCAATAACGATGCCAGCTCGCTTTTCGTTTTCCATGTTCAAAAAGGTGACAAATTTCATAAGAATCCTCCGCTTTGACCTTTGGGTTTAGAAAATCCGGAAGACGGAGTAAAGCACCAATTAAAAGCACCAATTAAGACGGAGTAAATTCCAAATCCTAATTGACCGAATGAATCCGCATGATTACAGAAAATCCATGAGTGATCAGCTACAATACTTAAACGGATTCGGTAATGGCTTTTGTTCGGAGGCTGTGCCCAACACCCTGCCCAAAAGACAAAACACCCCCCAACAATGCCCCCAAGGCCTTGTTGCAGAGCTTTTGAGCGGTTCGGCATTCACCATGCCACAAAAAGAAAACCTATCGACATGGCTTTACCGCAAACGCCCCTCGGCAGGGCACCCACCTTTCCAAGAATATGAACAAAACACTTGGGTCGAAAAATGGGTGGAGCGCGAGGCCAACCCCAATCAGTTTCGTTGGAGTGCTCCCAGTAAACCCAAAAAGAAAATCCACTTTATAGACAGCTTATTCAGCATGGCTGTTTCGGGCTCTGCCAGACAGCGCGCGGGCATGGCCGCCTTATTGTACAATTGCAACCAAAGCATGCAGGACATTTACTTTTACAATGCCGATGGCGATTTTTTAATTGTTCCCCAAGAAGGTCGCTTGCTGATTTCCACCGAAATGGGCCCCATGCAGGTTGACCCATTAGAAATCGCGGTGATTCCCAGAGGCATTAAATACAAAGTAGACTTATTAGACGACTGGGCTCGAGGCTATGTCTGCGAAAACTTTGGTGCGCCCTTTCGCATCCCAGACAAAGGCCCCATTGGATCGCATGGCCTCGCAAACGCGCGTCATTTCGAATCCCCAAAAGCCAAAGCGGAAGACGGAGTAAAAAAAGCCACGATGCTGTCCAAATTTTTGGGCAGATTATGGAAGACGGAGTTAAATCATTCTCCCTTAGATGTGCTCGCCTGGCACGGCAACTACGTGCCTTACAAATACCATCTAGAAAATTTTCAAGTCGTCAATTCCGTGAGCTTTGATCACAACGACCCCAGTATTTTCACTGTACTGACTTCGCCATCAACCATACCAGGAACGGCCAATGTTGATTTTGTGATCTTCCCCCCACGCTGGATGGTTGCCGAAAACACCTTCCGCCCACCCTATTACCACCGCAACATCATGAGCGAATTCATGGGACTCATCACAGGTGAGTACGACGCCAAACAAGGCGGTGACAATGGTTTCGTGCCAGGTGGCTCTAGTCTGCACAACTGCTACACAGCGCATGGCCCTGATGCAGCCACGTTTAAAGCCGCATCCAAAGGCACATTAAAACCGCAATATTTAGCAAACACCATGGCTTTTATGTTTGAATCACGCTTGGTTTTAGAACCAAGCAAGCAAGCGCTGAATTGTGAGTTTTTACAAGAAGATTATTGGGAGTGTTGGGACGGTTTTTAATTTACTCCGTCTTACAACCCCCAACAAAAAACACTAGGAACTTCCTATGCTTCACCTAATAACCATCACCCTCTACCTCTTTCTTCTCATTGGCATTGGCCTCAAGAAAACCAGCAAGGTGCAAACGCAAGAAGACTTCGCGGTCGCGGGCCGCGGTTTGAGTCCTTGGATTTTGGTGGGAACCATGCTTGCCACTTGGATTGGAACCGGCTCCATTCTTGGAAACGCCGGCAAGGCCTATCAATCGGGAATAGCCACGGTGATTTTACCATTAGGAAGCGTGCTGGGGATTATCCTGCTCACCCAAATTGCCGAAAAAGCCCGCAATTTTAATAAATTTACTGTTCCGGAAATCATCGGCGAACGTTACGGCAACACCGCGCGTGTATTAGCCGTGATCGCACTCGTCATGGCCTACATGGTGATTGTCAGTTACCAATACAACGCGGGCGGCGCTGTGCTTTACTCCGTCTTACAAAACGAAGCGGGTGACCCTCTGATTTCATTGCAACTTGCCACCATCGTTGCCGCGCTCTTCATTGTAGCCTACACCGCCATGGCCGGCTTACTCAGCGTGGCCTACACCGATGTTGCTAACGGTGTGATCATCATCGCGTCTTTTGTGATTGCACTTCCCATTTTATATTTTAAAGCTGGCGGCATAAGCGGTATGAGCACTTCCTTTGCCGCCATGGGCAAAGAATCTCACATGCAACTCTTTGGCGTGTTCAGCACCATGGACCTCATTAACTTTTGCCTGCCACCCTTTCTTTTGGTTTTAGGCGACGCCAATATGTACCAACGCTTTTTCGCCAGTAAAGATGGCGCCAGCGCTAAAACCGCTTCACGCTACTTGGTGCCTGCGGTGTTGGTGGCCGAACTCATGATCATCGTCGGTGCCTGGATGAGCTCCAGCTTAATTCCAGATGCCGCCAACGGACGTCATGTCCTCATTTACGCTGCCAGCGATTTGCTTCCCCCAATTCTGGGTGCGGTCATGCTCACCACCATTGTGGGCATCATCATCTCCACTGCTGATTCGTATTTGCTCGTGCCGGCCACAACACTCATGCGAGATATTTATTTAAAATACGTCAACCCAAACGCGAGCGAAAAAAGCATCGTGTTCTTAAGCCGCGTCTTGGTTTTGACTTTGGGCTTTATCGCTTACCTGGTCTCAATTGGTTTTGCCGCCAGCGCAACCTTCTTTGAAAAGTCTCTTTACGCTTACACCATTTACGGTGCCGCCATCACCCCCGCACTTGTGGCTGCCTTCTTCTGGAAAGGTGCCACCAAATGGGGCGCTATCCTTTCAATTATTTCCGGAACTGTGATGACCTTGATCTGGAAAGAACTGCCTCAGCTCTTTGTCTTTTTACCCGAATCGATCCGCTCGGGAACAGATGAAGTCCTGCCCGCCATAACGGTGTCGGTTTTCTTTTTGGTGGTGGGTAGTTTACTGACTAAATCATCAGCAACCAAAGAAAGACTATAAAAATACCCTATAATCCACATCAAAAACTTTAGCGAATTTTTTTGCCATGATCTTTCCTATGGAACGCTTGCCATTCTCCATTTGTGAAATATTACTTTGTTTAAGATCTAGTTTTTTGGCCAAAGCAGTTTGAGTTAGCTTCAATCTTTCACGACAAACCCGCAACATATAAGCAGGCTCCCCTCCCTGCTTTTTAATACGCCCCTGAGCTAAACTTCTCCATTCGACAGAGTCATCTTTATATTTTCTAAGAGACTTAATAATTGTTTCTAACTTTCCTTTGGGCACTCCCTTAAAAACAAAACGATCTTTTCCCAAATGAATCTGAATCTCAGTAGGGTGCATTTTCATGTGTCCCGGCATAATAAACCTCAATCAATTTAATTTTTTTATCAGTCACTTCCCAACAAACCACATAAGTTGGTTTACCTGCTTTTATATGACAATGATAACATTCTGATTTCTTATCTGTCTTTAACTTACCGAAGTTTTTCCAATTTGATCTGACTGGCCCAGCAACTTCTAGCTCTTTAGCCAACAAATCAAACCTTTCCTGAATGGAAACAGGCAGCTTCATAAGTTGTTTGACCAATTTTTTCTTTACAGTAACGGTCCACTTCATATTTTATTTCATTTTTTGATATATATCAATAAAAGATATTTTTATTTAAAAACAATTAAAAATCACACCAACATCCCCAAAGCCTCTTTAATATAATCCCCCATCTCGGGTTCCTTATGAGCAAGGTTTTGAATTGTTGATTTTAAAGCCGGCACAGAAGCGTGCTTCGGATCGACTTGCAAATAAAGTTCTAAAAGCTCCAAGTGCAAAAGCCATTTTGATGAAAAGGAACTTTGAATTTCTTTTTGTAAGTTTTCGAGGTCTTTTATTGCAAAACCACCTTTATCTCGCAGGTCACGAATATTTTGAAACAAAGCAAAAAGTTGTTTTTCTTGAGCGCTAAACTGACGATCGGGAATGCGATGTTCCGAAAGCCCTGGGTAGGTGTTGAATTTTTCACGATCAGCTGAGCCGCCACTCACTGACACCACGCGCCGCCCCACTGCCATATCGTATGTGCCCCAGGACGGTTCAAAAAGAGTGCTGCCATCGGGAGCGGTAACAGTGCAATCTTCAAAGGTGAAGATGAGATTCTTGTGATCCTCACGCCAGATTTTTTTAAGAACCCCTTTGACCACAACGCCCGAAAGAAAATCCAACTCGACCAGCTCACCCATGATCACACCATGATTTTTAAGCTCGTCGATACTCATCTTGTGTAAAGTGCGTGGCACATTCACAACCTCACCAACGGGCGAACCAAAACCTTCGGCATGATAATCTGTGCTATGCCCAACCAATTCTTTATTTTGATAAGCTAGTTGCGTTGGTCCTGTTGTGCCAATGTAATACTCACGTCCCACCGCGTTGGTTAAGACTTTTGTAAACACACCACTCACTTGCAAACCTGATGAATACTCTGCCGTGCACACTGTTTTGGCATTAATGGCCTTTTGCAAAGCATAGGCTCGCCCTTTAACAAAGGCCATGGAATCGGCAAATTCTTCTAAGACTTGAGTCATGTGTTTGCAGTTACGTGTCACAAAAAGCTGAGGCTGCGGTTTAGTCACGTCGTAATCTTGCGCCACGCAGTCTACCGTCAGGGGTATTTTTGTTACGCTTTGATCATCCAAGCAAGAACGGGCCTCGGACAAAGACGACAAAAGACCCGCACCAAAAATTTTATAATCATCGGGCGTGCCAACCAAACCGTACTCTGCTGTCCACCAATACAAACGCGCTAACTGTGTGAGCTCCGAAGGTTCCGTGATACGCTCCGCCTTTTTTTTGACTTCAGCTTCTGCTTGGCTGACTTGGTCTTCCGTTGTGCTCGGCAACTCTTTTAAAATCGCCAAATGACGAACGGCTTCAAAAAGCTCCTCGTCCTCTTTGGTGGCAATGGCCTTCATGCCAAACTCACCAAACTTTTGCAGAAACTCACCATAATCAATGTCGATCAAAAACGGCGCGTGCCCGGCTGCTTCGTGAACAATATCAGGCGTTGGCGTGTAAAGAATGTGATGAGGCAAGCGCATGTCTAAGGCAATGGGCATGATGCGATGACAATGAAACTCAACAAAGGCTCCCGAAGGGATCAAGCCATTCACAACCACAGCACGCCAACCAAGCTTTTCCAAACAAGCGTTCATCTCATCGATGCTGGGAATGTGATCAATAGAGATGCCGGTTTTTTCTAATCCTTGTCTGTAAACAGGATGAGCGTGCTCCCCAAGATGTCTTGCCTGCAAACGCATGATAAAACGCCACACGGCATGATCTTCAGGCGTGTAACGCGTGTAATCTTGTTTTTCGACATAGAGTCGAAGGTGCATGGGAAGAGAGTCGATGATTTGTTCTTGGTTTATAAATTCCCCCGCTTCTCTTGATCTCGTTCAATGGATTCAAACAAGGCTTGGAAGTTGCCTTGCCCAAAACCAATAGCACCATGCTTACGTTGGATGATCTCGTAAAAGAAAGTCGGACGATCACTAATCGGTTTTGTAAACAATTGTAAAAGATAACCTGTTCCACCGCGTTCCACATCACAAAGAATACCCAGCTCCTCAAGATCATCGATGTTTTCTTCAATAAGACCACTCTCTTTGTTTTTTTCGCGCAAGGCATCGTAATAAGTTTTGGGGACGCTTAAAAACTCCACCCCATTGGCACGCATGGCGCGAATGCTTTTGATGATGTCCGGCGTGGCGATCGCAATGTGCTGCACACCCGTGCCGTGAAATTGCTCGATGTACTCTTCAATTTGCGATTTACGCACACCCTCGTATGGCTCGTTAATCGGGTTTTTGATGACATCATCTTTAGAGCGCACCACCTTAGAAAGCAAAGCGGAGTATTTTGTTGAAATGTCTCCCGGGCCAAAATGAATGATGGTTTCAAAGTCCAGAGCCTTATTGAAATAACTCTCCCAAAAATTCATTTCGTCTTCACGAACATTGCCCACAATGTGATCAATATTATTTAAGCCCGTGTCTTGCGATGAGATCTCCATTTTTTGAACAGGCTCTTTAAAACCAGGCTGAAAAAGTCCTTTGTAGTTGTCATAATTCACGAACACAATTTCGGCATCGTCGTAAATTCGGATGGCAGCCTTTTCGACATAGCCATTTTCGTCTTCGATTTTATATGGGCGGTGCACAGGGATTGCGCCGTGCTCACGAGCAAATTGAAACGCTTTGGTGACATCATCGACTTCAAAGCCCCAGCGTTTTACACCATCGCCATGACGCTCTAAAAATGAAGTGATCTCGTGTGTGCCAGGATCACAGCTGGTGGTGATGACGAACTTAAGATTATTTTTAGTCAGAAGATAAGAATTACGATCACGGCAACCTGTTTCTGGTCCCATATAGGCCTTGGCTTCAAAACCCATGGCGCGCATATGCCAATAGGCTGTCATTTTTCCTGAGCCCACAAAAAATTCCACAAAATCATAGCCGCGTATGCCAACGGTGTTTGCCATAAAACCTCCAAAAATTGTTTAGGGGATCTCTAATGTCTCGGTACGAAAATGCAAGCTCTGTCCCAAGCAATTTTCTGCACTGCAAAACACGAACAAAAGTTGTTTAGAAAGGGCTCTAGCTAGGAATTTTGGATTTTAGGCACGGGGTCACGCGAGAGTTTAAAATAGAAGGTCGTGCCCTTTCCGGGTTCCGACTCAAAAGAAATTTTCCCACCATGGCGTTCCACAACCTTTTTACAAATGGCCAAGCCGATGCCGGTGCCTGGAAATTCCGACTGCAGGTTTAGTCTTTGAAAAACCTGAAAAACACGGTCCGAAAATTTGGATTCAATGCCAATGCCATTGTCTTTAACCCAAAACTCAAAGACCTTGCCATTGTCCCGAGATTCGATCGCAACATGCGGGACTTTGCCAGCCGGACAAAATTTAATCGCGTTGCCAATCAAATTTAAAAACAGTTGATGCAAGAGTGTTTTCGCCCCCACCAAAGAAGGCATGGGGCCAACCTCAATCGTGGCGCGTTTTTCTGTGATCTCGGCTTCTAAATCATTTAACACACCATCGATGAGCTCTTTTATAGAAACACTTTCCCATTCTAAATCAGTTTTTCCCGCACGTGAAAACTGCAACAGGTCTGCAATCAGAACTTGCATTTTAGAGGCAGACCCAACAACGCGATCTAAGTAACTCAAATTATCTTCATCAAGTTTGGGTCCCATCTCTTCTTTAAGAATATCACTGTAACTGACAATCCGTCTTAAAGGGCCTTGTAAATCATGGCTAGCCACATAGGCAAATTGCTCAAGCTCTTGATTACTCTGTTTGAGTTCTTCGTTCATTTTCTCCAAGCGCACTTTGAACTGAATCTGGTCAGTGATATCTTGGATCTGAGAAATAAAATACAAAGGCTTGTCATCATGAGAACGCACAAGCGAAACGGTCAGATTAATCCAAATCAATCCTTTTTTAGGCGTGATGTAACGCTTTTGCATTGAGTAAGATGAAATCTCTCCAGCAAGCAATTGACGAACATTGTTCATGTCGGAATCAATGTCTTCAGGATGAGTGATACTTTGAAAATCAGTGGCTAAGATTTCGTCCTCGGACATTCCCAAAATACTCACCAGCGCTGGGTTCACTTTTAAAAACCGCCCATCCAAAGAAACCACAGTCAAGCCTATGGCTGAATACTCAAAAGCACTTCTAAAACGTTCACGATCTTCAAAACGAGCCCATTCGTGTTGTTTTTCAAAAGACAAATCAAGAATGACCCCCAGGTACCCCACGATCTCATTCTTAGAATCATACAAAGCTGTTACCGTTAAGCTCACAGGAAATCGTTTGCCCTGTTTCGAAACGAAGGTCCATTCCTGGGTTTCCTTTTCGCCACGTTTAGCGGCATGCACAAACACATCAAAACCTGGTTCTATTTTTTGATTGTAGATTTGACTCAACTGATCAGCGCGGTTTTTGATTTCATCAAGGTCATGCCAAATGGCGGGGGTCTGTTTGCCCACAATTTCATCTGCTGTGTAACCCAATAATTTTTCGGCGGCCCTATTAAACTGAGTCACCACCCCATCTAAATCGGTAGAAATCACCATATGGGCACTATTGGCTAAAATTTGTTCCGCCAAGCGGTTCCCATCAATCTGATCCTGATTCGGCTGTTTTTTTTCGTTCAAAAGAACTCACCTACCTTGCTCATTAGAGAGATTATTATAGGACAAAATCAGAGGTAAAGCAGCAAAAATACGGTTAACTCATGCTGCCTGTTGTAAAAAGGCTTTTAAGAATGCATAGCTTTTCAGAGGTCTTTGCAACTGCCTTTCGATTGCCAAACACAAGACCCTCACGACATCATCAGAACAAAGTTTTTCGGTATTGTGCTCTTCGCGAATTTGCCATTGCGACACCACCTTGTGTGAAACACAAGCGCCACACAACACGCCACCTCTTTCGGGATCAAACACAATCGGTGTCGAAAACAACGTGCTCTTGCATTCCAAACAAGTCGAAAAGTTCATCGCAAAACCAGTGAGTTTTAAAAAATCCAAAAGGCATTGACCAAAATCCAATGAATTCTCTTGAATGCTTTTTAAAACACTCTCCCACAACAAGAAGGTTTCGTCTCCACCTTCGCCATCGGGATGAAAGGCAATGGTGACTTCGGCAAGCAGATTCAAAAAACCATAAAGCTTCAGGTCATTGACCACGGAAGCCACAAGAGGCTTTTTTAGACTGTCGAGCTGTTTGCAAGGCTTGCTTTTCTCTAACCACGAAATTACCAAACTAAAAGCCCAAACACACCAGCGCCTTCTTGGGTTACGTAGGCCTTCACAAAAAAATTTTTCTCAGGCCAACGTCTTTAATAACACAGTGATGATTTCATCGGCTTCGCCGTATGGGGTTTTAAACAGAACAAAACCGGAATGGGTTTGGAGTTCAATCATGATAAGGATGATGGCAAGTGAATGAGTCCCGCCACCTGAAAGTAAACTAATAAGCTCATGGCATCCATTAAAAGAAATGCACAAAACGCCCGAACTGAGTTTAGAGAATCCCTGGTTTAAAGACGATCAAAAACAAATGGCATAAAAAAGGTTCCAAAAGACCGAAAAAACAGCCACGCTGAACACTTAAAAGACAAAGCCAATGCTCATTTTCTATTTCGCCCTATGAAAACGCAAAACGCCATAGGCATAAACCAAAGTTGCCAACACCAAGGACACCAAAAAAGTAATGCTGTTTTGTCCCCACAAAGCACGGCGTGCGCGTGTTTGTTCAAAATCTTTACTCAAGACACCTTCATACACCAGGGTCGTGCTTTGGGTCGCAATGCTTCCCCTAAACACCAAGACCAAGGGCGCAAAACAAAAAGCCACAACCTCTTTTGGCAAGTGACCAAAAGTAACGCAAATGATTTCCGGAACAAATGGGCCCACCCAAAAACAACAGCCCATACCAAACGGCACCGAAGCAAAGGCTCTCCAAAAGAAAGTCTTCAATGGCCTCTGGTTCTACCCTACCAATTGCAAAACTTCCTCGTGCTGCTCATCGCGAATGTAATCGATGACATCGTCCACCATGACCACACCAGCCAATTTGCCTTCGCGATCCACAACCGGGAGACTCACAAAATTATACTCTTCTACATAGCGAGCAGCTTTTCTTACCCAGATCATACAAGCTCACAGTATGAGCACATGCGAATCATGAATTCTTTGAGCACACGTTTGCTTAGCACTTGCAAAAGCTGTTTAAGCGAAATGACGCCAACCAGGTTTTCAAAGTCATCGGTGATGTAAGGTAAAAAAGTTTTCGACTTCATCCGGCATCTGCTTGTTGGATTTTAGAAATCGCCTCGGCAGCTGCATGTCGTTTTGGTTCACGGAAAAAACGTTCACCGCCATGAAATACGACCACAACTATCGTCTTCGTACTGCGAAGTCGTTTACTTTAACGCTGCATGGGGCCTTTGATCACACGTTGACAAAGCTCTGCTACCGCCAAATCCTCGTCTGAATCTTCAGCCAATAAATTCGCGGCTTCGTCTTCCGAAAGATTCTGCAAAACATGCACAATGTGTTCTTTGTCTTTGGTGATTTCCAGATAGGTCTCGACAAACTTGCCCTCTAACTCCACAAAAGCATCGGCTTCGATCTCGGTGCCTTTGATGAGCTTCAACAAGGCCACAGCCTCGTCATCAGCAAACTGCCTTAAAACAGAAGCCACTTCCGAGGGGTGAGACTTTAGGAGCAAACGTTTCGCATGCTCCAAGGCATCGCGTCGCATGAGACGCTTGATGCTTTGTAATAGGATGTCAGATTTGCTGACCTTCATGATATTTGCATGTTATTGAATTTGCCCAAACCTTGGAATTCGGTGAAGCGGGTCTTGATGTCTTCAAAGTTGATTTCTTTCAATCGTTCACAACTGAATTTTTCGACATTAAAACTAGCCATGACCGAACCACAAATCACAGCGGTTTTCATGGAGTCGTAATCAAAGCGTTCACAACGATCAAGGTAACCAAGCATACCACCAGCAAAGCCTCCACCAGCACCTGTTGGGTCATTCCGTCATCAATTGGCAAACTGGAGCGCTGAAATCTCTTGTCCAAAAACAAAAAGCGCCGTATTCCCCTTGTTTGATCACAACAATTTTGGGGCCCCACTCTTGCAACTGACGAGCTGCTTTCACAAGATTGGATTGCTCTGTCAGCATGCGGGCTTCGCCTTCGTTCAGGGTCAGCAAGTCCACCTTAGCCAAGGTTTTAATAACCGATTCTTTTTTGTGATTGATCCACAGATTCATGGTGTCCATCACAACCAATTCTGATTCACCCGCTTTATCGATAACGGCACGTTGCTGATCAGGATCAATGTTGGCCAAAATAAAATGCGAATTTTTGTAAGACTCAGGCAAAACCGGCTCGTAGTTTTCGATCGTTGAGCTGTGCCAAAGTGTGCGCCGTGTTCATGTCATTACTCTGGTGCCCCACCAACGAAAGGTTTTCTTGCCTTGCATCACCTGCAAACCATCGGTGTGATACCGGTCGCGGAACATGTGCTCATCGGGAAAGTCATCCCCCACCACGGCAATCATATTCACATCGGTGAAAAAACTCGCCGACATAGAAAAGTGCGACGCTGTGCCGCCCAAGCCATCTTTGATTTCTCCAAAAGGCGTTTTCACATCGTCAAAAGCCACGGTTCCAATTACTGTTACTGCCATTTTTACATTCCTTTCATCTAGCCGTTGGATCTACTATTTTGCCACAACAAGCCTCTTCTATCTTAAACTGTTCCCTAGTCCTTAAAATATTTCCCAATGATGGGTTCTAATCTTTGGATCACATCTTTGCTGATCAATTCACGCTTGGTCATGACCGCCGATTTCAAAACGCCTTCGCTCTCGAGCTTTTGATCAAAATCAAAGGCCTGTACCGCAGACACCAAGATTTTTTGAGCGTTTGCGATGTTTTTATTCAGAGTCGCAATCACCTGCTCTGTTGTAACATGATCATGCTCCGGATGCCAACAATCATAGTCAGTCGAAAGCGCCAAAGTGGCGTAATCGATTTCGGCTTCACGCGCGAGCTTGGCTTCTTGCAGGTTGGTCATGCCAATGACATCGGCACCCAATTGACGATAAAAATTGCTTTCGGCAATGGTCGAAAACTGTGGCCCTTCCATGCACACATAAGTGCCTTTCTGATGACACTCAGCTCCAATTTTCTGGCAAGCCGCAATCAAGATTTTGCGCAAATAGCCGCTCACGGGGTGAGCCAAACTCACGTGCCCCACAATGCCTTTTTCGAAAAAAGTGGATGGACGCTCACGCGTGCGATCAATGAACTGATCCACAATCACCATATGCCCGGGCACGATCTCTTGTCTTAAAGAGCCCACCGCCGAAACCGAAAAAATAGCTTTTACACCGACTTTTTTAAAAGCCCAAATGTTAGCGCGGTAATTGATTTCTGAAGGCGAGTACCGATGCCCTGCCCCATGGCGCGCCAAAAACACAACCGGCACACCTGCCAATTTGCCAATGCGCAAGGGATCAGAAGGCATCCCAAAAGGAGTTTCGATTTGACGCTCTTCTTCAAGTTGAAATTCTTCCATGTCGTAAAGGCCACTGCCTCCGATGATCCCAATGTACTGACTCATAATGTTATCCTTTTTTGAGTTCTCAGGTCTTGCACTTTACGCTTTGCTCTGCGAGAAAACACTCATGCAAGACATTGCCCTAGATAAAATTTTGCAAGCGACTAAAAACAGCGACAATGCGTTTGCTGAAATCTTTATTGAGTCATCAGAATTAGAGGAACTCAACTTTAGCAACAACAAACTCGAAAGCTACAAACACGGCAGCGACCAAGGAGCCGGCATTCGTCTCATTGAAGGTCTTGATTCGGCTTACGCCTACAGCAACGACCTGAATGAACAAAACCTGCACGCCTTAGCGCAATCCTTAAAATCAGCCTTTCCCGCAGCTGCATCGCATAAAAAGATCACCCTCAAAAAACAAGGAACAAATTACCTTAAAAACAGCAAGCATCTTGACCCCTTACAAGACCACAAGCAGAAGCTTGCCCTCTGTGAAGAAGCCAACGAGCTGGCCAGACAAAAAAGCCCACTTGTGCACCAGGTCGAGATCCAATTGAATCAAAGTTTATCGCAACGCCTCATTGCCAACTCAGATGGTCTTTTGGTCAACAGCCCTCTTGATCAAATCACGCTCGCCATCACAATCACCATTAAAAAAGACGACGACCTCATCACCGCGCTAGAAGCTTTGGCGTTCACAGGAAACTTTAAAGACATCCTCAAACAAGACTGGAAATCAAAAGTCATCCAAACCACAGAACGAGCCATTCAGCAGCTTTCCGCACGCACAATCAAAGGCGGTCCCATGCCAGTTGTGATCTCGAGCGAAGCCGGTGGCACTTTGATTCACGAAGCCGTTGGCCATGGTTTAGAAGGTGACTTGGTTGCAGAAAATTTATCCGTGTTCAAAAACAAACTCGGCACCGCGATTGCCTCTCCTAAAATCACAGTGATTGACGATCCCACACTCAGTAAAAATTATGGGTCTTACCCTTACGATGACGAAGGCACCAAAACACAAAAAACAGTTTTGATCGAAAACGGCATTTTAAAAAACTACCTTTGCGATCGCCTTGCTGCCAAACGTTTGCAACTGCAACCCACCGGCAATGCCAGGCGTGAATCATACGAACACCGACCACTTGTGCGCATGAGTAACACTTACGTGGCGCCAGGGTCGGACAACCCACAAGAAATTTTAGCCAGTGTCGACAAGGGGCTTTTTGTCAAACGCATGGGAGGTGGGCAAGTCGATACCGTCACCGGCGAATTTGTGTTTGAAGCCGAAGAAGCCTACCTGATCAAAAACGGAAAAATCACCGATCCGATTAAGAACGCTTCATTAATTGGCAATGGCCCGCGCTTGCTCAAAGAAATCGACATGATTGGCAATGATTTGCACTTTTGTTCTGGAGTGTGTGGCAAAGACAATCAATCCGTGCCTGTCACAGACGCGATCCCCACTTTGCGTATCCCCAACATGGTTGTGGGCGGAAAATAAAACTAAAATAAATTTTTAAAAGCCGCACGACGAACGCGCTTTTTGTGATTCGAAACACTGTCCCACAAAGCTAAGCTCAAAGGACATTGAGCCTCTGCCGCTTGCACTTGGTCATAATCAAAAACAGCTGTTGTTCTGATCAAAGCACTTGTTTGCTCTGCGCTTAAAGGCTGATTGTTTTGCTCGCATAAAAAATCAAGTTGCAAGAGACTTTCTAAAGAAAGAGACGCGGCCTTGTTTTGGGCACAAGCACCACAACGCACACAATCGAGTGCCTGCTGATTTTTAGGAACACCTGCGAATGCCTTTGCCTGCTTGTAGTTTTGTTCTGTGAGCGAATGCTCGTGAAACCCAATGGGAACAATCCACTCTGCCAAAGCTTTTGTTTCGTCTTCGCTTTGGCGCAGGTCAACCCAAAGATCACGGATCACAGAAAACCCTGCCAAAGGCTCGACAACAATGGGCTGCACCAATTCATCAAGAACCACATCGCGAATCGACAAAGCAGCCCCGTTAACAATCACCATGGTTTTACTTTGCTCAAAAGACGACTGCGCTTCCCACACAACCGGCGCGACTGATTCGCCGTTTAAATTAATGGGGCGTTCTTGAATGACTTGCAAAGCTGTTTCTAAAGTGGCTCTCTCTGGTAACTGCAATTGAAATTGCTCCCAGTAAAAACTCTCGTTTGCTTTTTGGCGCCGGATTTTTAACAACACTGTTTTCATTATCCTGCCACCTCCAAGCGCTGACGTCGCTTTGGCTTAACAATGGCGTGCTGCAAGTTTTTGAGCTGGTAATCGTAACGCCCTTGTTTAAGCGTGATGCAAGAATCTTGTAGGAAAAGATCATCGCGTGGTTCGTAAAAACCAATTTTGTAATGCACGCCACGCGATTCATCGCGTTTTTCGGCCGCCATACTCAACGCTGGCGCCAATTCCAAAGCAGTGAATAAATCACGAGCGCGTGCTAATTCTTGGTTGGCGTGCTCAGATTGATCATGCAAACCAAGACGACTGGCCTTTTCTTTAAGGGCTTCACAACGCGTGGCAAATTTTTGCAAGACAGCGTTGTCGCGCATAGGACCCAAGGCAAAATGACAGAGTTCGCTCAATTCTCTTTTGAGCGCGCTGAGGTTTTCGGGTCCGCTTAATTCCAAAAGATCTTGCACCCGTCTTTTTTGATCATCTTTAAGAGCGGGTAAAAATTGCTTGGCACTAAGAGAAGAATCACCACCCCAATGCGTTTTCTGCATAAGCTGATTGGCCAGGTCCAAACCCGTTTGCATCTGCAGAGCAAAGGCATTGCTTGGCAGACAACCGGCACCAAACAAGGCATTGCTGGCAAAGCCAATGGCATAAAGCCCCGACAAATCTGTTTGGTGTGCGTCATCTGTGGCAAGCCCACCTAAAAAGTGTTTGAACCCAGGACGCACCGGGATTTGTTGATCGCCCTGCTCTAAGAAAATGCTCTCGCCCGTTTTAGCCGTGGCTTGCACCTTGGCCATGGCACGGCTGATTAAAAAATCAGGCAAGTCCTGCCAATCGCTATACCAGTCTTCTAAAAAGTAAAAACGCTCGCCATTGTTTTTTTGCAAAAACAAGCGACCAGCTTTTTGATTTAAAACATCGAGCGATAAGTAAGAGCTGCCCACTTGCGAAGACGCAGTCAAAGGATGAAAGGCAATGAACTCAGCGCCCTGCAACGAAGCGCCTTCTTTTAAGCAGCTCAATAAAAAGCCATCGTTTTGAAACGATGACTGTGAAAAAAACAAAGATTGCGCAAATCCTTCTGCACAAACCACCGCTTCAGCAGAAAAGGCTTCGATTTCCATGCTGGCCGCGTTCTCGGCCACAACACCCGCCACACCTTGCTCGGTGTTTGCCAAAGCCAAGGGACGCCAGTGTTCTAATACACGCACGCGATGACTGGCTTGATGACAACGCAACTGCTGCAATAATAATTGGTAAGCGCGCTGCTCATTGAATTCATAAAAACCGTTCAGACCCAAAGATGAATTGGCGGCTTTGAGCTCTAGCCCCAAGGCTTGCAAGTATTGTAAATAAGAAGCGCTAGATTGACAGAGTTCGCGGATCTTAATGTGATTGCCTAAGAAACCCGCGAAACGCACGCTGTCTAAAAAATGTTGGTCTTGATCTTTTTTGCTTAAGCTAGCGCGAAACACACTTTGGCCAAGAGCCTGCGGCGCCACACCCAAAGTGCGTTGCGAAAACAACAACACCTGATGCCCTGCCATTGCCATTTCGTTGGCCAAACAAATGCCTGCAACCGAAGCGCCTAAGATGATCACACGTTGAGAATGATTTTTCACAGCACGCTCCATTGGTTCACAAAAGCGATGACTCCCAAGCCAAATAACAACGCGTTCCCACCTAACCAAAGATTACGGAGCAATGAACCTTGATCCCAGCGTGAGACAAAAGCGTGTTCTGTGAAAAAAGACCGCCCTAAAAGATAAAGGTACGCAATGAGTGCTGCAAAACCAACCCAGTAAGCGCTCATCAGAAAGACATTGGCGTGCAAAGCAAGCACCATCTGATAAACCTGATGACCCATGAGTCCCTGTTGCACAGCTTGCCCCCAATAAAAAAGGTGCGCGCCCCAAAAGGCCGCAACCAAAGGCAAAAGCAAATTTTGCAAAGTGGGAAACAAAAAGATTTTTTTGTTTAAAACCTGCGGCAACACCAACAGCTCTTTTAATAAAAACAAACTCAGAGGGACAATGAGAAACACGAGCTCAACAAATAAAAAGCCTGGGAATTGTTGCCACAAAAACAACGCCTCCAAAACCTGTTTTGGAGAATACAAAAGCGTGTAAACAGCCAACAGCTGCCACAACACAAAGCCAAATAGGCAAAGCAGTGCCCACGCGTTTGCAAAAAACGCAAAAAGGTAGTTTTTGATGACGTCTTGAGGACAGGCGGTCATGCGCTCATCATGTGCTCTCACTGTGCAAAGGTCAAGCTTGAAGGCTTACGCACTCATTTCTTCGATCTGTTTGACCAAGCTTTTCACGTGGTCAACAGACTCTTGAAACAATTTGTTTTCTTCTTCTGTCATTTTGAATTCAATAACGCGCTCTACGCCTTCGGCGCCAATCACAACTGGCACACCAACGTAATAGCCATTCACACCGAACTCACCTTCTAAGTAAGCCGCACATGGCAAAACACGTTTTTTATCTTTAAGGTAAGATTCCGCCATTTGAATCGCAGATGCCGCTGGTGAATAAAATGCCGAACCTGTTTTAAGAAGGTTCACAACTTCGCCACCCGCCATGCGTGTGCGTTTCACAATGGCATCGAGTTTGTCTTTAGAAATGAGTTCTTCCACACAAACTCCGCCAACAGTCGAAAGGCGTGTCACAGGAACCATGGTGTCACCATGACCACCCAAAACCAAGGCTTGCACATCTTCAACGCTCACACCAACTTCATCGGCAATGAACGCACGCAAACGTGCCGAGTCCAAAACACCAGCCATACCAACAACACGATTCTTAGGAAAGCCGGTGATTTTTTTCATGGTGTAAACCATGGCGTCTAAGGGGTTTGAAATCACAATGACCAAAGCGTTGGGAGCGTTATCGCGAATGCCTTCAGCAACCGATTGCATGATTTTAAGATTGGTTTTGAGAAGGTCGTCGCGGCTCATGCCTGGCTTACGCGCCAAACCAGCTGTGACAATCACAACGTCTGAATCTTTGATGCCTTCGTAAGTGTTGGCACCTGTCACACGACAATCAGAACCCAAAACAGGCAAGCCTTCCCAAATGTCCAAAGCCTTGCCTTGTGGCATGCCTTCCACAATATCAAAAAGCACCACGTCACCTAATTCTTTTTCGGCAGCAAGCTGAGCTAAAACGCCACCAATGTTACCAGAACCAATTAAAGAGATTTTTTTACGAGCCATGAGTTTTCCTTTATTCTATTTTTAAATTACATATTAGACACAATCGCGTCCCCAAATTCAGAGCATTTGAGAAGCGTTGCGTTTTCCATTAAACGTTCAAAATCGTAAGTGACCTTTTTTTCTGAGATGGTTTTTTCCATGGCGCTCACGATTAAATCCGCCGCTTCCTGCCACCCAAGGTACTCTAACATGAGCACACCAGATAAAATCACCGATCCAGGATTCACTTTGTCTAAACCAGCGTACTTAGGCGCTGTGCCGTGAGTGGCTTCAAAAATAGCCACACCCGTGTTGTAGTTGATGTTGCCACCAGGCGCAATGCCAATGCCACCAACCTGAGCCGCCAAAGCGTCTGACACATAGTCACCATTTAAATTGAGAGTCGCGATGACATCGTACTCAGCAGGACAAGCAAGATTTGCTGCAAGAACGCATCGGCAATGACATCTTTAATGATGAGTTCTTTGCCATCTTTTTTAATGACCTGCCAAGGACCACCATCTAAATCTTTTGCGCCAAACTCATCTTTAGCCACTTGGTAACCCCAATCACAAAACGCACCTTCAGTGAATTTCATGATGTTGCCTTTGTGCACCAAGGTGACCGACTTGCGGTTGTGATCTAAGGCGTAGTTGATGGCCGCACGCACCAAACGAGCTGTTCCTTCTTGCGAAACAGGTTTAATGCCAATGCCTGATGTTTCTGGGAAACGAATTTTTTTAACGCCCATTTCGTTTTCGATGAAAGCGATGACTTTTTTGGCTTCGTCGGTTCCTTCTGCCCATTCAATGCCGGCGTAGATGTCTTCTGTGTTTTCACGAAAGATAACCATATCGACAAGCTCTGGTTTTTTAACCGGAGAAGGCACGCCCGAAAAATAACGCACAGGGCGCAAACAGGTGTAAAGGTCCAAACGCTGACGCAAGGTCACGTTCAAACTACGAATGCCTTTGCCAACAGGCGTGGTCAAAGGTCCTTTAATGGACACAAGATGTTTTTCGATTTCGGTGATTGTTTCTTCAGGCAAAAAGTTTGCGGGGCAATCGTTACCGTAAACCTCTTTGGCTTTTTCGCCAGCGTAAACTTCGTACCAAGCGATTTTACGATCGCCGTTGTAGGCTTTTTGCACAGCAGCATCGAACACACGCGACGCAGCTTTCCAGATATCGGGGCCAATGCCATCACCTTCAATGAAAGGGATGATTGGGTTTTGCGGAACATCGAGTTTTCCGTTTTTAATGGTGATATTTTGGCCATCACTGGGTCGTTTTAAGTAAGTCATGCAATTCCTTTATTTACACAAAGATCAAAAAGCCTCTAAAAGACATTTACTAGTAATGAAGGCACTCCCCGATCGTCAAGTTCATTTGCCTTTACACAAAAGCCAAGCTACAGTATTGTGCCCGCGACATTTTATATCTGATGTCACTGTGCCTTTTTCTTAAGCTTGGGCTTAAGAAAATTAAATATTTATTTAGAAAATCTTAAACGCGCTGACTCATTTTGGAGCCCTTATGTTTTCGTTTCTTTGTTCCTCTCTTGGTAAAAAATACCTCATGGCTTTAACAGGCCTTGGCCTCATCGGTTTTGTGATCGCACACTTAATCGGAAACCTTCAGGTTTTTGCTGGTCCCGAAGCCATTAACTCTTATGCTCAAACTTTAAAAGACCTTGGCCCCCTTCTTTGGGTCGCACGCGGTGGTCTCATTGTGCTCTTTGTCACTCACCTCACTTTAGCGTTGCAACTTAACCGCACCAACCAAATGGCTCGGCCCATTGCTTACGCCAAAGCCGACACCATCAAAGCCACCCTCACTTCGCGCACCATGGTTTTGAGTGGCCTCCTTATATTATTGTATGTGATCTACCACCTCTTGCACTTCACCATCCACATCATCGACCCATCCTACACAGCGCTTCTGGACGCGCAAGGTCGTCACGATGTCTACCAAATGATCATCGCCGGCTTTTCGCACCCTGTGATCACAACCACTTATTTGCTCGCCATGTTTGTGTTGGCGGCTCACTTGCACCACGGCGCATCCAGTGTGTTTCAAACATTAGGACTTAACAACGGCAAATACCGTCCTATCACTTCTCTTATTGGACCAGCTTTGGCATTCTTGGTGTTTGTGGGTTACGGCTCTATCCCTGTTGGGGTCATGTTGGGCTGGATCAACTAAGGGCATTGCAGATCATTTCATTATTTTTAATTATTTAGGATAACGCTTATGAAACTCGATTCAAAAATTCCTAGTGGGCCAATCGAAAAAAAATGGGATCAACACAAGTTCGACATGAAACTTGTGAACCCGGCCAACAAAAGAAAATTCAAAGTCATCATTGTGGGAAGTGGTTTGGCTGGAGCTTCTGCTGCCGCCACCATGGCTGAGCTCGGATACGACGTTCACTGCTTCACCTTCCACGATAGCCCAAGACGCGCGCACAGCATTGCGGCTCAGGGTGGCATCAACGCCGCTAAAAATTACCAGAACGACGGCGACTCCATTTACCGTTTGTTCTACGATACCGTCAAAGGCGGTGACTTCCGATCGCGCGAAGCCAACGTTTACCGATTGGCACAAGTGAGCGTGAACATCATCGATCAATGCGTGGCGCAAGGTGTTCCTTTTGCACGCGACTACGGTGGCTATTTGGCCAACCGCTCTTTTGGTGGCGCGCAGGTTTCAAGAACCTTTTACGCTCGCGGGCAAACAGGCCAACAACTTTTATTGGGTGCCTACTCTGCTTTGAGCCGTCAGATTGGCGCGGGCAAAGTCAAAATGTACAACCGCACCGAAATGCTCGATTTGGTTTTGGTCGATGGTCACGCACGCGGCATCATCACTCGTAATTTAAAAACCGGTAAAGTCGAATCACACGCGGGCGACGCAGTGGTCTTGGCCACTGGTGGTTACAGCAACGTTTTCTTTTTATCGACCAACGCCATGGGTTGTAACGTGACAGCCGCTTACCGTGCTTACAAAAAAGGCGCGGGCTTTGCGAACCCTTGTTACACACAGATTCACCCCACTTGCATCCCTGTTTCGGGCGATCACCAAAGTAAACTCACTTTGATGTCCGAATCACTCAGAAACGACGGCCGCATTTGGGTTCCCAAACAACAAGGCGATAAACGCAAGCCAAGTGAAATTCCCGATGCAGAACGCGATTACTACCTAGAGCGCAAGTACCCAAGCTTTGGTAACTTGGCACCACGCGATATCGCATCGCGCTCTGCTAAAGAAGCCTGTGATGAAGGTCGCGGGGTTGGCGAAACTGGATTGGGTGTTTACCTTGATTTTAGAGATTCAATCAAACGTTTGGGCAAAGATGTCATTGAGCAACGCTATGGCAACTTGTTCGAAATGTACGAACGCATCACAGACGAAAACCCATACCAAGTGCCCATGCGCATCTTCCCTGCTCCTCACTACACCATGGGTGGACTTTGGGTCGATTACAACCTCATGAGCACAATCCCAGGCTTGCATGTTTTGGGTGAAGCTAACTTCTCAGATCATGGTGCCAACCGTTTGGGGGCCAGCGCTCTCATGCAAGGTTTGGCAGATGGTTATTTTGTCATCCCTTACACCATTGGTCATTACTTTGCTTCGCACAAAATCGAAAAGATCACCGAAGATCACCCTGCGTTTAAAGAAGCCGAAGCCGAGGTGAATCAAAAAATCAACAAACTCCTCAATGTTAAAGGCAGCCGCACAACAGATTCGTTCCACAAAGAATTAGGACGTGTCATGTGGGATAACTGCGGCATGGCTCGTAACAAAAAAGGTTTGGAAGAAGCCCTTAAAAAAATCCCAAGCATTCGTGAAGAATTCTGGAACAACGTTAAGGTTCTTGGCGAAAACGAAAACTACAACGTGGCACTCGAAAAAGCGGGCCGCGTTGCGGATTTCTTGGAGTTTGGTGAAATGATGTGCTTAGATGCCCTTCGTCGCGAAGAATCGTGTGGTGGTCATTTTAGAACCGAACACCAAACAGAAGAAGGCGAAGCCAAACGAAACGACAAAGACTTTTCTCATGCTACAGTTTGGGAGTTCCAAGGTGTTGGCAAAGAACCTGTTGAGCACCGCGAGCAACTCGAGTTTGAAAACGTGGCATTGGCAGTAAGAAGTTATAAATAAAAAGGACAAGACCATGAATTTGACCTTACACATTTGGCGACAAAAAGATCGCAACGACACAGGAAAAATGACCATCTACAAACTAGAAGACGTCAGCCCTGATATGTCTTTTTTGGAAATGTTAGACGTCCTAAACGAAAAGTTAGAAGTCGAAGGCGAAGAGCCCGTTGCTTTTGACCACGACTGTCGTGAAGGCATTTGCGGCACCTGCTCGCTCATGATCAATGGCAAAGCGCACGGACCACGTGCCAGCACAACCACTTGCCAATTGCACATGCGTGAATTCAAAGACGGCGACGAGATTTTCATTGAGCCTTGGCGCGCTGAAGCTTTCCCGATTGTGCGAGACTTAGTTGTCGATCGTTCTGCTTTTGACAAAGTCATTCAGGCAGGCGGCTACATTTCGGTGAATACGGGTAACGCGCAAGACGCCAACTGCATCCCTATTTCAAAAGAGCAAGCCGATATCGCTATGGATGCTGCGGCTTGCATTGGTTGCGGTGCCTGTGTGGCTCAATGTAAAAATTCATCTGCCATGTTGTTTGTGGCCGCTAAAGTGTCTCAGTTTGCCAACTTGCCCCAAGGTCAAGCAGAACGCTACGCACGTGCAAAAAACATGGTGGCCGTCATGGACGACCAGCACTTTGGCAGCTGCACCAACCAATACGAATGTGAAGCGGCTTGCCCCAAAGACATCAGCGCTGATTTTATCGCGCAGCTAAACCGAGACTTTATGAAAGCAGGTCTGACAAAATAAAAAACAATTTAAGCCCCCAACCCTAACCAAAAAACAAGGCAAAGCAAATGAAACCAAGCAAAGCAACCAAGCGGCAATTGAATGCCGAGTTATCGGCTATCGAAGATATCTATAGTGTTCTACTCAAACTCACTGCGGACCAACAAGAGTTTGTGCTGAGCACCGTTTTTCACCGATTGGGCCAAAGCCCAATGAGCTTAAAAAAGCTAGAACAAGGTCTTGTCAAAAAAGGCTCGCGCAAACGCGGCCGCCCTGTTGGCTCTAAGTCACAAAAGACAGTGCAACCTGACCCAAAAGCAAAAGCGTTTTTACAAGACAAAAGCCCTAAAACCGATGTGCAAAAAGCCGTGGTGATTGCAGGTTATTTAACACAAAAAGGAAAATCGCTTTTTAAAACAGGTGATGTGCGGATGGTGAATGAGCAAGCTGGACTTCGTCAGTTTGCCAACCCAACACAACCCTGGACCAAGCAGCGGCACAAGGCTTGTTGCTACAGGTTGGTAAGTCGCAGAAAAATTAACCTCTAAAGGCAGAAGACTTGTGGCGTCCTTGCCGGATTAAGATTCGCATGACGAAGGTGCTACTCCGGCCCTTCTTAATCGGCTCATAAAAATACGTCATGAGTTCAATAAGTAAATGCAACACCTAGTCATAAAAGAACCTCTCTGGGCTAGAGGATGTTCAAGAGTGAAAAGAGGTTGTTTACAGCTGTCATCTCTAAGAGGTATGTGATTCAAAAGGCTTTATGTGAATCACAAGTCCATTCGAGAGATAGCTAGGATTCTAGAACGATCCCCCAGTACAATCAGCAGAGAGCTAAGCCGTAATAGCTTAGAGAGTGGTCGGTATTTAGGTAAAAATGCCGAGAAAGTATCTGATGCAAGAAGGCGTCTTTCTAGAAAAGTGGAAAGAATCCAAAATATCCAAACTAGAGATTTTATTGAAGAAAAGCTCAAACAGGATTGGTCTCCAGAGCAGATTTCTGGGCGTTTAAAGCAATTAAAGGACTTTCGCCATGTCTGCCATGAAACAATCTATCAGTGGATATACAGTGATCGTCCAGATCTGATTGTCTATTTAACCCGTAAGTTTAAAACGAGAATGCCAAGGGGTTATTCATTTAGATCTGGTCCTGGAAAGCATATTCCTTTCAAAACCCCCATATCAGAGCGTCCTCAAGAAGTGGATGATCGCAAAGAGTTTGGCCATTGGGAATCAGATCTTGTGGTTTCAAACAAAAATACCAGTTCGTTGTTAGTGACGGTTGAGAGAAAATCGCGTTTTGTGATCATTGGTAGAGTGGGCAATAAAAAGCCTCAAAACACCAGAAAGGCCCTCATAAACAACCTTTCCGAGGTTCCAGAGCATATGAGAAAATCAATTACATATGACAATGGGATGGAGAATAGAGATCATTGGAAGACCAATAAGGTTTTAAAAACCAAGTCCTACTTCTGCCAACCTTACCATAGCTGGGAGAAAGGAAGTGTTGAGAATACCAATGGGCTAATCAGAAGGTATCTACCTAAAAAGACAGACCTGAGGAGAGTCAAAACCAAGAGATTGAAAGAAATACAGAATCTGCTAAACCATAGACCTAAAAAATGTCTCAACTTTTTAACCCCTTACGAGGTCTTCTCCTCCGGGTGTTGCACTTAGTTATTGAATCCGCCCGTACTCAGTACGTACATTACTTTCATAAATAATATATCTATTTGTATTTATTATATTTTTTAATATTATAAAAAACAGAGTGGTCTTAGGCCTGTTTTAGGGATTAGAGGCTAAAGGCCAGTAGTGGCCGTTCGCGAACGGCCAAGAAAATTGCATTAGAATTATGGTCGCTCACGAGCGACCACTACATTTTAATGAATAGTGAAGCTGGATTGCTTCGCTGCGCTCGCAATGACAGCAGAACAGTGGAACAAATAGATCAGTAGAACTTCTTTACCTAGGCTCCTAGGCACCTAAGCACTTACCTGTCGCGCCGTAGTCCGTCCGCCTTAGGCGGAGCGGACGAAGGCAGAAGCTCTTAGGTACAATAATTACGAGTCTCTTGCAATTCAATGCCCCTTTAGCGTACAGCCCAATCAACCTCCAAAAGAGCTGCTGATCAACGTTTGACAAGGACTCGCTATGCAACCTGGATTAACCGCAACAACACCTCACATCGTCAACATCGCTGCTGATGAACTCGTACCCGATTTACAAGCACTTTCTCCCTCACTGGAGTTTCTTGGCAGACTCAACGAAGGAGTCGATGTGTCTGGACTAAACGCAGCGGGAATCGATGCTGCCCGCATTGTAGGGCCTGTTACACAGCACGCAGGCTTTGTGCGCGTTGATCTTCTTTCAACAAACAGAGAGCCGGGACAAGCCTACCTTCACACTCCCTACATTGGCACTGTGGTGAATGGCAGGCCTGTTCTTTACCGCGCTGATGGTGTTCCCCAGATAAGAAGAGTTCCCATTTCAAGAACTCAAGATAGCGCGCTTTTTGAAGAATTAGCACCAAGACAAACAGTCCAGGTGCCTACGTTTTGGAGTCGTTTTCTGCCAAGTGTTTTTAAACCTAAAAGAGAACAACAAGATGCAAAATTAATCGAACTCGGCCCTTGGGTCCCAGAAAACGATGGCCAGTTGCGCGACGCTTTGGTCAAATCAGCCTTGCTTCTAGACAAGCCTGATCTGAGTCTGGTTCCAGACCAAGCTCTGCGTGATCACCTGGAATTCTTAGCTTTAGTGAATTTCATGTCAGCCAATTTTGTTTTCCCCGAGCTAGACAGCCACCCCTTGGTTACAGACCGCACACAAACTGAATATGAAGAGGATGTGAATCAGATTTTAAAGGGATTGCAAGAATTAGACAAAAATAGCTTACTTACTTTTGAAACAACTCATTTGGCCGAAGCGCTAGTAAGCGCTCGCTGGTTTGCACACATCATTGATCAATTTGCGACTGAATCTGACGATGACATTTTAAACATGGCACGGGTGTCAGAATACTTTGAGCACCGTTGGGCCCCCGCTGTGATTCTCTCTCTTAAAGGCGGCGAAAACAACATAAGCGCTCTTTTTGGCGAACTAGAAAACGTTGCTGACAACTATGCCAGTTGGGAATCTCAAAGAGGCCAACACTGGGGCACGGCCTATGAACAAATCCTCACCGAAGCTTTGATTTTAGCCAAGGCCCATTCTCCGCAAGATGTGATCACCAAGATCCGTTTGCTGACACAACTGGAAAAACGAGAAGACCTGAAACACGCTGCCAAGCTTGCTGGCCAAGCACTCTCAGATCATGCTCTGGCAGATGCGTTTTGGTATGGATCCACAACTCACACAGCAGCCGATCATAAAACCATGCTGCATTACTTTACGGCACGATCAAGACAACAAGACTACAGCCCTTTTTTAATTCCCTGATGATTATTAAAACTCTGTAGTGGCCGTTCGCGAACGGCCAAGAAAATTGCATTAGAATTATGGTCGCTCACGAGCGACCACTACACTTTACTTTAATGAATAGTGAAGCTGGATTGCTTCGCTGCGCTCGCAATGACAGCAGAACAGTGGAACAAATAGATCAGTAGAACTTCTTTACCTAGGCTCCTAGGCACCTAAGCACTTACCTGTCGCGCCGAAGCTTTAGTGGAGGCGGACCTGTCGCGCAGTAGTCCGTCCGCCTTAGGCGGAGCGGACAAAGGCGGAAGCTCTTAAGCACAACAAACTCACGCCCCGCGCTCTTCTTCGTAACGCTTACGCAATGGCGCCGTGAGCTTGCGCCCGGCCAGCACCAAAAACACCGCTGCGGGGCCATGAAAAAACATCATGAACTCCGGGTGTCCCATGCCGCGTTTGACGAAGATGCCGAGAAAAATCAGAAAAGCAAAGATCGAAAAAAACACCCAGCCTATGCGGATTTCTCGCTTGATTTGATGCGCTTCCAATGTCGCCATAAAATACCTCCCAAGACCACGGACAAAGCCACGAAGAAAAAACCAAATTCGATC
Source organism: Deltaproteobacteria bacterium (assembly GCA_024233595.1). Taxonomy (GTDB): domain Bacteria; phylum UBA10199; class UBA10199; order UBA10199; family JADGCS01; genus JACKPK01. The sequence continues at coordinate 174,333 of JACKPK010000001.1, forward strand.
GAAAAAGGCAAAAAGATTTGCTGCCCGACCGAGAACGGGTACGAAAAATTTTCGTCGTCCGCTTTGACCTGCAATAAAAAGTCACCTGTTTGTTCCAACCAAAACTGCGCCTGGTAGCCCTCTTGAAACACCTCGGCTTCCACATGAAACGCGTCAACGTGACTTTCTTTGGATTGCGGCAAAACCACAATCTCGGGTTCACTCTGCGTTTCGGTGATGTTCACCGTCACCGGCACCAAGGTGCGCACGCTCTCCGGATTGACTTCGACTTTCATGATTGTGATCTTTCTTTGCTGTTTTAATGTACCAGATGGTCGCAGCAATACCCAACACAACACTGAGCTCCATGAGATGAATCATAAACTCAAAAATGGTGTTGTCGGTCATCATTCCCTGATCCATAATTTGCCCTTCATTTGGATAAATCCCCATTTCAGAAAAAAACTTCTTAAAAAATGATCTAAGTCATATTAATAAAAGCCGCATTGGGTGAATAAACTGCTCGAAATTCTTAACTGATTCTCAAACTCTTTGGGTGTTATAAATATGAAACTAAAAAAATTCGTTCTCGCCGCCACTGTCGGCATCACGGCTGTCACAATATCTTCTGTGGCCTACTCTCAAGTTGGCTTTCTTAAATCCGTCAAAAAACAACAGCTCATTGCTCAAGGCAAACAAGCCTATGACAATCGTTGTTCCGGTTGTCACGGTTTAGAAGGAAACGGTCAGGGACCCGCTGCGCAATTCCTCGATCCCAAACCGCGTGATTTCACAAAAGCCATTTTTAAATTTAAATCGACTCCCATTGGCAGCATGCCCACAGACGATGACATCATGCGTATCCTGAATCAAGGCATTCCTGGGAGCAGCATGCCTGAGTTTCGCCTGGTCAGCACCGACGAAAAACAGGCCATTGTCGCTTACATCAAAACTTTCAACAAAGACGCCTGGAAAAACCAAAGTCACGAAGATGTGGTTCCTCATCTTAAACTCCCCAAAGGCGTTTTCACCAAAAAAGATGAATTCTTAAAATACGCTCGCCGTGGTCGCGTTTGGTACCAAGAGCTTGGTTGCCTTTCTTGTCACGGCGCCTCTGGCGAAGGCAATGGCCCTTCTGCCACAACGCTCAAAGACTCTTGGGGCGATGACATCCGACCTGCCAACCTCAAAAAAGATCACATCAAACGTGGTTGGACTGTTCAAGACGTTGCTTACTCTATCATGATGGGTGTCGATGGCACACCCATGCCAGCACACATCGATATCTTAGATTCTCTTGCTGATCAGTTCCCTGAGGTTCGCGAAAAACAATACCTTTGGGAATTGGCATCCTACGTTTTCTACCTAAGAGGCGTGGGTGCAGGGCTTTATGAAGACGAGCTCCCAGCCATTCCAGAATCAGGCATTCCAGCAGATGAAGTGCAAGCTCAAGTTGGAAAATATTTACAGTAAGTTCATTATTTTTTGAAAACCACTTAGGAGACAAAAACATGTCTAACTCGAATTCCGAAAGCTCACTGGTTCCTTACGGATTAGTTAAAGCACACCTTCTTATTTCGGTGGTGTTTGTGTTTGTTGCCGTGCTCGGCGGCATGACCTACGCCATGCAGTTCATTGACCTTTACCCTTTTAAGGCAGTGGAATGGTTTAGCCCTGGTCGTGTGCGCATGGTGCACACGCAAGCTGTGGCCTACGCGTGGATCGCGAACGCGTTCTTTGGCATCATGTACTACATGATCCCCAAGCTCACCAATCACCGTGTTCTTTCCGAAAAACTGGGTTGGGTTGTGTTCTACGTTTACAACGTTCTCATCTTAGCCACTGTGGTTTTGATTTTAGCTGGCTTTGGTCAAGGTTTGGAATGGGCCGAAACACCACGCGTGTTGGATCCTTTCATTGCTATCTTTGTTGTTCTCTTGGTGGTCAACCTTGTGACCCCCATGTGGAAAGCACGCTCTAAACCTTTCTACGTGAGTGTCTGGTACATCTTAGCAGCTCTCATTTGGACCCCTTTGGTTTACGTCATGGGTAACTTTTTGCCAGAGTACGTTTACCCAGGTTCAGGTGGCGCGGCGATTTCTTCCATGTACATTCACGATTTGGTCGGATTGTTTGTGACACCAATTGGAACAGCCATGGTGTACTACTTGTTGCCTGTTCTCATGAAGCGCCCGATCTTCTCGCACGCTTTGTCACTCATTGGTTTTTGGGGATTGGCTTTCTTCTACCCCATGAACTCAACGCACCATTACCTTTACTCGCCCATTCCAATGTGGTCGCAGTACGCTGGCATCATTGCTTCCGTGGGTGTTCACATTGTGGTGTACACAGTTGTGTTCAACATTGTGGCCACCATTGCGAGTGATTGGAAAGAGGCTATCAAGAGCACCGAAATCAAATTCTTGTTCACGGGCACCATCTGTTACCTGATCACCTGTATTCAGTGTGCCATTCAGGTCACGCTATCGGTACAATCCATCATCCACTTCACAGATTGGGTTGTGGGACATAGTCACTTTGTTCTTTTTGGTGTGTTTAGTTTTTGGGCCTTTGCCTGGATCTATTACCTCATCCCACGTTTGCTCAACACAGCCATTTACAGTGAATCACTCAAGTCTTGGCACTTCTGGTTGTCGACTTTGGGCATCTTCATCATGCAGTTTGACCTGCTCTCTGCTGGTTTGGTGCAAGGTTATATGTGGAAAAATTTGGCCCCGTTCATTGACACTGTGGCCGCGTCCATGCCTTTCTGGTGGGTGCGCGCGTTTAGCGGCATGTTGATTTTCGTGGCTCAGGTTCTTTTGATGATCAACATCTACATGACCTGGAAACAATCAAGAGACAGTGCCCCTGCTAACGCAAACTTAGCAACAGCAGGCGCTTAAAGAATCAACTTATATCGAGAAAGAAAAAGAGGAAACTCAAATGGCAAGCAAATCGCAAAAGTATGAAAAATTCAGCGCGGTCTTTCTTTTGGCAGGACTGTTCTTTTTGATTGTCGCCTTTTTGATCTTGGGTTTGGCACCGGCTACACAGGTCTCCAACATCCCAGATAAAGTCGGCATGCCCACAGAGATCCCCGGTGATTTTCAAAAGTACTACTCTTCTTTAGAGCAGTATCATGAAGGTCTGCTAAACGGTCGCGACGTTTACATTAGTGAAGCTTGCTGGCATTGCCATAGTCAGTATGTGCGTCCTGTTTCCAACGAAACTTTACGCTACGGTCCTGTGTCACAACCTGGTGAGTACCAAAACAAACTCAACCTGCCTCAGCTTTTTGGCACACGCCGTGTAGGGCCAGACTTATCGCGTGAATCTGGCAAACGCCCCAATGACTGGCACTTTGTGCATCTTTACAATCCAAAATGGGTTGTGCCTCAGTCCGTCATGCCGCAGTACCCTTGGTATTTTGAGACAAAAAAGGTTAAAATCAACGATGGGAAGGACGAGCGTCTCGAGATCACACCTAAACAAGAAGCAATCGACGTGGTTGCTTACTTGCAATGGCTTGGTCTTCACGTTTCTTCTGTAACCCATAAATATTATGACAACGACGCCATCGTCATGCCGCCAAGAAACTAAATCGCGGCGACAAAAATTCATTCGCACAGGCATCATTTACCTGGTGGCTTTCTTTTCGATCTCCATCATTGGTTTGTGGGTCTTTGCGATTCGTAACACACATATGGGTGTCGCGCTTTTAGGCGCTGGTTATGCCCTTTTGTGCACAGCATTTTTGGCAGCACAGCTTGTGGCTTTTGTGCGTGCTCATTTGGATTACGATCAAACCATTGAGTACCCCAAGTTTGAGCTATTAGAAGTCGAGGAAAAAGAATGGGCGCATCAAGCTTAATGCATCCCTTACTCGCGTGCTTTTATTGCGGTGTGGATTCCACCCCGCTTGTGGTCTTCCTGGTTGGCTTAATCGGCAGCCTTGTGCTGGGCACATGCTGTATTGGTTTAAGCCTTGTGATGACCGGAAAATTTAAAAACCCCGAAGAGATTAAATACGAAATCTTCGAAATGGAAAAGAGAGTTTAATATGGCAGACTCTGACAACCTGAACCCTGAAGAACAACAATACGTCACCAACAAAGTTCCTAAAGTCCTCATGGCCATTTATGGCATCTTCATCACCTGGGCACTGTTTTACTTTTTTTCTTACAGCCTTCCTGATCTTACAGAATGGCTGAACAAGTAAAAATATTAGTGACGACATAATTATCTGGTAATATAGAGAGCCCTGATTGATCTACGCATCAATCGATTACCGTCAGACACAGCGGAGAACTTTATGTTTGAGCAATTACCAGAACCACCCCGTCCGGTTTTTAACAAAACTGAAAAACGAGAACGCAACCATCAGTTTGCCAAGGTGCTGAACTACTTTGTTCTTGGCTATAATATTTTACACAAATTGATCATGCCCCTTTATGTGGGTTGGACGCGTAAATCGGTGGACCCGACTGGCACCGATGTCGACTTTTGGTGGCTCTTTCATGTCCTCATTGCTGTATTATTAAACCGTAAAAAATGGGATGACGCCCTGCTACGCTTTACCTGCGTGGTGGGCATTGGTTCGTCTTTTTACCAATTGGTCTTCAGCATGTACGAGTTCCACACGCGTGTCATGTCCTATTGGCTAACGGCTGGGGCAACTCTTTCTGTTGTGATTTTTATCTTATCGATTTCAAAAATACGCCATGGCGTAAAAAAAGAAACGGCTCTCATTGTCGCTGGTATTTTGGCCGGGCTCACCTTGCAATTTTTTCTGTTATCGCGCCAAGAGATCAACCGTTGGGACAACTGGCGCGAAGCCCACAAAGCTGAAGCTGATCCTGCCACAATTGTTTTACAAGACAGCTCAAGCTGCGGTGGCAGTGGTTTTTCTTTTGTGAATCAAGGCGGACAGCTCACTGTGCCCCAAACAGAAACCATTCAAAAGATCACCATCGAAACCTGCGGTCTTAGCCCCAAATTGGCTTATTTTGATGCGAGCAAGGGTTTGGATTTTTCTAACAACACCAATGTCTACATGAACATCAAAGTCAGTCGCTTGCAGAAGAACCTTTGGAAGTCTTTTAAAAACATCCCCCTGAGACCACACACGGCCTTTCATTTTTCACCAGAAAAAATAAACGCCGAAATCATGGTGCTCTATTCAGACGCTCATCCCGAAATGGGACTGTTATTGCTTTTGCCTACCCCGCACTCTTTAGATGAGTTTGTGCAAAACCAACAAATCACAGAGCCCTATGTTGTGGTGGATCGATTGGGAATCTTTGGCGCTAAAAGCACGCCAAACGAAGAAGCCAGCAAAGAGTAAAGCTAGCCCGCAAAATAAATAATGATGCGCCTGACGTTTTCGTTCATGACGCCAAAGAAGTCTTTCATTTCGGTGACAATCACAAACACCGAAACATAAACCATGATAGACCCCACATAGCCTTTGAGCATAAAGCCGATTTCAAAAACAGGAATCTGAGGCGCCATTTTGTTTGCAATGCCAAGAACCATGTCTGTTAAAAAAATCGCAATCAAAACGGGTGCCGCAAGCTGCATGCCGATGATCAGGACATCAGCCGACATGCGGATGATGATTTTTAAAAACGGCGAAATGCCGGGCTCAATACTAGGAATACTGTACACCGGCACAATCTGAAAGCTTTCGAAAAAAGCGCTTAAAAAGGTGATGTGACCACCCATGTAAAGAAAAAATGCCAAGCCTAACCAATACTGAAACAATCCAAAAATAGAGACTTGTCCCAATGATGGCAAAAAGATTTGCGCGTTGGCAGAACCACGCTGGCTATCGACAATACGGCCACCAGCCTCAATGGCGTAGAAACACATCACAGCCACAAAACCAATCGCCAGTCCAAAAAAGATTTCTTTAAAAAACAAAACAATGATGAGCCCGTAATCGTCTGGCATGTTTTGGTTTAATTGATCGCCTATGAGGTAATAGACAAAGCCAGACAAAACAAAACTGGTGAGCAAGCGAATGCGGCCAGGAATACCACGACCACCAATGAAAGGCGTGAGGATGAGCATCACGAAGACACGCGTGAAAATCAGCCCCCAGCTAATCAGGAAGGTGTAAAAATCAACTGTGATGCCTAGTTTTTCGATAAAGGGCTGCAAATAAACACCTACCCAATGTAGTCGCTAAAGCTTCCTAGGAGCGAGGACGCGTACTCAATGAGCAAGGCAAAACCAACCTGACCCAGCAAGGCAAGCACCAAGATGATGCACACAAGCTTAGGCACAAAAGTAAGCGTTTGTTCCTGCACCTGAGTGGTGGCTTGAATAATACTGACCGTGAGTCCCACAACCAACGCTGTGATCACGGGTGGTGCCGAAAGAATCAACACCAAATACAAACCTTGCTTAGCGACCGAGACAATATATGTATCCATAATTTTTCCTTTTGTAAGGCAAAGCTTAAACGTAGGCTTTGACCAAACCTTCTGTGATCAAATACCAGCCATCCGCCAACACAAAGAGCAAAAGCTTAAGTGGTAACGATACCGTGATGGGCGAAACCTGAAACATACCCAGCGATAGCAAAATATTGGAAACCACCATGTCGATGATCAAAAAGGGCAAAAAGATAATGAACCCGATTTGAAATGCCTCAGTGAGCTCACTGACCACAAAGGCTGGGATGAGCACCATAAAATCGTACTGCTCCAATCCCCCTAAGATGTCGTTGATTTTAAGTTTGCGACCAATGTCGTAAAAGAGTTTGCGTTCACGCGGGTTGGCGTGTCGTTTTAAAAATTCGCGCACGGGCTCTTTGCCAGCATCAATGGCCTCTTTAAGAACATCTATTGATTGCATCGAAATCACTTCTGAGGGCCCGTTTGATTGAATCACCGTGCGTGAGGCATCGTAGGCTTTTTGTCCCACCGGAATCATCACATACACTGTGAGAATAAGAGCAAGGCCTGTCACAATTGGGTTGGGAGGAATTTGTTGCGTGCCAATGGCTTGTCGAATGAGTGAAAGCACCACCGCAATTTTAACAAATGATGTGGTCATCATTAAAATAAAAGGCGCTAGCGACATGAGAAACAAAACAAAGATCACCAAGACAGGCTTGGAAATCGGTTCGTCTTGCATATTGGCGCTCAGTTGCGCAAAAACTGGAGAACTTAATAAAGAGCAAAATAGAAAAACTAAGAGCGATCCCCATTTTTTTCGAATCATTGTGAAACCTCCCATTCAGCAAGCTTAGCAACATGATTGTCTGAAATCGCTAAAGCCACTTTTTTATCTTCGATTTGGACCAGGTACACGGCTTTTCGTGGGGCAATGGATTGTCGGTCTAAAATCTGAATCTTGGAATTGCTATTGCCTTGCGCGCCCGTTAAACGCGGGATCACATACTTGAGAACCAAGAAAGCCCCCACAATGATCACAATCATCACAATGGATGTGATCGCAAAATTCCAGCCGTATGATAAATCACTTGCCGCTGCTAATAGCATGATGCCCCTTACTTAACCAACTTGATGACCTTGGCGCCCAACTTGCCATCAACAACCACAAGCTCTGCCTTGGCAATCAATTTGCCATTGGCCACAAGATCAATGGGGTCTTGCGGCAATTTATCAAATTCCATGATCTCGCCTGAACGCACACCCAAAATGTCTTTGAGCTTGAGCGATTTTTTAGCCACAACCGCAGCCAAATGCACAGGCAAGTCCTGAGACAAACCCTTGGCATAACCTGACAAGTCTTCGGGCTCTGGTTCGGGACGCGCTTTGCTTTCTTTGACTTCTGGTGCAGGCGCAGCTGGCTTTTTAACAGGCGCATCAGCTTGTGCGGCTGGTGCCGGTGGCTCTTGCGATTCTTGCGCTGCAGGAACAGGATCCTTAGGTGGCAAAGGCTTTTTGTTTTTGACGACTTCACCAGGACCATTCACGTCTTCTGGGTCCAATCCCAATTCTCTGATTAAATCTTCGTCGAATACGTCATTCATAGATTCATCTCCTTATAGGGCCGAAGTGACCTTGCCCTTCCATCCTGTGTTTGTTTGTTCAATATTAAGACCAAATCCCTGGCGCTCATTCGGGTCGTTCATAACCAACTCTGCTTTCCCTTGCCAGCCTTTGTGATCCGCCGAACGCTTAAGATGACCTTCATCAAAAAGGATGACATCACCTTCTTCTAGATCAAAAAAATCCTCTGGTGCCATGGTGGCCTCGGCGACTTCTAAACTAAAATCCGCTTCTAGGTTGCCAAATTGTTTTAAACGATTTTCTTTAAGAGCTTCTTGGTAATCGTTGGCCGCAAATTGCGAAAGGCTAGCCACTGGTAAGATTAATCTTAAAAAGAAATCACGCCCAAATAATTTGAGCATAACCGTGTAAACACCAAATTGCTCATTGTCTTTATAGCGCTCGTGCAAGGACTTTGGGTTTTTAAAAAGATCTTCAAATTGTAACGAGAAGTTTTTGTGCGAAATGTTTTGTGAAATCTGATCCAGAATAGAAACCAGCAAATACTGCACAACAGCTTCTTCCATGCTGCTCAAGGGCTTAAGCTGTAAATCAGATATTTTTTTAGGGTCGATGATTTCTCCGGAAACCACCTGATGAGCCAGAGCTTTGGCCAACAAGGAATCAAAGGTTAGCAAAGCCTGCCCACAATGCGGGTCTATGCGCAAAACAGAAATGAGTGAATCTTTAGGCAAGGAGCCCGCCAGCTCTTCGGATGTGCGCGCTTCAAAATGAGTGATGCTCAACTGACTTTGTTGTTGGCATATTTTATCGAGCGGCTCAGTGAGGATCTCAAAAAAACGGCTTTGTTTTTCAAAAAAGAAAAAGGTCTTTAATAATTTTTGATAAAGGGCAGCTTCGGCGCGTGTGTAATGCGTGAGCTCGTTAAATGGAAAATTTTGAATTTCTGCCATGTCACTTTCCTAAAATCTTAAACCACATCGATGCGCAGCACTTTGATTCCCTTTTTCTTTAACCGCATGTGAACCAAAGGCCTTTGTTTTAAAAACGTGCTTTTAACCGCACGATTAGGGCAAAAAAAGCGCAGCACAACACCGTCTTTGGTGCGTTCGGTTGCCACTTTGAGCCCGTCAAAATACTCATCACTCAATTGCACAACAAACTCTTCTTGACCAGAATCATTCAAACCAAATTCCACCGACGTGATGATTTCGCTCAGGTCTTGTTCGCTAAAATCACGCGCGTTGCGATCAAACCCCTGGGCGCCAGAACCAAGGCGCTCTCGAATCGCCTTCACGGTGGCCTTTTTAAAGTCGTTTAGAGACTGACCTTTTTGCTGGTTCTGAGAGGAATCGCGCTCTTTTCCCAAATGACTTTGGCCTTCGCCTGCCGAACCATCGGAACCCGCAAAGCCTCCCGAGGAAGAACCACCATCGCCTTCTGATTTTTCGGCAACACGGCGGTAGCCTTCGTTCGAAATCTCGCCTTCTTTACGCGATGTTTCGCCCTTTTCGCTGGTTTTAGCCTTAGAAGTCGATTCTGATTTATCGTCTAAACGCTCTTCGTATTTTTGATTGTCTTCTTTTAAAAACTCTTGTTCTTCTTGATGATGCTCTTCCTGATGTCTGACTTGATCAACATGCGCTTGGTCTAATTCTTTATTTTTATCCTTAGCAACACCAATGATTTTATCGAGCAAACCTTGTTTTTCTTCTTTGCTCTTTTTGCTGTCTTTTAATTGCTTGGCAAACTGTGATTGTGATTTTTGCACTTCGTCTGCGGTTTTCTCAGAAAGCTTGGCTTCAAAAGTCCGCATGGGCTCACGCTCTGCCTTAAGGCGATTCTGCCTTTTGGCTTCCTGACGGCGTTCATCAACACGCCGTTCTTCATCGCGTTCGCTTCGGTTGTCGTTATTGATTGTCATAAACTATTGGTTTGCCTTGTTCATCTGATGAATGACATTGCCAAGCTCATTCATCTGTTTGTTTTCTTCCATGCTAAGCTGCCGTTGCATTTTTTTATGCCAAAGCTCCTTGTGCTTTTCCATCACGTTCATTTCTTGTGCCGCAATCACATATTCTCGGCGGCAGCGCTGCACATGCTTTTCGGCGCGCTTGATCTCTTCTTTTTGCTCTTCAATGCGCTCTTCTAGCTCTTCTAAATCTTCCTTGAGCTTGCGAATAAAATTCAAATGCGTCTGTGGGTCTTTAACCACGGCATCACCAGTGGCGACTTTTTCGCGCATTTCATTGCGTTCTTCCGCAATGCGTTCTTCGATTTGTTTTTTTTCTTCTTCTAACTTTTTAAGCTTTTCTTTTTCTTCCTCTAGTTGTTTCAAAGCGCGCGCTAGATTAATCTCGGCCTGCCTTTTGGCGCGTTCTTTGATCACAAGCAAAACTTGCAAGCGGTATTTTTCTTTTTTGGCCATGGCGCTAAAAATTATCCTTATTCAAAAAGATCGATCATTTCTTGGACCGAGTCTTGCAACTCTTCTTTTTCGTCCACTCGTTGTTTTAAAAACTCATTCACAGGCTCAATCATTTCGATCGCGTAATCCACCGCAGGATTGCTACCCGATTCGTAAGCACCAATTAAAATCAAGTCGCGCTCTTTTTCGTAGTTGGCGACAACCTCTTTGAGTTTACGCGCAGCAAAGTTATGTTCTTCACTGACAATGTTGGTCATGACACGCGAAACTGATTCCGAAACATTGATGGCCGGGTAATGCCCTTGATTCGCCAAATCGCGACTCATCACAATGTGACCATCTAAAATGGAACGCACTTCATCGGCCACAGGCTCGTTCATGTCATCGCCTTCTACCAACACGGTGTAAAACGCGGTGATCGAACCTTTGTCAGAGTTACCTGTGCGCTCCAAAAGTTTAGGCAGAGTCGAAAACACTGACGGCGTAAAACCTTGTCGCGCAGGAGGCTCACCAACTGCCAAACCGATTTCACGCAGAGCTCTGGCAAAACGTGTGACCGAATCCATCATCAATAAAACTTTTCTGCCTTGATCACGAAAATACTCTGCAATGGCTGTTGCCACATAAGCCGCTTTGGCACGCACCAAAGAAGGCTGATCTGAGGTTGAGCAAATCACCACACTGCGCTGCAAACCTTCTTCGCCAAGATCATGCTCAATGAAATCACGCAGCTCTCGTCCCCGTTCACCCACCAGACAGATCACGTTGATTTCGGCTTCGGTGTTTCGCGCAATCATGCCCATTAAGGTTGATTTACCAACACCGGCTGCCGCAAAGATCCCCACACGCTGACCTTCGCCCGTTGTGAGCATGGCATCAATGGCTTTGACACCAACCGAAATCGGCTGTGTGATGCGTCGTCTTTTTAAAGGATCCGGTGGCGTGTTGTTCACCGGGTAATAATCGTCGGGCTCAATAGGCCCTTTGGTGTCGACATCAACTGGATCACCAAGACCATCTAGAACACGGCCGCGCAATTTATCGCCAACAGGAACGCGCAGACAATCGCCGGTTGGCAAAACATCGTTACCGGGACCAATGCCTTCTAAATCGCCAAGTGGCATGAGCAAAACGTCTTTGTCTTTAAAGCCAACAACTTCAGCTTTGATGGTTTTATTAAGATTTTGAATTTGAATGAAACAAAGCTCGCCCACTCGCACATTGGGAACAACGGCTTTGACAATGAGGCCTGTGAGTTCTTTGACCTTTCCCTTCACGCGATAAACCGGTGCCCTACGAATAGCCTCGCGCTGCTTCGAAAAATTGATTTCGGGAAAGCTGATCACGAATGCCCTCCCAATGCTTTTTTAATCGCTTCCATTTGCACATCAAAATTAGCATCAATGGTGCCAATTTCTGATTCGATCACACAACCATTGGGAGCCACGTTTTCGGAAGGACGAAGTTGAATGGTTTGAATGGCCTGCAAACCTTGCTGCAAAGCTGACTGACGTTCTTTAAGACGCTGGTAGTCTTCGGGGTTTAAATAGATGATGAGCTCGCTGCCCATAGCCGCATGCAAAGATTGCCGAATCATACTCAAAAACAAATCATCGTCTTTTTTAAGGCCCTCACCCAAAACCTTGTGAGCGATCTCGTAAACCAAATCCAAGGCTTCGCCTTCGAGCTGTTTTAAATACTCTTGCTTGTCTTTTTCCCAAGCCACTAGTTTTTGGGTGATCTCAGCATGACCTTCCGCACGGCCTTGCTCATAACCTTTTTCTTTGGCTTCTTTGATTTTTTGTTCGACCTTTAAGTAAACCGATTTAGCGTGGTCTAAAATTTTAGCGGCGTCTTTGCGAGCTTCCTCTAAAATGCTTTTCACTTTGGAACGCGATGCCATTTCTTCTGCCGAAAGAACCTTGCGCGCCTTTTCCATTTCGGGCTTGGGCGCCATATCAAATTGCTCTTCGAGTTTAAGCGATTCTTCTAGTTTATCTTTTTTAATGACCTTAGAAGCCATCCCAACTCCTTCAATTAATTTTGCAACACCGCTGTCATCGCGGCGATCACCTCTTCGCGATAAGCTAAAGCACTGGCCTCTGTGTTACTGCCCATTTGCTCCTGAGCCAATTTGCGTAATTGCTTTGCCAAAACCAAAGGGAACATTTTTTCGATGATGCCCAAGTCTGATTCCTCTTTGGCCAAAATAGATTTAGAAAAAACCACAAAGCCCAGTCCCATCACAAATTCTTTTCCGGACGATTGTTTGTCCTGAGCATCGGATACATTTTGCTGCGCTAATTTGATGCGCTCTGGTGAAACACGGTCTCCCTTTTTTAAATAATCGGCCACAGCAGAGCGAACCTCGGCGGGAAAGCGTTTGAGCATGATGCTGCGTGTGCCCTCGGGCAAAGTTCTTAAACCCAAAGACAATTCGCGGTAACCCAAATTTAAAAACACTTGCTGCACTTTACGCTGCCCAAGCAAAGGCAGGTGATTCATTTCTAGGGTTTCGCCTTTGCGATAAACACGATCGACAGCGAATAGGTTTTCGAAGCGTTGCTGTAACATCAGAAGCAAAATGGGACTCACCGAAAAAGTCTTTTTCATTTTGGGCATCTTGGATGAAACCTCTGGAGGCAGGCGATCTAAAATACGTTTGGCGCGATCAACAGGCAAATAACGCAAAACAATCGCCACCATGGCAGGTGATTCTTTAAGTAAAATCTCGACCAACCAATCGTCATGCACATCGTTTAAATAGGTCTGGCTTTGACGTTTGACCAAACGCATGAGTTCGCTATGCGCCACCGCTTTGATGTTTTCGTGACTCAAAGAAGCGATCTGATCGTAAAGCTTTTGTAACTGCGATTTGAGCTGCGTGTTTAGGTACGAAAAATACTGAACCGCGTTTTGCGGGTGGTCTTTGAGAACCAGTAAAAAGAAGGCTTTGTCACGCAGGGATAAACTCATAATTAATTGTTATTCTTAATGAAAACACCAAATAAGTCCATCACTTAATCCACCCCGTGGGGCATTTCTTCGCCCTTTGCAAAAAGACCCGAAAGAGCGGCTTAAACCTGTTGCTGGAGTACTGTGTTGAGGTTTTGCGAAACCGATTGTGCTAGCTTAGAGAACATCTCGGTATTGATGGTGAGAGTCCCGATGCTAGCCTGGTAAGCAAGCAATTGTCGACGGCTGACCTTGGTGTTCGATGAGGAAAGCACTTCGATGATGGAGTCCATTTTGAGCACATCGCTATTCACCTGCGTGAAAAGATTTTGCACCCATTCTTTGCTGCTTCCAGGAACACGACCTGCCAATTCGCCTTCTGAAATGTTGATTTGGATATCATCAGCAGGAATGGCATTGATTTGATTCAACGCGGGCGATTTGTCTGTGACCGAGCTCGAAAGCTTTTCTAAAAAACTATTATCTTGTTTTGTTTTTAAAACATCATCAAAGGATTTTGCGCCTGTTTGACCAGGATTCAATCCACCAGGCTTAAGGTTACTCACCTTTTGAGCCAGTCTCATATTCAGTTTTTTGATGATGGGATCAGTCATTGTGTCGTTCCTTAAAAACTTAAGAGAGTTCCTCTTTGTTCATTGTGCTCATGCGTTTGAACATTAAATCTAAGGCCCGTGCGTGCAAGCGAGAGGTCCAAGATTTTGATAAATTCAATTGGTCGCCGATCTCTTCCATGGTTTTATTTTGGAAGTAATACATTTTAATCAGTTTGCGTTCTTTATCGGGCAATCCTTCAATAGCACCGCAAACTTTTTCTTTAACCTTTTGAAACTCAGCTTTACGCTCAATTTCTTCGTTGGCTTTTTTATCTTCGACTTCAAAGTCTTCTAAGCTGTCGATGCTCATCACGTAAATCGAAGCCACAGCGTTCACGTCTTTGTTAATGTCGCCAAGCTCTTTACGGTAAAAGCGCGATTTAGCATCGTCGCGGCCTTCATTGGCTTTTAAGTATTCGTTAGCCGCTTGCTCAAACTTTATTTTAGAGTACAGAGAGCGTGGAATCCACCCTGTTTTTCGCAAACCATCATAAACAGCGCCTTTAATGCGGTAATAAGCAAATGTTCTAAAATCGACGCCAAACTTTTCATCATAACGCTTAGCAGCTTCTAACAAGCCCAAACGCGCGTTACAAAGAATGTCATCAAAATCGACTTCTGATGGAAAAGACCGCGCGAGCTTAGCCGCAATCGACGTTGCGTAAGGAAGATATTGCTCTACCAAAGCATCGCGTTCCGCGTTCACTTCTTGGTTTTCCACCGCGTCTTCTAATAATTCTTGTTTTTGTGTCACAGCCACCTGCTGCTCTTCTAATCCTAAGTTGTTCTCTTGTATGTCTTGCATCTGGCCTCCTTTTTCACGAACACACCTAGTAAAAGCAGAGACCATGCCAATTTGTGACGAAGAACGCGGATTTTCTTATTTTTTTTGATTTCAAACGAAATCAGTCAAAAATAACAAATAAAAACAAAAGCTTAAAAAACAAGCTCACCAAAGACCCAACAGCCTCTTGGTGGCTTTGGGGCAGAAAACAACGATGATCATTGAGGTTTTTCGGGGGATTCGTCCCCCAGTCCCAGGGGGAACTGTCCCAAGTGTGGGACTGGTGAGACAGCATTTGTCCAAATTTTTTAACTCAAGGTTGCAAAAACCCGGTAATATAGAAGTCTCGCTTTGCGATGGAATTTGGAAGACGGAGTCAATTGAAATAAGGTAAAAACGGAAGACGGAGTAAAATGTACCGAATGCCAAAGACAATCCATCCGTTGGATTTTCCAGATGATTTTTCGACCACACGCGAGGGTTTGCTCGCCGTTGGCGGAAATCTGCACCCAATCACCATCATCAATGCTTACGCCAAAGGGATTTTTCCTTGGTTCAATGACGACGACCCCATTTTATGGTGGCACCCTCACCCACGCATGATCATTCCTCCGTCTGCGGTGCACATCAGCAAAAAAATGAAGAAGCTTTTGAACAAAACCGCCTTGCGGCCTTGTTTTGAACCGGGGCGTGACGAGCTTTACCAAATCACGCTGAACCAAGATTTTATGCGGGTCATCAACGAATGCGCCAACAAACGGGACAAGAACCGCACCGACACCTGGATCACAGACGAAATGGCATCCACTTACATCACCTTGCACGAAATGGGTTTTGCTCATTCGGTTGAGGTTTGGAATCAAAATGGCGAATTGGTGGGTGGTGTTTATGGCGTGGCCATTGGCAAAGCCTTTTTTGGCGAATCCATGTTCAGCCACGAAACAAACACATCGAAGCTAGCCTTGATTCATCTTTGCCAATTCATCGATCAACAGGGCTTCACATTGCTCGACTGCCAAATTGAAAACCCTCATCTGGTGACCCTGGGTGGTAAAAACATCGCACGCTCTAAGTTTTTAAAATTATTGAATCAGGCCGAGACAAACCTCAAACAACCTTCTTTGGCCTTTCCCAGCCACCAAACCTTGCGGCAAGTTTCTTCAGCCGGTGCATAAAATTGAACCCCTTAGCACGCCCAAAAGCGTTCTGTTCCTAAACCACAGGATTTTCACACCAAACAGGGGACGCTTTTATGAAGGTCATCTTACGCATCATTTTACTCTTAATGAGTTTGTTTATTATTCTTACCGGCACACCGGCTTATGCCCATGTGTTTTTTGATGGCGACACCGAATGGGACGCGTCTCAAATTCTTCTCACGGATATCAATGGCAATGATGATTTTGATCTGATTGTGAGCTTCCCAAGCTGGAGCGAGGAAGCCAATGAGAATGGCGCGGTGTTTGTTTTATAGATGCTGAAAACTTTAGCGAACTGATTCAGATGATGCCGATTATTTGGTTTTGGGCGAAACGACGACGCGCATCTTGGACAAAGCATAACGCTGATAGACGACATGGATGATGAGGATTCCCTGGACAGGAAATGAGTGAATGATAGCGAAACTGAAATCATCAACTCGCGCACCTGGTCTGTTATGCCTTGAAAAAAATCGCGTGAACGACTCAGAAACACATGCAGCGGTTTATGAGTGTGAATGTCGGCGTGGTCACGATGTGGATCTCACTGAACCAAGAAAAACCCAGGGTTTAACACAGGTTGGTTGGTGATTTGGGAACGCTCTTCTGTTATTTTTTGCCTGAACAACGGCGTGGCAAACATCAATGATCGATTAATAACATTTGGTAGTATTCTAAATCCGCAATGTGCTCTGAATAAATTTTGTCCGAGCAATGCTACGATGCCGGCGCGTGGCGTCTTCGGTTTATTTCTATTGAACGCCCTGCTTTTTAAAATAGCTTCCATTTTCTCGCAGATAAAAACAACCGGTCATGAGGTGTCATTGCGAAGGAAAATCTGCGTGACTAAACTCAAAGGCTTCTTGCTAACAGACAAATTGTCTTCATTAAAATCATAAACCTCTAACAAGAGGTAAAGAGATTCTACAAGAGACTGGCTGTATGATTTGAGCCATTAAATTTTGAACAAAAGTCTGGATTAATTTACAGGTCTTCGCTAACTGAATATAATCAATGCGCTCCAAAACTATTTTAAATCAATGAGCCAATTGCCAGGATGACCATCGGGATCAAAAACACTGCATTTTCAAAACTTTGAGTTCCGCTTCAAAAATTTCCCGTGCGACACCTTGCTGCAACACTTTATCATTAGAAGCAAGCCTTGTGTATTAATGAGTTTGCTAAATCGCCACTTCTTTCTTCACTTTGTATGATAACAACTGTACTCTATTAAGGGCGTGCCACGTTAACTGAAAACTGTCGCCCATTGCCAGCAGCGCGCTGCATAGCTTGCCTGCATCATCATACGACGATTCATACTCCAGATTCAGCTCGACGCCGTCTTTGAGACAGAGTCGCCGCGCATGAGATCGTGCTTCATCAATCATGCGAAACACGCCGCACTTCAGGCTCAGCATTTTCGGATAACGCAGAAAGCGCCTTGATCCAAATGCGATTTTCAAGGCAATCATTGGTTCAGCGTTTCATAGCAAACAATTGCCGCTTCTTGCGGCTCGGTCTCACCCATTCTTAAGGCTGCATGGATGCCTCCATAACAAAATTCCGGAACCGGACCAAGCAAATCACCAGAATAGTGCACTAACAAATCTTTGCCAAAGCAGCCTCAGAAGATCCATGATCTACCCCAAAAAGGCAGCAACGCAATGTCAAATAGGCATATCCAGTTCAACTCTGGTTTCAGGCATTCACCATACACTGGTGCGAGAATCTGCTTAACCTTGATCTAAAGGCCCATATGGCTTCTAAAATGGTTTGAGCCTAGGTTGTTTGTCTTGCTATCGGCCATAGGCTAAAATGTAACCAGAATCTGCGCTGAGCAAGCCACAGGCATAAGATGGGCGTGAAAAAATTGATCTAAAAATAGTTTCATCTGCATATTTTCCAAGCACCAGATAACGCCAAATCAGTCGCTAATTCCGAATCTGATAACACACCCTGGTTTTCGTCGATCAGAGGCTGCATAGTGTACATGCGCGCGTGAATTGCGCCTCGTTAAAAGCACTTGCTCTCGCTGTTGCACGGTATTCGCTTGGCGAAATCTTATTTTCTCCATTTTCTACAGAAAAGCGCTTTTAAGTTAGAATATCCCACTTGCACCTAGTAAACGAATAACAGCAAGCCTGTGATAATTATTAAACAACCTCATTCATTTTTGATGAACAAGGTCAGCAATACCAATTGACGGTTTTTGCAATTATCCTGATTGATTTTTCTTTGATCTAAGAACAGTTTCTGCAAAACTACAAAGATTTTTGCTACAGAGTTTCAATACATCATTCTTAAGAATGCAGGGTTTAGGAAGCATTTCATCTAATGTCACTGCAAGAGCTTGAACAAAAGGTCTTATTTCCTCTACCTTTGGCCTGTTGCGTTCTCTCTTTCTAACCTCATCTTCTAAACTTGAAATGTCATGAAACTGATCCAACTGCCATAAAATGAATTGTTTTTTATTTTCTTCTTAAAACAATCTCTTGTGGAAATCTGTAACCAACAAGTTTTTCTTTTCTTCTAACATCTTCAATTTTTCCCC
This sequence comes from Deltaproteobacteria bacterium, assembly GCA_024233595.1. Lineage (GTDB taxonomy): Bacteria > UBA10199 > UBA10199 > UBA10199 > JADGCS01 > JACKPK01. The sequence continues at coordinate 192,831 of JACKPK010000001.1, forward strand.
AAATGAATTCAAAAGCTCGTCACTTGCTTTCGAAGAATCGAATACCCTAACAGTAACAACAAATAACCGCAACAGCTCATCGGCAGAGAGTTGTTGCCAAAAACCTATCAAAGGCCATTTCCTTAAAATCAGAAACAGAAATAATTTAATCCTGCCATTAATTGTTAACGCTATCTATATTTTTCTCACGACCTTGATCGAAGAACATCGACCATGGTCAAATAGAGCTACAAACAGTCTTTTGTAGAAATTTTTGATTATAAAAACATTTAAATCATCAGCAAAATCATCAACAGCAGATCAAAATTTGGCATCTTAACACCATTGAAAAATCTCTTAGGTAAGAGATAAATTGATACTTATCAAATTCATCAGAAAGTCCTTGATAAAACCCATCCAATACTCAAACGCTCACTTGTAAGCGAGTCGATGCCTATGATTAAATTTTTAGAGAGTTGCTCAGTTCGTAAACCTTTGGTTGTCTTTAGGATTGCAAACAACAGCTTGTAGCGCAAACACGGCATCTTTGTATTGATTAATTTGGAGCCAATCACAAACGAAAAATCAAAGCAACATCATCTTGAGTCAATTCTCCATTTTCCGGTCTCTGCATGCTTGAAACTTTGGTTCTAGATACGTGTCTTTAAACAAAACAAAGTTCAAAAAACCTTGCTGCCCTGCTCTATAGAGCTGATGTTAAAAAGACGTTTCAAGGCATAAAAGATTGATTCTCTGACCCACGAGTTTTTGTTTAACTTTGTCTTCAGAAAAATCTTGAAACACCTTTAACAATACTTCATCGGCATATCTATTTTCTGGATCATAGAAAGCACGTAAATGAGGGGTATTCGCAAATATCAAACCAGCAATTTCTTCATCGCTTAAAACAGTCCCTTGGTCATCAGAAAATAATTCAGCACGTGCATTTTGAATCACTTCATAAAAAAACCTGTTTTTAATTTTACGAATTTTTTCTTTCAACTCATAAGAATCATGTAGAAAACCGTAAACCTCAAGAGTCGTATAAAATTCTCTCAAAACACGTAAACGACCAACATGATCCATAAAAAATTTAGTTGGATCACTTGATCGCTCTTTTTCGTTCTCAAGTTTTGCAGCAAAAAAGATATTCATCACTTTTAACAAGAATTCAGGAGTAAAAACCAGTGTCGCAAATTCTTGCGAAAATCTAAACCCCTCAAATCTATCTGTTTCAAAAACAAAAGCCTCCTCAAATTCATGGAATCGACCATCAAAGCCTATTCCTTTGAATACATTTGCCATCATACTCAAATTTGGGGCTGCTTCTAGGAAATCAATTAAAAAGCTCTGAATAAGGCTAACCAGACGAACTGGGTCATTTTGAAAAGCCGCAGAAAACAGAATACGCCAACTATCTTTAAGATATTTAAATTCACTGATGTGGTAAGAAATTACCCAATCGCGTTTTTCAGGATCGTTTAACGCTTTGGACAAAGACAAAAATACTGTTTCAAGAACTTCAGACGCATTTTCTTTTAATTCATCGGCATCATCAGAACTCCATCTACTCAGAAAATGAATTAAATCATTAAATTCTATTTCTTCTTTTTTTTCGACTATCCCTCTCACAATGAGATTATCAATATGATTAAGCCTTGCCTTATTTCGGCGGCGTAAATCTGGAAAAACAAATTGGGTTTCGTTAATAAGGTTTAAGATGCGCTTGTAATTTTCATTTTCTCTTTCTAAATCACGGTTAAGGCGCTCTCGTTCAAAATTGGAAAGACGTTCAGAATCTTTCTTCTGTTGAATAGCCCTTCTATCCATGTCTTTTTGATGGAGTCGTTTTAGTAAGTATTCAATGTCTGCTGGAAAAGATGCAGCCATCAAGTCGTATTCTAATTTTTTTTCTTCGTATGCTCGCTCTAATTCATAAACCTGAGAACGGAGTTCTTTGGCTTCTTCGGCATCAAACGGTCTAAACAGTTCCTCTTTGTGATTTTGATAATCCGTAACAGCTCTTTCAAATTGAGTCTTAGCTGTACTTCGCTTGACATAAGCGTCTAAGAGAAATTCTCCATCAAGGCGACCCGAAATATGAGAATTCAATGATCGATAAAGAAGATAATTCCGAATATAACAGTCTCGCAATAATAAGAGCTCTTGCGTGTTTAATCTGGATAAATCTTGTCCGCCAAGCTCCTCTACAGTTTTCTCAAAGTGTGAATCGAGACAATAATGCAACTCTAGCTCAAATGCAATGAAGTCCACTTCAGAGATTAATCCAGACAAAAAGGCATGTAATTGTCGCCGTGCTTTATTAAAGCTACTCTTATAAAGCCAATTTAGGAGAGAATTTCCATGGCCGGTTTTTTCACCTGCTAAAGCTCTTTTTAAAATATCCCCTATCGATAAAGTAACACCAAGATCCCTTAGAAAATTTCTGGCCCTTTTCACCTGGTGATCTTTAAACCAAGGAGCCTGAACAAAATCTTCTTGTAGACCTCTTGTTAATTCATGGCTGTAATTTTCAGAAATATCTTCGGGGATCTTTTTATCAAAGACACGATCTGCCATTGTCAAAGCGACATTCACAGCATCTTTACGAGACGATAAACTGGTATGAGACGCACTCAAAAACGAACCAAATCGATCTATTAGTCTATTATGGAAATGCAATGCTGCATGCGGATTGTGACCATTTTCCAAAACCCGTCGTAACACAGACTTCACATCCACTTCTGTCTCGACAACACGTTTTAGTCCCCAAAGAATCAGACTATCTGCATTGTATTCTTCCCGCTTTTTTTCTTTCTCAATATAGGCATCAAGCTGAGAAGACCCATGTTCTAATTCGTGCCCAATCACAAATGCCAGTTCATCATCAGATTGCACAAAACGCAGCAACCCCAAATTAACAGCGACCACTTTATCGCCATTTTGCAATTCAACAAAACAAGCATTGATTTCCATTGAATCAACCAAAACAAAATGAATGATAGCAGCGCCATCATCCTCATGACGAATGGATTCGATGAGTTCTCTAGCTCCTTTATAAAACTCGGTCACAGCGGGCATTGTGTTTTCGGGAACAGCCTTCTGCTCTGTTCTAAAGAGAAACTCATCGATTGTTCCTAAGGTTTGCGTCTTATTATTTTGACCAGAAGACCGTGCGTGCTTAATTTCTTGAGTCCTATTTTTAGAAGAAGCTAAAGCATCTGGTGTTTGAGCAGGCTCTAAGGTTGCATTCCCTTGTGACGACAAAATCAAAGCTGTCGAATTGCCAAAGCGGTTGGCTTGCTTTTGCACAGCAAGAGATTCATCCGCTTTTTTTAATCCCGAACGAGCATTTAAAAATGAGCCTCTAAATAAAGCTGCCTCCTCTAATTTGATAACAGCAGGAGGCGGCTGTAATCCTGAAAGATAAATGAAGGGACGACTTGGAAGTTTTCCTAAAACCAAAATAAGCTCCTAAAAAACACTTATAAATGGCTATCGTAAGACCTGCTCATAGGTTGCGGGATTTTTTAATATTTTTTTCATCCAGACCGACACAAGAAAATCTATTTTTCACAAATAATTTCAATGCCTTAAAAATTCACACACAGTGACAAGCGGTCTTCTTGAAAGTGATATTTTTAGCTGCTAGTCCCCAGACATGACAAACACCCTCACTGGCATCCTCAAAAAAATGCGCACCGATCGCGATGAGCAATCGGGCCTGATCAATTATCATCTGCGCCTTAGCGATTCCGAAGAAGCGCTGAACACAGTCGTTGGCAAAAAAATCAAACTGCAATTTGAAGGCGAGATCCATTGCATTCACTGCGATCGTAAAATCAAAAAGACCTTTGCACAGGGCTATTGTTACCCTTGTTTTCAAAGCTTAGCCGAAACTGACATGTGCATTGTGAAACCGCATCAATGCCATTTTGCACAAGGGACCTGTCGCGATGAAGAGTTTGCCAAAAAGCACTGCTTTATTCCTCATGTTGTTTACCTGGCTGTCAGTTCTGGCGCTAAAGTGGGCATCACGCGTGCGCATCAGAAATTCACGCGTTGGGCAGATCAAGGCGCCATTAAAGCAAGCGTGTTAGCCGAAGTCCCTGACCGAAAAACTGCCGGCGACTTAGAAGTGGCTTTGTCCGAACACATTGCTGACAAAACCAATTGGCGAAAAATGTTATCAAACCAAGTACCCAGTCTTTCTTTGTCGGAATTAAAAAACGAAATCAAAAACAAAGTGCCCAAAGAATTTGAACAATTTCTTATAGAAGACGATGTGCACGACCTAAGCTACCCTGTTGAAGTCTTCCCTGAAAAAATTTCATCTTACAACCTCGACAAAACTCCGGTCATTGAAGACCAACTCATGGGCATTAAAGGACAGTACTTGGTTTTTCCTAAAAAGGTCATCAACCTTAGAAAGTACCAAGGCTACAAAATAAAGGCGACACTTTCGTAAAATCTTACCATCACCGCAAACGCGTTTTGGTAAAAATCATTGGGGAGTAAAATGGACTTTCAAAAAGCTGATTTAAAAAACATCCGTTCTTTCAATGCCCCAGTTTGCGAACCGGAACCCAGCGAATGGCAAGTGCTTGATGGCATCGATTTTAATACCCAAGAAATTGTGGTGGAAGTCGGCTGCGGCAAAGGCGATTGGGTCTTAGATGCTGCTCTGGAAAATCCAAACAAAACATTCATTGCCATTGAGCGCACAAAAAACAAAAGCGATGCCTTGGTGAAAAAAGCCAAAAATAAAAAATTAGAAAACCTCTTTTCTCTGCGTGCTGATGCCATTGCACTTTTGAATCAACGCTTTCCCAAAGAAAGCAGACGAGTTGGTTTTTCTTTACCCAAACCCCACGCCAAAACGACGCCAAGCCAACCAGCGTTTTTTTGTGGGCGCGCAGTTTCAACTTTTAAATTCCCGTCTTAAAACAAAAGGCCAAATCACCTTGGCCACCAACATTAAAGATTACAAAGACGAAGCCTTAGATCATTTGCAAAAGCTTTGGGGCTACCATGTGCTTTCTGATCGCAGTTTACCAAGCGACTTTAAAGCCCGCACGGCCTTTGAAAAAAAATACCAAGAGCAAGGCCAAAAGCTTTACGAATTGATTGTGAAAAAATCAGGCGACACGCCCAAAACATGGTTTCCCTTGGTGTTCGAAAAATAATCACTCAAACACCAATTTATCTTTAATGAGCGCGTAAAATTTTTGTGGCTCTTGCTCATCACATTGAAACTTCCACCCAACATGCTCGTTGCACTTGGCGCACCCCAATATGCTCCAAGCATAGCCTGGAAACCAAGAGTACTCAAAACTAGGCTCTGGAATGGTCATCACGCCCTGGCAAACATTCACGGTGATCAGGTCAAAATGAAACCCTGCGGGATTCAAAAAGCTATGAAAAGGCGAACCCGCATCACCAACGCTACACAAATGTGTTTCGTCTGATAGTTCATTAAAACAAGCCGCGCATTTGTAAAAAGCAGAACGCCTTTCTTCTTCTTGGTCTTGTTCGTCGTTTTCGCGTTTAATGTGATCAAGTAGCATGGCAGGGCTTTAGGATGAGTGTTTAAGGAGATCAAGAGATCTCACTAAACAAGCACAGCATCATTATTGAGGATGGGGTTTTTGTACTCGCGAGCAGCATCACGACTCATTAAATCCATGTATTGAAAAGCTTCTGTATTTGTAGGAATTTCATTCAAGAGGTTTTGAATCTCATCCACCACAAAGCCCTCTTCTTCAGAAATGGGAATGCGGAATAAATCCATTAAAGTCAAAGCACGTCTTGACTTGTGATCTAGTCCCAAAGCCCCATCTTCAAGATACAACTCTTTCACAATGGCTTTGCCCCAAGCCAATTGGTCATCTTGAACATATAACCTTGATAAACTTCTGATGCCCTGCCAGGTTTGTTTTAAATACGCCGCAATAAGACTTTTTGGGCGATCAATTTGTTTTTTATAATGCTCAATGGCCTCTTCAACCGTCAAATCGTGACCATTGATCTTGCGTTTTCTTTTGCGATACACTTCGCTATAAATTTTATGCCTTTCCTCAAGCAGAGCCAATAAACGATTAAAGCGCATCAAAATATCTTCAAGCCTTTTTTGCTTTTGAGGTTCAACACTGCGTTCTCGTAAATCATACAGTTCATCATGCAAAAGCTCCTGAACATCTTTAAGATACTGTCTCATCAATCCAAACTGATGATTCATCAGATTAAAAGTATCGAGCATAATAATGTTATTTCGAGCCAAATGTGGCTCGTTAATGCCAAAAAGAATTGCTCGGATTTGGTTCTGTACCCCTGCTTTACTATTTGAAGCCCGACGAAGCGCTTCATCAGCAAAATGTCGCCATAATTTGCGATACTCTGAATAGCTTCCTTGATAGGTTTGTACTTTTTTACGAACACGCTCACTTGTCACCATGTGCGCATAATCAATATCGTGCAAAATCAATTTGTACTCTCGTTTGCCATCTTCTCCTGTTTTCCACACAAGTGAAGCTGTCTGACTTGGAAAATCAGTCGCACTTGGCACCGTATCATCAATCAAAGGCTTGCCAACAGGTCTATCTAACTTATTTTTTCCTCTTTCGATCTCGCCGTTTAAATTATTCCTTAGTTCCTCATGCTTGTGACCACTAATGACATAGTCAATATCCTCTGTAAAAGCACGTTTGACGCTTGCCCATAATTTTTTACTCCCTCTTAAAAAATCATAATAATACTTTAAAGGGTAATGAGAGGCTAAAATAAAATGAGCCTTGCCCCCATTTTTTTCCTCTAATTTTTTTGCGTGACGTTTATACAATTGAATGAGAGCCGCTTGTAAAAATGAGCTCCGGGCCACAAGCCCTGGTATTGGCTCAGAAGCTGTCAAATGATCAGTTCCATCAACTGAAATAACGTGCGTGCCATCAGGCATGCGAACCGCGGATAAAATAAAATACTCTTTGATCGCTCGACCTGATTCTGGTGCATAGACTGTAGCAACATAACGGTTTGCGTGTTTTGTTGGTTTCCAAAACACATCAAAGTGCTCATCTAAAGCGTCATCAGGCATGTTATCCGAAATCAATATCTCGGGATTTTCTTTCACACGAAAGGCTAGAATGTTGATGCCCAAAAAGAACTTTAAAAAACGATAACTAGGATCCCACCAAGAACTCCAGGATCTGATCACTTTTGAAAACAAAGAAGAATAAATAACGCGATCAACCTGAACAGGTTGATTCTTTGGATTCTGAGATTCTTGCTTGCCATGATAAAGCTCATTTGTTTTCTCAACAAAGCGCTTCTTATCGCAGATCTGGTCCTTACCACCAACATTGGGACCCCATTCTTTTTCTTCATAGCTATCAACGCTGAATCCTAATTTTCTTCCATATTTGCCAACCGTTGCTGCTTGCTCGTGCCCTAACCAATGCCCCAACAACCCATAAAGGTTGCTGCTAAGATCCATATTCCCAGCATGAAAAACATCATGATTGCCGCTGTTCACAATAAACGTAAGAGTGGAATCTGTTTGCTCACTAATCGCATAAATCATTGCGGATTTCATGAGAAGATCATACTCAAACACGCTACCGCGATCGCCCTGGTCACCATTAAATAAAACCATCATTGGGTGTTTTGCGGTTTGAGCATATTGAGTAAAAGCCAAAGCATGCGCTTTGACCAGAGAGAAGCCAAATAAATCTTGTGCAATCGGGCGAACCGATTCTTCAACAAAACCAAGTGAAGAATTTGATTGGTACAAACCACGCCTGCCACCTAGATACGCCAATTGTGGATCGGAAAGAATCCAAATGGCACCATCAATATCTTTGGGGAAGCCTTTAAACCCTTTTAAAATCTTCTGAAAACCAAGCTGCCCCTTTGTGTAATCTGAAACTGGTGGCTGAAGAGAGTCCAAAGAAACAGAGTCACCAACAATAGTCTGGTCTTCACTTAAAAAAGGAGCAACATCGTGCCAAGCACGTAGCTGCATCGGTATGTCCACATTGGACAATGGTTCGTACTTAATAGGATTATAATGAAACTGATTGTAGCTATCTAAATAAGGGTAACAACCACGTTGTGTCCCAAAACTATCGACTACTATTGGAAAAAATGAATAATCGGATACACTTGCTAGCGTGGGTACAGAAGGCGCCAAAGGTGAAGAAACATCAGGAGAAAAAAGATCAAAACCTCCTGCGAATTGCACTGCACTTGATGCTGATGATGATAAAGCTTGATTCACATATAGAATTCTCGCCAGTTTTCACCAAAAGTTGCAATTAAAATGATATCTTGTGACGCAATGCTCATGACGCACTCACACAGTCCAAATTTTCTCAATTTGCCCTTAACATTGCCCTTAAACACTTTCCGCCATTTTGTTCCTTGCCTTTTTTGCCAGAATTATTGAATGGCTTTACCGAAAGGACCCGCGCAAAGCAGCATCTGATATGACCCTAACCCCTTCTACCAACCCAGTTCTTAGCAATTGGCAGAAAAAGCTTCAACTAGGCATCTCTAACGGCATCCCTTACGTTCCCATTGCCAAAGGTGATGGATCCTTTGTGTCTAAACCTTTGGTAAGCCAAAATCTGGGCGATTTTTTAAGATCGATCCCAACAGAAGCAAAGGCTGAAGATATGTTTAGGGGGGAAATAGAACCCGATTACTTTGGGTCTTACCAATTTTTTAGTGGCCCACGTTGTCTAAGAATGTCCGCTATATTTAACCAAGCACGTTGGAAACAAAATGTTTTTTGGAATCCGCAAACACTAAAAACAACACGCCAAGAAGCCATCCTGCAAATGCCCATACCGGTGACCATTGCTCAATTGCGTCGTCACCTAGCCCCCAAACGAGCTCTAGAGATATTACAATACATCACCATGAAACTCGCTGCCGAATACCAGGCATCGCAAGACCCTCAAAACAACAGCTCAAATTGGTTTGAACAGTTCGCCCAATCAGAATCTGCGTTTCAAAACGCACCTCTACCTTATGATTTGCTCACGGATTTGTTTTCTGTTTTAGAAAAACAAGAGCGACTTTATTTTTACAAAAATTACATCATGCAAATGGGAGCACAGTTTTTTGGATGGCGCCTTGCTGAACCCATTGCCGGTATAAGAGATGAAATTCTCTTTCATGCTGCTTTTGATGCCCTTGGTTGGTCCAACTCAGATTATCCTTTTTATGAAATTGACCCCACAAAAGATCATTTTTGCCAATTAACACAGCTCGAACAACATGGTGTTTTTATCGATCCAAATTGTCAATCAATGGCTTTTCAAATTTTACCATTAGCTCCCAAAATTGAATTCAAATTTGTGCAAAACACAGATGAAGAAAGACAGATAAAAACAATTCCTACAGGCTTAGCCTTGTTGGTTTTAAAGGAACTTGGTTTTCAAGAAGACAATCCTGGCTTGCCAAATTTTATCAATTGGCAAAATATTCACGCCTCAGTCAGAGTAAAACCTCAATGAATCTATGTCTAAAAACACGATAATATTGAACCAGATGTAAGCTAATACCTTAACGCACGACTGGGGAGCACTTGAAGAATAGTGCTTAATCTTTATTGAAAAAACGACAATTTCAAAGATTAAAATAAATGCAAAAAAATACAACCAACACACAACTTTTGAATTCTTTGCCCGATACATTAGACATGAAACAACGCCTTAAACTCATTTTGGTTTTCTTTGCTTTTTTGAGCCTTTTCATTTTTGGTAACCCGGCCTCGGCAGGCTACTACCAATCCCCTACTTTTTTGCCTCCGGCTTTTGGAGTTTACGTGGGCACACCGGTTTACTACCCTTACACTAGCATTTGGGGATGGGGTTACACTGGCTACGGCGCTGGTTTTTATGGCTCATTTAACTATGGCTATGGCCCTGGTCGTGTTTGGTGGAAACGCTACGCCCCACAACAATCTTTAAGAAACAAACTGGCCTTACACCGACAAGCCGTGCGTGTCTTTGCTAATAACATGCACCAATTCCAACTAGAAAAAACACACGAGCAAGCCGTGCAAGAACAGACTCAGTGGAATGCAACACAAGATAAAATCCTTGGACCCGCTCCGGAACAGCACGATATTAAAATCAACATCCAAGAAGAACAAAGCCACGAAGTGCCCACACCCAAAGAAACCACAGTGATTGGCAATGGCGCTGTTGTGATGAATGTTTATTAATCTAAAGTCCAAACACCACGTTTCCTGACACTTGAAGTTACTTTAGCGACACGCTAAAAACAGTCCATGAACCAAAACACATTCTCTGGGACTGAGTCCTACATTGTTTCCCCCGAACTCAAAGAAATCGTCAACGTTGCCATTGCTTTGGAACGCCCGCTCTTGCTCAAAGGCGAACCCGGCACGGGCAAAACCTTGTTAGCCTCTGCCATTGCACAATCTTTAAATAAAAAACTGCTGCGTTGGAATATTAAATCAAGCACCAAAGCCATAGAGGGTCTTTACACTTACGACACCGTGCAACGCTTAAACGACGCACGCTTTGGTGAAGGTGATGTCAAAAACATTGCCAACTACATCAAGCTAGGTCCTTTAGGGCAATCCTTTGCTAGCGATGAACAAGTTGTTCTGCTCATTGATGAAGTCGATAAAGCTGACATTGAATTTCCCAATGACCTTTTGGCTGAACTCGATGAAATGACCTTCACCATCAACGAAACAGGCGAAACCATCAGCGCTAAAAAACGCCCCATTGTACTCATCACTTCAAACGCCGAAAAAGAACTACCAGACGCGTTTTTAAGACGTTGTTTGTTTCACTACATTGAATTCCCTGAAGCAGCGCTCATGCAAGAGATTGTAAAAGTGCACTTTGATAAGCTGGATGAAAAACTTTTAAAAATGGCCTTGGCAAAATTTTACTGGGTTCGCGAACAAGATCAGCTCCGTAAAAAACCCGCCACCAGCGAACTCATCGATTGGATCAAAGCCCTCATTGTTGGCGGCATCGATTTAAAACAATTCGAAAACCACATTCCTTTTTTGGGAACTTTGATCAAAACAGAAAGGGACCTTGAAAAATTTTAATCTTTTTTACTGCTCCCTGGTCCCTTGCCCCTAAACCCTATAATATATGATTTTCACCGACTTCTTTTACACGCTTCGCCAATACGGCATTAAGGTCTCTTTTAAAGAGTGGCATGCTTTGCTCAGTGCTCTAGACAAAGGTCTTATTGGCAATAGCTTGGACCGCTTTTACAACATCGCGCGTGCCATTTTGGTAAAAGACGAAAGCGAGTATGATTTATTTGATCAGATTTTTTTGCACACCTTCCGTGGTGCCATGGAGCCTTCGGACATCAATGATCAAATTTGGGATTGGTTGAACCGCGTTCCGCTAGAGCGCCACATTTCGCAGGAAGAAATCGACAAACTCAAAAAGCTCAGTTTGGACGAATTACAAAAACTTTTTGAAGAGCGCCTTAAAGAACAAAAAGAGCAACATCATGGCGGTAACCGTTGGATTGGCACCGGTGGCACCTCGCCCTTTGGTCATGGCGGCCACCATCCTTCTGGCATGCGTGTGGGCGGGGAATCCGGCAGAAGATCCGCTATGAAAATAGCTGCTGAACGTCGTTTTCGCAATTACCGCAAAGACCTCACTCTGGACATCCGACAAATTCAAGTGGCTTTAAAAAAATTACGCGAGCTCAAACGTCATGGTTCCCACGAAGAATTGGATCTGGACGCCACCATCGAAAAGACCGGCAAGAACGCTGGTGAAATCGAGTTGGTGTTTGCGCCACCACGAAAAAACCAAACCAAACTTTTATTGCTCATGGATGTTGGGGGCACAATGGACCCTTACGCCCACCTGGTCAGTCAGCTCTTTAGCGCCGCGCACGCCAGCAATCACTTTAAAGACTTTAAATTTTTTTACTTTCACAACTGCGTGTACAGTCGTCTTTACACCGATGTTGAACGTTCCAAAACCATTGCCACACAAGATGTGCTCAACAAATACAACGAGGATTACAAACTCATTTTTGTGGGGGACGCGTGGATGCACCCTTATGAATTATTTTTTCAGGGTGGGCACATTGATTATTTTTCTAAAGAAAAGGCTTCGGGCATTCATTGGTTGCAACGGCTCAAACAACATTTTCGCAAAAGCATTTGGTTGAATCCAGAACGACAAAGCTATTGGGGGGCCGACACCATTGCGGCCATTGCTCAGATTTTCCCGATGTTTCCGCTGAGCATTGCAGGTTTAGAAGAAGGCATCAGTAAGCTAAAATAAAAAGAGCCCCAAAAGATCAGATCGAAGCAAGCCCAAATAGCCTAGATCGTCTCCCAGGGGCCACGGAGAAGAGGAATCTTTCCTCACCCCCATCTTCGAGACCTTGATTCATAAGTTGCGTGTTTTTTTAAAAAATAATGATGCTGCAAAAATAAAGGCTAAAACGGCACATTGCTCTCGACCCAAGTCACTTCGCCCTGTTCATCGGGAACACCAAGTTCACTAGCGTGTAAATACAAACGATCCGCGCTTTTGCCGCCATAAAGTTCATCACCCAATAAGGGAGATCCAAGCAAAGCCAGGTGCGCTCGGATTTGATGACGACGCCCTGTGATCAAGCGCAGCTGGTAACGGATGCCCTGATCGCAAAGTTCGGCAGCGATGATCTCGGTGACGACTTTCAAAGCGCCCTCTTCTTCTTCGAAGGACAAATAGACCTGATCAGAACCTTTGCTCTTTAATAGCTGGTAGGCTTGGTAAACCCCAAGTTCTAAAGCCTCACCCGTGGCAACACAGTGATAAATTTTTTCGACCTTGTTTTTAGAAAACTGATCACGCAAAAATTCATAGGCCTGCTTGTTTTTGCCCGCCACCACAACACCCGATGTTTCAAAATCCAAACGATGCGCAAGCCCGGCTTCTAGAGGATGAATCTGCAACTGCTCGGGACGCAACGCAGCCAAATAATTGGCCACCGTATCGTGGTCTTGTCTGGTTTGAGCCACAGAATGCATTTGGCTGGGTTTTTCGATAAAAAGCCAATCGTCAGTGCTGTGTAAGATCTGACAAGGCAAATCAGCATGACCCTGCAATTGATCTTGTATTTGGGCAATGCTCAGTTGCGCGATCTCGGATTCTAAAACCCAGGAATTAACACCCATGGGCTTTTTGCCACAGTAAACATTTTGTTGTTCCAGATGGCCTTTGATTTCGGCGCGGGAAAGCTCAGGAAAGATTTTTTTAAGCGCTTGCCGCACACGGATTTTATTATCTGCCGTCATAAATATATTTTACAGCCTTTACGTCATGCCCATTTTTCGGGTAAATTCCCTTTATAAAAGCGTCCGTAAAAAAACCAGAGCATAAAGGCATGAATTCCCAGATCCAGCAAAAATACTTTAAAACCTTTGATGGCCACAAAATCGGTTACCAAGTCATGGGCAAAGGCAAAAAACCTTTTGTACTGTGTAATGGGCTTGGTGGCAGTGCCATTGCCTGGAAACCCATTGTCGATCAATTTCAAAATGAATACCGTTTCATCACTTGGGACTATTGTGGCCTTTTTAGCTCCGAAACAAAAGACACCCCAGATGACTTACGCATTGAACGCCATGTCAAAGACATGGAAGCCCTGCTCAAACACGAAGGCATCAAAAAAGCTGTCTTTGGCGCTTGGTCCATGGGTGTGCAAGTCTGTTTAGATTACTATCGTGATCATTCAGAGCAATACCAAGGCATGGTGCTTTTTAACGGCGCTGCCGGGGAACCTTACAACACCGTTTTAAATTCCAAACTCAGTAAATTTGTTTTGCCAGTTTTAAACCAGCAAATCATCCGACTCATGCCGATCATGCAACCGCGTTTGCAACCTCTTGCGGAATTGGTTGTTGATCACAAAGAATTCATCCGCATCATCAAACGATTAAAAATCGTGCATCAAAATTTAGATACCGAAATCTTTCGGCAAGTCGCGCTTTCGATGATGAAAACCAACCTCACCGTTTATCATCATATTTTAGAATGCCTAAGCCTTCACGACGCCTCAGACGTTTTACCACATATCGAGATCCCCACATTGGTGATGGCCGGCAGCCGCGATGTGCTCACGCCACAAAAGGTCGCCGAAAGCATGGTGGAACAAATCCCCCATGCAGAACTGCTTGTGCTTCCGCAAGGATCTCATTACATGCTTTTGGAATTCCCTGAGTGGATCAATAAACGTTTGGATCAGTTTTTAAACGAGCACCAACTCATTGGCAAAAGAAAGAAATCACAAAAAACATGAGCACGTCCTCTGACATTTTAATCATTGGTTCCGGCATCAGCGGTTTAAGTCTGGCCATTAAGTTGGCCAATGAACACAATGTGTTTGTGGTGACAAAACGCGAAGCCATGGAATCCAACACCCGTTACGCACAAGGTGGTATCGCCTCTGTCATGACTCACCCGGATAATTTTGACGCACACATTCAAGATACCCTAGAAGCCGGTTCGCATCTTTGTGATCCCAAAGTGGTCGAGCAAGTGGTGTGCTCTGGCCCAGCTTTAATTCAAGAGCTTTTGCAAGCCGGTGTTAAATTTGCCAAAACAGATGACGATCACTTTGATTTGGGTCGCGAAGGTGGCCATTCTGAACGCCGTGTTTTGCACGCCATGGACTTAACGGGTTTCGAAATCGAAAAAAAACTTTTACGCAAAGCGCGCAAGAACCCGCGCATTCATTTTTTAGAACACCACATTGCCATCGACCTCATCAGCGATCGCCATCTTAAAAAATCCGCCAAAAATAAATTAATTTACGGTGCTTATATCTTAGACAAAAACACCGGCAAGATCCTAACCCTGCGTGCAGACGTGACTGTCTTAGCCACGGGTGGCGCAGGCAAAACTTATTTGTACACCAGCAACCCAGACATTGCCACTGGTGATGGCATAGCCATGGCTTACCGAGCTGGCTGCGAAATTGCTAATCTGGAGTTTGTGCAGTTCCACCCCACTTGCTTGCACGACCCACGCGCTAAATCCTTTTTGATTTCAGAAGCCATGCGTGGTGAAGGTGGCACTTTGCGTTTGATGAACGGCAAAGCCTTCATGAAAGACTACCACAAAATGGGCGACCTGGCGCCGCGCGATCACGTGGCACGTGCGATCGATTTTGAACTGAAAAAACGCGGTGATCGTTTTGTGACTTTAGACATGACACATCTGGATCGCACCTTTTTAAAAGAACGCTTCCCCACCATTTACAAAACCTGCCGTCGCTATGGTTTTGACATGGCAAAAGAAGCCATCCCGGTTGTGCCCGCCGCGCATTATTTTTGTGGCGGTGTGCGTGTGAACCTAAAGGGTCAAACAGCTCTAGAAAATCTCTACGCCATTGGCGAAGTCAGTTGCACAGGATTGCATGGTGCCAATCGCTTGGCTTCTAATTCCTTGCTCGAAGGTTTGGTTTACGCTGACAAGGTTGCCAAAGACATTTTAAAATCGCCCCCTACATCTAAAAAAGATGTGAAGGTCAGAGACTGGGACCCAGGCAAAGCCATTGATTCCGATGAAGCCGTGGTCATCATCCAAAACTGGGATGAGGTGCGCCGTATGATGTGGAACTATGTCGGCATTGTGCGCAGCACCAAACGCTTGTTGCGTGCCAAACGGCGCGTGGATGTGCTTTTGGAAGAAATCAAAGAATACTACTGGGATTTTACCCCCACGGCTGACCTTTTAGAACTGCGCAACCTGGCTCGTGTGGCTGATCTGACCATTCGCTGCGCGTTGCAACGCAAAGAATCTATTGGACTCAACCACAACATCGATTACCCAGAGCCAAAAGCCAAGAGCAAACGCTTTAATGTGATCAGAAAGTTTTCATGAGTCAAAATCTAAAAATTCAAGACGTGGTGATTTTAGCAGCCGGTAAAGGCACGCGTTTAAAAAACATCACAGAGAATTTACCCAAAGCGCTGGTGCCAGTTGCCAACAAGCCTATCGTTTTGCACGTTTTAGAATTCTTGAATCAACTTGGTCCCCTGCGCGTTCATTTTGCTTTGGGATTTTGTGGCGAAGCCATTCGTGATTTTTGCGCTAAACAAAATTTAGAAAATCTGAGTTTTCATTTTTACGAAAACGATCTCTACGATCAAACCAACAACGCCTATTCTTTGCACCAGATCACCAAAGATTTAAACCGCGCCTTTGTTTTGATCGATGGCGATTTGATTTTAGACAAAGCGACCTTAGAGCAAGCACTTTGCTCTGAGCAAAGCCAGCTCTTTTGCGACACCCGGGTTGACCGGCTTGACGAAGAAGCCATGAAGGTTCTTTGTGACTCGCCAGACTCTCAAAGCATCACTAAAATTTCCAAAAAACTATCCATTGCGGGATCGCAGGGTGAGTACATTGGTCTCTTGAGCTTGCAAGCAGACTGGGCCACAGCACTTGCCAAACAATTACACACCGATATGCAGAACAAAGATTATTGGAATGATTATTACGAAGACGCTTTGCAACGCATTTTAGATAGCGAGCAAAGTTTAAGTCCTTTGCAACTGACCTGCATTGGCGAAAGTGCCTGGTGCGAAATCGACGATCAAGACGATTTAGACCGCGCCCATCTGCTATTTAAGTAAAAAAAAGAGACCCGGGGGGGTGCTACGGCCCAAGTGGCCGTGCCAGGGCGCACAACGCCAAGCTTACCTTCTGGCAAGCTTTCCCGCAGTGCACTTTGCTGCGGCTTTTGCCGCAGAGAATTATTAAAAAAAAAGAGACCCGGAGGGTCTCTTTTTAGATTCTGAATCATCAAATTTTCTGCACGACGTGAGTTAGCTGGCCTCATCACCCAAGGGCCAACCGCTACAAGCAATGTTGTTTCGCAGAAAGAAAAATGCTCCAGCCCAATACGAAGCCTAAAAACCAATGCCTTAGGCTCTATTTACTCTTAACGGATTTAAAAATACCCATCTTTAAAAATTTTTTTTAGAAATATAACCTACTGAAAAAACGAAGATTTTAAATAATCTCCTCTTCCTCGTCATCATCATCACTGTATTCTTGATCGTCGATTTCATCGTCGTCAAAGTTCATGCCCTTTAGATTAGGCGATTCGTCGTCAGAGTCTTCAAAATTAAGAGTTTCATCAACCCAAACTTTATTTTTGTAATCCTCGATATCTAAGTCTTCCAATACTTCGTCAATGACTTCGAGTTCTTCTTGGCTAGACACGCGGCCCGAAAGCGTGATGCTGCCATCAACCACTTCGATATCAATGTAGTTCATACTCAAGCGGCCGTCTTCTTCAAATGCCTCTAACATGGCTTCTAAAATCTCTTCATCTTGCATGGTTTCAATTCTCATGACTGTGTGCCTTTCAAAACAAAAATGATCCCTAAATTGGGATGCAAGCGTGGCCTAAATAGATAAATGCCTTTGTTTGTCAAATTTTTTAGGAAACTATTCGATCTTTTTGCCAGCTTTGATTTTTTTAATGTAATCAGCGACTTGTGCAAAATCCATCACCAAAATCCCAACCGCCATCCAAAACAGAACCCGCAAGCGGCGCACGATTTGAACACTGAGGCCAATTTCACCATCAAATCCATACAGAACAGAAAAATTAGCATAAAGAGCTTCCACCACACCCAGTGCACCAGGAATCCAGCCAAAAACCACTGTAAAAAATGAAGTGAGCGCAATGAGGATCAAACAAAACACCAATTCCCATCGTCCCGTGAAACAATACAGGATGATCATGATCTCGACACCGCCTAAGACACGACCAACAAAGTGATAAAGGAAAGCAAGCCACACTGGGATTTTAGAGCGGTCTTTGTAAAATTCAAGATGCTCTCGCAGTTCGATGAGCTTTTGACCTGGCTGAGGGAAGCGCTTCCAACGGATGAGCAAACGCACAAATGGTTCAAGCACTCCGTAACCTTTGCCAGAAACCATTGAGATCAATAAACTTCCCATGACTGTGCAGAGAAAAATGTAAATGAGAACCATGATGATGTGCAACCAAGCCGGGAACTCAATGGGCTGCGTGAGCAAAAGCGCCAAACCCACCAAATTAAAAACGTTGGCGGCCAAACTGTGTAAGGTGCGGTCAATCACCACGGATCGCAAACGCGAATCGGGACCCACAAGTTTACGTAGTAAAAGAATGCGCACGGGATCGCCCACCATGAAACCCAAAGGCGTCATGAAGTTCACCCCTTCTCCACTGAGTTTTATTTTGAGCAAGCCTCTAAACGGCACCCTTGGGCGAACTCCACGAAACAGCTGCTGCCAGGCGCGCGTGTAAAACAACATCCACAAAAAAGAATTAGCAATCACCCATAAATAAAAACCACGAACCTCACCGAGTTTATGTAAAACAACAGAGAAGCCACCAAATTTTTGAATGGAGACAACAAAGAGGCCAAGGCCAATGATCAGACTGATCAGTCTTAATAAATTAGATAATCCCTTTTTCACAAAAGGCCTTTAAGAAATGTTTTTACTGATGATGCTTCTTGCTTTGGCAAGATCGTCATCGGTATCGATTTCGGTCCACCACGAACCTGAAATGTCGATCATTTGGACAACATTGTGCTTGGCATACTGGTTCACGACTTCTTCAACGTGCACCGCATCGCCTTTTTCGCGCAAAACACTCGCACATGTTTTAAGGTATTCCAAGGAGCAATTTTCTGGCACGTAAGTGACACCAACATAACCTCTTAAATGGCTCGGCAAGGCTTTAGACATTTTAGAAAATTCATCACGCAACACTTCTATTTTCATGTCATCGTCTGCAAGTGGGCGGTCCTGATCAAAAAACACACAGAGCTGGTTTTGTTGATTTTGATCATTCATGAGCTGATAGGTTCTGCTTGAATAAAAATGATCGGCATTAAAAACAAAAAAACCATCTTTAAGAAACGCTTCGGCCGTGAGCAGACTCAATAAGTTACCCTTTTGGTAGTCTTTGTTTCTAAGAAGAGTGATTTGCGGGAAATTTGTCTGCAAATAACTTTGCAAGGATTCAAAATCGTAACCACCCACAACAACAATAGAGTCAAAGCCACAACTTTGCATCGCTTGCAACTGCAAGCCCAAATAGATTTGATTCTGTCCGACTGTGACCAGAGACTTAGGGCCTTGCACTTCTTTTAAACGGGTGCCCATTCCCGCAGCCATCACAATGGCTTTCACGCAAACCTCTTTTGACGATCCGCAGATTGGTTTTGATTGGCCGCTTGAGCACGGAGTAAAGTCAATAGCTCGCTAAGGTTTTCTAGAGCGATGACATCTGGGTGATGCTCATTAAAATCAGAGCGTTCAAAGGTTCCAATTTTAGCAGCAAAGTTTATTTTATTTTCTTTGGCCATTTTGGCATCGTGCAGAGAGTCTCCAATAAAAAGAATCTGAGAAGGAGCAAAACCATATTCAGACTGAATGCAATCGAAGTGATCTTTGCCTTTAAGAAACCCTGGTTGATACCCTAAAATACGTTTGAACGAAATGGGCAGCTGACTGATCTTTTCTTCAACGTTTGCCTGATGATTATTAGAAGACACAAAAAGAACAAATTCTTGCGCCAAGCTTTCTAGAACAGGCAGCACATCATTAAAAAAGGGAGCCTTGTCATAATCTAAAACTTTGCGAGTTTCGAATTCCTGCACAGCCTCTTCTATGTTTTGATGATCAGGAAAAATACTTTGAACTTGAAAGCGGAATGGCAAACCAGAAGTTTGACGGTAAGCTGCACGAGCCTCCGAAGGCGACAAACCAAAAAAATCAGTCAGAACCTCTTGGGCCACTTCCGAAAAATCGCGCATGGAATCCACCAAGGTGCCATCCAAATCAAAAACCAGCGCTTTTACTTCATTAAACTTGTTGTTCATGTTGTGCTCTTTCGAATTTTCTGTCTAAAAAATGAATCCAAGATCCCTACACCTGAGTCTCATTTTTAATCAAGATTTGGATTCCAAATCCTTGTCGATTTTCACAAAACCCGTTAAACAGAGGCCTCGGAGGCCCTATGAAATTGGCAATCACAAGCCTAAACCCCATTGTAGGCGATGTTTACGGCAACATCGAAAAAATCCAGGCGTTTTGTAAACAAGCCATTCAAAACAAGGCCGACTTGGTTCTTTTTCCGGAACTCAGCCTGATTGGCTACCCTCCGCGCGATTATCTTTTTTTTAAGACCCTGCTGCAACAGCAGCAAAAAGGTTTAAAAAAATTACTGCCCTTATCGCAAAAAATCATGATTGTCTTGGGGGGCTATTCCCAAAACAAAAACCCCGGAAAGCACTTTCATAACGAGCTTTTTGTGCTTCACAAAGGAAAAATAAAAAAATACGCCAAGCACCTGCTTCCTCATTACGATGTCTTTGACGAACAACGCTATTTTGAGCCTGGCACTCAAGAATTGATCATCACACACAAAGGGCAAAAAATTGGTTTTTCGATCTGTGAAGACATTTGGTTAAACGAAAGCAAAACCAAAAGGTTTTACACAAATAGCCCTCTTAATCATTACGCAAAAGCAAAGCTCGATTTTCTCATTAACATTTCGGCATCACCCTTTGAATCCGATAAAATCGACCGACGACAAAATTTATTAAAATCTGTGGCCAAACAATGTGGCTGCCATTTGGTTTACGTGAATCAAGTCGGGGGCAACGACGATTTAATTTTTGACGGCGGCAGCACAGTCGTGAATGCCTCTGGCAAGGTGTTGTTCCAAAGCGAGCGCTTTGTTGAAGAGGTCTTTTACTGGGACAGTCAAGCAACACAAACAACTGCTATCAAAAATCCAAAAGCAAATAAAACAACCCACATCAAAAAAGCATTGGCACTGGGGCTGCGCGATTACGTCATCAAATCAGGATTTAAAAAAGTGTGTCTGGGTTTATCTGGCGGCATCGATTCCGCTGTGGTGGCAGCTTTGGCCGTAGAAGCCTTGGGAAAAGAAAACGTTTTGGGAATTTTAATGCCCTCGCGTTATTCTAGCAAAGGCAGCGTGACCGACAGCAAAGCGCTCGCCAAAAATTTGGGCATCAAAACCAAAACCATTGCCATTAAAGCTCCGCACAACACTTTAGAAAAATTGCTTAAAAAAGAGCTTGGCTCCTTAAGTGATCTCACCGAACAAAACATTCAAGCTCGGATCCGCGGCAATATTTTAATGGCGGTTTCTAATAACTCGGGTGCCTTGCTTTTAAACACCACCAACAAATCTGAACTGACCATGGGCTATGGCACCTTATACGGTGATATGTGTGGCGCCCTAGCTGTCATTGGGGATCTCACCAAAAAACAGGTTTACGCTTTGGCAGAAGACATCAACGCAAAACAAAACATCATCCCACAAGCGATCATCACAAAAGCCCCTTCTGCTGAACTCAAACCCAATCAGAAAGACCAAGATTCTCTACCTGCCTATTCTAAATTGGATCGTTTTGTAGAAGAGTTCACCGAGGGAGCAGAACTTCCCAAATCAGCCAGTAAAAAGTTTGTGAAAGCCATGATGATCAACGAATACAAACGCTTTCAAGCCCCGCCTGTCTTGAAGGTATCGGGCAAGGCCTTTGGCCCAGGGCGCCGCTTCCCTTTGGTTGGAAAAATAAGTCTTTGACGAGTCTTGTATAATAACGCTATGATATTTCTATGCATTTTCTGAAGGTTGCAACGGCTACTGGAAAAATCTCGTGTTTTGCGCTGCTCTTGCTCTTGAGCCTCTTTGCTTCTCAATCCGCATGGAGCGCTCCAGAATTCGCCTATTCTTCTCACGAACAACCTTTAAGCAAAAGACAATTCACACAAAGCCGAGGCCGTAATCACTTTGCCATCAACTTAGATGCCTTGGGCCACTATGGCTTCACTGACAAACACGATTTGTTATTTCAAATCCCAACCACGAACATCAGATTCTTAACCGGGGGTGCTCGTGCTGGTTTAGAAGGCATCAATAACCATGGCTTTGGTTTTCGTGTTTTGGGAGGCTATCGCAGAGTGCTTTGGGTTGACCAAGGAAAATCACAGGTCGAAAAAAACATATACTCTGCCGATGTGTTTTTGGACTTTCATCCTATCAAAGAAGTCAAAACAATTGATCCTTATGTTTTTGCCGGACCAACTATTTTGATTAGCAGCCACGCTCCGCAAGGACACCTTTCTTTTGGTGCGGGCATTAAGATTTTTCTAAGCGATGTGTTCGCTCTAAGAATTGAACCATCCGGGTTCACCGCATTTGAAGGCATCCAGGGACAAATCAGTTTGGGCCTAGCGGCTCATTTTGATTAGAAGTTCATTTAAGCACAACCTTCAAATCATATCCTGTTCGATTGACCTGATCCTGTAATGCAAGTGAAATAAACTGATTAACAGAGTAGCCTAGTTTTTTTGCAAACTTTGCAGCTCTTTCTGCTGCAACAAAACGTCTGCCTTTTTCAATATCGCAAAGATGAGCCCTAGAGATTCCCAATGATTTAGCAAATTCACTTTGTTTAATTTCGTCAGCGGTCCTCACCGATTTTAAAAAATTTCCGAAAGTCATGGGACCACCACGCAATTTTTTTATAAATCTTTTGGCATCAGAAGATTTTTTTTCAATAGTCATGTTTGGAATTGTACCCTATTTAAGGGTACATAACAACTAAAAATTTTGCAAAAGAGTGCTCCTATTTTAAATCACACTCACTTTTCGCCAGACCTCATTCAAACCATCTTTCACGTAAATTTTTTTGAGTGTCGACACGCTCTCTTTGACTGGCAATTGAAAATGAGAATAATCTTTAATGCTTTTAAAATCGCCGCCCCATTTGAGACCAAAGGACTTGCCGATTTTGCCGATCTCTTGCCAAGGGTGTTCAGCTGCCCAAGAAGCACTGCCATCAGGATCTCGAAACACAATGTCTATTGCCAGACCATAGTTATGAAAAGACATCCCTTCTTGTGCTTTGGTCACCGTGTTTTTTTGTCCGTAAAGATCGCTCTGCCTTTGCCACGAACGCCAGCCTTCAAAAATCATGATGTCAAAGCCTTGAGCCCGAGCTTCTTCTACAAACTTCACGACACGATCTTCAAAAACAGGGTGTAAATTCCCCTGAAATAAAATCTGATACGGATCAGGAGTCAGAAAATTATTTTGAGGAACTTGTTCCTGATTTTTCAGTAACTCTTGAGGTTTTTCTAGGCAGATATCCTGGCTAAACGTATTGACAGCCATAGCGAGCAATCCTTTGCGAGTGATTCATTAGGCGTTCTGAACTTGTAAAAGAAGCTCTTCGGCATTCTGCCGTGCTTTCTGCGCCTCCGCTTCCACCGATGCAAAAAGTCTTTCGCGACTATTGAGCTGTTGCGCAGTGCTGTTCTTTTGCTTTGAGATCACATCAAGGTTTTGCCCGTCTTTTTTAATAGAGGAATCAAAGGACGCTTCCACCAACTTTTCGATCGCCATTTGAGCCGCTTGGCATGCCAGTTGACCAGTTATGCCTGTTGGGTCAATCATCATCGAAGCCCCCTGTAACACAGTCTTCACAACAGACATGGTCACAGTTTTGATAAGACCCATTTCTTTTTGTTTTTGTAACACCTTAACCATGGAACTTGTTTGATCGACCTGCTCTTGCCCGAGCTGTTCAATGCTAGAACGCCGCGCGGCGTCTGTATTTTGTTCAAAATCTTTTGCCAAAGAAGCCACATCAACCGCCGCCATGGCTTCCTCTAAAGAAAAAGCTTTCATCGCATCAGGATTCACAACGTTTCCTGCCTGCTCTTTGTTTTGACCATCAATGATGCGGCTCAATACTTTTAGTTTTTGCTTTGCTTGATCAAGAGTCTTTTGAAAGGCTTTTTGTAGATTCTTAACTTCTTCTTTTGCTATTTTAGCCACCGACTTAGCCACCTCTTGGAGGTACTTGATCCGTGATTGAATCATTTTGGCACTGAACTGCTGTTTTAGCTTTAAAATTTGATCGGTGGTGTTTAGATCTTTTAGTCTTTTCCAATAATTGCTTTTGCTATCACTCAAACCCTGCGACCGCACTTTTTGGAGCGCATCTCGCTGAACAGCACGATCTTCGTTATGCGAGAGAACTTCATCACTTAAATATTGATGATACAAAACCTCGGATTGATTGACTTCGAAATTCATTTTGTTCTCCCTCTGTTTACAAAGCGTTTAACTCATAAAATTTGTAACGGTTCTTTTGACTTCACGTTGCAATTCAATTGCGGTGGCAACAGATTCTAAAGCTTTTCTTTTTTTCCCAATCAGATCATCCATGGTGACTTTAAGCGCTTCCACTTCCTGCTCCACATCAGACATCAAGCTATTCATGTGATCTAAGGTTGGTTGTAGAAAATCCGAATACAAAGCAAACTTAGGCCGACCATCTTCGGTTTTGTTATTAGTGTGACCATAATAGAATGCCAGCTGACCATCATCATCACCGACTTTTCCAGCCATCTCGCAAGCCTTATCAGCATCAGGTTCTTTTGCGATTGATGAAAAATAATCGCCCCAGTCTTTGGCCTTAGAACGATCATCATTGACCTCAATTTGCGCTGCCCCTTCTTCTTCTTCTGACTCATCAAGCTTGTGATCGGAACCTGTGTCATAGATATCTAAGCTTTTAGAAGAGATGTCGCCGGTTTCGTAATCCCATTCGAATTCTTCCATGGCATTAAAAACCGTGCTCATCTGCTCTGCCGAAAGCTCAATGTAGCGCTCGCCTTTATCACGCGATGTGTTTTCGCCCATAGCCATGACATTCTGCAAAGTACGGATGTTTTCTCGGTAACGGCTTTTCACGTCACTCAAGAGTTTTATTTTATCCATAACGGATTGCAGTTGATTATCGTAATCTTCCGCCATGCTCAGTTGCGCCATAACCATGTTGAACTCAGCATTGCCTTCCACTTTAGAAAAAGAGGACACATCGAAACTCGCTGCTTGATTTGTAATTGGACCAGTGCCCATAAAAAACCTCTCTTAAACTAAAAATTAACCTTTCATGTTTTGGATGATCGACATGTTGGTCTGATTTTGCGACTGCATCATGTTAGAGAGTTGCATCAAAGCCTGTTTGCGTGCATCCATAAGCGCTTGGAAGCGAATCATTTTGAGTTCTGATTTTGAATTCAGCGCCGAAAGCTTGTTGTCCAAACCATCAAGAAGCGCATCAATATCAGAGACCTTAAATTTTCCATCTGCTAACGAATCCAAAAAAGCCTGACCATCCATGCCCACGGCATCCAATTGATCAGCCAAGGCATTGAGAGTGTCCGAATCCAGCGAGCTAGCATCATAGTAATCAAGCTCACCACTTTCCGAGTCGCCACCCGCGACTTTATCAAGACCAGCAATGGTGTTTTCTACCGAACTCTTTGTCGAAGAGATTTGTGCTTTTTGTGCGGTGTCGGATTCGATTTCTTTTGTGAAGATATCAATTTGGCTATCGTAATCAGCCACAACTCCGGCCGCTAAAGCTTGCTCCATGCCATCGGTACCACCACTGGTGACAAAACCAGATACAGTTCCTACTCCGCTCAATCCATTTACTTGTGTCATGTTGTTCTCCTTCTGTTTAAATTTTTTCTGGCTAAAGCTTATGCCCTTACCATGTTAAAACGCTTCCAGGTCACTGTCTTTTTGACCTGTTGCTTTTCCTGTGCTTCAGTTTCAATTTGCTGTTTGGCGTCTTCCACCATTTGATTCCACTCTTCTGGCGAATAACCTTGCTCCGCTGCGTAGCTGCGTGCAGCTGCAAAAAACTCTTTGGGTGTTGTGTTCAGTTCGCGCCACAGCCAGTGATTTTCAAATTCCTTCTGCGCGTCCTCGTAGGTTTTTAAAATTTCTTCCCACTCTAGATTTTTCATTTGCTCTTCATTCATACTCATTCCTTATTCAAATGCTGTGCCAAGTTAGGACTTTAATCTAACTCTTAAAATCATTGTGTTTTTCTCACTGCATCTCCAGTCTCTGTCTCTGAGTCTCACACTTGAGACTTTCTGAGACATCGTGAAGTGAGACTGTGTCTTGAATATCCATTTCGGCAGTTGCGGGAAGCTCCTGATAAGACAACACGCGCACCAATGGAAAATCATGCACCAAGATCTGGCGTACCAAGCGACGCACAATCACGTCTGTTACCAAAATTGTTTTTTGCGGGGTTGTACGATGCCGCTTGTATGCTTCTTTAACAGCAGCAATGATCGCGCTTTGATCAGACTCGCACAGCGTTAAATAAACATCGTCATCTTCTTTGCGGATGGCTTGATTGATTTGGTCTTCGATCTCGGGATCCAAAACAAAGCAATTGATCTTACCTTGCCCTTGAAAATGTTGGGTGATTTGACGACCCAAACCAACGCGCACCAGTTCGACTAAATCCACAACAGACTTTTGCCCTGGCTGAGCGTGAGCCAAATGTTCCAGAACCAGTGAAAGATCCCCAACAGGAACAGATTCTTCGACCAAGCGTTTCACAATATTGGTGAACTTAATCAGTGTGATCAAACGTGGCACCACCTCTTGTACCAAATCTGGTTTAACCTTTTGAAGTGTGTTGAGTGCGTCTTTGACAGTTTGTAACGAAATGAACTCATGCGCGTTTGTGTAAGCAAGGCTCAAAACAAGCTTGGCAAAACGTTCGCGATCGTAGCCTGAATTTTGCGAGGCGTTAAAATCAATCGATCCAAACCACACAACCACACCCTTGATCAAAACACGTGCCTGACCAGCCTTTAGCCCAATGTTCAATCGTGGTTTGGGAACAGGGAACAAAACACCTGAATTACGTTGCATCTGAGCCAAGTGCTCTGGAAAAAAACGATGAAAAAGAGTCTGCCAGTGCAAATCGTCGTTAATGGCTTCTAAAATATCGCTCGCAAACTCAATGTCAAAATCAGATTGTGGTTCTAAATCTTTGGATAAACCTTCGTTCGCAGGCACAACAATTTTTTGCTCTTCTAGACCTTCGTGTTTTTTGACTAGCATCATCACAATGCCAACCGTACCGACCACCAAGGCCAAGCCACCAAACACAAAAAACGATACGGAAAAAAACAAGCCCATGCAAAAAAGCAAAACAGAGGCCGCAACCCAAAACTTGGGTTCCGCAAACAGAGACATTCCAAGCTCTTCCGCCAAATTGTGTTTGTCGCCTTCATCACAAACCCTGGTGACTAAAATAGCCGCAGCCACACTGAGCAACATAGAAGGGATTTGAGCCAAGACACCATCACCAATGGTGAGGATCGCGATGTTGGTCATGGCCTTGCCCGGATCGTTATTGAACGACAACCAACTGACAAAAAAACCACCAACAAGGTTTAATGCTGTGATCAAAAAACCGGCAAAGACATCGCCTTTAACAAAACGCATGGCTCCATCCATGGCACCAAAAAAACGCGACTCTTGAATGAGCTTGCTGCGTTTTTCTTGCGCTTGTTCAGACGAAATCAAACCAGCGCGCAAGTCAGCATCTATGCTCATTTGTTTGCCAGGCAAGGCATCTAAAGTGAAACGCGCGCTGACTTCTGCAACACGCTCCCCGCCCTTAGCCACAATCAAGAACTGCACAATGAGCAAAACCAAAAACACCACAAAGCCAGTGGCCACATGTCCCGCGGTGATCATCTCGCCGCAGAAGCGCATGAGATCGCCACCATTACCCGTAGATAAAATAAGACGCGTGGAACTGATGTTCAGCGCAAGACGAAAAAGAGTCGCAATCAGCAAAAAGGCAGGAAAGTTTTTAAAAGGAAATAAACCGCTACCAAGAGCAGCCGTAGCAAGCACAACAAAGGCGAGCACAAAGTTAAGCGCTTGCATCACGTCGACCCAAATGGGACTCACGGAAATCAACACGGTTGAAACAACAACCATGAGCAATAACACAATGAGCACCTGTCCTAAGCTTTTCTGTAGTCTGTCCATTTTGACTCCTACAGAATCTTACTTCAAGCGCCGTGCCAAGTTAGAGTCGGGAAAAGCACAATGATTTCAGCTAAACAAAAGTCTCAGTCCCGTCCCAAGAGCGAGACTGTTTGGGATTTTGGACAGTTTAGGGAGAGTGTGGAAATTTTTGAACAGCTTCGTACGAGCAAAAAACTAAGCTCTCTGCAATTGCTTTTTAGATCGCTTGGTTCCACTCATTTTCTTTTTTAATGTTTCTAACTCTCGCTCCAAGCGATCAAGACGTTGTGATTGAGTTGTCTTTTCTGTCAGAGCTTCACGTAATAAAAAATTAATATAAGTTTGGTAAGGGGCTCCATTTTTTGATGAGATTTCTTTTGCGAGTGCTACCAAATCAGAATCTAAGTTGATTGTGATCTTAATTTTTTGATTCTTAGCTATTTTTTCTCGGATAGTTTTGGTCCCCTTTTTTTCTAGCTTAAGATCACTTATTTTTGGTTGCTTCATAATAAAGTCTCCTAAATTTTCTCCACTCTGCAGACCCGAAAATTCTAAATGTTTCATCTCTAAATGTGAAACGCGTTGTGAGTACTCGTCCTTTTATAGTTTTACCCACCCAGTAGTAACGCTTTTCTTCATCTGAATTCTTAACATCGACTAATTGAATTCCATTAGGATCTGAAAAAGTTTCTATGGCCTCTAAAAAACACACTCCATGTTTTTTGATATTTTCCATTTCCTTTTTTGTATTCCACTCAAATTCCATAGCCATCTTACCATATTTAACCATATAAAACCATATTTACATGGATAACATTAGGTTAAGCAAAGAAGATGCCACTTTACATTCAAGTGATTTCAAATGGTTATGGATATAGATTTGGGATTTTCAGTCTGAAGACTGAGACTATTTGGGACTTGGGGAAATTTTAAGACATCAATTTAAACTAATAACCAACTTTCTTTTTAATTTTTGTTAGTTCTTTTTCTAAGGATTCGACTCGAGAAAAAATCCCTTCATTTTTTCCAAAAAGAGCCGATCTCAAAATTTGATTTAAGACTGTTTGGTATTTACTCCCCGAATCTTTCGCAATTTTTCGAAGTTCCGACAAAACGTCGTTATCTAAATGAGTTGTGATGCGATATTTTGTGTTTTCAAACTGCTTTTTGTTTAGTTTGGGACCACTGATTCTTTTCATTTTTTTAGGATCAGGTATTTTTTTCATAAAATTTTCTCCATTTTCTCCAATTCGCAGCTCCAAAAATACGAATCACATTGCCTCTTGTTGTATAACGAACAGTGAGTACTTTTCCTTCAAAACATTTCCCAACAGCAAAGAACCTTTCTTCTTCGGACGAATGATTTTCGTCTTCTAAATGCACTACATTGGGATCAAAGAATACTTGTATGGCAGTTTCAAAACCAATCCCGTGTTTTCGCTTATTGAGTTCCTCTTTGTGCAAGTTCCATTCAAAAATATAGTCTTTCATATTATATGTTTTTATATGTATTTTAGCAACAACTCCTTTCTTCTGGTCTAGCTGCAATATTGAGGCCAGTTTATTAATTTTGAAACTAAGATTGTTTATTTTTCAAAAATTGGCTTATCCCCTGTCACATGAGCTTCAAACAAACACCTGCCCAAAATCTAGATTTAGTTTCTCGTATTTATGATGATGTTTTTGATTACAGTGATTTTGAACTAGTCAGAAGAGTCTTAGACCAATCTGGCGGACCCGTTTTGGACGTTGGTTGCGGGACAGGAAGAATTTTTAAAAAAATGTGCGAAAAGCCTCAAGCCAAACGGGAAAATGTTAGTGACATTTAAAAATGGGATTCAGAAAAAAGAACAAAAGCTCGTAAAAATCGAAAAATCTATTCAAGAAGGTGACCTGTGTTTTCAATTGTCTTGGAGCGAGAACACCGAAGAACGCATGCGCACTTATTCGATGAGCATCAAATTAGGTGATAAAAAACAAAACTTAACTTTTTACAGTCGCATTTATTGTGATGATCAATTTCTAGACCTAATTCCAGACACAGGCCTACGCCTTGTACAACGTTTTGGAGACAACGATGCTTCAACCTTTACGCCCGACTCACCTCTGCAAGTTTTGATTTTAGAGAAAGCGGCTGATTAACTCACCCGCCCTGCACCTTCATGGTCTCTTCCAGATTCTTCAAGCCTTCTTGTTTGGCATTCACCAGAATCGACATGCAACCATTAGGGTGTTTGTTCTCACGCATGAGCTGATGAGCCGCACCGGTTTCAGCAAATTGAAATGTTTTAGACAAACAAGGATCCACCTTACCCGCTGCCACCAAATCATTAATGCCTTTGGATTGCTCGTCGTTTGCAAAATGCGAACCCTGCAAACGCTTTTGGCGCATCCAATGATAACGCAAATCAAGCGTGGCATTAAAACCCGTGGTGCCCGCGCAAATCACAACCATGCCGCCCGTATCGCAAACAAAGACAGATGTTGGGATTGTTGATTCCCCTGGGTGTTCAAAAACAATTGCCGGGTTACGCTTTTCGCCCAAAGCTTCCCAGAAAGCCTTGCCAAAACTCTTAGCGCCTTTAAGCCATTTATTGTAAGCTTCTTTGTCTTTCCAATGTGGCATCATGCCCCAGTGATCAAATTCCTTACGGTTCAAAACACCAACGGCGCCCAGGTTTTTGCAGTAGTCGATTTTATCGTCGCTACCCACAACCGCCACTGGTTTAGCGCCAGCCGCGGCTGCAATCTGAATAGCCATAGAACCCAAACCACCGGCTCCACCCCAAATCAAAACAGGATCATCTTTTTGAATTTGATTGCCTGCCCAGCCGTGCAACATACGGTAAGCTGTGGCACCGACTAACATGTAAGCCGCAGCCGCTTCCCAAGAAAGATCTTTTGGTTTTGGCAAACACTGATGCGCTTGCACTTTAGTAAACTGCGCAAAAGAACCGTAATTGGTTTCGTATCCCCAAATGAGTTCCGTAGGCGACAGCATAGGATCTTTACCTGCTTTCACATGCGGGCAATCGCGATCCCAAATCCCGCAGTGAATCACAACCTCGTCACCTGGTTTTAAATGACTCACATCTTTACCAACTTTATAAACCACACCACTGGCATCCGAACCACCAATGTGAAAATCTTCGGGCTCACCCTTTTTTTGCCGCGCACCAATGACATTCACCGGGTAACCAAGGGCTGCCCACACATTATTGTAATTAACGCCAGCAGCCATCACGTAAACCAAAACCTCGTCGTCTTTGATTGCCGGCACATCAACCACTTCGTCTTTAAAAGCCTCGATCGGTTCTCCATAGCGCGATTCACGAATGAGTTGCGCGTGCATTTTTTTGGGGATCTCACCAAGCGGTGGTAATTCACCAAGATCAAATAATTCTTTTGTCATTTGGAACCTCCCTATTATTTCATCGCACAAAAGCCCGATGAAAAAAGCACCGCCACTCGCAGCGGATGCCTTTGACTCATAATAAATCTAAAATTGTTTCGAACACCTTGTTCAAATCAAAATCTTTTGGCGTAAAAACCGCAGCCACACCGTAGTCTTTTAATTTTTTGGCATCTTCAGGCGGAATGATCCCGCCCACCACCACAGGCACATCACGCATGTCTGAATTTTTGAGCTCTTGCATGACATCAGGAATCAATGTTTGATGCGACCCCGATAAAATCGACAAACCGATCACATCGACATCTTCCTGCAAAGCGCTTTGCACAATTTCTTTGGGGGTCATGCGAATGCCTTGATAAATGACCTCAAAACCAAGATCGCGTGCTTTTAAGGCAATTTGCTCCGCACCATTGGAATGTCCATCTAAACCAGGTTTGCCCAATAGAAAGCGCAGCTTTCGACCATGGTATTTTTCGACCAAAGAAAACTCTTCACGAAGATCTTTTACTCGCTCACTCTGCAAGGTTAAGCTCACACCCGCAAGACCTGTTGGCGCGCGGTAGGTTCCGTAAATATCACGCATGACCTGAGACCATTCGCCCGTGGTCACACCTGCATGTGCACAATGAATGGACGCCGGCATGATGTTTTGATTTTGCTGCACGGCCTGTCGCAAAGCGTTCAGTGCCTCTTCAACTTTAGACGCATCACGCTTTTCTCTAAAAGCCTTCAGACGACTGACTTGCTCTTTTTCTGCTTTGGCATTTGGCTTAAGGATAGCACCTTTGCCACCCAAGGGGCTTTCTTCTTTTTGCGTGTAACAATTCACGCCCACAATTTTTTGATCTCCTGTTTCAATCGCCTGCATGCGCAACGCGTTCGAACGCACCAATTCTGATTTAAGATAACCACTGTCTAAGGCTTTTAAAACCCCACCCCTGTCTTCAATTTTTTGAATTTGCTCAAACGCCGCATTCATCAGGGCTTTGGTTTTTTCTTCAATGACAAAAGAGCCTTCAAAAATATCTTCAAAATTTAAAAGGTCAGTTTCCTCAGCAAGAATCTGTTGCACACGCAAACTCCATTGCTGATCCCATGGCTTGGGCAAACCCAAAGCTTCGTTCCATGCCGGCAACTGCACCGCACGGGCGCGACTATTTTTGGCCAAAGTCACACCAAGAAGTTCGTAAACAATGCGGATGATGTTGTTTTCGGGCTGCTGTTCAGTGAGCCCCAAAGAATTGACCTGCACGCCATAACGGAAACGACGCAGCTTGGGATCTTCGACACCGTAACGTTCCTTACAGATTTGATCCCACATTTTTGTAAAAGCACGTGTCTTGCACATTTCTTCAATAAAACGAATGCCACTGTCTAAAAAGAAAGAAATACGCCCCACCACGTTATGAAATTCATCATCCGAAACCACAGCGCTATTCTTAACATGATCCAAAATGGTGATGGCATTCACCAAACCAAAAGCAAGCTCTTGCACGGGAGTCGCCCCCGCTTCCTGCAAATGATAAGGACAAATGTTAATGGGATTCCATTTTGGAATGTTCTGACAGGTGTAAGCGATCAGATCTGTAGAGAGTTTTAACGAAGGTTCCGGTGGAAACGCGTAAGTGCCTCGCGATAAAAATTCTTTGAGCAAGTCGTTCTGCGTGGTGCCCGTGAGTTTAGAAACATCACCACCTTGTTTTTCACAGACCGCAATGTAAAGCGCCAACAACCACGGTGCCGTGGCATTGATGGTCATCGAGGTGTTCATTTGCTCGACAGGAATGTCGTCAAAGAGTTGCTCCATGTCTTCAATGCTGCAAATGGGCACGCCAACCTTGCCCACCTCGCCGCGCGCTAGCTCGTGATCAGCATCGTAACCCGTTTGCGTGGGCAGATCAAAAGCAATGGACAAACCAGTTTGCCCCTTGGCCAGATTTTTTTTGTAAAGCGCATTGGATTCTTTGGCACTGGAATGTCCCGAGTAAGTGCGCATGATCCAGGGCCTGGATTTATTAGATTTATTTTGGGTTTCTTGTGATTTCAATTTTGTCTCTATTTTCCAAGTTTTATTAGCACACCCGTAAAACAAGCATTGTCATTGCGAGGAATCCACCTTGGTGGAATGACGAAGCAATCCAGACTGGATCGCCGCGTCCGCTCACGCGGACTCGCGATGACGAAACTCATAGTTTCGCTATTCTAAAATTTTTAAGCGCTTTTCTTAACCAAAAGCCTTCTCTCAATTTCAAAAACCTTTTCGACAATTTTTTCTTTCCCTGCTTTTTTCTTAGCGTTTTCTTTTTCAAAAAGATCAGCCCCGTATTTTTCTAACGCAGCTGCCGCCTTGATATTTTTGACACCAATGAGCTGAAAGCTCACCACGCCACATTTATCATCGACCGGTTCTTTATGAAGCACGCGCGATAAAGCCGCCACGGTGTCACCCGAAACCAAAGGTTGCGTGTGATAACCCTCGGTGTATCCCAAATCCCACAACGCGTTTTCACTGACATCGCGACTTGCCAAACCACACAGCCACGCAAAGGCCAAGCCACCATAAACAATTGGCTCACCGCTCATTTTTCCAGAAAGGCCCGTGGAATAAAGACGATCGTAATGCAAAGGGTGTGTGTTCATCACACGGTAAGTCCAAGCGTAATGCTCGTCTGTAATCGTACGGCCATTACGATGAACAATGACCTCGCCCTCTTTAAAGGAATCAAAATAAGTGTGCTGCCCTGTTAGGTCAGCTGGGTACTGATCAACATCAGGCAAATCGACTTGGGGCAAACCATCGCGCTCTTGCATGTCTGATTTGATCACCGTGCTTGCTGGCACTGCTGTACTGGAAGGCGCCACCATGATTTTACGATCGTACTGCAACACCAGTTCATCGTTTTGGTTGGTCGCCGTTGTGCGGATGGTCACAATGCCCGGTTTGCCTTCACCACGATCACGCACATCCAAAACTTTGGTGAACGCGCGCAAAGTGTCGCCAGGATAAACCGGCGCCAAAAACATCATGTTGTAATAACCCAAATTGGCCATGGCTTTTTCAGAATCGTTCTGCACACCAAGCGAAAGAGCCACGTTCATGGTGAGCAAAGGCGAAACCAAAACATCTTTAAAGCCATGCGCTTTGGCGTACTCGCGATTTAAATAAAGAGGATTGGATTCCAAAAAAGTTGTCGCGAACTCAAGCGCGTACGAAAGAGAGATGGTCAGACCACGTGGGTGACAAAATACCTCGCCCGTTTTAAAGTCGTGCAAAGTGCGTCCATACTCAGGCGAACGCACAGAATCTGCGTTAAAAGCCACTTCCCCTGCTTGCTCTACAAAAATAGGCGTTTTGATTTTCATTACGATCCTTTCAGAGCTTCTTCTAAAAGTTGTCTGGCGACCACACGCAAAATGAGTGTTTCTTCCGCGCCTTCAAAAATAGAAAACACACGCGCATCCACAAACAAACGCGAGACCGGAAACTCTTCGGCATAACCCATGCCACCGTGAATCTGCATGGCTTCGCGTGAAACCCATTCGGCCATGCGAGACGCGTAAATTTTGACCATGCTGGCTTCCAAACCACCTTTATGATCGTCCATGAGTCGCGCACAGGCGTATGTGAATTGACGAATCACATGAATGAGCGCCGCCATTTTTGCGATTTTAAATTTTGTCAGTTGATAATCAGCAATGGGCTTTCCAAAAACTTTGCGGTCATTGGCGTAGTTCACCGCTTCTTCTAAGGCCGCCTGCATGACTCCCAAAGCACGCCCTGCTGTTTGCAAACGTCCACCTGCAAAGCCTTCCATCTGCAAATAAAAACCTTTGCCCAGACCTTCTTCCCCGCCCACAACATTGGCATCGGGAACAAAGTAGTTATCAAAAAAGACTTCGTAAGAATGCATGCCACGGTAACCAATGGTGCCAATGGCACGACCAGAAATTTTTCCGCCACTCTCTTGTGTGTGCTCAAACTCGTGCCCATCAAAACGAGGCTTTTCCGCAATGAGGATCGAAAGACCTTTGTGATTAAGACTCATATCAGGATTGGTGCGCGCCAAAACCAAAAGCGTGTCAGCATAACCCGCAAAGGTGCACCATGTTTTGCACCCGTTGATCAACCAACCACCATCTGTTTTGGTCGCTGCGACTTTCATGCCCGCCACATCGGAACCGTAGTCTGGTTCGGTGACCGCCACAGCCACCATGCGTTCTCCCGTTGCCATTTTGGGCAGCCAAGTTTGCTTTTGCTCTTCGGTGCCCCCTTTTAAAATAGCCTTTCCTAAAATTTCGGGACGCGTGATCAGAGACCCCGCAATGCCAAGCGAACCACGCGAAAGCTCTTCCGTCACAACAATCATGCCGGTGTTGTCTGACTTGGCGTCGTCTTGAAAACCACCGTATTTTTGCGGCAAAGACAAACCAAAGCAGCCCATTTCACCAAGTTCTTTGATGATCTCTTCAGGGATCAGAAG
This sequence comes from Deltaproteobacteria bacterium, assembly GCA_024233595.1. GTDB lineage: Bacteria > UBA10199 > UBA10199 > UBA10199 > JADGCS01 > JACKPK01. The sequence goes on from JACKPK010000001.1 coordinate 228,642, forward strand.
GTCTTTACGATGCACGCTTTCGGCCAAAGGCTTGACCTTGTCTTCCGCGAATTTTTTAAAGGTTTCGCGGAACATGTTGTGATCATCACTCAGCCAATAATGGGCGCCCGCTTTGCGATCAGAGCAGATTTGTTCGGCAGCCGTGTTGTAAAAATCGGGGGATTGGGTTTGTTGCAAAAGCGCTGTGGATTCTTGCTCAGAGAAAAAAGCAAGATCAGCATCTGACAACGCCAAAGGGTTTTGATGATTCTGAAAAAACGCGCGCGCGTTTTGAAACATTTGTCCCCAAAAAAACAAACTCAGTTTTTCTTCTAAGGAGGAATCACCTTTAGCGCGCTCGTTCAAGGCAGCAAAAGATTCCGAAGAAGCGTTTAATTCTGAAACGATGTAGCTCAAATCATAAAGCACCACTTGATGCTCATCGAGCTTGGAAACCGAAACACGCCCGTCTTTTTCACACTGATTGGCCAGGTGTTTTAAACTGCGATCAAGCAAAGCTTTGATGTTTTGGTTGAGTTGCAAAGCAAGATTGACTGACATGATGTAAGGCCCCCCTGAATTATTTTTAAGATGTTTTGTCCTGCGAAAGCTCAATCAAGACACCGTTCATGGATTTTGGGTGAATGAATGCCACCAGTTTATTTTGGGCACCCTCAATTGGCTCAGGATGTATGAGTTGCACTCCAGCCGCTTTAAGCTCCGCCAGTTTGGCGTGAATGTCATCGACCGCGACACAAATATGATGAATGCCACCACGTCCATTTTTAGTGATGAATTTGGCAATGGGACTATCGGGCGCTGTGGCTTGGAGTAATTCTAAATGGCTTTCGCCAACATGAAAAAAAGCTGTTTTGACTTTTTGAGACTCTACGGTTTCGTAATGACGAGGCCCTTCCCCGACCAGAGCTGTGTAGACTGTCACAGCTTGTTCAAGATCCTCTACCGCAATGCCAACGTGATCGACTCTTTGTAAAAGGCTCTTGCTTTGGGACTCACTCATGCCCAAAAAGGTAAACGACACAATGCATCGTGTCAACGCGTAAATGAATCACAATTCATTTACAAATACAGCTTAACTGTCTGAAAACTGTGAACAATATTTCTTGACTTCCACCCTGGTCGTTCTAATCGTGTGGGTTTTAGTCCGGGATTTTATTTATGAAACGTATCATCCGCACCAGCAAGCAAAAAATCATCCGCACGCTTCGTGTAAAAAACCAAAACATCACCGGCACACTCGCCCACCTGATATCGGCAGCCTCCGAAGCCGGTGCCGATATCGGTACTATTAAAACCGTTTATCTGGGCGAGCTCTATAATATAAGAGACATCACCGTTGTGGCCAACGACAAAGATCATCTCAAAGAAATCATCAGTCGCGTTCGCAACGTGCCTGGTGTGACATTAAAACAAATCATCGATGACGTTCTCGAAAAACACGTTGGTGGCAAAATCAAAACAGCAGCCACCTACCCGGTGACCTCTATCGATGATTTACGAAAAGTTTACACTCCTGGTGTGGCCGAAGTCTGTGCGCTCATCAAACGCAAACCCGCGCAAGCGTTTCATTACACCAGCATTCAACGCAATGTGGCTCTGATCACAAATGGCAGCCGCGTTTTGGGATTAGGCAACCTTGGTCCTGTTGCCTCTATGCCTGTCATGGAAGGCAAAGCCGCTTTGTTTAGTCAGCTCACAGGCATGAACATGTTTCCCGTGCTCATCGACACGCGCGACCCCAAAGAGTTTGTCGAAACAGTCATGAAGATCCACCACGGATTTGGCGCCATTCAACTCGAAGACATTGAGTCCCCTGCCAATTTCGAAATCGAAGACGAGCTCATTAAACGCCTTAACAAACCAGTGATGCATGATGACCAACACGGCACTGCCGTTGTGACCTTGGCGGCCACCATCAATGCCTGTCGCTTGGTCAAAAAAGATTTAAAACAACTCAAATTGGGTCAACTAGGCTTAGGCGCTGCTGGGCAAGCCATTGCGCTTTTATTAAAAGCCTACACCGGCAACACTGTGCTTGGCTTTGATATCAACGAGCCCGCTTGTGAGTTTTATAAAAAGCGCGGTGGCAAAACGGCCTCCGTCGAAGAGATCATGAAAACCTGTGATCTGGTCGTGATGACCACCGGTCGCAAGAACCTGATCAAACCAGACATGATCAAAAAAGGTCAGGTGATTTTAGCCCTCTCTAACCCCTACCCCGAAATCACCATCAGCGATGCCTTAAAAGCAGGCGCTGCCTTTGCTTTTGATGGCACTCGCGTGAACAACTTGCTTGGCTACCCTGGTATCTTCAAAGGCAGCTTGATCGCGCAGGCTAAAAAAATAACCCCCGAAATGATGATCGCCGCTGCCGAAGCCATTGCCGAAACAGCTCCTGGTCGCGAACCATTACCAAACGCATTGGACCCAACAGTTCACGACCGCGTGGCGCAAGCCGTGTCCAAAGCCGCCATGGATTGCCAAGTGGCACAAGTCATTCCGGACAGTGAAGAATTTCAAAACAGAAATGCCGTTGATGAATTAAACGACGAAGATGATGACGATGACTTTGATGACGATAACGACGATGATGATTTGGATTGATTTTTAAAGTCGCGCTTTTCAACTTTACTCAGCTCTAGGAACAACTCATGGTGGATCGTAAACAAGCCCTTAAGTATCACAGCGAAGGCCGTCCCGGAAAAATAGAAATCAAAGCCACAAAACCTTTTCGCACACAAGAAGACCTGAGTCTTGCGTACACCCCCGGTGTGGCTGAACCCTGCTTAGAAATCGCTCAAAATGTAGAAGAGTCTTTTAATTACACTGCTCGTGGCAATCTGGTTGGTGTCATTTCAAACGGCACCGCCGTGCTAGGGCTTGGCAACATTGGTGCTGCCGCCTCTAAGCCTGTCATGGAAGGCAAAGGCATTCTGTTCAAAGCCTTTGCTGACATCGACGTCTTCGATATTGAAATCAACGAAACCAATCCTGAAAAATTCATCGACATTGTTGCCAGTCTGGAACCAACTTTTGGTGGCATCAACCTAGAAGACATCAAAGCACCGGAGTGTTTCACGATCGAAACCGAACTCAAACGCCGCATGAACATCCCTGTTTTTCACGATGACCAACACGGCACAGCCATCATCACCACGGCAGGATTGATCAACGCACTTGAACTCACAGGAAAAAAAGCCAGCCAGATCAAAGTTGTGTTCTCCGGTGCCGGAGCTGCGGGCATTGCCTGTGCCAAAATGGCTTTGAACTTGGGTGTGCACAAAGGCAATATTTACATGATCGACAGTTTGGGATTGGTCACCAGCAACCGTGACAAGTTAGAACCCAATCGCGGCTTCTTTGCCCAAGACCTGCCCGCGCAAGATCTTAAAGAAGCAATCAAAGATGCTGATGTTTTTATTGGTGTGTCAGCAAAAGACATTTTGTCCCCAGAAATGCTCAAAACCATGGCGCCCAAACCCATTATCTTTGCCATGGCCAACCCGAATCCCGAAATCACTTACCCTCTGGCACAAAAAACTCGCGATGATTTAATCATGGCAACAGGCCGTTCTGACTACCCAAACCAAGTCAATAATGTTTTGGGTTTTCCTTTTATTTTTAGAGGCACCTTAGATGTAAACGCATCCATTATCAGCGAAGGCATGAAAATGGCAGCGGCGCGCTCTTTGGCTGCGCTTGCTAAAGAAAAAGTCCCACAAGAAATTGCCAAGGCTTACGGTTTGACTCACCTTGAATTTGGTCCCGAATACATTTTACCAAAACCATTGGACCCACGCGTTTTATTTTGGGAAGCCCCTGCCATTGCCAAGACAGCCATGGAAGAAGGCCATGCGGTTTGCCCCATTAAAGATTTAGAAGCCTACCGCAGCAAGCTCGAAAAAATTGCGTTTGAAAAATTTGAAGAACGAATGAAACCCACTGACGAACAAGCCTTTAAAAAAGCCAAAGCAAGTTAATTGCTTTCGTAATTTTTTATGGCTTTTAATAAAATCTGGTGCGTCTTGGGATCATTATCGTAAACAAGTCCGTCTAAAAGCGTGTTGGCTTGGTTGTAAACAACATCCTCACCGCTCAAGCGTGACACCACGCCTCCAGCTTCTTCAACTAACAAATGCCCTGCACAAATATCCCATTCACTTTTGGGACTTAAAGTAAAAGTGCCATCAGCGTCACCACGCGCAACCTTACCCATTTTATAAGCGCAACCACCTGTGGGAATGATTTTAAATTGGGTTTCAAAGTCTTTCCATTCACCACGTTTGTATTCGCTCATGCTCACAATTAAAGAGAATGATTCTTGCTCATTGAACTCTTTAACTTTGATAGGCTTGCCATCACAAAAAGCGCCTTGCCCTTTGTGAGCCCAAAACAATTCTTTGGTGACAGGATTGTACACAACACCAACGACAGGCTTACGATCCTCAACAAGAGCAATCGAAACAGCAAATTCAGGATTTTTATTGATGAAGTCTTTTGTGCCATCCAAGGGATCAATGACCCAAAGGCGTTTTTGCTCAAAGCGGTCTGCGTTATCTGCGTCTTCTTCAGACAACCAACCATCTTGAGGAAAAGCATTGCTGATCATTTCTTTAATGACGCGATTGCTGGCAAGATCAGCTTCTGTGACGGGTTGTGATTCAGCTTTGTGACGTACTTTTAAGGATTTGCCGTAAAAGCCTGCGATTGCTTGCCCAGCTTTCACCGCTGCTTCTTTAGCCACTTCTAGTTCTTGCGTGTATGATAACATCAGACCTCCGTTCTTGGTCTTAGACCAAATCAGGGGCGTTTGCAAAGAGCTTCTTTCACTCGACCAATTGCGATTTATCCCTAATCCCAAGACGACTGTAAATCTGCGAACTCAAGGTCCGAAACAACGGATCCGACACACCGTACTGAATGCCCCTTAAGCTCAAACTCAAGGCTATTTCTAAATCTCCCGCGTAATTCCGAGCCATTAAATACATGATCGCGTCTCTTCGGATAACCGGATTAAAGGGATCCAAGTTAACAGCACGTTCATAGTAATCCATGACAAACTCTTCACGACGCCAACGTTTGGCATGCTCAGCACGGTAGTAATAAGCCCACGCTTTTTGTGACAAGTTACTGTTTTTTACATCTTCAATCACTTGTTTGAAAACAGAATCAGCATCATGCAAGCGATCCAAAAAATGCAAATGAACACCCAGCATAAAAAGAGCCGACGACGCAATCGTGTCTGACTTGATTTGCAAAGCAATCATTCTGGCCATGCTGGCAGCGGCCACGCCCTTTTCGAAATTTTTTGCATCGTAATAAACCACAGCCAAATTACGATAAGCCTCTGCCAAGATCACATCGTGATCTAATAAGGAAGTGAATGGATCGCTTGGCATTCTAGAAAAAATACTTTTTTTGTAAGCGTTACGCAAACTCTTGGCTTTGTCTTCGTCGTACTTGCGAATCACATCGTGTAAAAGATTGATTGTGGAAGGAAACTCCCCTGCAGCATAGTGCATCATGGCGCGCTCAAACAACACAGCCAGCTCCGAATAACCAACTCTGTCTTGCAAGCGTATCAATAACTCCTGCGCTTTTTGAAGATCACCAACATAAGCTTTCACTTTTGCCTCTAATAGCAACAAGAGCCTAGAATCTAGTAATTCTCGTTGTAAATGGCCTAAATAAAGACCAACGTAAAAGTCATTGTTATAAGACAACGAAGTCAAAAAAACTAAAATCCTTTTATAAGGAGTTTCTAATTTATAAGAGAGTTTGGTATCAGGATTCAACTCTGCCTCAGCCACAATCCAAAAGTCGCCAATTCTTATGAGACCCACCCGCATTGATTCTTTGAGTTGATTTTCTAAGACAAGATCAAAATAAACAAAACAATGGCCAAAATCATTGGATTCACTAACGCGAATGTCTGTAAAATCAAAACTGACCAGAGGTGCTACAAGCTGCTCTTTTAACGAAGACGAAGTTTTCACATAGTGCACTGCGGTTTTGTATTCTTCGGATTCCCGAACCCGATCCTTCACAAAAAAATGATAAGAAAAAATCGTAAAGGCAATGATCACCATGAACCCAACAACCCCAATCAACACAAGTTCAATGCCATGCGTTTTTATGTCTTGTGCTTTAGGGTTGTTCATTTTCATCTTCCTGAGTTTCTGATTTGGGAGGCATGAGCACGTCTTTAAGTTGCGCTCGCAGACGCTCGATTTCGGCCCTTAAAATGGCGCTCGAATGAAAACGATCCTGATTTTTACGAAAGGCAAGCCGCACTCCCAGATGAGCGTATTCCGTGACCGAAATGCCCGCGGGGAGCTGATAGCGTTTTGGATGGCGTACCAAAGAAGCAAAAAAACCGATGTGCTCAAAAGGCACCAAACCGGCCTCATGTTCTTCCAATAGTTCTTTGATGATCACACGGCTTTGACGTCGTAACGAAACCAAATACAAGGTGATGAGTGATCCAAAAATAAGCATTAGCTCCAAACGCATGAGAATTTGCACCAAGTTAAAAGGAGCACGAATGCGACCAACGTAGCTTGCCAAAAAATTCCAAAAACCGTGTGTCACCATGGCCAACACAAAACCGATCATCCAAGAAAAAAATCGTTCTGTGTAATTGAGCAAGCGTGAGTACCCAATCATGGCTCCCCATACAGCAGAGGCAGAAGCGTGCAGCAAGGTCGTGTGGATTTCGCGAAACCAAAGGTTATGCCACATGGCCAGTTCGCCACTATTGGGGTAAATGACATTCTGTGCGTAATGAACGTTTTCGGCCGCAGCAAAACCCAAACCAATCACCACGCCCATTAAGATGCCATCGGTGACGTTGTCGATTTTATTGAGCCACAGCAACAAGAGGATCACAATGCCTTTGGTGAGTTCCTCGACAAAAGGCGCCACAATGACCGAAACAATGACGTCATTGGTAGAAGCATTGCCTTTTTGATAAACATCGAGCGCAATGTGAAAAAAAGAATTCCAAAAATAACTCAAAAGCCCGGCCCCAAACGCACCCCAGAAAAAAGCGGCACAGACTAAAATAAAAGACTCACGCTCAAAACGATCCATCCACCAAAAAAATAACGCCAAGAGAATCGCCGGCACATAAGAATAAAAATAGATCACCAAGAGATCAAAAAACTCCATGGCTCTGATCAATCACGGACCGGACCATTCGACAAGTGGATTTACGGGCTTCATTTCAAAAAAACTTAAAAATCTAAGTTCTTTACAAGAATCAGAATTTCCTTAAAATAAAAATATGGTGTCAAAAAATTCAAACAAAGACCGGGTCACCAAAGAACTGGCTCTTCTCATCACCCCTTTGCTCACAGCCTACCTCTTTGTCGCCTTTTATGAAGCAGGCTATTGCAGCTTTTTTGGAATCCCTTACGAATTGATCGACATCAATTTCACCGATGTCTTGCTCACCAACCGACTCACCCTCATGGTGGTGGTGATCGCCTTTTTGTGGATTAGTCTTTATTACAATGTTTTACCAAGCGCCAATAGCCCCGTCTTCCGCGGCATGATCACCCTGATTTTATTTTTATCTCTGTGGCTGGGATCTTGGTTTGGTGGTTCCGACGCGCAACAAAAACAAGATTTTTTGGTCATGACTTTAGGAGAAAAAGACTACGCTCTGATCAAAATCTATGACGACAAAATGATCCTGTCGCCAATCAACAAAGCCAACAAAACCTTCAAAAAAGCCTTTCATGTCGTTAAAATTGGACAGTTTAGCCAATACCAGCTCATTGAAGAAAACATCGGCCCGCTATTACCGGAATAAACTAAGCCAGTTCAAGAATCTGAATGATCTCACTGGCCGTTTCCTCAATGGCCTTGCCTGTCACATCAATAACAGGAGCCCCTATTTCGCGAAAAATGCCAATGGCGTAATCGATTTCGTCTTTGATGTGCTCTGGACTACCGTACGATTCAGAAGAAGGACGACCGAGCTTACGCAAACGTGTGCCACGAATGGTTGCTAGTTTACGTGCGTCAATGGTGAGCCCAACAATTTTTTTAGGGTCCATTTCTTTGATGATTTTTGGCAAAGGCACTTGTTTGACAATGGGAATGTTGGCGCAACGGTAACCGTGATAAGCCAAATAAATCGAAAGCGGGGTTTTGGATGTGCGCGAAATGCCAAGCAAGAGCAAATCGCATTCGGCAACGGACTCCAAACCAAGACCGTCATCATGCTTTACCGTAAACTCAACAGCCTCTGTGCGCTTAAAATAATGACGCGTCATCTTGTATTGCAACCCAGGTTGCTTGCTCGGTGGTGTGTGCATGTAACTTGCCAAAGCATCTAATGTTGGGCCTAAGGCATCCACTGCTTGCACACCAACCTCTTGGGAGCGCTTGCGAACAAACTCACGCATTTCTTCTGACACAAAAGTAAAAACCAAAATGCCGCTTTTTTCCAAAGCACGTTCTAAGGTTTCGTCGATCTGCGACAAGTCCGTGATTTTGGGAACACGAATGATGTGGCAATCATTTTCGGGAAACTGATTAACAGCTGCCAAAGTTAAGTTGTGTGCCAACTCTGCGGTGGCATCGGAAAGTGCAAAAACAGTAAACGGGGCTTGGGGCATAACATCACCTTTTATAGACCAAGAATCTCATCAAGTTTACCCTGATCATCCAGGGCCGAAATATCATCAAAACCACCATAAGGTTGGTCATCTACGAATATCTGGGGAACGGTTCTTTGATTGGTTTTTTGCACCAACCATTGGCGTTTGACATCGTCACCTTCAACATTGATTTCCTGGTAAGAAACGCCTTTTTGATCGAGCAACTTCTTTGCAGCATGACAATAGGGACAGTAATTTGTTGTGTAGATTGTGACTTTTTTTGCCATAAACTCTCCGGTCATTTTATTTTGATTTTCCCCCGCCGTACCCTAAGGCCAAGCTGGCCAATTGCTCAAGGGATAATTCCTCGGGGCGCTTTTTCCAAAGACCTTCAAACTCCTGATCCCAAGCAGGGTCTAGTTTTCTCCAGGCTTTTAAACTTGTCCCGAGCATTTTTCTTCGCGTTTGAAACGCCTTTTTGATCAGCTCTATGATCACTCTGTTTTGCTCTGCCTGATACCTGGGGGCTAATTCAAAAGACACAAAGGCCGAATCAACCTTGGGTGCCGGCGAAAAAGCATTGGGCGGTAACTTAAACAACAAACTGGCTTTGCTGTACAATTGCACCCAAGCCGACAAAACACCAAAATCGCGCGTGCCCGCCTTGGCCACACAGCGCTCTGCCACTTCCTTTTGAAACATCAAAAATAAATGCGAGAATAAATCATTTAAAGGCAGCAACTTGATTAAAATTTGCGACCCAACATTATAAGGAAGATTCCCCACCGCAATGATTTTTTGTCCGGGAGAACGAGTTTCAAATAACTTGCCCAAATCAACTTTTAAAAAATCATCGATACAAATTTTCACGTGATCAACTGCGCTGTATTTTTCGGCAAGCGCTGCCCCCAACTCTTTGTCTTTTTCGACAGCCCAAAATTTTTCGCTCGCCGGAACAAGATGTTGTGTGATCGCCCCACGCCCCGGTCCAATTTCTAGAATCAAAGGCTTTTCGTTCACAGATAAAATGGCCTTGATGATTTTTTCTTGGTAATGAGCGTTGTTTAAGAAATTTTGTCCAAGGCTCTTTTTGGCATAAACACTCATTTTCGGAATCCTTAAGAGTGAGTTTCGTTGGCGTGTGTGTCGGAACGATGCAAAGCGTTGTGTAATGACTCATGAACGCGATCATAATAGCGTAAACACAAACGCTGACTCACAACAGCCGCAACCAATCCGGTGATCATGGATCCCAAACACAAAGGCACCAAAATCCCAACTCCCAGACCCAAAATGTTTTGCCAGTCCATGTGAGATAAAGTCAGCCGAATGGCTTCAAAATCAACAGATTTTGCGTAAATCAAACTTCCCACCCAAAGGTTAAAAAGATAAATTGGAATCGCTGTGATGGGATTGGTGATCCAAACAGCGATCATCGCAACAATTGAGTTTTTACGAAACAAACGCGTGAGCACCAAAGACACATACATTTGAATGCCCATGATTGGCAAAAACGCCACGAACATGCCAATCGCCAAGCCATCAGCAATCTCCTGGGTGGAGCTATTGCTTTTAAGAAGCTTGAGCAAAAGCTGTTTGAGTTCTGCTGGAATAAATCGTTTCATTTTTTTAGCCGCCGTGCCTGAATTTTTTGGTTTGGTTTCACCGTCAAATTCATTTTTTGATCTTCACCCTGCCGATGACTTGCCAAATAAGCCACCATGGCCCCATTATCGGTACAATAAGCTGGCTCTGCAATAAAGGTGGTCACACCCTTACTTTTGCCAAATTGCTTGATGTCCGAACGCAAACGCGAGTTCATGGCCACACCACCACTCAACGCCAAAGAGCTCAGCTGATGCTCTTCTAAAAAATACAAAGCTTTATTACACAAGGTTTTTGAAATGATCGCCTGCAAACTCGCACAAAGATCATTTTGCTTGTTTTGTAAATCGTCACCACAATTTTTTATGGCTGTCTGCACCGCTGTTTTGAGCCCACTAAAACTCAAGTACTGTGGCCCCATTTTCACCTTGGCTTCTTTAAAAACAAATGCCGCTTCGTTACCCTGTTGCGCCAGCTGATCAACAATAGGACCACCCGGGTAACCCAGACCCAACATCTTAGCACATTTATCAAAGGCTTCGCCAGCGGCATCATCAACCGTTTGACCAAGCAAGTCCACCTGATCAAAATCACTCACTTTATAAAAAGCCGTGTGCCCACCAGAAACAACCAAGCCCAAAAAAGGAAACTGCGGTGTTGAGCCAATATAAGGACTAAACAAATGCGCTTCCAAATGATTCACACCAATAAGCGGGATCCCAAGCTGATAAGATAAGCCCTTTGCAAAACCACAACCAACCAACAAACAGCCCATCAAACCAGGGCGACTGGTCACCGCCACAGCACACAAATCTTTTTCTGCGATCCCAGCTTCTTTTAAAGCAGCATGGTAAACCAGTAAGATATTCTCCATATGCGCACGGCTAGCCACTTCAGGCACAATACCGCCAAAACGAGCGTGCGTTTTGATCTGGCTCGACACAACATTGCTCAATGTTCGCTGAGACGTAGAATCGTAAACCGCCATCGAAGTTTCGTCGCAAGAGGTGTCGATTCCAAGAATGAAATGGGCATTGGCTGAACTCATGGGCTCCTTCAAGTGCGGGATATCTATCGCGAATTGCCGCTGACCGCAACCGGGGAGCGCCAAAAAGCAGCATCCCCTTAAAAATATTTTTCTTTAAATTACAGCAACTTAACTGATCGGATGCGGTTTTTAACGCCCCACCTCATGACAGAAGGCCATTTTTTTGCGAAATCGAAACAACCTTCTTGATGAAAACGCGATACAAAAACACAAGGAAACCATGAGCGCACATTCTCCCAAAAAACGTGTTTTGATCATCAACGCTTACTTTGACGATTTGCGATCGCAACGCGCGCGTCCGAATAAAGTCCCACAATCAATGGGACCGGTTTTTTTAGCCGGTTATTTTTCGCCACAGCATTGGGACATCACTTTATGGAATGAACAGGCTCATGGCCCTTTAGATCAAGCCAAAGCTTTTGAAAACCTAGACGCTTTGGTTTTAACTGGTTTGAACAATGCTTTTGATCGCATGAAGCAATTGACTGCCTACGCCAAAACCAAAAGCCCCAAATGTGTTGTGATCGCTGGCGGTTCTGCCGTGCGTGTTCTTCCGAAACTATCACAAGAATTTTTTGACATTGTTTCCCTTGGCGATGCCGGTGATATCAAACGCATCATCAACAGTGAATGGGGTGTTGATCACACAAACCCAGACCCCATGCCTCGTTATGATCTTTGCAATTGGATGCGCCACGTTGGCTATGTGGAATCAAGTCAGAATTGTAATTTTAGCTGTAGCTTTTGTTCTTTAACAGCCGAAGGTGGTCATTTTCAAAATTACAGTCTCGAGTTCATCAAACGACAAATCAAAGCCATTGGAAAAAACAAAGCGATTATATTTTTAGACAATAATTTTTTTGGCAACGACAGTAAATTCTTTGACCAAAAAATAGACCTCTTAGGAGAACTTCATGACGAAGGCTATCTGCCTTATTGGTCCTGTCTGGTCTCAAGCGATTTTTTTTACGACCGCACTCGCATCAAGCGTGTTAAAGAAGTCGGCTGCACCGCTTTGTTCAGTGGCGTGGAATCCTTTGACACAAAATGGCTTAAGTCTATTCATAAAAATCAAAACACTCACGAATCACAAATTGACCAAATCCGCGATTGTCTTGAAGAAGGCATGGTGTATTTTTATGGCTTTGTGATGGATTTTGTAAAACGCTCTATCCACGACATCCAAAACGAGCTTGCTTATATTTTTGAAGACAGCAGCATCAGTTTGCCAACCTACTTCACCACCATTGTGCCCATGTTGGGAACACCTTATTTTTACGAACTTTTAAATGACGACAAACTTTTGCCAAACGCAAAATTACGCGACTTTGATCCCACGACTCTCACCATAAAACCCAAAGATCCTTTACCGCAGGTTGCGCACTTTCTAAAAAACACACAAAACATGAAAGGCTTTCGCAAAAAAATATTTAAACATAGCCAAGCCTTTGCAAAACGCTATTTAAAAGGCTTTGATCGCTATCAGAAACTCTTGTTTCTTCATAGTGTCACGCAGCTCATGGTGCAAAACACGCCCAATGACCTTAGTTTTTTTAAAGACCTGTTTACAAAAAAAACAGAACGCACACACATTAGCACCACAGAATTTTCCGCAAAAGAATTCTCACCAGCTTTTCCAATTCACCCTCAGTACGCCCACTATTTTAAACCGACTTTCATCACTGACGAGTGTGGCCAACTAACAAGCGAAGTCGCTCCCGATCTTAAAAAAGAATCAGCTAAACTTCGACGCGTTGTGTGAGCAAGGTTTAACCAATGAAGAAACGCATTTCCTCATTTTACAAAACACTTCTGCGCTATAAAAAACTTGTTCTGTTATTTTGGGTTTTCTTCACACTCCTGGGCCTTGCCTTTTCCCCTTTATTAAAATGGGACACCTCACAAACCATTTGGTTTTTAGAAGATGATCCCACCTTTAAAAACTACACCAGCTTTTTAGAAAAATTTGGCCCGCAAGAAACTTTGGTGATTGGACTCAAAAGCAAAAGCAAATTCCAAGACCGCAAAGAATGGCAACTCATTGAAGAACTGAGCCAGTTTTTAGAACAACACCCTGACGTGGCTCAGGTTCATAGTTTGAGCACAACCAAAATTTTAGAGAGCAGCAGCCGGTTGATTCGCGCTATACCAGCTTCTCCAAGCAACATCACCACTGTTCGCACAATCAATCCCGAAATCCTCAATGCAAACATGAATATGACTTTGCTTTGGGCACGTGTGAATCAAGCAGACACACCTGTAGAGACATCTGAGCGCCTTTATAAAGACACGCTGTCTTTTTTAAAAACAAAAGCAGCAAAAAACACTTTTGAAGAAATTCATTACTCTGGTCCTGTTGCGCTCACTCATTCTTTTTACGAATTATCGCAAAGCGAGTCACAAAAAGCAGTCGCCATTGTTTTGCTCATCCTCACTTTATTGAGTGTGATTTTTTTAAAATCATTCAAAAGAACTTTATTGTGTTTTCTGGTGTGGCTGGTGAGTTTGTCTTCACTTGCGTTAAGTTCTGTTGTGTTTGGATTTTCACTTAACAACCTCACTGGCATCTTGCCTTTGATTTTACTCGGCATGAGCATAGCCGACGCTTACCATTATCTGGTGAATGACTCTTTAGAACAAACACTCTTCCCTTGTTTTTTAACCTCACTCACAACAGCTGTTGGTTTCCTAAGCCTGACTGTGAGCCAACTACGACCGCTAAGGGAGTTTGGTATTTTAGCTGCCATTGGCGTCTGTGTGGCCTTTGTCTTTACCTTTTCGGTTTTGCCTTTGATAAAAAATGACAAAAACCCTGCGACCGCATCAAAAAACTCTGCTTTGAGCACAAAGCTAACAAAGCTTTATGAATCTGTGCTTTCTAACCGCGGGGTCTTGGTTGTCCTCTTGGGATTTTTTATCGCAGCCTTAATGTTAAAGCCCACTTGGAAATCGGATTCGAGTTATTTAAAGTACTTTGACCCTAGTTTAAAAATAGTCCGCGATACAAAAATCATCGAAGAGGAATTCAAGGGAGTGGTGCCGATTGAAATTCTTTTGGTCCCCAATACAAAAAACCACGATGCCGAATTCGCAACAGTTGATGAGATCAAAAGTTTGCAAAAACTACAGAGCTTTTTAATCAACAACACAAAGGTCTTACAAACGCATTCTTTATTAAGCTTTTTAGAAAAAGCCCTGCCCCACTTTACCGACAAAAAACCAGAAGAACTCAATCAACAAGCTTTGTCACAAATTCTCTTTGCTATCGACTTTGTCCCGAGCAGCGGACAAACATCGCAATGGTGGCATCGAGAATCCGGAACCTTGCGTTTGTCTGCGCAATTGCCCATTCCCAGCGTGACAGAATACCAACAGATCACAAGTCACATCCAAAGCTGGGCTGCAAAAGAAATCCCGCAGTACAAAATTGAGTTCAATGGTGTTGTGACTTTATTCAATCTGATGGAAGGCTATCTTTTCGAAGCCCTCAGCGAAAGTTTGCTCATTGCTTTTATTGTGGTGAGCATCATCATCGGTTTTGTGTTTCGATCTGTATTCTTATTTTTAAACGCGGTGCTCGCAAACGCGTTTCCTCTGGTGATCGTGTACGCTCTTTTGGGCTGGCTGCAAAAACAAATGGATGTTGGCCTGGTGATGATTGGCGCCGTGACACTTGGTTTGATTGTCGATGACACCATTCACATTCTGAGTGCCCTGAAACAATCCAAAGAAAAAAATACACCAGACATGAGCTCTCTGGTCCGGATTTTGTCTCCTAAAATCAAAGCCGTGACATTCACTTCTCTTGCTCTTTCGCTGTCTTTTCTGGGGCTCGCGGTCTCGGACTTCCTTCCCAACCGCCATTTTGGCCTATTTGGAGGCCTGATCGTGATTCTCGCCCTTGTTTGTGACTTGATTTTGCTTCCACAAATTCATTTTTTTTTGGCCGCAAGTATTGAAAAAAATTAAGAAAATAGTGTAGCTTTGAGGACTGCGGCCAAGACAAGATCGCCGTATTTTTAAAGCAACTTTTGAAACAACATTACGATACAGTTCTATATGAAATTAGCCCTGCCCCAACCCCTGTTGACCCTTCCTGCACTTGATGCCGATAGCCTTGTTGCACCCAAAGAGCTTCAACTCACTGTCGCGCAGCCTAAAATCAAAACACCTGTTCCGGTTTTTCAAAAACCAAGAACCCCAGAAACACCAATGCGAGCTGGGATTTTTGCGCCGGGACCTCAGAATTTCATTAAAAATAAATCAAATAAAGAGTCACAAACAATTCAATGTCAGGGCATCATTGAAGTAACAAACTTTTTATGCAAAAAAGCCTATGAAAAATTGACCAAAACTGGTGAGGGATTTGATGACCTCCTCGCTGCAGAATCACTTTTGTTAGGAGAGCTGGCAACGGGCAATCATTCTGTTTATGAAGAGCTTGCAAAAGTTTATGTCCTGCAAGGTGAATTTTCTAACCTCCAGACAAAATATGACAACGCTGTTAATTATTTTGAAAAAGCAATCGATATTACAGACTCTTTACCAAACAGTCCATTAAAACGAATCCTGAAGTTAAAAAGCTATCTTGGAATAGCCCGCTCTGAAATGCAGGCGCAACGTTTTGAACTCTTTGAATATGCCTGCCAAAGCTTTTCGAGCACATTGCCAAAAAACAAAAAAGAATGGACGGTCACCGATTACAACTGCTACAAATTCTTACTGACTCTGCGAGTACATTGTTATGAGATGCAAGGCAAAATGAGTCTTGCAATCCAAGCTCAAAGCGACCTCATTACAGAATTAGAAAAAGAACGTGACCTTCCCGAAAAAGACCTTCTAGCCAGCAAATACAGAAAAGCACATTTACTTTATCAAACAAAAAGATTCAGTGACGCTCTTCAATTCACAGATGAATGCATAGAACAATATCAGAATTCTTCTGATATCGAAATTAATCTGCTAATAGCCTTATTTGTTACTCTAAAGTTAAGCATCCTTCTGAACTCATCTTCTGCAGACTCCGTTATTTCCTTCTGGGAAGACGAAGCCGTTTTTGTTTTAGGACTTGTGATCGAAACCTACCCCCACATTCTCAACGAAGCAAAACTGACCTATGCTCAAGCATTAAAAAAGAAATTAAGTCAGAATAATGGTTCACTTTGGCAAACAAAGCAAAGCCTAGACCTAATTGAAAAGGCGACTGGTACTCTTCGTTCTATTGTGCTTTCTCCCAACGTTAATTTTGAAACACTTTTTAACGCGCATGTGGAACTAGTCACCTTAGAGCTTAGTTATGAAGAAGAAGAGTTTAACTTCGATTATTGTATGAGACTGTTGAGCAATTTAAAAAATGCTGCCAAAAAAAATGAAAGCTCCTCCTTTTCTACTGATCAAAAAGTCACCTTCATGCTTCTGGAAGCGCATGTTATTCTGAGAACACCAAGTCTATTAGACATTGATTACATTGATCAAATCATCGCGAGCATTAAAGCATTAGATCCAAATATTGTGAATTCGGATCACGACCGCCATGATCTTTTTATTGCTTTAGCAGAAGCCATTGAGCCTTATTCGGGAGAAGAATCCGCATGATCTACTTCACGCTATTTCAAAAAGGCATGACTGCACCTGTTAACTACCCTTTGCTTGACGCTATTTCAGATGGGGCTGACTCTTCGGTGCCGGAGACTCTTCAAGAAAGATTCCAAGGGTTAACCTTGCTTCCTCCCGACACCTATAGATTGGTAAGTGGTAATTTAAGACCAGCTCGGCCAGTAGCGCAATTGGTACAAAGTGATTGGATTAAAATGGTTCAACACAATAGCAGGGGCATGAATTTAGGCTGGAATCAACACAGCCTTATCAGGCAAGCTTATAGCGAAGCAGGCAATTTAATCAGAAAAGCCGACACATTAATTGAAGAGAATCAACGCGCACCAGCTAGAATCGTTTTGCAACAGGCAGAAAACATTTTAATTGCCTTACAAAACAAAGGCATTCAAGCTCCTCTTCAGTTAGCAAAAGATTTTTATTCGACCAAAGCTTCCCTAGAAAGAGTTTGCGGGAATCATAAAAACACAATCAATGCTCTCGAAATATTGCTGAAACTGGATGAGCAATCAGAGGGACGTGATTCAGATGAATTCTTTCGCATTCTTTATGCTTTAGCAGAATCTTACTATACTTTGGGCAATTTTGAAAAAGTCATCGAAAAATTGATGCAAATAAATAATATCCTTAACTCCATGCGAGCCACACACGAAAATCTCATTGTTTTAGATAACCCACACGTGACTCGCTTGCTTGTCCAGGCCTACCAAGGCAGCAAAAACTACGAAGCCTGCTTAGACTTGTTACTAAAAACAATCGAAAGAGCGAAACAAGAAAAAAATCCACGTTGGGCTTTTATTGCTGAGCTTCAGTATAACATTGCTATCTATTCGCAACACCCAGAAACCGATATCAGCTTTATCTCCATTGCCTTGCGTGGAGCCAAGGCCGCAGCCAGAAAAGCCAAAGAAGAGCCTTTAGATGAGTATCAAATTAATTTGATCGAAGAAATTTTAGAACTATCGAGTCTGCCCGAAATCGAACAAGAAGTAGCAGAAAACACCAATGACCAAAAACAAGAGCGTGCAAAATGACAACCCCCTTAAAACTCATTTGGCAAGTCATCGATGGCACAGCAACTCCTTTACTACCTGCTGTTAACGAAGCAGACGCAAGTCCACCATCTTCTGCATCAAGCGCAACACAATTAAAAATTATCAAAAAACCAGCAGCCCCAAGCGCCCCCACCAACCCAAACCCAACAGAGAAAAATGCTGAAAAATTTGCAGCCTCTGCCCCCAAAGCAACAGGTGGCGCAAAGCCTGATGGGATGTCGCTACATGAAGAATTGAAAATCTTTTCAAATGATGAACTGCAACAAGAAATAGACAGCGCGATCAATTTAGCAAATCGCTGTGCTAATGAAGGCAATATCAAAGAAGCCATCATGTGGCTTCAAAAAGCAGAAGCAACTGTGAGCTACATGCATAAAAAAAGAGAGCAGCCATGGCCAAAAATAAGTCATGCCTATTTTCAACGAGCCAATGGCACCATTAAGCTTGCCATGGGTGAATTTAAAGGTGCTCTTGATGCTCTTTTAAAAGTCGAAGAACCTTTTGAAAGTTTTTTAAAACAGGACACTGCCGTTCACCATCCTTTACTCATTGATGCTTATCTAAAAATTACTTTTTGTTACACACGTTTGGATGACGGAGATCCTGCCGGCGTTTACGCCGAAAAAGCAATGGCTGCCTTTAATTCTTATTTACAAACAGATCCTGCGATCGATGACGCTAGCTTTTATTCCTTGGCAAGAAATTACTACAACATCCTCTCAAGCTATTTCGAAAATTTTGGCCCTCTAAAAGCTGCTTTAGCCTTACGGCTTAAACTGATTGATTTTTTAAACAATCAAAACCAAGTCCCCATCTTTTCTGTCGCAGAAGAGAATTTGCATGTGGCTTTTCTTAATATTCAAATGAAAAATTTTGATGATGGTTTGCGGCATTTAGACATTGCCGAAAGCATTTTAACAGATTGCTGCCCTCCTACAGAAGCGGTGCGCAAAAAATTAACTACTGTCAGGAATTTTCGTAAGCTCTTCGCAAAAGCGAGCATGCTATAAAATTAAAACTAATTCTTCTTCCCCTTCCAGGCATGCAGAGCCAGCGCAACCGCTATCACCCCATACGCCACAAACACGCGAAAGTACTCCCCTAACTGAGCTTCCCCAAAAAGCTGATTCCCCGCCAAAGGTGATGTGATAAAAAGCGTGTGAAATAAAAAAGTCCCAAACAAAGCATTCCAAACAGAGGCCTTAGACACCGAGGCCCCCGAAACCAAAAGCGCTGCAATCGCAAACATCCCCACCTGTTCGTGCGAATTATAAGTGTTGATGGTGCCAATGTTCTGTAAAAAAATAATCTGTCCCCAAGCTGCCATCACAGTCGAAATGATGGTCGCCACAATGCGGTTGCGATTCACATTGATGCCTGCCACTTCCGCCACGTGCTGATCATGCCCCATGGCTTTCATTTCTTGACCAAGTTTGGTTTTGCGAAAGTACCACACAAACAAGCAAGCAAGAGCAATCACCAAAAAGGTGCCATAAGGAATCACGATGCCCTGTGGCCGCGGCAAAGCAATGAGATCATCTAGAGCATACTGAACAGCGCTAAGATCAATGGTGTTGCGTAAACCAAAAAAACGCGCCACTCCGTTTTCATCAACACCACGAGGCAACAAGCTATCGGCATTTAATATTGGAAACACAGCTCCAGCGCCAAAAAGGAAAATCAATTGGTAAATGCCATTAGAAAAAAAACCCGTGATGAGTCCCGTGACCATCTCGCGCCCTTTGGCACGGTTAAAGAGCTTACCAATGAGAAAACCAAACACGGTAGCCGGTAAGACCGAAAGCAAAAACGCAAAGCCCAACCCACCAATGCCCGAAAATCCCCAATCGATTGTAAAGATCAAAGCGATCTGCGCCGCCATGGCGCCAAGCACAATAGAAAAGTTTAACCCTATGCCTGCAATGATGGGAATGATGAGTGAGATCACCAAAAAAGAATTGCGCCCCAAGCGTTCGACAATGGCATTGATCAAAAACGAAGCCGGTTGCCCCGAATACACAACACCCACCAAACAGAGTAAGACAAACAAAAGTGGAACGGCTAAATCGCGCACAGAAAATTTTTTAGGAAAAAGTCTCATGCAGTTTTTCCCTTCACACCAGCCAAGGCGTACAAAATGATGCCGTTAGAGATGATGATGCGCGCGGTCTCGGAGATATCACCCCCAATAAAAGCACTGGTCACAGGCAAGGCGATGGTGAGTAAGGTTTGAAAAATCACCGTGCCCAAAATCACATGCGTGATGGTGGCACGCCCCACTTCGGCGCCACCAATGAGCAAACACGCGATGATCGGAAAAGCCATGAGCAAAGGCGCTGTGTAAAGCTGCACAAAACCAAAGCTTTGGTTGTAAACCACAATCCCTATTGCTGCTAAAACAGTCGATAAAACCGCGCTCCACACACGGGTTTGGTTGGGGTTAATGCCATTGGCTTTAGCAAATTGAGCATTGGCTCCGGTGGCAGCAATCGCACGCCCCCATCGTGATCTAAAAAACAAAGAAACAAAAAAACAAAACAAGACAAAGAACAACAAAGAGCCAAAAGGAATCGTCACGTTAAAAATTGAAAAGGACAAAAAGTCATCGAGGATTTTGGGGTAATAATCTGCCAAAGAAATGGTCACCCGCAACCCCTTACCGCCTAACGCCCAAATGAGTTTGGGATTAGAAAAAGGCAAAAGCAACCACAGCAAGCACATAAAAGAGACAATCGAAAAACCCACATAGGTTCCAACCATCATCTCTTGGCCTTTTACTTTATTGAGCAAAACACCATAACCCCAACCGGCCAAAACACCCAAACCACCAGCAATGCTTAACGCACTCACAAAGCCCGACAAGCCAGTCCAATCGAACTCCATGCCCACCAACATGCCAATGAGACCGCAAATGATACCCAGTGGCAGGCCAAAATTGAGCCCAATGCCACCGCGCACACCAGGCAAAAGAGCCAACACCAAAATGCCATTGCGCCCAATGCGTGCTAAGGAATCAGAAATTAATTCCGCAATCTGCATGTCTTTTAAAATGGCGAGAATAAAAAGAACGATCACAAACAACACGATGATGCTGCGAGCAATCCCAAATTCAATAAATTGTTTTAAGATTTTCTTTTGCATAAATCCCTTATGCCGCCATGGCCAAACCAAAGCGTTCGTCTGAATCTTCCGGCAAAAGAATTTCAGAAATTTTTCCAGACGCAACAATAGCAATGCGATCACAAAGAACGCGCAACTCTGAAAGCTCTGAGGACGTGAGCACCACAGTGACACCTTGCTGGTTCAAGGATCGTAAAAAATCCAAAATGATTTTCTTGGCCCCAATATCAACACCCCGCGTGGGCTCCGAAACAAAAAGCAATTTTGGATTTGCGGTGATCACACGAGCCAAACACACCTTTTGCTGATTGCCACCAGACAAACGACGCGTGTGCTGCTCTGGCCCCGTGCAGCGGATATCAAAATCCTTGATCATTTTTTGAGCCCACTCTTTGCCCTGCTTTTGATCAAAAAGCCCAAAACGATTTTGAAATCGTCCCAACACATGGCTGGCTGTAAAACAAATGTTGTGTGTGATTGATTCATCTAAAAGCAAACCTGTTTGTTTGCGATCTTCTGATAAAAATCCCAAGCCATTTTGCAAGGCCTGCTTGGGATCGTTTAGAGAAAAAGCCTGGCCTTCAAAAATAACATTGCCACTAGCAGGCATCAAACCCGCTATGCCATTGGCTAAGCCTAATTTACCTTGCCCCGCTAAACCACCAATACCAAGGATTTCCCCTTGTTTGATTTCTAAATCGATGTCCTGCAAGTTTTCGCCTGGCATGCGCACTGAAAAATTCTTAAGAGTCATGATATTTTGGCGCGCATTTGGAGACTCTTGTTCTTGATCACGCCTTATGTTCACCGCACGCCCCACCATCAAACGCGCCATTTCTTTTTTATCCAAGTCTTCACAACGATAATTGCCGATCAGCTCACCATCACGCAACACAGTGACCGTGTCCGCGATCTCTTTCACTTCGTCTAAGCGATGACTGATGAACAACACCGCAATGCCCAAGTCCTTTGCCAAATGCCGAATGGTGTTTAAAAGCTGCGAGGCTTCGGACTCTGTTAAAACAGCTGTGGGTTCATCAAAAACCAAAACTTTTAGATTCTGATGATCCACCTCGCGTGCGATTTCGATAAACTGCAAATGCCCAACAGATAGCCCTTTGATAAGCTGATCAGGATCAAGGTCCATGCCCACCTTTTGCAAAGCTTTCAAACTGTCTTTGTGAATTTGCTCATTGTCTATCACTTTAAGCTTGCCTGGTAAAAAGCGATTAAAACTTTTGGAACTTAGCGGCTCACGATTGAGTTTGATATTCTCAGAAACCTTCAGACCCGGAATCAACATGAATTCTTGATGAACCATGCCCAAACCCGCTGCCATGGCGTGTTGCGGTTTTTGAAAATTCACGACATGGCCATCGATCAAACACTCGCCTTCAAAGCCACCACTTTGATGAATGACAGGCATGCCAAAGATGATGTTCATGAGAGTTGATTTGCCCGCGCCATTTTCGCCAATGACCGCACGCACCTCGCCCTTTTGCAAAGCAAAGGAAATGCCTTTTAAGACAGGATTGCCGTTATAAGACTTACTGATGTTTTTGAGTTCAAGAACAAGCGACACTGTTTTCCTAGCGTTGGCCTAGTAGATAATGCTCTCCATCAAAACCAGCTGATGATTATTGTACTCTTTATAAGGAGAAAGTGTCACATCGGTTCCAGCGTGGCGTTCAATGACTTTTTCCATAAAAGAAACATTTTTGATTTTGTTCAAATCGGCTTTGGATTCAAACACCATGTCAGCAGCGGCTTTAATGCAAACCAAAGAAGCAGGACGCGGCCAGCTAGCCAAGCGACCTGAATCACCAAGCTCTGCCACCTTCTTGGCGATTTCTTTATTGATGAAATCAAAATCGCCAGCCTTATCTTGCGGGATTTCGATTCCCAGAGCACCCGGAAAACCCATGGTGGGCGATGGCATATCGGGCTCTAAAAAGATGGCTCCGTTTTTTGCAACCTGACGAATCAAAGGTTCGGTCATGGCATCGTTGGTCGAAAAGAATGCCGTGTCTTTGCCATGCTTTTCGATCTGGCGTGGGGTGTCTTCTAAAATAAACTGCTGCGCCGCGGGGATACCACCTTCGCCCAAAGGATCAGGAGCTGTTACAAAAATGAATTCTAAGCCTAGCTTTTGACTCCACTCGCGCATTTGATCGCGACGATCGGCTAGCATTTTATAAGACATGTGGCGTGGGAACGAATAATGAATGATGCGCTTGGCTCCCATTTTTTTAGCCAACTCAACAAGCGTGCGACCACGGTTGATGTTGTCGTTGCTAAATAAAATATCAGCCACTTCGGAAACCTGATCGGGATCTTCGTGCGCTTCCCAAAAAAAGAAAAGAATATCTGGGCGTGTGCGTCTGACTTTTTTGACTGCCGCAATGGAACCAGGAACCGCCTGCCCCACAATGATAGCCTTGACCTCGGGATCGCTTGCCATGCTCACGATATTTGAAATGGTGGTCTCTTGCTCTTGCATGAAGTTATCTGGGTAGGTCATGTGAAGCACTTGCCCCGGGTACTTCGCTAAAATCGCCTGCGCAGCTCGGTATTCGTCTTCGCCTTGCGAGACGGTGCCGGTCATCACACCAATTTTAATGTTTTGTGCCACAGCCTGCGGCGCTTGTGTGTTGTTTTCTGTTTGCGCAGCTTGTTGTGAAGAAGAACACGCTGCTGCCTGCAAAACAAAAAGTGAAAAAAGAACGGAGTAAAAAATCTTACGAAAATTCTGTGACATAATAAATTCCTCTAAATCCCTTGGTTGTGAATTCCCTACGTAAATCAACAAAAAATGCAATTGCAAACTTGAGGATCAGACAAAACATCATTAGATCACAAAACATGTCTCACGAAACATTCATGCAAAAAGCCCTGGAGCAGGCTCAAAAAAGTCTTTCTGAAGGCGGCATCCCCATTGGATCAGTTTTGGTCATCGACAATAAAATCGTAGGGGCCGGCCACAACCAGCGCGTTCAACAAAAAAACCCCATCCTGCATGGCGAAATGGACTGCCTGCAAAACGCTGGTCGCTTAAGCGCCAAAGACTATAAAAAAAGCACCCTGTACACCACTCTCTCCCCTTGCGCTATGTGCAGCGGCACAGTATTGCTCTACGAAATTCCCACGGTGGTCCTGGCAGAAAATCACAATTTTAAGGGCGAAGAAGAGCTCTTAAAAAGCCGCGGGGTCCAGTTGATCAATTTAGATTTACCAGAAGCCAAAACAATGATGGCTGATTTTATTACAAATCACCCTGAGCTTTGGAACGAAGATATTGGAGAGTAAAGCATGGCAGCAAACGCAGAAAAAACCGATAACGAAAAAATCATATTCAGCATGGTGGGTGTCAGTCGCATTCACCCCCCTAAAAAAACCGTTTTAAGAGACATCTACCTGTCGTTTTTTTACGGCGCTAAAATTGGTGTCTTGGGTTTAAACGGCGCAGGTAAATCAAGCTTATTACGTATCATCGCTGGCCAAGACAAAGACTACCAAGGCGAAGTGCATTTCTCCAAAGGCTACACCGTTGGCTTTTTAGAGCAAGAACCACAATTGGATCCCGAAAAAACGGTGCGCCAATGTGTGGAAGAAGGCGTGCAAGAGGTTGTCGATCTGCTTGCCGAGTACGATAAAATCAACAACAGCTTTGGCGAAGAAATGAGCGACGACGACATGAACAAGCTCATTGAACGCCAAGCACAAGTTCAAGAAAAGCTCGATAACGCTAACGCTTGGGAACTAGACAACCGGCTTGAGCTTGCCATGGGCGCGCTCAACTGCCCTCCTCAAGACACGCTCACTAAAAATTTATCTGGTGGTGAAAAACGCCGTGTGGCTTTGTGTCGTTTGCTTTTGCAAGAGCCCGATGTTTTGCTTTTGGACGAACCAACCAACCACTTGGACGCTGGTTCGGTGTTTTGGTTAGAGCGCCATCTGCGCGACTACAAAGGCACAGTCATTGCGGTCACCCATGATCGCTACTTTTTAGACAACGTTGCCGGTTGGATTTTAGAACTGGACCGTGGTCATGGCATTCCTTTTAAAGGCAACTACTCATCGTGGTTGGATCAAAAAGAAAAACGTTTGGAGCAAGAAGCCAAAGAAGACGACAAGCGCTCCAAAACATTAAAGCGCGAGTTAGAATGGATCAACCAAACGCCTGCCGCGCGCCGTACCAAAAATAAAGCGCGTATTAGCAATTACGAAACCATGCTCAGCCAACAAAAAGACGAGCAAATTGCCGAGTTGGAAATCTACATTCCACCAGGTCCTCGTTTGGGCGAAAAAGTTGTGGAAGCGCACAAAGTTTCCAAAGCCTTTGATGACAAATTGCTTTTTGAAAACTTAGAGTTCTCTTTGCCTCAGGGTGGCATTGTGGGTGTGATTGGTCCCAATGGTGCTGGTAAAACAACTCTTTTTAAAATGATTTTAGGACAAGAAAAACCCGACGCGGGTGAATTCATTGTCGGCGACACGGTCGAGCTATCTTACGTTTCGCAAGACCGCTTCCCACCGGAAGAAAAACGCAGTGTTTGGGAATACATTTCGGAAGGTGCCGAAACCATAGCCCTTGGCAGCCGCGAAGTGAACTCACGTGCTTACTGCGCGCGTTTTAACTTTACAGGTGGCGATCAGCAAAAACCGGTCGATGTTTTATCAGGCGGGGAACGCAACCGTGTGCACTTGGCCAAAACATTAAAAAACCCAGGGAACGTTTTGCTCCTAGATGAACCAACAAACGATTTGGACGTGAACACCATCCGGGCATTGGAAGAAGCTTTGAACAACTTCGCAGGCTGCGCGGTTGTGATTTCGCATGATCGCTGGTTCTTGGATCGTGTGGCAACACATATGCTGGCCTTTGAGGGCAATAGCCAGGTCACTTGGTTTGAAGGCAACTACTCTGACTACTTAGAAGACCGTAAGCGTCGCTTGGGCGATGAAGCCGAAGAAGTGCATAAGTTGCAGTATAAGAAGTTTAAGAGAGATTGAGTTATGGCTTACCCATCGAAGTAGCTAAGCACTGAGCGTGTCGAAGTGCTCTTGGGGTTAATTAAAAGCCAATGTTATAACAATGTTTATATTCAATAATATCACCATCTTGATAAGGAACTAAACCCTTGGCACCGCTAGGAACGTCTACCAACAAATCCAAAAGCCTACACTCTTGGAATGTTGTTTTTTCTTTCGCACTCCCAACTATTTTTGCACTTAGTTCAAACCGTGCGTAGCCATCGTATGGGTTCCCAATTAGCCTATAAATAGTCGTATTGTCGCCAAATCTATCAATACTTACCTGTTCTGGATCGAGAGACCTTGACACATCCAATTTGGTAGCGCATTCAAATTTAGGAGATGGCATGCCGAAAAACAATTTATTCACTTTAGGAACAGAGGTTTGAACAGGTTGTCCATATTCGCAACGCTTTGAACCATCTGGGGCATAATCAGATAAAAGAGGTCCATCCAGGACTCCAGATGCACGTTGCCCGAAATCGTTTTTTATATTCTGGCCTCCGTTACACGCAAGCATCATAGTTAATGGTAATGCTGAAAGTCTCATGGTGTTCTCCTATCGTATTTTTAAAAAAATGATCAATCCCGTGACAAAGCACTTTGGACAATAAAATAATTCTACTGGCCCTCTAGTATACCTATCGAAGCCCTCAGGCAAAAGTTGTGTGTTTTTTAAAATTATTTTTTAGCATATTATATGCATAATATTTGACATCTTATATGCTAAATATGTACAATTTAAGACATGAAACGCACAACACTTCTTTTAGAAGATCAACTTTACGAACGGGTTAAAAAGGTCGCCAAAGAAAACGGCACCAGTTTAAAAACCGTTATTAATAATCTCTTGCGCAAAGGGCTTTCGGTTAAAGAATCCACACAGAGCAGCAAGCCGTTTCAAATGCCACTCTTTAAAGGCTCTAAACCACAAATAGGCTTTGACCCTACTGACCGCGACACCTGGGATATTTTGGATTCTTAAAAGGCTGCCCTCATGACTTATGCTTTAGACACCAATGTTTTTCTGTACGCGCATTTTCCTGATTACGATTCACACACAGCGGTTCGTCAGTATCTTTCTGAACTCATTGCTTCTGGACAAAACATTTACCTGAGTTGGCAGGTTGTTTACGAATACTTGCGCATCACCACTCACCCACGTGTGTTTGCCAAACCACTGACTTTTAAAAAAGCCCTGCAAAGCATCAAACCTTATTGGGAACTGCCCCAATGTAGCGTATTGAGCGAAAGCAGCATTCATGGCTCATTATTAGAAAAAATGCCCAAAGAGATCCCTTCAGCCAAAGGTAATTTTTTACATGACTTGCGTTACGCCACGCTTTTGCAAGAACACGGCATCAAAAACATTGTGACCTGTGATTTGGATTTTAAGAAATTTGATTTTTTAAAGGTGATCAATCCCGTGACAAAGCACTTTGGGTAATAATCTGCCCTCTGTTATTTTGTTCTGACATAGCCAGCCCTGCTAATGTGACTGTTTTTAAAGCTTGGAAACAAAAATAAACAACACCCGGATAAAGAAACAGATCGTCAGACGTCACTAAGTAAGATGCAAAAGAAGCGCCATAAACGAGTAAATCCGCCAGTTTGGAAAAGTCGGCAATCTTTTTAGAAAACATTTGATTCAAAAGCACCGCATTGGCTGCAGAAAGCAACACAGCAATCCCACCAGCATATATTTGCGATGATGTTAGCCCTTGCGAAACAAGAGAAGTTTCCAGATCTGCTGCGATTGCCAACTTAGGCCCCATCGCTGCAGTCGCCGTGGCACCAAGGCCGGCAATTGCTTGAAGCGCTTTTGAAGGATTGGCAAGATCAACAACAGGGCGCTGCGCTACGGTTGCTTCTTCAGCGACAAGACGCCCTACTACATTTGGTACTGCCTGAATCGTACCCAATCCTGGAATAACGGGGGTTGCTAAAATCGGCGCTGTCATGGTGTTTCTCCTTCAATTTTTGTTGGCTTCCCATATCCTTTAGACAACTATCGGGAATAAACGCAAGGTGTTGCGTGTTTTTTACAAGATTTTCACCCCCTAGACAAAAGCCCCGCAAATGCACTAGAAGCCGCGCATGAGCACAGCGCAGGCCGAAAAAATATCCGTTAATTTCATCTCTTTAGGGTGTCCCAAAAACCTTGTTGATTCCGAGGTCATGATGGGGCTTTTGGATCGCGATGACTTCAATGTCGTCCCTGCAGATCAACGCGCGCGCGTCTCTGTTATTAACACCTGTTCTTTTGTGGATGACTCCAAGCAAGAATCCATTGATGCCATTTTAGAAGTCGCAGACAAAAAGAAAAGCGGTGACACGCAGATGATCATCGTTGCCGGTTGCCTAGCGCAACGTTATGTTAACGAGCTTCCGGAACTCTTGCCCGAAGTCGATATTTTTGTTGGCACTGGCGAGTACCATAAATTGCCAGGCATCATTCGTCACAAATTAGCAGGGCAAAAAAATGTCGCCTACGTCGAAAAACCCGAGTACGTGCCCGACCACCTGACCCCGCGCATGCAAAGCACACCGGCTTACACCAAGTACGTGAAAATCGCCGAGGGCTGCTCGCACCGCTGTAGCTTTTGTATTATCCCCCACCTCCGTGGCGACTTACACTCACGCACACCAGACGATGTCTTTAACGAAATCAAAGAGGGTGTGGAACGCGGTGTTAAAGAATTTAATTTGGTCTCCCAAGATTTAAACGAATACGGGCGTGATCGTCGTGATTTAGAAATCAAACCCTCGCTTTATGGTTTGCTAGACGATTTGCAAAAGCTAGACGGTGAGTTTTGGTTGCGTTTGATGTACATGTACCCTTTGCAGTTTCCCGATAAGCTGGTGCAACTCATTGCCGAACACCCTCACATTGCTAAATACGTCGACATCCCTTTGCAACACATCAGCGATCACATGCTCAAAAAAATGAACCGCGGCAGCTCCAGCCGTTACATTTACCGCCTGATCGAGAATCTTAAAAAATCAGTACCGGGCATTGTGTTGCGCACGACTTTTATTTCGGGTCATCCTGGTGAAAACAAAGAAGACCACGAAGAGCTCAAGCAATTTTTAAAAGACATGGAATTTGATCGTGTGGGGATTTTTAAATTCAGCCGCGAAGAAGGCACCGCTGCTTACGACATGAACGCGCAGGTTCCTGAAGAAATTAAAGAAGAGCGCCACGCCGAACTCATGGCCATGCAGCAAAAGATTTCGCAAAAGAAAAACCAAAGCTATGTTGGCAAAACCATCCGCGTGTTGTTTGAAGGCGTTTCCGAAGAAACAGAACTTTTGCACCAAGGCCGCTTTTACGGACAAGCCCCTGACATTGACGGCGTGGTTTTGATCAACGACGGCAAAGGCACCATTGGCGAGTTTTGCGATGTGAAAATCACAGAGGCCCTGCCCTATGATTTATTGGGTGAGATCGTTTCTTAATTTTCTATTTTTTTCTTATGAATGAGTTCGGCCAAAAAGCGTCGATCATCTTCCGATAAATCAGCCTGCTTGAGCAAGTCTGGGCGGCGCAACCAGGTACGGCGTAAGCTTTCTTGACGACGCCAATCTGCGATTTTGCCATGATGCCCCGAAAGCAAAACTTCGGGCACAGGGATGTTTTCGAACTCTTCAGGGCGCGTGTAATGTGGGTATTCTAACAAACCAGCTTCGTGCGATTCTTCAACTGTGGCATCGTCATTACGAATCACTCCCGGAACAAAACGCGCCACAGCATCAATCACAACGGTTGCGGCCAGTTCGCCTCCCGAGATCACATAATCACCAATGGAGATTTCTTCATCGACAACCAAATCAACAGCACGTTGATCAATGCCTTCGTAACGCCCACAAAGAAACAAGAGGTTCTTTTTTTGGCTCAAATCACGAGCGCGTTTTGGATTCAAAGGATGCCCTGCCGGCGTTGTCATCACAACGTGTTCGATTTGATGCTGCTTTTTTAAATCACGAACAGCAGCGCAAATCACCTCGGGCAACATCACCATGCCACTGCCTCCGCCGTAAGGGCGATCATCCACTGCGTGATGCTGATTTTTTCCCAAAGACCAATCACGCAACTGGTGGTATTTAAAATCCAAAAGACCGGCCGCTTGTGCTTTGCCAAGCAAGCTTGAGGAAAAATAATCTTTAAATAGATCAGGAAACAAACCCAGAATGTGAAATTGTTTTTGCAAAAATCTTCCTTGTGAAAATACTAAAAACCAACCCCTGGCCCCTAGGCCCTAAAAATCGTCTAAGCCTTCCGGAATCGCCATCACGATTTTCTTTTGCTCAGGGTCAATCTCGACAATCCAATCTTCGGTTAAAGGCACATAAAACTCTTGGTTCTCGGATTCTTTTTGCACCACAAATTGTGGCAAAGGATTGCGTTCTAAATGTTTAATAAGACCAAGTCTTTGTTCTTGATCATTGTAAAGCGTGTACCCTGGCCACTCAAAATCAAAAATCTCATCGCCATCACGCGGAATGTCTTTTTGTTTGATGACGAGTTCCGCTTTACGCCAAGGCTCAATGGCTTCGGGATTTTCAAAACAATCAAACTTACAGAGAAAATAACGTTGGAAAACCTGAACCTGCTCTAATGTGGTGGGCTGACGTCGCTTGTCTTCTGACAAAAGCGTGTACTCTTGGCCTTCTCTTAAAAAAAGCCCCTCGGGATTGAAAGAATGCACCTTGCAAAAGCCTTTAATGCCATGCTCACGGTAAATGCGGCCAATCACCACGTCTTCGTTATTGATAAGATATTCGGTCATGAGGTTGTTTAATAATCGAACTACACGCCTACGCCAAGGCTTCGGCGCGTTTAATTCGCGCCGGGTTTCTATAAAATCTAAAATAAATGAACGACTCATACATGAAAAACAACTTCATTTTACAAGTAGCTCTATGTGTAAATGCAACCGCCTTCCGCCGTCGTCCGAAGGACTATCCCGCGGCGCCAGCGCCTGCGCGGCGTGGGCGGACAAGCAAGTGGCGGTGCCAAAATGCAACCGCCTTCCGCCGTCGTCCGAAGGACTATGGCGGACGCGCAAGTGGCGGTGCCAATATGCAACCGCCTCAAGTGGCGGTGCCAATTATATATACAAAAAAACCCCTCCTAAAAACAAAGAATGTTTCTAAGAGGGGTATTCTTAAAATAATTTTAAAACATCTATTTTACTCGATGATCTCGAGAACACAATGCTTTCTCACTTTGGCTGCGGCGGCTCCAAGAACTGTGCGCATCGCGCGAGCTGTACGGCCCTGCTTGCCAATCACTTTTCCTAAATCCTCTTTAGCTACTTTAAGTTCAATCACTGTTGTTTGCTCACCTTCGACTTCGATCACCTCGACTTCTTCAGGTTTATCAACAAGAGCTTTTGCAATCATTTCGATGAGTTGCTTCATAATAACCTCCGGTTCAGTAAAATATATTAGATGTCAAAGAACGGACTAACTGGAGAGACCATTTTCTCTCAACTTAACCGTCTCTACAAGGGGCAAAATAGATCAAACAGCACTTGGTGCTTTGAGGCCATTTTTCTTGAGCAACTGACAAACAGTTTTGCTACCAAGAGCACCTTGATTTACCCAATGTTCAATACGATCGTTTTTTAATTTAGTTTCTTTATTTGCAGGATTGTAAGTTCCTAGAATTTCAAGAAAACGACCATCGCGAGCACGAGCTTGATCAGCCGCCACAACGCGGTAGAAAGGACGTTTTTTAGAACCATGTCTTGCAAATCGAATCACAACTGCCATTAGTATCTCCTCTACTTGTTCGGGCAAAACCCGCACAATTCAGTAACCATTGCCAAAGATCACATGATCTTTGACTTAAAAAACTGGAGTGGGTCTATAATGTTCTTTAAGCGTTTTCTCAAGACCCTTTTTTACTAAATACGCCTAAAACCTCTAAAAATCTTGATAAACCCAATTTGAGATGCCATTTTGCGCTTTCCTAGCCTCACATAATTCTGTAAACTATTAATATGACGCAATTTTTACTGATTCTGCACGAAATAACCCCCAAAGCCTTTGCCTGCGTGAACAGCGTGCGCAGCGAGCTGAATATCCTCTGCAAGGGGCGTTATCAGCTCAAAACCAACCTGGTGGGACAGGAAAAAAAGAGCTCGGCCAACACACCGACCCTGATCAATCAAACAACGCACAAACAAGTTCAGGGAGAATTCCTTGGCAAAAAAACACGCGAGCTCATCCGTTCGCTTTTGTGATGAGACTGATCAGCTCATTAGCGTCTGCAAAACGACCCAAATCATCATGCTTTTCGACACAGCAGCTCTTTGCTAAATCTGCGTTTATAATTTGCATCCATGATTGCAATTGCGATTGCCAATACTGAGAGTCATCACTCAAACGCGCACCAGAACGCGACAGCACAATCAACCAAGCCCCCTCTTCTTCTAATCGTCCCAAAAGATGAGGGTCTGGAAATTGCTCCTTGAGAAAAACCAATAAGCGATCTTCAGCAGTCAGGTCATTTTTTTGTCCCTGATGTTTCTGCCAAATCTCGCTATCAAAAGTGATCGACAGAACGCCTTGGCAATCGGTACGCACCTGATGAGCCGCGTGCCTGATTTCTAAATCGAGTTTGCGTTGAATGTAGTCGTGCTTAAAAACCTGCGACCCCGCTTCCCGCATGATCATGTCGTTTAAGCGGGAGGCTAATTTTTCAAATTTATCGCGTTCGTCTTTTAAAGTTTCCCATTCGTTTTGTTGCCGCGTTTGATCTTCAAAAAATAACAAAAAGCCTTGGAATTCGTCTTGATGAAAAACAGACCGTGCGCGCGCATTTATAAACAGCCCCTGTTTGCCAACGAAGCTGAGTTCAAAGTCATCTTGTTGAGACGACAAACGTTCTTGCAAAGGGTGATCAGGCGGGATTGTCCAATCCGACTCATCTGATTCTTCGACAACCCATTCCATTGCCAAATCGTTTGCGTAAAACACATTGCCTTCACGATCAGCAAACGCAATTCCATAAGGTGTGTTTTCGCATAAGAACTCCCAGGAGCTTAATGGTATCATGAGTTATTTCCTTCCCAAATGGCGACCAAGCGCTCACGCTTTTTACCGAACCCCGGTCTTTTAAAAACACGAAACCCAGCCGCACTCAACGCATCTTTTACAACGCGAGCCACGGAGTAAGTCAGCAGCATAGCCCCTGGCGCACAGACTTTAGAAAGCATTCTAAAAAAATCAGACTGCCAACATTCGGGATTCACCTTGGGGGAAAACGGATCATGCAAAATCAGATTGATTTGTGTTTGTTGCGTTGCCATTTTTTCTAAAACGACTTTGGCGTCACCAAGATGAAGATCACAAACAAGCGTTTTGCCACCTTGTGCAAAAGAGTAATGCAACTCCTGTCGCAAACAAGATAAAGCTTTAAAAGCTTGTTCGCCAATGGTCATTCCTGGAATCTTTAGATCATCGTCACTGGCTTTTATTTTTAAAACCGCAGGGTCTTTTTCCAAACAATGAAACTGCCAGTGCCAGTCTTGCGCAAGCGGCAATTCAAAAAACTGATTGAGGAACACAAAGCTATTAAGACCCAAACCAAAACCAACATCCAACACGGCTAGGTTTTTGGGCCAATGTCCCGACTCTTTTTGAAAAGCGTTCAAAAAAACATGCTGTGCCTCGCTCAAGGCCCCTTCTTGGTTGTGATAATGTTGGCCGTACTCTTGATTGTAAAAAGTCAGTGAGCCATCTTTGGTTTTAACAGCTTCGTAGCATTGTTCTTGATTTGCCGGGTCGCGATTCATATGCTGCCTTTTACAGCGAGGTCTTTATGAAAGCAAAACGGAAAACCATTTTTGAATGCGAAGCCTGCGGCTACCAAACCCCAAAATGGATGGGAAAATGCGGTGGCTGCGATGCTTGGAACTCTTTGGTGGAACACGCATCATCTTTACAAAACAGCAAACACGAACGCCTGGTCGCCAACGACAACGCGGCTCCTGTGCTGCTTGACGAAATCAGCCTAGAAAAAACCCCGCGCTACCCCACACACATTGAAGAATTGGATCGCGTTTTGGGTGGCGGCGCTGTGCCCGGCAGCTTAATTCTCCTTGGCGGAGACCCTGGCATTGGAAAATCAACCCTGATCATTCAAACGCTCAACAACTTGGCTTTGAACAACCACTCCTGTTTTTACGTGACGGGTGAAGAATCCAAAGAACAAATCAAAATGCGCGCGGAGCGTCTGCAGATCAAAGCCAACTTTCCTATTTACGCCGAAAACGCTCTAGATCAAATCTTGCTTCAAGCCGAAAAAGCCAAACCAGAGCTTATGGTCGTGGATTCTATTCAGACTGTTTTTATTCCCAACATGGATTCAGCGCCTGGTTCTATTTCTCAGATCCGCGAGTGCACATTAAAACTTTTGCAATTTGCCAAGACCACGCAAACCACCATCATCCTCATTGGTCATGTCACCAAAGAAGGCGCGCTTGCCGGCCCTCGTGTTTTAGAGCACATGGTCGATTGCGTGTTATCCTTTGAAGGCGAAAAATCTGGGCAGTTTCGTTTGCTGCGCACCATTAAAAATCGTTTTGGTTCAACCAACGAAATCGGTGTTTTCGAAATGACAGGAGCAGGTCTAGAAGAAGTCTCCAACCCAAGCGCGCATTTTTTAAAAGAACGGCAAACCAGTTCCATTGGCAGTTGCGTGACCGCTTCCCTAGAAGGCACGCGCCCCATTTTAACCGAAATTCAATCTTTGGTGAGCTCTTCCATGCTCAACAACCCACGACGCACAGCCATTGGTTTGGATCACAACCGTGTTGCTCTGCTTGTGGCCGTTTTAGAAAAAGTTGCCGGGCTCAATCTGTATGCACAAGACATTTATGTGAATGCGGTTGGTGGCCTCAAACTCCATGAACCCTCTTCCGATCTTGCTATCTTACTAAGCATGGTGAGTAGCTTCAAAAACCAAGCTCTAGCCGGTCATTTGATGGCTGTTGGAGAAATCGGCCTGAATGGCGAGGTCCGCTCCATTCCCTTTGTCGACAAGCGTATTTTTGAAGCCAAAAAGCTCGGCTACACCCAAATCATAGTGCCTGGTAGCGCCAAGTTGCCCGATTTGCCAAAGGATATCGAAGTCTTAAAAATCAAATCCATTCAAGAAGCGCTGGATCTGTGTTTTTAACATGATTTTATGGTCATTTTGGGCTTGATTTTCTCAAAAGCTGTCAAGGCAAAAAGCAGGCCTTTTTTGAGTTTTTTTTCTCTCTAAACTACTAAAATCATTAAAAAAATATTTTTTTTATCAGAATCAAACCAGACCCTTTCGTTTCCCGATTCAATGTGTTACCTTGTAAAAAGTAGGCCTAGAAACCGGTGTTTGCTCTTTACTTTTAGGCCCAAGAACATTAAAGCCGGGCTCCCCTATTTTAGGTAGGGCAGTACGGAGGTATTTGTGAAAAAAGATATTCACCCAAAAGTTAATGATTTGGTTGTTAAATGCTCATGTGGCAATACGATCGAAACTATTTCGACTTCAGCAGAGTTGCACGTTGCCATTTGTTCAGCTTGTCACCCTTTTTACACTGGTAAGCAAAAAATTCTCGACACCGCTGGCCGTGTTGAGCGTTTTCGTCAGAAATACGCTAAAAAAGCTGCTGACCAAGGTCAAAAGAAACAACCAAGAACAGTTACAATCGACTAACTTGTTTTTTGTAGATCAAACGCTTCCCTTTGGTGTGGGTTGATAAGATCTACTAGCCCCGTCCGCCTCAGGTGGTCGGGGCTTTTTAATGAGCATTACAGGTGCTTCGTGATGCTTTTAAGATTTAGCGCTCTACGTTTAAAGAAAATATACTTATAACCCCATGCGAATTAATCCGCCATAGTCCGAAGGACGGCGGCGGATCGACGTACAAATCCTCTTAGCCCCATATTAAAAAACATTGGATAGAGTCATATAGAATGCAAGCCTTTATACCAGACATCATCTTCATCGATCCCAATGCACAGAATAGTGCTCTTGCAAAACGCGTGCTCAAAAAATTCCCGCGCACCGAAACTCAAATCATCGCAGACAAAAGCCTAATCAAAACATCGCAAGCCCATAGCGTGGCTAAGAAGCAACTTTACATCACCAATTACAAAGGCAAACCGATTAAAAACTGCCAAGGCATGGGAGACTATGTTTGTTGCCTTTACTACACCATTGCTTTGGTGAGTGATTGTCATTTGGAATGCACCTATTGCATCTTGCAAGACTATCTATTTAATAACCCGGTCATCACTCTTTACGCGAATGTTGATGAAATCTTAGAAGCTATTTCTAAAAAATCCAAAGAACACCCTGAAAAAACCATTCGAGTAGGAACTGGTGAACTCAGTGATTCTTTGGCACTGGATCACATCACCGAGTACAGCAAAGATCTGATCAGCTTTGCTCACGAGCATCCTAATGTTGTGATCGAATTCAAATCAAAAACAGCGAACATTGCAGGCTTACTCAAAGAAGACGCACCAAAAAATGTTGTGGTCTCTTGGTCGATCAACCCACAAAAGTTCATTCGGCAAGAAGAACACAAAACATCTCCACTGGCCGAACGCCTTGCTGCTGCAAAACAGTGTTCTGATCATGGCTACCGCATTGCCTTCCATTTGGATCCCTTGTTGCATTTGGAAAATTGGCAAAATGAATACGAAGGTCTGATCAAAAAATTAAGAGAAGATTTTAACGACGACGAAATCGCCTGGCTCTCTGTGGGATCATTGCGATTCACCCCGGGGCTCAAAAAAGTCATGGAAGAACGCTTCCCCAATTCCAAATTACTGGCAGGAGAGCTCTACCCCAGCGCAGATGGTAAAATAAGATACTTCAGACCGCTTCGCGAACAAATGTACCAACATGTCGTCGGCTTGTTAAAGCAGCACTTTAAACAAACGCCTCATTACTTATGTATGGAGACCAAAACCGTTTGGGAAAATGTTTACGGGAATACGCCAGAATCCAACACGGCGCTTGAAGCGCACTTGGCAAAAGGTGTAACAGGCCCCTCCGAGCAGGCCTCAAAACCAAAAACCTCCACAAACACAGCTGTGGAGCAAGGCTTTGCCGTTTAAGGCAAGAAACCATTGACAGGGGCGCTCAGAAAAGAGTACTAAGGCGCACTAGTTTTTAGTTAACAGAGCCGTAGATGGTGTTAACTGTTTAATTTTATAGAGTTTTTTTCAATTGCTGAGGAAATCATGAGTTCGTTTTACCAGAAAGAAAAAGAAGTTCAGCCAAGATTTTTAATTGTGGATCTAAAAGATCAGGTCTTGGGCCGTGCTGCCACTAAAATTGCCACCATGTTAAAAGGCAAAGACCTTGCTAACTACACCCCTGGTGTGGACATGGGCACTGTGGTGATTGCTATCAACGCTGATCAAGTCAAATTGACTGGCCGTAAGCTCGACCAAAAAATGTACTACCGTCACACAGGTTACATGGGTGGTTTGCGCGAGATCAACGCAAAAGACCAAATGAAAAAAGATTCCACTCAAATTATTTTTCATGCTGTTAAAGGCATGTTGGCACGTGGTCCTTTGGGTCGCGCCCAACTAAAAAAATTAAAAGTGTATGCTGGAGCTGAGCACCCACATTCTGCTCAAAAGCCAGAGGCCGTTGCTCTTGCATAAAAGACATTTAATCTAATTAACAAACACGTAGGATAAAACATGACAGCTGTTAAAATTCGCGAAGACAAAAACGCTGCTAAAAAACGATTTTTTGGAACTGGACGCCGCAAAACAAGTGTGGCTCGTATTCAAATCACTCCTTGGTGATGGCACTGTGGTTAGAACTAACGTCTTTTTGACGAGTACTTTCCTTCTCGAAAGTTTCCGCATGATCATCATGCACCGCATGGATTCTACTGGTAACCTTGCGCCTGATATCCGCGTGAACGTCAGGCGGTATTTCTGGACAAGCTGGTGCTGTTCGTCACGCCATGGCTCGTGCTTTGTTATCACTAACCTGATTCCTACCGTAAGCCACTTAACCGTGGCGGTTACTTAACACGTGATGCCCCGTGAGGTTGAGCGTAAGAAGTACGGCTATCACCGCAAAGCTCGTAAGAAGAGCCAATACTCTAAACGTTAGTAACATTGGCACTCCTCTTGGGGCGGTTGCGACCGAGCTTGCTAATTCACTCGCAAAATAATAAAGTTATTATTAATTTTGTGGGTAGTTCGTTTATTTAAGATTTTCAGAAACTCACAGCGTGCGAATTACTGCGCCGTAGTTCGCCTAGGAAGAGCGAACGAAGGTGGATGATCTAATGTAAATCTGAAGTGAAGGAAGACAGTTGCGGCCAGCACTTATTTAAGCACTTAGGCCTTCTAGGGCACAACAATGGCGGCAGTCCCTACAATATTTCCCGGTCTTTACACCTGCTAAGATATTCTTCATCAGATGCGAAACACCTCTGCCACTCACCCTAAAGAAAAATCTCGTCGCGGGATTGCTTCCATACACGGGCTTAGAGCTGATTCGTCTTCTTTGAATCACCCCAAAGTTTTGCGTTTCACTGCCGCCACATCGCCAGCATGAAGGCAAAAACAAGTTTCAAAAAAAGTTTTTCTCATCTAAATCAAATTATTCATCTTTAAATTTTCTGACCTGGTGTTCAAAACCATTGGGAAAGGCTAAAGTTGTGTTTCTGCCTATTACACCAAGAATCCATGGAGATTGCCAAAGGTGATTTGGGGCACCAAGGTCATCGACCTATCAAGGATTCTTCGCTTTTAAAAATACAAAACCTACGAGAATATTGCGAACACACACAGAAAAAATTCATGAAGAGGCTGTGTTTTTATGGTCTTCGGTAAACTTTGGTGAAGACTTACGCAAAAGCTTTTTAACGGGCTGTCCTGCTGTTAAGTGTCACAAGATCCGGCTTGCTTTGGCTCCTTTAGTACAAGGCCAAATGATTGTGCTCGATACATCATTTGCAATTCAGCATCAGGAATATCCGGCGCTGGGCTGCTCATAAAACCCTAATTTATTATTCAGTAAGTGCAGCAAAAAACTTTTTGGCCTATGGTTTTCACGATAGCGACACCGCCACTGTCCTGAAATAGGAAGAAAACTCAGCATGCCTTTGCGGTGGGCAAAAAATAAAATTGCCCTTTGTCCCAGCACCTTTACCTACAAGCCGTGCGGTATTCGAGCAGTAATCTACGTTAAACCAATTCGCAAATGGAGCGACGAAACCCGTGCAACGTCTACAAAAAATTCTATGTTGAAGCTCATCAGCACTGTCTGACCAACAAATGCCTACTCAAATCAGTTGTGGAAATAAATCGCCGCGAAATCAGCCTACACTACGATCAACACTCGGAACGACTCATCATCTATTCGGCTCTAGATAATCTTTTAAAAGGCGCCTCTGACAGGCTGTGCAGTGTTTTTAATTTAATGCATGGTTTTGAAGAAACTCTGGGGCTAGAGAAATTCGCTGTGTTTCGCAATGATTTGGTTTCATCAATTTCGCCCCCCGCTTATAATCGCCACAAACTTATCGTTGCTGCTTCGTCCCAAAATCTCCGCAACACAATCACCAATCAATGAATTTTGAGATGAAAAATCTAATGCCTCTGGCAGCAATTGTGCGGTATGAGGAAACCAAATTATTTTCCTGTAGAATTTTTTGTTAATGCGTTGAAGAGAATTTAAAACGGCATCAATATAAAATTTTTCATGAATTACCTCTTAAAAAATAATGAACATCCCTTACAAAGTCTTCTGGTTGTTCTAAATGAGGGTAGTGGCCGGAGTTGCGGTAACTTTTAATATGGGCCAATTCTGGGTTTCCTGTCATTTCGCCACCCATTAAATAGTCATGAACCCCATTAATCCAAAGAGTTTTTTGTTTGAGAATGCTTACATCAATGGGTAGAACTTGAGAATTATCGGCGTAATACGATGTGCGGACTTGACGATAGATATCATCATTTTCAGCGATGTTGACCCGTGATTTAAGATCATCATACCAGGCCATCGTCTTGAGGTTGCCCCAATAAAATGCCTTACGACGCTCAGTCGAGTTCATTAGTCCACGAATTTCTTTAGAGACTTCCCATGGCGAGCCATTGTGACATTTTAATATTTCTAAGGCTTGCATGTATTCCTGTGGTTGGTCTTCCTTTAAAATCAATAGGTCCATTGAGAGCGAGCGTTGCTGTGCCAATCGTCTATCTACTGAGCGGCCAGCGATGATAAGTCTTAACAATAAATTCGGTCTATGTTTAAGTAAATCATAGGCTAAAAAGGCCCCATAACTATGACCAAAAATGGCAATTGTTTCTACATCTAATGCACTTTTTACTTGGTCACAAATATCTGATAGGTCTTGTCTATTGATGCTGTGGGTTAAAGCTGATGAAGCCCCTGCTGAACGTCCGCATCCGCGTTGATCGTAACAAACCCAACCATAATCCATATTTTGATAAGCGGGGAGTTCTTGAAGTGCTTTTTCGAAGTAAGCACTGTGGCTCCCTGGCCCTCCATGAACGTAAAGAATATATCCTTTTACAGGCCTCGAAATATTTTCCGGTTCAAAAAGATTTGTTACCAAACCATTCACAATCGCACTGTTAACCAGCTTCATAAATGTCTCTCTGTTTTAAATTTTTATCACATTATTTTGTAATGTATTCAAAAGAGCAATAATCATTCCAAAAACTTAGAAATTAACTACGACTTCTTTTTTACAAAGCCACCCTATTTTTCTTAATATTCATTGTGGTGGACTGATCTTTTGAGGCAATACTGTGAGTTAGACACTTTGGCTATGCTGGCAATTTGGGAGTACTAGACAACACGCTAACTAAGCAGTCTCTTTTATTTCTGTTTTGTGGAATAACGATTTAATATCACGTTCACTGACAGTAAAATCTTTTATCAACTCTTTCTTTTCTTGAGATAATCTAGCTAGCCAAACATCAACAATTGGGCTCCCATCAATTG
The DNA here is from genome assembly GCA_024233595.1 of Deltaproteobacteria bacterium. Taxonomy (GTDB): domain Bacteria; phylum UBA10199; class UBA10199; order UBA10199; family JADGCS01; genus JACKPK01. The sequence goes on from JACKPK010000001.1 coordinate 269,736, forward strand.
TATCGACTACTTGGTCTTCACTTTTAGACGCTATTGCTGTCGGGAAATATATCGATACAGGCTTTTTCTGACCCATCCGGTAAGCCCGACAAGTCGCCTGTTCAGTAACTGCAGGGTTCCACTCTCTAGTGTAATGTATAACATGATTTGCTTGTGTTAAAGTAATACCATAAGCAGCACTTCTCGGGTTGAGTATCATCACATCAAATTCATTAGGTGCAGCTCTTTTAAACTCTGCTACAGCATGGTCTCTCAAAGGTTTGTATTTACTACTCCCATCAAATATTTTCGGCGTCACTGTTTTAAAATGCATACCGATCAAATGCCGTAAATGATCACTTAGCTGTGTCCTGTTACAAAATATTAGGGCTTTTTCGCCTTTCTGATGAATCCTTTCTAAGATACTAAGAAGCAGATCAAATTTTGGGCACATTGATTTTGCTAATTCAACGGAGGGGAAGGTCGCACGGTACCCATTTTCAGCCGCGAGGGAGCTTAGCCAGGGGGCGTTCACTACTATCTGTAGTTCGTGATAAAGAGGTAAAACCCCACCGACTGATTTGGCTAATATATTTCTATACAACCTAATCTGGTCTTCTGTAAGTGGGGCTGTTGTCTCACTCCATGGGACATCAATTCTTTTTGGCAATTCATCTAAAACTTCTTCTTTAGTTCTTCTCAGCCAATTCTTACCCAAACGCCTCACTATACTTTTCCTGATTTCATCTCGCTCTTCGGAGCCAATTACCGATTGTTCAAGGGGCTGCAGGAAACTTTTTTGAAAATTAGTTAAGCTTCCAAACCTTTCACTTTGGACAAATTCCATGATAGAATACAGATCAGAAAGTCGATTTTCCACTGGGGTACCAGTCATCGCACAGTAAAAATCTGCCTTAAAGCATTTTAAGGCTTCACTACGTTTAGAATTTAAATTTTTAATTGCTTGTGCCTCATCAATAATAACAACTTTAAAAGGCACAGCTGCTAACTCCTTGTGGTACAAGGTAGCACTTTGCCAAGTTATAAGTAGTACTTTACATAGCTTTGGTATATCTTGTTGAGCACGGAGGATTCGTTGATCTAATTGATGTGGCCCTCTAAGTATGTTTTTAATATCATTCCAAGATCTAGTAAATTTAGCTAGGCCAGGTGCAAATTTGTTTATATCTTCTTCCCAAGCATGTTTGATTAACGCGGCAGGAGCTATAATAATAGCAGGCTTCTCGTCTAATTCACCTTTTTTGAATAAAGCGTCCAAGAAGCTAATAACCTGAAATGTTTTGCCCACGCCCATATCATCAGCTAGCAAAAGTCCCCTGTGTGGTATTTTACCATCTTCCTTGTGGGCCAGTAGCCAAGATAATCTTGCAAAGCCAACTTTTTGATGAGGTCTCAACATGTCATCATGAGGTGCTGGTATATCATTGGCAAAATCGGACTCGCTTTTTTCTGGAGGCAATCCCATACTAGCTGCATAGTCGGCATCACGGAGTAAGCGTGTTTCTTCACTGACCCTAGCATTGTATTCATTTCTTAATTTTAGAACAGCAACTTCGACAATATCTCTCACAAAAGAAACATCATCTATTATTATAGGATTGTCAGTCGATTGGTCGAGGCACGACTGTAGCTCATCTGAGGAATATTTACTTAGTTTACCAAGTTGATATGATTCAACAGCTTCAACAAATCTTGCAGCCTCTTCTTTACTAATCTCAAAATCTGAGTAATTTACATCTCCGCTCTGATCTTCCAATTGCTCTTTAATCGCACGGTACTCCTCGTGACAGTTATCTAAGTTAACAGAAAATGGGCATGTTGAGTTCTTTGCCTCGATAAAAAAGTTTCTGTTTTCATTATCAAGTTTTTCGTCATAACCAGCATCATCCTTTGGGACTTTGTAATTTACTGGATCATAAGTAAACCCTAAAACTTGGTCAGAATAATTGGCAACCAACAGTTCGAATGCAACACCTTCTTGGCCATCACTCTGCATGTCATAAATTTCAGCCTGGAGTCTTCTGATGGCATCTGGATCGTTGCTCACACGCGCTTCGTACAATTTTTTTGCCGCTTCTCTGCATCTCTCACTCATATAAACACGGGTTCTTTTGTCGCCTACTTTTGTGTGATAAATATTTTTAGATGCCCCGTCCTTATATATTTCTTCCCACAGCTTTGAATTAAGTTTCTGATCGTCATCCACTAATTTGGGTGCTATAGAAGGTTCATTTGCGCTATTAACCCCAAATTCGACTGGAAAACTGTCCTTAGCAATCACATCTACTCTTTGACTATTGCCTGACAAAATAACATTTGGACTAGATGTAGCTATTTCTTTTATCAGCTCATACTGTTTGTAAAATCTAAACTCAGCTTGGCTATCGTCACCGTGACTATCATTATTAAAATTGTCTATAAGCTTAATTAAGTTATAAATATCGGCTGGTATAAGTTTAGTTTCGCCATCTATACTAATTTGAAAATCAGAACGCCGTGATAAATCTGGTTTACTGCCACTTTTACTTGTGACCAAGTAGTCAAATCTCATGCTCTTTGACTTTAATGCACCATTGCTTCTTATGGATAAGTTGAGATCAGCAAAGCTTGGGATATGCTGAAAAAGTGTATCGTCTATCGAAAACTCACTACTACCAATAGCCTTCCAAACAGCCCATAAAGCGTCACAACTAAACGTCACACTATCGGCGGTAAAACAGGCCCCCAGATTTATAAGCTTTTCTTTGTCCAGCTTGATTTTATTTTGAAGTTCCTCATCAACAATATTAAAAGGTATCTTCATAATTCCTCTTTCAAAACCTATTTATATATTTTCTTAGCTGATCAACACTATCCGTATTCCGCATTAGGTTCAGCACTGTGGACATTCGACTCTGCCAATACTTACCCTGGTGAGTCATTCGAGCACTCATGTCACTTTTGTAGTCAGTAAATTCTTTAGCTCTTACTTCATCAAGCTTGTACCGGTAGTCATTAAATATATACACAGCACCACTTTCAGACTTTTCAACTACCCAAAAGTTATTGAATCGCATGCCAACAGCGTATGGAATTTTGCTTTTATAGTGTATTTCAAAGTCATCAATTTGATGCCAATAGTCAGACCAAAAAGCCTGCCTATCTAGATCTCTAAGAATTTTGTCTTTGACCTTTTGCCAGTCCAATAATTTTCGAATAAACTCCTCGTTCAATGCATTTGGCGACACATGGGAGTCACCCTCAATGTGATAGAGAATCTCATTGCGTGATTTATAAACAGGAACGTCAACAAGCTCCGTAATAATCTGCACCAATTTATCGAGAGTTATTTTTTTATCAGTGGTTAAACCATTCAGTACTGTTACTATACTATCGAAGCTCTCTTGACACCCAAAATCCCATGCAAGCTTCGCGGCACTATGAATTGCCTCTGTCTCCATCAGTGCCAACCTATGAGAATCAATTTCACTTAGGACAGACCTACATAACTCGATTCTTATTTCGTCACGAAAGTCAGTACCTATATTTTCTAGTAGCCCCAACAAATCTAAATCCTTGTCTTTGAAAGCCGTACTTAAGCTATCTATAAGATTGCCAACTGCATAGTAAGAACTATAATTTTCAACCACACCTACTGGTAGGTTGTCTTTTGCAACTTGATTTAAGATCTCCTTCCGTATCACCAAGGGAAGGTCGACAGCTATCAAAACACGCTGTGCAATGCGTGCCATATATGGCCATCGCTCGGGATAACTGGCAAGATAGTGCTCTAGCCCCTCGATCTCGAGGGCTAGTTCTGAGTATCTCTTTAAAGAAAATAAAAAATGATGCCTGTCCAAACTATACGTTGCATCTAATAGATCCGATTTTATTTTATTCTTAATTTCATCTAGGCCAATATACTCTCTCAGTTTAAGATCAGTTTTTTGAGAAACGCCCTCTACCAAAGCGAGCATTCGTTCAGGCTTTTTTTCTTTTAGCGGGATAGACTTCAACAACATGCCTAATTCAATTTTATCTAGCACACTCATTACTTGAAAAACTCCTTAAGACTCTTTTCTAGTGACTCAGGTTTTATGTAAAACCTTACAACTACTCGTCGGCTTGCACCATAATCAATCCAACCACAGCCTCTATTAGAATGATTGGTACACACATCATTCTGATGTTCTGTCTTCCTCGTAACGGGAAAAGCCCAAGAACGACCGTTTGCAGCCACCAACTTTTCGATAAGGTATTTTTTGTCTAACCTATTTTTATAAACTGGCGAGTCTGTTCTGAGTACATGACTCGAAACATTAAAAGCACGAGACTGAGAAAGCTTTAAGTTATTAAAGTACTCACCTGTCGGATCTGAGTGCCCTTCAAACATTACAGATTCAACAGAATTAAAATATTGGTCTCTGAGCATAACGTTCAAATATCTAGGCATTATAATGTCTAACAATGTCTTGCCTGGCTCCTTCATGTCAGCACTGTTTAAATCAAATAACACTGCCTCATCGAAAGTTATGTCTCCATTATCATTAATCTGAAATGATTTAGTTTTTAATGAACCCAACTCTTCGCGGAGGTCTTTTGTAATTTGGCTTCTTATACTAAAGGCCTCTTCGATTTTACTACGCACCTGTTCATTGGTCTTGGTCGTTTTGTTCCATTGACCAATTATCAGCACTAAGATGAGTATGAAGGTCAGTGCTAACGCTGACATCAAATCAGTAGTGCTTATCCAAATATGCGATTGATCGCTTTCTTTACTTCGTTTCATGACACCACTATCTATTTACTGCATTTTTTAGTTCTCTTATTTGTGATTCAAAAAGGGCTGCAATATTTTTAAAATTATCGGGAAGTTCTTTCGCAAAGCTATTGTTTACCTCATCAATTTTTGACAAATACTTATTGAGACCTTCAATATTTCTTTCATAATCGGCCAATGAGTCCTGCAAATTTGTAATACCTGCAGCGAGTGCTTCATCAAACTTACCCAAGAAACCATCTACACGACCATTAACTGTCTCCAGGTGGTTGTTTACCAAGGAAGCAAAATCATTATGAGCTTTCACAAAACTTTCGCTGCTTTCTCGCCAACCAGTTATTAACTCGTTTTGAGAGGAATTAGATTTTTCTAGTATATCAGTGATTCGCAATGTAGATTCATCTATCTGCTTCAACTGTTCATTTGATTTTTCAACCATCTGACTCGTCTCGTTAACTATTGCAGATACTTTACCCTCTACTGATACCAAGTCAGAGTTAACCTGTGACGACTTCTCTAGATTGACCTGTTGAATATCTGACAGCTCTTTGATTCTTTTAGAAATCTCCAGTTGATCTGTATTTATATATTGCACCTGCTGAAAAACAAAGACGAACCAAGATTGGAACTGGTGGAGCATCTCTGTAATTTTTGCAAACTCAGATTCGATTGATTCTCTCAGTTTTTCACCAACTTTATCTGACAACATACCACTATCCATGCCACTCAATGCGGAAAGAACTTTGTTCATTGAATTAAACTCTGCCCCAAGGCCACCATTGACTGCTTCTCCAATTTTTGCAGCCAACCCATTATCAGTCTCATCTACAATGACAGCAATGTCTTGTGCCATTCTCTTTATGTTGTAGTTTAAAGTGACTAATAACTCTTCACCAGTGACTCGAGGTATGAGATTGTCAATATGATAAGACAAATCGCTTACGGCTTTTTCTATCTTGTCTTGATAAATGCGATTCACAAATGAAAATATCAAAGAGGTCGTCACACCGTAAAAGCTACTAATAAAAGCTACTTTCATCGACTCAAGGAGTCTCGTAGTCCCCTCTGATAGTTGGTCAAAATGAATACCAGACAAGCCAGTAATGATACCATAAAAGGTCCCAAGTATACCTAAGCCACTTAAAATTGTTGGTGTGAGGTTATAGATATGATCTGAAAAAATGCCTGTAACAATATTGTTCCAGCTAAATATCTCCGAGGCAGGTATCGCATTACCTACATTTTGATCACTTTCGCTGTTATTACGATTGTTATAAGCAGGGATACCCTCTTTATATTCTTCCCACAGTTTTTCTACGGTTTCGTGACACTTAAAAGTATCATCAAGCTCATTTAGATCAGAAAGCGTAGTAACACTACCATGCTTTTTCTGACCTAGTTGATGATTCACAATTATCAGGTGAGTCATTAGGGATTTAAATTGCTGCCGCATATAGGCGAGCATGCCGCAAAACCACATTATAACCAGGGAAGAAAACACTGCCGTGGGCGTATTTATCAATGGGTCTGGTATAGCGCTAATGTGGATATCGTATACTTTTAGTATCCAAACTACAGCTGTCACAAGCACCGCTATCAATATTGACACTCTAAATGCTTTTCTATTTTCTGAATCGTATTTCATTACTACCTCATGAATAAATCCGTAATCTTAACTTTCAAGGCGCCTGATACTTAAACCAAAGTTTTGAGCGTCGCATTTTTTTGACCAAACTCTATAAACTGCCAATAACGCAACGATGTGCCAGCGCGATATACACACTCTTGTTGACTTAATTTTTTTGAAATTCTGATGCGCTTGATTTTTGAACCTAACTTCGTGGTCACGAGACAAAACCGAATATAGCGAAGATCCAAACGCAACCAATATATCTTGAGCAAATATTTTGGCAATATCACCAGTACCGATGATCTCCCTATTCAGCATACAAACCTTTTCTTTTTGGTATTTAGAGTCGATTTGGCTAATAAATAAAGCTATTCCAATTTTTTTAAAATCCTAAAAATTGGAATATAAACTGAGCTAAAAACTCTTTTTATTTCAAAAACCTAAAATCAACCTGCTCATAAAACCTATAGGCAATAACATCTGTCTAAATTTATCTACACAACTGTCCAAAATATTGGAAAGCAGTCCAGTATTTTTAACACTTTTAATCAATAAACTGCGCCTACTCTTTCCTTCTCGGCAAAGAGGCCAATATGTTGCGTCTTTTTAGAAATGATTAGAATTTATTTAGATTGATTTCAAAATTCGCCAGGAAATCCCCTACACCGCCGGAATTTGCTGACTCAGGCAATGCAAGCTCCCATACCCCAGAACCAGGTGAACCGCGTCGATCAACACGACCTTATGGTTTGGCATGAGCTCTTGCAAAATGCTTTGTGCGATTTGATCTTGAGGGCAACCATACGAAGGCAAAAGCACCTTTTGGTTGGTGATCAAAAAATTAGCGTAGCTTGCGGGCAAACGTTCACCATCGATCACAACAGGGTTTGGCATGGGCAAGCGCACCAAATGAAAAGGTCGTCCGTTTAGATCCCGTGCTTCTTTTAAACTTGTCTCCAATGTCTGAAGCGCTTTGTAGTTTTGATCAGAGGAGTCCTCTTCGTGAATGTAAACAATGGTGTTGGGGTTTACAAAACGAGCGGCGTCATCAACATGACCATTGGTGTCGTCACCTTGGATCTCACCATCGAGCCAAATGATTTTTTTAATACCAAGGTACTGGCTCAAAGTGGCTTCGATTTCAGACGCCGTAAAATGAGCGTTTCTATTTTGATTGAGCAAACAATCTTTGGTGGTGAGCAAAATGCCCTCACCATTGGCATCAATCGATCCGCCTTCTAAAACAAAAGGGATCGAAAATTTTTCCTGGTCAAGCAATTGAGCGAGCTTGGGTGTGACTTGGTTATCGAGACTATAAGCGGCACTGTACTTGTCGCCCCAAGCGTTAAAGGTCCAATCCAAAAATAGGCGTTGCTTTTGATCGTGATTAAGCAAACTGATGGGACCATAGTCACGAATCCAAGAATCAAAATAAGGGATTTGAAAAAACGTCACGCGATCAATTTGCACACCACCCAAAAGCAAACGGTTACGCACAAGCTGCTCTTGTTCAGAAGACTCCACCAACAACCACACATTTTGATGATCAGCTATTTCGCGAATAAAAGGGATAAAGCATTCCTGAGCCTCGGGCAAATGACCCGGCCAGGTGTCTGGGTTTTTAGGCCAAGCAAGCAAAATGGCCTGCTGAGGATGCCATTCGGCAGGCAATGTGAATCCAGATTGTTTTAAGGATGGCAAATGATGGTGATACACCCGTACCTCACGTTAGCGTCAATCTTGTCCAAAGCGCTTCAAAAGCCCGTCATAGGCATCAATGCGTCGATCCCGTAAAAAAGGCCAGCCACGACGATGCTCTTCGATGCGATTTAAATCGCAGCTCACAAGGATATTCTCTTCGTCGGTATGAGAAGCCTTGTGCACGATCTCACCAAAGGGATCTGCCACAAAAGAACCACCCCAGAATTCGATATTGCCCTCGCGCCCCACACGGTTCGGAGAAGCCACAAAAACCTCGTTAGCAATGGCATGACCAACCTGAACCCGCTGCCAGGCGTTGTATTGCTTGTCTCCGAAGACTTTTTTGTCCTGTTCAAGCCAACCAATGGCTGTTGGATAGAAAATGATCTCAGCGCCTTGTAGAGCCGTTAAACGAGCACCCTCTGGAAACCACTGATCCCAGCAAATGAGCACCCCAATTTTAGCAAATTTAGTGTCAAAAACCTTAAAACCCATATCACCAGGGGTGAAATAGAATTTCTCGTAATAATTGGGGTCATCGGGGATGTGCATTTTGCGGTACTTACCCAAATAAGAACCATCGGCATCAATAACAGCAGTGGTGTTGTGATAAAGTCCAGGGGCACGCTTTTCAAAGAGGCTTGCCACAATCACGACGCCCTCTTCTTTCGCCACAGCCTGTAAAATTTCGGTTGTGGGACCAGGGATCGCTTCAGCAAGGTCAAAAAGATCAGCGTCTTCCTTCTGGCAAAAATACAGATTATTAAAAAGCTCCTGAAAGCAAATGATTTGAGCGCCATCGGCCGCCAATTGGCGGCAATTTTTAATGGCCTTATCGAGATTGCCCTGTGTGTCACCAGAACAAGTCATTTGCACCAAGCCCAGTTTAACTTCTCGCGATTTGCCCATACGCATCTCCTATGCGAATCTTATTAATACGTTTTCAAAAAAAAAGCCAAAACGACATTCGCGTTTTGGCTTCTCGAAAAAATTCGATTTTAGGCTCACTTTATTTATCTGTAGCCTTTTTCTTAGCTGCCGCTTTCTTTTTTGGAGCTGCTTTCTTTGCTGTTGTTTTTTTAGCAGCAGCCTTTTTAGCTGGCTTCTTTTCAGCATCATCAGCTTTTTTAGCTTTTGTTGCTGTCTTAGCTTTCTTTTCTTCTTTTGCTGTTTCTTCAGATTTTTTAGCCGCTGGTTTCTTCTTAGGAGCCGCTTTTTTCTCAGCTACTTTTCCTTCAACCTTAGCAGAAAGCAAATCTTCCTGAAGGTATTCAATGATAGCCATCTGAGCAGCATCACCAACACGGTGACCAAGCTTCATGATACGTGTGTAACCACCTTTGCGTGCTTCAAAAGAAGGAGCAATTTCAGCAAAAAGTTTTTGAACACCAGCTCGATTGCGAAGCAAATCGAATGCCTTACGGCGAGCGTGCAAGCTGTCTTCTTTACTGATAGTCACAAGCTTGTCGGCAAAACGACGAAGCTCTTTTGCTTTTTCCAAAGTTGTCTTGATACGACCATGCTCAATCAAAGAGCTAGCCATATTTCTAAGCATCGCTTTACGGTGAGAAGAAGTTCTTCCCAATTTGCGACCTTTTACCTGATGTCTCATAGTGATTCTCCAATGCAGAACTCATTGCCCTGCGAATAACGCCAACGCTTTCTTAGAAAGCATCTCCTTCAGGAGCTGGCTTTGGAGCTGCTACAGCAGCTTCATCGGGAAGATTCCAATTATCGATCTTCATTCCCAAGCCAAGACCCATTTCTGTTAAAATTTCTTTGATCTCATTCAAAGATTTACGACCAAAGTTTTTGGTGCGAAGCATTTCCATTTCGGATTTTTGCACCAATTCACCAATGTAACGAATGTCAGCATTTTGAAGACAGTTTGCTGAGCGAACAGAAAGCTCAAGCTCATCAACGCGACGGTTAAGGTTCTCGTTGATATTGCTTGTTTCCATGAACACAGGTGCTTCTTCAGGCTCTTCGAATTCGTCAAAGTTAATGAAAACTTGAATTTGATCTTTAAGAATTTTGGCTGCGTACGCCAAAGCATCTTCAGGGTTCACAGAACCATTTGTCCAAACTTCTAAGTTAAGACGATCGTAATCTGTTACTTGACCAACACGTGCGTTTGTCACTGTGTAGTTAACACGAGTCACAGGAGCAAAGTGAGCATCAATGAACATGGTGCCAATAGGAGCTTCGGCTTTTTTGTTTTCGTCTGCCAAAACATAGCCCTTGCCCATTTCGACTTCGACTTCCATGTTGAGCTTGCCTTCGCTGCCCAAAGTCGCAATTTCTAAATCTGGGTTAAGGATCTCAACACGACCACCTGTATCAAAATCACCTGCGCGAACAACACCAGCTTCAGAGACATTCAATGTCATTGTCGCGTGCTCAGCGTCCAAAAGTTTCAAACGAACTTTTTTAAGGTTCAAGATGATGTTGATCACATCTTCTTTAACGCCAGGGATTGTTGAAAATTCATGTTGCACGCCATCGATCTTTACAGATGTGATAGCAGCGCCTTGTAAAGAGCTTAGCAAAATACGACGAAGAGCATTACCAAGAGTTATGCCGAATCCACGCTCCAAAGGTTTTGCAATGAATTTTGCATAAGTGTCCGACTTATGATCTTTATCGATTTCGATAAATTTTGGTCGGATCAAACTTCTCCAGTTTTTATAAATCGGAATTGACATAATTTCCTCTTGTCCTTTTTTTTCAAAGTTATTTAGAAAACAATTCTACAACCAATTGCTCGTTCATTGGCATTGTGATCTGATTACGCACAGGCAACATTCTGATGGTTGCTTTCATTTCTGATTCTTCAAGAGCAATCCACTCAGGAACACCGCGACGCGCACTTGTCTGCACAACGTCTTTCATGTACTCTTTTGCTTTTGTTTTGTCGCGCATTGTGATGACATCGCCTTCTTTACAGAAATAAGAAGGACGATCAATCTTTTGGCCGTTCACCAAGTAATGTCCATGAGCAACCCAAACACGAGCTTCTGGACGAGAACGCGCCAAACCAGCACGGTAAACCATGTTGTCCAAACGAGACTCTAAAAGCTTAATGAGGTTCTCACCTGTCACACCTTTTTGGCGATCAGCTTCTTTAAAAATCTTACGGAATTGTTTTTCAAGCACACCATAGATACGCTTAATTTTTTGTTTCTCGCGCAACTGAGTACCATACTCAGAAAACTTTTGACGAGCTTGACCATGTTGCCCCGGGGGGTATGGTTTTCTTTCGAATGAATCTTTGTCTGTGAAGCTACGATCACCTTTTAATTGGAGATTGATGCCTTCACGTCGTGATAATTTTGTAACGGGTCCAGTATACCTAGCCATATTCTTTTACTCCTACACTCGACGTTTCTTTGGTGGTCGACAACCGTTGTGAGGGATTGGTGTCACATCTTGGATCTGGTAAACAGACAATCCCGCGTTCCCTAATGCTTTTAGCGCAGTCTCACGACCCGCACCAGGTCCATTAACAAAAACCTGCACGCGCTTTAAACCATGTTCCATTGCTTTTCTTGCAGCGTCTTCAGCAGCAATTTGAGCAGCAAATGGAGTCGATTTTTTTGACCCCTTAAAACCGTGAGCTCCAGCGCTTGACCAACTGATCACACCACCAGTTGTGTCCGTTACACTCACGATTGTGTTGTTAAAAGATGCACGGATGTGCACAACACCATCTGATACATTCTTACGGGCTTTTTTCTTACGCGTGCCCTTTTTACCTTTTTTATCATCTGCCATAGATCTGTTTTCCGTCTTAAAAATTAAAAGCCTGACTATAAAAAATACTCAGACTAAAATTTAGATGTTATTTTGCTGAGGGAGCCTTCTTCTTACCTGCAACTGTTTTACGACCACCCTTACGCGTACGAGCATTTGTACTAGTGCGTTGACCGCGAACAGGAAGGCCTTTACGGTGGCGAATACCACGGTAAGTTCCAAAGTCCATCAAACGCTTGATGTTTGTAGAAACTTCGCGACGTAGCTCACCTTCCACTGTGTACTCGTTTTCAAGCATGTTGCGGATTTTTGCTAAATCATCGTCGTTTAACTCGTCAGCTTTTAAAGTAGCATCGACATCGGCTTTTTTTACAATTTCCCAAGCCAATGTGCGCCCAACGCCATAAATATATTGAAGAGCGTATGGGATTTTTTTGTTTCCGGGGATGTTGACCCCTGCAATACGTGGCATTCTGATCTCCTATCGAATTCTAATTCTTAACCTTGGCGTTGCTTATGTCTTGGGTTTGAACAAATCACACGCACAATACCGCGACGCTTAATCACGCTACACTTTGCACAGATTTTTTTAACTGATGCGCGAACTTTCATAACAAATCCTTATCTTTATTTCTTTCCGCGGAAGACAATTCTTCCTCTGTTTAAATCGTAAGGAGATAATTCCACCTTTACTTTATCTCCCGGTAAAATCTTGATGTAATGCATGCGCATTTTACCTGATATATGGGCCAAAATTTTATGTCCGTTAGGCAACTCAACTTTAAACATAGCATTCGGCAAAGGCTCAACCACTGTGCCTTCTACTTCGATAACATCTTCTTTGGCCATATTCCTCGATTCAATCCGATTAAACTGGGGCCGCCTAATGCCACAGATTTTTTAATTGGACAACACTAAATTTTCGTAATGATTTCAGGGCCTTTCTCGGTCATTGCGATGGTGTGCTCAAAGTGAGCCGCCTTTTTTCCATCTTTTGTGACCACAGTCCATCCATCTTGTAAAACTTCGACCTCGTGAGTGCCCAAATTAAACATCGGTTCAATGGCAATCACCATCCCCGTTTTGATGCGAGCGCCCGTACCTGGCCTCCCAAAATTGGGGACCTGAGGCTCTTCATGCATCTTTCGGCCAATGCCATGCCCCACAAAATCTCTCACCACACCGTACTCATAAGGTGTTGCAAAGCTTTCAATTGCGGCGCCAATATCTCCGATGCGATTCCCCAATTGAAAGGCCTCGATGCCTGTCATCAGAGCCTGACGAGTCCGGTCTATTAAATCTGTTTCTTCTTTTGAAACGGCACCAACCGCAAAACTTTTTGCATGATCAGCAACATAACCTTCAAAAGTCACCGCGCAATCAATGCCGATGATGTCACCATCATTGATCACTTTGGGTCCAGGGATCCCGTGCACAACCTCTTCGTTAATGGATGTGCACAATGATTTTGGGTAACCCTGGTAACCAATAAAAGTTGGAACCGCACCAGCCTTACGAATGAGCTCTTCCGCCAAACGGTCCAAATCTCCAGTTGTGATTCCTGGCTTTAACTCTTCTTCTAAACGTAGCAAAACCTCGCCAACGATCTTGCCTGCTCGGCGCATGATCTCTATTTCTTGATTTGATTTAAGAAAAATCACGCCGCAGATGGCAAAGAGCTTTTGATGCGTTCAAAACATCATCAACTGATCCTTGACCTTCAACAGATATCAACGCACCCAAATTCGAATAATAATCAATGAGGGGTTGCGTTTGCTTTTTGTAAACGTCCAAACGTTCTTTGATTGTTTCCGCTTGATCATCTTTACGCTGATACGTTTTGCCACCACATTTATCACAAACACCATCAACTGTTGTGGGTGAAAACTCCACATGAAAACTAGCACCACAATCTGAACAAACACGTCTGCCACTTAATCTAGAAATGATAGCGGCATCATCTACAGAAAAAGAAATGACCTGATTGATCTGGCGCCCTAAACTCAATAGCATTTGCCCCAAAGCATCTGCTTGAGCTGTTGTGCGAGGAAACCCATCTAAAATAAATCCATTTTGACAGTCTGATTCACGAAGTCGCTCTTCCACGATTCCAATAACAACTTCATCTGGAACAAGTTGACCTTGCACCATAAAACTTTCTGCTTTTTGACCCAAAGGAGTTTTGTTTTTTCTGGCTTCGCGCAAAATGTCGCCCGTAGAAATCTGAGGAATAGAGAACTCTTCAGACAAACGAGCTGCTTGCGTTCCTTTACCAGCTCCTGGAGGTCCTAAAAAAATCAAGTTCATGCGCGACGCCCCTTAAATCGTCCACCTTTTGGCCCAAGAAACCCTTCGTAGTTACGATTAATCAAATGAGATTCCATTTGAGCAACTGTATCCACAGCAACGCCCACAACGATCAGAACAGAGGTTCCGCCAAAGGTGTAAGCCAAGCTAGAAGGGATATTAAACTGACTGATTAAAAACTGAGGCACCACACAGATCACGGCTAAATACAAAGCACCACCTAAAGTGATTTTGGTTAAAATGCTATCGAGGTAATCGCTTGTTGGTTTACCTGGACGAATGCCAGGAATAAAACCGCCCTGCTTTTGCAAGTTCTCTGCAACATCGGCAGGATTAAAAGTAACCGCTGTGTAGAAATAAGTGAAAAAGATAATCGCAGCAACATACATGGTGTTAAAAAACCAACCTACTGTGAAAAAATTCACAACCTGCTGCAATTGATCAGAGGTCACAAAATTCGCAATTGTTGCCGGGAACAAAAGAATAGACGAAGCAAAAATTGGAGGAATCACACCAGCCATGTTGATCTTAAGTGGCAAGTGACTTGTTTGACCTTGCATCAAACGACGACCAACAACTCTTTTTGCGTAATGAATAGGAACCCGACGGTGGCAACGCTCAAAGAAAATCACTGCAGTGACAATGGCAAATAAGAACGCCAATAACATCGCAAAGCCAAAAACACCAAAGTACTCATCGCGGTTAAACCAGGCATCAACAAAACCCTTTGGAATGCGAGCAACGATACCAGCAAAAATCAATAAGGAAATACCATTACCAATGCCACGTTCCGTGATTTGTTCCCCCAACCACATAATAAAACAAGTACCAGCAGCAAGACTGATGATGGTTGTTAAAACAAAACGAGGTCCAGACATGTTCGCAAGAACATAACCTTGATTGAGCAAGCCGTAGCTAATCCCAAACCCTTGAACCAATGCCAAAGCAACCGTTCCGTAACGCGTCCATTGATTGATCTTGTTACGCCCAGCTTCGCCTTCTTCTTGAAGCTTTTTTAAAGCGGGAATGGAAACAGTTAAGAGCTGGAAAATAATGGAAGCACTAATATAAGGCATGATGCCCAAAGCGAAAATCGAAAACTGCTCAAGCGCACCGCCTGAAAACAAGTTAACGATCTCAAAGATTGTGCCGCCAGACTGGCCACCAAAAAGGGCCTGCTGCAACTTGCCAACATCGATACCTGGAGTCGGTACAAAAACTCCAAAGCGATAAATGGCTAACATTACGAACGTAAAAACCAAACGCTTACGCAGGTCGGGTAACCTGGTAAGATTAGCAATTGAATTTGCCAAGATGAGCCCCCTTAGACAACTATGGCTTGACCACCTGCTTTTTCAATTTTTTCTTTAGCAGATTTTGAAAACTTTGCAGCCTTAATCGTCAAAGGAAAATCGATTTCACCATCACCCAAAATTTTAAGAGCAACGGCCGACTTCTTGATCAATTTTTTCTCTAGAAGAGCATCAATGGAGATTTCTTTTTGATCTTTAAAAGAAGCCAAATCGGAAACGTTTAAGACAACAAATGACTTTTGAAAGATGTTTGTGAAACCACGTTTAGGAAGACGTCTTGCCAACGGCATTTGACCGCCCTCAAAACCAACCTTGTGATAACCACCAGAACGAGCTTTTTGGCCTTTGTGTCCACGACCACTGGTTTTACCCAAGCCCGAAGACTCGCCTCGTCCTAATCTTTTTTTGCTTTTTGTAGCTCCTTTAGGAGCACGAATCGTGTTAAGCAACATTGTAAGATCCTTCCTGAGCAATAAAGGCAATCGCCCTTATGCTATTAACCCTCGACCACCTGAATAAGGTGAGGGATTTTTTTAATGATTCCTCTGATACTTGGATTATCAGGGAATTCTTTAACCTGATTTAATCTTGTGAAGCCCAAGCAACGGACCGCTTCTTTTTGCTTTTTGTTGCGACCGATGGGACTGTGAACATACTTAATTTTGATACTCATGACTCATTCCCTACTTGAGCGAGGATCTCTTGTTTTTTAACAGGATCCTGCAATTGTTTTAAACCTGCAAATGTCGCACGAATAGCATTATGAGGGTTACTTGTTCCAATGCACTTGGTTAGGATGTCGTGAACACCAGCTGTTTCCAAAATAGCACGAACAGCACCACCAGCAATAACACCTGTACCAGGACTTGCTTTCTTCATAAGAACACGTCCAGATCCAAAAACACCCACAATATCGTGTGGGATTGTTTTTTCGGCCATAGGCACGCTGATCATAGAACGACGAGCTGCTTCGGCACCTTTGCGAATCGCATCAGGAACTTCGTTTGCTTTGCCCAATCCAAAGCCAACCTGGCCTTGTCCGTCACCGCTCACAACCAAGGCTGAAAAGCTAAAACGACGTCCGCCTTTTACCACTTTCGCAACACGGCTAATGTGAACAACACGGTCAACAGTACGAGGGCCTAAGTCTTCCTCGTCTTGCTCAGCTGCTTTTTCACGAACAATCTTTGTTTCTTTTTTAGAAGCTTGTTTTTTCGCTTTAGGAGCTTCTTCAGAGCTTGCTTCAGCAGCCTGAGTTGCTTCTTCTGTATTAGCTTCGGCCTGAGGAGCTTCTGCTACTTGCTCTGCTGGGCTTTCTTTTTGCTCTTCTACTTTTTTCTCGTTATCAGACACAAATCCTCCAAATCATTAAAACTTAAGGCCGGCATTTCTTGCTGAATCAGCAATTTCTTTAATAACACCATGATAGCGGTAACCACTACGATCGAAAATCACTGACTCAATTTTTTGAGCCAAGGCTTTTTCCGCAACAACCGCACCTAATTTAGTAGCAGCGGCTTTATTGGAGCCTGTGCCCTCTTTAAGAGTGCTTGCTGAAACCAATGTTTTTTGTGCTAAATCGTCAATCACTTGTGCATACAAATAGCGATTGCTTTTGAATACCGACAAACGTGGACGATCAGCAGTTCCAGAAATTTTCTTACGAATACGTGTTTTTCTTTTTTGTCTAAGCGTTTTATTAATGTGTGCCATTACTTGCCTCCTGCGGCTTTACCAACTTTACGCACAATCACTTCTTCAGCGTATTTTACACCTTTGCCTTTGTATGGCTCAGGTGGTCGGTAACCTCTAATTTTTGCAGCAACTCGTCCAACCAGTTCTTTGTTAGAACCAGTGATTTCAATTTTAGTTGGCTCTTTTGCTGTGATTTTAATTCCTTCAGGAATTGGAAAATCGACAATGTGCGAAAAACCCAAATTGAGTTTAAGGATTTTACCTTTTACTTCCGCACGGTAACCAACACCGTTGATTTCTAAATTTTTTGTAAAACCAGAAGCAACACCTTCAACAGCGTTTGAAACAAGTGATCTCACAAGACCATGAACACAACGCGCTTGCTTGCTATCATTAACTCGGTCTACTTTGATTTCTTTTTCAGAAATATTAAGTAAGGCTAATTCGTTAACAGCAACAATTTCCTTACCCAAAGGACCTTCTGCTGTGAATGCACCAGCGTTGAACTGAACTTTTACTTTTTCTGGTATAACAACCGGCTTTTTCCCTGTCCGTGACATAATGAAACCTCTTTAATTACCAAATCTCGCACAAAATTTCGCCACCCACTTTATTTTTACGGGCATCTGTATCTGCCATGATGCCTTTTGGGGTAGAAACAATTGACAAACCAACACCATCTAAAACGGGTTTGATTTCTTGGTAGCCTTTGTAAACACGGCGACCAGGCTTACTAACACGTTTTAATGAGTGAAAAACGGGAGCGTTTGTTTTCCCAACATATTTGTGAATGACAACCAAATCATCTTGAGGCTTTTTCTCTTGGCGAACATAATTTTTAATGTAGCCTGCCTCTTTTAGAATTTTAAGGATGCTTTCTTTTTCTTTTGAAGCAGGAATCACACAATCTGCTTTACGCGCTTTAACCGAGTTTCTGATTCGTGTGAGTAAATCTGCAATGGGATCTGTTGTGTTCATAATATATTACCTCTAATTCCTCTTACCAGCTTGACTTGGTCACACCAGGCAACTCGCCATTGAGTGCGCGTTTTCTAAAGCACAAACGACACATGCTGAATTTTCTCATAAAACCTTGGTCACGGCCGCACAAAGGACAACGGTTCACTTTACGCGCGCTAAACTTTGGCTTTCTTGCCGCTTTTGCCATACAGGATTTCTTAGCCATTCTGTTATCTCCTTAAAAACTATTTTCACTTTCTAAATGGAAAACCCATTTCCTCTAACAAGGCCAACGCATCTTCGTTGGTTTGTGCAGAAGTCACGATCGTGACATTCATGCCTCTGATTTTTTCTACTTTCTCAGGAAGAATCTCTGGGAAAATGATTTGTTCCGTAATACCCAAAGAGTAGTTACCACGACCATCGAAACCTTTACGTGAAAAACCACGGAAGTCGCGTGAACGAGGGAAAGCAATGTTAACCATACGGTTGTAAAATTCGTACATGCTTTTACGACGCAAAGTTACGGAAACGCCAATGGGTTGGCCTTCACGTAATTTAAAACCCGCAATCGATTTTTTTGCTTTACGAATAACAGGCTTTTGCCCCGTAATGGTTGCCAAATCTTGAGCAATTGCATCCAAAGTTTTTGGATTTTGCAAAGCCTCACCCGTAGAAGAGTTCACCACAATTTTCTTAAACTGAGGCACCAACATAGGGTTCTTGATATCCAAACGCTTCATCAAAGCTGGAATCACTTCTTTTTTGTATTTATCTTGCATCAACATAAAAAACCTCACAGGCCTGGAAAAAAACCAGGACTAAAGAACCTCTGGAGCTAAAGAAACAATCTTCATGAATTTCTTAGCACGTAATTCACGGGCCACTGGACCAAAAATACGAGTCCCTACTGGCTCACCATTGTTATCAATCAAAACAACTGAGTTTTCATCAAAACGAATGTAAGTGCCATCGCGACGACGAATCTCTTTGCGAGTGCGAACAATCACAGCCTTACGAACGTCACCTTTTTTAACTTTAGAGTTAGGCAACGCTTCTTTAACAGAGACAACAATCACATCGCCCACTGAAGCGTATTTTCTTTTTGATCCACCCAATACTTTGATGCAGTACAAACGCTTTGCACCTGAGTTATCTGCCGAACTTAATTCTGTAGTCATTTGAATCATGACAACCTCCAAACAGCCTTATTTAAAATTACGCTGCCTTTTGAACAATTTTCATCACCGCCCAACGCTTGTGCTTACTTAAAGGACGAGATTCACAAATCACAACACGATCACCAATAGTGCATTCATTTTTAGGATCATGTGCTTTGTATTTCTTTTTAACCGTGTGGTATTTTTTAAATACGGGGTGCATCACCGATTCTTTAATCTGAACAACGACTGTTTTGTCCATTTTGTTGCTCAGAACCACACCTTCAAATGTTCTTTTGCTATTTGACATAGTATTCTCTCTTGCTCTTGGTATCTAAACCTAAAAAACGTAACACCCTATTATGATTCGCTTTTGTTCTTAAGCTCCGTTAGCTTCGTCTGAACGCGTGCAATGTTGCGTCTATTTTCACGAATAAGGTGCTTTTTTTCCAACTGAGCCGTTTTACCCTTTAAAGACAGCTGGAAAAGCTCGTTTCTTAATTCTTTATCTTTTGCCAAAAGGTCCTTTTCGGACATGTCTTTTATTTCGTTATACTTCACGGTAGTTCTCGTTTCTAACCACAATTTTGGTTTTCAGAGGGAGTTTGTGTTTAGCCAAAGTCAATGCTTTGATAGCAATGTCTAGCGTCACACCTTCCATCTCATAAATCATGCGACCCGCTTTTACAGGAGCTACCCAGTATTCTGGAGAGCCCTTCCCTTTACCCATACGAGTTTCGGCCGGTTTACTTGTGATTGGTTTATCTGGAAAAACACGAATCCAAACCTTACCACCACGCTTAATACAGCGAGTCATGGCAATACGAGCCGCCTCAATTTGGCGCGCCGTAATAAAACCAGTTTCAGTGACTTGCAAGCCAAAATCACCAAAATCAAGGTTTATACCGCGAGTAGCCTTACCACGTAGGCGGCCTTTCTGCATTTTTCTAAATTTTGTCTTCTTGGGCATCAACATAATACTGCTCCGAAGTTATATACTTAATAAGCTAAAAGGGTCTAACAACTCTTAGTTGATGACCACATCACCTTTGTACAACCAAATACGAACACCAATGATGCCGTAGGTGGTCAATGCTTCTGCGAATCCATAATCGATATCAGCACGAAGCGTGTGCAAAGGAACTTGTCCTTCACGGTACCACTCTGTACGAGCGATCTCAGCACCAGCTAAACGACCGCTACACATAACCTTGATGCCCTTAGCACCAAATTTCATCGTGGTTTGAACACATTTTTTCATGGCTCGGCGGAAAGCTACACGACGCTCTAATTGCAATGCGATGTTTTCAGCGATCAATTGAGCATCCAATTCCGCTTTACGAACTTCTTGGATGTTTAAAAACACAACGTTATTCGTGAGTTTTTGAAGATCAGCTCTAAGAGTGTCGATACCAGCACCTTTTTTACCAATCACCAAACCAGGGCGCGACGTGTGAATGGTCACTTTAACTTTTGTCGCGGCACGTTCGATATCGATTTTAGAAATACCCATAGTGTAAAGGCGTTTCTTAATCATTTTACGAAACTTAATGTCTTCGTGAAGCCATTCCGCATAATTGCGATCAGCATACCACTTTGACAACCAAGGCTTAGAAATCCCTACACGAAACCCAATTGGATGTGTCTTTTGTCCCATGAATTCTCCTTAAATCCTTAAACTTTCTCGTCCAAAATAACGGTCACATGCGATGTTCTCTTAAGAATTCGAGATGCACCACCGCGAGCTCTTGTCATAAACCGTTTGTAGGTTGGACCTTGATCAACAAAAATTTGCTTAACGTAAAGGCTATCCAAATTAACACCGCGGCTTTGGCTCGCGTTATTAACAGCAGACTCAATGAGCTTTTGAATGTCTTTTGCGTTTGCTCTTTTTTCAAAACGCAATGAATCAATTGCGCGTTGAACTTGTTTACCACGTGCTAAATCAACTACTTGACGAAGCTTAATGGGTGAGACTCTTAAATTTTTAATTCTTGCTTTGAATTCCACAACAACTCCTTAAGTATTTATCACTTCTTGCGATCACCAGCATGCTGGACAAATGTTCTTGTGTGAGCAAATTCACCCAACTTATGGCCAACCATATTTTCCGATACATAAACAGGAATGAATTTACGTCCATTATGAACAGCAAATGTCAGTCCGATAAAATCGGGACTAATGGTTGAGCGACGTGACCATGTCTTAATCACTTTTTTGTTACCTGATTTAACAGCCTCTTCCACTTTCTTTTCCAAGTGCTGGTCAATGAAAGGGCCTTTTTTAATTGATCGTGCCATAATTCTCTCTCGGTTAATAAATCCTTAAGTATCAGTCCTTATTTACGACGACTCTTAGTGCGACCTTCAATGATGAATTTAGATGTACGCTTGTTTTTACGCGTTTTAAATCCTTTTGTTGGTTGACCCCAAGGAGTCACAGGATGACGTCCACCATGATCGCGACCATGACCGCCACCATGCGGGTGATCAACAGGGTTCATCACAGTACCACGAACATGACCGCGGCGTCCCAACCAACGATTACGACCAGCCTTACCAATGGTGAGGTTTTCGTGATCGCGATTGCCAACAGAACCGATGGTTGCGCGGCAGGCAACCAAAACTTTTCTCACAGAGCCACTTGGGAGTTTGATCAAAGCGTAAGTGCCCTCTTTAGCCATAAGCTGAGCAGAGGTTCCTGCGCTACGAACCATTTTGCCACCAGCACCCGGTTTAAGTTCGATGTTATAAACACCAGCACCAACAGGGATGTGTTTAAGAGGCAAAGAGTTACCCACTTCGATATCGATGGCATCGTTTGATGAAAGCACTGTTTGGCCAACTTTTAAGCCTTCTGGTGCAATGATATAACGTTTTTCACCATCCACGTAATTCAACAAAGCAATGTTAGCAGAACGGTTTGGATCGTATTCAATAGAAACAACTGTTGCAGGGATATCAAGCTTGTTACGTTTGAAATCGATAATGCGGTAACGACGCTTGTGACCACCACCACGGTAACGTGATGTGATACGGCCATGACTGTTACGTCCAGCTTTACTGGTTAGAGGTTCTGTTAAAGACTTTTCTGGCTCGCTTCTTGTGATTTCTTTAAAATCAGAAACCGTTTGAAATCGTACACCAGCACTTGTTGGTCTAAATTTTCTCACAACTCACTCCACTTTCTCAGATGATCTGTTCCATCTAAGATTGATTAAACACCTTCAAAAAGCTCGATCTTACCTTCTGATAAGGTCACCATTGCTTTTTTAACCGCTTTTGTTTTTCCAGCAGCCTTACCAAAACGCTTGTATTTGCCTGGCTGGATAGAGGTCTGAACAGATTTCACCTTCACACCAAAAAGCTCTTCAACGCTCTTTTTGATCAAAGGTTTGTCCGCAGCGGCGTTCACTTCAAAAACATATGTGCCATTGGCTTCTTTTAAGACGTTAGACTTTTCAGTCACCAAAGGCTTTTTGATTACGTCATAGATTGTCATAATGCATACCTGCCTTTAATGCTCTCAAATGTTTTAGCGAGCATCACAACATTTTCATAACGAGCCAGCTCTAGAAAACTGATGTTTTCTTCGTTAACAACTTTAACATCGCGAATATTGCGGAAAGAAAGTTGTGCGTTGGCTTCTTCTTTTGGCAAAACCACCAAAGCTTTGTTGACATTAATGCCACTCAAAAACTTAGCAGCTTCTTTAGTAGAAGGTTTTTTAAATTTGAATCCTTCTACAACAAAAAGACCATTATTCTGAATAAGGTACTTAAAGATCTCTTGGTAGCTCTTCGCTTTGAATTTCTTATTTTGTTTTTCAAAATAAGAACGCGGACGCGGACCATGAGCAGAACCACCACCAACAAAAATGTTAGCAGAACGCGCGCCGTGACGAGCGTTACCTGTGCCTTTTTGGCGGTAGATCTTTTTATTTGTTAATTTAACATCGCTTCTGTCTTTAACAGCAGCAGTACCATGTCGTTGGTTATTACGTGTGGCTTTAATCGCGTAATACAAAACAGCCTTGTTCACTTTTTCTGACTCATTGCCAGCCAAAGCAACTTCACCAACTTTTTTATTATTTTGATCAATTACTTGAATCGCCATAATTCACCTCTTTATGAAGCTTGCGCTTCTTCTTTTGCTTCTAAAAATCTCGATTCAAAGTCACCTGCTTTAGGCATCAAGTTCACAATGGAGTTCTTTGAACCAGGGATAGCACCCTTCACAAGAATCAAACCTTGCTCTTCTTCAACACCAACAACTTTGATGTTTTTCACAGTGACTGTTTCGCTACCCATGTGACCTGGTAATTTCTTACCTTTGATCACTTTGCCTGGGAACGTGTTTTGGCCAATAGAACCAGGAACACGGTGAGAAACAGAGTTACCGTGTGAATCACAACCACCTGCAAAGTGATAACGCTTCATAACACCTTGGAAGCCTTTACCTTTGCCGCGACCTTGTACATCTAAGATATCGCCAACTTTAAAAGCAGAAGCATCAACAGCCATACCAACTTTGTAAGAAGCCGCGTTGTCTGTACGGAATTCTTTTAAGTTAGCAAAAGCGTCCACTCCGCCTTTTTTAAAGTGACCCAATTTGGGTTTGTTCAAACGGCTTTCTTTTTGTTTGCCATAACCGATTTGAACCGCGTTGTAGCCATCGCTCTCTTTTGTTTTAAGAGAAACAACTACGTTTTCTTTAATTTTTACAATGGTCACAGGAACAACAAGACCTTCTTCGTCGAAGATTTGAGTCATTCCTAATTTTTCACCAATAAAACCAGCCATCACATCCTCCAGGGACGAATTAATTCAAGCAACAATCAGATCATTTTGATTTCAACATCAACACCTGCAGACAAGTCGAGCTTCATCAAAGCATCGATTGTTTGCTGAGTCGGCTCTAAAATATCGAGCAAACGTTTGTGCACACGTAATTCAAAATGTTCCATCGATTTTTTGTTCACGTGAGGTGAACGAAGCACTGCGTATTTTGAAATCTTCGTTGGCAAAGGAATAGGACCCGAAAGACGAGCGCCTGTACGCTTTGCTGTGTCAACGATCTCAACAGTGGATTGATCAAGAAGCTTGTGATCAAATGCTTTTAAGCGGATCCGTACTTTTTGACCTTTGTAATCTGTTGTTGCCATAGATAATTCCTACTCTTTTTTATTTATCAACAATTACTCAATGATTTCCGTTACAACACCGGCACCAACTGTGCGACCACCTTCACGAATCGCGAAACGCAATTCCTTTTCCATCGCAATCGGCGTGATCAATTCTACACTGATCTCCACGTTCTCACCTGGCATCACCATTTCTGTTCCGTCTTTCAACGTCACCACTCCGGTCACGTCTGTTGTACGGAAATAAAATTGTGGTCGGTAGTTCGCGAAAAATGGCGTGTGACGTCCACCCTCTTCTTTTTTCAGAATATACACTTCTGCTTTAAACTTCTTGTGTGGCGTGATCGTTCCTGGCTTCGCCAATACTTGTCCTCGCTCCACTTCTTCTTTATCTACACCACGTAACAAACAACCTACGTTGTCTCCTGCTCGACCTTCGTCCAACAACTTACGGAACATCTCTACGCCCGTTACTGTTGTCTTACGTGTGTCTTTAATTCCCACGATCTCTACTTCTTCTCCAACTTTTACAATACCGCGCTCAACACGACCGGTCACAACTGTTCCGCGACCTGAAATACTGAACACGTCTTCGATTGGCATCAAGAATGTCTTATCAATCGGACGCTCTGGCGTTGGGATGTAGCTATCTACTGCTTCCATCAATTTCTTAATTGCTCCTTGGCCAACATCACCTTCTTCGCCTTCTAATGCTTTCAATGCACTTCCGCGAACAATAGGAATGTCATCACCAGGGAAATCGTACTTGTTCAACAAGTCACGCACTTCCAACTCAACCAAGTCTAACAACTCTTCATCATCCACTTGGTCTACTTTATTCATGAACACCACGATGTAAGGAACACCCACCTGGCGTGCTAACAAAATGTGCTCTCGTGTTTGTGGCATTGGACCATCTGATGCACTCACTACCAATATCGCTCCGTCCATCTGTGCTGCACCTGTGATCATGTTCTTCACGTAATCCGCGTGACCTGGGCAATCCACGTGTGCGTAGTGACGCGCTTCTGTTTGGTATTCTACGTGCGCTGTCGAAATTGTAATACCGCGCTCACGCTCTTCTGGTGCCTTGTCAATCTGATCGTAAGCCATCGCTTGCGCTCCACCTGACTCTGACAACGTCTTTGTGATCGCTGCTGTTAATGTCGTCTTGCCATGATCCACGTGACCAATCGTACCGATATTCACGTGCGGCTTACTTCTATCAAACTTCTCTTTTGACATCGGATTCTCTCCTTTTAAATCATCCTAAAAAATAACCGATACCTGTCACCAAACAGATATCAAAAAAATCTAAACCAAATCAGGCATAACCTCTGATGCGAGCTACAATTTCTTGCTGCACCGCTGCAGGCACTTGCTGATACCCTTGCACCATCATGGTGTAAGACGCTCGTCCTTGACTCACAGACCGAAGGTCTGTTGCGTAGCCAAACATCTTAGCCAATGGAACCAACGCATCGATCACTTGAGCAACCCCACGCTTTTCCATTTTCAAAACTTTTCCTCGACGAGCATTCAAATCCGCAATCACATCTCCCATAAACTCATCGGGACTCACCACTTCGACTTTCATGAGTGGCTCTAAAATAACTGGTTCTGCTTTTAAAACAGCCTCTCTAAAACAGAGAGAAGCAGCCACCTTAAAAGAAATCTCTGTGCTATCTTCATCGCTGTGCTCCAAAGCCAACAACTCGGCTTTTAAATTAATCACAGGATAACCAGCAACAACACCATTGTCTAAAGACTCACGCACACCTGATCGAACAGCTTCAATAAATTCTTTTGGCACCGTTTTGGAATCGATGGCGTCAACAAACTCAAACTCACCCTCTTCCAAATGAGAAAACCTCAACGTCACTTTTGCAAAATGCTTTTGGCTACCAACAACCTTGTCGTAAACAACACTGTGTTCAACAGATTGCTGAATTGTTTCCCGGTAAGCAACCTGAGGCCGCCCAACATTGGCACCCACTTTAAACTCTCTTAAAAGTCGATCTGTGATGATCTCCAAATGCAATTCACCCATTCCCGACAAAATAATCTGCCCAGACTCTTCGTCAGTCCGCACTTTAAAAGTGGGATCCTCTAACATGAGACGGTCAAGCGATTCAGACAATTTGTCTTGATCAGCCTTAGTCTTGGGTTCAACAGCCAGATTAATCACTGGCTCAGGAATATTGAGACGCTCTAAAACAATTGGCTTTTCTTGATCCGCAAGCGTGTCACCCGTTTTTGTGAAACGCAAACCAACCACCGCCACAATATCACCAGCTTCAGCAACCTGAATCTCTTCTCTTTTGTTGGCGTGAATTTGTAAAAGCTTACCAACACGCTCCTTCTTGTTAGAGGAAACATTATAAACATGCTTACCCACCTGAAAGGAACCGGAATAAACTCTCATGAAACAAACACTGCCCACAAAAGGATCTGACATGATCTTAAAAGCCAAAGCAGAGAATGGCTCTTTGACAGATGGCTTGCGCTGCATTTTTTGCTGCCCATCAGGAGAGACTCCATCGACAGGAGGCAAATCCAAAGGACTTGGCAACAAACGCACAACAGCATCCAACAAAGGCTGCACACCTTTATTTTTAAATGCCGAACCACAAAGCACCGGCACACACTGTTGCTTAAGACAAGACTGTCTTAAGGCAGCCCAGATTTGCTCTGGATCAATTTCTTTGCCTTCAAGATACGCCTCTAAAAGAGAATCATCTTGCTCAGAAACAATCTCAAGCAAATGCTCACGAGCTTTCGCCACATCATCTTTAAGATCAGCAGGCACTTCTGCTAATTCAAAGGTATCACCTAATTCAGTTTTCCAAAGAACAGCCTGATTGGAAATAATATCAACAACACCAGCAAAATCCGCTTCTTTTCCAATCGGGATTTGAATCGGCAAAGGCTTATGCCCCAACCGTTCCGAAATCTGATCAACACATTGGTTAAAATCTGCCCCCACGCGATCCATTTTATTAATGAATGCGATCCGAGGAACTTTATATTTGTCAGCCTGCCGCCAAACCGTTTCACTTTGTGGCTCAACACCACCGACAGCACAAAACACACCAACAACACCATCCAAAACCCTCAAGCTACGCTCGACCTCAATCGTGAAATCAACATGCCCAGGCGTATCAATGATATTGATTTTGCAATCCTTCCAAAAACAGGTGGTCGCAGCCGAAGTGATTGTGATGCCTCGCTCTTGCTCTTGAGCCATCCAATCCATGGTCGCAGTCCCTTCATGGACCTCACCCATTTTATGAAGACGACCAGTGTAAAATAAAATACGCTCGGTCGTTGTGGTTTTGCCGGCATCAATATGCGCAACAATCCCAATGTTTCTTAATTTTGAAAGATCAAAACTGGCCGGGCCACTAGCCATGCCATACCCCTAAAATAAACCTTACCAACGGAAGTGAGAAAACGCTCTGTTGGCCTCAGCCATTTTATGAACATCTTCACGCTTCTTCATTGCCGCACCACGTTTTTGAACAGCATCCATAAGCTCAGCTGCCAAACGCTGCTCCATACTTTTTTCTCCGCGAGAACGAGCCGCTGCAATAATCCAACGCATTGCCAAAGCAATCTTACGATCAGCACGCACCTCAACAGGAACCTGGTAGTTTGAACCGCCAACACGGCGAGAACGAACTTCCAAATGCGGCTTCACGTTATCCATAGCTTGACGAAAAACTTTCAAACCATCTTCACCGGTTTTTTCTTCGATCACGTCAACACAGCCGTAAAAAACTTTTTCAGCAACGCTCTTTTTACCATCCCACATAAGGCGATTGATAAATTTACTTATCGTTTTATCGCGAAACTTTGGATCGGGATTGATTTTTCTTTTAGGCGCTTGTCCTTTTCTACTCATAAGTCAGACCTTTATTTAAAAGCTAAAACCTTACTTGGGTCGCTTAGCACCGTACTTAGAACGACGCTGACGACGCTTTTCAACACCATGCGTATCATGCGAACCGCGCACGATATGGTAACGCACACCTGGCAAATCTTTTACACGACCACCGCGAATCAATACCACGGAGTGTTCTTGTAAGTTATGACCTTCTCCAGGAATATAGGAAGTCACCTCGATACCGTTCGTTAAACGCACACGAGCCACCTTACGAAGAGCCGAGTTCGGTTTCTTAGGGGTTGTTGTGTACACACGCACACAAACACCGCGCTTTTGAGGACAACTATCCAATGCAGGAGAAGATGTTTTATAAACCTTCTTCTTGCGACCTTTTTTAATAAGCTGATTAATAGTAGGCATATTTTCTCTTAATCCTATCTGTAAACACTTGAATTTATTAAATAAATTCTAAAAAATCGATACAAACCGACAAAAGTGGGCGGTTTTTATCAAAACACTAATAAAACTGTCAAGAAGCCTCTGGGAGGCTAAGTCAAATAATTTAATTAATACGACAGTTTCACGATCTCTTCCGTGAAACTTGTGACGGACCCAGGCTTTCCCCGAGCCATCTTTATTTTCTCTTAAAGAAGAGCGGCCGCTCTAACATAACTTGCTAGGCGGCCACAACAAAATAATATTTATTTTTTACCCGGCTAAAAACCTCTATTTTCCGGTATTCTAGCCTTTAAATTTTAAGCAATAGCCTGCTGATCTTCTGATTCAGCGCCTTCGTCATTATCTTCTTTATCCGCTTCTAGAACAGCTGCTTTGACCTCTTGGTACTCTTGCAAACCTGTTCCTGCTGGAATCAAACGACCCATGATCACGTTCTCTTTAAGGCCTCTTAGCTTATCGACCTTACCCGAGATCGCCGCTTCTGTGAGAACCTTAGTGGTTTCTTGGAAGGACGCCGCTGAAATGAAGCTTTCTGTTGTCAACGAAGCCTTGGTGATACCCAAGAGCAATGGTTCCGCAATGGCCAATTTGCCTTTTTTCTTCTTAATAGAATCATTGGCTTCATCGAACACAAAACGGTCAACAGGCTCGTCGATCAAGAACGTTGAATCGCCTGGCTCAACAACGCGAACCTTAGACAACATCTGACGAACAATCACTTCGATGTGCTTATCGTTAATTTTCACACCTTGTAAGCGGTAAACCTCTTGCACCTCATCTGTTAGGTATTTAGCCAAGGCTTTTTCACCCAATACTTTGAGGATATCGTGAGGATTCGAAGAACCATCCATAAGAGGCTCACCAGCTTTCACATACTCACCTTCGTGAACTGTGATGTGCTTGCCTTTAGGAATGAGGTACTCGTAAGCATCTCCCACTTCAGGAGTCACAATAACTTTTCGTTTGCCTTTGGTGTCTTTACCAAATGAAATCACACCATCAATTTCAGAAATGATTGCGCAATCTTTTGGCTTTCTGGCTTCAAAAAGCTCAGCAACACGTGGAAGACCACCGGTAATATCTTTTGTTTTGGTAGTTTCACGAGGAATCTTCGCCAAAACATCACCCGCTTTAATTGTATCACCGTGGTTACAAACAATGTTTGTGCCCACTGGCAACAAGTAACGAGCATCAACACCCGATGGCAACTTAATGCCTTCGCCATTTTCGTCACGAAGAACGATACGAGGACGCTGATCTTTGTTTTTAGATTCAACAATGATCTTACGTGAACGACCAGTCACCTCATCGATGACCTCTTGCATTGATTGGCCTTCGATCACGTCATCAAATTCAACCTTACCATCAACCTCTGTCAAAATCGGCACGGTGTATGGATCCCAGTCAGCCACAAGCTGTTTTGCTTTCACTTCTTCACCGTCTTTAACATGAAGGATCGCACCATAAATAACAGGGTAACGCTCACGCTCACGGCCGGTGCTATCAACGATAAGGACCTCACCATGACGATTCATCACAGTGATTTTGCCCTCTTTGTTGATAACGAAACGAACGTTGTTGTATTTCACTTTACCTTCGTGGCGAGTTTCCAAAGTCGATTGTTCCGCTTGCTTGGTTGCCGCACCACCAATGTGGAAGGTTCTCATTGTAAGCTGAGTACCAGGCTCACCAATACTTTGAGCAGCGATCACACCAACCGACTCACCAATGTTCACTTTTGAACCACGAGATAAATCGCGTCCATAACAAGAAATACAAACACCGCGACGGCTTTCACAAGTCAACACGGAGCGAATCAGAACTTTTTCGATACCCGATTCTTCGATCTTCTCGACAATCTCTTCGTCGATCTCTTGACCAGCTTCACAAATCACTGAGTCAGAGAATGTATCGATAATGTCTTCTGCAGCAACGCGACCCAAGATACGGTCACCAAGGCTTTCGATCACTTCACCACTTTCAATCAATGGAGTCATCTCAAGACCTTCAATCGTACCACAATCTTGTTCACCAACAATAACATCCTGAGACACGTCTACCAAACGGCGAGTCAGGTAACCCGAGTTCGCTGTTTTCAAGGCCGTATCCGCCAAACCTTTACGAGCACCGTTTGTTGAAATGAAGTACTGAAGAACGGTCAAGCCTTCACGGAAGTTAGCGGTAATCGGTGTTTCGATGATCTCACCAGAAGGTTTAGCCATCAAACCACGCATACCAGACAACTGACGCATTTGCTGTTGAGAACCACGAGCACCAGAGTCAGCCATCATGTAAATAGAGTTAAACGATGGGATTTTCTTTTCGTTTCCTTCAGGGTCTTTCACCATTTGGAAACTCATGTTCTGCATCATTTCTTGAGTCACAACATCAGTTGTTTGAGCCCAGATATCGACCACTTTGTTGTAGCGTTCGCCATCAGTGATCAAACCTTCTGTGTATTGGTTCTCAATTTCAGAAACCTGCTCATACGCTTTTTCGATAAGAGGTTCTTTAGAATCAGGAACAATCATGTCATCCAAACAAATCGAAATCCCTGCTTTTGTAGAATACTGGAAGCCCATGTTCTTAAGACGGTCAGCAAGCAACACGGTTTCTTTGTTACCAGCAACGCGGTAGCAATCGTCGATCAAACCACCAATGGCTTTTTTATCCATGGTTTTGTTGATGGCGCTAAACGGAATCGCTTTGGGCAATACTGTTGCTAAAATACAACGACCTGTTGTTGAGTCGATCAACTCACCTTCAAGGCGAACCTTGATTTTTGCTTGAAGATCCAAACAACCATGATCGTAAGCAACTTGAACTTCATCAAAGTCAGCAAATACACGGCCCTCACCTTTGCAGAAAGGTCTTTCACGAGTCATGTAATACAAACCAAGAACCATATCTTGAGTTGGAACAATGATCGGCTTGCCGTTTGCTGGAGAAAGAATATTGTTCGTGCTCATCATCAAAACACGAGCTTCAATTTGAGCTTCGATAGACAAAGGCACGTGAACGGCCATTTGGTCACCATCAAAGTCGGCGTTAAAAGCCACACACACAAGAGGATGCAAACGAATGGCCTTGCCCTCAATAAGGACAGGTTCAAATGCTTGAATACCAAGACGGTGCAAGGTTGGAGCACGGTTAAGCATAACAGGATGCTCTTTGATCACCTCTTCGAGGATATCGAAAACCTCGGGAAGCTCGTTTTCAACCATCTTACGAGCACTTTTGATTGTTGAGGCCAATCCTTTACGCTCAAGCTTGTTGTAAATAAAAGGTTTGAATAGCTCGAGGGCCATTTTTTTAGGAAGACCACATTGGTG
Organism: Deltaproteobacteria bacterium; assembly: GCA_024233595.1. Taxonomy (GTDB): domain Bacteria; phylum UBA10199; class UBA10199; order UBA10199; family JADGCS01; genus JACKPK01. Next base: position 301,833 of record JACKPK010000001.1, read on the forward strand.
TAAACGCAAATCAGGTCCAACCACAATCACCGAACGACCAGAGTAATCGACACGTTTACCCAAAAGGTTCAAACGGAAACGACCTTGCTTGCCTTTGATCATGTCGGACAAAGAACGCAATGGACGCTTGTTAGCACCCGTGAAAACTTTACCACGACGACCGTTATCAAGAAGAGCATCAACCGCTTCTTGTAACATACGCATTTCGTTACGAATGATGATCTCAGGAGCATTGAGCTCTTGCAATCTTTGCAAACGGTTATTTCTGTTGATCACACGACGGTAAAGGTCATTCAAATCAGAAGTTGCAAAACGACCACCTTCGAGTGGAACCAAAGGTCTAAGATCCGGTGGAATCACAGGCACCACTTCAAGCATCATCCACTCAGGACGGTTGCTTGATTCACGGAAAGATAAAATCACCTTAAGGCGTTTTGAAAGTTTTTTCTTGGTTGCTTCTGATTCGGTTTTAGCAAGCGCTTGATTCACTTTTTTGAACTCTTCGTCTAAATCCATTTTGCGAAGAAGTTCTTGAATCGCAACACCACCCATGCCGGCGACAAAATCACCACCAAATTCAGAACGAGCATTTTGATACTCTTCTTCATCAAGAACCTGAGCGGTATCAAGATTTGTGCTACCTGGATCCAAAACAACGTAGGATTCAAAATAAAGCACTTTTTCTAAATTTTTAAGTGTGATGTTCAACAAGGTCCCAATGCGTGAAGGCAGGGATTTTAAAAACCAAATGTGAGCAACCGGAGTTGCCAAATTGATGTGAGCCATGCGGTCACGGCGAACTTTAGATTGGATCACCTCAACACCACATTTTTCACAAACAATACCACGATGCTTCATGCGTTTGTATTTTCCGCAGTTACATTCGTAATCTTTAACAGGTCCAAAGATTTTCGCACAAAACAAACCATCACGTTCAGGCTTGAATGTTCTGTAGTTGATGGTTTCGGGTTTTTTCACCTCACCATGAGACCATGACCGGATCATCTCCGGACTTGCTAAGCCAAGTTTAATGGCTTTGTAGCTTTGAGGGCTCTTGGGTTTTTCGAAAAAAATTGAAATATCCATAATGACCTTTTGATTATTTAAAACCTAGTTAGAACAACACACTTATACTTTATAATATAAGTGGATCCTTACTTCTCTTCGACCAATTCTACGTTGAGACAAAGACCTTGCATTTCTTTCATCAAGACCTTGAATGACTCTGGCAAACCAGGCTCAAGAGTATGATCACCTTTTACAACGCGCTCATACATTCTGGTTCGACCAACAACGTCGTCGGATTTTACAGTGAGGAACTCTTGCAAGCTGTAAGCTGCACCATAGGCTTCCAATGCCCACACTTCCATCTCACCCAAACGCTGGCCACCAAACTGAGCTTTACCACCCAATGGTTGTTGCGTCACAAGTGAGTATGGTCCGATTGAACGTGCGTGAATCTTATCGTCAACCAAGTGATGCAATTTAAGCATGTACATCACACCAACAGTCACAGAGTTTTCAAAAGCTTCCCCTGTGCGGCCGTCAAACAACAAGCTTTGGCCACTGGAATCTTCACCAGCACATTCCAAAAGTTCTTTGATCTCGCCTTCGTTAGCACCATCAAACACGTTGGTGGCAAAACGGATTCCATCTTTGACATCACGACAGAAAGCAATAAGCTCTTTGTCATCCATGCCATTGATTTTATCGATAAACTGTTGGTTGCCTTTGTAAACAAGGTTTAAAACCTCAATGGCTTTATCGCGATTGAAGGATCTTTCTACCATGCGCTCAAGGCGTTGGCCAACACGCAACCCGGCCCAGCCTAAGTGCGTTTCTAAAATCTGACCGATGTTCATACGACTTGGCACACCAAGCGGATTCAACACGATATCAACTGGTGTTCCATCTTCAAGGTAAGGCATGTCTTCTTCAGGAAGAATCATACTCACGACACCTTTGTTACCATGACGACCAGCCATTTTATCGCCCACCATGATCTTACGTTTGATCGCGATGTACACCTTAACAAGCTTGATCACTCCTGGAGGAAGATCATCGCCCTTTTTAAGTTTACTGACTTTTTGGTCGTACATCATGGCGACCATGTCGATTTGATCTTCCATGTCATCGAACATCTCTTCGATTTGCTCTTCGACTTCTTCATCTTCAACAGAAATGTTTTTCCAGTGCGAAATAGCAACTTTGTTCAAGATGTCGTTTGTGATTTTTTTACCACCTTGCAACACGGCTTTTTCGTTTTCGTTCACGATTGTTGCCGATGCTGTTTGACCAATCAATAGCTGACGCAATTGTTTATCGTAGCTCATTTGAATGGCTTTGATTTCGTCAATTTGGTCTTTTTTAAGTTTCTTAGTGGCTTGAGACTGTTGATCCTTAGCACGATCATCAAGCTCAACACCTTCACGAGAAAAGATCTGAGTCGCGATCACAGTGCCAACAACCCCAGGTCCAACACGAAGTGAAGTGTCTTTTACATCACCGGCTTTTTCACCAAAGATAGCTCGCAAAAGTTTTTCTTCAGGAGAAAGCTGTGTTTCACCTTTAGGTGTGATTTTACCAACCAAAATGTCGCCAGCGCGAACTTCTGCACCAATACGAATCAAACCAGTTTCGTCTAGGTTACGCAGAGCTTCTTCGCCAACATTCGGGATATCACGCGTGATCTCTTCTTTACCCAATTTGGTATCACGAGCCACACATTCAAATTCTTCAATGTGAATCGATGTGAGAACATCTTCACGAGAAAGTTTTTCAGAAAGAAGAATCGAATCTTCGAAGTTATAACCACCCCATGGCATAAAGGCCACGACAAGGTTTTTACCCAAAGCCAATTCACCGCGATCTGTTGATGGACCATCAGCAATCACATCACCCGCTTCGACCTTCATGCCTGGGCTCACCAAAACACGTTGGTTGATACAAGTGTTCTGGTTCGAACGTTGGTATTTAATCAAATTGTAGATGTCGATTTCAGAACTGGTTTCTTTCTTTTTAACTTTATCCGCTTTGATCACAATACGAGAAGCATCAGCAGTCATGATGGTTCCTGCTCGTTTTGCAACCACAGTCACACCAGAATCACGAGCAACAACACTTTCCATGCCTGTTCCCACGATTGGTGATGCGCCTTCTAACAAAGGCACCGCTTGACGTTGCATGTTTGAACCCATCAAAGCACGGTTCGCATCATCATGCTCCAAGAACGGAATCATAGAAGCCGCGATACTCACAAGCTGGTTTGGAGACACGTCCATCAAACCAACATCGTCTCGAGCCACCAAAGTGAACTCGCCATCACGACGACAAGAAATGTATTCGTTTACAAAACGCTTGTTGTCATCCAACTCGGCATTGGCCTGTGCAATGGCGTGCTTTTCTTCATCCAAAGCAGTAAAGTAACGCACCTCATCTTGCACAATACCCTCTTTAACCAAGCGGTAAGGTGTTTCGATAAAACCGTACTCGTTAACACGCGCGTAAGCAGACAAAGAAGTGATCAAACCAATGTTTGGACCTTCTGGAGTTTCAATTGGGCAAACACGACCATAGTGCGTTGGGTGCACATCGCGAACTTCAAAGCCCGCACGATCACGAGTCAAACCACCAGGACCCAAGGCTGACAAACGACGCTTGTGTGTGATCTCTGAAAGCGGGTTTGTTTGGTCCATGAACTGAGACAACTGAGAAGAACCAAAAAATTCTTTCACAACAGCCGACACAGGCTTAGCGTTGATCAAATCGTTTGGCATGAGCGTTTCAATTTCTTGCAAGCTCATGCGTTCTTTGATGGCGCGCTCCATACGAACCAAACCAATGCGGTATTGGTTTTCAAGCAGCTCACCCACAGCACGCACACGACGGTTACCAAGATGGTCAATATCGTCGACGCTACCAAAACCGTCTTTAAGACGACAAAGGTATCTGGTGATGTGTAAAATATCTTCTTTGCGAAGCGTTGTTTGTTCCAATGGAACATCAAAGCTAAACTTGTGATTAATTTTAAGACGACCAACTTTTGATAAATCGTAGCGATCGGCATTAAAGAAAAGGTTTTCAAAAAGTGTTTTTGCCGCTTCTAATGTGGAAGGATCACCTGGGCGCAAACGCTTGTAAATTTCGATAATCGCTTCATCAGGAGATGTGACTTTATCGGTTAACAAGGTGTTGCGGATATAACCACCAACGTTAAGGTTATCGATGTAAAGAAGTTGGAATTCAGTGACTCCTGCAGAAATAACAGCGTCTAGGTTTTCTTCTGTAACAACATCGTTACACTCGGCCAAAACTTCGCCAGTGCTCTCATCAACAATGTCTTTTGCATAAACACGGCCAATGAGCTCTTCTTTGTCGATGCCAAACTCTTTAACTTTGAGTTCTTCTAATCTTTTAAGAACACGTTTTGTGAACTTGCCATCTTTTTTAACAAGAACTTCTTTTTCGCCTGGGATCTTGATGTCTTTTGAAGCTCTGCGGAAACCAATTGTGTTTTCATTGATCACCAAATTGAACTTTTTAGATTCCACACGAATTGTTTCGTTTTCGTAGAAGTAATCAAGAATTTCTTCCACGCTCATTTCTAAGGCGCGCAACAAAACCGTAGCAGGAATTTTACGACGACGGTCAATACGAACGTACAAAAGATCTTTTGTATCAAATTCAAAATCCAACCAAGAACCACGGTAAGGGATCACGCGGGCAGAATAAAGCAACTTACCAGAAGCATGAGTTTTACCTTTATCATGTTCAAAGAACACACCAGGAGAACGGTGCAACTGAGACACAATCACACGCTCAACCCCGTTGATGATAAAAGTCCCGTTTTGGGTCATTAAAGGGATTGTACCAAAGTAAACTTCTTGTTCTTTAACGTCACGAATGGTTTGGGCTTCTTCACCACCTTCGTTGTCCCAAACAACCAAGCGCACAACCACTTTCATGGGCGCTTCGTATGTCATACCGCGCTGGCGACATTCTTGCACATCGTAACGAGGCTTCTCAAAGCTATAGCTAACAAATTCAAGAGAAGCAGTATTGTTAAAATCTTTTATGGGGAATACACTTTTAAAGACGGACTGGAGCCCTAACTCATCACGACCATCACTGGAAGCACCCATCTGCAAAAAGTTTTCGTATGATTGCTTTTGAACATCAATCAGATTGGGGATGTCGACTATTTTTTCGATACGGGAAAAATCTTTTCTTAAACGATAAAGGTCAGAAACTGACTTGGGCATGAATGACTCCTTTTAAGGCAGTCTAGGTTCCAACGAGATGGTCCGGGATAACCGGACCATCATCGCAGAACAAAATGTATATTCGTTTCGCTCAAACTATGAACGAACCAATTCTCAAATAACTTGTGATTACTTGAGTTCAACTTTAGCACCAGCTTTTTCTAGTGCTTCTTTAATTTTGTTGGCTTCGTCTTTATCTACACCTTCTTTGATTACTTTAGGTGCGCTTTCGACGATGTCCTTGGCTTCTTTCAAACCGAGGCCAGTAAGACTTCTTACTTCTTTAATAACTTCGATTTTCTTAGCGCCAACTTCTTTTAGCTCAACATCGAATTCAGTTTTTTCTTCAGCTGCAGCAGCGCCTGCTCCAGCTACGGCACCAGCTGCAATAGCCACAGGAGCGGCTGCTGATACACCAAACTTATCTTCGAATGCTTTGACTAATTCTGCGACTTCCAAAACAGTCATTTTGGAAACTGCTTCGACAATATCTTCTGTTGTCATAATAAAGTCTTTTTGATGATGGCTGGTCGTCAGCGTTACTGACAAACCAAGTCCGACTCAAAAAGATTAAGCTGATTGTTCCTTCTGATCTTTGATGGCTCCCAAAACCGTCACCAACTGGCGAGGGATTTGAACCAAAACACTCACCAAGTTTGTTGCCGGCGCGTTGAGCGAACCCAACATTTTGGCAACAAGTTCCTCGCGGCTTGGCAAATCTGCCAAAGCTTTAAGGTCTTTAACTTCGAGTGTTTTACCATCTAAGCACCCAACCTTGATTTTGAGAGCGTCGTGCTCTTTTGCAAAGTTGGATATGACTTTTGCAGGCCCCGTTGGATCGCCTGAAGTTGTTGTCACGGCTGTCGTTCCAACAAAGTGCTCCGCAATACCCTCTAAATCAGAGTCTTTTAAAGCAATCTTTGCCAAACGGTTTTTCACAACCTTGAAAGACGAATCAACTTCATGAAGCTTTCCACGCAAATCCGTAAGATCCGCGACCGAGAGCCCTTTGTAGTCGGTCAGAATCGTCAACTGAGCGTTTGCGAAACGAGCCTTTAGAGACTCAATTTCAGCTGCTTTTTCAGTACGATTCATCGCTTTCTCCTTCCTATTCGCCAAACAGGGTATAGATCTGATGAAGGTCAGCTCTTTACCGCCTATGAAGGACCATCCCACCAAGGAATGAATTAAGCCTAAGCCCCTTCAGTCTCCGACGAACAAAAAAACCTTTAACCCACCAATTTGGTCACTTCGGTGGCATCAACTTTGACGCCAGGACCCATAGTGGAAGACAAACTCAAACTACGAATATAAACACCTTTTGCTGACTGAGGCTTGAGTTTGTTAACCGCTGCCAAAACAGCAGTTAAATTATTTTTTAACTGATCGGCCGAGTAGCTCTTTTTACCAAAAGGAACATGCAAGATACCGGCTTTTTCATTACGAAATTCAACCTTACCCGCTTTGCAATCCGAAACAGCTTTTTTAACATCCATGCTCACTGTTCCCAATTTTGGGTTAGGCATAAGACCACGAGGCCCTAAGATTTTACCAACCTTACTCACAACACCCATCATGTCAGGAGTTGCAACCACAGCATCAAAATCTAACCAGCCACCTTGGATTTTTTCGACTAAATCATCACCACCAACAAAATCAGCACCAGCATCTTTTGCTTCTGCTTCTTTAGGGCCTTTAGCGAAAACCAAAACACGCATTGTTTTTCCCAATCCCTCAGGAAGAACAACCGCGCCACGAACTTGCTGATCAGATTGTTTAGGATCAATACCCAAACGAATCGATGCATCGAGTGTTTCATCAAATTTTGCAGTCGCGCCTTTTTTAACCAAATTCAACGCGTCGTCTAAAGCGTAACGCACTTGGGGTTTAATTTCGGAACGAATCTCTTTTTGCTTTTTACCAGCCATGTTTTACCTCACCCTACAACTTCTAGGCCCATGCTACGCGCTGTACCACGAACAGTGTTAACAGCCGCTTCAATGGTGTGACAGTTCAAGTCAGGCAATTTGATTTTTGCAATCTCTTCAACCTGAGCCAATGTCACTTTACCAACTTTTTCTTTACCAGTCTGACCGGAACCCTTTTTCAACTTTGCCGCTTTCATCAACAAAACAGAAGCAGGAGGTGTCTTTAAAATAAAAGTAAAAGAACGATCAGAATAAACTGTGATCACACAAGGAATGATCATTCCTGCATCTTTTTGCGTTGCCGCATTAAACTTTTTACAAAACTCCATGATGTTGACGCCATGCTGACCCAAAGCAGGGCCAACTGGTGGAGCGGGGTTTGCCTGCCCAGCAGGACATTGAAGCTTGATGTATCCAACAGGTTTCTTTGCCATATTCTTCATACCGAGATCACCCAAACCCAGGAGCGTGATTAAACACCACAAACCGAGAGCGATCTCAAATTACCCTTTAAAATGCTAAAACTTTAATTTTTCTCAACCTGTGTGAACTCCAAATCAACAGGAGTCGCACGACCAAAAATACTCACCAACACTTTAAGGCGACCTTTTTCAGGGTTAACCTCTTCTACCGTTCCATTAAATGTATTGAACGGACCATCGATAACACGAACCGAATCACCTTTATCAAAGCTGTATTTCAACTTCGGCTTCATCTCACCATCATCAATGCGTTGTGTGATCTTCAAAACCTCTTCTTCAGGAATACTGGGAGGATTTGAACCATTACCCACAAAACCAGTCACCTTAGGAGTGTCTTTAATAAGATGCCACGCCTCTTCTGTAAGATTCACCTTAACCAAGATATAACTTGGAAAAAATTTACGAGTTGTTGTTTTCTTTTGACCCTTACGAATCTCAACAACAGTCTCAGCAGGAACCAAAACCTCTTCAAAAAACTCACCCATACCAGAGGTTTTGATACGCTCCTCTAGAGAGAGTTTTGCCTTCTGCTCAAACCCCGAATATGTATGAACAACGTACCATTTCTTCGTCATGAGACAAACCTCTCAACACTATACCGATAAAATAAACTTGGTCACTCGCAACCAAACAAAATCAAAAAACCACAAAAAGAATGTCGCAATCGAAACCAACACAACCACAACAACTGCCGATTGACTTGCTTCTTTAAGCGTTGGGTAACTCACTTTTGCTAATTCAGAGACCGACGACTCCAAAAATTCCATGGCGCGACGACTTTTTAGGGTGATCACATACCCCAATCCAGCCACCAAAATCCCGATCAAATTCGGAATTGTTATGTAAAATCCCTGGTTTATCGGCAAATCGAACCAGTCAAAAAGCTGTTCCGCAAATTGCGAGGCGACCAGATACAGGAAAAAGCCTGCAATAATCAAACAAATATTTAGAATTTTTTTCTGCGACATAAAAACTCCAAGCCATTGAGGGGCATTTTAAGGCAGGCCGGACAGGACTCGAACCTGTGACCCGCGGTTTTGGAGACCGCTGCTCTACCAACTGAGCTACCGACCTAAATCAATCCACAGAAACGTGAATTGTGTGTTTTTTACAAAAACCACAGTGCTTTTTCACCTTAAGATCTCTGGTTTTTACTTCGCCAGAATTCTTAAATTTATAGTTCCTATTTTTACATTCAGAACATTCTAGATAATAAAAGCGCTTTGTTTTCATAAAAAAAGAAGACCAGGACAGTGAAACACACCACCCTGGTCTTTAGAAAACCAAATAAATCCGTAAATTTACTCAATGATTTCCGTTACAACACCAGCACCAACTGTGCGACCACCTTCACGAATCGCGAAACGCAATTCCTTTTCCATCGCAATCGGTGTGATCAATTCTACACTGATCTCCACGTTCTCACCTGGCATCACCATTTCCGTTCCGTCTTTCAACGTCACCACTCCGGTCACGTCTGTTGTACGGAAATAAAATTGTGGTCGGTAGTTCGCGAAAAATGGCGTGTGACGTCCACCCTCTTCTTTTTTCAGAATATACACTTCTGCTTTAAACTTCTTGTGTGGCGTGATCGTTCCTGGCTTCGCCAATACTTGTCCTCGCTCCACTTCTTCTTTATCTACACCACGCAACAAACAACCTACGTTGTCTCCTGCTCGACCTTCGTCCAACAACTTACGGAACATCTCTACGCCCGTTACTGTTGTCTTACGTGTGTCTTTAATTCCCACGATCTCTACTTCTTCTCCAACTTTTACAATACCGCGCTCAACACGACCGGTCACAACTGTTCCGCGACCTGAAATACTGAACACGTCTTCGATTGGCATCAAGAATGTCTTATCAATCGGACGCTCTGGCGTTGGGATGTAGCTATCTACTGCTTCCATCAATTTCTTAATTGCTCCTTGGCCAACATCACCTTCTTCGCCTTCTAATGCTTTCAATGCACTTCCGCGAACAATAGGAATGTCATCACCAGGAAAATCGTACTTGTTCAACAAGTCTCGCACTTCCAACTCAACCAAGTCTAACAACTCTTCATCATCCACTTGGTCTACTTTATTCATAAACACCACGATGTAAGGAACACCCACCTGGCGTGCTAACAAAATGTGCTCTCGTGTTTGTGGCATTGGACCATCTGATGCACTCACTACCAATATCGCTCCGTCCATCTGTGCTGCACCTGTGATCATGTTCTTCACGTAATCCGCGTGACCTGGGCAATCCACGTGTGCGTAGTGACGCGCTTCTGTTTGGTATTCTACGTGCGCTGTCGAAATTGTAATACCGCGCTCACGCTCTTCTGGTGCCTTGTCAATCTGATCGTAAGCCATCGCTTGCGCTCCACCTGACATAGACAACGTTTTTGTGATCGCTGCTGTTAATGTCGTCTTGCCATGATCCACGTGACCAATCGTACCGATATTCACGTGCGGCTTACTTCTATCAAACTTCTCTTTTGACATCGGATTCTCTCCTTTTGATTACCTTGCGTTGCGACCTCTCGTATCCGTTTATTTAGTCAGAAACAGGTCCACAAAACGATCGATTAGATTTTAAACAAGTGCTCTAGTTAGACATCTAACCAAGAACACAAAAACTCAAAGGCTTTCGTCTACTTATATAGTTAAGTGAACAAATTGCCAATTCCGCGGGAGCACTAGCTTAGAGATAACTGTTTGGCAAGAACCAAAATACCCAAAAAAGCTTTATTTATTGATCAACAAACACTCTCATCATAACCAAACATCGCGCTTGAGAATCTGGATGCAACTCATCGCAAAGCATTCTTGGCAAAATCAAAAAACATGACTATATCTGCATTTTTTTGGTTCTATTCTCTTGACAGGAAAGGGTTGCTCTTTTAGCTAGGGCCACCTTTTTGGGAACGAAATTGCCGACTTAGCTCAGCTGGCAGAGCAACTGACTTGTAATCAGTAGGTCATCGGTTCGATTCCGATAGTCGGCTCTTTTAAAATGTCTCGTTTTGCGAGACCAAAAAAGTACAAAGTTCAAATTTGGAGGGGTGCCCGAGCGGCCAAAGGGAGCAGACTGTAAATCTGCCGGCTTATGCCTTCGAAGGTTCGAATCCTTCTCCCTCCACATTGTTTACCTAAATTCTAATTCTGTCTCAACAAGTCGGTAACAAGCCAAATTACCAACAGACAGCTTAGAATCACGCGAAGGTAGCTTTTTAAGCGGGGGTAGCTCAGTTGTTTCGCAAACAGCGGACCAACAGGCAGAGAGCATCAGCTCTAGGCAACTGAGGTACCAGCGCTGTTTATGCGGGGGTAGCTCAGTTGGCTAGAGCATCAGCCTTCCAAGCTGAGGGTCGCGGGTTCGAGTCCCGTTCCCCGCTCATATTCTTAAGAGCGTTTTTGAAAGCCGGGATAGCTCAGCTGGTAGAGCATTTCCATGGTAAGGAAAAGGTCGCGGGTTCAAGTCCCGCTCTCGGCTCATTCAACTGGGCGCACTGCGCTACACATGCCTCCTGGCATGTCCATCGCAGTGCACGGTGCTTGGGTTCAAGTCCCGCTCTCGGCTCATTCAACACTTACTTTTCGTTAATTCTATTCCAAACTAAAAGAAAGTTCTCCTGATCCAATTGATCACCTGCATCGGAAAAATATGTTTTTATTTTTGGAAAATTAATTGATCAAAGAAGACATAGAAAACAACTGCAACTTTTGCATTTGTAAATCAGCCTCAACTTTATGCAAACGATTCTGATCGATGCGACCCAACTGCTCACGAGCAATCAAGTACTCACTTCGATACCCTTCCAGTTCATCGTCCCACTCTGTTAAAGAAACAGACTCAGCATTCTGAGAAAGAGCCAAACGAGCGTACTCATAAGCAAAGGCAGAATTCACCAAGGCAAACTCCAACTCCAAAACCCGTTGGTTATCACTCGCAACTTGTTCCAGACCAATCACCTGTAGCATCAAATCGTTTTTGTTTTTCGGCTTCATACCCCTTATTAATGCAAAGAGAAGGCCAAGTTTTAAGAGTTTTTATAGGTGTAACAAATTGATATTACTTGTGTTTTTTAAACGAACGCGGGCACGCGAAAAAACCAGAGGTCCCCTCACCCCAAAAGGCTCAACCAGCTGCTGAATGGGTTCCCCAAAAAGGCGGTCTCAAACGCAAGCCCTTTAAGTGGGATTGATCAAAAGTTTAGCGACCACGACGAGTGGCTTTTTTCTTTTTAACGCTTCGCTTTTTTGCCTTAGGAGCAGATTTCTTTTTCACTGATTTTTTCTTCGTCGCTTTTTTCTTTGTAACAGCAGAGGTTTTTTTGGTGCGACGAGTAGGAGTTTTTTTGCCAGTTTTCTTTTTAGAAGATGCTGTCTTTTTTGATTTAGATTTTTTCAAAGAACTCACTCTAACAGTTTTGCTTCCTAAGATATCAATGAGATCTTCTAGATTAGATAATTTGTTTGCGATTTTTTTGATATCTTTCTGCGAAGGCACATCCATAACACTAAACACATTGTGAACTTGTTTATTGATCACTTTTTTCACATCGTCTTTGGTTTCAATGATACGCGCTATGGCATTCACAAAATTTCTATTCGCAGTAATTTCTTTAATGGTTTTTGATTTAAGAACTTCTTTTAAAACTTCTTCTTTAACTTTTTCTGATTTTTGTAACGCTTCATCTAAAATAGCTTTTAAATTCATAACGGCCTCATTGGTTAAAAATCCATATGCCCTGAATCATGTCAACTTTGAAACAATGTGTCAATTTCAATAACCTGATAGAAATCAGGAATTCGTGTTGCTGGCTTGCAACTTTGTGATCTTAGATGGTTCAGAATTGTAAAGAACCACTTGGTCTCTGCCCGCATCTTTGGCTTGGTACAAGGCCGTATCCGCGTTAGCAATGATCTCTTCTGGAGAATCACCCGCTTCAGGGTAACTCGCCACACCAACACTGATCGTCACATTAAGATCCTCGCCCTCGTCGCCTTTTGCCAAAGAGGCTGTGCGAACCAAGGTGCACAATTTATCCGCAACAAAACAAGCGTCCTCTCCAGAAGTGTCGCTTAAAAGAATCACAAATTCCTCGCCACCAAATCGAGCCAATAAATCGACCTCGCGAATGTTTGCTTCAATCAGGCTTGTGAAGTTTTTAAGTAATTCATCTCCAACAAGATGACCATAGGTGTCGTTGAATTTTTTAAAGTGATCGATGTCTATGATGAGCACCGATAACGCACGGTGAAAACGACGAGAGCGCTTGAGCTCAAGTTGAAACATTTGTTGAAAGCGGCGGCGATTGTATGCGCCCGTGAGTTCATCGCGAACAGCAAGATCTTTGGTTTTCATGTACAGCTTGGAACGCTCGTAAGCGATCGCAATTTGGCTGGCGATTGATTCTAAGGACTGACGATCTGTAGGCGAAAAACCTGTTTCAGAAGCACGACAAACAGTTAAAACACCAATGGCGCCTTCACGTAATTTTAACGGCACCGAAAAAACAGATCCACGCAAACCTGTCTCAGAAGGCAAAAGCTCACTGCCCTTCCAATCTTCGATATCTTTTAAATACAAACTTTTAGACGTGTTTAAAACCTCGCCAACCAAACCCACTTGCACCGGTTCGTAAATTTGATTTTCGCCTTCAATGGCAATTCCTTTGTAAGCAGCCAAACGCAATCGCTTACGACCCGGCAATAAAAAGTACAAAGCAAAGGCTTCACAAGAAAATTTTTCTCGGAAAATGCCATCGACACAATGAACCAGTTCATCAATTTTTAAAATGGAGCTTAAGTACTGTGACACCGTGTAAAGCAAACTGATGTCATTAAACGCGCCGCTCAATTCTTTGTTCATGCGTTCAATGATTTTGGCTTTGTCTTCCAAAGCCATTTTGTATTTTAAACTTTCTTCTGCTTTGATAAGACGTTGTTCAATTTGCTTACGGTTTTGACTAATTTGCTTGAGTTCACGAAGCATTTGATTGAACTCTTGACCAAGGCGAGCAAACTCAGCGTTGTATCCCGACCAATTGACCTCATTCCAACTGCCCTCTTTGACCCGGCGCATATTGCGGCGTAATGCTGCCAAAGGTTTGCCCACAAAAAAAGAATAAAGAAGAAATTGCAAAACCAATAAGATAAGAACAAGTCCAACCGAATAAAATGAAATCGAGCCCACAAAGAATTTTGTGTTGCTGCCAAAAAGATCAAAACCAAGTCCAACTGCCGCAAGACCACCGCAAAAAAACACAACCACCGAAACAGTGATCATCGCAATCCTAAGCCCAAGTGATGCTTTTAATGTATTCCACATAGCCGTCTCTCTTAAAAAAGCCTCCAAGCAGCCTTTTTACACCATTACACAGCCCAAGGGCCATAAATCTAGCCCCTTTCTGAGTTTTTTCCAGGCTGCCAGCATCCCTTTCACCAGGCCAAAACAACCTTCCCCAAATGCTCAGATGATTCCAAAAACTTATGAGCTTCAACAACATTTCTAAACGGAAATACTTTGGCAATGGCAGGTTTGATTTTTTGTGCTGCCAGCATGTCTACAATGGCCTCAGCCTCTTTTTTAACTCCCATTGTAGAGCCAATGATTTTTTGCTGTTTGATAAACACATGCCTTAAATCTGTGCTGACTTTGGGCCCCGACGTGGCACCGCAGGTCACCAAGCGACCGCTCCAGGCCAAAGATTTTAAACACGCTTCCCAAACAGCTTGTCCCACATGCTCGACAATTAAATCGACACCCTCGCCTTGGGTTTTGCTTTTGATCTCACGGTACCAATCTGGTGAATAATGATTCACAACTTCATCCGCGCCTAAATCTTTGCAGAACTGCATCTTGTCTTCAGAACCTGCTGTGGCAAAAACCTCAGCACCAAAACATTTGGCGATCTGAATGGCCGCACTCCCCACACCGCTTGTTCCTGCCATGACCAAGACTCGTTCGCCTTTTTGCAACACCCCTTTCGCAAGCAACATGTGATGAGCGGTCAAATACGCCAAAGAGCTGGCCGCTGCGTCTTCAAACGAAACGTGGTCAGGCAATTTGATCAGCTGTTTTTGATGCACAAGAAATTGCTCGCAATGAGTGCCATCGCGATGCTCTCCAAAAATCTGAAAGCGTGGGCACTGGTTGTCCAAACCCTGTTTACAAAATGAGCACTCCCCACAACTTGTTAATGAAAAAATCACCACACGATCGCCAATAGAAAATCCTTGCACAGCATCACCCAAAGCTAAGACTGTTCCGGCACCATCGCAGCCCAGAGTCAAAGGCAAATCCCCCATGCCTGGGATGCCTTTTCGCACCCAAATATCCATATGATTCAAGGTGGTAGCGGCCATTTTCACAACCACTTCTTCAGCTCCTGGAACAGGCGCTTCCACATCCTGAATCTGCAAGACCTCGGGGCCGCCGTTTTTCTCTATCCGGATTGCTTTCATTTACCGTGCCTTTCTATTTCAGCAACTTAAAGTCGAAGCGGCAAAAATTGCCAAGTCCTTATTTTTCTAAAACAATTAGTTCCGTAACGCCAAATCTATGCTAAAATCAGTCTCATGAAAATCAACACCTCTCTCCGGTTTCTGGCCCTCGCCGCCTTAACATTTGTCCAAGTAGAAATAGGACTTGTCGCCCTAGGATGTGGCGGCAGCAGCATTTCGTTAGACCCTCCCACCAACAACGGAGGCTCAGATTGCAGCGATACCGGAGCAACTGTGAGTTCAGGAGATTTTTCGGCTGTTTTCACAGGCGAAGCGTGTAACGCACCCGATGTGACCGCACCAGAAAGCAACCAACTCATTTTAGATTGCACAAGCCGTGATACCGATAATTCTGTTTCCGATTACGTTACGGTTACCTGTGGCTCCGGAGACGGTGCTGAATCAGATATTTATTTTTGTTTTGACGGGACCGGTTACCGCGATGGCGGCAGCTCCGACGATACCGAACTCTACGATCAAACAACCTTGGATTGTGTGATTGATGGGTCCGACAATGGCAGCATTGGTGAAGAAGAAACAGTGGTGAGTTAAATAAAAATTTTTTTCCTTAATTTTTATCTGTTGTTTAAGGAACGCTCCAACACAAGAGCAGAAAGAGTCACACCAATCACTGAAGAAATAATACCAACATACTTCACAAAGTTTTCAATGGCTTTTTTCTTAACAATGATCACATCACCCGCTTGAATGGTTTGCTCTAATTTTCGACGTACTTTTTTTCCATTTCTAAAAACAATCACTGAACCCAAACGCGCTTCAGCTGTTGCTCCTGCATAAGCAACATAGTCTTTAATGCGAAAATGAGACTTATAAGGAAAGGCCCCAGGAGAAATCACAGCACCAATCACAAAGACATCTGCCACACTTGTCGGGTAGACTAAATTTTCGCCAGGAATGCTCTCGACTGAGTAGTCGAACTTTTTATGAGAGTTGATGATATCAGGAACAATGATCACATCGCCCTTTTCGATTTCGAATTTTTTAATGTCACGACGATTTTGCTCAACATCTAAAACTATTTTTTGTCCGTCTTCCGTAAAACGAATCACACGTATAGGGGCTTTTTTAGCCACTGACTTGGTCACGCCACCTGCGAGTGAGAGAATCTGAGAAAGATTTTTTTCGTAGTACAATTCAAATACCCCGGGACGAGCAACAGGACCTTCGATCCGTACTGCGCCTTTGGGGTTTGGAACAAAAATCACATCGTTGTCTTCAACAAAGGGGTTGTTTTTTAAATCACCCGACTGAAAATACCGGTAAAGATCATAAGTTTTTCCACGCTCACCTTGCTTTCTAAGCTCGATCACACGAACAGAAGCGCGAGTCGGCACAGCCAATTTGAGCAAATCAGCAGCTCTTGTTCCAGCTTGCACCGTGAATAAGCCTGGGTTTTGCACATCACCCAAAATGTGAACCTGAATGGTCTGCATTTTAACAAGACCAAAACCAAGCCCTTGTCCTGCACCACCTTGTAATCCAGCCGCCTGTTGCAAGATTTGTCTGTTTTGATTGCTCTGACTCAGATCGGTTACTGAACCCGGCGTTAGCGGATCATTGGGATTGCTATTGTTTTGGCTGCCACCAAGTTGACGTTGCAAACCCAATTGCGAGGTGTATTGTGCCCAAACAGGAAAAGGAAAAACGAAACTAAAAATCAAAAAAACAACGAGACATTTTGAAAATGAAGAAGTCATCAGATTCTTAAATAAGTTGGGTTGTTTCATAAAAGTTTCTCTTCATTTTGACCATTGACATCTAGCAATCGCCAAAAAATCAACAAAATCATAATCTCATGCGAAAAAGCCCTATTGCAAATGTTCGCCCATGCAATCAAGCGCTATTTAAATCGTTTATTATTTTACTAAAATTGGAACGTATTTGATTCTATGAAACTATACTTATTCTTTTTTCTTTTTCACTGCTGCTATTACAATTTTAGGTCTATTTTCGCTCTTATCGAAAAAAAGTTCTTTCTTTTCTAAAACAAAAAATCCACTGTTTGAAAGGAGTTCAAAATAATTATGAGAAAAACCAACTGTTTTTGTATGATCATTGTCGATTTCTTTACTTGCCGTATATTGCATAAAGTCTAGATTTACTGGTTCGTGTATTATAATGACACAATTCAATGGAATAGTATTCAATATTCTTTTAACTGTATTTGAATGTAAAAAAAATAAAGTTTGGCAAGATAGAAAAACTGTACATCCCTCAAAACTTTGAAGGTTTTCAATATTTTCGCACTCAAAAGTGATTTTTTTAAATTCTCTAAAATACTGATTAGCAAATTCAATACTTGCTGCATTTATATCATAGCCAGAGTACCGACACCCTAATTCATCAATTCCAAGTCTCTTGGGCCATTGCCCTGCCGAACAACCAATCTCAACTACGATTGAATTTGAATTAAGATATTTTTTTGCCATTTCATAAAAATCACTATAATTTTTACTCCAACTTTTACTTTCTCTTTGAAACTGAGATTTGGCATGAAGAAAACCTCCTTCTCGGCCCCAAAATAATTTTGCTAATTCACCATGTTTTGTAGATCTAGCATACAGCTTTCTATATATTGGCCAAGTAAACCGCTTCAAAATCTTTGAAGTAATACTAGGCTTAGTTTGTTTTCGCTCAAAATTTCTGATGAATATTTGTGTAAGAAAATTCAAATTAATCTCCTGATATTTAGGCATTTCTCAAAAAACACTAAATCTGATTTTGACATAGCATCACATTAAAAATAATAATTCCCAATTGATTTAAAAAAAGTCAAATATAACATGATACTCAACCCAATGTTGCCTTAGTTCCAAATTCATAAATAAAATAACTATGGACAAAAATGCTATTCCCATACTCACAACTTTCTTTTCTTTGAATAGAGAAATTAAAAAAGCTATTACAACGGGATCCCCTGCTGATAAAAATGTTGCAATCCGAGCAGCTAAAATAGGAATCTCTTGAAGAGCAAAAAGCCACGCTGTAGATAAAATGTACATAACCATTATTGGATAAAAATATTTAAACTTAGTTTTCAAAATTTCTTTAGAACCAACTAGAAAAAAACAAAAAAATAATTGTTTTAATGTCATTGGATTTAAAACTCCTAAAGCATCATCGGAATATGTTTCTTGATACCACGCAAGCTTTTGAGGCAACACATTGGCAGCGCCCATAAGATTTAGGAAACTATCAAGCCAACTTGTTAAACCTAACGCAAACCCAACTATTAAAGGGAAAAAAAGCATCTTCTTCCCAAAATCTTTTTTGCAAACCCAGTAAACTGGCAATGCAATTATAGCGCCAACATGAAATAAAAATGCTAGAATAATAGCCACCGTATACTGCAGAGGCTTTTTATGAACAATAAAGTACACAGAACAAAGCACAATCGCACTGGCAAGACCCGCACGAATTTGAATCAATTCTTTATAAAGGAATAAATGAGAAAAATACCAAAGTAATGAAAGCAAAGGGTAAGGAGAAAATTTCTTAAACGCAACGCAGTTTAGTCCCACAGCCAAGGCCGCCACAATAACAAAGACTGGAATGCTACTATCAAAAAAAGTTTTAACCAAGGTGTTTAAAAATAAATAAAGAAATTCACCATGAATGCGAGGTGGATTTCCACCATAATAAAGAAAATCATAAAGATGAACTGTCTCACCATAAATGCCCACGTAATTGCCGTAATCGGTAAACCAAAACCCTCTAAAACCAGCCATACAAGCTAAGATCACAAAACCAATAAAAAGATACGCTGGCTGCATGTATTTAGAATGAGCGTAGGCATCCAAAAAACAAAAGAGCAGCAGAACAAAAGCCACAACGTAATAAGTGAGCATCATGCGGCCTGCCTTTTTTGGCTTTGCTGATTTGGCAAATTAACCATGGAACGTGCACGCTCCAACCAAGTGTATTTTTGTAAATAGTCCTGACGCGCTTCGAATGCTAAACGCTTTGCAAACTCAGGGTCTTGTATCAGAGTGTTTAAACAGGAGCTCCATTCCTTAGCGTCATCGCAAGTTGCCAAGAGACAGTTTTTTTGATGCCCCAACACTTCTCTGAGGACTGGCAAATCCGAGGAAATAATCGGCACACCCGAAGCCATGTATTCAAACATTTTCATTGGCGACATCCATTTTGAAGTGTCTGAATTTTTAGCACCAATGGAGACCGATTTTTGATACGGCATCAGCAAAACGTCCATTGATTTCATGTAATCAATGACCTCTAAAGGAGGAACATGCCCCACAATCTGTAAATTACTTGGCAAGGCTTGCGCTTTAAGAGCGTTGATTTCGATCTCGTTACCACCAAACACAAAAAAACTCTGATCTGAATTCTGACGAGCCATTTCGACAATGACTTCAATGCCACGCCCCGGATACAAATGCCCAAAATACCCCACGCAAAACTGCTTTTCATTTTTTAAAAATGCCGCAAGGTGCTGGGCTCTAAATTTTTGTTTTTGAATTTGTGTAAAAGGTTCAATGCCCGCGGGAGCCGCATCGGCAAAGACATGAACGTTTTTTAAAAAATCTTGCTCTAAACTAAGGTGTTCCGCCAAAATTGTTTTTAAAGCATCTGTAATGACAACTGTTTGCACGTTTGGATGAGTCACTAAAAAATTTTGCCATTTCTTTTTGCGTCCTGACTCTGGATTATGGGTTTCATAAACCAAAGGCACTTTCACAAAACGCGCAACCAAATAAGACGCGTAGAAATTTCTAGAGACAACCAGCTGCAAACGCCCTTTTAAGGATGATTTAAGAACCTGCCAAAAACCAAACAAACCCAAAATAATGTTCAAACCCTTTTGAAAAGGAAGATTGATTGTTTTTAAATTTAAGTTTGGAAAGGAAGCACCATAAAACGATTCTAAATGAGAACGCAGGCCTTTTTTATTTTTGATCGATCGGTAAGCTGTTAAGAGCACCGAGCCTTTGTGAAAAGAACTCAAGGCTTCGCACATCCGAATCACATGAATCGAGTTGGCTGTACGCGATGGCACAATTGATGGCGAAACATATATGATCTGGTTTTTTGTGTCTGATTCTATGGAGTGCAAAATAGCCCCATCACAAAATTTTATTTATTTTTTCTTAGCAACACAAACCATATGGCTAGATTGTTGCTTCTCTACGAGAAATTTTTGGAGGCTCTGTTTAAATTCTTCGTTTTGATTTAAAAAATCTTCAAATAATGTGATCTCTTTAGCAAAAGGACCTTTTGATCCATTTCTTAAGATAATATCGACATCAAACTTACCGGGCGTTTTTAGTTCCAGTGTTTCAAATGAAAAACGTTCCATGAAATTCCGCAAAGCTTTTGGCGTGTACAAACGAATGTGATCAAAGGGAACAGTCGGTGATTTTTGCTGCAAAACTTTGATTTCTAAGCTGTCGCCATTAGGCGTTGTAAAAATAAAAATCCCACCAGGAGCCAAGCTTTCTTGAGCCAATTTAAAATAGTCTTCTGGCTCAACAAGATGCTCTAAAACCTCGTAAGAGATAACAACATCGACTGCTCCAGGTTTTTTAAATTCCGCAAACGAACCGCGAAACAAATTGATTTTGTCGTGCTTAAGATTCAACTCCTGCGGCTCAATCATGTGAATCTCAGAAAATAAATCATCTTCACACATGAGCTCTGCCATTTCGCCATTGCCCGAACCAATTTCGAGCACTCGGAGGTTTTCTTTTTTAGGTGAATGCTCTGCAATGATGCTTTTTACCTGTGCCAAACGCTCATGATACATTTTCATGCGCGATTTTTTGACATGCTCAGGCATTTCTCGCCACAACGCAAAAGCTTTGCTGTTGTTTAAAAAATCGATGATACGATCTTCTGGCGGGCAAGGATCAATGAATAAGGTATCGCAGTCCTGACAGCGACTATGATCAAACCCTAGACAACTGAATTCTGTCTCAAGGTTTTTTGATTCACAGCAAGGGCAAGAACCTTTTTTAGGCTGATTCTGAAATTCTTTAGAAAAATCAGAAATTTCTTTTTCTAAAAGATTCTCTTTAAAATTCTTTTCGAATTCTTCGTCATGAACCTCGTTAAATTTAATCGCTGCATTTGCTACCATTTATCCTCCAACTAAAAAATTAAGCTTCTTTTATAAGTGCCTGAATTAATCTATCAGCTTCATGACTACCTTTTTCTAAATATTCATTAAGGTGACTTTTTTTCCAACCATGCCCATCTAAAACATCAAGGGGGTAAGATTGCATTTTTTCCAAAAAATAAGTGTAACAAGCCACATCGTTTTTTTGTTCAGGTGTTACTTTAATTTGTTTCCAATTTTCTATTTGTTCAAAATAATTTTGTTCACTACTCGCATAATTTAATGACAAAGCTCTATAGACAGGATTTCCGGCTATAACACAAGGAACTTCTAAATATACAAGCTCCATCGCCACACTCGATGTCCAAACCAAACCACAATCCATGATTTTTGAAATTTCATAGAGACTAAATGAATTTGGGTGCAAAAGCCGTATGTTATCTGACAATTTACAAAATTCTTTTGTAAAAGTTTCCAATGTCTCATTAGGAGCTCGGCTCAACTCCGCGATATGAGGTTTTAATATCAGTAAGTCTCCCCTATCTTTAAAAAATGAAATAGTTTTTTTAATCCATTCGCATAAATCATTAAAAACTACCGAACTATCAATAACTGCCAAATCATAAAATAAATGCCCAAACAAAACAAAAACACTTTTTCCCCGTGATCTGTACTCATCGGATAAATTCTGAATTTCTTGAATTTCTCTCTTTTGTTCGAGATTATGCGCTTGCTCTACAGGCCTTAAAACCACCTTCTCAATCGATTTACAAATATCACTTACTTCACTTGAAATTTTTCGAATAGAATCAAGTTCATCTGGGCTAACTTCTATTCCAAAATCTAATTTTCTTTTATTTAAATTAGAAATAATATATTTCCAATTTTTCCAATCTCCTCTAAAATAATACTTATTCAATGCGGGCAATACTGTAATACATTGAACTTCTTCGCATTCAAAATGATCTGAAAGAAATTTAAACACACTATTAGGAAGGTCAATAAATTGAGTGATGAGAATTCTTATCTTTTTACTGTTTTCGTTAGCAAAATCTCTAAAAAGATAAAAATAGGCTAAAAGTAAATCACACGCATCTGCAGCTTTTTTAGCCTGAGATAAAATTTCACTACTAGAAAAATCTAAGTTCAATCTTTTATTTGCCGATGTTAATGAACTTTTAATTATTGGGAAGAAATCAATTTTATCTATCAAATATTTTTCATTCTTAAAATCAGCTTCATGATTAAATTGTCGTTTATCAAAAATTGTACTTCGAAAAACAAGGGGAAACCCTGCTACACTTAGACTGTTACTAATGGTTTTTCCTTTAAAATTTAGACTAAACCTATAAGAATTATAAACTGTACCTTGAACCAAAAAATACGCTTCAAACCCCTTCCGAGTCAATTCTCGCGCCAAAACAGTATAAAAAGGCTCCCTTGTATTAGAACGATGTGGTGAAAAAATATAAACAAGCTCAGAATCAGGTTGGGGCCATTCATTAACTTCTCTAAGTATTTTGATAGTAATAAACTTGATTTTAGCCAAAATTAACTTTTGTTTAAAATTTCTTAATATTTTTATCGGATTCTTATTTCCCAAAACATCACCTAAAAGCTTAAAATTTTAAAAACGCCTCAATCATTTTCAAACCCGCTTCACCACTTTTTTCTGGATGAAACTGGCAGCCATACAAGTTATCACGACGAATCGCTGCCGAAATTTTTCGCCCATCGTACTCACAATCAGCCAAACGATGCGACTCGTTTTCTGGCATGGCTGTGAATGAATGCACAAAGTAAGTCATTTCTCCTTCGTTTGTGCTTTGCAAAATTGTTTGATCCCAATTGGTGTCCGCAGACGGTTTACGCAATGCACTCCAACCAATGTGAGGGATTTTGTGTTTGTTGCCGCTTGCATCGGTGTCGGGAATTTTAATGACCTTACCAGGAATCAGATTTAAGCCTTTTGTTTCGCCGAACTCTTCGCTCATGCTCAGCATCATTTGCATGCCCAAACAAATTCCTAAAAAGGGTCGTTCTTTTGTAGCAAATTCTGAAATGACATCGACCAAATTTAAGCGGCTAAGTTCTGCCATACCGTTATGAAAAGCCCCCACTCCTGGTAAAACTAATAGTTCAGCATCCAAAACATGCTTGGGGTCAGAAGTTAACAAAACCTCTGCACCAAAATGCTCAAAGGCACGTTCCACACTCAGCAGATTGCCCACTCCGTAATCAATGACTGTTACCTTTTTTGTCATGCTGCCCATTTTCTCACTGAAATGTTGTTCTGTTCTGCGGCTTCTTTCATTTGCTTAAAGGTGAGTCGGTTGTAGTGCAAAACATCAGCCATGGCCACGGCATCTGCATGACCGTTTTGAATGACATCGACAAGATGATCTTCATTGCCCATGCCGCCACTCGCAATCACAGGAATGCTCACCGCATCGGAAACTTGACGAACCAATTCAATATCAAAACCTTTTTTGGTTCCTTCTTGATCAACCGAGGTCAAAAGGATTTCACCCGCGCCTAATTCTTGTCCTTGCTTGGCCCACTCCACAACATCCATACCGGTGTGCTCGCGTCCGTTATCGTAATACGCTTCCCATTGATTCGGTCCACAACGTTTTGCTTCGATCGAAAGAACCATGCACTGGCTACCAAAGCGATCTGCGATTTCTGAAATCAATTCCGGGCGTTTGATCGCCGCTGTGTTGATCGCAATTTTATCCGCGCCATGACGCAATAAATTGTTGGCGTTATCGACAGAGCGAATGCCCCCGCCCACAGTCAATGGGATGAAGATATTATCTGCAGTATGACGAACAAGCTCGTGCAAGCTATTGCGTTCGTAGAGACTGGCCACAATGTCCATGAAGACAAGCTCATCAGCACCTTGTTGATAATACTTTTGCGCGTGCTCTTGGGGATCACCAATCACACGCAAACCTTCCAAGTGAATGCCTTTGATGAGATTGGGAGCTTTAATGTCTAATCTTGCGATCAATCTTGTGTTAGCCATAGAACCTGCTTAGCTATCCCATTGTGTGTAACGACGTTTCCACTCGCCGTTTTCACGCTTCCACAAATGCGGTGAACGCGCACAATCAGTTAGGTGCATAAAGTACTCGTGATCCATTTTGGGATTTTCGAAAAGCCCCATGATTTTTTTACCAAAAGATTTTTCGTCGATTGTTAAGTACTCATAAAGTTCTTTGATAAAACGTTCTGGGAATTCGCCATCAAACTTTTTGGCAAGCGCCACACCCTCTTCACGTGTGATGTCACCAGAACGGATTTCTTGTGCGGCATCGTAAGTGGCGCGCCCAATACCGAATTTGATGAAGGTGGTGAAGTAATGCAAGTCATCGATTTTATCGTCGATGCTGGAGTACTTGCTGTAAGTTCCTGGTGTACGCTCTGGAGAAGCTTGGAAACCACCATGCTCTACTGAATAATAGTAACAGCTTTGAGGATGCCATTTGGTGTAATACCCCATGTAATGAACCTCAATGTCCTTGTCGTGGATCTTTTGAGGATCCGCTGGCATGTACATGTCGAGATCCGCTTCTTTAAGTCCAAACTCTGATTTTAAATCATGAACCGAGACACCAGAAATATAAGCGTTCTCACGGTCCGCGGTGAAGTAATCGTAACTTTGTTTTGCTGTTTCGTAACTGGCAATGGGGTTACCGTACTCAGCTTCGTTCTCACCGTAGAAAACCAATTTGATGTCTTTTTCGATGGCGAGTTTTGGAGACACTGATTTTTGGCCCAAGAAAAAAGGCTGAAAAGGATGATAAATGCTTTCGACAGCCAAACGTGTGAGCAAGCGATGCACACGGCCATTGGGCGTGTACAAGATGTTATCAAAACCGGCATGCAACCAAGCCTGAAAATTTTTCCATCCCCAATCGGTGTAAATATGAGGCGCCCAAGTCACAGTCAGTGGGTTCATGCCATATTTGTATTTGAGCAAATGCGAGGCGTAAAAACTATCTTTGCCGCCCGAGCCTGGCACAACACAATCAAAGCTACCATCTTTGCTGCGGTGGCGATCACAAATTTCTTGAAGTTGTTGCTCACGATCTTCCCAGTTGATCTCCTGCTTTTTTATTTCGGCAACACGGCAAGCATCACAAATACCCTCTTCGTCAAAATTGATAGTCTGTTTTTTAGAGTTGTTCTTGTGCTTGTATTCGACAGTCGAGCTTGGTCTTTGGTTCGAAATGATACAGCGTTTGCAAAATTTAACCTCTTTGGGCAGGCCGTATTTGGCATCTAACTTTGACACATCATCGGTCTCGTACTGACTCAAATCGAGTTCTTTTTTGGGAAACATCATGGAATTAGTCCTTGTTTTTGCAACGAATTTTAAGAATTTTAATCCGAGCCCAATAACTACACTCTAGCGGATTAATCAAGCAACAGATCCGAACACATTTGGTGTTTTTTCAGCTGAGCTTAGTCATTGATATCACGAATGTTTTTGAGGATTTTTCTGAGATTTTTTGAGCCTTAGGCCTTTGAGCTTTGTTGCTGCAAAAGAAACTCAAAATAGGCGAAGTCAAGCGGGGTGTCGATATCCAGCGAACGCTCGGCGGGCATCACAAAAGGCATCGTGTCTTTTGCAAAAAATCCTTTGTGAGTCAGGAACCAACTGACCTCAGCCAGGTACAAGGCCCCGTTTAAATGATAGGCTTTTGGTAATTCTTGGCGCTGCTTCACTCCCACTTGCTCTAAATTCTGAGAAACCAGCGGCTGAAACTGATTGTCCTGAATAAAAAACATCCACTGCGGATTTTTAGAGGTTTCGCAAACCGAAACCGAACTGCTTTGCCCAGAGCCAACACAGTGCTCGATAATGGCATCGATATCGCCTGCCTGACGCAATGGCGATGTGGGCTGCAAAAGCAAAAGATAATCGTAACCAGGATTTTGTTCCAAAACCTGTAAGACCGCTTCAAAAATAGGAGCTGAATCGGTTGCGATATTTGTCGGACGCTTGATGACGTGCTCGCAACCACATTCGCTGCCCACTTTAAGAATTTCGTCGTCATCTGAAGACAAAACAAAATGATCAAGGTAACGCGATTCCTTAGCTGCTTGAATTGTATAAGACAAAAGCGGTTTGCCAGCCGCCAGTTTGATGTTCTTGCGAGGAACACCTTTTGAGCCGCCTCTTGCTGGAATAATCCCAATTATTTTTTTATTTTGGAACATGAACGAAGCTCGTCCTCATAGTTTGGTTTCTTCAATCAGGAAAAACTTGGCGAAAATCACCATTGGCTTTTTTGAAATCACTGATCTGACCAATGTCGAGCCAATACTCTCTGATCGGGAATGCCACCGATTTTGATTTGTCTTGCGCTGTGATTTTTTCAAACAAAGACGGCATATCAAACAAACCTTCTGCCGGAACAAAATCAAGCGCCTGAGGATCTAATACATAAATGCCAGCGTTCACAAAAAACTTGTGAATGGGTTTTTCGTCTATGCCTTCGATACTATGATTCTCTAATTTAACAACTCCGTAAGGAACTTTAAAATCGTACTCGCGCACACACATGGTGCCCAAGGCTGAGTTGGAAAGATGAAAATCCAATAACTGTTCAAAATTGATTGTGGTGAGCAAATCGCCATTCATGACAATCAATGGCAACTCAGGCTTTTCGGGCAAAAGCCTTAAAGACCCTGCCGTTCCCAATGGTTCATCTTCTTCCACGTAGCGAATCTCGGCACCAAACTTTTTGCCATCACCAAAATACTCTTTTACCATTTCAGCTTTGTAATTCACTGTTAAAAAGAATTTATGAAAACCATTGTTCTGAAACTTATTGATGATGGTTTCTAAAATAGGTTTGCCACCGACTTTGAGCAAAGGCTTGGGGCAATCGTCTGTTAAGGGTCTTAAGCGACTGCCCTTGCCCCCTGCCATAAGAACAACCCAGTTGTCTTTTGTGTTTGGAGCAAGCAACTCGCTTAAGAATTCAACGCGAATCACATGGCGGTCTTCATCGATTAAAGGAAGTTGATTTAAACTCTGCTTGCGCATCAATTCTAAAATTTGATCTTTGTTTTCGCTTGCGGAAGCTGTTTTGGGATCTTTGTTCATCACGATCGATACAGCTTGCTGAACAGAGACACCTTTAAGAATCCCACGGCGAATGTCCCCATCTGTGACCGTGCCTAGCAAACGCTGGTTATCGTCGATGACAACAGCGATTTGCGCTGAGGTTTCGTCAATGATGCGCATGGCTTCTAAAATACTTGTCTGCGCTTTGATGAGAATTTTCTGCCAATCCATTTTATCACCTTAAATTTGATCTGCACCTTGCTTGCTGTTTCATTTGTTCTCGAGTGCCAGCAAGCGTTCTTCTAGTTCTCTCATTTTTTGATAAGGATCAGTGCCCAATCGTTTCCCTATGGGAAATTGTGGAACAAAGGCTTCACCCAATGTTTGATCCTCTTGAACTTCGGCAACCTTTGTTAAGAGCAATACGGAATCGCCGCATTTAACAAAGGTCCCTCGTTCACACCGCCCTGTCACTTCCCCAACACGAGAAAGATAAGAGGGAGCGTTTTTAATAAGCTCACTTTTTAAAATAGCGAGCTCACCTTTTTTGCTCAAAGTCCTGGCTCCTGGTCCCGGTGTGGTGATGGCTCGAATAAAATCAAACACCCGCTTTGCCGGCCAATTCCAGTCAATGTACTCGTCTCCCTGGCGACGCCTTGGAAAATAGGTGCCCACGGGATGAATGTCATCCTGTTTTTTTCGTTCAGCCCGGCCATTTGCGATCAAGTGCAAGGCCTCATAAAGTGCATCTGCACATAATTCGTAAGCTTTTTCCAATAAGGACGCGTAATCATCGCTTATAGAAATGGGCGCAAATTTTTGCGTGATGATGCTGCCCGTGTCAATGCCACCATCGACATCGATGACGGTCACACCAAAGTCTTGCTCTCCATTGATAAGCGCCCAGTTTAAAATATTGCGCCCGCGATAAAAAGGCAGCGCTCCCGCGTGGCAATTAATGAACCCAAGCGGAGCCGCCTTACAAATGTTCTCTTGAAGAATTTGATTGAAGGACATCGAAACAAATAAATCAGCGTTGTGCTTTTTGATCTGCGTTATGAATTCATCGTCGTTTACATTTTGATGAAACAAACACGGAACGCCCATGCGTTTTGCGTAATCTTGCAAGACAGGGTCTCGGTGATCATTGCGCACAACAATGAACACGACTTCTAATTGCTGGTCTTCTAAAATACGATCAAGCGCACGGTGAGACCAAGGGCCATCTGCAAAATAGCCTATCTTCATGAAATCACCTCGTCGACTTCGTAATCGTTTTCGGCCACACGCCCCAAATAATCCCAATACTGCATCGGCGAAACACCTGTGCCAGGCCGTTTGCAAGTTAAGTTTTCTTCCGTAAAAGCCTCGCCTTTTTTAATCGGCATGGCCGCAACCAAACTTTTTCTAACGATAGCGATGTTTTTTTCTTCACTGCTTGCCGGCGCTTTAATGCCTTGGCCCAAAGCTTTTTCGACTTGTCTGACTGATTTCACCAAGGCCATTAATTCAGAAGGATCTAAAGAGGCTTTGTGATCCGGCCCTTCCATGCTTTTATCCAAAGTAAAATGTTTCTCAAGCACCTCGGCACCTCTAGCCGCTGCAGCAACAGCCATGGCGATGCCTTCCGTGTGATCCGATAATCCCACCTTAACACCAAAAGTATCTCGGATTTGATCCATGGCCCTTAAATTAACGTCTTCATAAGGTGTGGGGTATTCCGTTGTGCAATGAAGCACAGTCACTTTATCTTGAATGATTTTTTTGGCCGCGCTGCTTTCAAAACAAGCGCGTACTTTTTCTAAACTAGGTGTTTCTTGCGGGTTTAAAAAACCAAAACTCAAAACCGCAAGAGCGTCTTCCACTTCTTTTAAGGTGCTCATGCCAGTCGAAAGAATAACAGGCTTTTGCGTGCGTGCTATTGCCAATAAAAAAGGTGCGTTGGTGATTTCGCCTGAAGGGACTTTAATGAGTGGCAGATCAAAATCGGTGGTTAAAAGTTTTAAACTCTCTAGCTCAAAAGGAGTCGATAAAAAAGCAATCCCCTGCTTTTCACAATGCGCAATGAGAGTGTAGTGATCTTCTAAGCTCAGCTCTAGTTTTTTTAACATGTCTAACTGAGACTCTGCCTTGCTTGTGGTCTTTTCCTGATAATCCGCCTTGGGGGCTTTATTACTTGCTAAATGCACAGCACGAAAGCTTTGAAACTTAACAGCATCCGCACCAGCTTCTTTGGCAACATCAATAAGACGTTTGGCCAGTTCCATGTCTCCGTTGTGATTCACGCCGGCTTCGGCAATGATGTAAACCGAATTCATAAAATCACTTCCTTTAAAATCATTTGTGCTTCCGCTGCCTTTGTCCCGATCATAGAACCACGCCACTCAGCCATAGCGCGAATGACTTTTTCAGAACGTGGGAAAGGAAATTCGCCCAACTCACTGGCAAAGGTTTTCATGATGTTGATTTTTTGATCAAGATGGTTTTCGATATTAACAAAGCGATTGGGTTTAAACGAACTCGCCATAGGATCCAAATTAAATTCAGTTTCGGAAATGGTTTCGTAGCAAAGAACCTCTTTAATAAAAGGATAACGAAAACTTTTGGAACAAGCATTAACAGCATCAAAAACAAAACGATGATCCGTGTGCACATCTCCTGGGTAAGGCGCATAAACCACTGTTGGTTTGATTTCTTGAAAAGCCTTGCTCATGGCCGCTACAAGTTCACCAACCGGAAGTGTATCAAGTTTGGTTGTTGCAAAACCCAGGCGTTTGACTTGATCAAAGCCATACAGATTGGCCGCCGTTTTAATTTCTTCTTCTCTTTTTGCCACTATTTCAGCAACAAAGCCTTCGGACTCTTTCATTTCTGTCACGATGAGCCAAGAGATTTGATCACCCATTTCTTTGTGCTTCAAAAGCGTGCCACCGCAACCCAGAGTTTCATCATCAGGATGAGGAGCCACAACTAAAATATTTTTCACAGATACTCTCCCTTCTGAGGCAGTGTCGAAAATTCATGTTCTAAAATCCAAAACGCACCAACACCTGTTTTAACCAAAACAGCATTGCCTTCAATGTTGAGCACCTTGCCGGGCTCAATATTAGCAGGCACAGGGTCAGTGGCCACTTTGCCTTTCCAAACCTTTACATCTTGATCCTGAAAAACACAATGAGCGCCCACATAAGGCTGGGTCAATGCCCTTACTAAATTATTGATGCTGGTGGCGTTCATACGCCAATCGATTTGCCCATCGGCTTTCCCGCGCTTACGCCAAGAATTAGCCAAACTGTGATCTTGTTTAACAAGCTTTGCGTTATTGCCTGCCAATGCCTTTGTGAAAGATGCGATTTGAGTCAAAGCTGTGTCCGTCATTTTTTTATACAAAGAAGCAGCGTCATCATCTGGCTCTATGGACATTTCGACTTGGCTTAAAATATCACCGGAATCAGCCCCCTCATCCATGATAAAAAAGGTGCTCGCAGTTTTGCTCAGACCCAAAGCCAATGCCCAAATCAAAGGGTGTCGCCCTCTGTTTTGTGGCAAAGCCGCGGGATGAAACCCAACAACCCCTTTGGGTGGCAAATTTAAAATCTCACTCTTTAAAAGATACGACCAACCAAAACAGTAAATCACATCGGCTTGCAGCTCTTTTAAAAACCCCAACATCTCAGTTTGATTATTGCCCTTAGCTAAAAAACACGGGATCTGATTCTCTGAAGCCAAACTTTGCAAAGAACAAAAATCAGAATTAAATTTTGATTCTTCGCGTGTCACCACACCAACCACCTCGGCATCATCCAAACTCAATAAGGTTTGCAAGGCATCGTGACTGAACTGAACACAACCTATAAAAACAATTCTCATACAGCAAAATCCAAGTCTTTAAACTTTTTCATGATGACGCCATCTAAAGAAATTTTTTTAAGCGTCTCTTTAATTTTGGCTCCCGCATCTCCATACCCATACAAAAGATCCATATTAGGCAATTTGCTGCGAAACTCTTCGGAAAGCGCTAGTTGAATGGCTTTTACGATTTGACCTTTTTCTTCTGTGGCACTGATCACGCTCTCGCCCTTTAAACGCCCACGCTGGCGCTCTCCTAAATCGATGGTTGGTTTGCGAAAACTAGGAACCTCAATGAGCCCACTAGAAGAATTTCCCAAAACCAAATCGCAATGTTTAATGGCACTCAAGTAACGCAATTGCCCAAGCGAGACAAAGTCCTTACAACGTTCGGGGTTTTTAGCGACGTAGTCTTTGATCATTTGTATGAGCACGCGACCAAAAGTATCTGAATTGGGTAAAGTGAAGATCACCTTTGCTTGTGGAAATTCATCTAAAGCCAAAAGCATTTGAGACATGGCTATTTCAGGAGATTGCTCACTCAGAGTCACGGGATGATAAGTGACTAAAAAATTCTTCTCGCCCAATTTAAAATCTATGGATTCTTCAAACGCTTCTCTGGAAAGTAATTCTAAATTCTTAATGTTATCTAAACCCGGTGCTCCCACATTAAAAACAACATCGGGTTGCTCGCCCATTTGAATCACGCGTTTGCGGTAAACATCGGTGGTGGTAAAATGAAAATGCGCCATTTTGGTCACCGAATGGCGAATGGGATCGTCTATGAGTCCTTCGGTGAGCTCGCCACCATGAATATGTGCCAGCGGGATTTGATGAATCACAGCCGCTTGCGCAGCAGCAAGAATTTCGAAGCGATCACCAAGCACAACAAGAACATCTGGTTGCAAGCGTTCAAGTGTATCAGCAAAGCCAATGGTTGCTAAACCAACAGATTTAGCAATGCCCACCGGGGTATCAGATGATAAGAGCATTTCAATTTTATCAGCGATGGCAAAACCATCGTTTTCAATTGTTTTGTAAGTCAATCCAAACTCTGGAGACAAATGCATGCCAGTTGTGATGATTTGCAATTCGAGATCAGGGTCATTCTTGATGGCTTTTAAGAGCCAAAACAACAAACCGTATTCTGCTCGCGTTCCTGTCACCACTGCGATTTTACGTTTTGCCATAATCAGCCTCCTAAAAATGCACTACTGGGTATGTTGATCGTGCGTTTTTCTAAATCTTGCGCAACAGACAAGTCCATGCGTGGACAATCGCTGTACATGGGCATGTGATGCATCAAAGTCCAAAGTGGACGCAGCATGAATCCTTTTTGATTCACTTCGTTTAAGATCAATTCAAATTCATTTGTGAACTCTGGTTTAAGGATAATGGCATTCAACCAATGATTACTCTCTGCGCCATCAACAGGTCCCAGCAATTCGAATTCGTCACAACCTGCAAATAACTGTTTGTAAGCTTCGAACAAACGTTTCTTTTGTTCTAAAAATTTGGGGAGTTGCTCTAATTGTGCCACACCCAAAGCCGCGTTGATGTTTGGCAAGCGATAGTTATACCCCAACATATCATGATTAAAACGCCAAGCGTGTGGCACCTTAGCCGTTGTGGTGAGGTGCTTTGCTAATTTTCCTAGCTCAGGATCATTGGTTAATAAGGCCCCACCGCCACCTGTGGTGAGGATTTTATTGCCGTTAAAACTTGTTGCTGCCACACTGCCAAAATGACCGGTGTGCTTGCCTTTGTAGAAACTCCCCAAAGATTCAGCTGCGTCTTCCACCAATTTAATGTTATATTTTTGGCAAAGAGACACCAAGTCTTCGATGTCTTTTGCAGGATGGCCAAAAACATGCACAACCACAAGAGCCGCAATGCGACGCCCACTTTGTTTATTAAAACAAAAACCATCACGCATCTCAGTGATGTCTTTTAAATGACTCTCGAGCTTGTTCACACAAACCGCAAGCGACTGATATTCGCTATCGACAAAATGTGGGATTGCCCCTTGATACGCAATAGCATTGGTTGTTGCTATAAAAGTCAAGGCAGGCACCAGGACCTCGTCACCTTGCTGCACACCAACCAAACGCAACGCCACACTCAAGGCTGCCGTGCCATTCACACAAGCAACCGCTTTTGTAACCCCTGTGTACTCAGCTAGGTCATTCTCGAATTGATCGACGTATTTCCCAACGGAAGAAACCCAACCGGTGTCCAGGCACTCTTTAACGTAGTCCCATTCATGACCCGCAAAGCAAGGCTCATGAAGAGCGACAAAACCTTTGTCACAAGGAAGCTGTTTGGCCAGAAGATCGTAAAGTTTTTCTGAGAGTGTCATTTTAGATGTTATAAATATCGAGTTTATATTTTTTAAGGTTATCAGGATTCGAAAACCACTGAGCCGTTTTATAGAGCCCTTTACGCAGACCATCTGTTCCAGCGTATTCTGGTTTCCAATTCAAAAGTTTAGCGGCAAGTTCATTGCTTGCTAACAAGCGTTCCACTTCGCTTTTTTCCGGTCGCAATCGACTTTGGTCTTGTTTGATTGTGACATCTTTTTCCATAACTTCAGCAATGAGCTTGACCAAATCCCCAATGGAGATTTCAAAACCGCTCCCCACGTTGATGACCTTGCCAATGATTTCGTCATGATTCAGCGCTGCGATAAAACCCTGAACCGTATCTTCTACAAAATTAAAATCTCGTGTGGGACTCAAAGCACCCAACTCAATTTCTGTTTTTCCACCAGCTAACTGTGTGATGATTGTGGGGATCACAGCACGAGCGGATTGTCTTGGGCCATATGTATTAAAAGGACGTAAAACACCAACTGGCGTGTCAAATGAACGGTAAAAAGACAACGCGATTTGATCAGCTCCAATTTTGGAAGCCGAGTATGGTGACTGCCCTTGCAAAGGATGTTCTTCGTCAATGGGCACACGCAAAGCGGTTCCATAAACTTCGCTTGTTGATGTGTGAACAACCTTGCTGACTCCCAAGTCCTTAGCCGCCTGGCAGATGTTCAAGGTGCCTTTGATATTGGTGTCAATGTAGGTTTCTGGGGAATGATAAGAATAAGGGATCGCAATGAGAGCCGCCAAATGCAAAACCGCATCGCAGTCTTTCATGGCTTGTCGCACACCGTATGGATCGCGAATGTCACCAGAAAAAACCTCTAAGTTTTTTTGAATTTCAGGAGAGGCTTCATCTAACCAACCCCAAGAATTAAAAGAATTGTAATAGGTGAAGGCTTTAACATTGTAACCTTCGCGCACAAGGGTTTCTGTTAAATGCGAACCAATGAAACCATCGGAACCTGTCACAAGAATTTTTTTGAATTTACTTTTCATAAACCAGTCCTTCGACAATTTAGTTTTTTACTTTCAATATTGCTCAGCACTAGCCTGCTGCATTTTGTTTTTCGTTAACCAAAGCCATTTCACGGAAGTGCTTGGACTGACGCACCAACTGATCATAGGTTCCTTGCTCAACAACAATGCCCTTTTCCAAAACAAAAATCTGATCGCAGTTCTTAACAGTCGAAAGACGATGAGCAATCATGATGATGGTTTTTTTATGGGCCAACTTATTAATGGCTTCCATAATGGCTAGTTCGGTCACGTTATCAAGAGCGCTCGTGGCTTCGTCAAAAATGAGAACTTGTGGATCATTGTACAATGCACGCGCAATGCCAATGCGCTGTCTTTGTCCGCCGCTCAAGCGCACGCCGCGTTCCCCAACCTGAGTTTGATAGCCCTCTGAAAGATCTCGCGTTACAAAATCATGGATATTGGCCAGCTGAGCTGCTTTTTCGACAGCCGCATGGTCGATTTGATCTTTAGGAACACCAAAAGCAATATTTTGCTCAATGGTGTCATCAGCCAAAAAGATGCTTTGCGGAACATAGCCCACATTTTTTAACCAGGCTTCGCGATTAACATTGGTGAGCTGATTGCCATCTGCCCAGATGCCACCCTCTTGTTCTTCCAAAAGTCCGAGAATGATATCAATCAGAGTTGTTTTGCCTGATCCTGTTGATCCCACAAAACCAATGGTGGTGTTTGCCCCAATCGATAAACTTAATTTTTTAAGAACCGGTCCATCAGAACTTGGGTAAGAAAAAACCAAATCCTTAACCTCGAGCTTGTCATTTAATTTGATCACATCTGGGCCATCATAAGGTTTACGTTCTCTTTCTTGGCTTTCGGCTTCCCCTTTTGTGAGGTCCTCAAGAAAAACATCTATAGCGGTGTGATTGTATTTGATGGTTGTGAGGCTGTTAAAAATCATCTGCAACGCAGGCATAAGACGGTAACCCGCAAAAGCATACAAAGCCAATAAAGGTAAAATTTGGTTCACCTGTTTGCCAGAATAAATTGTAAAAATAGAAATGACCAACAAGCCACCAAAGGCAACAGATTCCATTAAATACTTAGGCAGCTGTGAAATGGTTTGGCTTTGCGCTTGGTAAGAAGCAAATTCTTTTGAAGGAATAGAAAATCGATCAATGTAGGCTTGTTCTTTAAGGTACACTTTAAGATCTTTAATGCCGCCAAAAGCTTCTCCAGCAATGTTGTAACGCTGACGATTGGCTTCGACACGTTTGCTACCAATGTTTGTCAGGCGGTTTTTGACTGACATGTACATGGTCAAATACATACCACCAGTTACCAAAAAGACAGAACCCGCCAAAGAAACGTCGTTGTAAACAAGAAAACCTAAAATCATGCTGACCAAAAAGGCACGGCTAATGAGCTGTAAAAAAGGCAACAAGGTGCCACTCACCACCTGATTCACTTCTGAAAAGATGGTCGCGCCTAAATCTGCCGTGTTTTTCATTAAATAAAACGAATACGGTTTGTACAAATACATGGTGAGCAAACGTTTACTAAGAACGTGCGCCATGTTGTTTGAAAAGCTATTTATAAGATAAGTCGTGAATGCGGTCACAAAGTTACTAGACAAAAGTAAAACCAAAACAACAACACCCAAGAAAATCAAAAAGAAGTTCACTTGTTCAAAACCCATGGCATGAAAAAGCATGGAGAGGTGTTTGTTTTTTTGGATCAAACTTGGGTCTGTGAGAAGCGCCATGAAAGGCATGATCGAGGCAATGCCCACGAGCTCAAAAATGGATGAAATGATCAACCCACTGGTCAACGCATAAACCCGTTTTTTGTTTTTTTGTGGAAAGAGTCGAATGATTTTTGAAAAAATTTTAAACATAGTTTTATTTTATTTAGTGAAATCCAATGCCCGGGTATTCAATAAAACCCCATTGCATTTTTAGCTCTGGCCACAAACGTTTTTGAATTAAAGCTATGGCCTGCAAACGAAACCAAGTGTCCCATAAATCGGCCTCACCCCATTGCCGCGAGTATTGCGTCCAGTGGGTGTGGACTCTCCTGTTTTTGGGTCTGAGCACACTCAAGGTTCGTTTAAGTCGTTCTTCAAGCAGCAAAATACTATTAGAACTGGCCAATTGTCGAATAACTTTCAGGTAAAAATACGGAGAAAGCGCATTTAAATGAACATTTTCAGCAAATCCGCCATTTTCTTTCTGTTCCAAGAGAATTTGTTTGGCGATTTTTTGCAAAAGCTGCTCGGAAACATCTTCTTGCTTGAGCCTTGGGTACGTTAATAGAAAAATGGCATCAAAATCATAACAGCCGCCTCCTCCTGGATAAGGAGCAAAATGCCCGTAAGAATCAGCCAACGCTATCAAGTTTGATGACATTTTAGACAAACGCGGCACATCAACATTGAGGTAATTAAAAATTTCGTACTGATGATAACCATTTTGAAATTGCAAATGAGTGAGAGCTTTTTGTTTTCCCCAAAATCCAAATTCATTCATAGCATCTAGATGACAAGACACCCACTCTTGGATTTTGGCATCCGTTTGCAGGCCCAAATGCTCTTTGGCATGAAGAAGCAAAATGGCCATGAACATGGCTTGATTACCACTTTGTGCCTTGCCCTCTAAGCAACCCTTTTCTTTTAATTCCGCAGAAACATTTTGTGGCAACAAAGGCTCAATGATTTCAGCAAGGGGATCTTGCTTTAATGTTCCTAAAAGATGCAAACTACTCAAAGAAAAAGTTAATAATTGTAAAAAAACCTTATCTGATTTTAAAGGCACTCCCGCCTGCTCACGTGAGTCTTTTAATTCTTTTAGCGTCTGTCTGATTTTGCGATCCCACAGCTCTCTTTGTCCTGTTATGATTTCTTTATCGCCTAAAAAATTAAGTAAAAAAATTGTGAAACACAGCGCGTAAGGACTGGTCTCGGATTTAGGCGTCAAACGACAAAGCGCCTCTTCTGTTATACAAGAACAAACAAAATCACGCGCCTTTGTTTTGGCTAAATTAATTTTTGTGACCAAGTCTTTTTGTTCTGCAGTCAGCACAATTTCAGATTCCTGTTTTACGATTGTTCTGTTTTCAGCCAAGTTTCCCATCATTCCCCCAAAGCCACTTTATTTTTGTCCGACATGATGGCTTGTCGTAATTTTTGTGCTATAAAAACTTCGGTTGCTGCCATCGATTCAAAAGACGCACCCCCAATGTGCGGCGTGATGATCAAGTTATGATGCTTTTTTGCGTAATCCCACAAAGGGTGTTTCTTTAGCCAGTCAGTGTTTTCACCAGTTTCGCCCGCGACCACATCAATAGCCGCGCCCAATAATTTTTTTGACTCAAGCGCTTGTAAAAAAGCACGCTCGTCAATCAGTTCTCCTCGAGAGGTGTTGATCAACACGGAATCTTTTTTCATGGCCGTAAATTCCGGCTCTGCAAAAAAACCTTGGGTTTGTTCGTCTAAATTCACATGCAAACTCACAACATCGGACTGACGCAAAACTTCATGCAGGGGTAATAATTTAAACGGGCAATCTTCTTTGGCAACATGAGGGTCACTCACCAAAACCGTCATGCGAAAAGTCTTTGCGTACTCAGCAATAATTTTTCCAAGACGCCCATAGCCAACAATGCCAATTGTTTTTCCTTTGAGATCATGACCTCGAAATAAATTACGGTTCCACTGCCCGTCTAAAACGCTCTTGCTTGCCTCAGGCAAATGCCGCAACAAAGCCAAAAGCAACGCCCACGTGTGTTCCGAAGTTGCTGTGATGTTATTTAAAAATTCTGTTTCGCCTTTTAGACTTAAAACTTGCACATTGTGTTCATCAGCTTTTTTTAAATCGATGTGGTTCAAACCAGTAGTGGGTGTGCAAATGAACTTTAACTGAGCGGCTGTTGAAAAAAACGCATCATCAATTTTATTTTTAAGACGAATAAAAACAGCATCACAATCTTTGATTTTAGAAAGGACCTCTTCGCGCTCACCTTGCGCAAAATCTAAGCTCGCAAACTCAGACAAAACCGCTTTGGCTTCTTCTGAAAAATCTTCTGACTCGGCAATAAGAATGTGCATAAGGTCTTTCCTGTTCACAAAAACAACGCGATTTAGTTAAGATCATCCCAAGTCAAAACGCGGTCCACACCAACATCTGTTTTTAATTGTTTGCCAACACATTTTTCTAAATCAGTTGCAGGAATGCCATTGCCTGGCTTTTTGGTGGTGAGATCTGCGCGCGCGATTTTATCACCCGCAGACAGGGCACGACGCAAAGCCACACTTTTATTAAACAAGCGCCGCATTTCAGCCAGTGAATCCGCCATTTGATTTTTATCGACTGGATTTTCTTGCATGGTTTGCAATGCATTTGCGCCATCACAAAGAACTTTTAATTCTTCAAAATTAAGTGACACAGGAACATCGGGCCCAAACATTTTTTTATGAAAGGTCACATGAACTTCAATCATGTTGGCCCCCTGAGCCATGGCCGCTAGTGATGGAAAAATTGATCCGCTATGGTCAGACAAACCAATGGGGAAAGTGTACTGGTCACGAAATTGTTGCAAAACATTCAGCCCCACTTCTTTTAAAGATGTGGGGTACTTACTGGTGCATTGAAACAAGCCTATCGGACAAGATGTTTCTTGTATCCTTTGCACTGCTTGTTCGATTTCTGACCAAGGGCTCATGCCTGTGCTCAATAAGATTGGTTTTTTGGTGTCGGTCATTGCTTGCAACAACAAAGGATTATTCACTTCTCCAGAACCAATCTTCCAAGCCGGCATCTCGAGATGATCCAGTAAAGTCACCGCTTCCAAAGAAAAAGCCGAACTTAAAAAAATGATGCCCTTTTCTTTGGCGTGCTGAGCTAAACCTTGCCATTGCTCCGGAGTGAACTCCATGCGCTTCCAATAATCGTAGCGTGTTTTATCTTCGTAGGAAAAATTCACACGAAAAGGTTCTCCCGGCGTGCTTTCGGCTTCGGCAATGTGTGTTTGAAACTTAACCGCGTCAGCGCCGGCTTCTGCACTGGCATCAATAAAAGCATGTGCCAAACCAAGCGATCCATCGTGAGTTTGCGAAACCTCAGCAATGACAAAAGGTTTGCATCCTGCTCCAACCGTTTTATTGGCTATCTTAAAATTCTTTACTGATTCTGAGCTCATCAATCACCTCTGCTAATGATTCCTGCCAATGCGGCATAAAAACATGAAACTGTTCCGCAATTTTTTGATTGTCCAAAACAGAATACCTAGGCCTTTTGGCTTTGGTTTTAAACTCACCCGATGTCACCGCTTTGAGCTTAAGAGAAAGTCCACTTAAACGAAAAATTTCTTTGGCAAACTCAAACCAAGTCGCCTCTCCCAAACCACTCAAATGATAAATACCCGAAAATTTTTTAGAAGAGTCGGAGGTGGCATTTGCTAAAATCTCACTCACAATTTGAGACGTGGCCAACGCGATGTCGTTAGCAGAAGTAGGATTGCCTTTTTGATCATCGACCACACTCAGTTCATCGCGTTCACGTCCCAAACGCAACATGGTTTTGACAAAGTTTTTCCCTGTGCTCGAGTAAACCCAACAGGTTCTTAAAATAATATGGGGCGCGCCACTATTGATGATGGCTTTTTCGCCATTGAGCTTTGTGGCACCGTAAACATTAATGGGTTGGCAAGGATCAGTTTCGCGATAAGGGGAATCCTTTTCGCCATTAAAAACGTAGTCAGTGGAATAGTGAATCAGAAAGATGTTTTTCTTTGCGCAAAAGGAAGCAATTTCTTTAACAGCTTGCGCATTAATGGTTTCTGCTAATTCGGGCTCATCTTGAGCTTGGTCAACAGCGGTGTAAGCAACAGCGTTAATCACCATGTCTGGATTGTGTTTTTCTAAAACAGCCTGAATGTTTTGAGGCTCAGAAAAATCAAGAGCACTTCGGTCCAAGGTTTTGAGCGTTCCCAGGGTTCGCAATGTTTTGCTCAAGGCTTGTGCCACCTGCCCTGACTCACCCAAAACCAAGAGAGTCGGAATCTTACTCATGAGCCTCCAATCGAAAAACCGAATCATCGAGCTCTTTTAATTGTGGCAGCTGACTGTCTTTATCAGACAATAAAACGTTCTCGCTTGGCCATTGAATGCCAATATCGGGATCGTTCCAAATCACACCAAACTCTGCCTCTTTATTGTAGTAGTCTGTGCATTTGTAAGAAAAGATAGCCGTCTCACTCAACACACAAAAACCATGCAGAAATCCAGGTGGCACATAAAATTGCATTTTGTTTTCGTGGTTTAAAGTAACGCCTTCCCACTGGCCAAAAGTCGCTGAGCCTTGGCGCACATCGACAGCAACATCAAACACTTCGCCCTGCAACACACTCACAAGTTTTCCTTGGGCACTTGGGTTTTGTGCGTGCAAGCCTCTTAAAACGCCTTTTGTGGAACAGGAAACATTGTCCTGAACAAAAGCTTCTTTGATGCCCGCATCTTGATAACGTTGCTTTTGATACGACTCAAAAAAACAACCGCGACCATCAGGGAACACACGCGGTTCAATGATGACAAGATCCTTAATTTTGGATTTTATTATCTTCATAGGAAATGAGATTCACCAAATACTGTCCGTAGTTGCTATTTTTTAAAAGCTCCATTTGATCAATGAGCTGAGTCTTGGTGATAAAACCTTTACGAAATGCGATTTCTTCCAAACACGCAATTTTAAGACCTTGTCGACGTTCTAAAACCTCAATGAAGTTAGCTGCCGCAAGCAACGACCCATGAGTGCCTGCATCCAACCACGCAATGCCGCGATCAAAAATCTCAACATGCAAATCGCCGTCTTTTAAATAAAGATTGTTCAGGTCGGTGATTTCGAGCTCACCACGTGCTGAAGGTTTTAAGGATTTAGCACGCTCCACAACCGAATTATCGTAAAAATACAAACCCGCCACCGCGTAATGCGATTTTGGTTTTTCAGGCTTTTCTTCGATTCCCAAAGGCTTGCCGTTATCGTCCATTTCGACCACACCGTAACGCTCTGGGCGACGCACATAATAAGCACAGACACCCGCACCCTTTTCTTGATTCATGAGGTTATCAAGATTTTCATCAAGCTTGTGACCGTAAAAAATATTATCACCTAAAATTAAAGTGACCGGATCACCACCGATAAAATCTTCGCCAATCAAAAAGGCCTGAGCCAAGCCTTCGGGCTTGGGTTGCTCTTTGTATTGAAAGCGAACACCCCACTGAGAACCATCACCCAAGAGCTGCTTAAACAAAGGCAAATCACGTGGTGTTGAAATGATGAGGATATCGCGAATGCCAGCACTCATGAGCGTGGCAATCGGGTAGTAAATCATTGGTTTATCGTAAACAGGCAAAAGCTGTTTGCTCATACATTGTGTCAGCGGGTAAAGTCTTGTGCCTGAGCCTCCCGCTAAAATAATCCCTTTTCGTTGCATAATTCCTCTTGCTTACAAATAATTTGAATAAATGATCACGCCGTTTTTAACCCGAGACGATCTCCTGAATAGTCTTGCTCGGTCACAGCACGAACCCAGTTTTGGTTGTCTAAGTACCAACTGATGGTTCGTTTTAATCCGGTTTCAAATGTTTCTTTAGGCTGCCAACCCAATTCGTTTTGAATTTTTTGGCAATCAATGGCGTAACGAAGATCGTGACCTGGTCGGTCCTCTACAAATGTGATGAGGTCGCGGTAGGAAGACTTATTTGGCACAAGCTCTTGCAACAGATCACAAATGAGGTGCACCACTTCAAGGTTGGTTTTTTCGTTCTTGCCACCAATGTTATAGGTTTCGCCAACAACACCACGAAATAAAACTTCGACCAAAGCCGCCGCGTGATCATCAACATAAAGCCAATCACGAACGTTGTCTCCTTTACCATACACAGGCAAAGGCTCTTGATTGACTGCTTTTGAAATGATGAGCGGGATGAGTTTTTCCGGAAATTGATAAGGGCCATAGTTGTTGGAACAATTGGTCACAATGGTTGGCAGTTTAAACGTGGTGAGCCAAGCGCGCACCAAATGATCCGAACAGGCCTTGCTCGCAGAATAAGGAGAACTTGGTTGATACGGTGTGGTTTCAGTAAAATAACCATCTTGACCAAGAGAACCAAAAACCTCGTCCGTTGAAATGTGTTGGAACAAAAATTGGCTTTGTCTTTTAGCATCTAAACTTTGGTAATAACGCAAAGCAGTCTTGAGTAAATTGTAAGTACCAAGAATATTTGTTTCGATAAATTGATCTGGCCCATCGATAGAACGATCAACATGAGATTCTGCCGCAAGATGCAAAATGGCATCGGGAGAAAATTCGTTCACGGCTTTTGCAATGGCATTTTTATCGCAAATATCGATTTGTAAAAAACGATAACGCGGGTTCTTAGAAAACGATTCGGTTGTTTCCAGGTGGCCCGCGTAAGTTAATTTGTCGATGTTGAGCACCTCGACATCTTCGCGAGACAACAGGTTACGAATACAGGCTGAGCCGATAAACCCGGCACCACCAGTGATAATCACTTTTTTAATAGCTCTCACTACGACTTCCTATTGACTGAAATGAATCTGACGAGGCGATAACAGTTAGTAAATCCGCAAGTCAACTTGTGAGAAGCAAGAAAAATAACAGAAAAACCAATTTATTTCAGGCGTTTAGCCCTACTCCGAGATCGAACTAGCGTCCACGACCAAAAAGCATCACCTTGATTGTTTTAATCACGATCGCAAAATCCAAGAGCAAAGAATAGTTCTTAATGTAATACAAATCGTATTGCAGCTTCTCTTTGGAATCTTCTACCGATGCCCCATAAGGATAAAGAACCTGCGCCCACCCTGTGATACCGGGCTTAACAACATGACGAAAATGATAAAACGGAATCACCTTTTCGTATTTGTCTACTAAGGCATCCCATTCCGCACGTGGACCAATCATGCTCATGTCGCCTTTTAATACGTTCCACAACTGTGGCAATTCATCCAAACGCAATTTACGCAAAACTTTGCCCACGCGGGTGATGCGGTCATCGTTTTTTTGCGTGTAAGGATTCCCTTTTTCGGAACCAACGCGCATGGTTCTGAATTTGTATAAATTAAACACCTCTTCATTTTGACCAAAACGACTTTGCACAAAAAAGACAGGCCCTCTGCTTTCGAGTTTAATGCACAAAGCAATGAGCAGCATGATTGGCGAAATGAGAATCAAAAGCACAAAGGCAAAAAAGTAATCCATTAACTTTTTTAAGCGCCAGTTAAAAGCCATGTGATTGTAGTCAAAGTAGTCTTTGGTCAGATCAAACCAGTAATTTTGAAAATAGAAGATCGGTAGTTTTAAAAACGAGCGTTGGTAAAAGTGAATCATGTCGTATAGCT
Organism: Deltaproteobacteria bacterium; assembly: GCA_024233595.1. Lineage (GTDB taxonomy): Bacteria > UBA10199 > UBA10199 > UBA10199 > JADGCS01 > JACKPK01. The sequence goes on from JACKPK010000001.1 coordinate 345,800, forward strand.
TGTGCCCATGAAAACGCAAGTTCAAAAGGTTCTTGCGAATTTGATCAGGCACCTTTCTTTTCATGCCCACCACAACCGTCACGTCTGGTTTTTTTGTATGACGTTGCAAGTCGTCCCAAGTGCCATTGATTTTTAAGCCGAGTTTTTTGATTTTATCGTCAACTTCTTGTTTGGGATCAAAAAGAATACAGATATTGGCCGACTTGATTTCAGAAAGCTCGCGGCCAAGCTCGGTCATAGAGGCCTTGTCCAATAAAAACACAATGCTTTGTCGTTTTGCGGCTCGTCGTAAAACACCAGAAAAAGCCATGCGAGAAATAATCAGCCAAAAAGAAAGAAAACCATAAAAGATAGCCTGGGCGTGCACGTTCAAAGCAAATTCAAAAACATTTTGAAAAACACTACGAGCCACAAGATTAGCAATGACCATAGCTGCCACTGTGATCAAAACTCGACCAGGAGAATACAAACCACTGATGTGATGCGTTGGTTTGTAAAGATCAAAGACATACAGCAAAACCAAACCAATGCCTGTCATCAAAGCAAATTGAGCCGAGAGCAAAACGCCCCAAGAAATAGGACCATGCCAAGCCGAAGCCCATAAGAAACTCAATCCAAAACCCAAGATATCAAAAGCCAGCAACAATAGCGCTGTTAAAAAACCTGGGAAAGCTGGATTGGAAAAAAAGCGAATGGGATGATTTGAATGCAGATTCAATGTCCCCTCCACATCAAAATGAGAACTCATATGCCCCCTAAAAAACAATGGCTAAGCTTAGCTCTTATAAACCAAACTCTTTAGCGGCCCTTATCTAATGCAATTGGCCTCTGCTGCCAATCCTAATTTACGGTCTTGCGTCTGCAAAACAAAGCAGGTTTTATTAATAATTTCAATTATTTAAGTTGTTTTTCTGATAAAGACCAAAAAAAATTCAGATCAGGGGCCACCAGCCCCACTTATTGAAGTAGGATATCGCTGATTTAATGTGGATTTTTAGGAGTCTCCAGTTACGATAGGACCCTTTGGCATGCAGGTGATAGGCCTGTGCTTTTGGAAAATAAACAGTGCGATGATGCTCTCCAATGCGACGACTCAAATCGGTGTCTTCCAGATACATAAAGTAACGCTCATCAAAAAGCCCGATTTCTTTGAGAACACCCAGCCTCAAAAACATAAAACAACCCGAAAGATAAGGGACATCTAAGTTGTTTTCAAAATCGGCGTTTTTCATTTCAAACCATTCCATGCGTTTGCGAAACAAGGGCTTTAAAAATCCCGGAAGGAATCGTCTGAAAATAAGATCAAAAGGCCGTGGCAACTGTTTGCACAATGCCTGCATGGTGCCATCGGGATTTAAAATCTTAGGCATGCAAAGCCCCACATCTGGATGCGAATCCATGAATGCTGCCAGGCTTTGCAAGATGTCATCGTCAAAATAAATATCGGGGTTCACAACAGCATGGTAAACAAAGCCCTTCTCCATGGCCGCTTTCATCGCAACATTGTGGCCTTTGCCAAAACCCAAATTGTCCCCGGTGTGAATGTAGATCAATTGTTCGGCAGGAAAATCATCACACAAAACGCGTAACTGATCTGAAGGCGAGTTATCGACAAGATACAAAACAACTTGTTTGTTTTGTAAAACGCTCGCAATCGCTTTGGAAAGCATATCGGGGTTAGTATTGTAGGCAACAATAGAAGCAGAAATCATACAAACTAGACTATTTTAATATATTAAATAAAAACACACGGTACATTTTTTAATTTTTTTCACATCTTAGAATTTTATCTATTTCACTTATATTTCGTCTCATTTTATATTTTTGTGGTATTAGACTAACTTCCGATCTTCTGAAACCAAATTCAATTGCTTCTAATAAAGCACCAACCAAATCTTCATCTCTTTCAAAAAGTAACCCACGAATAGAATCGGATATGATTTCAGAATTTGCATCCACATTGCGCATAATACAAGGCAATCCAAAAAAGAGTGCTTCTAAAGCAGCTCGAGGAACCCCCTCAGATTCAGAAGGTAATACAAATATATCAGCATTTTGTAGTGTTTTATATGGGTCCGTTAAATGTCCTTTTAATTCCACACAGCCCTGAATGCCTTCTTTTTCTATGGTTTGAGATAAATGATGCTTTAAAGGCCCATCTCCAATAAACGTAAGCCTCATCTCCATCTCTGGTAACTTTTTCTTTAATAAAACAAAGCTCGTTAAAAGTAATTCAGGTCGCTTTCGTTTACAAAGCGATCCCATAAAAACAAAATGAAAAGTCTCACCAATAGTATTGGGAACAGGCATGCGCTTAATTTCAAGTGCAAGCTCATCAATAAAATTAAACAATAAGCTTATATTTGAAAATTTATACTCTTTCTCTAAGAAATTTTTCATAAATTCAGAAATTGCAAACACCTTGTCAAAATTCATTAACAGCATATAATGAATTTTAGCTAAGATTAGTCCAAATAATTTACCATAGGTAAATTGGTAATTTATTAAATTGTTAGCACGAACGCTTGACCACCGCTTACTCACTCCTACTAATACAGCATTCATTAAATCTGCAGAAAAACAAAAAGAAAAAACTATCAGCGGCTTCGTTTCAGCTTGTAATTTTCTAAGCAAAAATTTTCGTTTTTCATAAAAACTACCCATAGATTTTAAATCAACCAAATCAATATTTGAATTGATCTGGATTTTATTTTTATTTTTTCCTTTTAAAGTAATTACTGAAACTAAATATCTATCAGAAAAATAATGAGTAAGTGCATTTGCCAAAGCTACCGCACCTTTTATTGGGCCTGTATCATCAAGAGCTGGAATCAAAAGAATAATTTTCTGCATTTTTCCCCTACTTTAGCACCAGATATCCAATCTAAAAAGTAAATACAACTTGATTAACCCAAAACAATCCAATAGCTGATAATACTTTAACTTCAGGACCCCTTATGATTGATTTATTCGTGAATTTAAAAAACGACCCATCGCATCGGCGCCACCTTGCCAAAACATTCACATGGCGTATTATCGGCAGCATGGATACAGCCTTATTGGGTTGGTTCATTTCAGGAAGCCCTGTCATTGGAGCAAAAATCAGTGGTTTTGAATTCATCACTAAAATGATTTTGTACTACTTTCACGAACGCACATGGTACAAAATTCCATTTGGTATCAAATATCGCTCTAAAAACAAATACGCAACAGCCCCAACAATCGAAAACATCAAAAAACAGGATTTTTCGATCTCATCAAAAGATCGGAGCCTTTTAATGGGACATAAGTCCGTTGTGATTTGGTTCACCGGCTTGTCCGGCTCAGGCAAATCAACCTTAGCAAATAAAGTGGCCATGGAGCTGCACCAAATGGAAGTGCACACTACCATTTTAGATGGCGACAACACCCGCCTTGGTCTGAATAAAGATTTGGATTTCTCTCAGGAGGGCCGGCAAGAAAACATCCGTCGTATTGCCGAAGCTGCTAAACTCATGGCTGACTCAGGATTGGTTGTTTTGGCTAGTTTTATTTCACCATTTGCCAAAGACAGAGAAAATGCCAAAGAGATCATTGGAAAAAACCGTTTTATTGAAGTCTTTGTCGACACCCCCTTGGAAGTTTGCATGTCTCGCGATGTGAAATCGCTTTATTCAAAGGCAAAAGCGGGAAAAATCAAAAATTTCACTGGGGTGGATTCACCTTATGAGGCGCCTGAGAACCCTGACATTGAGGTTGTGACCCAAGACCTATCGATTGAAGACTCGGCAAACATGATCATCGATTTTATTCTCGATGAAAAACAACTCAAACAAGATACCGAACAAAAAGACAAACTTCTTAAACGAGCTTAATAATAAGTCTGACGCGCTCGAATTCAACTAGCCTTTTTCTGCTTGCCTTCGATACTTTGAGAAAGCTTTTGTTCCCAGCCTTTAATATAGGATTTGTTCGAAATAAAATCTGCATTTTTTAACTTTGACAAGTCTTCTAAGAAAGCACCACGGTAAGACTCAAACACAGACATTGGGATTTCATCTTTTGTCGCTTTTTGCGCAATCAGTGATTTAAATTTATCGGGCAGACCCGTTTTTTTGATCCACAAAACAGTACGATACATTTGTTTTTCAATTAAAAAATCGTGTACACCCTGTCTGATTTTATCAAGCTTACGAAACTTAGGAATAAAGCCTTTGCCGAACTGACGGTTTAAATTTTTGGGAAGGTAATTGTCATCAACTTTTAGAAACCGACAAACTTGCTTTAAAAAGTCCGCCGGATCATTTTGAATCTCATCGTAAAAGCCTACAAAGATATTTTCTGCAGGAAAAATGTCATACACAGATTTAAGAGCTTCGTAATAAAAACTGCGATTAAAAATGGCAGGACTTTCTTCGGAAATACTTTGAAAGTTTTTAAAATCACGCGTACGCCTGACCATTTTGTAATGAGAAATACTTCTAGCAATAGGCTCTCTTAAAAGTACTATGATGCGAACATCAGGATAATCGTTTTTGAGACGATCAAGTGCCTTTTTACTGAACATATAATAGTTTGTGAACTCACCTTTTAACCCCGGCTGATCTTTCCAAATGGAAGCATACCACTGCGGACCACGACCGTAGTGCACCGAAAAGTAGCAAGGCTCTTTGTTGAGTGACACATTGATTTCTGGATGCCCCCTTAAAACGGAACTCAACCATGTTGTACCGCATTTTGTCGCGCCCACACATACGAACTTAAGATCTGGATTCATTGTAATTCCTTCTAAAATAAACTTAACTTAAGATGCCTGTTGCCAAATACAACTAAAGTAGCTAGATGGCCTTATCTAGCCATAAAATTTGAAAAATACACGGTTTTACTGGCGATAAATTTTCTATTTTTATAGTTTTTAGGTTCTATGCAAGAAGAATTTAGCTTACAAGAATATTTAAATACCCTTCGCCACAACTGGAAAGTCTTTGTGGCCATTATCCTCATCTTTGCCACTGCGGGCAGTTTGTATAGCGCTCTTTCACCACGCATTTACCGTACGGAAGCCATGATCTTTCCTGACGAAGGTGGCAGCAGCTTCGGAGGAGGCTTCTCGGCAGCAGCCCAAATGTTTGGCTTGCCTCTTGGAGGCGGCACCTCGCAATCAAAAAAAATTCAGCTCTTTTTAAAAAGCTTTTCATTTGCAAAGGCTGTTGTGTCAAACCACAATCTCAGCCCTCTTTATTTAAAAGGAGAAGCAACAGAGCAAGATACAAAAACGCAACTGAGCGAGCAAGAGCTTGATTCAGCCGCGGCCTTATTAAAAGGCATGATCAAAACATACCCAGACAGTGCCAATGGTTCTTTGCAAATCATTGTTGATGGCCCCAGTGCCGAAATCGCATTTCGTGTGAACCAAACTATCTTGACCGAGCTCAAACACCACATCAACCGCGAAGAAAGTACCGAAGCACGTCAAAATCGCATCTTCATTGGCAAGCAACTATTGGCCAACGAGCGCGAACTTTTGGAAACAGGAAAACAACTTTCTAGCTTTGGCAATAACCGCGGTTTATCGGCAGTATCCTCGACCATCGACCTGCAATTGAGCATCCCGGGGCAAACACCGGCAAGCCTAGAAGATATTCAGCCACAACTGAACGATCTCATGAAAGAAAAGCAAAAAATCGATTCAAAGCTCAAAACAATGGAAACCGTGCAGAACGTTCCACAACAAGCCTACCTAGAATACTTGGGTTTAAAAAAGCAGATCCTTGTGACCATCAACACCATGCTCTCGCAACAATTCGAATTTGCTAAAATCGAAGAGCAGCGCAAGGGCTCTGTTTTTCAAATCATCGACCATGTCCGTAAACCAAGTGGCCCTTTTGTCTTAAAACAAAAGCTCATTTTTTATGCGATTGTGGCCTTAGGCATTCTGCTCGCCCTTGCTTACATTCTCGTATTGGATTTTAATAAAAAGAAAAAAACAAACCACCGCGTCGAATTAGCGGCTTAAAGCAGGCTTTCGATTTTTATCTGATTCGCTTCAATCCAGTTTTCGATAAAAGCTCTGACAAATCCCTCTCCGCCTTTTTGTGGCAAAACAACATTTGCCGCTTCTTGCACAAGAGGATGCGCATCAGATGGCGCGACCGAAAAGCATGCGCTTTGCATGACCTTAAGATCATTTAGATCGTTGCCCAAGTAAATCAGACCAGAAAAACCTGTTTCTTTTGCCTTTTGGTTTTGATCAAAATGCTCTTCTAAAAATTCTTTTTTGTTCTGAATGTTTTGATAACAAGTGATGCCCTTTTTGCCCATACGCGCCGACACAATCGGGTTCACTTGGCTCGATAACACGAAGTACTCGGTTTTAAACTGCCCTTGAGCTTCTAAGGTGCGGATCAAATCAAAACCCAGGCCATCTGCTCGTGTGCAACGCACCCACTCTTGCCCTTCTTGATTCACCCAAACCATGTTATTGGTGAACACGCCGTCAAAATCCATAGCCAAGGTGTGAATCTTAGCAAAGCTTGGCCAGTTTGTATTTTGTTTTAGGGCCTTTTTATCGTCCATAAGAATCCTCAAAACGAGTGATGTCATCTTCTCCAAGATAGGCACCAATTTGCACCTCAATGATCTCTAACATTTCAGAACCAATGTTTTCTAAGCGGTGAATCGATTGGGGATGCACGTAAAATGAATCGTTCTGCTCTAAAACTCGCACCACGTCATCGGCTTGTGCCTGGGCTTTGCCTTTAACAACCACCCAATGCTCAGATCGCTGTTCATGCTTTTGCAAAGACAATTTGTGCCCCGGCTTCACCAAAATCCGCTTCACCTTAAAACAACTTTCTTCTTCTAAAACTTCAAAGCGACCCCAAGGACGATTTAACATGGGGTGAAAGGTCAATTCATGCTGGTGATCTGTTTTTAAATGATCCAGCAAATCCTTCAGCTGCTCCGCGTGCTCTAATGTTGTCACCAACACAACATCTTGCGTGCGAATGACAGCCAGATCGTTCACACCATAACACACAGTGAGATGCTGGTCTCCCCACACAAGATTATTCTGACTTTTAAAAGTCACAACATGACCTTGTTTTAAGTTGTTGTCGGGATCGCTAGGCAAAGCCTCTTTGACCGCTTTCCAATTGCCTAAATCATTCCAAGAAAACTGCCCCGGCACAACTCGTAAACCGGATGCTTTTTCTAATAAGGCATAATCAATTGATTGGCTTTCGAACTCTGCGTAAATTTCCTTGGGCGCAAGGTTGGTTTTACAACTCAGTAGCTTGCTAACAACTTGCTTTGTTTGTGGGGCGTGTTGCTTCAACAAAGAATCAAAAGCCTGTGTTTGAAAAATAAACATGCCCGCATTCCAATAAAAACAAGCTTGCTCTAAATACGAGGCCGCCGTTTTTTTATCTGGTTTTTCGTGAAAAGCTGTCACCGGCAAAAATGCTGTTTGCGCCGTTTTATCGCATTCTATATAACCAAATGCCGTTGAAGGGTAAGTTGGCTCTATTCCTAATAAAGTCACATGGCCTTGAGTTGCGGACTCCAAGGCCTGCTCCCAATCTTTCAGAAAGACGTCTTCATTTTGAACCAGGTGATCAGAAGGAAACACAGACACAATCGCATTGGGATTGCGAGCCTGGATTTCGGCTGTCATCCACGCGATTGCAGGCAAGGTGTTTTTGGCCATTGGTTCTGAATAAACATTTTGTGATAGTTCGAGATTAATCTCGGTGGCCTGTCCCATGACTTCAAAACGCAAGTCCGCATTGGTCACAATCAGTAGATTTTTAGGAGAAACACGCGTGAGAAGACGCTTAAGCGTGTTTTGAAAAAGCGTGTTCTGCCCTTCAAACGACAACAACTGCTTGGGCATGCTTTTTCTGGAGTAAGGCCACAATCGTGTTCCTTCCCCTCCAGCCAAAACAACAGCAAAGATATCAGATGGCAACCAAGACGACATGCCTTAGTTTAGCAAAGGATGGCCAAGCCTCAAAGAACAAAGAATTTTTTAAGCAGCATCGGCATTGGCCTGGATTTCGCAGCAGAGCTTTTTAAGCGCTTGTGCTAAATTACGGTAGCCTTCTTCATAACGCTCTTTTTCGGATTTGCCATCTTGGTTTTCCGAAAAACGCCCCCCTTTATTCAAGAGAACCGAGTAAAGATCGACCGCAACCGCTTCTGAAATATTGGAGCAAATAAAACGAATCAGAGATTCTTCGTCGTACTGATGCTGCTCTAATAATTTTTGATAATCCACAGCCAAAGAATTGAGAGAATCGATTTCGTAAACCATGCTTTTGGGGAGAATCTGATAAGGCGCATTGCCAAAAACCATGACTGGTTTTCCATGAATAGCTGCCTCAAAACCAATTGTTCCTGTGATCACCGCAACAGCTTGAGCGTGTTGTACCAGTTGGTATCCTTTTAAAAAAGGATTCACAAGATAGAGATTGGGGATCTCGAGTAATTTTTTATAATAAGAAACAGGTCTAAAACCCAAAGAGCGTGGGTGCTCTTTAACAACAAGCTTTGTGTGCACCGGGATGTTCTGTGAAATATTACGAAGCAATTCGATCTGGTTTTGATAAGGTTTGCCATAAACCTGCAACGAAACCTCTGGCTCAAAATGCAAAGGGAAAAACACATAATCGCCAATCTGATCTAGCTCAGAACCATTCAGATACTTTTGACTCTTTTCGAGTTTTTTCTCGACCATCAAAGAAGCCAAGGGTTGTCGCACGTGAAAATGAAATGCGGCTCCCAAAGCATTTGTGATGTGAGGGTCTTTAGAAATAACCGGGTCTTTTGTATTTTTAATCTGAGAGACCAAACCACGTGCCAAATAAAATGGACTTTTAAAAACCCGTGCCATCAAGTGCTTACGATTGGCCATGATAGCGCCTTCGTACAACACACCCTGTTTTTGCACGTTTTGGATGTACTCTTTTGCCAGCTGGCGGTGCTCTTCTGAAAAAGGCGTTGAGTCATTGTATCTTTTCTTAACGTGCTCAGGTGTTCCCGCAATATTTTGATTTAAAGAAAGATAGTTTTTAATTTTTGTTGATTTGAATTGCCGATACGGGATGCCTTTTTTCTTGGCCACAAGATAAACCAGGTATTCCGCCAAAGTCGTTGTGCCAAAGCTTAAAATCAAATGCGGTTTGGTTTCTTCGATCATTGCTAAAATCTGGCGAAGCGCCTGCTCCAAAATGATCAAGAGTTGTTCATGAGAAAATCGTGATGGGTAATCTTGTTTGTATTTGCAATAAGGTCCAAAAAACACGCGACGATCACTAACCAAGGCATTCCAAAATGTGGGGTCTCCGTACTCGGCCTCTTTTGCTTTAAGCCAATCTTTATCTGCTTTGCTCTTCTGGGAAATATCTGTGTACTCCCATTCTTTTACCGTTGATCGTGTTGTTTTTAAAAAAAGCGTTCTTCTTCTGAAAAGATTTAAAATACTTTGAATCGGCAACCACAAAACCAATGTTTTGCAATTCGACTTCTTCTCTTAGGAACTCAATCAGGTTAACACCAAGGTCCAAGCCTTTTCCCATGGTCGTGATGATGATATTCATTCTGAATCCACCTTAAAATCAAAATGCTTAAAGTCACTAGCATGACTCTGTAAGGTAAATCGCGCCCGCTTTAAATCTGAAGGGTAATCGATGTCGATATCAAAGGGGTTACGATCAATGACAAAAGGGTATATTTTTTCGCCGAAATACTTTTCGCCAAAGATCGTGCGCTCGGGTCGGAAAATGTAAAAAATCCCAGTGTTGGTGTAGAGCTTTGGCTCTTTGTCTTTTTGTCTCGGCAAAGGAAACTCAGGATGGTATTCACCATTTTTTATTTCGCCTCGCATCTCTTCGCTGGGAATAACGGTAAACAAACAATCAAACTCGGGACGCTCTTGCATGGCACGAATGGCTTCATCTAGCTGCTTCGGAAAACGCAAAGGATGCGTGGGTTGCAAAAGAACCACCAGATCAATGGGGTCGTTAACCTGAGCCAAAGCGTGTTTGAGCACATCGCGATTGGTCACATCTGGTAAGGTCAGCTCTTCGGGTCTTTTAACCGTGGACACGCCCATTGTTTGAGCAAAATCCAAAACAGAATCCGATTCACTCGAAACCAAAACCTGATCCACCAACGTGGCTTGCTTAGCAACTTCAATCGAATAATACAGCACAGGCTGACCACAGAGATCAGCCATGTTTTTTTCGGGCAGACGTCTTGAGGTCATTTTTGCCGGGATAACGGCAACAACTCTCATCAATCCATTCCCCCCAAAAGCGCCATGACTTTTTCTAATTCACGGTCGACTGTTTTTTTCTCGTCCGATGTCAAAGTGCGGTATGGAAAATGACAAGCATCTGTGGCCAACACACCAAGACGGTGCAAAATGTATTTTTCTTCTGCTGCGTACTCGCCATTATCTGGAGCTGTGTTTGGAATGGCCTTGTGAAAATCCACCCAAATTTTTTGTTTGGCTTCGGCGGTTTTTAAATCGCCCTCTTTGAACGCCGTGTAAATTTGGTGAAATAATTTTGGCAAACAACACGCCGAACTGGCAGTCACCGCTTCAGCACCAATGCCAAACCAATGCAAAAACTGCCCGCCACCAGAGCCCAAAATTTGGAAGTTCTCATCTTGTAATTTTAAAAACGCTTCCATTTCGGCTTTATCGTAACCGCCAACTTTCATGCCGGCTACATTGGGGTGGTCTTTTACACTTTGTGCAATGTTGATTGTGATCGCGCGCCCGCGTTTGATGTTGTGATAAAGGTAAAATGGAAAAGGAGCTTTGTCGGCGTAAGTTTTAACCTGATGAATAAACCGCTCTTCACCTAATTTGAGATCTTCTGGGATAAAATGAAAACCATCGATATTGGCGTCTTTGACTTCGTTAAAAAATTCAAAAACAGTTCGTGGCGCCAAAAAGTTACAACCAACCAATAAAGGCACACGGCCATTAACAGCTTCGGCAAAAGCGTGAGTGGCTTCGGCTCGTTGCTGGGTATTGAGCAAAAAGCCTTCCCCGGCAGAACCAAATAAATACAAACCACCAACGTGATTATCGACCAAATAATTTGCTAAGGACTGACACGATTTGACATCGATATCACCATTTTCGAGCATGGGTGTCACAACAATTGGGACAGCACCTTTCATTTTTCTAGCAGTCATTTATTTCCCCTTTTATTAATTCTTAAAACACCACAACAAAAAGGCTTGGCCATAACCTTCTTCGCACAACCAAGGGTGTTGATTTGGATTTTGTGTTTTACGTTCGGCCAGCATTTTATTGAATCGATCAATCAAAATGGCCTCTTGGTTTTCGGCAAGCAAAGTGAATGGAAATTCGATGCTGTGTGAAATCATTGGCAAAGGATACACACCAGAAGCACTGATGTTGTTCACTGGCAATTTATTCAAAACATCGATGTAGCGCTCTGAACCATAGTCAGATCTAAAAATATCCGCTTTTTTAGGGATGTTCTGATCACTTTGTTTTTCGGCGTAAGTTTTTAAGAGATCATTGATCCACTTGTAATCTTTTTGCACGTTCTCATTATAATGAGGAACAACATAGCCCAAGAACAAACCTTTAGAATCCAAAACACGAATCTGCTCAGACAAAAGTTTTTCGATGTCTTCAAAGTGCTCAAGCAAACCAATGGAATAAATGACATCGAAAGAATTGTCTTCGTAAGGCAAATCAAGAGCATCACCCACATCGAACTTGGCATTTAATTTATGGGCGGCAAAAATGCGTTTAGCGGTTTCAATGGCTTCCGCTGAATAGTCTAAGAGAGTGCAGTCAAAATCATTGTCCGCAAAATACGCGCTCATGCTACCGCGACCACAGCCAACCTCTAAGGCTCGGCGTCCTGAAAAATCTTTTCCCATGATTTCGTTGAACAAGTCCCAGTGATTGCGAAACGCGAGTTGAATTTGATTTTTTGGCTCGCCTCTTGTCCAGTGAATGTATGTTGTTTCGTCGCGCTTCTTCCAGTTTTCGTCAAAACCTTCGCGATCGCCTTCAATTTTATCTAAACGTGCGCTCATAATACGGCCTCTTTTAGTAGGTTAATCTTTTCTTTTTAGGGATTTGAATAGTGGCTAATTTATCCGCAATGCGTTTGCCAGCATCGCCTTTTCCAAAAATAGGGTCTGATTCGTAACGACCCGCTGCCAATTGTTTTTCGATCTGCGCGTAAATCTCTTGCTGATCGTAGTTGGCAAAAGCAACATTCTTACCGTGCTCACGCCCCTCTTGACGGTCTCCCACAATAACAGAAGGAACACCCAAGAAAGATGCTTCACGAATAAAAGAAGAAGAATTGCCAACCAAACAAGATGCATTTTTAAGAACACGCGCGTAATCTTCCGGAGAAAAATTACGGAAGTAATGAAAAGGAAGATCCATGTTCTTTTCTCTGAACACGCGAATGCCTTTAGAAACATCATCGGTGCCTGCGTCAATGTTTGGCCACAAAACCACTTTTTGAATTTTAGAAAACTCTTTAACAGCAGAAAGAGTTTGAGACATTTGTTGAAAACCCTGCCCGTAGCTTGTGGTCACAGGGTGTTGCAAAACCAAGATGTAAGGTTTGGTCCAATCGAGAGGAGTCCCAACACCGCCGTAATTTGCCATGCGTTCGTTTGAAATGCTTAAGTCTTCGTTGGCCAAAATATCCATGGCAGGACAACCGTAGTTAAAAACCATCTCAGGGTCTTCGCCCATTTTTAACAAACGCTGACGCGCGTCTTCGGACGAAGGGAAATGCACATCAGCCAATTTGGTGATGGAGTGGCGAACGCGCTCATCGATGTTTCCAGAAATTTCCCCACCTTGTAAATGCGCCAAAGGGATGTTCATGTACACCGAAGCAATGGCTGTGGCGATGGTTTCAAAACGATCCGCAACCGTTAAAATAATATCTGGTCTTAAATCTTCAAAAACAGAAGAGAGTTCGACAATGCCCAGGCCGGTTGACTTAGCCTGAGTGGATGGAGTTTCGCCTTCCACCACATAATAGATTTTGCGAAGCGGTTTGAAACCGTCTTTTTCGATGATGTCGACAGCCTTACCAAAACGGTACAAAAGCGTTGAAGCCCCCACAACCAATTGCAATTCTAAATCGGGATGCTCTTCAATGGCCTTCATGATGTATTTTGCGCGGCCATAATTGGGCCTGCTCGCAACAACGACGCAAATCTTTCTTTTAGTCATTTTCTTTTCCTTTAAAAGGTCAGCGACCACTCTAACAAATCAAGCAGCCTCAAAAACCAGATCCACCACCAAAAAGGCCTGCTAAGATTTTGATTTTTATTACAAAATTAAGAGATCCCTATCAATCAAACACCCTGCTTTTTCAAGGCGAATTTTGGCCCTTTTTGCAGGAAAGCCTCCTGAGGACCAGTGAAAAATCACAAATATTTTCAGCACCTTAAGAAGCTTTACACCCAGTTCAAAAATCGTAGCTCAAATCCAAAGCAAACTGCGCGCCCACTTCTTGGCGCCCCGCAACAAAACCATAGTTTTTGATGTGTTCCAAAAGAAAGCCACTGGAAACAGTCCACTGCAGCCAATGGTAAGAAGGTTTGATAAAAAATCCGGTTCTTTTTTCTTCGGCACGATCTGTTCGGATAGAAACATTGAGACCATTGCCACTCACCAAATAAGTATTGGCACTACGCTCTGTGTAGTGAATGCGGAAGGCATGACTCCAATGATCGTCCCAACGACGTTCCCACAAAGCTTGCAAACGCACACCATCTGGTCCCAAAGAATCGCCAATGACATTTTGATTCAAAGTCCATCCTTCTAAAAACTCTCCATTGGTGTAAGCAATAGGGCTTGTGGTCGCAAATTCAAATCGCAGCGCATCTTGGCAATTGTTTGTCACACACAGAAAAGACAATCCAATTTTGTAAGAGCTGTTGTGTGTAAAATGTTTTTTTAAACCCGCTTTGCTACTCAGATTGGCATCGTCCATGAAGTAATCAAAACTTAAGTGCATTTGTTTCCACTCTGGCATCATCCAACGAAAACCCAGCTCTGTGAGTTTATTGCTGCCCAAGCGACTTGTTTGCGAAACAAAAGGAATGAAACCAAAAAATTCTTGCGCGCCTTGCCCCACACTTAAATTACGACTGCCTTGCCCACCAAATTGAAGCACATGCGCCAAGCTCAATTCAAAGTGAGAACTTGGCTTTAAAGACAAAGCCATGCCCGTAAACATTTCCCAAGGGAAAAAGCTTTCGGGGCCTAAAGTGCCAAATAAAAAGCTCGCTTTCCATTTTCCTAAATGACGAAAGAACCAAGGAAGCGCAAACGCTTTATCATGCGAAACCAAAACCTGATCACGCGCACGCGCATTATCTGTGAAAATAAAACCGCCACTCTGTCCCTGGCCCCATAAAAGATGTCCACGACCAGCCAATAAATACAAAGGGCCCAAATCAATTTTAGCGTAAGCTTCATCAAGTGTGAGCTGCCAATCATCTAAATTTTTTAAATCTGCGTTCAACAAAAGCGATGCGCGTGTTGCTGCATACAAATCAAAAAACTTATATGCTGCTTCATGCATAGCATAAAGATCCAACTGATGCCCCACACCAAGCAACGCTCCTTTTTTATTTTCTCGAGAGCTCTGAAAAACAGCGTTGATATCCCTTCCCACTCCAGCAAAATAAGTCGTGTCGGTGTCTTCGGTGAACTGATACCGCGCCCCCACCTGCCTCACCGGGGTGAGCAGCAAGGCATCACGATCACGTGAACTCACCATTTCTTTTGGTAACCGCGCGATGATGGCGTTAACAAGCTCTTCCGAACAAACACCATTTGTTGTGCGCTGACTAAGGGCTTGTGCAATGGCGTCTTCGTCCCAAACACGCTGAGAAAAAAACAAATCTGGCAAAACACCACAACTCACCAGTCTTTCCAAATCGTTTTGATAACGACCTGTCACATCAACCATTTTAGCTTGCACGCTGATTGAGCAAGAAAAAAGCCCCAGCAAAACCCATAAAAAAATATTTTTTTTGTTCAAAGGAACCTCAAGAACTTAAATAATCATTTTGTTTTAGATAGCTCACAACTTGCTCAACCAAGTCAGAGATATTTTGATTCTCAGAGTCTAAAATCAATTCAGGAGAAAGCGGTGCTTCGTATTCAGAATCAATGCCCGTGAAATCGCGAACCTCACCTTTTCGTGCTTTTTGATACAAACCTTTTGGGTCACGTTTTTCACAGACCTCCAAAGAGCATTTAACAAAAACCTCGATAAACTCATTTTGTTGCAGAAGATTTCTCACTTGCTCGCGGTGTGCTCTAAATGGCGAAATGAAAGCTGTTAACACCACCAAACCAGCATCCACCATAAGACCAGCGACTTCGCCGACACGACGGATGTTCTCTTCACGATCAGCAGCGCTAAACCCAAGGTCTTTGTTGAGACCGTGTCGCATATTATCGCCATCTAAAAGATAAGTGTGCGCCCCTTGATCAAACAGACGCTTTTCAAGAGCAGTGGCAATGGTGGTTTTCCCAGCCGCACTCAAACCCGTGAACCAAATCACAAAGGACTTGTGACCTAGTTTTTTTATGCGATCTGATTTTGAGATTTTGGTCTCTTGCCAATAAACATTGGTGGCTTTCGGCGACAAGATTCCTCCCCTTTTAAGACCCTTTACCTACACGACATTCTGGCTGTACCAAGAAATCGCTTCGGCCAAACCTTCCGACACAGTGTGCGTGGGCTCGTAACGAAGCAAGGACTGAATTTTACTGATGTCGGCCTGAGAATGCATGATGTCTCCGGCACGGAACTCACGATACTCAGGAGATTTATTTTTTAATTCTGGAAAATTGGGCAACAAAGCTTTTTTGATTAATTCAAAAAGTTCAGTCAAACTCACACGATTATTCAAGGCAACATTATAGGCCTGATTGATAGCCGCTTGATCTGTTGTGGTGGCTGCCAATAAATTCGCCTGCACAACATTTTTAACGTAACAAAAATCACGACTGGTTTCGCCCGTGCCATTAATAAAAATATCTTGGCCTTTTATAAATGACGAGGCCCAAATTGGAATCACCGCAGCGTAAGCCCCTGTGGGATCTTGCCGTGGACCAAATACGTTAAAGTAACGCAATCCGGTTGTTTCAAGACCATAATTTAAGGCGTAAACCTCGGCGTAGATTTCGTTCACCAATTTTGAAACCGCGTAAGGTGACAAAGGCTTGCCCAGTAAATCTTCTTTTTTTGGTAAACCCGGGTGATCACCATAAATAGAACTGCTTGAGGCATACACAACTCTTTTGATGTTATTGTTGCGACAGGCATCAAACACATTGAGTGTGCCACTCACGTTGACACGATTGGTTTCATAGGGGTTTTCGATAGAACGTGGAACCGAACCCAAAGCACCTTGGTGCAAAACAACTTCGGCCTCTTTGGCAAAGCGTTGGCAATCATCAGGATTGGTGATGTCGCCTTCTATGAATTTAAAATTCTGCCAAGCCTTTTCACCAACAAGCGATTTCACTTCGTCTAAATTTTTTTGGTAACCCGTGGCAAAATTATCGAGCCCAACAACTTTTTGATCCAGCTTGAGCAACTCTTCCAAAAGATGCGAACCAATAAAACCCGCGACTCCGGTAACACCCCAAACTCTTGGTTTTTGTTTTAAACTAACTTTAAGATCGTCGTAAGCAGACATAGTTTCCTTAACGGATCGCATTTTTAATCGGCAACTTGGTCACAGTCGCGCCCTGATTGCTTTCGATCTCGTCGGAAAGCGAGGCAATGGCAGCTTGTTTGATGCCGTTGACATCAACACCAGCCACTTCTCTTTGGCGATCTTGCGAAGCGTGTTCGACAAAGACATCTTGCGCGCCAAGCATGTGCACAGGTTTTAAGATTTTCTTTTGAGTCAAAAGTTCCAAAACAGCTGAACCAACACCACCGGCAATCACACCCTCTTCTACGGTGACAATGGCTTTAAAGCGTTTTGCAAAATCGCAAATCAT
The DNA here is from genome assembly GCA_024233595.1 of Deltaproteobacteria bacterium. Taxonomy (GTDB): domain Bacteria; phylum UBA10199; class UBA10199; order UBA10199; family JADGCS01; genus JACKPK01. The sequence goes on from JACKPK010000001.1 coordinate 362,844, forward strand.
TTGCTCATCTAAGGGTTTTGCAAAACGCAGGTTGATCACAGAAACAGAAAGCTCTTCGTCATGTTCTAATTCTTTAGCGGCTTTGACTGCATCGTGCACAGGTGTTCCAATAGCCAGCACCAAAACATCACCCTGAAGGTCACCATACAAATGTTCAGCGCGACCAATGGGCAAGGCTTTTGGCTTTTGTGGCAAGGGCACACCCAAAACTTGTCCGCGTGGGAAACGCAACGCAATGGGACCATTGCTATAAACCCGCGCTGTCTCCACCATGTTTTGCAATTCAGCTTCGTCTTTTGGAGCCATCACCACAAAATTAGGGATTGATCGCAGGTAAGCAAAATCAAAAAGCCCCTGGTGAGTGGCACCATCGTCACCCACAAATCCCGCACGATCCATGCAAACGCGCACTGGCAAATTTTGCAAAGCCACGTCGTGAATAAGCTGATCGTAGGCTCTTTGTAAAAAAGTAGAGTAGATACAAACAAAAGGTTTTACACCCGGATTAACAGCAAGCCCGGCAGCAAATTCTACGGCATGCGGTTCTGCTAAACCCACATCGTAAAAACGATCTGGGTGCACCTTGGCAAATTTCTTCAGAGATGTTCCTGAAGGCATGGCCGCTGTGATCGCTAAAATTTTATCGTCATCGCTCGCCATTTGCGTGAGCGTTTCAGAAAACAAGTCTTGGTATTTTTGTTTTGCATCAGGTGATTTAATGGCATTGCCTGTTTCGGCATCAAAGGGACCACAACCGTGAAAACGAATTTTGTCTTTTTCTGCTGGTTGATAAGAATGGCCTTTGACTGTGTGCAAATGAATAACCACCGGGCGCTTATGTTGTTTGGCCATTTGCAAAACATCGATCATGTTTAAAATATTATGACCGTCGTATGGCCCCCAATAATCGACATCGAATTGTTTGAAGTAGTTCTCGGCACCGCCTTCTTTTTCAAAACTGTCTTTTAAAGCACCAACGTTTGGGTCGATGCTCATGCGGTTGTCGTTGAGAATGACAATGAGGTTTTTCTTGAGCTCGCCTGTGTGATTCAAACCTTCAAAGGTCAAACCACCGGTTAAGGCTCCATCGCCCACAACCGCCACAACAAAACCAGAGTCGCCGTTGATTTTTTTGCCTTCTAAAATACCAAGAGCAGCCGAAATGGAAGTGGAAGCATGCCCTGCTCCAAAGGCGTCGTGTTCTGATTCCGAACGGTTGGTGAATCCAGAAATCCCGTTTTCTTTGCGAAGCTTGTAAAATTGAAAACGGCGACCAGTGAGCATTTTATGCGCGTACGCCTGATGACCAACATCGAACACAAAGCTATCGGAAGGAGTCTCAAAAACTTTGTGCATGGCCACGATCATGTCGACACAACACAAAGACGCCCCAATGTGACCTCCATTGACAGAAGTGTGCTGCACAATGTCTGATTTGATTGAAGCTGATAGTTTTTTAAGATCTGCCAAAGGCAAAGCTTTGAGCTCAGCGGGAGATTGAATCTTGTTGAATTGCTCGTCCATGATCATTCCTTAGTTTAAAAGGCTTAAGACAAAAGCCTCTGATTAGAGTCTCCAAATGCGAAAACCAGCCTGCACAAGAGCATCGCGATTGAGCTGCGCTTTGACATCGATAAAGACAGGAGAATCAGTATCACATAATTTTTTAAAATCGCCGGGCTTCATTTCTTGAAAAGCTTGATGAGCCACAGCCATGACAATGCCTTTGGAAGGTTTAAGCTGATCAAGTGGCACAAGATCCACGCCATATTCTTTTTTGGCTTCTTTGGCATCTGCCACGGGATCACAAACCTGCACTGTCACACCAAAATCCTGAAGCTCATTGATCACATCAACCACTTTAGAGTTACGGATATCGGGACAGTTTTCTTTAAAGGTCAGACCAAAAACTGTCACAAGACTGTCTTTGATATTTTGGCCTGCGTGAATCATTTCTTTAACTGTTTGTTGCGCAATGAAACGACCCATGTTGTCGTTGATACGACGCCCTGCTTGAATCACCTGCGGGTGGTAACCGCATTTTTCAGCTTTATGCGTTAAGTAGTAAGGATCAACGCCGATGCAATGCCCGCCCACAAGACCAGGAGTGAATTTAAGAAAGTTCCATTTTGTGCCCGCTGCTTCTAAGACATCGTGCGTGTCGATTCCCAGACGATCAAAAATAAGAGCAAGTTCATTCACCAAAGCGATGTTTAGATCACGTTGGGTGTTTTCGATCACTTTAGCGGCTTCAGCAACTTTAATGGATGCGGCTTTAAACACACCCGCCTCAACAACAGACGCGTAAGTTTTTGCGATTAACTCTGCAGAAGCAGCGTCCATTCCGGAAACAACTTTGAGTGTTTTAGAGAATGTGTGCTCTTTGTCAGCTGGGTTGATGCGCTCTGGAGAATAACCCACTTTAAAATCTTTGCCACAAACCAAACCAGAAATGCGTTCCAAAACAGGCACGCAGTCTTCTTCGGTGGCACCGGGGTAGACTGTTGATTCAAACACAACCGTGTCACCGGTTTTTAAAACAGAGCCTAATGTTTCGCAGGCTCGCAACAAAGGAGTGAGGTCTGGCTGATTGGAAGAATCAACCGGAGTCGGCACACAAATAATGTGAAAATTTGCTTTTTTGAGTTCGTTTTTATCGCAAGTGTAAACCAGCTGCAGATTCTTAAGTTCTTCAACACTATGCTCTTGGGTTCGATCGATTCCCTGTTTTAATTCCGCCACGCGGCTTTCTTGGACATCAAACCCGATGGTCATTTGTTTTTGGCCAAAGGCCACCGCAACAGGTAAACCCACGTAACCCAAACCAACGACCGAAACCACTGTCTGTGCGCTCATGCACCCTCCTGAAAATTCACAAGTTGGAATTCAATGAACTCTGCCCCTAATGCTCTGGGATTCAAAACTCAAGGAGTTTTCATAACTTAGAACCCCAGATTAGGCATTCTAAACACCTAAAATTAAAAGATTTTTAGCATTGTGACCAAGCCGAATGTGAACCTTGGATCCCCTTTGAGTCAGGCTGACTTTTTGAGCTGCTGACGCACAAAAATGTCAATGACAGCATACAAGGCGTTCATTTGCTCGCGTGTTCCTATGGTGATGCGCAGCCACTCGGATAATTGTGGGTGTGCTTGAAAATCGCGCACATAGATAAAACGGTCTTTTAAAAAGCGAATGAACTCGGGTTTAAGCCCGTCTGCTAATTTGATGAGAACAAAATTGGTGGGACCACTTTGCACACAATCCACAAAGGGAGCCAATGCTTTTAATTTTTTACAGAAAAACTCGCGTGCCGTGCTCACCTCTTGCACATAAGCTTTGGTGTAATCTAAATCTTGCAAAGCTGCGGTTGCTGCAATTTGGGAAAAAGCTGTCACACTTTTTGGGTTTCTGATTTTAGAAATCAGCTGGATGTTTTCGGGGCAACTCAAAACATAACCCACGCGAAAGCTCGCCAAAGCAAAGGCCTTGGAAAAGGTTCGTGAGATCATCACATTTTTTAGTTCCAACACAGCCTTTGCCAAAGTCACATTGGAAAATTCAAAGTAAGCTTCATCAATTAAAAAGAGTTTGCTTGGGTGATCTTGCACCAAACGCTTGAGCTCCGCGACATCCATGACAGTGCCTGTTGGGTTGTTGGGATTGCAGATGTAAACCAAGCGACAAGAAAGGTCTTTAAGGGTGTTGGCAACGCGCTCGTAATTCCAATAAAACTCACCCTCTTCTAAAAAGAGATAATCAACCTTACGGCCCATGCCTTCGGCCGTGGCACGAACGTTATCGTAAGTGGGCGCCAAAACAGCAACGACATCGTTTTCTTGAGTGAAAGCTTTAAAGATATACTCGTGCGCAGCATCAGAGCTAGCAAAGTACTGAATGTGATCTTGCGGCAAATCGGTGTAAAGGTGCAACTCGTTGAGTAAATCGTGGTTCTCGAGATCGGGATACCAATTGAGTCGGCCTTGCGTCACAGCTTGTTCAAGCGCCTTGAGCACAACCGGACTGGGCTCAATGGTCGCCTCGTTCCAATCCAATTTAAGAACCTCGCGGTTTTCCTTTTGTTCCCACGCATCATGGGTGACAGCATGGTAAGGCGCTGCATTTTTTAAGTATCTGACACCAATCACAAATGTTGTCCTCTCAGTAGAGTTGTCAAAAAAACCAAGTTAATCTCGCACACGCACTGTGGCTTCTGCAGGGTCAATGACAACCAAAGCCCCTGTTTCTGCCGCAAAGAAAATCAAATCCGAACCCGAGCTCGGTGTGAACGACGTGCCGCCATCAATGTTGGTGGCCGAAGTTGAAAAAGTCAGTTCCTCGTATTCATCGCCGTTCGCGGTGATCGTGATCTGCTGCACATTGCCATCGACCTCTGATAAATAAGCATTAAAAATGCCGTCGTCATCCGCTTGCACCACAATGTCGCCAATGGCACTGGTGATGCCTGATCCGCCTTCCAAGTTGCCATCGCTAAGCCCTGCGTAAGTGGAAGCCACCGCAGTGGAAGACGCGTAAGTCGTGGTGTTGACCTCTCTGATTTTCACTTGCGAACGTTCTGAATTTTTAACCAACATCACAGTGGCATCGGCAGTGCTAGCAACCGCAATCACAGAACAAGGGATCTCGACATCAATGGTGGTTGTCGAAAAGTCATTGAGGTTCACAACCGTGATGAGTTGCTCAGCATCAAGGTCGCTGGAATTGCAAACATAAAGACGGTTATTGCTATCTAAGGCCATGCCCTGCGGGGTGCCTGCAATATTCAAAGGTCCTGCCACTGTGCTGCCATCATCCGCATCAAGAATGTAAAGAACTTCGCCAGAAGCATCTGACACAAACACATAACCATTTGCCTGATCGACTAAAATATCAGCCATGGCGTTGTCGGTTTCGTCAGTTGCGCCATCGCCATCGGATAAGACAATGGGCGAGAACGAGGCTTCGGAAAAAGTAGTGCCATCAAAATCCAAAACACGAATGCGATTGAGCACCAGATCGCCTGTGGTGTTGGCGATGGTTCCCAAAATAAAAAGCCGAGACGTGCTACCTGTGCGGTAAACCACCATGCCCGAAACAATGGCCGGCAATAAAGCCGCTGTGGTCTCGTCGTTGTCTTCGCTGACAAAAGGCTGATCGCCAATGCTATCTTGAGTGGAGGCTTCTAAAACAAAAAGTTCCTGCGTGTTTTGCGAAACAAAAAGGCGGTCGTTTACGGAATCAACCGCGACCTGATTGATGCGAAAAAACGTGCCCTGACCAGAACCGCCGGAGCAGTTTAAAATCAAAGAAACAAAAAACAAAGGGATGAAGAGTTTTAACAATTTCATAATTCTCAAAGGTTATTATTTGGAAACACTTCCACTACAGTCTGCGTGTTGGTGTTGATCACGATAACTGTATTTGATTCAAAACAAGCCACGAACAAAAAGCTGGTGCCATTAAAGGTGCCAACGGCCATGCCAAAGGGGTAATCGCCATCGCGCACATACTTTGTCGAGATGTCGTCTTCGTCCAAAGAGATGCGGTTGATTTCTTGCAAGCTCAAGGTGTCGATCACAGAAACGCTGTCGTCACCTGAGTTGGAAACATAAAGGCGATTGTTCGCGGCATCCATTGCCAAGGCATTCGGGTTGTTCCCCACACCAATGACATCAATTAAAAAGGAAGAATCATCGACCTGTTCAGGTGATGAACTCGGCGTGCTCAAGAGCGAAACATCAAAAACCCAAACCGCTTCCAAAAGCCCGTCTAATATATAGAGGGTGTTGCCATTGAGAATGATATCGCGCGTGCTCTGCGGGCCACTGATAACTTGATCAACTTCGTTGTTGTTTAAATCTAAAACAAAAGGCGTTCCACCACGGTTACTGACAAAGGCGCGGTTGTTGGCGGTATCGACAGCAATGCGCTCGGCGCGGCTGGAGTCTGAATCGGCTAGGTTGGCGTCTTCGGCCTCGGTTAAATCGATGGTGGCCGAAGGACCCAAGATGGTATCGAACACTGTCACCACATCGTCTGACACCACAAAAATATTAGTGCCATCGCCTGTGATGCCAAAAGGATCTTGCGAAACAGTGGCCTCTTTTTGAAATGTGATGTCAGTCGCACTCACAGAGTACCGACGCACCTGATCAAGAGAACTATTTGTGCTGCTGGATTCACGGAAAGGCACATACAAATTGCTGCTGCCATCAAAATAAATTTGTCCGGAAAAATTCGGCGTGGCAACAATCGAAACAGCGGCCAATGTTGGCGCCGTGACATCTGTTGCATCAAACGACAACAAGCCCAAAGAACCGCCATCGTAAAACACATCGACATTTGAATTAGACACAATAATGTTGCCACGCGCGGTATCGACAGCAATGTCTAGCGGATTGGGCAACACAACCGCGGATTCGCTTAGAGCGGTCGCGGGAGTAGGAAAAATATCCTGAGAATCTGCGCAGCCCGATAGCAAAGCGATCGCAAGCGCGCCTTTGATTAGAGTTTTGATCAACTTCATAGATTAATTTCTCAACGCTGCGATGGCTGCACTCAACTTGGCAATGGGAACCCTGTACGGAGAACAACTCACATAGTTAAGATCAAGTTTGTGACAAAATTCAACAGAAGCAGGGTCTCCACCATGCTCGCCACAAATCCCAATCTTTAGATTTGGTTTGGTGTCATGACCTTTCTTAACACCAATTTTAATCAGTTCACCCACACCACATTGATCCAAGCTCACGAAAGGATCGTTGGGGAGGATTTTCTTTTCGACATAGGTTGGCAAAAACTTTTGCGAATCATCACGAGACAAACCAAAAGTGGTCTGTGTGAGATCGTTTGTGCCACAACTAAAAAAGTCAGCGTGCTCTGCAATTTTATCGGCAGTGATCGCTGCGCGTGGCAATTCGATCATGGTGCCCACAAGGTAAGTCAAACGCACACCCTTTTCTTTTTTGACAAGCTCCGCAACACGCACTGCGTTTTCACGCATGAGCTTGAGCTCGTTCGCATGCCCCACCAAGGGGATCATGATTTCGGGTTTGATTTTGTAACCTTCTTTTTTAATCAGCTCGGCAGCGGCCTCAATGATGGCGCGCACTTGCATGTCGTAGATTTCTGGAAAGCTGACTCCCAAACGGCAACCGCGATGACCCAACATCGGGTTGAATTCTTTAAGCGTTTCGTATTTTTCTTCGATAGCGCTCAAAGGCACACCCAAACCGTTTGCCACACTTTGCAATTCTTCTTGAGTGTGCGGCAAAAATTCATGCAAAGGCGGATCCAATAAACGAATGGTGACAGGAAAGCCTTTCATTTCGCGAAAGATTTTAATGAAGTCGCCACGCTGCATTGGCAAAATTTTAGCCAGCGCGTTTTCGCGACCTTCGTGATCGGTTGCCAAAATCATTTCGCGAACCGCTTGAATGCGGTCTTCCGCAAAAAACATATGTTCCGTACGACACAAGCCAATGCCTTCGGCACCAAAGCTGCGAGCGGTTTTGGCATCTAAGGGTGTGTCCGCATTGGTGCGCACTTTTAACTTACGGTATTTGTCGACCCACTTCATGAGCTGACCAAAATCTGAACTGAGCTCTGGTTTGACAGTGGCCACTTGACCCAAGATCACTTCGCCAGTGGAACCATCTAAGGTGAGCCAGTCACCTTGTTTGATGTCGTGACCACCAACAGAAAAACGACGTGTCATAGGATTAATGTGAATCTCACCACAACCCACCACACAACATTTACCCATGCCGCGCGCCACAACAGCAGCGTGGGATGTCATGCCACCACGCACAGTCAAAATGCCTTCGGAAATGTTCATGCCTTGAATGTCTTCTGGAGAGGTTTCGACACGCACCAAAATCACCTTGCGGCCTTTGGCGACTTCTTCCACAGCTTCTTCACTAGAAAAAACAACCTGCCCCGTTGCCGCACCAGGAGAAGCCGGCAAGCCATGCGCAATCACTTCTTTAGAAGCCGCGGGATCTAATGTGGGGTGCAAGAGCTGATCAAGTTGTTCGGGTTGAATGCGCAAGATCGCTTCTTTATCGTTAATGAGGCGCTCTTTGACCATGTCAGTTGCGATTTTTACAGCAGCACGCGCGGTGCGTTTGCCGTTTCGTGTTTGCAACATCCATAGTTTGTCTTCTTGCACTGTGAACTCAATGTCCTGCATGTCGCGATAATGCTTTTCGAGTTTTTTGTAGATGGCCACCAATTGCTTGTAGCATTTGGGGAACTTCTCTTCCATGGAGATGGGGTTGTTTTTATCCTGAGGTTTTTTGCCCGCTTTGTTGATTGGGTAAGGTGTGCGGATACCAGCCACCACGTCTTCGCCTTGCGCGTTTGGCAAGTACTCACCAAAGAAAATTTTATCACCCGTGGATGGGTCTCTTGTAAAAGCCACGCCTGTCGCGCAGTCATCACCCATGTTGCCAAACACCATGGCCTGCACGTTCACAGCAGTTCCCCACTCGGCAGGAATGCTATTGATGCGGCGGTACTCAATGGCGCGCTTGTTCATCCAAGAATCAAACACCGCAGAGATCGCGCCCCAAAGCTGTTGCATGGGATCGCTTGGGAATTCTTTTCCTGTTAATTGCAAAACTTTTTCTTTGTACAAGCCAACAAGTTTTTTCCAATCGGCAGCTTTGAGTTGCGTGTCTTCGCTCACACCTTTGCTGTCTTTTAGATCTTCGAGAAGGTGCTCAAAGTTAGCGCTGTCGATTCCCAAAACAACGTTGCCATACATCTGAATGAAACGACGGTAAGAGTCGTAAGCAAAGCGTTCGTCTGATTGTTCAGCTAAGCCCGCAGCGGTTTCGTCGTTAAGACCCAAGTTTAAAATGGTGTCCATCATGCCAGGCATGGAAACACGTGCGCCCGAGCGAACCGAAACCAAAAGTGGATTTTGTGGATCGTTAAAACTTTTTCCCAGCGCTTTCTCAACACGCTTCAATGCAGCAAGAACGTCTTTTTTAAGAGCAGGCGAAAGTTTTTTGCCCTTTTTGTAAAAGTTCACGCATTCGGAAGTGGTGATGGTGAACCCCGGAGGAACAGGAATCCCCAGGTTTGTCATTTCAGCTAAATTGGCCCCCTTGCCTCCCAAGATCTCTTTCATTTTGCCTTTGCCTTCGGCTTTGCCATCGCCAAAAAAGTACACCGACTTTGAAGTGGATTTGGTTTTAGCAGCAGCTTTGGCAGTGCTCTTTTTGGGAGCTGTTTTTTTACCAGTGCGTTTTGCTGATTTTTTTGTGGCCATATATTTTTTTCCTTCAATGCAATCCGTTGATGGATCCCTTAAAGAACGCGCCCTTTAAACGCGTCTTTTGGTTAACTGTCTTGAGAAGCGTCTAACACATCTTGGATGTAATTCTTAACCTGATCAATGGCGACACGCTCTTGCTTGGTGGTGTCGCGGTGACGAATGGTCACCTGATTGTCAGTTTCGCTATCAAAATCGTAAGTCAAACAAAGTGGCGTGCCGATTTCGTCCTGACGACGATAACGTTTACCGATGGAACCAGCATCGTCATAATCAGTTTTAAAACGTTTTCTGAGATCGTTTTCTAATTTTTTAGCTGGCTCAGCTAGTTTTTTAGACAAAGGCAAAATGCCGATTTTAACCGGCGCAATGTGAGGAGCAAAACGCATCACAATGCGCTCTTCTCCACCGACTTCGTCTTTTTGGTAAGCGTCGCAGATCACAGCTAATAGTGTACGATCGCAACCCGCTGAAGTTTCAATGACGGCAGGAACGAATTTTTCGTTGTCCGCTTGATTGAAGTAGCTCAAATCTTTTTTGGAATGCTCAATGTGCTGGCTCAAGTCGTAGTTACCGCGGTTGGCAATGCCTTCGAGCTCGCTGCGACCAAAAGGAAAGTCGTATTCGACATCGACACAAGCACTGGCGTAATGCGCCAACTCGTCTTCTTCGTGATCACGCATGTGCAAGTGCTCGCTGCGAATGCCCAAACGCTTGTACCAGTTTAATCGCTCTTTGTGCCAGTACTCGTACCATTCGTTTTGAATGGCCTTTTCGGGCTTAATGAAAAATTCCATCTCCATTTGTTCGAATTCACGTGAACGAAAAATAAAATTACGTGGCGTGATTTCGTTACGGAAACTTTTGCCGATTTGCGCGATGCCAAAGGGAACCTTTTGGCGCGATGTGGTCACCACGTTTTTGAATTGCGTGAAAATAGACTGGCAAGTTTCGGGTCTGAGGTAAGCTTCGGAACTGGAATCCTCTTTGGCGCCCACAAAGGTTTTGAACATCAGGTTAAAAGCACGTGGCTCGGTGAGCTCGCCACCGCATTCGGGGCATTTATCGGTGGTGCCTTCTGGCAATTGATCCGCACGAAAACGTTTTTTGCACTCTTTGCAATCCACCATGGGATCCGAGAAAGAACTTAAGTGACCGCTGGCCTCCCAAGTTTGAGGGTGCGCGATGATGCTGGTGTCGACACCGACCACGTCGTCACGAAGATCGACCATGGTTTGCCACCAAAAACGCTTCACATTGTTGCGCAGCTCGACACCCAGAGGTCCAAAATCCCAAAAACCGTTAATTCCACCATAAATTTCGCTGCTTTGAAAAACAAAACCGCGTCGCTTACACAAAGATACAATCTCTTCCATGCTTTCCACTCTCTTTAGCTAAACCCCTGAAATTCGGTAATAAATTTTAAAAAACCGGTGCTCTCGTGTATCGGCGGCAACGACGCACGTCAAGTGCTAGTTTGCCCTCTATTAATTAGGGGTTTTTCGGAAAAGTACGTACACCGGAAAACAAAAGTACGTACATTTAAGACTGCTTGTACGTACTTTTTGAATTTTTCTGTCCCTTCCTTTTTTAGAATATATATTCTATAATGAACTCAATGAAAACATCTTTAAACATTGACGATAGAGTTTTTAGAGAAGCTAAAAAAGAGTCTTTGAGAACAAAAAAAACGCTGAGCGAAACCATCAGCTTATGGGCTCGCCTGGGTCTAGAAAGCCTAAAGACCAAAAGAAACAAAACCAAACCCAAAATTGAGTTTGTTGATCTTGGAGGAGATTCTAAAATAGACCTCACAAATCGCAAACAATGGATGGATGAAATAGACTCATGATTGCCCTTGATACCAACGTGATCATTCACTTCCTAGCAACATCCAGTGCAGAACATCAAAAAACCAAAAACTGGTTTGATCAAAACAAAGAACCCCTTGCAACCACAAACACAAATATTGCTGAATGTCTTAGGTTACTCACCCACCCCAAGGTGTTTGAAAAGCCCCTTTCGCTTTCAAAAGCACTCACTGTCTTAGAAAAGTTTTTAACTCATTACGATGTTCTGATTTGCGATGATCAAAACCGATGGTGGCAAGAACTTCTTAGTCTTGAAAAGCAAACATCAAAGATTTCTGGAAACGAAATTTTTGATGCTCGCATTGCATTGTGTTTAAAATTTAATGGCATAAAAAAAATTTTTACTCGAGATTCTGATTTTAAAAAGTTTCCTTTTTTAAAAGTAGTCTAACTCACCACATCCTTAAATCAAAAGTTGATTGATAAATCCCCCCCCACCCTCCGGGCTTTTGGAGCGACAGTTGCAAATGGAAGAAATGAAACTCAATCTTGGTCCTGTTTTTTTCTGGGGTTGAAGGCCTTGC
>JACKPK010000002.1 GCA_024233595.1 Deltaproteobacteria bacterium
TGGTGCATAAAAGTCCAGTAATCCAAATCCTTTAGTTTTTTATTCAAAACATAAAACGCAAAAATAACAGTGATGAGTGCCGAGACTGTCATGCCAAAGCCGAAGGCTTCGTAACCGATTTTCAGGGTGACAAGTGTCGCGATGGTGTTGGTGAGAAAGAGCACCAAAGAAAATAAAAACGCGTCACGTTGAAAATCAAAATAGAACACAATGTTGAGGATCATCAAAAAGCCCATGAGCAAAAACGCGCCCAAGATGCCAATGCGAAAAATACCTGTTTGGTAAGGATTCAAATGCAGACCCTGCACCATGTTTGGCAAAAGGATCACCAGAGATAAAATCACCACAAAACTAAACACACCTTGGAACAGCGCGTACTTTTGAAAATGCTGCGATAGGTTTTGAATCATGTCTTGGCGTCGTGAGCGGATGGTGTTCAAAGAACTACGCTCGCGAACCGATTTGTAGTAAGCGTTGTAGTATTTTACAAAAGAGGTTTCCATTTGCACCAAGAAGAACGCCATAGAGGGCACAACGGTGAGGTAAGACAAAAACATGGGGGTGTCGTAATTGGTGTAAACACGAACTTGCGGCTCAATGACATCGGCATAAGGCGAAAACCAAAAGATGAATTTATCAATCCAGATGCCCAGGTAATAAAACACACCGGTGAGCATCAAATAAGGGTGGCTGCGAAAGTAACTGAAAAAACCAAAGTTATGACTAGAGGCGTAACCAAATTCAAAAAAGATACGGCAGGTCAGGATCAAAAAGATCACACCTTGCCCAAAGCCAAAGCCATTTAAAAATCCCGCAAAGCCATAGTTTTGGCCCAGCACAGAGGACAAGATCACGCCCAGAATGCCGCCAGTGACAAAGGCGCCCACAATCCAAAGGTAACTGCGGCCTGCCGATAGGTAAATCATGGCGATCCAAATGCCACCAACAAATTGAAACAAACAGTAGAGCGTTATTTTAGAAACAAAATAAAGATCCAGTGAGTAAATAAAAGGGATGGAGATCAGGCTTTGCACAATGAAGACCGTGTAAAGAACCGAAAGGTAACTTGCGGTGAAAGTGTGAATCTCTTTTAAATAATATTTATCGGCCAGATAACGAGTGACCACATAAAGAAAAGGCGACACCGCAATCATGGAAAAGGCGTAACAGTAAACGATTAAACTCAGAAGCAATTGGCCTTCGTCAATGGTCAGACGGGTTTGAATAAGGGCTTTGAGAATGCCCAGAGTGCCAATGATGACCAAGAAGGGGCCGGTTGAAATGATCGCCGAATACAAATACGCACGAATCAGATCGCTGTAGGATTCGCCTTTAACAAGTTTTTGTAATCGGAATGCGATGCCTGCCATGGTTTCCTTAAAGGTTTTGTTCGTACACGTTTAAATAGCGACTCAAAAGATCATCCTGATCGTAATAAGTTTTGACCCGTTTGATGCCGGCTTCGGCCATTTTGTTATAAAGCTCTTTGTCCTGCAATGTTTTCAAAACCGCTTCGGCGGTGCTGTCAGGGTTGGATACCTCGGTGATCATGCCGCTTTGCCCCAAGCGTTGGTCTTCTCCTGTGCGGCCAAAAAGAAGTTCGCGGCAAGAGCCCACATCGGAAGCCACACAAGGGATACCACAAATATTGGCTTCTAAGATCACATAAGGCTGTGCTTCGGATACCGAGGTGAGCACAACCACGTCCATAAAGGCGTAGTACTCGGCGACATCAACGCGGCCAGTGAAAATCACGTTGTCTGAAATTTTAAGAGACTCAACCAGGTTGCGGCATTCAATGTAATACTCTTCTTCTTCGTCTGTGGGGCCGATGATGTAAAAAAGGGCTTCTGGTAATTTACGCAAAACAAGTTTTGCTGACTGGATGAATGTTTTAACATCTTTAATGGGAACAACGCGCCCAATGAGTCCAATTTGTGGGGACTGTTTTTTTTCCCGTTTGATGGCAGAGAAGCGATCCAGGTTGATGCCATTGGGGATGATGGAAATTTTTTCTTTGTCGGCGCCTTCAATGATTTGGCGCAAGCGGTTGCCTTCGTACAAGGTGAAAATCTGATCGGCGTATTGGTAAGACAAATGGCTCATGACTTTAAAAAGATTCACCCACCATTGTTTAAAAAAAGACAGTTCTCGTGTGGCTCTAAAATTAATTTTTTCGTTTTCGTAAATCCAATTGGCCTGAGAAATTTCCAAAGCGCGTTCGTGAGTGTAAATGCCATGTTCTGTTAAAAAGTATTTGCCGGAATTCATGATCTTGGCCAGCGCGCCCATAAGTCCTGCGTAACCAGTCGAGACCGAATGATAAATTTTTGCGCGTGGGATTTCCGCATTAACAATTTGAGCAACGGGCAAATGAGTGCCGCGCCAAGTCCAAAAGAAATCAATGAACGAAACATCTTCTTCTGCCATGTCGTAAAAGTCTTCGAGCATCTGCCACACTGTTTTTGAAGTGAAGAGGTGTTGCAGATTAATCGGAATGCCTTCCGGGCGCAGTTCTGTGATCACGCGCTCGAATAAACTGTAATCTTCGCGCGCTAAGCGCTCGTAAAAAGATTTTACTAGGGCCAGATCTTGTTTGGTGACTTTACGGCGGCCGCGTTCTGCTAGGTCGTAGTCGTGCAAATAGACTTCTTTGAGGTAGAGAACATGATTGGGGACTTCGTATTTGATTTGGCGCGTGGGATCGGAATGAGGCGCAATGTAAATGATACCAAAGCGGATGTCGCGCATGGCGGTGATCAGCTGGTGAACCCAGGTGGAAACCCCGCCAGCAACGTAGGGGTAAGTGCCTTCCAGAAGCAAGCAAACATCAATCATGAGTTGGCTCCAGAAGAAGGTTTAAAGAATCACGAATACTTTGTTTAAGAGGTTGATTGTTTTCTTTGTAATACAAATCGATCAAGAAGCGGATGCTTTCGATGCCGGTGGTGTGCGAGATGAGCTCAATGATGATTTGTTTTTGTTCGGGTTCGTCTTGATCCGAATACCAGGTCTCGACATGATGTTCGCCAATCACAACTTTTTTGCGTTTGTAGCGTTTGATGTGCCCTAACAAACCTTTTAAAAGTTGCTGTTTTTGTCCAGGCTCACATTGCAAAGCAATGATGTCTGTGATCGAAATGCGCTCTTTTAAAACATAGGTAAAAACCAATTCGATAAAAGAAGGCGCGCAGGTTTTGTTTAAAATGAGTAAGGGTAGCGAAAGGCAGCTCTTGATAATTTGCAATAGCGCGTTCTTGTTAAGGTTGGCTTCTTTCATGATTAAGAAGATTTGCAGAACGCCAATGTCATGATCGTAAAAATTTTGCAGCAGCACTTCAAAAAGTTTGGGATTACTTTGCACAAGGCGGTGGATATTTTCTTTGAGCAGGCGGAAGGCCGTGGGATCGTCTTCGTTCACAAAGCTTTTGAAGAAAGGCACCAAAACTTTGGGGTCTTGAACTTTAGAGAGAATCTGGGTGGCCAGGTAGCGGATGTTCAGATTTGTGTTCGATAACAAGCTCATGCAGTGCGTGACAATCTCGTCGTTGTACATGGAGTCGTCACTGATTTTAATAAAATGCTTCATGACAATCTGGCGCACCAAGGCCGAGAGTTTGACTTCTTGTGAGTACTTTAAAAACGGGAAGCTTTTATCAAAACCGTAAATTTTAAGAAGCGCCATCATGCTTGTGTAACTTAGCAAAGGGGATTCAGCCAAAAGTTTTTCCAGTTGTGGGATGGCGGCTTTGTTTCCAAGCAAACCCAAGGACTCAATGATGGGGATCTTGTCCATGTCGGATTTTGTTTTTTTAAGTTCTTTGATCAAAAAAGCAAAAAAGGTTTCAGAGGTTTTTTGAAATTCCGCGTACATGATCATCACTTTGTTTCTTACAAATTTATCGTGATAGGTGAGTAAGTTTTTAAGACCAATGATGAGTTGTTTGGTGGGGATAGAAAGCAAAACGGCTTCGCCCTTTAGGACCACCATGCGGTTTTTTTCTTTTACAAGCAGCTTCACCAAGTTTTTGATCACTGTTTTTGAGGGAAAGCGGCCAAGGGCTGTGAGCGCTTCTTGTCTGACAGTGGGGTCTGGATCTTGTTCGGCCAGTTTTAAAAAAAGCCTTAGGTTTCTTCGGTCATCGTTTCTTCTTAAGGTCCAAATGATGCTACGTCTGATTTGAGCTGAGCGATCGCTTAAGCGCCTGACCAACAAGCGTCGTGCTCGCGTGACCCCGGTTTCGTAAAGGGAACCATAGATCATGATCGCACGCCATCGGATTCGTTCGTTGGGGTGACCAAGGTAAATTTTTAAATCTTGAAAGAGTCGTTTATCAGCCAAGAAACGCAGGCCGGAAAGAATTTCTAGAATCAAATCTTCATCTGCTTGTTTGAGCATGTCTAAAACCGGGTGAACGGCTTCTGAAACGGATTCAAGGCAAAATTTGTTAACGGCAAAAACTTGTGCTTCTTTAAGTGGGGCTTTAAGGACGGGCAGTAAAAAATACACACGTCTTTGAAAATTATTTTTATCAAAAGCCAGAATGGCTTGGTGAACAACCAAAGGTTCGGTGTCACAAATCAGATCAACCAAAATACGCGCTGAGTACTCGTCTTCTAAAAACCCCAAAAATTTACAAAACAAAACCTTTTGCGAGATTTGTCCTGATGAAGCGACTTGTTCTAAGAAAGCTTTGGCTTTGGGGTCGTCTGATTGGTAAATCTGCATCCAGGCCGAAAAGCGCACATCGTCGCTTTCGCTGGTGGTTTGGGCAAAGAGTCTTTCTAGGGTTGTGTTCATCCGATAACCCCCCACCACCTGGCTATCTGTTGCCACTCATCTGGGATTTGCTCATTGTCTTTGAGCTTTTTAAATTCACGTAGAAATTTAGAAAAATCTCGTTCTTCGTAATGATAACGCACTTTAAAAAGTTGGCCTTCGTGCTGTGACAAAACCTTGTTGGCGATCATTTGATCAATTAAGGTGGTGGCATTCTGCCAGTCTTGTTTTGTTTCGTGTATTTGCAAAAGCAGATGATAAACTTCTGGCTTGGCTTTTCCTGATTCAATGCAAAATTGCAGATGGTATATGGCCTGCTCTTCGAATTCAGCACTCAATTTGGGGTCCACAAAAGCCATTTGAGAATAAAGATGATAAGTTCGGGCTAAGAAAAAACGGTTCTCTAAGTTGTAGACATTGTGTTGTAGTTCTTTGCGCGCGGCTTCTAAATTGGTTTCGAATTTATCTTTGACCTTGCTCAAAGCCGAGGTGATGTAAAAACGGACTTCAGCAGAAGGATCGCTACGGTACTCCATGAGGATGTCTACGGCTTCTGGGGTGGCTAGTTTAGAAAGTTTATCAATGGCGCCACGTTTTAGATCGATATCACCACTTTTGATGATGTCGACCAAGGGAGCAAAATCAGTTTTAGCAGATAGGCGTTGGCCCATATCGTTACTGAATCTCTGCGGATTGAGAAGGGAGTCTCCCAAAAGGCTTTCCGGAAAAAGCAGGTCGTCGTTGTCGTAAATGTCAGAAAAATCTTTTTTGCGCGGGTAAAATAAAATCAAAGGCAGGCACATTAAAACGCCGAACCCAGGAAGAAAAAACGTTAAGAAAAAAAATGTGCGTGGCCATTTGCGTTGGTGATGAAACCAACCATTGTCTTTGGGTGTTGCAAAAAAAATCGCTAAAGCGGCCATGGTGTGCACGGCAATGATGGTGGCCCAATTCTGATTAAAAAAACGAGTGTGTTGCCCAAAGAACACCCAAATGTAAGGCATTTCGGTTAAAACAGCAAAAGTCCAAAATGCAAAAAACCGGATTGTGTATACGATACCCATAAAGGACTAAATTTTGCCTATGCTTTCTAAGGCAGCGTGCACCAACTCCTTCTCGGATTTTAGTTTGGGATTAAAAGTACTAAAGCCAATGGAAAATTCTTTGATTGTTTTTAGACCCAGTTCTTCTTGTGTTTGTTTGAGTGTCTCGATGAATTTTTTTGCCTGCGTTTCGCTTGTGGTGGTCAGCAAGCAATGGATCAAAGAAGGGTCTGTTTCGTCACGCGCAATGACATCGGTTTCTTGGCAAATGTTTTTGAGAATCTGAATGACTGTCACCAGAGTTTTTTTCTGAGAAGCGGGGTTTTCATCAAGCAGAGACGAGATTTTTATGAGCACGAGCGAAAGTGGTAAGTAATAAACCTGAGAGCGGTGAAACTCTTGCCCCAGGCGTCTTTCTAGGTAGCGGTGCGAAAAGATGCCAAATTCGGGATCCAGAATTTCTTGAGCGCGGATCTCATCAAAGTAGTTCGCACGTTGCAAAGAACGACTGATCCAGTTGAGAATAAAGCGAAATAAATTTGTGGTCCCGGAGTTAAATGTGAGTAATGGCATGCTCTGCACACTGATAACGCCCAAGGGTTCGTTGCCTTCTCCGTTGGCAATGGGGCCGGCGAGCAGGCTTTCGTTTTGAAGATTGAGTTTGTCTTGTGTGCTCGGCATAGGGAGCTCGCCTTTTGCCAGCGTGTCTTTGAGACTGATCACTTTGTTTTGTGAACCACTGATGCCAACCAAGCCTTCTTGGGATTCGTAAACGCTTGGGAAATAATCGCCTTCTTGCCAACCAAATTTATAAACAAGTTCCCAGCGATTATCTTTTTTTAGATAGAGAGCGACTTTTTCAAAGTCTAAGGCCTTGGCAATAAAGCGCAGAGCTGATTGTAAGATTTCTTCTTTTTTTAAAGAGTCTAAGCTACGCGCGCCTTCGTGCAAGGTCACCAGGGTGGTCATTTTAGTGGTGATGCGTTTTTCTAGACCTTCGGTCACAAGCTGCATGTCTTTTAGTTCTTGGCGGACTTGTTTGATTTCGTCACGATCAAGGTTGTGCACAATTTGGTATTCGCGAATCTGTCGGAGGAAACGGTTGACGCCAGAACCAATGAGGGCGCCAATAACAATGAAAAGCGAGGGCAAAATAAAAAACGAGAGATCATCAAAAAGGTAGCGGTCCCCTTGTAACCAAGTTGTGCCAAGATAAATGACGGTGGCTGAAATTCCTGAAGCAAGGCCTGCGTAGATGCCGTAACGAAAACCAAAAAGTAAAATAGCGCCCCAATAAGGATGCGGACTGACATCAATGAAAGCAGGAATTTCGGGAAAGAAAATTTCATTCAGAAAAACAAGAAAAACAAAGAACGCGGGGATTTCTAGAAAAAACGAGAATCGCTTCATTGTGTTGTTTAACCTCCATCTAGGAGGTTGCGGATGAGATCAACTAAACCTTGGGGCTCAAAAGGTTTGACCAAAAAATGCACGTCATGTTGATGCAAACGCTTGCGTTCTTCTTCGGTGAGAGTCTTGGCTGTTAAAACAATGATGGGTGTGGTTTTATACTGATCCATTTTTCTGGTTTGATCGACCACAGTGAAGCCGTCGATATGAGGCATCATGAGGTCGGTGACAATCAGAGCGTATTTTTGGGCTTGGAGTTTTTCGTGAACCTCGCGTGGGTCTGTAACGGCGTCGACATCAAGATCATGAAAACGCAGCATGGTGGCTGTTAAATCAATGAAATCTTCTTCGTCATCGATGATCATGATTTTGGGATCCATGAAGAACTCTCTTTTTAAAACCTAAACAATATCCGTAAGGTACCTTGATCTAGCGCCAATGTCCAGACAGATTCAAAATGATTTCATGGCTTTGACCCGAAAGGCCAGAGGAGCTCTCGCGACCATAAGAATAGTTAGCACGCACACGCAGCCATGAGTTTGTTTCCCACGTTAATCCTGCCTCTGAGCCGAACAACCCTAAATTGTAAAAATGCAGGTCGCGAGCAAAATCTTCGCCGATAAAAGCGGAGGCATTGGCTTGCCATTTGGGATTGAGTCTTTTGTACAGACTGGCTGTGAGTTTGTGGGCATTGATACGTTGGATGAGTGGCACAGCTGTTAAGAAAGCGGCATCTGCTTCTGTGTCTTGAAAGCTGAATAAGTAACCCAAATAAAATTGAGGGTTCTTGAAAACAAGGTAAGTCAGGTGTGGGTCTGTTTGATGTGTCTTGGCGCTGTTGCCTGAGGGTAATTTGCTATAAGTAAAGCGATACGGCAGTCGCAAAGCCAAGCGCTCTTGCGGTTGCCATTCCGAAACAAACTCGACCTGATCCTGTTTTGTGCCCGCGTTAACAGCCTGAGGAAAATCAGTGCGCAACTCTTGCCAGTGCCCTGTTAATTCCCAACGAAAGCGTTCGCTAGGTTGGTGTTTGACTTGTGCCAGTGCCCCAAAGCGAGATGTTTGGTCGGAGTTGCCAATTAATGCCCCTGCTTTGACAGACAGATTTGTGCTGGGGTTGTGGGTGAGTGCAATTTCCTGTTTGCTCGAAAAGTCATCGGCACCGTTTGGAGAATGGTGAATGCCTTGTTTTGAGCGGATGTCCACGCGTACTTTTTGTGAAATGTATTGATGATAATGCAGTTCGCTTTCAAACTGCCGTGAATCACCAATATCAAGATAGCGGTGATTCACTTCGATTGTGTGGTCGTGTTCGATCGAAAGCTGTTGGATGATTTCGGCCAAATAAGTTTGATGCGGAGAATCTGGAAAAATGCGTTCTAGTTCTTGGCGCGCGTTTTTCCAATAGCCAGCGTAAAGGTAGGCGAACGCGCGCTCTTGTTGGTAGTAGTAAATGTCGGGGTGAGCGGAGACCAATTTATCGTAAAGCTTAACAGCTGTTTTAAATCGCCGTTCCAAATAAGCCAAACGGGCATTGTAAGGAAGCAAATCGACATCTTTGTTATTCTCTGTGCGCTTTTCTAGTTTGGCGATTTGATCGCGGGCGTCTTCGGTGTCGCGAGCTTCTAAGAGCAGATCAATGTAATCCAGTGCCACATCGTATTCCAAAGGATGACTGTTAATGTGATTTTGATAGGCTTTGCGTTGGCTTTTACCAAGCTTAAGACGTCCGGCTGATTTGAGCGCAAAGCGTTTTTCGTTGGCGGATAAGATTTTTTTCTTTTTACTCAGACGAATGTTTTGTTTGTAAGCGCGTTCGGCTTCTTTGTGATTTTCTTGTGAATGATAAACCTCGCCCGTCCAAAACCAGGCTTCTAATAGGTTGGGATTAAGCGCTAATGATTTTTGTAAGGGCTGCAAGGCTGCTTGTTGCTGGCCTAAGAAAAATAATTCACGTCCCACAAAAAGAAGTTCTTGTTCGTTTTGTTCGTGTCGTTGTTCCCAAAACTCTAACAAAGCAATGGCTTTTTCTTTTTGTTCCAGGGCAACATATAAAGAAAGCAATTGGTCAAGATAAGCTCTGTTGCTTGGGTTTTGTTTTTGCAAACGCGCAAAAATAGGTGCGGCTTCTTTCCATTTTTTTTGATCGACCAGGTAGTAGCCATAGCGCTCCGCAATGCGTGCGTCGTGAGGCGCTGTGTTGTAGAGCTCCACTAGCCAAGACTCAAACGCGGGATGATTTTTTGCTTCGAGTAGGTAAAGAACATCCAAAGCAAAATCAAGGTTGGCTGAGGTTTTCCAATACTCTCGGTAACGTTTGAGTTGATTGATATCTTGCTGATCGTAAAGATAGGTTTGGGCCAAAAGCTGCTCGAACTCAAGGTCGTTAGGAAAGTGTTCCAAGTATTCTTTCATGAGCTCAATGGCAGCAGCGCTATTTTTGGATTCTAGTAAAAGGCTGATGGCATCTTGCCAGTATTCTTTGATGGCCGGTGTTTTGTGGGCCAGGTCTTTGTAAATGGAAATGGCCAAGTGAATTTTGCCAGCTTGTGCCAAAAGGCGTGCTTGTGTAGCGCGCAACCAGCGTCTTTCGAAATGCCTAAGGTCATCTCTGAGCAGGCTTTGATCAATGGTGATCATGGCTTTGTCGATATCTCCTTTTGCTTCTTGAACGCGGGCTACAAATTCAATGTAGGAGACTTCAGCTTTATTTAAATCGATGTGTTCTTTTAAAATGTCTTCTGCTTTTTGCCACTCTTGGTTGGCAACATAAACCGAGGCCAACTCTTGGCGAAGGTCTTGGTTGACAGGGTCTCTTTGCAATTCGTTCTTGATGAACGCAACGACCTCGTCTGTTCTTTTGAGTGAACGATTGAGGTGGGCGATTTCTTCTAAGTAGGGTTGTTTGTTTTTTGCCAAAACCACAAGTTTTTTGAGAATACTAAAAGCTTCGTCAAGGCGTTGTTGCCAGAGCACGTATTGCAGAGCATCTTCCAAGAGAAAAATGATTTGGTGTTTGGCAACATGAGGATGATTTTCGAATTTTTCAGCAATTTCCAAACGGTTTTGGTACAAAACTTCTTCGTCTTGCATTTCTTCGATATGGCTTAAGAGAATCTGCGCAATGTCCCAATCGCCGTTTCGATATTGGTAAAGTCTTTGTAACAAAGGAATGGCTTTTTCTGGCTCGCCTTTGCGTTGATAAAGATCTGCCAAGCGGGTGACCGCAAAACGACTATATGGTTTTTCTTCTAAGTGGCTTAAGTAGTATTGCTCAGAGCGCGCGAGTTCTTCTTGTCCTTCGTAGATAAAGGCTAAGAACATTTCTCGTGGGTACAAAAACCAAATGAGAAGCAAAACAAAGATAAAAAAGAAGGCTATTTTAGATTTAGAGAGGTTCACTTGGTGAGCATGACCTCCACATCACGATAAGGGCCTGTGCCTTCAAAGTCGTTGAAGGTGATTTTAAGAGTCCCCTTGGCATCGCTTGTTAGCTTTTGCTCGCCTTCGTTTGATTTGATTTTGTAAGCAGAAAGAGGAGCGAGTCCGGCCAGAACAATTTGGCTGTTGTTCCAACCATGTTTAGAAAACTGGATATGATTTTTTTGCGCTTTCCAGTTTTTCACATCAAAAGTGGCTGACTGAATGTAAACTTGCTCAGCGGCTTTGTTTGTGAGCACAATGCTGTGTTCTTTGCTCTCGTCCAAATGCACCAAAAGTCCATTTTGAAAATGCTTATAGCCCATGATGCCTTGGGATTTTTTTAAATCGACATGTCGGTTTTCGTTTTCAAAACGGATTGTGCGCAAGTGACCTTTGTTTTTTACCACAAAGCCATTGTTGGCTGTTTTGAAAAGAGTCAGCGAGAAAAAGTCATCGACTATTCTGGCGTAGCGGCTAGCAAACATGGCAAAGACAGGTAGGCTTTTGGCATACTCGTAAGCTTCTTTGATGCCTTTTAAAGAAGCGACTCGTTCTCCGCCGTAGTAATGATAATAAATGTTAATGGGTTTGATGCGGATGGGGTCTTCTGTTCTTTTGTAAGTTTTGATGACGTTAGCAAAGCGAAAGAAACCCGATGTCCAGTTTTGGGTGTAGGTGTTTTCGTTAGACGCGCTTGAATAAATTTGAAAAGCATCCGGCGCACGAATGAGTCCCAAAGGGTATAAAAACCCGTAGCTGTCGTAACGAATATCAAAACGGCTATCGCCACCATTCATGTTGAGAAAATTTTCTTTGTTCAGCAATCTGATTTGATCAGCGCTTGGCAAACAGTCACCCGTCCATTGGTACAAAATGGTGGTTTTTGGGATGTGAAGCTCTTTGAGTAAGTGATTTTGTTTTTGAATGGATTCCGTGGTTTCGAGTTTGGACGAGAATTTATAACCTGGGATTTTTAGTGCTACAGTGCCTTGGCGCCATTTTAAAGGGTGGGCATGAGCGTGGTTGCCGCTTTCGATATTGGGCAAAGAGAAAATGTCGGCGTAGAGTTTGTCAGCACGTTTGCCAGAAAAACGCGGTAAATCGAAATAACCTGTGATGATGGAAGCTGTGGTTGGCAAACTTGGGAATTTGGCAAAGACTTCTTTTTGGATGATTTCACCAGAGAAGCTTTCGCGATCAATTTGAGACACGTTAAAAATTCCATCGCCATCCACATGCGCGTAAAAAATACGCTCACCAAAAATAGAGTTGGTGTCTGGCATTGGCAGGCCATCTGTGTCGAAAGCCTCTTTGAAAAATAGGAAAGGGTTGATGCGCCAATGGCGTTTGTCGATGTCTTTGTTTTGGTAAAGGATATAACCAGGGTGCGCGTAACCGCCTCGTGGTGTTGTGAGCACCATGGCAGAAGCTGATTCTTCCATGTCGGTGCGGCTGATGGTTAGGTAAACTTTGGCGTCAGCACTGGGGACAATTTTTGAATAGTACAAACCCTCCGAAAGCAGAAGCTTGCGTTCGAACTCCACCATTTTGGAATCTTTTTTGGTGATGTTGAAAAAGAAAGGGTTGTCGGAAAATTCGCCTTTGTAATCGGCACCAAGCCGGTGCAAAACCCGTTGGCATTTTAAGGGAGAGCGCCTTTTGGAGGGCACCAAAGTGCCCATACTACCCCAGATCACCAACTTTTTGCCGTGGTCTAATTGTTCATCAAGCCAGGTGCAATACTCAACAGGGTTTTTAAACACGACCTCGTTGGTGAACCAGGTGAAAATCCCATGAACGTTTTTGAGTTCTTCTTTGTCTGGAAGTGGTGCATTGGCTTTATGGTAGAGCACGCGATAGCCAAGATGATTGAGAATGACCTCCGCGCTTTGATGAACGTTGGTGAAAAAGGCATCTTTGTCGGCCTTTTCGTTATAAAAAACCACGATATCGCGTTTGATCGGCTCTTGATTTTGTGCAAGCCCATTGGAAACAAAGTTCAAAAGCACGAGGAAAAAAATCAGGTTGCTGAGAATAAATTTTTTCATTGTTGTTAAGCAGACCTTTGTTTTGCTCTGATGATTCTAAAAAGGGGCCTAGTGAGAGTCAAATATTTGATTTGATTTTGGAAAATCACTTTTTTGGAGTTTGATCAAGGAGCATTTTTCTGTTTAAGAAATTGTTGTGAGGAGGAATTTTATGAAGTCATCGCGTTGGCATTTTATTTTTTGTATGCTTGTTTTTTTAGGGCTTGGAGCCTGTTCTAATAATATCGATGCCGAGAAAAAACAGTGGGAAGGCACCCAAAAGGTTTACACGGAACTCAACGCGCGCTGGCCCTTGTTAAAGGCTTCCTTTACACAGCGCATGGAGCAGGCCACGGCGATGATGGAACAGGCCAAATCTCTTAGTGAAGAACAAGCGCGTGCTGATGCCATGGCTGCGGCTAATGACTTTGCGGGCGAGCTATTCAATCAGGTGTTTGCACTTGGCAACCGGATCGATGAGATTTCCAGTTTTCAGGGGCGCTTGAACAAAATGGCCTTGGATCGTTCGTGGCGCAAAAAGCGCGACAAACTCATGAAAGAAATCAATCAAAGCATGGATCAGGTGCAAAAGGAGTTTTCTGAGTTTAAAAGCGATAAAGCTGATGAGATCATTGCTAAATCCAAAGAGCTAATCAAAGAGCTCATTGATGTGCGTGGGCGTTTAAAGCGTTTTGAGACTGCTGCTCGCAATTCCAGAAAGTAACTCATCTTGCACCAAACCAAAGCGTAAGCCCTGATCAGACACCCAGAATTCCTGGCATTGCAGGGTTTCTAAAACGCTTTCTAAAATCAAACCCGCCACCACAATGATGTCTGCGCGTTTGGGGGGCAAGCAGTTGAGTTGGCCGCGTTCTGCGGTGGTCATTTTTTGCAATCGCATGATTTGCTGCTTGAGATCATGAAGGCTCATGTTGTGCCCATGGATTTTGCTGGCATCGTATTCTTTGAGTTGCTTGTGCAAAGCCAAGTAAGTTGTGGGTGTGCCGGCTGTTGCGATCACATTTGGGCGCAGATTTTTTTCTTCAAGATTGAATTCACTCAGTAGTTCTTTTGTGGATTTGGCGACAAAGTTTTTTAATTCATTGGCCTGTGTTTCGGTCATGGGATCACTGGGCTTGGTGTTTTCGAATAATTTAACCGAACCAAAATCCAGTGATTTTCTTTTTGTCAGGTTGGGCTGCAAATCAAAAATGAATTCGGTGGATCCGCCACCAATGTCTAAAATCAAACGAGGTGTTTTTAAATGACCAAAGTCGGCCATGGTGGCGGCGTGAATCAAACGCGCTTCTTCATCGCCAGAAATCACTTCCAAATGAATGCCTGTTTGTTTTTTGATTTCTGTGATGAGGTCGTTTGTGTTGGAAGCTCGACGACAAGCGGCAGTGCCAACCAAACGAATGCTGTCGCAGTTAAGGTCGACGCAGATTTTTTTGTATTTTTTAATGGCTGTTAAGGTGCGGGCAAAGGCTTCTTCAGAGAACAGGCCTGTTTCAAAAAGGCCTTCGCCCAGGCGCACCAAATCGAATTCTTGTTGAATGACCTCATGATGACCATCTGCAAAAAGATCCGCTACCAGTAAGATGAGTGTGTTGGTGCCAAGATCAATGAAAGCAGATCTTTTTTTTTGAAAAGTACTGGTCATGGGTTTGTCGTAAGTATTTTCTTTAGAGCACATAGGACCAGTCTTTGCTGGGAATTTTCATTATTTCCTAGGTTCTCGCAAAAAGTCCCCTCCTTTGTAAGGAGGGGGTGCTTTGTGGCAAAGTTGCCACAAGGCAAGTCTGAAGCAATGCGCGTTAGGGGAGGTAGATCCTTTAATTTGTTTTTTTATTCAAATCTTCAAGTACATTTTCAAGGTTCGAATAAATATCATTGTTTAAATACCTAACCACTCGCAAACCTTGTTCCTGAAGGTATTTCTCTCGGTTCTTATCCTTTTTCATTTGTTTCTCAATTGCATGCACATCACCATCAATTTCAATAACAAGCTTCTTTTCAGCACAATAAAAATCAACAATGTAAGGGCCTATGCCATGCTGTCTTCTAAATTTAAGATTTTTAAACTTATGATTCTTTAGTTCTAACCAAATCTTATTTTCAGCAGGCGTCGCATTTTGCCTTAAGAATTTTCTAAAGTTTAAAGTCCCTTTAAATGCTTTTTGGACACGATTTTGGTGTTCTTTAGCCACAATAGATTTCTTCTTTTAGTCTCTACCCCACCTCAATCCTCCCCTTACAAAGGGGAGGAAGTACAGAATCCCCTCCTTACAAAGGAGCGAAATTTTTCTAGTTCTTAGACAACCAAGGGCCCCAGTCTAAGGTGTTGCAGCCCTGGGTTTTTTCGATCAAGTGGTTGCCGCGGCCATCTTCTAACATGATGTGAATGCCGCCGTTGGTGCTGTGGTAAGCAATGTAGCGGCTATCGGGAGCCCAAGAAGGCGCTTCGTTACTGCCTTGGCCTCGTGTTAGGCGTAAAATGTTAGAGCCATCGGAATCCATGATGAAGATATCGAATTCACCGCGATCTTTGCCAGAAAATACAATTTTGCTGCCATCAGGCGACCAATCGGGTTGTTCGTTTTGGTAGCCGGTGTAGGTGAGCTGACGCACGCCGCCGCCGTTGAGAGAGCTGGCAAATAATTGCAAGCCACCAGCGCGTTCCGAAGCAAACACAACTTGGTTGCCAGAAACCGAAGGGTTAAAATCGATTGCGAAAGAATTAGTGAGCCGGCGAAGCACGCGTCCTTTTTGAGACACCACGTAAAGATCAGTGCTGCCTTTGTAAGCCGAAGCGATAATCAGATTGCCGTCTGGGGTCCACGCTGGTGTGATGGTGGTGGAGCCCAAGTTGGTGACCTGGCGATTGCCCACAAAGATTTCGATGCTGCCATCTTTTTTGGAAGTGAAAGCATGGTAAGCCAGTGTCTTGCCATCAGGAGAAAAAGAAGGTGACATGTTGTTCACCGCAGCTCTGGATCCTGGGCCTTTGGATTTTTCGTTATCCATATAGAAGCTGCCAATTGTGCGCTTCATGGGTTTGCCGCAACTTGCTGCAATGTAAGAGTGGAATGGCCCACGAATACCCGTGAGTGTTTCCATAAGATCATCTACAAAAATATGGGTTTTTTCGGTCATGTCTTTTGAAGAGACAGAGTATTTTTTACGGAAGATGAGTTGCTTTTCGTCTACATCATAAATGCGCATGTCGTAAACGCGATCGCCGTCTTCTTTTTTGACAACACCTTTGACCAACGCGCCCACTTCCAAAGCGCGCCATTTTTCAAAATTGATTTTGTCGACATCGCTGTCTTCTTGCGGAAGAACAGAGTTATCAAGGATTTGAAAGAGGCTTGTGATTTTTAAATCTTTGACGAGCAATTCTGTGAATTTTTTTGTGCCGCCCGCTTTATTGCCTTCTTCGGTGACAAAATCAGGAATGGCAATGGGGAATTTTTTTTCGGAGGCTTGATCAATGGTGATCACAATGCGTGCCTGAACCGCCGAAGAAAGTGTGATGCAAGAGAAAAGAAATGCAAAAATGATGATGAGTTTTTTCATTCGGCGATCTTATTGCGAGTTCAAATCAGAATCAATTGGTTTTAAATGCGTCCGGTGACAGAGTTGGGATTGAACTCGATGAGAAAGCCTTCGGTCAGAGCTTCTTGTTTGATGCTATTAGGAGGAACAGGAAAGGGTGCGGAATTGCGAATGGCGCGCATGGCGGAGGCATCAAAGGAGCCGTCGCCGGAAGTTTTTTTAAAGGAGGATCGCAAGATATTACCGCGTGCGTCGATCATCACGGTGATTTTTGTTAGTAACGAACCCGAAAACTCGCCTTTTGCCAAAACCCATTCGCGTTGGATTTTACGTTTGAGCGAGTTGTAATACATGATCATGGCCGGGTCCACGGCAGTGCCTTCGCTGCCGCCCCATTTGGATTGGCCTTCTTCGCTGTTTTTAGTTTGGGCGGCTCCCATATCGACATCACGCTGCTCTAATTGTTGGTCAATGCGAGCCAAAGCGTTGCTGATTGCCGATGGTTTTTTGCTGCTGCGTTTATCTATATTGATGCCGCCTTTGTCTGCTGTGCGCTTTTGGGAAAATTTTTGCACAACAGATTTTTTTGTTTGCGACTGATTATTTGCCAGGTCACTGCCTTGCTTTGATTTGTTAAGTTCACGCAAAGCCGCGCGTTGCTCTTGAATGGTCGATTGTGGTAAACCTTTGGACTTTTTGTAGCTGCCCTTTAGGCTTTTGCCGCCATCTCCTTTAGAGAGTTTGATCATGGTGACTTTGTAACGTTTGGGTTCTTCTAAACGAAACGAGGGGTCGAACAGAAAAAGACCAAAGATCACTAAGTGCAGAACAAGGGAAGCGGATAAGGTTATTTTTAAGCGTTTGGGCATTCTTTTGAATTAACGACGAACTCGTCGGTTTTGGCTGATCTCTTTTTCTTCTGGAGTTTGCGTGATCATGCCAATTTGTTCGACTCCTGCACGGCGACAAGCCGCCATGACTTCCATGATGTAGCCATAACGGATCGTGTTGTCTGCTTTTAGGTAGAGAATCTTCTTTGGTTTATCCTTAAAGGCTTCCATTAAGCGTGGTTCAATGGAGTTGACCGCAAATTTTTGGTCTTTGTCTTCGTTAAGGTAGATCTCGCCATCGCGTGCCACACTTAAAATAAAGTCTTCCTCGGCAACATCAACCGCTTCGGCCGAAACCTCAGGCAGGTTGATGTCGATGCCTTCTTGCATCATGGGTGCCGTGACCATGAAGATGATGAGCAGCACCAGCATGATGTCGACAAGCGGGATGATGTTGATTTCGGAAAGTGAGCTTTGCTCGTCTCCGCCTTTGTTCATTTTCATGCAGACTCCTGTTCGCTTTTGATGACAAAGTCGTCAATGAAGAGATCAATGAGCTTGCGGATGATTTTAATTTTGTTCACAAAAAAGTTATACGCGATCACTGCGGGAATAGCGGCAAACAAACCAACGGCAGTGGCTACAAGCGCTTCGGCAATGTAGGGGCCAACGGTGGCAAGTGAGGTAGAACCTGCTTTGCCGATTGCCATGAAGGCTGTGAGGATTCCCCAAACTGTTCCGAAGAGACCAATAAAGGGAGCAACCGAAGCTGTGGTCGCTAAGAAGTTCACGTATTGTTCCAATTTATAGACTTCTTCTTCTTTGGTTTGCGACAAGCGTTGCACCAAAACATTGCGATGGTAATCGGTGAGTTTGGGAGACGCTTTTTTGATTTGTCCTAAAACCTCTTGGCCGGTGCGGTAGATTTCGAGCATGGGGCCGTTGTCGGCGGCACTCTTTTTGATTTGGCTGATGTTGTTGGTGGCGGAAAACTTGTGCCAGAAACTTTGCGAAGCCTGCTGCGCTTTGCGCAATTGAGCGACTTTGTAAAAAATCACCGCCCAACAAGCAATGGAGAAGCCAATGAGTAACAAGAGAGTGAATTTAACCAAGGGGTCTGATCCCAAAACAGCGTGCATGATGCTCATGTCACTTTTGCTAGCCACTTCTTGTATGGCTGGGTTTTCGGCTACTTTTTCGGCCACGTCTTTTGTTTTGTCAGCAACATTGGCAGCTTGGGCGAGTAAAACAGTTAACATATAAAATCTCCGAGTTCGGTTAAGTGTAACTTTTGGATGGAGGCTGGTTCAGAACCGGACCTCACGATCTGTGAATATCCTATAAGATGTATTAATCGTCAATTTGGATTCTGATCAAGAGGGAATCTTGCTAACAAATGGTAAATTCTGGAATTTTTAGTTTTTTTGCCAAGGTTTGCGTGGCTTTTTGGTGTGGCAGGGTGCCAGGGGTTTTGATCCAGGTTTTTTCGACCCGGCGCACGTCTTCCAGGCGGTCACAAACATCCCAATAGCCTTGGAGTTCCAATGCGCCCAGGGCCATTTTTTGAGCCAGAGCGGGTTGGTAAATTTGCCGCACAATGCAGAAGAATTCATTGGCAGGGAAGTCGCGCATGAGTTTTTGAATGGAGGCTTTGTTCACCAAATGAATCCCCGAAAACATGGCCGATGAGTCGCTGGGTCTTTGCTCTGGTTCGCCCAAAATAGCAGTGAGTTGTTTGTTTTTGTGGCGCAAAAGACCAAAATCTTTTTTACGCGGGTGATTGTACAAACCCAAGGTGGCCAAAAAATCACCTTCGTGGTGCAGTGCAATCAGATCTTTTAAAGGCAGATCAAAAACAATGTCGCCATTCACAATGAGCAAATCATCTTTTACATAACGTAAAACTTTTTTGATGCCGCCACCGGTTCCTAAAATTTTGGATTCGTTCGAATAAACAATGTTCAACCCAAGGGCTGCGCCGTTGCCTAAAAACTTTTTGAGCTTATTGCCTTGGTGATGAAGATTGATGATGATGTCTTTGATGCCGATCTGTTTGAGTGCTGTGAGTGTGTAGAGAATCAGTGGGATGTCAAGAATTGGCACCATGGGCTTTGGGTAATGATTTGTAAAAGGGCGCAAGCGCGTGCCAAAGCCAGCGGCTAAAATAAGGGCTTGTGGTGGGTTTTTGATCTGAGTTGATTTCATTTAATTGATTTCATCAAGGTGATCTCTGACAATTTTATGAAGCTCGTTAACGGCTTCAGCAAGGGAATTGTCTAAACAGGATTTATTATTTTCCAACCAAGAGAACGCGTGTTGAATGTGTGATAAACTTGTGGGGACGTGTTCCAAAAACATGGAATTGCCTTTAACAGTATGAATAAACTGAAAACGACCTGTGTCTTTGAGTTTGCGTTGCAGGGTGATCAAAAAGAAATCACGGTAAAGCTGTTCTTTTTTGTTTTTGTAAAAATTATTTTCACTTAAACCAGCGTGGTAATGCTCCAACAGAGCGTCTAATTCTGCTTCGCTAAGCGCAATGTAAGAATCGCGCAGCAGGGCAACCAAGTCATAAAGTTGCGGGCCGGTGAGGGCGTCTTGAAAATCAATTAAGTAGAACTCGTAACCATGCATCATGAGGTTGCGCGATTGAAAATCGCGGTGAACAAAGCTTTTGGGCATGTTTTGGATGATAAGAGAAATGCTGTGAGCGGCGTTGCGAAACGCATCGCGCTCGTCATCGCTGACTTTCATCATTTTACGGTCTTCTATACCGTACTCTAGAAAATGATAGAACTCCCAATCTAGGAGATCGGTGTTGAATTCTCTGAAATTGACCAAGCATTTGGGATCAGGGTTTTGTTGTGCTTGTGTTTGCAAATGCAAAAGTGTGTCGATGACTTTTTTGTAGTAAAACAAGCGGAACTCACCTGAGGTTTTGCTGACTACATCTTCTAAGCTTTGGCCGCCAAGGTCTTGCAAAAGCAAAAGACCGTTTTCGGCATCTTGACCATAAACCTCTGGCACAGGCACATCGATTTTTTTAAGGTAAGCTTGCACGTTTAAAAAAGGAAATTCCTGAGGAGCACCGTCTTTTAATTTGGTGATTTCTTCAGCGGGGCTCGCAAAGCCTTGTGGCATTTTCATGATCACATAGGTCAATGGTTCGTTGTCGGCATTGAGCGTGGCGCGAAAATACTGGCGAGCGCTGGCTTGTCCGAAAAGTTTTTCGATATTGATGGGGGCTTCGCGTAAAGCGGGAGCAATGTTTTGACGAACAAAATCTGTGAGCAAAGTTTGGTGATCCATGGTTTGTCCTTTATTAAGGACGCAATGTTAGTGGGGGAAAATGGGGATGTCAAAGAGAGCTTCCGTCTTTAATGTGCTTCCGCCTTCGTCCGCCTTCCTCCTACGTTCGTCTGAGACGAACTACGGAGAACGAGTAGGCAGACTACGTCGCGACAAGTAAGTGCTTAGGGGCTCGTAGTGGTCGCTCGAGAGCGACCATAATTCTAATGCAATTTTCTTGGCCGTTCGCGCTGTGCCCGCTGTAGATTGTAGGGGTAGGCCCCCGTGCCTGCCCACTTCAGGAGATTGGTTTTGGATTTATACACGATATTTGATCGGGCAACCACAGGGGGTTGCCCCTACAGAAAATCACATGAAGGTAAAAACTGATTTTCGCAGTGACGAGAATGTCATTGCGAGGAGTGAAGCGACGACGCAATCCAGTTTTTTGGGAACTCGTCATGTGCTAGCACCTTAATTCAAAATGCTATCGATTTTTTCTTGCTGAGAGAGCGGGTAGAATTCACGAATCTTTTGCAGCAATTCCGGCATGCGTTTTTCTTGAATGTCGCGGGAGATTTTATGACAAAAGCGTGCGGCAAGTTGGCTGGCTTGTTGGTAGCGCTCAATTTGTTCATCGCCCAGGTGTTTGTGCAACTGGTAGTTTTCAAAAAGCAATGCCAGCAATTGTCCGGTTGGCAAGTGTTCACAGCGCGTGAGCAAAGACAGGAGCAGGAACTTGTCGATTTCGGCCTGCAGTTCCATTTCGAGCTGGGTGATGTTGTGTTCAAGAGCTGCTTTGTGCAGGTAATAAACAAAATGAGAAATGCCTTCGATGAGTGTGCAAAAATCAGAGATGTTTTTACGCGATAGGTTTTCTAGTGGATTGTGGGTGGTCAGGTTTTGTTGCAAATCATGATCTAAAAACAAAGCCACTTCCAGGGTTTCGTCTTCTGGGGCGTTGTTCACTAAAAATAATTCTTTGGGTAAGGTCACATCGGCTTGATTGCTGGCAATCAAGGTTAAAACGGACTCGCGATCAATTAGGTAGTCGCATGCGGATTCGCCGACCTTGATCCCGTAAAGGGATTCAATGTGTTCCTGAATGTCTTCGCAAAGTTTCATGTCACTGCATGGCTTTCTTATCGGTCTTAAGATGCTCGGGCAGGATGCCGTTTTCTTCTAAAATCTCTTTGGCTTTTTGTGAGCCGGTTTTGATGTAGCGATCCAAAACGCGTAACAAGTCGTTGTCGTTCGCGGTCATTTCTTGTTCGCAACTCAAATAAAGCACCTCAACAAGTTGCGCGAACTTGCGACTGAGTTCATCGTACAAATCGCCAAAGCCATCGCGTTGTGTGGTCGAAAGATTCGCAAGCGATTGGTAAGCCGATCCGCCCATTTGGATGTAGTACTCAATGTCTAAAATGCCGCTATGAATGGCGTCGTAAAAAACACCGGCGTGGTACAGGGCTGTGTCGCCTAAGCTTTTGAGGTGTAGGAATTTTTCGTTATGGGCTTCTGAAAAAACCGCATCGTATAGTTTAAGAGCCAAGGGCCGGAGCTCTTTTTTGCCATCCGCGTTTGTCTGGAAAAAATTTTCAGATTTGGAAAAATGCGTGAGGATGTTCACCAAGTAAATCTGTGCCTCGGTTGAAACCTTGATTTTTTGCGTGTTGAGCGCTTCTTGGATCTTCTCACGGAAGAATTCGTCCAAGGCTGCTGAATGTGTCAGTATTTCAGTCACCATTGATTATTTTAACAGAAAGATCAGCCGTGTCCATAGGAAATCAGGACTTAACAACTTGGTCGGTGGGAGAGGGGGAATGGAATTTGTTGCTTAATGCTTTGTCTGTTATTCCTGCGCATGCCTCTGTCATTTCCCGCGTATACCTCTGTCATTCCCGCGTAGGCGGGAATCTATAATAATTTTATATGCTTGGCTGGATCCCCGCCTTCGCGGGGATGACAATGAACTACGAGGATGACAATGAACTACGAGGATGACAGTGAATTACGAGGATGACAATAAACTACGAGGATTGGATTTTAAGGGGGTAATGAATTTTGCAATCTACCCCCTGCAATTTAATCCCCACAAAATCATCGCTCGCCCTTGAATTTACTGAATCAAAACGCCTAAAGGGCACAGCATGTCGATTGAATTTGCAAAGCCTGTTCTAAGCTCGAGTGCTGTAACCAGTGCAGTTCCTCCTGCTGTAGAAACGAATGCGCTTGCAGTTCCTCTTATTGATGCCCCACGAACAAGCCAAAAAAATACCCCAGCGGTTCCTAAAGAGCTCACTCGTGCGCAACCAAATTTGGCTGCTTTGCGAGCGGCTTCTGTTCATATTGTTTCTCCTTTTTGGAAAGACCCATCCGGCCAGAGTTTTTTATCGCAAATGGATCAAGCGAATCGTGAAGCAAAACAATTGGCACGTATTTGGCAAGCGCAACAAAGTGGGTTGATTGCAAGTTTGCAGGTGTTTTTGAATACTCCAAAAATACAGGGTGCTTTGAGTGAATCGCTACCGCTTGTTTTGCTTGCCCCTGTTATTCCTGTCGTGCCTTCTGTGGCTTTGTTTTATATTTTTCCAGTCATGGCTTTGTTATTTGGTGCAGAAAATTTGGCTCCATTCGCTGTGGCTGGCTTGCTTGTGGCGGCATGTCTTTATTCATTGTGCTTTGTTATCACTATGGGCGCAGCCATTGGGACAGGTTTTGCTAAAGGAACTAGGGTGAGAGAGCAAGGCGCGCAACAAGTTCATGGGCATGGTGTTGAAGATCATGCGTTGTCATTATCTAATCCTCAATCACTTGGTCATCAGATGCGCTCTGTGGCCGCAAGGCAGGTTCAGCTTGCCAAATACGTCGATCCTTTGGCTTTGGCTCGTGAAATTAAACGTGATCCAGAAATCATGATTATGCATTTGGATATTTTGATCCAGTATGCGCGTATAAAACTTAGTTCTTATCAAGAGGAAGCAGAATCTATTTATGTTTCTATCGAACAAAGAGATGGGTTTATAGCGCGTCAAAGAAAATGGCGTAGAGCTCAGGGTTACTTAGATGGTTCAGAATTTGCTGGTAAAGAATTACAAAGAAGAAATAGCATTGCTCAATTGATTGAGAGCTCTTGGCCAAAAGAATTGCCGAGCTTAATAGAAGAACTTCTTCAGCTCAGGCACACGCTTCAGCAAGTCGAAAGTGAGTTGTCGCATGGTTTTGAAATGATGAAGGCAAACGGGCGCCAGACTGATGAGGAAATTACAGAACGGCTGATTTTGAACTTTTATCGCTCGGCATTTCGAAAATACCAATCCATTATCGATCGCATGGATTCATTGTATGTGTTTTATCAGATCGATTGGGTGGGGCCAGCAGAAGAAGCGCGTTGATTTTTAAGATTTTACACAATTCCCTCCCTATTGCCAATTTGCGCAGATCCTTGTATAGAGCCCTCTGCAACCCAACCCTCCTTTGCATTGCCCTTGGGCTGTGTAGGGGATAAAATTGTAAAACTTGAGTGATTGCACTCAGATACAAGGATTAAAAAGCCCACAACTTTTGGGGGCCTTTGACGATAAAGCAACCATGGCCGCTATTCTACATTCCGTTCCTTTACCAGCCCAGTCTATGAGCAAAGTCGTCGTTCCACTTGTGCGAGCTTTGGATCAATCATGTTTTCCCACAACGCTGGGTTTTGGTGATCAGTTTTCATTTGGCGTGCCAAATTCTTTCGCTCATCACTTTAAATTGGGAGAATTCTTTTTTGGCGGAAACTCTTCGGGGCGTTTTCATGGCATTTGGCAACAGTTTTCTGAAACGCTAAGTGAACAAGCAAGATATGCTAATCTTTTAAAACAGGCAAAGTCTTCCGTGCCTTTGTTGCCTGTTCAAAAAAATGATAGCTTGTTAGGGCTTCCTGATTATATTTTTGCTGGAAACCGCACATGGTCTTTTGCTTTTGATTCCGTGGGGAATCCCAAGCAGGTTTTGTATCTTGGCGAATCAAAATGGGACGATACGTTGACTCCAGGTCAGCCGACTCGATTGTCTTTATACAATTATCATCGGCTAAAGCAGCTTGAGCAAGACCAAGGTGGTGGAGATTGGCAAGAGTCCTTGCATTTGGAAGATGCTCTCCTGATAGATTGGTCTGATTCAGAGCGCCCAGCTTTAAGTTTTAGAATGAGCCGTGAAGGCAAGATCACACGCGAGTATGAATTAGGTTATGATTCGTATTTGCAACCTTTCTTAAAATTACGTTTGTTAGCTGGTTTGGATGTTTTTTTGAACCATGCTGGGTGCTCAGACGAATTCAAGCAGGCCCTATTACAAGGAACTGCGCGATTTGATCAGGCAAATTTAAAAGACGATCGGTTGCGGAATGTGTTTATTTCCGCAATGCTTTTGATGCATGGTTTGGCTTTATTTGATCATCCAGTTCAAAAGCGATTCTTTAAACGCCTTGTTGATCAAGCGGCTTCGCAAGCCATTCAGCCCAAAATATTCTTAGAAAAAGCTCCCGTAAAAACGCAATCGCCTCGTTATGTGTCGGCGATTCTTCCAGAACTTGGGATAAGATTGGCTGCGTGGGCAGTAACAGATAATCATCATCTAGCGCGCCCCTTAAGAGTATCTCAAGTCGCTTTAGAGCTAGAATTCACCGCCGACTTTTTCGGAAAACACGCGGATTTTCCTGAGGCCCTTCGCCAATTATGGGCTGCTCAGAATTTTTAGGGTGAAAACTCGCTGATTCCCCTCACTTTCTCCAAATTCTCTTTTGACTTCTCAAATCCCCCCACGTTATTGGCTAAGTCTTTGAAATTGGACGATTAAGTAAATTTTGCCGTAGTGGCCGCTCGTGAGCGGCCAAGAAATCGGGGCAAATTGATGGTCGCTCTCGAGCGACCACTACCGATGCGTTTCAAGAGTTTATAAATAGGATTCCGCATGCCATTCAAATCTGTCGAACAAAACATCAACTTTGCTAAAGAAGAAGAAAAGACCCTTGCGTTTTGGCAGGACAATCGCATTTTTGAAAAAAGCAACGAGGTGCGCGATGCCAGCAAGCGCTTTGGTTTTTACGACGGCCCTCCCTTTGCCACAGGCTTGCCGCATTACGGGCATTTGCTAGCCGGTATCATCAAAGACATCATCCCACGTTACTGGAACATGAAAGGCTATCATGTTGAGCGTCGCTTTGGTTGGGATTGTCATGGCCTGCCCATTGAATACGAAATCGATAAAACTCTTGGAATCAGTGGCGCAGCGGGCGTTAAAGAATTTGGCATTGCAAAGTACAACGACGAATGTCGCAGCATTGTTTTGCGTTACACCAGCGAGTGGGAAAAGACTGTGAACCGCATTGGCCGTTGGGTTGATTTTAAAAACGACTACAAAACCATGGATGTGAATTTCATGGAATCAGTGTGGTGGGTGTTTAAGCAGCTTTGGGACAAAGGCTTGGTGTACAAAGGTTACCGTGTGATGCCTTACTCGACTGCTGTGGCGACACCGCTTTCTAATTTTGAAGCCAGTTCCAACTACAAAGAGGTGCAAGACCCCGCTGTGACGGTGCGCTTTAAAATCAAAGATCAAGACAACACGAGCTTTTTGGCTTGGACAACCACGCCTTGGACTTTGCCCAGCAACTTGGCTTTGGCGGTGCACCCAGAACTCAATTACGTCAAAATTAAAGTTTTAGAGACGGGCGAGTTTTTAATTTTGGGCGAGTCGCGTTTAAAATCCTACTTTAAAAAAGAAGACGCCTACGAAGTTATAGAAACTTACAAAGGCGCTGATCTCAAAGACACGCATTACGAGCCGTTGTTTCCTTACTTTGCAGAGCGTGCTCAAAGTGGTGCGTTCCGTGTGCTTGTGGATGATTACGTGACCGACGCCGATGGTTCGGGGATTGTGCATCAGGCACCGGCCTTTGGTGAAGACGATTTTCGTGTCTGTAAAGACAATGGCATCGAGATTGTGTTGCCGGTTGATGAAGACGGCCGTTTTACAAACGAGGTGCCTGATTTTGAAGGGCGCGCTGTTAAAGAAGCCGATAAAGACATCATCGCGCGTTTAAAAAACGAAGGGCAACTTTTTAGACACGACACCATCAGTCATAATTATCCTTTTTGCTGGCGTTCTGATACCCCACTCATTTACCGCGCGGTTTCGTCGTGGTTTGTTTCGGTCGAAAAAATCAAAGAGCAAATGATCAAATCCAACGCGGACACGCACTGGGTGCCAGAGCATTTGCGCGATGGGCGCTTTGGCAATTGGCTAGAGAACGCACGCGATTGGAACATTTCGCGTAATCGTTTTTGGGGCAACCCTTTGCCCATTTGGGAAAACAAAGAAACGGGCGAGTATCTTTGTTTTGGATCTAAAAAAGAATTGGAAGAGGCCACAGGAAAAAGTTTTGATGACTTGCACCGTGAGCATTTGGATGATGTTGCCATTGCCGATCCAAACGGCAAGGGCGAGTTCAAACGTGTGCCTGAGGTTTTAGACTGTTGGTTTGAATCTGGATCCATGCCTTACGCGCAAGCGCATTACCCTTTTGAAAACAAAGAGCAGTTCGAGCAATCTTTTCCAGCTGATTTTATTGCCGAAGGTTTGGATCAAACACGTGGTTGGTTTTACACGCTCACAGTTTTGGGCACGGCCTTGTTTGGGCAAAGCCCTTTTAAAAATGTGGTGGTGAACGGCATGGTGCTTGCTGAAGACGGCAAGAAAATGAGCAAGCGTCTTAAAAACTACCCTGATCCCACAGAGATTCTAGATGAGTATGGTGCCGATGCTTTGCGTTTGTTCATGATTCAATCGGCAGCTGTGCGTGCCGAAGAACTGCGTTTTTCGGAAGCAGGTGTTAAAGACATTGTGCGTCGCATTTTGCTCAAGTGGTGGAACAGCTATAGTTTTTTCAATAGCTATGTGACCATTGATCAATGGGAACCAGCGCACACCAAACCACCGGTTTCAAAAAATGTTTTAGACCAATGGATTTTGTCGCGCTTGCAGAGTCTTTTAAAACAAACCGAAAAAGAAATGGCTTTGTATCATCTGTATAATGTGGTGCCGGCCTTATTGGATTTTATTGAAGACCTCACCAATGTTTACATCCGATTGAATCGCAAACGCTTTTGGGCAGAAGGTGAAAACACAGACAAAGAAGCGGCTTATGGCACTTTGTATTATGTGCTCTACACCATGTGCCAGGTCATGGCACCTTTTACGCCGTTTTTGGCAGAACAAATGTTTCAAAATCTGAAACTTGGTTTTGGCAAAGAGAGTGTGCATTTAGAAGATTTTCCCGTGGCCAGCGAAGAGTTCATCAGAAACGATCTGGAAGAGTCTGTTGCGATCATGAATCGTGTGGTGCTCATGGCGCGTAACTTGCGCGAGAAGCAGAACATTAAGGTGAAGATCCCGCTGAAAAAAATCAGCATCATTCATCGTGACGATGCCATGCTCTCGCACGTTAAAATTTTAGAAAGCTACATTAAAGAAGAGCTCAACGTGCGCGAGGTTTTGTACCAGACCAACGAAGACGAATTTGTTGAGTTAACGGCCAAGGCCAATGGCGCTGCTTTAGGAAAGCGATTGGGGAAAAAGTTCGGTCCTGTGAATAAGGCTGTGCAAAACTTGGCCCATGAACAAATTGTGGCTTTGGAAAAAGGCGAGATGATCACAGTCGAAGGCGAAACCTTGGGCGCTGGCGATGTCTTGGTTTATCGCAATGCAAAAAAAGGCCACGATGGCGTGGTGAGTGACGCGATCATCACCATTGATTTGGACACAAGCCTTGAGCAAGATCAGCTTTTAGAAGGCATGGCGCGTGAGGTTGTTAACCGTGTGCAAAAGTTGCGTAAAACGGCTGATCTTAAACTAGACGATCGCATTCAAGTGCAGTGTTTAGCAGAAGGCGAATTAAAAGACGCTGTTGAGGCGCATTTGGATTACATTAAAGACCAAGTTCTGGCGACTGAGTTTGTGTTAAGTGAGGCGCCTCAAGGAGCGCATTCGGAAGAATGCGAAGTTGAGAAGAAGAAGCTGGTTGTGGCACTGAGTGTGGAGTGAGGACCGTATTATGACAGACCAAACCCGATATGATTTTAAAGAAATTGAGCCGCGCATTTACAAAATGTGGCAAGACAAAGGTTGTTTTAACACCGCGGTGAGCGAGTCCGGCGAGGTGCGCGATGCTGTGCGAGCCAAGGCCGATCCTTATGTCATTGTGATCCCACCACCA
Source organism: Deltaproteobacteria bacterium (assembly GCA_024233595.1). Classification (GTDB taxonomy): domain Bacteria; phylum UBA10199; class UBA10199; order UBA10199; family JADGCS01; genus JACKPK01. Next base: position 28,617 of record JACKPK010000002.1, read on the forward strand.
AACGTGACGGGTCGTCTGCACATGGGGCACGCGCTCAACAATAGCATCCAAGATATCTACACTCGTTACAAGCGCATGGATGGCTATGACGCGCTTTGGGTTCCAGGAACTGATCACGCGGGTATTGCCACACAGACAGTCGTTAAAAAAATGTTGGATGCCGAGGGCATTGATTATCGCGAACTTGGCCGTGATGATTTCACAAAAAAAGTTTGGGAATGGAAAGAAAAGTACGGCGACATCATTTTGAATCAGCTCAAGACTGTTGGGTTTTCGTGTAATTGGGAACGCACGCGTTTCACCATGGACGAAGGCCTTTCTAAAGCCGTGGCTCACACCTTTAAAAAACTTTATGACGAAGGTTTGATTTACCGAGGCAAGCGCATTGTGAATTGGTGCCCGGTCGATAAAACAGCGTTGTCCGATGACGAGGTCGAAACCAAAGAGGGTGGCGAAAAAGGCTTTTTGTGGCAGATCAAATACCTTCTTGCTGATGGCAGTGGTCATGTGATCGTGGCAACAACACGTCCCGAGACCTTGTTTGGTGACGTGGCTGTGGCGGTGAACCCCAAAGATGATCGTTTTAAGCATCTCATTGGCAAAGAGGTGATTGTGCCTTTGCAGGGGCGCAAAGTTCCTATCATTGGTGATGAGTATGTCGACATGGAGTTTGGAACAGGCTGTCTTAAAATCACTCCCGCGCATGACCCGAACGATTTTGAAATCGGAACCCGTCATCACCTGGTACCAATCAATGTGATGAATGAAGACGCGACCATGAATGAAGTCGTGCCCGAAAAATACCAGGGCTTGGATCGTTACAAGTGTCGCGAGTTGGCTATTGAAGATTTAAAAGAAGCTGAGCTTTTGGTGAGTGAAGAAGAGCGCATGACGCCTTTGGGTCGTTCTTATCGTTCCAAAGCTGTTATTGAATACCGTCTTAGCGATCAATGGTTTGTGAAGATGAAGCCTTTGGCCGAAAAAGTTTTGGCCATGCACGATCAGCTCAACATTCAACCAGCGCGTTGGAATAAAGTTTATTTGAGCTGGCTCGAAAACATTCGCGATTGGTGTATCTCGCGCCAGATTTGGTGGGGCCACCGTATCCCTGCTTGGTATCATGTCGAAACCGAAGAGATCTTGGTATCGGAAACCACACCAAAACAAGTTTTGGATAACCCGCAAGATTGGCGCCAAGAAGAAGATGTTTTGGACACTTGGTTTTCTTCAGCGCTTTGGCCCATGTCCACTTTAGGCTGGCCAGAAACAACACCTGATTTTGATCGGTACTTTCCCACTTCGACTCTGGTCACGGGTAAAGATATCATTTTCTTTTGGGTCGCACGCATGAACATGATGGCTGTGCATTTTACCGGCAAGCTTCCTTATAAGAACGTGTTCATTAACCCCATCGTTTTAGATGAAAAGGGCGAGACCATGAGTAAGTCTAAGGGCAATGGCATTGACCCTTTGACCGTTGTGAATGGTGCCACCTTAGAAGAACTAGAAAACCCTGTTCGCGAAGCGCGTCCTTCTAACATGAAAGAAATCCTAAAGCGTCTCGAGAAAAATTTTCCTGAGGGTTACGAGGCTGTGGGGGCCGATGCCTTGCGTTACACGCTGATTTATTTGTGCTCCAGCGGGCAGCAGCTTAAGATTTCTATGAGTAGTTTTCATGATCTTGGCAGACGCTTTTTAACCAAATTATGGAACGCCTCGCGTTTTATTTTTATGTACATGGAACAGGAAGCACAAAAGGGTGGCGACGTGCCAGATGACTTTGATGCTTTTACGCGCGATGAAGATCGTTGGGTACGCGCAAAGTTGCAGGTGACTGTGAATAAAGTGCGCGATCTTTTTGATGCGCATGATTTTACCAATTTGGGTCAAACTTATTATCATTATGTTTGGAATGACTTTTGTGATTGGTACATTGAATTGGCGAAGGTGCGTTTGACTTCTGACAATGCTCAAGAAAGAAAAACTGCCTTGCATCATTTGGCAGTGGTTTTTTCTAAAACGCTGGCGCTTTTGCACCCGCTCATTCCTCATGTCACAGAAGAGCTTTGGAGTCGCTTGTTGCCTTTGGCCGACGAGCACAAACTCTGGGGCGGCGAACGACCCAAGTCGTCTTTGCTCATCACCGAGCAATTTCCATTGGCCAGAAACCTTTTGGAAAAGGAAGCAGTCATCACCAAGCAATTCACTTTATTGCAAGACATGATTGGCGCGGTCCGGACTTTACGCAAAACTTATCAGATCAAAGATAAAGAAAAACTCTCGGTTTCTGCTGTGGCTTTGGATGATGTCGCTCAAGCTTTGTTCGCGCAATCCATAGGAACCATCAAACGCTTGGCTGGTTTGGAGGAATTCACTTTGCTTTCTGATGCCAGTGAAAAACCGGCTAAAACGGTGACGCTTGTGGATCAAAGTTACGAAGTCTATTTAGATGTTTCTTCTTACATTGATGTCGATAAAGAAAAAGCGCGCTTGGAAAAAGAGATCACTAAACTCGAAAAGCAAACAGGTGGCTTAAAGCAACGTTTGCAAAACCAAGGATTTTTGCAAAACGCTGACCCACAGGTAGTGGAAGAGCAAAAACTGGTTTTGGCTCAGAACATAGACCAGCTGCAGAAGTTGAATAATCTGTATAAGGATTTGAAGACTTGGTGATTACTTTTTCACCCGCTCCATGTACTTGCCCGATTCGGTGTTGATTTTTACCCAATCGCCAACGTGGATGAACTGTGGCACCTGAATATCAACGCCATTGCTGGTTTTTGCGTTCTTAAACGAGTTGGTGGCAGTGGCGCCTTTGATTTCGGGATCGGCTTCCACAATTTCAAATTCCATGGTTTCGGGAATTCTCATGGTCAGGGCTTTGCCTTCCGCAAATAAAATGCTGACTTCTAAGTTTTCTGTCAGGTAATTTATTTGATCGCCGGCTAGGCTTTTGTTGAGTTCGTGCTGCTCGTAGCTTTCGGTATCCATAAAATGCAAGAAGGTGTCGTCTTCGTAAAGGTACTGCATCTTGCGTTCAAAAAGGTCGACGGGATCTAGCTTTTCGGTCGCGGAAAAACGAAATTCTTTTTGCGAGCCATCGTGTAAGTTACGCAACTTGGCTTGAATAAAAGCGCGTAAGTTTCCGGGTGTGCGGTGATTGGCTTCCATGCATTGCCAGAGTTTGCCTTCGACTTTGATGCATTGGCCTTTTCGTAAGTCATTTCCTTGCATAATAAAACTTTCCTTTTCTCTTAACCTTCTCTTTTAGGGGATCTTATTTCCCCTCCTTTGTAAGGAGGGGGTGCTTTGCGATAAAATTGCCATAAGGCAAGTTTGAAGCAATGCACGAAAGGGGAGGTAGATCTTTTAATTTGTTTTTTTGTTCAAATCTTCAAGCACATTCTCTTGGCTTGAATTTTTTCAAAACAAAAAAGCCTTCTACCCCCTAAAGTCCCCCTTACAAAGGGGGACAAGGATCAAAAGAATTAAAATCTAATTCCCTAAAATCCCCAAAAACCCAATCGGCGCCTGCTTGTTTCAGCTCTGCCTGTGGTGTTTCGCGGGAAAATCCCCAGGCGGTCATGCCGGCGGCTTTGGCAGCCAGAACCCCATTTACGGAGTCTTCTATGACAAGGCAAGCTTGCGGATCAACACCCATTTCTTTGGCGGTGTGTAAAAACAGATCCGGATTGGGTTTGCCTTTGCCGACGTCATCGGCGCTAAAAATACGGCCTTCCACCAGCCGCCAAATGTCTGTGATGCCAAGTGAGATCTTCATTTTTTCGTGGCTACCACTGGATGCCACACAAAATGGCAGGTCGAGTTGTTCAAGAATTTCTTTGGCGCCGGGCACTGCTTTTAGATTTTTCTTCATGTCGATGATCAAGCGGCGTTCGTATTCTTCTAAAAATTCTTCGGGAACTTTTTTGCCATAGCGCTCTTCGGCCACGCGCATCACATCGGTCATGGCGCGTCCTTTAAAATCTGTTTCGCTTTCTTTAACGGTGTAGGGAAAACCCAGCTCGGTGAGGTAGGTGGCAATCACGGATTGCGAAATCGATTCGGAATCCACTAACACGCCGTCACAGTCAAAGATGATGAGGTCAAAGTTTTTCATTCACGCAGCCTTCTTGTAGCCTTGGTCAAGGTTTTCCAAGTCATTCGCATTCATATGATTTGCTTGAGGCAAGGTTCTAAACACCACATCCCACAAAGGGTTGCTCACACCGTATCCCGAATCAGGATTCACGTAATGGTGTTTAAGATGATAAGCCTTTAGGTAAGACGCGATTTTGCCTTTCATGGCAAAGTGATGAAAAGCAAAGTGCAGGCAGTCGTAAGCCAAGTAGCCACTGACCAAGCCAGAAAAAGCTGCCTGGGCAAAAGGTCCCAATGCCTTAGTGAAAAGAGCGTAGAAGACAATCGCCAAAGGGATGCTCGCCCCTAAAGGCATGACCAAACGTGTGGCATCACGAGGGTAATCGTGATGAACGCCATGAACCAAAAACACAAAACGCTTTCCTGCTTTGGAGCTGGGTTTGTAGTGAAACGCAAAGCGGTGCAGGGTGTACTCTAAAAATGTCCAAAACAACACGCCGTCCAAAAAGGAAGCCGTAAAAGAGAGCGCGTTCAGTTGTTGAGCGCCCAAGTACGCAAAATACAAGATCACCGGCGTCCAAAACACAATGGGTGTTGCGGGGTGAATGTGCGAGAAGCGTTCCAAAATAGGGTTCTCAAACATCCTGACTGATTCGTTTTTGTTAGAGACAACTTTAGCCATGAGATTTTCCTTTGATTTCGATTGGCTTCTTCATCGCGGCGTGCGTTCAAAAGTTGCGAAAAATTTTTGCTTTTTTACCACGCCTTCTCACTCTGTCCAGTTGATTTATGTCCCCGACTTTTCTATCTTTATTGGATGCCGACTCCGTCTCTTTTTCAGCTCTTCAAAAGTTTTTTTGCCTTAGGCTTTGTGGCTTTTGGTTCGGGCATGGTGGCCTTGGTGCATCAGTTGGTCGTTGAAGAAAAAAAATGGCTCAGCGAAGAAGACTTTCGCGATGCGGTGACTTTTTCAGAACTGGCACCAGGACCATTTACAGTGCATGTGGTCATGTACTTGGGCTATCATTTGCGAAAATGGCCAGGGCTTTTGTTGGCGACCCTTGGTTTTTCGTTGCCGTCACTTTTCTTTGTCGTGTTGGTGGCTATCACTTATAAAGATTGGTTATTTCAGATCCCCAGTCTGCGTTATTTTATGTCTGGCGTTTGGGCTGCTATTTTTGCGAGCATGATTTCCACCATCATTCGTGTGGGCAAAAGCACCTTTAAAGAGCCTTTGCTTGTTGGTTTTGCTGTGTTGAGCTTGGCCGCTATTTTGGTTTTTAAACCAAGCTTTGTTCTGCTGATTTTTGGATCCGGATTCATTTACATGTTGGGTTCTATTTTGCTGACTTGGAAGCAAAAAAGAAAGGGTGCTTGTGAATAGTCTTTGGGCAAAATTCATTATCTTTTTAATCTTTTTAAAGATTGGCTTGGTGAGCTTTGGTGGTGGCTATTCTGTTTGGAGCATGATCGAACAAGAGTTTGTGCAGTCTCCGCCAGAGGCTTTGCAAATGCTGGACAAGCCTTTAACAGAAGAAAAATTATTTTCCTTTTTAGAAGTCGGACGGATCACGCCTGGTCCTGTGGTCAATGGCACCTTTTTGGTCGCGCATCATTTTGGAGGACTAACAGGGTTGTTCTTTTCTTTTATTGCTTTATTGCTGCCCAGTGCGTTTGCAATAGTGGGTTTGTTTCACTTTAATAAGCGCTTTCACAATGGCAATGCGTTCGCCGCTTTTAAAAAGGGCGCCTTGGCTGCGGTGGTGGGTGTGCTGATTTATTTCCTTTATTATTTATCCAAACAAGCTCCCAGCGAGGGCTTGGTGCCGGCTTTACTTTTTTGGGTCTTTGCTGGTTTTCTATTTGTTCTGATTCACTTTAAGCGTGCAAACGTTGTCTTGGTTACTGTTTATAGCGGGCTTGTGATGTGGGCTTTTTCGTGGTTTTGGTGATCATCAATGATGAAAAAATTTCTTAAATCCTTAGGTGCTGTTTTACTGGTCCTATTGTGCTTTCAGTTATTTTTACAATTCTTTGAACTGCTACGCAGGCCAGAGCAAATGAGCTATTGGGAGCTTTGGCTTTCGTCGGCTGTTTTTTCAGGTTGGGCATTTTTACTTTTTGTTTTGCCTGGCGTGGTTTTGGGATTTGTTCTCACAAAGATTTTTTTTGGACGATTGCAGCAAAAAGAAACCACAGCCTTGTTGCTTTTTTGGGGGCTGGCGTGGACATTGGCTGTGCATTTTTGGGCTTTGAACCAGGTCTATTTAGAGAGCTCGCTTTGGTATGTGGGATCTGTGCTTGCTGCGGGCTTTGTTTTTTATTTTTGTTTTTATCATCGCGTGCTGCGTTGGCTCGTGGGTTTGTTTCCCGTTATTTTTCTTTTGCTCTTTGTTTTGACACGCTTTGATTCTCCTTCTGTGACTGTAAAAAGTGCAGAAGATTCCCAAGGCCAACAACAACCCAACATTTTGCTTGTTGTTGTGGACACCTTGCGTCGCGATCACCTGCCTTTTTATGGCTATGAACGAAACACCATGCCTTTTGTTCAGAGTCTCATTAGCAAAGGTGTGCTCTTTAATGATGTGGTCTCGACATCGTCTTGGACCAAACCAAGCATGGCCAGCTTGTTAACAGGAAAAGAGCTTTTAGACGATGCGATTCATTTGCGTGCAAGACCTTTGGAGCATGTTGGAACCACTTTGCCCCAAGTTTTTTCTGAGCAAGGTTTTAACACCGCGTTGTTCACGGCCAATCCTAATGCGGGCAGTCAGTACCGCTCAGCACGTGGCTATCAGCATTATTTTCAACCTTATCCGGCAGCACATTTTCCTTTGCATCAATTTTTGTGGCCGCGTTTTTTTAAGTACCAGGCGGAGTTGCCAAAGTTGGTGCAGTACGAAAACTCCAAAAGACGTTTAGATTGGTATGTTGCTTATCTTAATCTCAAGGACATCCAAGATCTGAAAGCAGCTTTGCGCGATAAAGCGCAGCCATTTTTAAATGCTCAACTTGTGCATCTTTTAGAAAATCATGAGCATCTTAAAAAATACAAAGAAAACATTCCATCTTGGAAACGAAATTATTTTGCTCCTTTGGCGCAAAAAATTTACAGCCAGGCTTTGGAATTTGGTTTTGTAAAAGCCTACGGTGCTAGTGGCGATTATGTGGTGGATCACTGGATGAGCGATGCCGAAGTGGCAGACGCCTTTATTGATTGGAACAAAGAACAAAATGGAAAACCTTTTTTTGCGCACATTCAAATGATGGCCCCGCACGATCCTTACTACCCACAGCCTCCGCGTTTGCTGAACCCTTATTTTGATTCCAGTGGCCCTTATGTCGAAGAGCCACCTTTTGAGCACTATTTTCCTTCGCAAAAGAAAGACATTTGGCAAGGCGCGCAGCAACACAATCTAATGGCTGCTTATGATAACGCTATTCGCGCTAGTGACGCACAGATCGAAAAAATCGTACAGCACTTACAAGAAACAGGGCAGTGGCAAAACACGGTTTTGGTTTTTATGAGTGACCACGGCGAATCTTTTGGCGCGCATAACACCTATGACCATATGTATTCTTTGCACAACGAGCACATTCAGGTGCCTTTGTTTGTGATGGGTCCAGGTGTTCCTGTTGGTGAGCTTAGCAAATTGCCTGTTTCTTTGATTGATGTGTTTCCGTCTTTGTTGGGATTATTAAAATGGCAATTGCAGGGAGTTGAACTTGATGGTCTAGATTTAACACAAGCCCTGACTCAGGATTATAGCCAACGTGTGCGTCGTTCTTCTGTGCATGTTTTTATTCAAGACGATCCTGTTTGGGGTTGGGATGTTGATTTTGCAAAAGCAAAAGGCGAGGATGCCTTGTCTGGTGTGCATCGCTCCGTGATTCAAAACGGGCATAAGTTGTTAGCTGAATGGGAATACCCCGAAACGCAAAAAGACAAAGTCACAGAGACTTTTTTTGTTTTTGACTTTCCAGACAATCAAGAGTCAAGAGATCAGGATCAATCTTTAAATGACATACCAGCCAATTTAATGCAGCATCTCTTGTTCCCGCATAGGGAATGGTTTCGCGTTAAACAAAAGGATGAACCATGAAACGATTTGAAAACATTCAATCCACACCCTTAGATAATCTTTTTGGTGATGATCTTGCTTTACAGAGAATCATTCAATCTCTTCATGAAGACCCTGAAGCGCAAGAAGTCAGTGAAAAATTAGCCGCCTGGCAGAGTCATTTGCCCAAATGGAACGCATTGGCAGAGGTAGCTGCGCGTGTTGAGAACTTGCCTCGCATCGAAGAACGTGATCGCTTAGGCAATCCCATTGAACGCGTGGTTGTTCCGCAAGAAACAAAAACAATCCGAGAAGAAGTGGTGCGCGGGGGAATCTTTGAATGCGAAACGGAGTTTGAGCAGTTTTCTAAAATCTATCTTTTGGCGCAAATGGGTGAGTCTGGTGTGATGTGTCCCTTGGCCTGCACAGATGGTTTGATTCGTGTCATGAATGCTGTTGGTTCAGAAGAACTTAAGGACAATTACTTGCCACGCATTTTAAGCGCTGAGTTTCCATTGGCGGGATCTCAGTTTGTGACCGAAAAAATGGGCGGTTCTGATGTCGGGGTGATCGAAGCAGTTGTCAAGACCGACTCCCTTGGGAATAAACGTCTTTTTGGTCAAAAGTGGTTTTGCTCCACTCCAGAAGAATTCTATGTTGTGGCCGCACGCGAAGAGGGCGCGCCTTCGGGAACGCAGGGCATCAGTCTTTATTTTGTGCCGCGTGTTTTAGAGGAAAATGGCGTGTGCGCTCCGAATCGCTTGCGCATGGTGCGCTTAAAAGACAAGTTGGGCACGCAGTCTTTGCCAACCGCCGAAATCGATTTTGATGGCGCTTTGTGTTTTCCTTTGGGCAAAGAGGAAGAAGGCTTTCACAACCTCATGACTTATGTTTTGAATTGTTCTCGACTGCACAATGCGGCCAATGCTTTGGGGATTCATCGTCGCGCTTTTATTGAGGCGCGTCAGTACGCAAGCGAACGGGTTGCTTTTGGTAAACCTCTTATTGAGCACGCTTTGGTCGGTGAAACTTTAATTGATATGCTGAGCCACTTGAACATGAATCTTTTGACCTTCTTTAGGCTCATCAAAAAGTTAGATGACGATGGTTGGGTTCCTGACGACACCGAAAGACAGCTTTGGTTGCGTTTTTGGATCAATCTTCTAAAGTATCGCAGTTCTGCGCGTTTGGTAGAATCTACTAAGTCGGCGATTTTGCTTTTGGGTGGCAATGGCATTGTGAATGATTTTTCAATTTTGCCACGGCTCATGCGCGATGGCATCATCATGGAAACATGGGAAGGCACGCACAACACGCTTTGCCTGCAAATTATGCGTGACGCGCGGCGCTTTGATCTTTTTGGTAAATTAAAATCCGAGATCGAACAAATTTTGTCTTCGTGGCCGGACGATGTCTTGCGCGATAGCCAAGCCTTGTACGTGTCGGCTTTTGAAGAGGCGCTTGCGCAATGCAATCCAGAGAATTTAAATGATTCCCAGTGGGTTTTGCGCCATTCTCGACGTGTCGTCGATCTTTTTGCGGATCTTTTGCAAACGGGCATGATGGTCAGAATGGGTGTGTCAGAAAACGACACAAACACCTTGGTGCAGGCGTCGTACCTTATTTTCAAGTTCTTCGGAGGGCGATCTGGCAGCTTTTCTAGCCCGGCTTTGGCCAGATTTGAGGCTGTTGGGCTCGATTTAATCCATGAAAGACCGGTGAGCACCGACACACAATGAGCCAAATCCCCTTCTGGGTGAAATTAGGCTTTGAATCCTGCAGATCCTTTTAGTACGAAGCGCCTAAAACAAGTATTAGAAAAGGATTTGCTCATGACAGTCGCGACCCAATTGCAATCGGGCCAATACATCACCTTAAAAGGGAACCTTTATAAAATCACCAACCTCACTCACATCACTCCGGGTAAGGGCAATGCCATTGTGCAGGCCGAAATGCGAGATGTGAACAGCGGTGTTAAAACCAACACGCGTTTTCGTTCTGCCGAAGATGTCGAAACTGTAGAAGTGCGTACCCGTCGCATGCAATTTTTGTACGAAGATAGCGGTGTGTTTCATTTTATGGATCAAGAAACCTACGAACAGATTGAAGTTCAAAAAGACTTTTTGGCTGACTCTATTTATTTTATTCAGCCAGAGCAAATCTATGACATTGCGATGCAAGAAGAAAAACCTCTGGGCATTGATCTTCCAGCACGCATGACGTTTCAAATCACCGAAACCACTCCGCCAGAAAAAGGTGTGCAAGGCAAAACCAAGCCGGCCACTTTAGAAACAGGTTTGGTTGTGAAGGTACCCTTGTTTTTAGAAGAGGGCGAAAGAATTGTGATCAACACAAGTAGCCAAGAGTACGTTGAGCGCGCAAAAGACTAAAAGGAAAACACATGACACAAACAGCAGAAGTGATGAAAGAATGCCCTTGTGGCAGCGGGATTAATTTTGAAGGTTGCTGCCAGCCTTTTCACTTAGGATTAGAAAAAGCCGAAACGGCCGAGGCTTTGTTGCGCAGCCGTTACAGTGCTTTTGTTTCTGGAGCAGTGCCTTATATTATGGAAACGCATCATCCAGAAAAGCGCAATGAGATTGACGAAAACGGCATTCGCGATTGGGCAGAGCAAGCCACCTGGTATGGTTTAGAAATCGCAAATGTTGAAGGTGGCGGTAAGGACGATGACGAAGGCGTGATCGAATTTTATGCCAAGTACAATCAAGAAGGCAAAACTTACAATCACCACGAATTATCACTCTTTAAAAAGCACGATGGTGCCTGGTACTTTTACGACGTGCAGAAGAATCGTCCTGTGAGAACTGAAAATAAATTAGGACGTAATGATCCGTGTCATTGTGGGTCGGGGAAGAAATATAAAAAATGTCACGGCTTGTAAAATCACATGTTGGGGGAAAATTAAATCATTATGGCTAAATCATCGAACTTCATTAAGCACATCATTCAAAATGATGTGAATCAGGGCAAAAACGATAGCAAGGTCATCACGCGTTTTCCTCCGGAGCCCAATGGCTATTTGCACCTGGGACATGCCAAATCCATTTGCTTAAATTTTGGCATGGCAGAGGAATTTAACGGCCCTTGCCATTTGCGCTTTGATGACACCAATCCTACCAACGATTACAAAAAATACATGGATGCCATTGCGAGCGATGTAAAGTGGCTGGGCTTCGATTGGGGGAAGAATCAATTTCATGCCTCTGATTATTTTGATAAATTGCACGCCTTTGCCATCGATTTAATCAAACAAGGCAAAGCCTTTGTCTGTGATTTAAATGCCGAAGAGATGCGCGCGTATCGTGGGACTCTCACAGAGCCTGGAAAAGAAAGCCCGTATCGTAATCGCAGTGTCGAAGAAAATCTCGATTTGTTTGAACGCATGACCAAGGGTGAATTTGAAGAAGGGCAAAAGGTCTTGCGCGCTAAAATCGACATGGCGTCTCCAAATGTGAATCTGCGTGACCCTGTGATTTATCGTATTCGTAAAACAAGTCACCCGCGTACGGGAGACAAATGGTGTGTTTATCCTATGTACGATTACACGCACTGTGTTTCTGATGCTTTGGAGCTCATCACACATTCGCTTTGCACCTTAGAATTTGAAGATCACCGCCCGCTGTACGATTGGTGTTTGGATCAGTTGGCTGTTCCTTGTCATCCACAACAAATTGAATTTGCACGTCTCAATTTAAATTACACAGTGATGAGCAAACGTAAACTTGTGCAACTTGTTAACGAAAACCATGTGCAAGGCTGGGATGACCCTCGCATGCCAACCATTAGCGGTGTGCGTCGTCGTGGATTTCCGCCAGAGGCAATACGTTTATTTTGTGATCGCATTGGCATTGGTAAAAAAGAAACTGTCATCGATTACAGTATTTTGGAAGATTGCGTTCGCGAGGTGTTAAACGAAAAAGCCTTGCGTCGCTTGGCTGTTTTAGACCCTTTAAAAATCACCATCACAAATTTTCCGGACGATCCCCAAGAAGTTCAGGTTCCTAATCACCCACAACAGCCTGATTTGGGCAAGCGTCCTGTGTTATTGGGTAAAGAAATCTATATTGAACGCGATGATTTTATGGAAGAAGCGCCCAAGGATTTCTTTCGCTTGAAACCAGGTGGCCAGGTTCGTTTGCGTTACGGTTATGTGATTCAATGTGAAGACGTTATTAAAAACGATCAAGGTGAAGTTGTGGAGCTTAAATGCACTTATTTTCCGGAGACCTTTGCTGGAAAAACGCCAGAGGGAATGAAAAAAGTCAAAGGCATCATTCATTGGGTTTCGGCTCAAGATTCTGTTGCTGCAGAAGTGCGTGTTTATGATCGTTTGTTTTCTGTCGAGAATCCATTGGCAGATAAAGACAAAGATTTTTTGAGTTTTCTCAATCCAGATTCTTTAAAAGTGCAAAAGGCAGCTCGAGTCGAAAAGGCCTTGTCACAAGCTGACTCCGAACAGGTTTTTCAATTTGAGCGGCTTGGTTATTTTTGTGCCGATAAAGTCGAGTTCTCATCTGACAAACCTGTTTTTAATCGTACAGTTACTTTGCGAGACACTTGGACAAAGCTTAAGTAACGTATCCTTAAGCGCTGATCATTCAATGGTTTGCTATTCCTTGCCAATTGCTGCAAGAATACAGAAGTAATTTGTAGAAACAATATCATGTTTCGAAGCAGCAGTGCTTCGATATTTTTGAGGAGAAAATATGAAAATACTTTTATCTGCTTTTTTAGCATTGGCTTTATTAGGAGCTTGTTCTCAAGGAGAACAAACAACAGGGGAAACAAATCATTCAGAGAGCAAAGAAGCTGAAGTAGCGACCATTAGCTTTGATGAATTTAAAGCTGGGCTAGCTGATGGAACACTGGTGGCCGTTGATGCCAATTCAAAATCTACTTTTGAAAAAAATCACGTTAAAGGCGCTGTTTATTTTGATAAATCAAAACCTTTGACTGAGATTTTACCATCTAAAAAGGATACGCAATTGGTGTTTTACTGTGCCAATGAACAATGCCAGGCTTCTCACATGGCCGCTAAGCTTGCTCGTCAAGATGGCTACCAAAACGTTAAGGTTTACAGTGGTGGCATTGAAGGCTGGATAGAAAAAGGCGGAGACATCTCTAGCCTTTAGTTGAACTAGTTTTATAATGACATTAGCTTCTTTTTCAACCCTAAGCCTAAAACTTAGATTTTTGTTGCGAGCCTGGAGAAAGCGATGTCCCTTTTGTGGGGATGGCTTTCTCTATGGTGAAGATGGTGAAATTATTTCAACCTGCAAGCATTGTCAGAGTCAATTAAATGTTGACGCAGGAGAATCTTGGTTTTTTCTATTACTTTTAGACAGGGCCCTTTTTATTTTTCCACTTATTGTTTTGGTCTATTTTGAAGTTCATCGTTTCTCATTAGGTTTGTTTCTTTTTCTTGCTGCAACCATCTTTTTTTTGCTTTTTAAAACGACTAAAAATCGCAATGCTCTGGCTTTTGCAGCCATGAGGATTCAAGGCTGCCCCTCTTGTAAGACCATTCAAAAGTAGAAAAAATTAGTTGTTTTCACTTGGTAAGATTTAAAAAGTCTATTAAATTCAATGTCTTGAATGAAAAATTGTTTTTTTAGAAAAACTAAGCAACATTTGTGAGCAATGCCCGATAATAGAGATACAGGAAGACCCCAACCCTCAGGAGGTAAAGCATGAGTAACGTGAATTTTGAAGCTAATGTTCGCGAACAACTTAGAGTTTCTGAATCAGCAGAGATTAAAATTTCAATTAAAGATCAAACTGTATTTGATCGTAATTACGCTGATAACCGGAGGCCCACTGGATATGATGTTGTTACGATTAAAGCAGGTGGCCAGGTGCAGCAATGTGTGGCTGAGGACAAAGCTTTTGGTAATGCCTTTAAGTATGTGTATGATAATCTCTGTGGTTTTGGCCCGGTTGAAATAAAAGTTTCTGATTTAGTTGATCCGTTGCCTTGGCAAAAAGGTGTTCAAGGAATTGCTCGATTTTTTAATAATTCAAAAAATAAACAAGTAGCAAATCGTGATGCTAGTTCTGTCACAATTGAGCGTGATAATGGACGAGTTTTTCAAGAAGAAGGCTCTAAATCAACGACTTTTGGAGTTGAGTAGATTTAGGCAATTAAATTTTGAATCTTTTTTATTTCGGGATCAATTTTGATCCCGTTTTTTTTGAGCCATTCGTTGTTGTAATAAGTGTCTAAATAAAGATCCCCAGCATCACAAATCATCATGACCACAGAGCCTTTTTGTTTTTTAGTTTTCATCTCTTGCATGAGCTTTAAAGACCCGTAAAAGATTGTGCCGGTTGAACCACCACATTTTTTTCCGATGAGTTCTTCTAAGACATGCATGCACGCGTAGGTCGCTTTGTTGGGCACGCGAATCATGTGATCAATCACGTTGGGCAAAAACGATGGCTCAACTTGTGGTCTGCCTATGCCTTCGACCCCTGAACCGCCCTTGGTTTTTAAAGAGCAATTTTTTGTTTTATAGTAGTCGTAAAACACGGAGTTTTCTGGATCGACAACGCAAAGTTTGGTGTTGTGACCGGCGTAGCGAATATACCGGCCTAGTGTTGCGCTTGTACCGCCGGTGCCGGCTCCGCAGACAATCCATGAGGGAATAACGTATTGCTCACCTTTTAGCTGATCAAAAATAGATTCGGCGATGTTGTTGTTACCACGCCAGTCGGTGGCTTGTTCGGCATACAAGAATTGATTCATGAAGTGGCCATTGAGTTTTTTAGCAAGTTTTTTTGCATGCTCACAGTCTTTAGACGGCGTGTCGACAAGCACGCACTCACCGCCATAATGTTCAATGCGTTTGATTTTGGCTGGGGAAGTGCCTTTGGCCATGACAGCAATGAAGCGCACCCCAATGAGTCTGGCAAAATAGGCTTCTGAAACGGCGGTGCTTCCGGAACTTGCCTCAATGACGGGTGTGTTTTTTTGAATCCAACCGTTCACAAGAGCATGTAAAAATAAGGACCTGGCTAAGCGGTGTTTTAAGCTGCCTGTGATGTGGGTGGATTCGTCTTTGAGGTAAAGATCGATGTTTGGAAAAGCGGCTAAGGGCAGTTTTAACAAATGAGTGTCAGCCGAACGGTTTTGGTCTGCATGGATTTTTTTGATGGCCTCTTTGGCCCATGATGAATTCATATATTCTTGTTAACTCTAGTCTTTTACAATTTTCAATCAGTAGTTTTTAGGTGTTAAATCTGTTATTGACTCTTTGCGTTCATTTTTGTTTTCAAGGCCCAATTGTAAATTTTCATAAAGGAATTTTTTATGCGTTTTTCTAAAAAGTGGATCCTTCTTGTTTGCCTTTTAGCTTTCTGCTCCTGTGCATCTAAAAAAGATGGGTTCACTTTGATGCATTACAACGATGTTTATGAACTTTTGCCAAGCGATGAGAATGTCGCAGGTGGAGCTGCCCGTGCTGCCACTTTGTTGAAACAGTTCCCAGAAGAAGGTCGATTAGATTTGTTTGGAGGAGATGCTTTGGGATCCTCTCATCTTTCTCGGATCTTTCATGGTGAGCAAATGATCAAGGCGTTTAATCAACTTGGTTTAGATGTTGCTGTTGTTGGTAACCATGAACTCGATTTTGGATTAGAAAATTTTTATGAACGCCAAAAAGAATCTGACTTTAAATGGTTGGCTACAAATTTAAAACTTAAAGAGAACAAACAGCAATTGCCTGGTGTTGAATCGAGCGCTCTTTTTGAGGTGAACGGTTTTAAAGTGGGGGTGATTGGTGTCATCGGCAATTATTTGCCAGGGGTCTCTGTTAGAGAACAACTCTTATACGACGATTTTGTGACAGCAGCAAAAGAGCAGGTCAAAAAATTAAAAGATCAAGGTGCAGAATACATTGTTGCATTAACGCATATGTATCTTGAGGAAGATAAAAAATTGGCAGAGCAAGTTGAAGGAATTGATCTGATTCTTGGTGGTCATGATCATGAAATCATCAATGAGGTTGCCAATGGTGTTCCTATCATTAAAGCAGGTTCCGATTGGCAAACGATCGCAGCCATTAAAGTTAAAAAAACAGAACAAGGATTTACAGAGTCAATCACCTTGTTGCCAGTCAATAAAGAGTTGGCATCTGATTCTCAAATGCAGGCTTTGGTTACAGACTATTCAAAAAAGTATGAGGACAAATCAGGTAGAAAAGAAAATGAGTTATTGGGCAAAACTAATGTCGAGCTCAATACCATTGCTGATTATGTTCGTACCAAAGAAGCGGTTATTGGTAATTTTATTGCGGATGCAATTCGTGATTATGCTAACGTTGATGTCGCTTTTCAAAATGGAGGTGGCATTCGTTCAAATCGAAAGTACTCGGTTGGGAATATCACCTTAAAAGATATGGCTTCAATTTTCCCATTTGAAAATACAATTGTGGCTTACGAAGTTAAAGGCGAGGATTTGCGTCGTGTTTTTGAAACCTCTGTTTCTCGATACGAAGAAAAAGGAGGCGGATTTTTGCAGATTTCTGGCGCCAAATACGTATTTGATTCACGAAAACCTGTTGGAAAACGTGTTTCAAAAATTGAAATTGCAGGAAAACCCATTGTTGATAATAAAGTTTATAGAGTAGCTACTAATGACTATTTAGCAAAAGGAAATGATGGTTTTAATGCCTTTAAAAAATCAAAACCAATTCCTTTAGAAGAAAATAAACTTATTTTAGATATCGCTGTTGAACGTTTATTGGCTCTCAGAGAAATCAATCCCAAAATAGAAGGCCGTATTGTTAATTTGGCTGACAATTAAGATGTGGTGTGAAACTTTTTTAAAAGAGAATCGTAAATAATTTAAGACTATGAATCGAAATCTTGCTGTCATCTACCTTGTCATTTCAGTCTGTCTGAGCTCGGTCATTGCCACGGGTTTAGGGTTTTATTGGGGACAATCTTCTCACCCGACCGTGGTTTCACAAACTGTTGCGCCCACAAGTTCAGTGTCTGTGCAAACACCAACTCAAGTCATATCGGTCAAACAAGAGTCTGCTGTTGTGGATGTGGTGCAAAAAGTTTTTCCAGCTGTTGTCAGCGTGATCGTCACAAAGGATCTTCCTAAATACGAACGCTATTATTCAAATCCTTATAACAATCCTTTTTTTGGAGGGCGTACTCTTTACCGTCAAAAAGGTTTTGAGCGGCGCGAAGTTGGTGGTGGCACTGGTTTTATTGTTTCTTCCGATGGCTATATTTTGACCAATCGTCATGTGGTTGTTGATGAAGAGGCTGATTACACCGTTTTGTTCAATGATGATCAGCAATACCCTGCAAAGGTCTTAGCGCGTGATGTGGTCAATGACATTGCGGTTCTTAAAATTGAGGGACATGATTTTCCTGTGGTGGAATTTGGTGATAGCGAAGCGGTTCAAATTGGCCAAGCGGTGATCGCCATTGGAAATGCCTTGGGCGAATTCAGAAATACGGTTTCAACGGGGGTTGTGTCAGGCTTGTCTCGATCGATCACAGCGGGCTCATCCCAATCAGGTGGTGGCGAGAGTTTATCAGGTTTGTTGCAAACCGATGCTTCGATCAACCCGGGGAACTCCGGTGGACCTCTGTTGAATCTAGCGGGTCAAGTGATTGCGATCAACACAGCCATTGTGCAAAACGCACAAAATATTGGTTTTGCAACGCCCATTAATCCAGCCAAAACTGTGGTCGAAAGCGTGAAAAAATATGGCCGCATTGTACGTCCTTGGTTGGGTGTGCGTTATGCCGCTATCACCGAAGCGGTGGCGCAGCGTTTTAAACTTCCGACTAATAACGGGGCCATGATTATCGGAGATCCTTACACAGGTGCGGGTGCTATTGCTCCAAATTCTCCTGCTTCTCGTGCCGGCTTAAAAGTGCAAGACGTGATCGTTCAAGTGGATGATGTGACGATCAGCAAAGAAAACCCTTTGGCTTATGTCATTAACAATCATGCACCGGGGGATAAAATCATCTTAAAAATTTATCGCAATGGTGAATTTTTAAATCTGGAAGTTGGCTTAGAGGAAATGCCAGAGTTTTGACGATTTTTGTTGATCTCTCTTCTATTTGATCGTGATTTCTTGAAAAATATTATAACGAAATCGTGGCATCTGTTGTAAGCTGTTGGTGATTGTAAAAAGATGCACTGCTATTGTGCTGTCATTAGACCTGGTCCTACATCTAGAAAATCAGTATAATCAATCTATTAGAATTTTTCATCGCGGTCGGGCTTGATATTATTGGGGGAGCGTTATGGGCTTTATCGATCGGACAAGCATTCGAACAAAATTTCTGATTCTTCCTTTTGTCATGGCATTGGTTCTCAGCCTTGGTGCGGGGCATTTGGCAAAAGAATTAAACCGGCAATACAAAACCATTACAAATTTTGCTAAGGATGATCTTTCTCATTCGCAAGAATTATTGCGTTTGTTTGCGGAGATTTCTTTAAATCACAATCGTGTGCTAAATTTGCTAGATAAAAACGGCACCGATTTAAAGGTTGTTGGGAAAATCAATAAGCTTAAAACTGTGATGGAAGAAGACCAAAAAGCTTTTTTTGGTTTAACTAAAAAACATTATCTGACTCAAAAGAATGAAAAGCTCATAGGAAAAATTAATGAAGATTTAGCTTTGTACAATCAAGAAGCCTTCAATTTATTTGCTAAGCTCACATCAGGACAAGTTTTAGAAGAAACAGAAGCAAGACATTTAAAGCAGATGTACTCGATTTTAATTCAAAACATCGATCAGCTTTCGTCTCGGGTTTCTCGTAAAACGCAGAATGCCATTAAAAAATTCCAATCTGATTCCTATTCTCAGATGATTATTTTATTTGGCGTTTTATTTACTGCGATTTTTGGATCAACCATTTTGGGGCTTATTTTTGCCAATTACCTGTCGCGTCCGATCAGACGTTTGGTCGAAACCATCAAAAAAATTGCGGCAAGTGGTGATTATTCAGAGCGAGCCATTAAAGAATGTGGTGGTGAAGTGGGGTATCTTATTGATGGCTTTAACCAGCTTCTTTTTGAAATACAAAGAGCAGACGAGTTTTATAAAAATTCACGTGATCATTTACAGCAGATTATTTCCTCAATGAGTGATGTGGTGTTGGTGACCAATTCAAAAGGCAATATCAAAACAGTGAACCCAGCAGCTCTTTCCACATTGGGTTACAAACGAAGAGAAATGATTGATCAGTTCATTAGTTATTTTCTCATTGAGCAACAGGGAGACAGTACCGATCATGTCT
Organism: Deltaproteobacteria bacterium; assembly: GCA_024233595.1. GTDB lineage: Bacteria > UBA10199 > UBA10199 > UBA10199 > JADGCS01 > JACKPK01. Next base: position 48,075 of record JACKPK010000002.1, read on the forward strand.
CTTTTGAAGAGTTGATTAGTCAGGATTTTAGTAAGCATTCTAAAAAAGTTCTCATTGGAAAAGGAGACAAAAAAATTCCTGTTTCCTTTTCGGGTTCTGTGATGCGTGATTCAAATGGCGCCTTGCAAGGTGTTGTTTGTGTAGCTCATCCTTTGCAGTAAACAACAATTGTTTGGGTAGAAGGCAATTCATATGGGTAAATTATCTTTGTTTGAGCCAGAAGAAGATTTTTCATCGACTGTTGTGATTGTTGAAGATGAAATCGATGATTTTGAGCTGACTAAAGTTAATTTTAAAAAGCAAAATTTTGAGAACCCTATTTTTCATTTAGAAGATGGGGCGGATCTGCTTCCGTTTTTAAAGTGCGAAGGTAAGTTTGAACAAACGGGTTTAAAGAATCCGGTATTGATCTTTCTTGACGTGAGCACGCCGCGGCTTTCTGCTGAAAAGGTTTTACCCGCTTTAAAGAACGAAGGTTTAGAACCTCGGATTGTTTTATTAACCAATCACGATGAACAGAGTTTAAGGGACATGGGGCTTGGTGGCATTGCGCACATTCAGAAGCCTTTAACCTTTGATAAGTTTTATGAATTTATAATGGGATCGAATCACTTTTTGTTCACATGAACAGGTGTGAATAGGAGGCGTTTTATGGCAAAACAGAAAATTCTTGTTGTTGATGATGATGAAGCTGATTTGGATTTATTTAAGCTTGCTTTGAGTAAATGCAATATTGATGTGGACATGAATACAGCCTGTAATGGTGAAGAGGCTTTAGAAAATCTACGTGGCTTATCAGATCAAAAATCGCTCCCTAGTTTGGTTTTTTTAGACCTGAATATGCCAGGAAAAAACGGACGCGAAGTTCTTGCTGAAATGAAAGCCGACGCCAACTTAAAAACCATTCCCGTCATTGTGTTTACAAGCAGTGATTACGAAAATGATGTGCGCCAGTGTTACGATTTGGGGTGTAGTTGCTATTTGAGAAAGCCTTCTAGTTTGTCTGATTTAAGAGCTCTTTTAGAAGCAACCAGTCAGTTCTGGTTTGAGAAGGTCATTTTTTCTTAATGAGTTAGATTTTTTATTATGAGCCGAGAATCTAAAATCAAGTTGCTTGTCATTGAGGATGATCCCGATGACAAAGCTCTGATTCAGCACTACCTGAGAAATTCTAATGGTTGTGATCTGTCATTTGCTTCTTCTTTAAAAGAAGCGGATGCTATTTTTGAACAGAGGCCTCAGGAAATTGATCTTGTTCTTTTGGATTTGGGCTTGCCGGATTCTGTTGGTTTAGAAACAGTTGATTTTTTCATGAATAACCATCCGGGCGTTGCCGTTGTTGTTCTAACAGGTTTTGATAATGAATCTGTGGGCAAGGCAGCCATTAAAGCAGGCGCGCAGGATTATTTGGTGAAAGGAAAGTTCAAGGGCAGCGAATTAGAAAAAACCATCAATTATGCCTTGGAGCGTTTTTCTGCAGCTAGAAAAATGCGATTAATTTTAGAAACAGCACAAGAGGCCTTTGTTTCTATTAATAATCAAGGTGTGATCTTAGACTGGAATCAGGCTGCCGAGGGCATGTTTGGTCATGATCGCGAACAGGCTTTGGGCCAAAATGTTTTGGATCTTTGTCTTTCTAAAAACGAGATTCATCTTCATAAAGACGAGTTTAAAAACTACCTTGCTAACCCGCAAGCTTACCCTAAGCGTTCAGGCATTCAGGTTTTTGCTGTTCGTAAATCTGGGGAAGAGTTTCCTCTTGAGATCAGTTTGAGTGTTTTTGAATGGAAGGGTGAGAAAATCTTTAACGTTTTTGGCAAAGACATCACCGAAAGAAAACAGCTAGAGCAGTTAAAAGATGATTTTGTCAGCATTGTGTCTCACGAAATCTGTACGCCCATTGCGGTTTTACAGGGTGTGGTGGCTAATTTTGATGCCGGTGTTGGGGTGAATTAAGTCCGGAGCAGAAAAAAATCGTTTCCATTGCAGGAAAAAACATCGATCGTTTGCATGGCATTGTTTCTCGTTTGTTAGATTTATCACGTTTGGAATCAGGGAAGGCCAAGGTTGAGTTTGTCGAAAGTGATTTTGGTCAAGTGATCCAAGAGAGTGTCCAGGACCTAAAAGGGATCGCCGAACAAAATCAGACGACTCTTTCTACAAAAGGCTTTCAAAACCAAACCGTGTGCTGCGATCCTTTGATGCTACGGCAATTGGTGACCAATTTAGCATCGAACGCGATTCGTTTTTCGAATTCCGATGTTGCTATTTGTTGGGATAAAAAATCCATCGATGATCAAGAGGTGATTGAACTGCGCGTTAAAGATGATGGCCCTGGTATCAGTCAGGAAGACCAAAAAAGACTCTTCAATAAATTTGTACAAATCAAAAGAAAAGGTGACGCTGCTTACAAAGGCACGGGTCTAGGACTTGTGATCTGTAAAGAAATCATGAAGCTTCACCATGGGGATATCTTCATCGAAAGCAAAGAGGGTCAGGGAGCGACCTTTGTTTGCCGTTTTCCACAGCTTCACGAAGATAACTTAACACAAGAGCAATGATTTAATCTTTAAAATTGCCTATTTAGGGCCTGTGTTCCTTTTTTTCTTCAAGCAATTTACATTTTCATTTTTATTGGCTAGCGACCTCTTTCGATGAAAGAAAAGGTAATACTCATTGGCATAGCAGGCGGTACTGGCTCTGGCAAAACATCTGTGGCTCGTGCGATCACGGGCGATTGTTCTCGCGATGATGTGGCGCTGATTGAGCAAGATTCCTATTATCACGATATGAAAAATCTTGAGCTGAGCGAGCGCGCCAAGATTAACTACGATCATCCCAAGGCCATGGATTTTGATTTGATGAAACAGCAAATCAAATCCTTATTGAATCGCAAACCTGTTGCGGTTCCGACTTACGATTACACAAATCACACTCGTTCAGAAAATACAGTTTCTTTTAGTGGTCAGCACATTGTGGTGTTGGAAGGGATCTTGGCTCTTTACGATGCCGAGTTGCGTGATTTAATGGATATCAAAATATTTGTTCACGCGCCGGATGACATTCGTATTTTGCGAAGAATTCGCAGAGATTTAAAAGAGCGTGGACGCGATTTTGACACCATTCTCGAACAGTATTACGAAACAGTGCGTCCGATGCACATGCAATTTGTTGAGCCAACGAAGCGCTTTGCGGACATCATTGTGCCAGAAGGCGCGCACAATCATGTGGCGATCGACATTTTACGCACTAAAATTAAAAACTTATTAGAAGAACGCATTGTTAAATCATAAGGGGATACATCATGCACGGACCTAGCGCGCACAACGGTTGGATTGAATTGGTTTGTGGACCAATGTTCAGTGGCAAAACAGAAGAATTGATTCGTCGCCTCAGAAGAGCTCAAATTGCTAAGCAACGAGTCGCTATTTTTAAGCCCAGAATCGATGACCGTTACAGCGACAGCTACATTGTGTCTCACACACAAATGAAATTAGAATCTTATATTATTGATGACCCCAAAGAAATTCTGAATTTATCTTACGATGCGCACGCCATAGGAATTGATGAAGCACAATTTTTTGATGAGCGACTTATTCCCATTTGTCGAAAAATGGCGATTGGTGGCAAGCGCGTTATTGTTGCGGGTTTAGACAAAGATTATCGTGGTTTGCCTTTTGGTTCCATGCCTCTTCTCATGACAGAGGCAGAATACGTGACCAAGCTTTTATCCATTTGTGTTAAATGTGGTAACCCGGCTAATTTTTCACAGCGTATTTCAACCGATTCTCAAACCGTTGTGGTAGGTGAAACAGACAAGTACGAGGCTCGTTGTCGGCGTTGTTACGAGGGGCATGATGCCTAGATTCTTAACCGAGCCAGAGCTTCCTGGGGTTGCTTCTTTAAAGCAACGAATCCTGGCTTATTTAATCGATTTCTCTGTGACTGTTTTTCTAGCTTTGGTTCTTAATCTTTTCTGGGGACACGTTTTTTACCCAGCCCATTCCATTTCTTTTTCTTTTCATTGGCTAGATGAGTTTGTGCAATTGTCTCGCGAGTACGCCAACACTAGTTTTTTAGTGACCTTTGTTTTCCTCATCGTTTTTTTTCGTGATTCGGTAGGGAGTCGTAGTTTTGGGAAAAAAATCATTGGACTTAGGGTTGTGAGTCGAACTGATCGTGAGCCAGTGGGATTCATAAGAAGTGTTTTTCGTTCCACCTTGGCTTATTTAATTTTGTTTGGCTTTTATGTTTCGGTGATTCCTTCTGAGCTGTTCATCATTATTGTGGTTATCTTTGGGTTATTTGATTTGGTTTTGATCAACACGCAGCCCAATCATCGCACCATAGGCGATCTCATCTCAAACACCATTGTTGTCCAAGATGACAAACCTAGTGTTCTAAAATAATTCACTGCAATTCGGCTTTGAATAAATCTTTCCAATCCAACCCGGTGAGCTTGGATAAAGCTCTGAAAGAAAAAAACAGAATGGCGATGAGGATCACCATAGATGGCAGCGCAATGACTGGAAAGCTAAGTGCTGTCATGCGTCCTAATTCTTGATTAAAAGCCTCAGTTCCTGGAGGGCTTTTGAAAATCCACGTGGCCAATAGAAAATTTAAAAAGGCCGAAATAAAAAAAGACAGACTCAAAAAAAGGTTGGAGCGTTCTAGGATTTTTTGAAACATCTTGTGTTGATTGTTTTGATCAAGGGTTTCCTGAATTTTGTTAACATCCATGATTTGATCATTGAGTATGATTTTTTTCATCAGATTGTGTTTGGTTTTTCCCAAAGCAAAAATAGCGATGCCGATGATGGCGGGAACCCCGGCTTCTTTGATGATCATCCAGGTTAAATTGAGTTCGAGTAGGCCGATCCCTCCGGTTAAGAGAATCGAAATGAGGCCAATGATAGACAAAAGATTGAATTTTTTGAAGCGAATAAGGTCTATCATGCCGTAGGCAATGGGGAAAGCGAGGGCAAGGATCAGAGACCAAAGTGGTCCGAGCATGGATTCGCCGCTGAGTTTCATTAACACAAGTGAGGGAATGACAATATTAAGGAGTAGGTTGAGAAAGGGGCTTTCTTTTTTATTGTTTGTAGACATAAGAGTTTCGTGATTTTTTGATAAGGCCATGACATGGATTTGATCGCTTTGACAAGACAAAGGCGTTTTTACCTAAAAGGGATATTTTGTTTTTTGCGTGGCTAACAACCTTATCTTTTGCTTGCTCCGGAATGGCAGGAGGCAGAGCTTCTTTTCATTTGGGACCCACACGGGCACTTTTATTTCGTTCCCTTTTAGCTAGTCTCATCATGACTATTGTTTTTTGTTTTTTGAGATGGTCATTTTTTGATTCTCTTTTTTGGCCGTTTTTTTTGAGTGGTTTGCTTGGCTTTGGTGTGGCTGATGTGTTCATGTATGTTTGTTATCGTTTGTTGAGCGCACGCTTGGGAATGACGCTTGTGCAATGTTTGGCGGCACCTTTTGCCATTCTGATTGAAGTTCGCTTTTTAGGGGTTTCTCTTTCGGCTTTTGAATACTTGTCTATTGTTCTGATTTTGACCGGGGTGTTTTTTGCAGTGCGACCAAAAACAATGCCGCATTTGCCAGTGCGTCAGGTGGTGGTTGGATTTATTTTAGCGGTTTTTGGGGCTTTTGTTCAGGGCGCCAGCAGTGTTTTGAGTCGTTACGCTTATCAACAAGGCGCTCTTTTGGGTTTAGAGTTGCCGGGGTTTCAAACTGCGTACTACCGCGTTTTGGGCGGAACATGTTTTATCATTTTTTATTTTCTTGTTGTGAAAGCCTTTGAGACAAGATTGCCCGAGGTGCTCGCAACACGCCAAAGGAGTGCAACGCAAATCAAAAATGGCATCCCAGCACTTTTATTTTTGGTGTTATTTGGTCCGTGCATGGGGGTGACCTTTAATCAGCTTGCTTTTTCTTCAACCGATGCCAGTTTGGTTTTGCCTGTTATCGCCACTGTTCCTGTTTTTATGATCCCTCTTGCCAAAAGATTTGAAGGAGAAAAAGTAAGCTTGAGTTCGACAGCAGGGACCATTTTAGCGGTAATGGGTGTGGCTTTGTTAAGCTATCTTCAAGCGCGTTAAATACTACAATAAATGCTCTGGAAATCAGGTTTATTCTGTTAAGATGTCTCTATGAGGTATTATGGTTATTTTATGTTGGGCTTTGTCGGTTTGTTTTGTTTTTTAAGCTTGTCTTGTCAAAGCGGAAACAAAGACCCAAAATATTACACTAATTTAAGGCACACAAAGAACACAGCCCTATTTACCTGTGCCGATAAACAAGACGTGCCCGCAACTTACCGAGCCAATAAAAATAATTCAGAAGAATGGGTAGTTATGAGCGCGCGTGATAAAGACATTAAAAAATTAGCCAATGATGTGTGTAAAAAGCTTCATGGCCAATTGGCTGAGTAAAAATTGCTAAGAGGGTGGGGATCATGAATCGAACCAAAATCATTTGTACTGCTGGCCCAAGCGTTGCTTCACAATCTAAGATCGAAAACCTAGTGAAGAGCGGGATGTCTATTCTGCGATTGAATTGTTCACATGGTGATAACAAAACCAGGGAAGAGCAAATAGCTCGTGTGCGCAAAGCCGAAAAAAAATTAGGCAAGCCCATTGGCATCATGATTGATTTGCAAGGCCCTAAGTTGCGTGTGGGTGATATCCCAAAACCCTTAATGTTGCATTCAGGCGAAACATGGAAGCTGGGGCCACATTTAGAGCCATCTGAAAAACACAAAACCATTCCCATCGGCTTTAAAAAATTGGGTTTAGCAGTTTCTGTTGGTGGCCGTATTTATATGGACGATGGCCTGATCCGCACGCAGGTTCTAAAAAAGACAGTGGATGAGGTCTGGGTGAAAATCATCAATGGTGGGCAGTTGGAATCGCGCAAAGGTCTTAACATTCCTTATTACAAAGGGGATTTGCCGGTTTTAAGTAAGAAAGACAAAGACGATTTAAAATGGGCGCTTTCTCAAAATGTCGATTTCATTGCGCTCTCGTTTGTGAGGTCCGCAAACGACATTAACATGTTAAAAAAGCTGATTGATAAAAACATTGATGAGCACACACCTCTTGTCATCGCAAAGATAGAAAAACCAGAGGCGGTCGAGAACTTACAAGAGATTGTGAAAGTGAGTGATGGTGTTTTGGTGGCAAGGGGTGATCTTGGCATCGAATTGAGTTTACCTCGTGTTCCTGTGGTGCAGAAACAAATCATAGAAGTGTGTCGCAAAGAACAAAAGCCGGTGATCGTGGCCACACAAATGTTAGATTCCATGCGTTATCACCCTATTCCAACACGCGCCGAGGTCAGTGATGTGGCCAGTGCCATTTACGCTGGTGCTGATGCTGTGATGCTCACGGGAGAAACATCAGCAGGTAAATTCCCCATTGAAGCCACAAAAATGTTGAATCAAATTGCGCACGAAGTTGAAGCCCACATGATTCAAAAAACATTTCGTAAAATGCCAAAGGATTTTGGTTTGGCAAGCTATCGTGATGCTTTTATATTTAATGTCATGCAAATGGCCGATGACATTCAGGCAAAAGCCATTGTGATGCTGACCAGAAGAGGGCGTCTCACTAAAGTTCTTTCTAAATTGCACCCCAAACAACCCGTTTATTCTTTGGCGGCAAACCATTATTATTACCGTCGTTTGACTCTTTATTGGGGCGTTTATCCCATAGAAACAAATCATAAGCTAGCGGGCAAACGTATCAAAGAAGGGGTTGCCAAGCTCAGAAAGAAATCCATTGTTAAAAAAGGCGATCGCCTTATTTTTGTGTTTTGGGATTATCAAAGCGATAACCTCAATATGAAAATTGTCGAATGTTAAAGCATGGCTTCACTGAATTACATCACTCCTGAAGGTTTGGCGCGCATTCAAACCGAATTAAAAAAATTACTTTATGACGAACGTCCTAAAATGGTCAAAACCGTTGCGTGGGCGGCTGCCAATGGGGATCGTTCTGAAAACGCCGATTACACTTATGGTAAAAAGCGATTAAGAGAAATTGATCGTCGCATTCGTTTTTTACAAAAACGCTTGGACAACATTGAAGTGGTTGATCCCAAAACTGTGACTCACGCGCACATTAGTTTTGCCGCCACTGTTACTTTAGAAGACGAAGAAGGCGAACAAGCAACATACATGATTGTTGGTGAAGATGAAATCGATGCGGCTCAGGGAAAAATCAGTTGGAAATCTCCTTTGGCCAAAGCGCTTTTGGGGAAAAAACAAGGCGATGCTTTTGCCTTTAAAAGGCCAAAAGGTGTGGTTGAGCTCGAGGTGATTAAAATCGAGTACAAGTGATTTTATTTGAGCATGGCTCCTGACATGCTCCAGATAGGCAAGAAAATTGCCAAAGCAAACACGGCAACCATGCTAAAAATAATGACCAGCAAAATTGGCTCTAGCAAGGTTGTGAGGTTTTTGATCGTGTGATTGATTTCCATGTCGTAGTGTTCACCAATGCTTGTCAGCATGCTATCAAGAGAACCAGTTTTTTCACCAATGGCTGTTGCTTCCACAATAACTGGCGAAAAGTATTTGAGCCCACGCATGGTGTCCGCAATGCCGTGACCTTTTTCCACATCCGATTGCAAAATTTTTACATCTCTCATGAAAGCATCGTTACCAATGGTTGCTCCTGTGATACTCAGGGCTTTTGTTACGGGCAAACCACTGCGGTACAAACAGGCTAAAATGTTTGCAAAGCGAGCGTTGGCGACTTTTAAAGCCAAGGGCCCAAAGACAGGGATTTTAAAAGTTAATTTATCGACTAGGTGTCGTCCCTTTGGCGTGGAGTAGTATTTATTAAATAAAATTTTAGAACCTATGGCTCCCATGATTAAGAAAAAAAAGTAATCTGTCATGAAGTTACTGGTCCAGATCATGATTTTAGTTGGCAACGGGAGCTCGGCACCTAACGAATCAAAGATTTCTTTAAATTTTGGAACCACCATGATCATCAAAACTGAAGTGGCAGCGACCAAAACACCAATCACAATTTTTGGATAGAGCATGGCTGATTTAACGCCTTTGCGCATGGCGAAGTCTTTTTCTAAAACGTCTGCTAACTGAAACAGCACCTCTTCCAAAATACCAGCTTCTTCACCACTGGAGAGCATGTTGATGTAAAGGTCATCAAATACTTTTCCGTGTTTGCCAAAGGCGTTGGCTAAACTTGAGCCTTGCTGAATGTCGTTTTTGATCGTGCTCAGGGTCTCTTGCATGGTTGGGTTTTTGGATTGCTTGGCGAGTGTGTTGAGAATGTTCTCCATGCCCATGCCAGCTTTAAAAAGAGTCGAAAACTGTTTGGTGAAGAGTACGATTTCTTCAGGGCTGACCCTCTTTTTGAACATGAGAGAAAGAGACAAGCCCATGCTGGCTTTGGCGCTGGAAACAGAAATGGGGATCAGGCCTTGTTCAGCAAGTTTGCTTTTAACATTGGCCATGTCATCGCCATCTAAGAAACCTTGCACAAGAGTGCCGTTTTTATTTCGTGCCTTGTAAGCAAACTTAGGCATGCATTAATCCTCCACTGCCACGCGCATGACTTCTTCTAAAGATGTAATCCCTTGTTCCACTTTTGAAATGCCATCTTCAATGATAGATGGCATTTTCATTTGTCTTAAGTATTTATTGATTTCGTCTTCGCCTTTGCCGGCGTGAACCATTTTACGAACCTCACCATCAATAGAAATGAGTTCAAATATGCCGACACGTCCGCCAGCGTATCCTGTGTTGTTACAGTGATCACAGCCTTTGGATTTAAAATTCTTTTTCAATTCGATTTGGTATTCGTTTTCTGTTGAACATTCTTCGCGGCAGTTTTTACAAATTCTGCGAACCAAACGCTGTGCTAAAACACCTTTGAGTGCACTCGCGATCATAAAGGGTTCAACACCAATGTCTTTAAGACGGTCAATGGCACCTGCAGCCGAATTGGTGTGTAAGGTTGATAAAACCATATGACCTGTGATCGCGGCACGAACTGCGATCTCAGCAGTTTCCTGGTCACGAATCTCACCAATCATGATCACATCAGGATCTTGTCTAAGAGCAGCACGAAGAACAGTGGCAAAACGCAATCCTGATTTTTCACTCACTGCAATTTGATTCACACCATCAAGCTCACTTTCCACCGGATCTTCAATGGTCATGATGTTGATTTCGGGTGAGTTGATACGCATGAGGCCTGCGTAAAGTGTAGATGATTTACCAGAACCTGTTGGTCCTGTGACAAGAAAGATCCCATTTGGTTTTGAAATGATATCTGTAAAAAGTTTACGGTCTCGATCAGAAAAACCAATGGCCTCAATGGTGATGACTTTATCTTTAGCAAAAAGACGCATACAGACTTTTTCGCCAAATTGCGTGGGACAAGTGTTAATACGCATGTCTAAGGCTTTGCCAACCAAGCGCACACGTGCGCGACCATCTTGTGGGACACGTCTTTCGGCAATGTCGAGTTGAGCCATGATCTTAATACGGCTCACAATGGCCATGTGCATGGCTTTGGGAAGGTTGCCAAATTCTCTGAGGATACCATCAATACGGTAACGCAAGCGACAACTATCGCGAAAAGGTTCAATGTGAATGTCACTGGCGCCTAATTTTTTTGCTTTGGCAATGATGTTGTTGACCGTTGAAATGATTTTAGGTCCAGAAGCAATTTCCTGGATTTTTTTTGTTTCGACATCGGCTTCAACGTCATCGGCTTCAGTCATTTCCATGATGACGTTAGTGGAGTCTAATCCTGAAGATTGCGAATGATTTTTTTCTAAGAGACTAATGATGGTGTTGGGAGAACCGAGCCTGGCCTCATAGCCTTCAGGGTAATAACCACGCAGCTCTTCTTGTGCCGAGCCATCGTTAGGGTCATTCATGACAACAACGGCTTTGCCTTCTGAGGTGCGATAAAGCGGTAATACAAAATTCTTTTTAGCCAAATGGAATGGAAAAATTTTTAAAACTTCTTGGTCAATTTCTTCTTCTTTTGGATGATGAAATGCCACGTTTAGTTTTTTTGCTAGGAATTTAAGGAGTTCTTCTTCCTTAACAAAGCCACGCGTGATGAGGATATGACCAAGATCAATGCCAAGGTTTTCAACGCTCGCACGAGAAAGCGTGAGCTGATCTTGAGTGATTAACCCATCCTTGACCATGTCTTCGGCATATTGCTCTACAGCATTTCCGCCAATGGTAGCCGGTTTGTTTGTTGTGGCTGCTATGGTTAACTCCTTTTAACAACTTTCCATTCTATAGAAAATCATTGCTATTGGAAACTGTTTTTACTGGAGATTTTTCAAAAACAGTTTAAAATCTTCCATTGATGATCAAAATTTTTTGGGGGTTGTTATGTTAAATGTGAGCTTTGATGATTTTCTGGAAGAAGTGATTGAGAGAAATGCTAGTGATATTCACTTCTCAGAGGGAGCTCCTGTCATGTTGCGTGTGGATGGTGAATTGCGTCCCACTCAAAAAGCCCCCGAACATATATTGAACGCAGAGGAAGCAGCAGCGTTATGTTTTGCTTATTGTGACGAAACCATGAAGCAAAATCTCGAAAAAGATCGTGAATTGGATTTTTCTTTTGGTTTTCGTGAAAAAGCGCGTTTTCGAGCGAACTTATTTTACCAAATGCATAGTGTTACAGGTGCTTTTCGTCCCATCCCGCAAAAAATCCCTTCAATGGAAGAACTTGATCTGCCTCCTGTTTTAAAAGAACTCACAGAAAAACCTCGTGGTTTGGTTTTGGTTACAGGACCAACGGGTTCTGGTAAATCAACGACGCTTGCAGCCATGCTTGGCAATATTAACAAAGAACGCGGTGAGCACATCATCACAATTGAGGACCCGATCGAATTTGTGCATCAGTCTAGTCGTGCTCTTGTTGCGCAACGTGAAGTTGGTAAAGACACCAAGAGTTTTGTGAACGCTCTAAAGTATGCTTTGCGTCAGGATCCTGATGTTGTTTTGATTGGTGAGATGCGTGATATCGAAACAGTTGGTGCTGCGATCACCATTTCGGAAACAGGTCACTTGGTTTTTGCGACCTTACACACGAACACAGCTGTTCAAACCATAAACAGGATCATCGACGTTTTTCCTGCGCATCAACAAACTCAAGTGCGCACGCAGCTTTCTTTTATTCTAGAAGGCGTGGTGTCTCAGACCTTGGTGCCAAAACTTGGTGGCGGGCGTCAGTTGGTTCAAGAAATTTTAATTCCCAATCACGCTATTCGGAATTTGATCCGCGAAGATAAAATCCATCAGATCTATTCTTCTATGCAGATTGGTCAAGGCAACACCGGCATGGTGACCTTGAACCAAAGTCTTGCCAAGGCTGTTAAAGAAGGAAAGATCGCGCAGGAGAGTGCCTTGGAATTCTGCACCGACGTCGATGAGATGAAAAAGCTCATGATGCGCTAAGACCCCTAAAATCCCCTTAGAAACCCCTTCCTTTTCAGCGTGTTTTTATAAAAAAGGTTAAAAAAACCCCTTTTTTAAATTGAGATGAATAAAAAATATCTATGTAAATATTTAATATAATTAATAAATTTAAAAAAGGGTAAAAATATACATGTTTTTTGTTGCCGAAAAGACGTTTTTGCCTGTATCATTGATGTCTGCTGTTCCGTTGCAGGATTGGGAGGGGTCTCGATCGGCGACTAGAACCAGTAGAATTAAGTTAAACAAAAACAACTAACATCTAAGAAGAGGAAATTAATATGAAAACATTAAACAACCAAAAAGGTTTTACACTTATCGAATTGATCCTTGTGATCGCGATTCTCGGTATTTTGGCTGTAGCGGTAGCGCCACAGTTCGTGAACATTCAAGCTAACGCTCAGCAAGCTCAACGTGATGGTGTTGCAGGTTCAATCCGCGACGGCATCAACATGCAGTTCGCTCAAGCTTTGGCAACTTCTGGTACAGGCGCGTTTCCTGGTACTTTAGATGGTGCTGCTGACGGTGCTTGTGCTGTTGGTAACGAGTGTTTCACAGGTGTTCTTCAATCTGGTATTGATACAGGTTGGAGTAAAGCTGGTTTAGTTTACACTCACACTGATACCGGTACTTCATTTACTTACACTCCAGCTACTGGAACATTCCAATAAGATTAGTGTTAAGCTGATTTAGGCAAAGGCCTTCTCTCCCTAACCAGGGGGAGAAGGCTTATTTGCTAGGAAGATTTGGTGCAGCGTGGCCAAGTGAAAATAACCGCCTCACCTATCCATTCCTAAAAAATTTAAACCAGAGTTTTTCTGGTTCTCATCAAGACGACACAAAAACATAAGCAACATTGTCAGGCATCTAAGAGATTCAGCATCGAAATTTTTATTTAGGATCGATGCGAGTAAAGCGTGTTTTTTACATGCGATACACAGGTAAGAGGTGCCGGTATGTACGAAGAATATTTTGGATTCAAAGAAAAACCATTTTCACACACACCAAACACGAAGTTTCTTTATTTATCGGAACAGCATGATGCTGCTTTAAGAACGCTTTTGTATGGCATAGAAAGCCGTTCAGGCTTCATGATGCTCACTGGCGAAGTGGGATCAGGTAAAACAACAACAATCCGTACTCTTTTAAACTTGGTCGCTGATAGCGTCGAAACCTGCTATATTTTTAATCCTCTTTTAAACACCTTGGATCTTCTTAAAGGCATCAATAAGGATTTGGGGCTCGAATGGGAATCTGAATCCTGCCAAGTTCAAATCGAAAGATTAAACCAACACCTTTTGGCGATCAATCAACAAGGCAAAACGGCAGTCGCGATCATTGATGAAGCGCAAAATTTATCTCACGAAGCCTTAGAGATGGTACGTATGCTGTCTAATTTAGAAACTGAATCTCAAAAGCTTTTAAACATTATTCTTGTTGGGCAGCCTGAACTGACTGAAAAACTCGCCTCTAGAGAGTTGCGCCAGCTTTCTCAACGCATTCAGGTTCATGTTCAGCTTTGTCCTTTGAGCTTGAATCAAACATACGGCTACATTGAACACCGTCTTAATACTTCTGGAGAGCGTGTGTCAGCACGATTTGAAAAAGACGCGATCAAAAGAATTTTTAAAAAATCAAAAGGAATCCCAAGACTCATTAATAATCTTTGTGATTTGAGTTTATTGGCTGCATTCACGCAGAACACATACATCATTGATAAAAACATCATTAAGAAAGCTATGAAAGAGGTGCCTCATTATGTCTATCATTCTTGATGCCCTTAAAAAATCAGAAAAAAAAGACGGCAGTGGGTCAGAAAAATCCAACGATGATTCTGGTGCGGGCATTTATCAACCTGATTCAACCAGCCCTGGTCGTGTTGCCGGCTCTAAGTCTAAAACCATTTTGCTTGCGGCCTTGTTATTGAGCATATTGGTTGCAGTGGGTCTTTTTATTTTTGGTCCTAATATTAAAGAGATGTTCATGAGCTCTGAGCAAATGACCATTAAACCTTTGCCCAAAATTGCTAAAAAAGCACCCAAGCCAGAACTTTCAAAAGAAGAACAAGAAAAGCAAAACAAAACAGATAAAATTGATAAACTCAAAACCGACGCCATGATGAATTTTCAGAATCAAAAGTTTGCACAAGCGGCTTCAAATTACCAAGATCTGATTCAAATTGTTCCTGATGATGCTCAGACCTACAATAACTATGGCGTTGCACTTAAAAAAATTGGCAAGCTCAACGAAGCCAAAAGACAATACGAAACAGCATTGGCTCTTAAGCCAGATTACACGGAAGCCATGAATAATCTGGCTGTCGTTCATTTGGCCGAAAGGTCGTATCACGAAGCCAAAAGTCTTTTGGAAAAGGCGCTTGCGATCAATCCTGATTACCTAGATGCCCAATTGCATTTGGCTCTTTGTTTAGAAAAACTTGGTGAACTCACAACCGCTGTGAATACCTATCAGGATTTTCTAGATAATTCCGAAGGTGTGATGAACCGCACCATCCGTTTGCAGGTGGAAACACGCTTGGCTCGTTTGAAAGAGGATTTGTGATGTTCAGTTTTCGCAAAAACAAAACATCGCTGGGTCTCGATATTGGAAGTAAGATGACCAAAGTGGTTCAGCTTGGCTTTAATGGTTCAGGCAGTCCTTCTTTGGAAACCTGTGACCTGCTCGAAACAGGAACACTCGACGAGGGCTTTTCGGGTAATATTAAAAGTTATTTTAAAGAGAAGAAATTTTCTGGAGCCTTGGTGGCTACTTCCATTGAAGACGCTTCCATGAAGATTCGTAAAATGGAATTCCCTAAAATGCCTGAGGCCGATCTTTTGGAAGCCATCAAGTGGAGCTTAAGGGATTTGGTGGAAGGCGATATCGAAAAGTTTATTGTTAATTACTCCACCATTGAAGAAACCGAAAGCAACGAAGCTGTGAACATGTCTATTCTGGCTTATGCGATTAACAGGCAGGCTATGGATGATCATCACGCGCTTATTTCGGGTTTGGGTCTTGTTCCATTTTTTATTGAACCAGCAGCAGTGACTTTGGCTTCAACTTTAGAGCGTTGTTACTCAGACGATGTCACTTACATTGCTGGGGTGGATTTGGGTTATAAAAATACAATTTTTTATGTTGTTGGAAAAGGTGTCTTTGTTTTTTCTAGGCCACTCATTGGCATCAATATGGAAGAGCAAATAAAAGATCCTGACAGCTTTAATCAAAAGCTGGCCATTGAGATTCAAAAGTCCATTGATACCTTTAAAGTGAATTTTAAAATGGAAGAGATCTCTAAAATTTATCTTTCGGGAGGAGGGTCTCAGGTTTCGGGGTTAGATGATTATTTGACTCAAAACATGGGTGTGAAAACAAGTTTGTTGGACCCATTGTACACTCTATCTGATACAGATCGCTTTGCTGATGTGAAACGCGGGTTGTTCGCTCAAGCAGTTGGTCTGGCCTATTTACAGCCATGATCAAAAGAATAAATTTTATAGAGAAAAAGCCGCTTAACTTCACTTATCAGAAGTTATTGCAGATCTGTTTGATCGCTGTTTGCCTAAACGTCAGTTTGGTAGGATGGCAAATTTATCGTGTGCACGATCTTAATTCCAATCTGACAACCTTGAAGGTTGAATTAAAAAAGATTGAGACCAAAAGAGATGATTTGATGAGAAAACCAACAAAGAAAAAAATATCCGTTGGTCAGTATCAGGAATTGCTAGATAAAATCGAAAGCGCGCCAAAATGGTCTAAGCTTTTAAATGATTTGAGCCGGCGGTTGCCTAATACGGTTTGGATTACAACATTTAAGACTGCAAACAGCACTTCAACAGGAACAACAACCTTTGCAAAAAATAAAAAATCGTTTCGAAAAGACGCAGAAAAAGAAGCAAAAGAAAAAGCAGCGGCACCCATTGTTAGAGTTCATAAACTTGAATTAAATGGAGTGAGCTCCGAAATGAAAAGCATCACGGAATTAACAACCAAGCTTTCTGATTCAAAATATTTTTCAAAACTCACGTTAACAAAGTCAGTCAAAGAGGCCTTTGGCTACTCATTTACAATTTTAAGCGAGATAGATAGCAATGTTCGATAATCAGTTAAAAAAACCAGCTCAGTTGCGCGAATCAGTCTTGGCCCTTGTGGTGGTGATGGGGGTTTTTTATGCTACCTACGCGACTTTTTACACACCAAAAAAACAGATGGCAGAAGATTTGTCTCAGCAAGTGAATCAAATGAACGAGCAAATCGCAAGCATCGAAAAACTTAATCAGGCGCTTATTCAAAAGAATGCGCAGGCAAAAAGAGAGATGCAAAAACAAGCACAAGAAGCAATCAAACAAGATCCTCGGATTCAAATGCTCACTCAATTCAAAGATCCTGTTTTTAAAGATGTTTCAGAATTTCTGCACGCGATCACGCAGTTTGAGTTTCGTAGCAGTTTAGAAATTGACTCGTTGAATTACCTGCCTTCCGTGACACACAAAGGGTATAAATCGACAGCATTTGATCTTGTTGCGAATGGTCGCTTTGCGCATGTGATTGAGTTTATAGAACGATTAGAAGATATCCCGGCGCTCTTGGCTTTGGATAAGATTCAGATCAATGTGAGTAAAAAAGATTCTAGTCAGGTGAGTTTGCAGCTGAATGGAACCTTTTTTGAATTGGAGAAAGATGATGTTTAATTATAAAACGAAATCTTTAATTTTACTTTTTGTATTTTTGCTTCTTGCTATGGCTAAACCGACTTTGGCTCAAAACGCTGTTGCAGGCGCGCAAGCTGCAGTTGTTCCGGCAGCTATGGCTCAGGACAATGCTAACGCTCAAGCAGAAGAAATCGAAGAAGAAGTGGAAACAGGTATTGATGAAGAGATGTTGGATCTTTCTCTCTCTGATCTTGCCATTGATCAATTGAGCCAATCGAAGAACACGGGCATTCGCAATCCTTTTGTTCCGGGGGTGGTGGAAGACCAGCTTGATCCTTCTACTTTGGTGGTTCAAGGCATTTTGATTGGTCCTAATGTTCATTTCGCGTTGATATCGGGTCAAATTTTTAAAATTGATGATCGCATTGGCTTATTCACCATTGAAGAAATCAAACAAGGACGTGTGATCTTAACACAGCTTGAAGACAAATACATTGTGCGCATGGAAGGTTATTCGGCGCCTTTAAACCGCCGTGAATTAAGTGAGTTTTTTATTGAATTTAGAGATGCTGATTTAAAACAAGCTTTGCGCATGTTGGCCAAAGCTGATGGCGTGAACATCATCATCCCCGAAGAAACAGCAGGAAAAGTGACTGTTTCTTTTAATAACACTCACCCTATGGATGTTGTGGCGAGTATCTTGCGCGTGAATAGTTTAGAGTACGCTTCTGAAAATAATATTTTGCGCATTGGTCCTGCGAACCAATTTAAAGATGATTCTGATTTAAAAGCGATCACAATCCCGCTTTATTATGCCACAGCAAAAGAGTTAGAGGACAAGGTTAAAACATTCTTATCTGAACGTGGTTCGACGATTTCCGATGAACGCACCAACACCATTATTGTTAAAGATCATGCCAACGTGATTGATAACGTTCGTAAATTTTTAGCAGCTGTTGATCGTCAGGATCCTCAGGTTTCTATCGAAGCTAAAATCATTGATGCGCAAAAATCTTTTGCACGCTCCTTGGGTATCCAATGGGGCATGACCAGTGGTCCTAGTAATATCATTGCGCGTGGTAACCAGGATGCGGGCTCTATCACCAATGGTTCCAATACCGGTACCATTGTGAACCTACCGGTTTCAAACCCAACCAGTGGTTTGGATATTCTGGTGGGTCGTTTGCCAGGGAACACAACCTTGCAAACCCAGTTGAGCGCGGCTGAATCCAATGGTTCGATCCGAATCATTTCTAAACCAAATGTGACCACCATCAATAACAAAACCGCATCGATTCGTTCTGGTGTGAAAATTTACGTGAAGGTGGAAGGTGGCGCAGATGAAGGCCCAACTTTGCAAGAAATCGACACGGGTATTGAGTTGCGTGTGACACCTCAGATCACCATGAACCGCATGATTAAAATGAACATCGAAGCCATTCAAAGCGAGGCTGACTTTTCAAGAACGGTTGATAACATTCCTTCTATTTTGGACAACACAGCCACAACCACGGTTTTGATTCCAGATGGCGAAACGGCTGTTATTGGTGGTTTGCTTAAAGTGAATTCCACTTCAGAGAAAAAGGGAGTGCCCGGAATCAGCAAGGTTCCTGTGTTGGGGTGGTTGTTCAAGAGCACTTCAAAAACAAAAAGTAATCAAGAGCTCATGATTTTTATCACGCCTAAAATTCTGGATCGCAGCCATTTTAAAATTTCTGATGAAGATCCAGAAAAAGTCACCATGAATTAATTGTTATCAAAGATAACTCGATTTTCACTTGGTCCGCTGAGGACAGTTTCGACTTTTGGTCGAGACAGAAGGGAATGCTTCGGCATTCCCTTTTTTTATGCCTTTTGCTTCTTCATGGTTTTGGCCCAAAACAAGCCTAAGATCAGCAGTTGCGTGGCCACAACACTGGTGATGAAAATAGCGCCGCCATTGCTAAAGCCATAACTGTGTAAGCCGGTGGCCAGGATGTAGTTCACGCCAAACCAGGCCATGATGATGGTGAGAAAGGCCAAGGCCACAAGCGGAATAAAACGTTCTGTGTTGATCCAGCCAGCGTAACGCCCGTGTAAAATAGCCATGTAAGTCATGAGAGCAATTAAGGACCATGTTTCTTTTGGATCCCATCCCCAAAAACGGCCCCAAGAGTAATCGGCCCACACACCACCTAAAATGATGCCTCCGGCAAGCAGCACCACACCAATTTTAATGGCATCGTAACAAAATGTTTGTAAACGTTTTGTGTCTTGCTTGTCGCTTTTGCCTACTAAACTTTTGATCATGGCGTAGTTGGCTAAAACCCAGCTTAAACCAAGGGCTGCGTAGCTGATTGTGATCATGGTCACATGTGTTGACAGCCAAAAGTTGTCTCGCAAAACTGGAACCAGTGGTTGAATGCTAGGGTCCAACATGTTGTTAGCAAAATTCATCATGAATAAACAAAGCGTGTTCATGATTAGCCCGGCAATTAAAAAGAGCTTTTCTTTGCGAAACAAAGCCAGCAGCAGGGCAAAAAATAAACCACCAAAGCCAACCCACATGACGGTCTCGTACATATTGGTGACGGGGGCGCGTCCAGAGATCAGCACCCGGTAAACGATCCCCGAAATTTGCAGGCTGAACAGAGCGATGAGAGAGATCACCAAAGGGATGTTGGTGAGCTTTTTGCTGACAAAGGTGATTCCCAAGCTCAAGATGCCAATTAAAATGGCCCACTGAAAAAATCGGCTTTTGTCATATTGGTATTCAAGCAAATGTTGATTGCCTTTTTGTTCTGTGTATTTTTCGTTGGCGACCAAAACCGCTTTGATGATTTGATCGGAGTCTTTCATTGTGTTGCCAAACAGGGTTTGCATTTCGCGAATGGTGATCCAACGTGTTTGGAGGTTTTCTGAAGAGTCGGCGTTTTGCACAGCGCTATCCTGCTCTGTGTGGTGACCTGCATTAAGAAGAATGGGTAATTTCCAGTTTTGCCCGTTGATGATTTCAAAATACAACTTTGTTCGCTGAGCGACTTTTTTTAAATCGGTTTGTAAGCCTTCGTCTTCGTTTCGCGATTCCAATACTTTTTGGTAGTCTTCGATGTCGTTAAGGCGTGTGATTAAAAAATGTGGTGAGGCGCTGTGTTCGTCTTCGGGTAAACCTAAAAAGGCTTTGGTCTTGATGTTGTCGATTCGCAGAGGCAATTCAAAACGTGATTTTTCGTCTAGAAGAAATTGCAGACTAAATTGGCAGTAAGTTTGTGTGGCGTCTAAGTCTTGATAGCTGGTTTTGCCGGTTAAGAATTTTAAAGCTTCTTTGGCGTGCACTGAAAGTGGTTTGATGCGACCACCGGCTTGAATGGCGGTTTTACCAAGCTCGCTAGGGCAGTTGATGTTGGCGATAACATTTTGGGTTAAAAGTAAGAGCGTGATAAAAAAAAGAGAGACGATTTTTTTCATGTGTTCCTCGATTTGGTTCTAAGTCTTTTGCTTATGCTGCTGTCTTTGTCGCGTTTCCCATGTTTTGCGGCATTGCTCGTTTCTTTTTTAGTTTGGGGATGATTGTAAAATGAATCGCGCTGCCCAAAACAATGAGAAGTGAGCCTATGTATTTGGTGACCCTTCCTGGGTCTTTGTTAACAGATAAAACGGATCCAAACTGACCGTCATCAGTTTGAAAATAAGAAGCTTGGTAAAACGTGAAACCGCCTTTTTTTAAGGGGTTGTTCATGTAAATGTGAGCGCTTTCTTTTTTGCCAAGAGTATTGGTTGTCACAAAGCTTTCGTAGGAGGCAGGGTCTTGCGTGCCTGGGTTGGTGGCCATTTTGAATTGATCCAAGCTGAATTCAAAAGGCAAGAGATGCAATTTATTGCCCACCATCAGTTCTAAGCGAGTGCCTTTGGCGGTGGTGATATGATGCACTTGAGTGTCATCGATCCACAGGCTTTGCGTGTCTTTTGGGTTGTAACGATTTTGAATGCGAACCAAAGCAGAAAAATGAGTTTGTTCACCCTGTGGGCTTGGCAAAGATTCAAACCAGTCTAATTTTTGTTTTTTGTTATCGATGATTTGCGTCACCGTGGCGCTTAATCCCATCCAGGGAAGGTTTTGTTCGGCATTAACGACAAGCTCTTGGCTTTGCCATTCTGATTTTCCAAAAACCAATTGGTCGTCACGAAAGAAAATAAGATGAGGCTTGCCCCGGATGCTTTGTAAATCGACCAGGTTTTGATTGGCGTTTAAATCGATCTGAGCAGCGTTTTGAGAGGGGAAGACAGATAGGTTGGGAAAAAAATCAAGCGTGGGGGACGCGTCTTTTGCTTTAACCGAAATGCGATCAAAGTGATTGTTTTTTTCTTTAGAAAATTCCCATGAATTTTTAACAAGACCTTTTTCTGTGATCTCGGGGAGCTCTAAACAAGTGTGGCCGCTTTGAAAAACATAGCGTGCTGTTGGATTTTGCACGGCTTTTAAAAAACAGGATGAATTCATTTTGGGCAAAAGCAAAGTTGTTAAGGGGCCCAATTGTTTTTTCATGCCTTTGAGATCAAAGGATGACAAAGTGATGTTCTCACCAAAGTTTTGGTTTTTTAAACTGATGTTTAAAACGCGGCTGCTTTGTTCTGCTTGCTCTAGCGGAACCCAACTTGCTTTGGCTTTAGAAAAAGGCAAAAATCGTTCTAGAAAAACATCGTAGTCTAGTGCCTCTACAAAAGGTGTGTTTTTTTGATTAAATTCTTTGTGCTTGCGTGGCAGGGGCTCGATGAATTCAATGGGTGGTCTGTTGGGTTTGTTGTAAAAGTACAGGTAAAAAGTCGGCTCGTTGATCACCACCGCGTTAGAGGGTTTTTCGGGCACCAAACGTAAGTTGCCATCGATTCCCCAAATGGCGGTTGCGGCTGCTCCTGCAAATAAAGTGAGCAAACCAAGGTGAATAATGTAAAAACCGATGAGTCTTTTTTTAAAGGGGAAGCGCACCAAAGCCGCAAACAAAATATTGAGGCACAGCAGAATTTCTAAAGCGATGAAAGCCGGTGAGAGGTAGATTTTCCATTGCGCGTAAGTGGCGTTGTGCGTGCTTTCTTCGATTGTGCCCCAGGCCATGGCAAGGGCAAAGGACAAAATCAGAACGACAGCCAGTTTAAGAGACGCTAAAAATTGCACTGCTTTTGCTCGGCAAAACAATTGCCACATAGATGATGAGTTTTTCATGAAGAAGCCTCTGTCCTCTTTTAATAGAGGCTGCGGTCTAGCAAGAATAGATCGATATTCCAAGAGGATTTGGGGAAGAATTTTTCAGCTTTTTCTTGAGGATTTCATTGAGTTACAGGCTGCCTTGACAAAGGCCACCTCTTTTAAGCTATGAAATCTGTATGATTATTTATGACTTAGTTTGTCCTCTTGGTCATCAGTTCGAAGGTTGGTTCCAAAGTGCCAAAGCCTTTGAAGAACAAGCCAAACAGCATTTGGTGGAATGCGTGCATTGTGGTGCCACAGACATTCAACGTGTGCCAAGTGGTGGTCACAACGCGGGCTCTCGCCGTGACACAGCCGCATCGGTTCCAGCCAAAGCGCAAGCAGGGGCACAGGGCTCAGAAATGGCTTCTGAGCAAGGTTTTGCTGTTGACCCTATCATGGTGGCAAAGGCTCTGAATCACTTTGTAGAAAAGAATTTCGAAGACGTGGGCTCAGCGTTTGCTGATCGTGCGGTGAAAATGCACAAAGGGGAAGAAGAACCCAAGGCGATTCGTGGTCAGGCTGATCAAAATGGTGTTGAGAAAATGCAAAATGAAGGTGTTGAGTTTGCGTTTTTACCAAAGCTTGGTCCCAAATGGGAGCAGTAGCTTATCGGCTTAGAGCACGATCCAAGTCAAAACCATGGCAATGGCTGGAAGGCTCATGAGCAAAACCCAAGAATTCAATGAGGCATTGGCTGTGCCTTGCACGCGGGTGTCGTAGCGGCTAAGAGGACGAATATAAGACTGGCTATCGGTCCTCACCACCTGCACTCGCAGACGTGATTGTTCGCTGTCGTGAAACACGGAAGTTCCCTCTAAAATTGAATTTGCGGCGATTCCACACAGAATCCACCGATGTCTTATAGTGCAATCTTAGTGCCACGGCATTCATTTAAATTCTTCACTGATTTGGCTTTGTTAGATTTTCAAAAATCCAAGCCTGTTGCTGTTTGGGCAAAATTTGCCGTCTAAGCTTTCATTCTGAGTGAAATTTTGTGACGATTGCTTTGATCTTTATTAAAATAGGATGTCGCTATTTGTAACTTAAGCAGACTTCATTTATAACAAGAGGCATGATGCAGAAGCACAGACCTGTTCAAATCTTAACTGGCTTTTTAGGCAGTGGCAAAACCACTCTGCTCAACCGTGTCCTGCGCGAAGAGCATGGCGTGCGCTGTGCGGTGATCGTCAATGAGTTTGGGGAAGTGGGATTAGATGGCGATCTCTTGCAGCAGGCTTCGCAAGACTTTGTTAAAATGGATAATGGTTGTTTGTGTTGTGTGCTAAATGATGAGCTTGTTAAAACCATTGCCGAACTGGCTAAAAGAAACGACTTTGACAAAGTCATCGTCGAGACCACCGGGGTGGCGGATCCCTTGCCGATTGCCTGGCCTTTTTTAAGACAAGAATTCGATGAACGCTTTCGTTTTGCTGGCATTGTGACTGTTGTCGATTGCTTGCACTTTGAGCAAATGTTGCAAGCAGGTGAAGAGACACGCTTGCAAATCGAACGTGCTGATTTTTTGTACCTGAGCAAAACAGATTTGGCGACTCCCGAACAATTGCATGCCATTCAAAACGCTGTTGTTAAAATCAATCCCAACGCGCGCTTGGTGCAACAGTCTGATCCTGCCTGGTTTGATCTTTTGTTTGGTGGCGAAGAAAAGGTCTTGCAGCCTTCTCATGATCATCATCATGTTGATTACACCAGCATGAGTCTTCCCATTGATCAGGCGTTGTCTTTGGATCGTGTGGAAGATTTTTTTGAACAACTTCCCAAAGAAGTTTTTCGCGCCAAGGCTGTTTTTAGCGATTTAAACAACCGCTTGATTGCCATGCATGGCGTTTGTGGTCGTGTTGATTTTTATGATTTAGAACAATTCAAAGGGAAAAAGGCCTTGGTCCTGATTGGCAAAAACTTTGATCAAACACACTTAAAGCAAAAGTGGCAGCAAGAGGTGTTGGGAAGCAACTCTTAAACAAAGAGATTATTCTTCAGAGCACTGATCCAGAGTCGCTCCTTGCTCGGCCAGCACTGAGCAAAAATCGGGATCTTGCAACACAAGCTGACGCGCTAACGACTGACAGAGCACTTCAGTGTCTGTGGACACATCTTTTAAAAGAATCAAATCAGAGTAAGGCGTGTTGGCAAAAAAATCAGCGCAGCTTTGTTCCCCTGTAAGCGCTAGTCTTAAAGCAGAAGGGCTATCATCGGTTTCGTTGCCAATGCTGCTGTCGTCATCGTCTTGATCGCAATAGGAGCCGACATCATCTTCATCGACGTCGATTTGGGCGGGGTTGTAATCAAAGGGGCAGTTGTCAGAAGAATTGGGGATGCAGTCGCTATCAGCGTCGTCCAAGGCATTTTCTAAGGGGCCGCATTTGGCGCCACCTTTACAGCCGACTATAAAAACACATAAAAGCAGGATGTATAAAATTTTTTTACTCAGCATCGTACACCTGTATGCAGTTTGAAATTTGATCCTCGCAAATCAGCCTTTGAGTGGCAGCCCATTCCACGTGATCACAATCCCAGTTAGAATCAGTTAATTTATTTTCGTTATTTGTGTCTGAGGAAACCGAAAAATCTATTCCTTGTGAACTAACATAAACACGCTTGATAGAGATGGTGCAGTCGGTATCTTGCAAAGAATAGGGCGCGCTTTCTAGATCGCTGTCCACGGGATTAAGGTAACCGACCATGCCAAATTCAGGGAGATTGGTGAGTTCTACGCCATTGAGACTTGCTGATTCTGATGAGGAAAGGGTGCAAGCATCACCAACACCATCGTCGTTTGAATCCAATTGGTTGGGGTTGTAATAACCGACACAATTATCAGAAGAATCGTTAACGCAATCAGAGTCGGTGTCGTTAATAAAATCATCCGTCGCAGAACACTCGGAACCCGTGCAATGACTAAGCATTGGTGTCATGAACAAGAGGAGTAAAATGAGCACTCTATTTAACATGTTAAAACCCCCGAATGAATATTGTACATGAATTGCCAACGCCTTCAAAGCAGAATCTAGCTGCGAAAACAGACATTCCGAGATTGTCCTGAGCGTCAAAATGTCCTACAGAAATCGTCATGAATATGACAGCAAAGCAAAGACCAGTGGCTCTCATCATTTTAGATGGATGGGGGCATCGTGAAGAAATCCAAGATAATGGCATTGCCTTGGCAAATAAGCCTTACATGGATTCTTTATTTGCAAATTACCCTCACACGCTCATCGATGGTTCTGGGCCTGCCGTTGGTTTGCCGGAAGGAATCATGGGCAACTCGGAAGTGGGGCACATGAATCTGGGGGCTGGTCGTGTTGTTTTTACCGGGCTTTCGCAAATTTACAAAGCCATCGAAACCAAAGAATTTTTTACAAACCCCGCTCTTTTAAAAGCCATTGATCATGTGAAAAGCACAAATGGGGTTTTGCATTTGCAAGGACTCCTGTCCGATGGGGCGGTGCACTCGCATCAAGATCACCTTTACGCGTTATTGCAGCTTGCAAAAGAAAAGGGCGTGTCGCAAGTTTTGGTGCACGCGTTTATGGATGGCCGCGATACCCCGCCGGAAGATGGCGTAAAATACCTGCAGGCGCTTGAGCAAAAATTTAATGAGATTGGTTTGGGGCGTTTGGCAAGTGTGTCGGGGCGTTATTACGCCATGGATCGTGATCAGCGTTGGGAGCGAATTGAAAAAGCCTTTCGTGTGATCACCGGGCAAAGTGGCACACAGTCTGTGGACAACGCTGTGGATTATTTAAAACAATGTTACGCTGATCAAAAAGGTGATGAGTTCATTCCTCCTGTTATGATCGGAAACAAAGCGCATCAAGTTAATCAAAAAGATGCGATGATCTTTTTTAATTTTAGGGCAGATCGTGCGCGTCAAATCAGTCACGCTTTAACCGATGCTACTTTTGAACACTTTAATAGGCAAAGCGAGTTACCGGGTGTTTATGTGTGCATGTCTCCTTACGATGAAACTTTAAAATGTCCTGTGGCTTTTACGCCGAATTACCCCGACCGTGTCTTTGGCGAGATCATAGCCGAAAACAACCTGAAGCAGTTGCGCATTGCCGAAACCGAAAAGTACGCGCATGTGACCTTCTTTTTTAATGGCGGGCGTGATCGTGTTTTTAAAAACGAAGACCGCTGTTTGGTTCCCTCGCCCAAAGAAGTCGCCACTTACGATTTAAAACCTGAAATGAGCGCGAAGCTTGTCACCGAAGAATTAAGCAAGCGGTTGCAGCAACAAACTTACGATGTGATAGTTTGCAATTACGCCAACCCCGATATGGTCGGCCACACAGCCATTGAGCCTGCGGTGGTGGAAGCCATTCAAACCATTGATGCTTGTTTGGGAACTGTGGTGCCCGAAATCCTCAAGCAAGGTGGCGCGGTCATCATCACTGCTGATCACGGCAATGCCGAACAACTGGTAGACGATAATGGTCAGCCCTTAACGGCACACACCACCAATTTGGTGCCCTGCCTTTTGGTTTCTGATCAACACAAGCAAGCCAAGCTGCGTTCTGGTGGTCGTCTTTGCGATGTGGCACCAACACTGTTAAAATTATTGGAATTAGAGCAGCCAAAAGAGATGACTGGCCTTTCTTTGTTTTAAAAACGCGCGGCGTTCTTGCCTAAGTCACATGCTTTGGCTAAGGTTTTTGCCATGAGCCTGTCGGAGCATTTTCATCAAATCTCAAAAATTGTTTTGCCTGAACGTTGCTTGCGTTGCCAAACTCTTGGTTCTTTGATGTGCGATGCTTGTGTTGCCGAATTGCATTTTGTCACGGGCCCGCAATGTCTTTGTTGCGGTGTGCCTTTTGGTGAACACGGTGGTCATCATCGTTGTTCGCGATGCGAAAACGATCCGCCATTTTTTGATGAGCACCGCGCGCTTTTTGCTTTTAATCAAGCCAGTAAAGATTTGATTCACACGCTGAAGTATCAAAATGGGTTTCAAGTGCGTCGTTTTTTTAGCAAGATTATTAAAAATCATCCTCTTGGGCATTTTGATGTCGACTTTGTGATGGCTGTGCCACTGCATCGCAAACGTTTGGCCCAGCGTGGTTACAACCAAAGTGAGCTTTTGGCCAAGGCCTGGGCAGATTTTATGAAAAAGCCCGTGAAGTCTGGCTTTATTCGCGTTAAACAAACACGATCGCAAACGGGGCTGAATCGTAAACAACGATTCCGTAATTTGCAAAATGCCTTTGCTGTTTCTTCTTGTACACCGTTACAAGGAAAACGCATTTTATTAGTGGACGATGTTCTCACAACAGGAGCCACATTAAACATGGCGGCCAAGGCATTAAAAAATGCGGGCGCTAAAGCAGTGCTGGCAACAAGTTTGGCCATGGTGGTTTAAAATTTTGCGACTTATTTTTTGTATGGGAATCCTATGACGACAGTTTCAAAAGACGAATTTTTTCAGTTTACAAAAGAACTTTGTGAACGTGTTGGTGCCTACCAAACGCAAAAATGGGGAACCGCACTCAACATTGAGCACAAAGGCGAAATCAACTTAGTCACCGAAGTCGACAAGCATTCCGAAAAACTCATTGTTGAGGCCATTCAATCGCGTTTTCCTGATCATGACATTTTGGCAGAAGAGGGATCTGGGGAACGAAAAGACTCTCCTTATAAATGGATCATTGATCCTCTTGATGGCACCACCAACTTTGCGCACGCTTACCCTTTGTTTGCCATTTCGATCGCGCTTGAGTTTGAAGGCAAGATTTTGGCCGGCGCGGTTTACGTTCCCATTTTAAAAGAATTGTTTCAGGGCTACGCGGGAGAAGGCGCGTTTTTAAACGACAAACCCATTCAGGTGTCGCAATCCAAAACCGTTTTAGACAGCATGGTGGCAACAGGTTTTGCATACAATTTGCGCGAAACACACGATAACAACATCAATCATTTTAAAAATGTTCTTTTAAAAGCGGGAGCTGTGCGACGCGATGGTGTGGCGGCCATTGATCTTTGTTATGTGGCTTGTGGACGCTACGATGCTTTTTGGGAATTGGATTTATTCCCTTGGGACACGGCGGCGGGCATGGTCATTTGTGAAGAGGCCGGCGGAAGAACCTCGCGCTTTGATGGCACAAAGTACACCGTTTACGAGCGCGAAATCCTCATCAGTAATTCTTTGATTCACGATGAGATGGTGTCCATTTTAAAACCAGGCATCCCACGGGGGCCAAGACGCTAATGAACGCCGGAGCCAATAACCAAGAGCTATTGCAGGACCCTGCCATTTACCAAGCTTTTGCGTTGATGCAACGCAAAGAATTTGATTCGGCTGAAGCCCTGCTCAAAAAAGGCTTAGCGCAGGCAAAAAACGTGGACGATTCTGCTGGCGAAGGCGTGTTTTTGTCGACCTTGGGCATTTTGTTTAAGCTCAAAGGCGATTACAAAAAGGCTTATAAATTTTATCAGCAGGCCGAAAAATGCCTTAAAGATGATGACTCCATCAAAATCATTTCTGCCGTGTTATTAATAGAGCAATTTAATCAGCACGAGACAGCGTTTCGCAAAATGGCCAAGCTTTTGGACCGGCCGGATCAAGCCGACCCGGCAATCATTCATCACGCCACAGCCTTGCAGGTGAGGGCCTTATTGGGCATGCGCAAACCGGAGCCGGCGGCTGAATTGTTTGCCAGTCTGGCTAATCAGGACTTTGCCCAGCTGCGATTTGCGGCAAACCTAGATTTTAAAGCGGTCGAGGCCCTGCTCATGAAGGGGACTCATAAAGATCTTTGCGAAACCTACCTCAAAAAGGCCCTTGATCTGGCCAGCAAAACCAAAGAAGAGGGCTATATCACGCTCATTAAGGCCATTCTTGGTAAAATTGATGCCCTCTAAAAAGCTCTTATGGTGTAGGAGTCTTTATTGACATGTGGGTTCAGGCTTTTTATTCGGCGCATTCTTAGAAAGAATAATCATGACTGATTTAAAAACACTCAAACAACTTGAGGCCGAAAGCATTCACATCATGCGCGAGGTGGTGGCGGAATTTAAAAACCCTGTTATGCTCTATTCCGTTGGCAAAGACTCTTCGGTCATGTTGCGTTTGGCACAAAAAGCTTTTTATCCTGGTAAGTTGCCTTTTCCGCTCATGCACATCGACACTGGTTATAAGTTCAAAGAAATGTATGAGTTTCGTGATCAGTTTATCAAAGACATTGGCGCCAATCTCATCATTCACCGCAACGAAGATGCCATTGCTGCGGGCACTAACCCTTGGCAATTGGGCACCGATAAATGCTGCGCTCTTTTAAAAACCCAAGGCCTTTTGGGTGGGTTAGAAAAACACGAATTTGATGCGGCCTTTGGGGGCGCTCGTCGCGAAGAAGAAAAGTCCAGAGCCAAAGAACGTGTTTATTCCGTGCGCGATGAATTTGGTCAATGGGATCCTAAAAACCAACGGCCTGAACCGTGGCATCTTTACAACGCGCAAATCAATCCGGGTGAATCTGTGCGCGTGTTTCCTTTGTCCAACTGGACAGAAGTCGATATCTGGCAATACATCCTCATCGAAAACATCCCCATTGTGCCAATTTACTACGCGCAAGAGCGCGAGGTTGTGAACCGCAAAGGCATTTTGATTCCTGTTGGTGAAAACCTAAAAACCAAAATCAACGAAGGCGAAAAAATCGAACGCGTTAAGTGTCGTTTTCGTTCGCTGGGTTGTATGCCTTGTACGGGAGCTGTTCCTTCTGAAGCCACAACGGTTGAAGAAATCATCGAAGAAGTGGTTGTGGCCAGACGTTCGGAACGCGAGAATCGCGTGATTGATCTCACCAGTGATTCCTCCATGGAACAAAAGAAGCGCGAGGGGTATTTCTAATGACGGGCTCTCTTAAAAAAGATTTAGATCTATTGCGATTTTGCACAGCTGGCAGCGTGGATGACGGCAAAAGCACGCTCATTGGTCGTTTGCTCTACGATTCCAAATCTGTATTTGAAGACCAGATGCAGGCCATTGAACGCACGGCTAAACGCAAGCAAGAAGACCAAGTCAATTTGGCTTTGCTCACAGATGGTTTGGCAGCAGAACGCGAACAGGGCATCACCATCGACGTTGCCTACCGTTACTTTGCCACTCCCAAACGCAAATTCATCATCGCGGACACACCGGGTCACGAGCAGTACACACGTAACATGGTCACAGGAGCATCTAACTCTGATTTGTCTCTGATTCTTGTGGATGCCAAACAAGGTGTATTGGAGCAAACCAGACGTCACTTGGCTTTGGCTCAGCTCTTGGCTGTGGAACACGTTGTGGTTTGTGTGAACAAAATGGACTTGGTGGATTATAGCGAAGCACGGTTTTTAGAATTGTCCGAAGAGATCCAGGGCATTGCTGACCAACTTCACATCAAGAATCTCAAAATTGTTCCGATCTCTGCTTTAAAGGGCGATATGGTGGTGGAGCGCGGCAATCGTCTTGATTGGTTTGATGGCGAGCCTTTGTTAAATTTTCTAGAAACGGTTCCAGTGCAACGCGAACTCAAAGAAGAATCGTTTCGTTTTCCGGTGCAATTGGTTTTGCGCCCAGACTCCGAGTTCCGCGGTTACGCTGGGCAAATTGGTAGCGGCTCTGTTAAAGTTGGCGATGCGATCACAGTTTTCCCAAGCGGGTTGTCCTCTAAAGTGGCGCGCATTGTCACTTACGATGGCGATTTGCAATCGGCGCAGTACCCGCAATCAGTCACCATTACTTTAGAAGACGAAATCGACATTTCGCGTGGTGATCTTTTGGCTCTGAGCAATGAAGCTCCTGCTGTGGATAGTCAATTTAATGCGCGACTTTGTTGGATGAGCGAAACCCCCATGTCTCTTGGAAAAAAATACCTGATTAAAATGGGCGCTAAGGTCACAAAAGTGATGTTCAAAGAAATCCAAGGCCAGCTCGATTTAGCCCACCTTAAAGAATTGCCAGCCGACAAGCTTGAGCTCAATCAGATCGCACGTGTTCAGGTTAAATCATTGGGTGCCTTGCCTTTGGATGATTACCAAACGCATCGCCACACAGGTTGTTTTATTGTGATTGATGAAATG
Organism: Deltaproteobacteria bacterium; assembly: GCA_024233595.1. GTDB lineage: Bacteria > UBA10199 > UBA10199 > UBA10199 > JADGCS01 > JACKPK01. The sequence goes on from JACKPK010000002.1 coordinate 79,525, forward strand.
AGCAATAACACCGTGGCTGCCGGTATGGTGTCACTCCCCCAAAAAGCGTCTTAGGATCACCACTGCGGCAAGCTGATCAATCACTTTGGCTCGTTTGGCGCGTGACACGTCAAAAGAAATCATGAGCTCTTCGACCTCTTGCGAGCTGTGGCTTTCGTCGCAAAATTCCCATTGGATTTGATCAATAGCAAAGTTGTTTTGCTTTAAGTGGTTTTGAAACCCTTTTGTAAACGCTTGTATGCGTTCGCACTGCACATTGCTGCCGCCATCTTTAGAGGTGGGCAGACCGATCACAACGACGGCCGGTGTGTACTCTGTTAAAATTTTTTGAAGTTCCTGAAAGGCGCGTTGCTGATCGTGCCAGCCTTTGTAACGCACGGTGGTGAGCGGTTGCACGGTGATGCCTAAGGGATCTGTGACCGCAATGCCACAGGATTTGCTGCCCACGTCAAAGGCCATGATACGTTCGGAGGATTCGGAACTCATGAGGTCCCATAGTCTTAAATGATCTTTGATCGCAAGCTGCAGATCGTGCTTTTACGGGCCTATCAGATTGGTTGCGCTTTGCAGGCGGTGGCGTTAGAGCCAAGTCTCAATGACTAAAGCCTAAGGAGCCATAATCATGACTGTTGGACGTAGCCCACTTCGTATCGATTTAAACAGCTTGTTTCAGCCTGCTGTTAAAAAGGGACCCAAAGACCTTTTGGAGTTTGAAGGCAGTTTTAAAGAAATTCACCAGGGCATCATGGCGCTTAAAAAAACTGGTCAGCTTCCCTATAGCGTTTTGCCTGGCGACAGCATTTTGCGCGATCAGGTTTTGGATCTGGTGCAAAAAAAATCAGGTTATGACAACATTGTGGTGCTGGGCATTGGTGGTTCGGCTTTGGGAGCCAGTTCAATCAAAATGGCTTTAGATGGTCCTTATCATCATCTTCTTAAAGATTCCTCTCCGCGTTTGTTTGTTTTGGATCACATTGAACCCTTAACTTTGCATGAACTTTTTGTGCGCTTGGGCAATCAAAAAAATCTCTTTGTTGTGATTTCCAAATCAGGAAACACCAGCGAGACCCTGGCGCAAACTCTTTTGGTCAAACGCTATTTTAAATCTGTTTCACCTGAAGACTTTGTTGTGATCACCGATTCCGAAGAAGGGTTTTTAAGATCGTGGGTGCAAAAAGAAAACATCGCTTCTTTGCCTGTGCCTTCTGGGGTTGGCGGTCGCTTCTCGGTGTTTTCTCCGGTGGGTTTGTTTCCGCTTGCTTGTTCCGGTGTGAACATCACGGAACTTTTAGAAGGCGCGCATGCCATGGAAGAGCTTTGTCATCAGGCAATTTTGGCGCAAAACCCGGCGGGCTTGTTGGCCATGACTTTGCACCACTGGATGCAAGCAGGGTCATCGCAAATGGTGCTCATGCCCTATGCGGATCGCTTGCGTTTATTTTCAGATTGGTTTGCGCAGTTGTGGGGAGAAAGTCTTGGCAAAGAACACAGCTTAGATGGCCAAAAAATAAACTTGGGATCAACACCCATTAAAGCCACCGGGGTAACCGATCAGCATTCACAATTGCAGCTTTATTTGGATGGGCCTTACGATAAAATCATTGGTTTGGTAGAGGTCGAAGATTTTGGTGTGGATGGCAGTTTGTCAGAAGATTTTATCTCCGACGAGCGCATTGATTTTTTAAAGGGGCGTTCGTTGTTAGAGCTGCAAGCAGCCGAGCTTAACGCGACACAGGCTTCGCTCACCGAAAATCAAAGACCAAACTTCCGTTTGTCTTTGGCGCAAATCAACGAGTACCAATTGGGGCAGCTGTATCAGTTGTTTATGAATGTGATTCCTTACATGGGCGCTTTGATGAACATCAATCCTTTCGATCAACCCGCTGTCGAAAAAATCAAACGTTACACCTTTGGCTTAATGGGCAAAAACGGGTTCTTAGATTACAAAGAAAAATACGAATTTCAAAACAAACGAGAAGATCTTATTTTTTAAGCGTCTTCGCCTTGTAGGCCACTGTCTTCTAATCTGATGTGCTTCATTTCAAGAATTTTTTCCATGATGTTGCGTCGGCTGATCACGCCCACCAGTTCTTTGTCCCCTTTTGTGATGGGAACGCGTCGGAAGGGGTTGTCGATTAGGCATTGGCAAATTTTGATGAGGCTGTCGTTTTCATCGAAGCTCACTACATTTTTAGTCATGAAATCGCGCACTGTTAAAACGGAATCGCTGGGATTGTGTAAAAGTTTTAAGGCGTCTTTTTCCGAAAGGATGCCAATGAGTTTGTTTTGATCGTCCACTACAGGCAAGCCACTGATTTTATTTTTGATGAGCATCTTAATGGCTTCGGTGATGGCTGTTTTTGTTGTGACCGTGATCACGTTTTTGGTCATGGTTTCTTTAGCTGTGAACATAAATGCTCCTTTTCATATTTCTACCTAATAAAAAAATAACGGAATGCCGAGGTATTTTATCAGAAACTCAGAAGAAAGTCCTGATGATCTCTATCATGCCAAAAACAAAGGCAAATCCAGCAACTGCATAAAACACATAAAGAAAGAGTTTAGAGTTTCCGGGGTGGCGGGTGGTTTCTTTGGGTTGGATGCTGGCGTGCACAAAGGGTTGTTCACGACCTTGTCTTTCGTGTTCGCGTTGTCTGGCAAGGAGCTTTTCGACATGCTCTTGTGATTCGCGAGATGATTGTCGTTGAAAATTCTTTAACCATTCTTTTCGTTCTTCTTCGGTGGCTTGTAAAATTTGTGTGAGATGAACCAGTTTTAAAACGTCTAACTCTTTACCAAGTTGTTCTAAAAGTTCTGGGTTTAAAACATCACCAGGAGTGAGTTGTTTTAAAGTTTGTGCGAGTTTTATGTTTTTAAGTGGGAGCTGGCTGTACTTGTTTTCTAGAACTTCACCATCTTCCGAAAGCGCCAAATCCAGAACCATCATTTTTTGATCGCTGCCTTCTTTGGTGAAGATGCCGCGAAACACCGCTTCTATGAGGCTAGCTAAACGAATCTTATCGCTAACCTGACTGGAATTCATGTTACTGACATTTTTAAAAAACTGATTCCAGCCATCGTCTGTTTTGGCAGCAAAGCGAGCACGCACACCTTCTGGTAAATCTGGAACCATGGTTTTGCCACGTTCCAAAACCTTTTGCAGTGTTTGTTCAAATTTACTGCTGGCTGATTGTTGTAAGCGCGCAGAAATTTTTTGTTTAGAAATATCAACTTTATTGGCATCAACTTGCGATGCGTCCATTTGTGCTTTGTTTTGTTGTCGTTGTCGATCGGCACGCTGACCCACTTCGTTAACGCGTTTGGCACGTTGAGCGGCTTTTAAACGCGCTAGTTCGTAACGCAAGACTTCTCGCATGCTTTTGCGGTCTTGGGTGTTGTGGCGCATGCGGAATAAGGTTCCCAATTCAGAACGCGTGAGCGTGTCGCCATCTTCTAAGACATTGCTACTTTGGGTTTGTGCCTGTTGTTGGCGCAGAGCATTTTGTTGTAATTTTTTAGTGATGTTGGTTCCGCTCAAAGGGCCACGAAAAACTTTTTGACTTAAGATGTTTTGGTACGCGCTGGCTTTGGGGCGTTGAGGAAAAGGTTTTTGATTTTGATTTTGTCGTTGTGACTCGTTTTGATTTTGTTCCCCACGCGGTAATTTTGTTCCACGATTCTGAGGAGTGTTTTTTAAATTCAACATGCGGTTTTGCACATTGGTTTGGTGACCCATTTGTTGTGGTCGACGCGCGCTTTGAAAATCGTGATGCTCACCTTCAAAATGGCTGATCTCGGCTTTGCGGTTTTGAGTTTGGTTTTGATCACGCGGTGACTGAGTCGATGAATCGCGAGGTAGAGTGGCGCGTTGTCGAGATTGCTCTGGCTGGTCATTGTCTTTTGCGCGGTCTTGATCGTTTTGGCTCTGTTGCTGTTTTTTTGCTTCTTCCGCGGCCTTTTTTTCGGCCTCGGCCACTTTTTTAGCAAGCTCTGCCATTTGTTTGGCCTTGTCGCTTTTTTCGCTAGGCTTGGCGTTAGGATCATGGGGCTCGCTTGGAATCTGCGGGCCAAAGGGCAAATGAGGTAATTTAGAGCGCATAAGTGGTTAAAATCCAAAGATTTAAGTCTTTATTAGTATAGGGTATTTTTCGGCTTAGTGTCCATGGGAGTTACGTGATTATTTAGAATTATTCATGGTTTATTTTTTAAAGTCCGCATCGTATGCCCGCAGGCCTTAGAGATGAATCCACTTGCCCATATTCTTTCTCAGCTTAAGGCAACCCAGTCAGCAATCTTAAAAGACTGGGAAGGGGGGAGTTTTGCCTTTTTGCTGGCGGCGCATTGGCAAAAAAACAAAACGCCTTTGTTTGTTCTGGTTGAAGACACCAAGCATGCCGAAACCTTAAAAGATGAAATCAATTTTTTTGCACCCAAAGCCAAATGCCAAGTTTTGCGTGGCTTTGATGTTCGGCCATATTACGGTTTGTCTCCGCATCGGCAGATTGCTTTGGATCAAATTTCTTTGCCGCTTTTATTCAATCAGAACAAAATTGATATTTTAATTGTGACTCTGCCAGCGCTCATGCGTCGCATGGTGCCGGTTGCGTTTTTAAAACGCATGACTGTGACTTTGCAGCAGAACGATGTTTGTGATCGTGATGAATTGATTCAGCGTTTGCAATACATGGGTTACGAGCGCTCTTCGCTTGTGGAAGACCCTGGCCAGTTTGCGGTGCGTGGCGATATTTTAGATTTATACTCTCCGCATCAAGAAAATCCCATGCGAATCAATTTTTTTGATATCGAAATCGAAAAAATTCAGAGCTTTGATCCCAGATCACAACGCACGCACGAGAGCTTTTCTGAAATCCAAGTTTTTCCTGCACAAGAAATTTTTCTGAGCCTTTATGCCAAAGAAGAATCTGACATTCGTTCTGCGCCAGCTTTTCACGGTGAACGCGAACAGTGTTTAAAGCATGTTAATTTTAATTGGGAAAGCGATCTTAAGGCACGAGCCGATAAGCGGGATCTTAACAAAGCCAAGCGCGATCACATTGAAGACTTTGTGAAGAATGGTTTGTATTTTAATGGCAGTCATTTTTTTCTGCCTTTGTTTTACAATTCTTTAGCGACCCTTTTTGATTACTTCCCAAAAGAGTGTCAGGCAGTTTCGTTTTTGGATTTTCCCATGGGCAACGGAGCGCTTTCTTTTAAAGAGAACATGCAGCAACATTGGGAAGAGTCTGAACACATTGAATCGATTTTTTCTCCCGATGATTTATTTTTAAATCCAAACGAGCTCGATGACATTGCTAAAAGTCATTCCTGGTATGTGTCTGGATTGCAGGTGACACATGTGGATTTTATCAAAGGCAAAGAGAATGAGCTGATCATCGATGGCGATACCTTGTCGAATCACGAAGTCAAACTCAAGCTTGCGGCCCAGGTTAAACAGCAACACAGCTTAGAGCCTTTGGTTCACGAGATTCAAGAAAAACGCAAAGCGGGTTACGAGTGTCACATTGTTTGTCAAAACGAAGTGCAGCGCCAACGTGTGTTGGATCTTTTAAAGCGTTTTGATTTGCCTCTTAAAAAATCAGACGACGATCCCATGGATTCTGTTTTGAGCGCAAGCTCCACCGGCGATGCCTCAAGTCGTTTGGTTAGGGTGTTTCAAGGCAATCTACACTTTGGTTTTTTAGCGAATAGTTTGTTGCAGTGGTGGCTTACCGATGAAGAGATCTTTGGTAAAAAAACCAGACGAGCCACGGGCAAGCAAAAGAAAAGCCAGGTTTTCAGTTCGTTCTCAGAAATCAGCGAAGGCGATTACCTGATCCATTTGGATCATGGCATTGGTTTGTACCAAGGGCTGATCAAGCTTGAGTACGACGTTAACAAAAACGATTTTTTACAAATTGAGTATTTGGGTGGCGATAAGCTGTATGTGCCTATTGATAAACTCAATCGTGTGCAGCGTTTTATGGCCGACGAGGGAGCTGTCCCGGGGCTTGATAAACTGGGTGGCAAGACCTGGCTCAAAACCCGCACCAAGGCTAAGCGTGCGGCGCGTAAATTAGCAAAAGAACTTTTGGAGATGCAGGCCAAACGCGCTGCACTCAAAGGTCATTCTTATGGTGCGCATCACGAAGAAATGGAAGAGTTCGATACCAGTTTTGAATTTGAAGAAACGCCAGATCAGATGCAAGCCATTAACGATGTGCTTGGCGATATGGAAAGTGATCGCCCGATGGATCGTTTGGTTTGTGGCGATGTTGGTTATGGTAAAACAGAAGTCGCTATGCGGGCGGCATTTAAGGCGGTTTGTGATCAGCGCCAGGTGGCGGTGTTGGTGCCCACCACGGTGTTGGCGTTTCAGCACTTCACCAGTTTTAAAGAGCGCTTTAAAGATTACCCGGTTAAAATTGAGTTGCTGTCGCGTTTTCGTTCCGCCAAAGAGCAGAACGATGTGATTAATCGTCTTAAAACGGGCGATGTCGATGTTGTGATTGGCACGCATCGTTTGTTGTCACAGGACATACGTTTTTCGCGTTTAGGATTGTTGGTGGTGGATGAAGAGCATCGCTTTGGTGTTATTCACAAAGAGAAAATTAAAAAAATGAAAAAGCTTGTGGATGTGATCACGCTCACAGCCACGCCAATACCGCGCACACTTAACTTTGCGCTCAATGGCATTCGTGATCTTTCTGTGATCAACACACCGCCGGTGGATCGTCTGGCCATTAAAACTTACATTTCTTATTTTGATGACGCCACGGTACGCGATGCCATTATGAAAGAGCTTCGTCGTGGTGGTCAGGTGTTCTTTTTGCACAACCGTGTGCAGAGCATTCAGAAAATGTGTAAACGCATCACTGATTTGATTCCTGAAGCGCGCGTGCGTTTTGCACATGGGCAAATGGAAGAGGGCGATTTAGAAGAGATCATGATTTCGTTCATGAATCATGAGTTCGATATTTTAGTGTGCACGACCATCATTGAATCCGGCATTGATATCCCCAATGCCAACACCATCATCATCAATCGCGCGGATAATTTAGGCTTGGCACAGCTCTATCAGTTGCGTGGGCGTGTGGGACGTAGCTCGCGTCAGGCTTATTGTTATTTGATCATTCCGGATGAGGCTTTGATCACCGAAAAGGCCAAAAAGCGTTTGGCTGTTTTGCAAAAATTCACCGAGCTGGGCAGCGGTTTTAAGATCGCGTCGCGCGATTTAGAAATTCGTGGTGCTGGTAATATTTTAGGCGATGAGCAAAGTGGGCACATTGCGGCTGTTGGTTATGATTTGTATGTTCATCTTTTGCAGGAAGCCATTAATGAGATCAAAAATAACAATATCCCAGAAGATTTTGAACCCGAGATCCAGTTGCAAATGGCGGCAAAAATTCCCGAAGACCTCATTGCGGATCAGCAATTGCGCTTGAGTTTGTACAAGCAAGTGAGCTCGTGTAACGATCAAGACGATGTCACCGAAACTCGCGAGGAGTGGGAAGATCGTTTTGGGGTTCTGCCAGAAGAAGTGCATAATCTTTTTAATCTGATTCGCATTAAGATTGCCGCGCGTGCTATTTTGGTGTCGCAAATCAAGCAATCTGGTGATTCCTTTTTTATTCAGCTGCACGGAAACCATCAGGTGGACACGCAGATTTTTATTGATGCCATTGAACGTAATCCCAAAAAATTCAACCTGACCAAAGATGGTCGTTTTGTTATTAAAGATAAGTTTGCAGACAATAAAGCCATGACGGCGTATTTGTTAGAGCTGTTGGGGAAAATGCAAGAGAGTGTGGGGAGCGTTTAGTTTGGCTCATCAGGATTGATTCCAGTCCTTGCCGCAAGTTGTGCTATCATGCGTTCTAACTCAGCAATGCGCTTTTTAAGGGCTTGGTTGTCTGCTGTTATCTGATTAACTTGTAATTGTAGAGCGGTTATTTGTCTTGTTAAGCCATTGGTTTTTGCGCTGTTTTCTTTTTTTCGTAAATGAGCAACTATCCTATGTTTGGTCTTCGTGTCAGCAAGGCTATGCAGTGTTTCTATTTGTCTTTCAGACAGTGGGAGATCTAATAAAGTATTGAGATTGTCTGTGATTAATTGTTGGCAATGTGAGAAGTCATCACCAACCCAGTTGCTTTGTAAAAGTTCGAGTATCGATTTTGGTGATGCAGCTGCACGATGATCCAATGCTTTTTGTTTTATCATTTGTAGTAATGAATTAGCAGGCTCTTTTTGACTTTCCTGAAAACCCCATTGGCAAATGATTGTGCCAAGTTCGTTGTATTGTTCAAATGTTGTGGGGGGAGCATTAAAAATAAAAGGTTCTATATAAGGAATTAAATCGAAAGCAAAAAATGCTTTGTCACTGGGAGTAAGATGTCCAAAGGGAGCCAATGCTCGGCATGCGTGAGCAATGGTTTCAATGCGGTTATTTCCAAAAATTTCTTGTAGGATTTTAAAAGCAAGCTCTTTAAATTGTGGTTTGTTTGAAAAAATGAATAAAAAATCAATCCATTGTTCTGCAGTGACTTTATCTTTTAGTTTCACAAAGCTACTCAATGCGTATCGCTTAAGTGCATTAATATGCCTATCTTCACCCGCAGAAAAATCCCTACAAGTTTCTAAAAATCGATTGGGATCATCATTCATGGGATCTAATTCTAAGATAGTCAGATAAGAATCTGCGGGGTGAAGTTGCGGTTGTTCTAGAATTTTTTGCCTAAAAATGAACAAGTTATGGTTCTTTTTTATACAAGGCCTGATGTTTGCAATGTGCAGGTGATTAAGTTCAAAATTAAAAAAGATATCGAAAGTTTCGATGATGTTATTTTCTTGTTCAGGCCAATCCCATAGAGCAACTTCACAGTATTTATCGGCAGAGTTTACGTTTAAATAAGTTAAGGTTCTTTTAAAAATATCCAGACTTAATGGGCTGTTAAGAGGAATTTTATTTGTTAGTTCTAGGATCTCATCTTTTGTTGGGTTCTGTGCAAAGAACCAAGAAACATGTTCTCTAATCACTAAAAATTCGACTTGAAGAGATTCTTGTTCGTTAATGAATGTTAGAAAGCCTAAGAGATCGCGACAGGAATACAATATTTCTGGCGCGAGTTTAATATAGATGTTTGCACTTTTTAGGTTTAGTGAATTTGGTGACTGCTTATCAAATATCGTCCCCTTTGATAAAATTGATAATCCGGAAGCAATTAGTCCTACCAAACCTTCGTCCTTGGTAGAATCTCCTGTATTTGATTTTATAAGAAGGTCTAAGCATTGCAAGATATCTTCTGTAGAGCTTTCTTGGCATAGAAGGGATACCATGTTTGCAAACCAGAAGTAGCGAAATGATTCATCTGTGTTCGAAAAATCTTGTAGCAAATGCTCTATTAGTTCATTTTGTTCCCTATCAAATGGGAGCCAGTTTTTTTCGGGTTGTGAGTAGAGGTGTGTTTGATGCAAAAATAATAAAAACACTTCATGCCATTTGGGGAGAATCAGTTTTGTTAAGAGAGTGATAGTTTCTTCTTTGTTTTCTTCAGTAAAAAAATTGGCAATTAGTCGTTCAAGGGTGACTTGTTTTAAACGTGCGTCTTGCGTATTTTGCCAAGCTTGCAAAAAGTTATTGTCGTCAAAAATATCCCAGGTGTGTTGTTTCTTTTTTTGTGGATCTAGATAACGCAGGAGCCGAGCTCCTTTGATAGCACTCACAAAGGGTTGTGGCAGTTCAGTGCGATGATGACTAAGACCCTTGAAGGCTGAAGTATCATTTATGGATGACCCGATGTGTTTTTCAAAAGGTTTTAAAAGTCTCTCAAAACCGGCATGAATGTTTTCGGGAATGATGACACTATAGGTTGTGCTGGGCAAGGTGGTCATGCCCGCTTATCGCAACAGGCCTTTAAAAGTTGCTTCGAATCAAAAAAAAAGCGAGCCCCGTTTTTTGAGGCCCGCTGAAGGGATTAAGTTATTGGAATTGTTTTTTTATACTGATTTCAGCCCTTTTCAAAAGTACGTACTCGGTACGTACTTTTTAATTAACCTCTTGATCCGTGTTGTCGGAACAGGGGTGGTTTTCTTAGGATCAGATCAAGTCTTCGGGATGCTTCCAGCAATAGCGCCGTTATCGACCTGAAAGTATGATGAAAACCGTCACTGGGGTTGCCATTATTTTTCAGCCAATTCACCACCAGCAACAATGACTGGATCAGGATTATTGCTTAGGTAATCAGAAATTATCCATATTGAAATGCGCGCCAAGCTTTGGTCAAAGCTGCTTTCATACGGCTAAAGTGTGTGTTTGTCCAGCAAACGCCATCAGAACAAACCAATGAATCTTTTCTACGCGATCAATCGCCTTACGCCTTCAGGGACGGACATCAATAATTTAAAAGTGTCTCTATTGGATTCTTCCAGCGGCGATCACCTTGTCGATGAAGAGATTCAATCCACGACACAAGTCGTCTAAATAGTTTGGGAACCATGATGATGTCTTCAGTTGAGAACCACGTCCAGATACTTTAAAACCAGAATGAGTTTGGTCATCAGTATAAGACCAAGCCCTCTTCTGGCATTTTACCCCGCTAATAAAGAAAACCCTGATTCTGTTAAGAAAGGTAGGGCATGCAGATTAAGGCCTTGTTCTGTAATCGTCCGAACTGGCACTGCTTACAAAACATCTGCGATCATTTTCAATTCTTTGACCATGTTCCATTGGTGCCCAGGGTAAACAAAGCAGCAACCCGCGTCCGTAATTATCGCCACCGAGTTTGTATGGCGGTGACAGGAAGTTATCAGGGTCAGCCAGTGATGGTCCTCTGTCGCTATCAGCCGCCTAGTTGCAAACGTCTTTCCAGCACCTACAAAATCAAGCATGGCATCGGTGGCAGCATTAGCAGGAGAAAGGGTTGAGCGGCACCCTAGCAAAGTGGGTTTCTAAGTATCAATGTGACTAAAACGAAGACTAAATTGGCCAGATTTATTTCCCTTTAATGTTGGAGATTTTCTGGCAAGTCCACGGTCCGGAGTGAAAATTTTAGCGTGTCGCCATCTGAAGTTGCCTGCAAGAACAGCTTGTCCGTGCATGACAATGCCAGGGATGTCGGCAGGATTTGAAAATATTTGATTAGGCGTTAAAGTTTGCAAGACACGGACCATGATTTTCTCCAATCTCACCTTGTGACAGAAAGCCACCAAAGCGTTGTTTAGTCTAAGACGTAAGAAAAGAAGCCAAAAAACTGACTGACCCCCTTACTCAATTTGCTTAGTGTTTTCTGTGTCCAAATTGCAAAAGGAAAAATCACAATTTTTAAATTTTTGCTCACAATTGTTTCCATTTGGCCATGAGCTGCTGCAAAGGCCAAGAGATCAGAAAGGTTCCCAAGAAAACAGGAAGAAGATGGCCAATGGCCATGTGGCAAGCGTTTGTGGTGCGGCAGTGCAAATGAATACCAAGTCCAGCAAAGCTCATGGCTGCTAGAGCGATCATCACCGAAACCCAGAAGCTTTGCATGGGAGCAAGCTTTAGGCAGATGCCTGCCAAAACAAAAACGGGAACCAAAGCAAAGAGCAGGGTCATGCCGCCGCAACCAAAGCTGCCTTGCAGGCTTAGTTTCCATTGCGACCAACCAGCAGGCGATTGCAAAAAGATAAAGGGCGCAAAAATGAGTAGAGCGCAGATGGCCACGAGCGCAATGCGACGGTTCTGACCAGGTTGGCGTCCGGGCAAGCTGAGCAAAATGGCAAACCAGGCAGCGAAGAGACCAACAAAGACATGGCCCAGAGTGACCAAGACCGAGGCTTCGTTAAAGAAGTGTTCGCTCAAAGCGTTGTTCCAACCCATAAAAACCGAAAACGCTAAGGTGCTTGCTAAGCTAATGAGCAACCAAAATAAATAAAGACGCAAGGGATGCACGGCCTTGGTTGGTTCTAAGGAATTGGCCAAATCGTCTAAGAAGGCGTCGTGGTCTTTTTTGTTTTGTTCTTCCAAACTCACGCTTGTTCCTTTTTGAGTTCGTTCAATAAAAAATCTTTTAGGCTTTGGTAGCCACGGTGCGCGCGTACTTTTATAGCGGACTCCGAAATGCCAACCTTTTGCGCGGCTTCTTTGATGCTCAAACCTTTTAGTTTAATGAGCTCGACTGCTTCGCGCTGATCCCCTGGTAAAACATTTAAGGCTTGTTGTAGCAGTTCTTGTTCTTCAAGCTCGGTGTTGACAGCTGCTTTGGCTTGAATGGGGTCATCAAATAAAATTTCTTTTTCGAAGCGGCGGCGGTGTTTTCTTAAGTAATCAAAAATAGTGTTACGCGTGACGCTGAATAACCAGGGTTTAAAAGGGCGGCTGGCATCGTATGTGTGACGAGCCCGGTGTATGGTGAGCATCACGGTTTGAAAAATCTCTTCGGCGGCTTCGTGATTTTGAATGCGTTTTTTGATCATGCCTTCGACATAGGGTGAAATGATTTGCAATAACTCGCGGTAAACAGCTTTATTGCCGTTTTGTGCTTGTTGCATGAGGCCAGCGCACTGGTCAAAATCATCCGTTTTGATTGAACTCACCATGACTTTACGCAAATGTCGCGCTTTGGTTACGCAATCAAGAAGTTTTATTTTATTCTTTGATGGCCAGGTAGCCTTGGAAATTCATCCATTGGAAGAAGCTGGTGACCTTGGTGAAGCCAGCTTGTTGCAGGAGCTTGGTGTTTTCTTCAGAAAAAAACGGGATCAGGCGGTTTTCTAGGGCTTCGCGTTTTTGTGAGATTTCAAGATCGGTGTAGCCCATTTCTTTTTTGTAGCTATGGTAATAATCTATAAAAAGATCATTGAGCAGATTGTCTTTTTGCTGGGTTTTTTCGACCAAGATCACGCAGCCTTGTTTAGCAAGATCAGCGTGAATGTTTTGCAAAACAGCCAAGCGATTCACGGGTCGCACAAATTGCAAAACCAAATTCAAGATCACAACGCTGGTGTTGACAGGTAATTTAAAGTTCGCGTCTGTGATGTCATCTTGCTGTAATTTGATTTCGTTTTGACTCAAGTGAGGGTGTAGCTTTTTTTCGCATTGGCTGAGCATTTCTTTTGATGAATCAATGCCAATGAGTTTGGCGGGATTTGTGTTTTGACGAGCCAAAATGGCAAGCAGGGTGTTGCCTGTGGAGCAACCCAGGTCAACAATGTTTTGTTTGTTGGCAAAACGCAGCGCTAAGTCAGCCACAAGCAATTGAATGGTTTGGTAACCGGGAACCGATCGGTTCACCATGTCGTCAAACACCTGAGACACGCGGGCATCAAAGACAAAGTCTTCTTTGCCAAAAGGGTTGTCGGGTCCAAAAAGGGTGTCTTTGCTCATGGAACGCTTCTAATGGAGGTGGCTCTTGCAAAGCAATACCCTGAGAAGCAACAGAGTCAGAGGCAGTTTTTCCCCAAATTTTGGTAAGTCTATGAAAAATAGGTGAAAAGAATTAAAAATTTTAACGCACTGTTCTCATTGAAATCATTCAGGTTTTTAGATGTTTTTTACATAAGTTATTATTTTTCAATAGTTTAGTCTATATACAAGCGGTTTTCTGCTATAATTGGGGTGTGTTTCTTTTTCTTGGAGAGGGAGGAAGGGGCAGAAAGCGCTGAAGTCTGAGGCGGGTTTTGGCGTCCGGGGTAAATGAACATGAAGAAGGGGTTGGTTCTGCTTCTGCTCTTAGCGGCATTGGGTGCGGGTTTGTTTTTACAAAAGGCGCCCCAAACACAGAGCAAGCAAGTAGAGTATCAAGACAAACATCAAGTTTTTGTGATTTTAAGAGAGCGGCCAGGTTTGGTCCGAGCGGATCTTTTTTTCTTTCACCAACAATTTTCAAAACAAAATTTGCGATTGGAGCGCATGGTCTTGCCTTCGCGATCAGTGAATCCTGATCAAAAGCTCATTGCACAGAATCCTGTGGATCCTTGTGGCACGGGATCAGGTTGGCAGTATTCACAGCTGAAGGATCGCATGATGTTTCCAAAAAGTTTTGTGATTGATTCACAGCAAGATTTATCTTTTTCGCTTTTTTTGGTGGGGGATTCGGCGAGCGCTTCGCAGCTTAGCGAGGTGCTGTTGCGTGCTCGGTTTCAATTTATTGATTTAGACACGCAAGAGTTTTCGGAGCGGAAATTAGACATTCAATTTTTACCGGAAACATTTTTACCTTTGTTAAAAACCACAGATTGGTTGCTTTACGGTTTTTTTGAAAGGCTTGGTAATGATCGCGTGAGTTTGATTTTTGAAACGACGCAGAGCAAACCTTTATCTGGCAAGTTGATCAAGCGCACAATTGTAAAAGGAAAACCAAACAAAAAAGAAGTCGCTAAATGGCGCTACATTAAAGAGCAGGTTGAAATTTTCATAAACAAAAAATGGCAGCGTTTGCCGGTTTTATTGTTAAACGAACAAAATATTTCGGATTCTCCCAAGGGGCTGCAGGGGTATTTTGAAGGCAATCCATTTTACTTTTTTGAGTTCGATCAAGGACTTTATTTTCAACGTGGTTGGGATGGGTGTTAGGGGGGACAAAAAAACCCCGATACATTCACGATGCATCGAGGTTTACAAATGTTTTTTGCAGAAAGCTCTTCCTGAGGCAGATTTGAGATATTTTTCAAATGCGAATGCTTTTGTTTTATTTGAAAACCAAATGGCATTTTTTATTTTCCATGGAGCAAATTTTTTCGAGTATGGGACTAATAGAGAGTTGTGTTTTTTTAGACGTGAATTGAGGTTACTTGTTATACCTGTGTAAAACCTGTTGGGATGTGATCGGGTTTCGGGCGCGACAGCCTACACTTATTGAAATTTTGGAGCTTATAAAGCAAAAAGCTTCGACTCATACAAGGCATGCTTGCCGAGCCGAAGCTTTAGCGTAGGCTGATGGGCGGTACAAGGCTCGATCTGGGAGCACGCCGGTGAGGCGTGCGAGGCGAAGCTGTGCTGAGAGTCACAAGCATAAATAAAAACCCCGATACATTCACGATGCATCGAGGTTTCGGTGTGGGCGGTACAAGGCTCGAACTTGTGACTCTCAGCTTGTAAGGCTGATACTCTACCAACTGAGTTAACCGCCCTTATGCAATTTTCGTGCAGCAAAGCTACACGAAAAAAGTGGCACGGCTACTTGAAGCCGTTGCATTTGGGAAAACTTCTGTTTTTAAAAAGCTCTTTTAAAGCGCCGAATTCAAAAGGAAGCTAAAGCTTCCGGTCGTCTTTAGGCTCCTGCACGCCGCCTAATTTCTCCCCCGCCTCGTTTGGCTTTCGTTTCGTCGCTGGGCCGCTCCTCAACTAATCGCTTACCGCGCGCCAAACTCGGCTTCGCTTCACTAGGCCGTTCAGCTCTACCAACTGAGTTAACCGCCCTTATGCAATTTTCGTGCAGCAAAGCTACACGAAAAAAGTGGCACGGCCGTTGCCAATCTCTATTTGCCTTTGGCAAATAAATAATATTTTCTAGAGCTAGTTGCTATAAAGGCCCACAAAGTGGGCCTTATAATTTTCTTACGGGCTTTGTCGCGCCGTAGTCCGTCCGCCTAAGGCGGAGCGGACGAAGGCGGGAGCGACGAGACTCGAACTCGCGGCCTCCTGCGTGACAGGCAGGCGTTCTAACCAACTGAACTACGCCCCCGTTAGAACTAAAAAATATCAAATCGTTTCCGGGTGCGTTAGTGCAGTTGGTTAGAACGCCATGCGTTCACTTACCTTTTGTCAGCCTAAGGCTGAACAACTGAACTACGCCCCCGTTGATTCATCAGGTTCCGTATAACCTTCAACGAAATCAAAAATTATTAAAAACTTAAAAGATCTAGGCCCAAATTGGGCAGGCGAAGCTACTAACAAAAGTTTCATTTTGAAATCCATAAAAAAATCATTCTTTTTCTAAAAAAAGTTTAAAAAATAAGGCAACTTTTATCGGGGGCTGACGAGAGCTTTTTAGCCCGACCAAGGCGAGTCAATTTATTGACAATAAATGGGTGAACCGTCTAGGCGCATCTATGGCCCCTAAAAATAAAGCGTTTGTATCATTTTTAATTTGAGGAACCTGCTTTGCCAGTGACTCTTTTACCAACCGCATACCCCCACATCATGACAGTTGGTGTTGTGGCGCAGGCCCTACAGGATTGTCCGGTAGGATCAGACAAACAGCGCCGTGAATGGCATAAGCGTCTTTATGAATTAGCCGAAATTGACGAATCCATGGCGGCCATTCCTCTGACCGCATCAACAAAAACAGAAGACGCTCGTGGTCGATTTCATGCGCTACGCTATGAGCTTCGTGCTGCCGGTTTGCCGCTTTGGCACCAAAAAAAGACCTACCCCAATGCGAAAAGCATTTGGGAATCACTTTGGCAGATTTTGATGGGGCAATCCAAATCGGAAGATGAAATTGATGATGATGTGTTTCCGGAAAACTGGCACCCCAAAGAAGGGGATTTGTCTGTAACTGATTTGGTGTTTCCCGATAAATTTTCCTATGTTCCTGATTTGGATATCAAGCCTGGTCTTGATTACTATTCATCGCTTTTGGGAGATTGCAAAGATGTTGAAAAGATTGAAAAGATTTTAAGGGAACAAGCTTTAAAGAACCCTTTGCGGTTTCATATGGAGGCCGGTGTTGCTTTCTTTTTAAAGATTGTAGAGGGTTTACCGACTTTACAGAACACGAAGATTTTGGGTGCGATCATTAGTGAAGGACTCAAAACAAGAGGGTTTTCGCGTAAAGGCAATGTTGTTGTTCAGTCCATTGGTGATGGACGAGCAATTCCTTTGATTCTTGGTCTGGCCGAATATGATCCAAAAATATTTGAAAAGAAGCAGTTTGATCAGCTGTTGGACTTGATCGAGAGGTTTCCTTATTTAGAGCGATTGTTTGAAATTTTTAAAAACCATCCTAGGCAATTGCGATATTGTTTGCGAGCCTGCTTTGATGCTCAAGGGCGCTTGATTCGGCCGAGATTTGCAGATCAAATCCGGACATCTGTTCTTGAAGGCGAGTCTCCGTTTTTAAAAAATCGCATGCCAAATGAATTGAAATTTTCCTTCCTTCGTCGCCAGTTCGATACACGCGCCTACGCAGCCCTGCGGTTTTTTATAGGCAGTAGTGCTATGCCTTTGGAACCCGCTTTGGCATGGAAAATAGAAGAAGAAGAAATTTTTCTGGATGACCAAAAGCAAAGCTTAGACAGTTTGACTGGTTTTGTTTTGTTTGATTTTCTTGTGTACCTGGAGTCCTCCGGACAAAATGGTCTGATTTTTGAGGGGTTAAAGAGGCTTGATGTCATGCGCAAAAAGGTCGGTATTTTTGCCACAACCTTTCCGAAAGAGGTGGCTGATTTTTCTCCCCTATTGCGGAACCTAAGGCAAACAACATTGGCACCCACCCCAGAAGAAATTTTGCCGTGATGTCCTTGGTACAAAAGGATTTGTCGTCTTAACCAAATTATAACAATCGCTTCACACCACTCAAACCAGCCAGTCATATAGATTCCCACGAGCTTAAAAAATGCTCGGAAGGAATATGACCCTAGCCAACACAACCACACCCTTTTTTCAACTCGCTCGATCTGCTCCCACAAGCCCTGCAATTTTCCCAGACCATTCAAATCGAGCTCCATTTTCTGAAGAGTCACTTAGGGTTTTAGATGACTTGGGAATTGATGTTTCTGATCCTCATTTTGATCCCACCTTTGAGATTCGCCCATCGTCTTACGTTAAAGAAGGATTGGTACATAATAGCCACCGCACTGGTGGGGTGGTTTTGGGCGAGCTTTGTTCGGAGGTTACAAATTCATCAGGGCTGAATGATCACAATCTTGATTCTCGTGGTGTGGTTTTCACAAGTGCGACCGAAAGTTCTTTTAACTTGGGTCAGGGTGTTAAGTTAGGCCTGCGTGTTGTTGGTGATTTCCCTAAGGTCGTGGGTGATGCAAGTGCTAATGTTGCTGCGGGAACATTTTCGGACATGGCTCTTTATGATCCACATCATCCCGCTTCTATGATCACTTCGGCAATGGTTTTGGGCAGTGTTGATGCTTCCGATCCTGCCAGAGCCATGGAACTAGATGTGCATTCGGCAGTAGCTGAATCTTGCAATAGCGTTTTAAAATCGGCTTTGTTTTATTGGATGATTGGTTCAAGTGTTCGGACCGCAATCACTGCTGGGCGAGCCGACGATGCTGATAAAGAAGCAAAAAGGATTCAAAAAATTGCCATTGGCGAAGCTGCGTTGGGAACCATTTCAGCCTCTGCACGTGGAACTCACATTCCTAGAGCGTTTGCTGTTGCAAATGGAGACTATTTAGAAGCGGTGCGATGGCGACTTGGCTTTTTGGGGATCGATTTAACAGGTAATCTTTTGTACTTTTTTATTGGTGCGATGATGATGAATCATCAAGTTAAGACCTATTTAGAAAAAAGTGCAGCGCATGAACAGCGCAAGGAAGAGCTTCTTAAAATGTTGGAAAAAGGTGGCGAGCAAGCTGTTGCTGCTGCACAAGCTCTATCCAAAGAATCTGAACCACGAATTGATCCAAAAAACATCCGTCAGGCTTGTTTTTTAATGGGCATGGCTGTTCCTTTTGTGGCTTCTAAAGCATGGGTCATAGGCACAGGTTTGTTGCTTCAACAATACGCTATTGACCCTGATGCAGTGGGTTCGGTTTTAGAAGTGTTACCATGGGTGGGGGATTGGTTTGTTTCCTTTTTTGATCACGCGATGGCAAGTATGAATCTAAGCGCAGGAACAAGCCTAGAAGAAATCAACAAGGCTTTTTACCGATGGATCAACGGTGGTTTTGTGATGCCATGGCAGTTGGTGGTCATGATGGCGATTCCCACGGCATTGATTTCATCCCTGAATGTTGTGGTTGAATCATTGAATATTCGTCAAGCAGAGGACCTAAAGCATTTACACAAAATATATAAAAATGGTGGGGATCTAAGCTTTGATGAAATTGCGCAATTGCAAGCTGTGAGTCATAAAGCTCCAAATTTAGAAGATGCCATTTCTAGGAATTTATTTTTTCGCCGGCTTGGCGTTTTTGGTGCTAGTGTGTTGGGTGTGAGTACTTTGGTGATGATACCGCCAGAACTCAGACCATTTGGTATTGCCATGGTTATTGTTGGCAATGCGATCATGGGGTCGGAGTATTTTTCCAGTTTGGGAATCGGGGACTTCTTTAAAAAAATGACCGATAAAGAACTTGGTCCTATGTCCAGAGCCATGTTTGCTGAAGCTGCTAAAAACAAAGCTATTTCTTTTCTTGGTAATACTTATTTGGGTGGCAAAGCTTTTGCTGAAGGCGCATTGCTCTTTGCTCAAAAAGGAATCGATCAAGCAAAAACGACCCTAAAGACTAGATTAAGCTCAGTTCAGGCTGTTGCTCAAGATCAAGAGTTCTCGCAAAATCACGGAAGAGATGAGCAAAAATTTGTTTCTGATGCAGCAGAGTTGGAAGAAGAAAACGTGTCAAATATTTCTAAGCAGGGCAGTTGGCTCGTCAATTCTTTGCGTTTGTACCAACAAGCTCTTGGTCAATTCATGGCTCAAATGCGACAAGATCGAGCCAAGTCCAATGATATCCGTAGACGCAGTCAGCAACAAGTGTAGGCAATGATTTCTTAAATTTCACTGTTTTTAGCCTCATAATTCTTCATCATTTTTTCTATCTGATCAAAAATCTTTGCTTTAATTCTGCTCATATAAATGTCTGAGTTCTATATGTGCATGACGCTATAAGTAAGGGTGCTATTGACTTATCGGGTTTTTTTTTTGTATTGGGGAGGTTGAGCCCATTGGAGATAATTTGCAAAGTTTTGCTAAAGTCAAACCGGTCATATCTGCATTTCCTCAAGGTATGACTCCTGGAGTTGTGCATTGGGCTCTTGAACGAGCACCTGTTGGCGATGATGCTCAGCGTTTAGAATGGCGTCAGGGTCTTGCTGACTTAGTTGGTGCTCGTCCCGATCAAGAGTTTATTCCATGGGATCTTTCGGTAAAAGGTAAGGCCGCGAATGTCAGATTGGGAATCATCACACGTGAACTGCGGCTTGCTGGGTTGCCTTTGTGGCAACAACCAAGGTTTGCCACGCCTGGCGCTAGTTTAAGTACATCGTATGATTTGTGGGCGGCTCTCATGCGGGTTTTAAAGTATTCAAATGCTTCAAGCCCTGTTCCGCCACCAGACCTTCTCCCCGATTTAAGCTATAACCAAATTCAAGATTATTTTTTAAGAGCAGATGGCAATCCTGGTCCCGTGTTTTCTCATATGCCGGATCCAATGGCCTATTTTTTGGCTGATCGCTACCATTCAGCGCATTTGGGAGAACCAGATGCTGATATCGATGAAGATGATCATGTTGCCGAGTCAGTTTTGTTACGTTTGTATTATGAGGATCCCTTAAGATTGCATATTTATTCAGGGGTTCATTTTATTCGTTCTATGTTTGAGACGGAACAAGATGATTTCCGTGCCAATTACATTAGTCGCATTCTTTTTGCTGGCCTGACAAAAATGATTTTTCACGATGCCGCAGGTAAATCCTATGAATCAATTGGCGATGGTCGTGTGATTCGCATTATAGAAGGGTTAATGAGATTTTATCCGGAAGCATTTAAAGCCCAGCATGTGCCTGACCTGATTGATCTGATCGACAAATTTCCTTATTTGTTGGATTGTTTGGGGAGCCTTCACTACCGACATGATCTGCTAAGAGACATCATTTATTATAGTTTTACAGAAAACGCTTATGGGCAAGTCTCATCAGCCGCCAGAAAAGCGCGCCAAGTTTTGAAAAGAAGAAATAATAAAGAGGGATTCAGAGAAACAATGAGTATTCTGCAATCTCGGATAAAGTCTAAGCCAGACGACTTAAGGGCATACGCGCAGGTTTTATTCTTGTTGGGCCCCAATACACATAAGTCATATTTCTTTCATTGGAGTGTAGTGGGGCAACACCTTTATTGTGACGGTCGCATTGTTTTTCTTGATCGCTTATCCATTGGCGAGTTGGCAGATCTTTTAGTCTATTCAAGTTTTAATGCACGAAATGGCATTTATGCCAGAGTCATCGATGAGATCACAAGGCGCCATCCCACTTACATTCTCGAGATTGCAAAAATATTCAGTCGTCTTTCGCATGAAGGGCATAGATCCTTGCGCCATTTGGCCTTGGTGCTTTCCTCAAATTTTTCAGACAATTATCCTCCGGAAGAGTTCTTATAAGAGTTTAAATTCCATCTGGTTTTGTTGAGAAAACTGTTTTAAGCCCCAAGTATGCCCGCAAATAAAATCCGAAAATCCCGTATCAAACGCGAAACCAAAGAAACAAAAATCGATTTGGCTTTGCAAATCGATGGTACGGGGCAGTACAAAATCGACACGCCCATTCCTTTTTTTAATCACATGCTCGAAGCCTTTGCGCGTCACGGGCTGTTTGATCTGACAGTAAAAGCCAGTGGTGATGTCGAAGTCGACGATCATCATTTGGTTGAGGATGTTGGTTTGGTGCTGGGGCAGGCCTTTGTAAAAGCAGTTGGTGCCAAAGCGGGCATGGTGCGTTATGGTCATTTTTCTTTGCCCATGGATGACACGCTAGCAAACGTGGCGGTGGACTTTTGTGGTCGTCCCGCCTTGGTTTACAATTCACCTGTCAAACGCGGTAAAATCAAAAAATTTGATTTGGAATTGGTGCATGAGTTTTTTCAAGCCATCACAAACGAAGCAGGTTTGAATTTGCATATCAATGTCCCGTACGGAAAAAACAAACACCATGTTGTGGAAGCTATTTTTAAAAGCTTTGCAAAATCCATGGACCGCGCCACCCAGCTAGACCCTCGTATTAGTCATGTGTTGTCGACCAAAGGGAGTCTTTAGGTCATGGCAGTCGTTGTTGTTGATTACCAAGGTGGCAATGTTCGCAGTGTTGTGAATGTTTTAAAACACCTGGGTGCCTCTGTTGTTATTAGCAATAAAGCAAAAGACATTGCAGAAGCTGAACATGTGATTTTGCCCGGCCAAGGTCACTTTGGTGCTTGCGCGCGTGAACTCAAAACGGCAGGGCTGTGGCAGGCACTGAGTGATCGCATTCAAAACAACAAAGCTTTTTTGGGAATCTGTGTGGGCTTTCAGCTTTTGTACGAAGAGTCTGAAGAAAGTCCTGGGGTTCAAGGTTTTGGGTTGATTCCAAAAAAAATAACGAAGTTCACAGCCGGTGAGCACGGCAAAGTGCCGCATATGGGTTGGAACAACATTCAGACCGCAAAGGATAGCGCGCTTTTTAAAGGGATCAAAAACAACGCGGATTTTTATTTTGTGCACAGTTACTTTGCGCCTCAGCAAGAGGGAAAAGATTTAAAGCAAAGTTTGTGTGAGTACGGGGCATCTTTTGTGGCAGCCATCGAAAAGGGTGCCGTTTGGGGATGTCAGTTTCATGTTGAAAAATCTCAGCAAGCGGGATTGCGGGTTTTGCAAAACTTTTTAGCGATTTGATGGAAAAACACTTGAGTCACAACAGAATCATTTTCTTTTTTGTGTTTGGTATAGGGGCCCCGCTTTATTTTTTGGGGGCTTTGTTCTGGGTATTCCAGGTTTCGTTCGCATTGGGTGCGCTGCATTCTCTTCTTCTTGTTTGGCGTGTTTACGATTCGTTTTCCAAAACCTGCTCGCGTTGCCCTCAATATGGCTCGTGGCGTTGCGGCTTGCCGGGCAAGGTGGTGCCTTATTTTTTTAAAAAGAAACACAGCTTACCTTCGTTAAAAACCATTCGACTTCATTATTATATAGATGTGTTTTCTTGTTTGTACGCTTTGTGCTGGCATGCTTTGGCGGGGTTTGATTTTGCCTTGCTCGCTCTGTTGTGGCTTGTTTTGGCTTGGTTTGTTGCCTTTGGGCCCAAGGCCAATCATGGTCTCATGGCTGTTTATTTTCGTGAGCAAAAGAACCAATTTATTGTTTAGCTCTATTTCTTATCTTATTGTCCTCATTGATCTTTTCTAAGCCTGGTGCTACCCATTCTGAATGGACATTGTCAAAACAGGTCGCAATTGGACGCAAACAATCAAAAACGTATCGCGTTTTAAAGAAATCATTTCGGTGTTTGCACGCAATGGTTTTGATGAGTTCATCATTAAAGCAAACTTACATGGTAAAATTCCTGATTTTGTGGTGCCGTCTTCGCGCTTGCAAAAACGTTTGGAAGATTACGCGGAAGAATCGTGGCCCAAAGTTTTGGGTTATCGTTTGCGCGAGTGTTTTGAAGAATTGGGACCCAGCTTCATTAAGTTTGGGCAGTTGCTCAGCACGCGTGAGGACTTATTCCCTGAAGATTTTGTCAAAGAACTGCGCCATTTGCAGGATAGGGTCAAAGGCATCCCTTTTGATGATGCTTTAGGTGTTATTCAAAACTCCTTAGATTGCGATCCCGGAGATATTTTTTCTAAAATAGAAGAAGAGCCCATTGGCACGGCTTCCATTGGCGTTGTGTATAAAGCGCAGCTCAAAGATGGCTCTGATGTTGTGATCAAGGTGCGTCGCCCTGATATTTCCAAACTCATCCGCACTGATTTTTCTTTGCTGTATTTTATGGTGTCTCGTTTGGAGAAGGTTAGCGATGAATTGCGCTACCTGGGGCTTTCGCGTGTTGTGCGTGATTTTGGTGTCAGCATAGAGACCGAGCTGGATTACCAAATGGAAGCCATGCATGGCGAACAGTTGCGCAGTGCCATTAAAGACCGCGACAGCCACGATATTTTTCATCTCCCTAAAATTTACGACGAGTACTCCACTGACGAAATTTTAGTGATGGAATACTTAGATGGCATTCCCTTTAGTGATGCCGAAGCAGTGAATAAAGTAAAAGACATCATTCATCAAAAATTAGAGTTGGGCATTGGCACCTTTGTGCAGAATCTTTTGGTCGATGGTGTGTTTCATGCAGATTTACACGGTGGTAATTTCTTTTTATTAAAAGATCACAAAATTGGTTTGGTTGATTTTGGTTCTGTGGGGCATTTGGGCAAGACTAGCCGCGCGCATCTTGTGGCGATCATGTACTCGCTCATCAATCACGATTTTGAAAACGTCGTTTATGAATTTTTAGATGTGGCTGAGTATGATCAGGTGCCAGACGTTGACGCCTTGGTGCGCGATGTGCGCGATGTGCTCACGCCATACATTGGTTTGACTGTGCAGCAAATGAATGTGACACAAATGTTTCGCGCAGTCACCTCAACCTTGGTGCGTCATCAGGTGTTTTTACCACGCGAGTGGTTCATTGTTTTTAGAGCTATGGTGGCCTTAGATGGTGTTGGCAAATCCCTTAAAATGGATTTTGATATCTTTGCCATTGTTCGCAAAGACATCATGCAAATCATTCAAGAGCTTTCCACCAAAGATCGCCTTATTGAAGAGGGTGTTTGGTTGGCGCGTGATCTCATTACCTCTTTCCGTTCTGTTCCGCGTCACATGCGCTGGGCCATTAAAGAAATCGCCAAAAACAATTACGCATTCAAAGTAGAACAGCAGGGTTACGAAAAAGAAATCAAAGCCGTTGCGCATTCGTTACGCTTGATCAGCATCTGTTTGTTTTCGGGGCTGCTCATTGGTTGTGGGACACTCTTCGCGGTGATTTCAGATTATCAATCGTGGACAGATCTGCCTGTGTTCTCTTGGGTCTTTTGGGCGCTAGGTCTGCTTTACGGTGGCTGGAATATTCGCCCTAAAAAACGGTTTAAATAGTTAAAATCATTGTTCTTTTAATTTTCTGCCTTTGCAAAATTTGTAAAATATTATAAAATTAATAAAAATATAAATATTTTAATAAAAATTTGTAAATGGTGATAAAATATGGAAAATTTAAAGGAAATCAGAAGTTCTGTCGGGGCTAATCTAAAAGTGCTGCGAAAAGAACGGGCTGTTTCTCAGGCGGAGTTGGCCCGCATTTTAAATGTCTCTCAGCCGCAACTCTCATTACTAGAAAACGGAAAAGCGTCATTGAGTGCAGAGCAATTGTTTTTGCTCGCGAAGAAATTTTCAAAGCCCTTGGAGGAGTTTTTTTTGTTATCTCTAAAAACGCAGCAAGATTCTTTCTTTGTCAATGATAGGCAATTGCAGGCAGCGCTGTATTTTAATGGGGCTTCTTATATTCATTTGCCAGAAGACGAAATTTTAATTGATCGATACAAGTCTGTTGAGAACATTATTTTTGATGTCCTGTCTTATTATTCAGACTCCCCAAGATTTATTTTAGCGTTGGCGGTTGTTGTGATTCGTATGTTTCGCTTTATTTCATTTTCCTCTGTTTCTATTCGATTTTCCGAGGTTGGGTTGCAGCCTGTTTGGATGTGGTTTGTTGAAAGCTTACTTTTAGCTATTAGAGCACGAAGATCAAATGAAGCCTTGTCTGTACGATTTCAAAATCGCTATCGTTATGCTGAAAAATTTTTATTGAATCATTTTGTGAAAGCCTCAACTCGATTAAAATTTTCAACTGAAGGACAATTGTTTGAAAATGTTGTTTTTCAAAACGATGATTCTATTCACAACAGCTTAAAAGTAGAAGCGCGGACTCCTTTTTTAAGCTTTCTTGAACTAGGAGTTGCCGATTGGAATCGATATACCAAAAGCTTGCAATGCGATGAGGACCGACTTTTTAATTGGGACAAAGTTGCAGAAAAATGGTGTGTTTTCACTCGTATAAGATCCGAAGATTTTATTGAACATCTTATTTTAGCTGAAGAGGAGGATGCATGATCATTGATGTTCTTCAATGTTTAGATAAAGAAATTGATAAAATTAAATCTCTTAAAACACCCATTGAACTAAATGTATTGGGAAGCACAGCTTTATTTTTACAAAGTAACTACGAAAGAAAAACCAAGGACATAGACTTTTTTGAAATTGAACACACTTCTTCTCATCCTAGTTTTGAAGCCAGTGTTATTCAGAAAATTGGCGGCAAAGCTTCAGGTTTTCATAAGTTGCATGGGGTATTTTTTGAATTTGTTAGTAAAAATATTTTATTTATACCGCAACGACCGATTTTTAATACCTGTGATAATATAAATGAAAATTTTAAAAATATTCTGTTGAGAGTGCTTGATGTACACGATGTTATTGTGAGTAAAATAAAACCTTATCGGCCTACTGATCGCGAAGATATCAAAACAATGATTGAGCAGGGGTTAGTGGATCATCAAAAGCTTGTGGAGAGATTCAAATTGGCTATGTATAAATGGGAACTCGATAGAGCGTATCTTTTTAAAGATTTGATAAAAAATTTAAATGATATGGAGCAAAGTTTCTTCGAAGTTGAACCCTCGCAATTTGATCTTCCTCGTTGGGCCGACGACTAAAGCTTCACATGCGCTTTGTCTTGCTCAGGCGCGCGCTCCACAGTGGCGGAAGTCATGTGGCCAATTTTTAGAGTCGTGTCTAAGGTGACCGGAATGCCGGCTTGATAAAGTTTTTCCATAAAGTACAGGTCTTCACCGCGTTGGTTGCCATTGTCCCATTCGATTGCAAAATGTGGTGCTTGGATTTGTTCCAAGACTTCGCGTTTGATCAGCATGCAACCTGTGCCTGTGCCGTCGACTTCCATTTTGGAACCTTCGTTTTTAAAATCCACACGTTTCCAAAAACCTTTTTTGCCTTGGTCTTCGCGTTCGAACACGCAGGCGCGAAAAGGTGGAACGCGCGAAAAACACAAAGAGCTGGCTACGGGAACATCCATTTCGATTAAACGCTGTAGGGTGTTTTGTGGGAAGGTCATGTCATCATCGATAAAAAACAAATGTGTGAAGCCTGCGGGGTGATCAAGCATCATCTTAACGATTTCGTTACGCGCGGCATCGACCAGACTGCCTTGTCGGATGATGAGACCGTGACGTGGCGGTTTTGTGAGCTCAACAAGGCTAGTCATGAAACGCCAATGAACGTGCTCTGAGCCAATGGGAACGCCAATGGCGATTTTGGAATCTTGGAATGTTGTCATAAAAAAACCTTAATCTGTTACACAGCCTTCGCTGGCGCTTTGCACTGTTTTTACATAACGGCTCAAAGTGCCCTTGGTGAATTTATAATCAGGAGCTTTCCAGCTTTTGCGTCTGGTGGCAATTTCTTCTTCACTGAGTTTGGCAGAGAGCTCTTTTGTGTTGGCATCAATGGTGATTTCATCGCCATCTTGAAGAAGCGCAATCAAGCCACCTTCTTGAGCTTCCGGGGTGATGTGCCCCACAACAAATCCGTGTGTGCCGCCCGAAAAACGCCCGTCGGTGATCAGTGCCACGTCTTGACCAAGTCCCGCGCCCATAATGGCCGAAGTGACCTTGAGCATCTCGGGCATGCCTGGGCCACCTTTGGGACCTTCGTAACGGATCACCACCACGTCGCCTTTTTTTACTTTTCCGTCTGCCAAGCCTTGGATCATGTCTTCTTCAGCATCAAAACAACGGGCTGTGCCGGTAAAGCATTCGCCTTCTTTGCCGGTGATTTTGGCAACAGCGCCTTCGGTTGCCAGGTTGCCGTAGAGAATTTGAATGTGCCCGGTTTTCTTAATGGGATTTGTGACCGGCATGATGACTTTTTGCCCTTCGCTTAAGGCGGGGAGTGTTTCTAAATTTTCGGCAACTGTTTTGCCTGTGACGGTGAGGCAATCGCCATGCAGCAAGCCTTCTTTTAACAAAAGTTTTTGCACAGCAGGGACGCCGCCAACCAAACACAAGTCTTCCATAACGTATTGGCCACTGGGTTTAAGATCGGCAAGGTAAGGGGTTTTGTCACTGATGCGTTGGAAGTCGTCTAGCTTTAGGGGGACATCCATGGCTTTGGCCATGGCGATCAGATGCAAGACGGCATTGGTTGAACCTCCCAAAGCCATGACCATGACAATAGCGTTTTCAAAAGCTTTGCGGGTCATGATGTCAGAAGGTTTGATGTCTTTTTCCAAAAGGTTTTTTATAGCAGGGCCAAGTTGTTCAATGCATTCTTTGCGTTTGGCATCGCTCACCGCAGGTTGTGATGAGGAATAAGGCAAGCTCATGCCGAGTGTTTCGATAGCGCTGGCCATGGTGTTGGCTGTGTACATGCCGCCGCAAGCGCCGGCGCCGGGGCAAGCTTTTTCTAAAACGCTTTGCATTTCGTCATCGCTCATGGTGCCTGCCATGTTGGCGCCCAAAGCTTCAAAGGCACTCACCACATCGAGCTTTTTGTCGTTGAGGCAACCAGGTTTAATGGTGCCGCCGTAAACCATGATGCTCGGGCGATTTAATCTGGACATGGCCATCACAGAACCGGGCATGTTTTTGTCGCAGCCCACCACAGAAATATTGGCATCGTACCATTGTGCGCTCATCACGGTTTCAATGGAATCAGCGATGATGTCGCGTGACTGCAAAGAAAAATTCATGCCCTCGGTGCCCATGGAAATGCCGTCACTCACACCAATGGTGTGAAAGGTTAGGCCGACAAGGCCAGCGTCCCAAACGGATTTTTTCACAAGGCTAGCCAAATCATTTAAATGCATGTTGCAAGGGTTGCCATCGTAACCGGTGCTGGCAATGCCGACTTGTGCTTTACTTAAATCTTCGCGCGTTAGGCCAAGCGCGTAGAGCATGGCCTGTGAGGCGGGTTGGGATTTTTCTTGGGTGATACGGGAACTGTATTTATTTAATTTGGACATGCTTGAGTGTATCTAATGTTGCGCCTTGAGCGTCAACTTCTTTGAAAAACTAGGTTTTTTAGCCAGAACGCATCAAAATATTACTGTTTTTAGGTGATTTACTCTTGCAAAAAGGGGGGTGAATTTTTTACGCAACTTCCGCTTCTGATTTGCGAAAGATCAGAAACAGCAAATGATTTAGGAGACAGCGATGGTTTATCTTCCCAGCCCAGCAAGCAGTGTTGCAGAAGCTTTAACAGGAACAGCAGTGGCCGTTTTGCCAAATTCGAGCGCAAAAACACACACATTTATTGATGCTCTCTCCCCTGCGGTCATGAACCCTACCAATATTGATGCGCAAGTGAGTGTGTTGCGGCATGCAGAGAGTGGAATAGATGTTGTTCATGTTGCGCACACACACCGTCCTGAAGAAAGCGTTTTGTTTCGTCGGCATGTTGTTCACGACAGTGGAACTGCTCAGGCGCAAGCCTTATTATCTCCGGGAACGCGCATTGTTTTGCATCAACCACAAATTGTTGGGAAGTCTCCTGATGAAGTGGGATTTTATTTGGCCTACAGTTCTGCTCAAGTGTTACTTGGCAAATCACATTCTGATCCCAGTGATCCTATTTTAGTTGGGCCATTTTTCCCTTTGCCAGCGGCTCAAGCGCGCGATGTTTTGGATCGGCTTCGCGTGAAGGATTATAAAAGCCAAGCCAAAGATCATGAAGTGCATAATCGCATCATGGAGCTCTTTGCTGCTGGAGACAGCGAATCTTTTGTTTTGGCTTTGAAAGCATTAAACAGGTGGCAGTCACCAAGCATGGCGTCCGTTTTTGAGCTTTTGCTAGAAAATAATAGAAGAAAAGACCTTGTCTCAAAAGCAAATCAGGGGAGAGAGGGCTTATTTTGGTTATGGAGAGCCGCAACAAATTACTTAGCAAACTTGCCGCAAGGTCAAGCGCCCTTAGCTCGCTTTGAAGCCTTATTTGAAGAACTTTTAGGAAGAAGTTGGAATCGTGATAAGGTTATGCTTTTTCCAGATCAATTCGATTGGCGTGCCATTTTAAAACATGATGGCATTAAGCAAGAGGTGTTTGATTCTGTTCTAAAAGTGGCAACAACGCCTATACTTAACTCAAACATTGATCATAATCTTTTGTCGCCTGAATCCAACGCAGCATTGGGGTCTTTGCAGAAGGGACTGCTTTGTTTTTCGGAAGCAGACAAAAATTTGATTGTAAAATCCCTTGCCAATCATTTGATTTCCCCAAAGGGCTACGGTGCGATTCGTTCTGAAGATTTATACCCTAGTGTAGCAGAGTTATTAAAGCATATTGGCACCAATGAGGCAGCTGAACAAATGGTTGCCATTGCGAAAATTTTATACTCGCGTAAAAAGGTGGGGAGTGGTTCTGATCATTTGATCGCAGAGCATCAAATTCACAAATGTCTTTCAGAAACAGCACAACCGGCTGCGTTAGAGTTTTTAATCCAACAAATCAGCCAGGCGCCAAGTTACAGTCAGAAGAGAGAAATACTCAAATGGCTCGGTGATCAAGGCATGCAGGCTCTTCTTCGGGAAGATTTAAACAAGGCAGAACAAGGCCAAAATTATTGGGAACAACTAAAAACCGCATTATTTAAACCTGTATCATGGTTTTATGTTGTTGCTGGTGTTTTTTCGGGGGTGTCCAAAGCGACATTAAAGTCAGACCTTGAATTGCTCGAAGCAGAGTTGAAATCTGGTTCAAAGAAGCCGGTGAGAAAAGTATCATGAGATCTTCTTTTATTCCTGTTCACAGTTCCGCTTCAATCGATTTAACACAGGTCACGCAACCTCCAGTTTGCAAAGCCACAATGGCAGCCAAGCTTACGGGTGGTGACGCGCGTTTTTTTAAATCAGGTGATTTTATTGTTTGTGTTCCAGATGGTGCTAGAGAACCTGTTTTATTAACGCCAAGAGGGCCGCGTGTTTTTTCAAATGATCAAGTGCAGGTCTCTTGGAAATCGTTACCAGCAAATCCAGATTCAAGCGTTCCCGCTATTGCTGTTAATTTATTGCGCGCGCCGCGTACTGTAGGGGCCGCTTTGTTTGCAGGGCAATCACCTCTTGGCACAATTAATCGCCGCATCATCGGTCCTTTTGAATTGCTTGGAAAAGAAGCCGCTCAGGATTTACAGGCAAGCTTAGTTGCGTTTGCTGAGCCCTTTCAGAATAGCCAGCCTTATCTGCAAGAGCAGGTTCGCAAAAATCGTCCTGCTTGTTTGGAAACACTTTTTTGCCCGGATGATTTGAAGTTGCCGAAAAATTATGAAGAAGCGCTTAAGAATTTAGCAGCAAGCGCTCATCCCGAAGCGGTGGCATTTTTATTAGATGAATTGCAGCGTGCAAAACGTGCGACTTATAAAATAAAAATTTTAAGACTGTTGACCTATGTGTCTGATCAAGCTTGGCAAGATTATTGTGAAGCGCACAAGCTCACAAAAACAGATTTGAAAAAACGTTTAGAAATCTGCTGCCGGCTTGGTTTTAAAAGTTGGGCTGTGTCTTTTGGGACTGGCAACGCGATGTTTGTTGATAATCTTGCTGGTTTTTTAAGGTATTTCACACAGAATTCTTTGGGGGGCTTTCTCGATTAAGCTCGCGTTCACCATTGTGAGCAAAATTAAAATATCTTGTCAGTTTTTTTTGAAATTTTTGCGTGGATGTAGAAGGGTGTTTGGGCGAACCAAACACTAACCTTTAACAAGGAAGCATCATGGCAGGACCAGCAACACTTCAACTCCCAACATCTTTATTGATAAGCCACGCTGATGAACTAACTGGCGTGACTCGCCAAGCTCAGGATCTTGGTTTTGGATCAGGAGAAGCCAGTAGCCGGGTTCTTTGTAATTGGTACAACGGTGTTGTTTCTGTGTATGCCTTAGAGGGTAGTCAAGTGGCGATCGTTCAGCAGCCGGATGGCAAACGTTTTGCCCTGAGTCGACCAGGTTTTTTGGTGGGGTTAAATGAACAAGATGGGGCGGCCCAAATTAGCATGATCCCTTCCAGTTTGGTGAGAGGGGCTCAGCTTTTTGAAGGGGTGCAAGCACCGGTTGATTTAAGCCAGGTTATTTTAGAATTTGGGCCATTTGCTTTTGTTGGCAAAGAAGAATTGCCAAGTGATGAAACCACTAACGCGTTGATCTCACAAATTGAAGCTGCTCAGTTTGTAAACGATCTGTGGGACATGCTTGATTTAAATGCACCCGCGGATGCTTTGAAAGCTTTGGCTAAAATTGAAGCAAAAGGCCGAGCTTTGGGCTTGGATGATTTTGCCGCAAAGCTTTTTGAGAAGGTTGTTGGGGAATGTAAAACTGAAACTGGTGCTTTGTTAAAGGTTTTTGAACATAAAAATGAATTATCTCACGCAGTAAAATTAGCTTATCGTTACGTATTGGAAAACCAAAGAGCATCAGCTGTGTATCAGGCCGCAACTGAGTTTTTACGCTACTTTAATGAACATCGTTTGGTTGCGGATGAATTAAATCAAGTTATTTTAGATCTTCAAATTGCTTTGGAAAAGGGCGCGGCCACTTCCATAAAATCTGGTCAAATTCCTGCCGAGGTTGCAAAAGCCTTTAGGGTTTTCCGGGTTTTTTATGTTGATACGCAAGGGCCTAATCTAAAAAAAGATGTGCCAGCGCATTTAGGAGACAGCTTGGCAGTCATTGCTCTGGATTACATCGATGTGAATTTGCTCAGTGAAGAGAATGCAAAATTGATTGGCCCTTTGTTAGCCATGGCCAGTTCTGATCAAGCGATCACACGCATCGTTAGCAAGCTTGAATCAGTGAGGACAGCTTTAGAAGGCCAGGAAAAAGCAGAAAAATTGGAAGGCTTTTTTGGTCTGATTTACTTTGCAGCGCGTGGTCAAAGTGAACTTGTGTTGGATTACATGATTCAGCATATGGATGAGCAGGTTTCACCAAGCGAAAAACTACGCTTACTCGCTTTGATTCGTGATCAGTACAAAGAGATTCTGAAAAGTGACTACCAAGTTCATGCTGGTTCTGAAAGCAGTTATTGGGCGCGTTTGAATGCTGCCGATGATTTAAGCTTGGGTGAGCGTGTGGAAGCAGAAGTCATGGATGAAAGTGCTGCTCGCACAATCGCTCTTATCAAACAAGAATTAGCAGCGCTTCGTGCTTATGTTGAAGCGCCTGCTGCTTTGGGTAAAGACATTAGCTAAAAGTCACTCCACTTTAATCACAACAGGTGACATCGCTTCTTTTTCAACACTCATTGTGTTTCCTTCTGCTGTGAAGATCAGGCTCAAGCTGTAGCGTCCTGTGGCCAAATCACTGGGCAGGGTGAAAGCAATGGACTTTTCTTCCGTGCCACTTTCAGACAAACTCATGGTTTCTGACGCGCTGATCACTGTGCGGTTTGCAAACAAAGATTTCGCAGAGCGCTCGCTGAGCGAGCTCATCAAACTCAATTTAGTCAGCACTAATTTGGGATTGAATGTGGTCTGATTGCTATTGTTGGTGATGTTGGCATCAATGGTGATGTCATCACCTGCTAGCACAATCGTGGTGCTTGCGTTCATGGTGTTCAGAATCAAAGTGCCTGTGATCTCAGACACATCATCGCTAGTGTCCTCTGTGTCGTCAGTTGTGTCATCAGTGCTGTCTACATCGTCTTCTGTATCACTTGTGTCAGTTGAATCTTCTGTGTCAGTTGAGCCGGTATCGGTGTCGTCTGTGTTTGTATCATCCGCATTGTCTTCTGATTCTATTGCATCATCAGTTGTGTCGGTGTTGTCTGTATCGGAGATATTTTCTTCTGCATCATCCGTGTTATCTGTTGAAACAGAGGCAGGAGCCGCGCTCACAGAACCAGTGAAGTGACATGTGTAGTTCGTGAACACTGCACAGCCTCCAGAAATGGTCTCAGAATACTCGACTATAAATTCCATCGACATTGTGCCTGACAAACTGCCATCGTTTTGGAGAGTCATGCTGTAAGATTCTTTTGTTATATAAGTTGCTTCGCAATATCCGTTAAAGTCATCTCCATACTCATTGTGCGAAATAACGACTTGAGATGAATCCGCAGCGCAGCTGGCGCTGGTGTCATTTTCTTCAAAACGACTTTCGTTCACAGAGCAGCCTTCGCTGGTGACTGAAGCGTAAATAGTGGTGCTTTCCCCAACGAATTGATCACAGGGTTCGCCAGAGCTTGTGGCATCAATACTGGCGCTTATGACCCAGTCGTTAATGATATCGCCTGATGGAGCCTCACCAGAAATAGTGGCGGTCGGGTCGCTGGCATTGCTGTTGCTATTGCTGTCTCCGCTGCAGTTTATAGCAAAGCTCAGGGTGAAAATGAGGGCCAAAAGGGTATGGAAGCGTGTTGTTTTCATACCCTTATTATCAGCGCTTTGGAGGCCAAAGTTGTGGATTTGTTCAAAAAAATATTATTTATCAAGCAGTTGAAATCATTTGTCTTTTTTATCAGAGAGAAAGCCTCTTGCCTTCTCTGTAAACTTCGCATAATTTTCCCGCATGACTGATTTGTCTGATATCACGTCTGAAGCGCAGATTTTGGAATTCCTGCAGTACCTGCAGAGCCAGCGCAATGCCTCGCACAACACCGTGTTGAGCTACGGGCGAGACCTGCAAGAGTTTTGCGATTACCTTGCCGAGCACCAACGCGAGGCTGTGTCCCGCGGCATGATAGTCTTAGACCGCATCAATCCTCTGATGATCCGTTCTTACCTTTCGCTTTTGTACCAAAAAAATGGGGCCACCAGCATTGCGCGCAAGCTCTCTTCGCTGCGTTCGTTTTTTAAGTACTTTGTGAAAAAAGGCGATATCGACCAGAACCCGGCCAAGGTGATTAGTTCCCCTAAGGTCCCTAAAAAGCTGCCTAAGTTTCTGAATGTGGACGAGGTCAATGCCATGCTGGCAGTCGAGATGAGCCACGCAAAGTACGGCGCGCGCGACAAAGCCATTTTGGAGCTTTTGTATTCCAGCGGCCTGCGGGTCAGCGAGCTGGTTGGCATCAACACCGATGCCCTCGATCTAGAAGAAGGCCTGGTGCGTGTTCTGGGCAAGGGCAACAAAGAGCGCCTGGTCCCCATTGGCTCCAAAGCCCTAGAGGCCCTGCACGAGTATCAAGAAGAACGAAATCAAATTAAAAAAATCAAAGACTTAGACGCTTTATTCCTTAATAAAAATGGCACACGCCTTTCGCAGCGCAGTGTCCAACGCCTGGTGGCCAAAGTTCTAAAAGCCACAGGCCTAAACAAAACAGTGACGCCACACACTTTTCGTCATAGTTTTGCCACTCATTTACTGGGATCCGGGGCCGACCTGCGTTCCATCCAAGAGTTGCTCGGTCATAAAAGTTTATCAACAACGCAGCGTTACACGCATGTTGGGGTTGAAGAGTTGGCCCGAGTATACGATAAGGCTCATCCCAAAAGTTAAAATTATGCCGAGATTCATTTTTCTCTGCGTTGAATCAAAAAAATCATCAGTCAACGTACGTTTAGTACGCCTCCTTCTGATTTTTTCAATTCGCCTTGATAAAAATGAATCTCGGCATAATTTTGATTTGGTTTTAGGTTTGGTTTTAATCTGCGTTGAAGAGAAAAATTCTGTCAGTTACGTACGTCTATGTACGCGCCTTCCAGAATTTTTCTTTTCGCCTTGATGCGAACAAACCTCGGCACAATTTTTGTTTTTGGTTTTAGGTTTGGTTTTAATCTGGGTTGGAGTAAAAAATATTGTCAGTTACGTACGTTCATGTACGCGCCTTCCAATATTTTTCACTCCGCCTCGATCTGAAAGATCCTCGAAAGAA
Source organism: Deltaproteobacteria bacterium (assembly GCA_024233595.1). Taxonomy (GTDB): domain Bacteria; phylum UBA10199; class UBA10199; order UBA10199; family JADGCS01; genus JACKPK01. The sequence goes on from JACKPK010000002.1 coordinate 115,065, forward strand.
TTTTGCGCGAAAGTTTGTGAATAGATTTTTTCTGTAGGGGCAGGCCCCTGTGTCTGCCCGATTTTGGAGATACATATGTTTGAAGGAACAACCATTGTTGCGGTGAAAAAAGGCAAGCAAGTGTCGGTTGCAGGCGATGGTCAAGTGAGTCTTGGCAACACGGTGATGAAAGGCAAGGCGCGCAAGGTGCGTCGCATGAACGAAGGCAAGGTTGTTGCTGGTTTTGCGGGTTCCACTGCCGATGCCTTCACGTTGTTTGAAAAGTTCGAAGGCAAACTCAAAGAGCATTCTGGCAATCTTATGCGTGCTGCGGTTGAATTGGCCAAAGACTGGCGCACCGATCGCATTTTACGTAAGCTCGAAGCGCTCTTGATTGTGGCTGATCAAGAAAGCCTGTTTACCATTTCGGGCACGGGCGATGTCATTGAACCCGATGACGGCATTTGCGCTATTGGCTCTGGCGGTATGTACGCCTTGAGTGCTGCGCGTGCGCTGGCAGAAAACACAGATTTAACGCCAGAACAAATCGTGCAAAAGGCCATGAACATTGCGGCCGATATCTGCATCTACACCAATCACAACATCACCACTGAATCTTTAGGTTAGTATTTTTAAGGATAACTCATGTCAGAAAATGAAAGCGGACAAAACCAAGAGTCCATTAAGAATTTAAGCCCTCGTGAAATTGTACAAGAGCTTGATCGTTTCATCATCGGTCAAAAAGATGCCAAGCGCGCGGTTGCCATTGCCTTGCGCAATCGCTGGCGTCGTTTGCGTGTGGAAGGCGACATGCGCGAAGAGATCACGCCTAAAAACATCATCATGATTGGCCCAACCGGTGTTGGCAAAACCGAGATCGCGCGTCGTTTGGCAAAACTCGCGGAAGCACCGTTTTACAAGGTCGAAGCGTCTAAGTTCACAGAAGTGGGTTATGTTGGCAAAGACGTGGAATCCATGGTGCGTGATCTTGTGGAAATTGCAGTGAACATGGTGCGTGAACAAGAGCGCGAGCGCGTGAAGAAAAAAGCTGAAGAGTTAGCGGAAGAACGTTTGCTCGATATTTTATTGCCGCCCAAAAAAGAAACAGCCAAACCGCTTTCTTTTGAAGAGAACGCAGAAGACAAAACACCAGCTGCACCCGCCGATGAATCAGCTAGCAAGACGCGAGAAAAAATGCGTCAGATGTTGCGCGATGGCAAATTAGATGATCGCAAGGTGGAACTGGACCCACCAAGCGCACAAGGGCCAACGCCTAACTTTGGTGGTGGCATGCCCATGGTCGAAATCATTTCGGCGGGTGGCACCATGGATGATCTTTCTAACAATTTAAAAGACATGTTTGGCAACATGTTCCCGTCCAAAGATAAAAAGCGTAAGTACACTGTGCCTGAAGCGCTAAAGGTCTTGGCCTCTGACGAAGCTAATAAACTTTTGGACATGGAAAGCATCACCAAACAAGCGGTGAAGTTGGCTGAGAATAACGGCATTATCTTTTTAGATGAAATCGATAAGATCGCTGGTAATTCGGAATCGCGTGGTGGTCCTGATGTGAGTCGTGAAGGTGTGCAGCGCGATATTCTTCCCATTGTTGAAGGTTCTACGGTTTCGACCAAGTATGGTTTTGTGAAAACCAATCATGTGCTTTTCATTGCCTCGGGCGCGTTTCATGTGACCAAGCCAAGCGATTTGATCCCGGAACTGCAAGGGCGTTTTCCGATCCGTGTGGAATTGCATTCGCTTAAAAAAGAAGAGTTCTTGCGCATTTTAAAAGAGCCGCAAAACTCTTTACTCAAACAGTACAGCGCTTTGATGAACACAGAAAATGTCACTTTGGATTTTAAAGATGATGCCGTAGAGGCCATGGCCGATTTGGCAGCGCAAGCCAATGACCAAATGGAGAACATTGGCGCGCGTCGCTTGCACACCATTTTAGAAAAAGTCATGGATGACATTTCTTTTGAAGCAAGCGAGAAACGTGGTGAGACTTTTCACATTGATGCGGCTTACATCCAAGAACGCTTGGCTGATGTGATTAAGAATCAGGATTTGAGTCAGTATATTTTATAATTTGATTAAGAGAACTCCTGGTATGAAAGACATTATTTCTAAAGCAGGCACTTTGATTGAAGCTTTGCCTTATTTGCAAAAGTTTCGCGGCAAGGTTTTTGTATTCAAATACGGTGGTCACGCCATGGTCGATGAAACCCTGCGTCAGTCTTTTGTGCGCGATGTGGTTTTGCTCAAGCATGTGGGGATTCACCCCGTTGTTGTGCATGGTGGTGGTCCTCAGATCAAAGAAACGCTTGATCAGCTTGGTGTGCAAAGTCAGTTTGTTAACGGTTTGCGTGTGACTGATAAAGAAACCATGAAGATTGTCGAAATGGTTTTGGTGGGGCGCGTGAATAGCGAGATCGTCAATCTGTTTAATAAAATGGGTGGCGCTGCTGTTGGTTTGTCGGGGGTCGATGGCAATCTTTTGCAAGCTGTAAAAATGCCAAAACAAAAAATCAAAAACCAAGATGGCAGCACACAGGAATGTGATTTGGGTTTTGTTGGTGAAATCAAAAATGTGAACCCGAAGCTTGTGAACAAATTGGTGTACGAAGAAAATTTTATCCCAGTGATTTCTCCCATTGGCATTTCTGAAGAAGGTGATTCCTTAAACATTAACGCCGACACAGCCGCTGCCGAAATTGCCAAAGCCTTGCATGCCGAAAAACTCATTCTCATCACGGATGTTGATGGCGTTAAAGGCAAAGATGGCAAGGTGATGAGTGTGTTGCGCAAAAAACAAGTCAAAGACATGATCGAAGAAGGCGTGATCTCCGGTGGCATGATCCCAAAAATTTCATCGGGCTTAGAGGCTTTGCATCACGGCGTGGAATCTGTCGCGATTGTGAATGGCCAAATTCAACACGCGATCCTGTTGGAAATTTTTACCGATGAAGGTGTGGGGACAATGGTTTATTAGGGACTAGAGGCGAGGGGCCAGGGGTTTGTGGTTAGTGTATGAAGAATTTTTTGACCTTAAAATCATTTTCAAAGAGTGATCTCGAAGAGATTTTGCAACGCGCCATTGAGCTTAAAGCACTCAAAAAGCAAGGTGCTTGTCCGCAAACACTTAAGGGCAAAACGCTCGCCATGATTTTTGAAAAATCATCAACACGAACACGCGTGTCTTTTGAAGTGGGCATGGCGCTTTTGGGTGGGCATGCTATTTATTTAAATCAAGATGTGTCGCAGATTGGTCGTGGTGAGTCTTATGGTGACACGGCCAAGGTTCTTTCGCGTTACGCAGATTTAATTTTGTTCCGCACCTTTGAGCACCAACGTTTAGAAGAGCTTGCCAAGCACGCCAGTGTTCCGGTCATTAATGGTTTAACAGATGCGTTTCACCCTTGTCAGCTTGTAGCCGATTTGGTGACCTTAAAAGAAAAGGGCAAGGATCTTTCTAAAATGATCGTGGCCTATGTGGGTGATGGCAACAACATGACGCATTCGTGGATTGTGGCGAGTCACATTTTTGGTTTTGAATTGCGCGTGGCCACGCCCAAGGGATTTGAACCGGACCAAACTATTCTTAAAGAACACAATGATCACAATCGCATCATTTTAAATGCTGATGTGAACGTGGCTGTGCAAGATGCTGATGTGATTGTGACCGACACTTGGTTTTCGATGGGGCAAGAGGTCAGTGAGCAAAAGAAAAAAGCGTTTGCGCCATTTCAGGTTAATCTGGCGCTTGTGAAAAAAGCAAAACCCGATGTGTTGGTTTTGCATTGTTTGCCAGCGCATCGCGAAGAAGAAATCACATCAGAAGTTTTAGATGGACCGCATTCGGTTGTTTTTGATGAGGCGGAGAATCGCTTGTATGGGCAAATGGCTGTGATGGAAAGACTTGGAGAATTTTTATGAATCAAAAAATTAATAAAGTGGTGTTGGCTTACTCTGGTGGATTGGACACCAGTGTTATTGTAAAGTGGCTCATTGAAAACTACGAATGCGAAGTGGTTTGTTTTGCTGCCGATCTTGGGCAAGGTGAAGAGCTTGCTCCCTTGAACGAAAAGGCCATTAAAACGGGTGCCAGTAAAATTTACATAGAAGATCTGCGCGAAGAATTTGTGCGTGATTTTGTGTTCCCGATGTTTCGCGCCAATGCTTTGTACGAAGGCACTTATTTACTTGGCACGTCTATAGCGCGTCCCTTAATTGCAAAAAAACAAATCGAGATTGCCGATGCTGAAGGTGCCGAAGCAGTTAGTCATGGTGCCACGGGCAAGGGTAATGATCAGGTGCGTTTTGAAATGACTTATTACGCTCTTAAGCCGGATGTGCGCGTGATTGCTCCGTGGCGCGAATGGGATTTATTGAGCCGCACAAAGCTGATCCAGTACGCGGAAAAAAATGGCATCCCTGTTGAGAACATCAAAGCCAAACCTTACTCCATGGATCGCAACCTTTTGCACATCAGTTTTGAAGGCAGTATCTTGGAAGACCCGTGGCAGGAAGCTCCGGAAGAAATGTACGTGTTGAGTGTGTCGCCAGAAAAAGCGCCTGACAAAGCCACCGAGATCGAAATCGAATTTAGAAACGGTGATCCGATCAAGCTCAACGGCGAAGAGCTTTCGGCGGCACAGATGCTGGCACAGCTTAATGGTTTGGGTGGTGTGAATGGCATTGGTCGAGTGGATTTGGTCGAGAATCGTTTTGTGGGCATGAAGTCTCGCGGTGTTTACGAAACCCCGGGCGGTACGATTTTATTCAAGGCCCGCCGCGCTTTGGAATCCATCACTTTGGATCGCGAGGTCATGCATCTTAGAGACAAGCTCATGCCAGATTACGCGCGTCTTGTTTACAATGGTTTTTGGTACGCTCCTGAGCGGGAACTCATTCAACAACTTATTGATGAAAGTCAGCAACCCGTGAATGGTTCTGTGCGTTTGAAGTTGTACAAGGGCAATGTGATTGTCACGGGACGCAAATCAGATCAGTCTTTATTTAATCCTGAATTTGCGACTTTTGAAGAAGATGATGTTTACAATCAAGCGGATGCCGAAGGGTTCATTAAACTCAATGCTTTGAGAATGCGTATTCGAAAACTGCAGGAGAAACACAGTCGATGAGTTTTGTTTTTGTTTCAAAACCACGCTTTTTCTTGAGCCTGATGTTGTTTCTGGTGCTTGGTGTGTTTGCGGTGCAAGCGCAACCGCTTTCTTTGAATCAAAAGGTGCCGGTTTTGTTGCAAGCCTTAGAAAAAGACCCCAACAATGCTAAAGTTAAAGCAGAGTTGGCGTATTTGTACGCGCAGGGCATGGAGTACAAAAGAGCGGCTGAGATTTACCAAAGTTTATTGGGTCGCGAAGAAATCAATCAAGACATGTTGCTCACGGAGTTGTGTTTTTTGCACACCAGTTTGCGCGAAAAAGACAAAGCACTTTCTTATTGTGGTGATCTTGCCAAACGTCATCCACAGGACGCGTTGTTAATGGATAATCTTGGTTTGAGTCATTTTAAGTTTGCTGATTTTCAAGGAGCCTTGCCTTATTTCTTAAAGGCGCTTTCTTTGAATCCAAATTCTGGGCTGATTCGTTACCATGTTGCTCAGGTTTTTTTGGCATTTCAAGAAAACCAAGCGGCGCGAACCTGGCTGAAAAACACTTTAGAAATTAAAGGTTTGCCCGATCAAGAGCAGGTGTTGGCGTTTCATGGTTTGTATCAGGTCAACTTGCTCTTAAAAAATTATGACGAGGCTCTGCAGGCCGCGTGGCAGGCTTATCAGCTGTCGCAAAATGGCTTGTATTTGGGCAAAACCATTTACGCAGGCATCAAAGCCTATCAGGTCTTGGTGTATTTTATCGTGAGCGCTGTGTTGCTCTGGTTTTGCTATTATTTTGGCGAAAGGGTAAATCGGTTTCTCAAGAACGAATGACAACAAAACACAAATACCTTGCCCCTCTTTTTATTTTTATTGTTTTGATCTTGTTTTCTGCAAGATCATTTGCTGACTCACAGGTGCTAACCTTATCGCTGGACGATTGCATTCGTTACGCGTTGAATAACAACGAAGACATTAAAATGGCTCATTACGATGTGGTCGGGTCGATCGCACAAAAAATAGAAGCCACCAAACGTTATGTGCCTGTTGTTAAATACCAATACCGCATTGCTCCTGTTCCTAAAGACGTAAACAACCCGGCACAGTCATTTTTTAGTGGCGACATTTCAGTTTTTAATTCTTTTAAAATTGAAGCCGGTATTCCGGTGACTACCTTTGGTCGTCTTGCCATTTCTAAAGAGTTGGCAGACATTGGCATTGATGCTTCTCGTTTGCAAAAGCAGCGCAAGGCTGATGAGATCCTGCTTGATGTCTATAAGTTGTATCATGGCATTTTGTTGGCCGATGAACTTTCGATTTTGGCGCAAAAAGGTTTGGATGCCATCTCTGATAAAATTGGCGAGCTGGAACGCGAAGAGAATGCTGATCAGTTACAAATTTTAAAGCTCAAAGCGGTTTTGTATCAGGTCGAAAAGAAAGCCGATGAAGCGTATAAAAAGGGCACCATTGCCAAGGCCATGTTGAAGTACCGTTTGGGTTTGGAAGATGATGTGGTGCTTCTGCTAAAAAACAAAACTTTAAATAAAGAACACTTTCCGTATCGTTCTTACGAAGATCTTCTGAAGCAAGCCAAAAACAGTCGAGCTGAATTCAAGCTTTTGCAAAAGCAAGTTTGGGCCAAAGATAAACAATTGCAATTGGAAAAACGCGAGTATTATCCCAAGCTGATTTTAGGCTCATTCATTGATTATGGCGTGAGCCCCGGTATCATTGGTGACGAAGATGATTCGGCTTTTAACAATCCTTTTAACTTCACGCGTGCTGGTGTGGGGTTTGAGCTTGCTGGTGAATTGGATTTTAGAAAAATAAAATCCAAAGTCGAGAAAGCCAAAGCCGAAAAGTACAAAGCCATTGCTGAAAAGCGTTCCAAACACAGGCTTTTAGAAATCGACATGAAAAATTCATTTTTAGAGTTAGAGCAGCGTCGCAAATTGTTAATGCGAGCGGAACAAGAAAAGAAATCTGCACGTCAGGTGGTGTTTTTGACCAAAAGCAATTTGGACATTGGACTTGGTGAAAAAAAGGATTATTTAGAAGCTGTGCAGAGCTATTTGTTGATTCAGGCCGCGTTGTACGAAAATATTTTTAATTACAATACAGCTGTGGCAAAGATCAAATCACAGATTGGCACGTTATACGATGTGAATCAGTTGTAAGGCTGGTCGACATGACAAAATTTTTGAGGTCCCCATGAAGTTTTTTTTGATGATGTTAATGAGTGTTTTGGTTTTAAATTGTTCGTCATCTTCGCAAGATGCAGGTCAACAAACTGACTCCGTTCAGCCAGAGCAAAAAAAGGCTGAGCGCACTTACGACATTGACCCCGAAATTTTAGAACAACCAGGGCAACCTGTGCCCCCTGATCAAATCGTTCCGCCATTGCAGGCCATTAAAGATCTGGATAAAACCATTGAACAATACCAGTTGGGCAGTGATTTAACACCGGAGCAAGTCGAGCAAAACAAAGAGCTCAAACGCAAAATCATTCGTGGTACTTTTGACATTCGCGAGCTCTGTCGTTTGTCATTGGGAAGTCATTGGGAAACGCTGGCGCAAAAGCAACGCGATTATTTTGTGAGTTTGATGACACGTCTTCTAGAAACCAAAGCGATTTTTTCTAAAGAACAATTACGTGGTGGCGATAAACTATACACCATTAACTACAACAAAGAGACACTCGATAATAATGAAAAAACCAAGTCGACTGTTTACACGCAAATGTATGTGCCAAAAGAAAAAATGAATTTGGACATCACCTACAAATTGCTCAAAACGCCTTATGGCTGGAAAATTTTTGACGTGATTGTGGATGAGGCTTCTTTGCTTTCCAATTACAAAGTGCAGTTCCACCGCATCATCGACAAAAACGGATTTGATGATCTTGTGGGACGCATGGAGAAAAAACTGAAAGACATTTCCAAGTGAGTGACGCTCCTTACAAAAGAGCCATCATCATCCTAGCTGATGGCGCCAGGCCAGATGTTTTAAACGAAGAAATGGCCAAGGGCAATTTGCCAAACATGGCCGATTACTTTGCGGCCAAGGGCACCAATAAATCCATGCTCACCTGTTTTCCTTCCACAACAGGCCCTGCGTATTTGCCTTATGTGACAGGATGTTTTCCGGGCACTTGTAATGTTCCCGGGATTCGTTGGTTTGATAAACCGCATTACGCCAAGTCAGGTTGGGGCTTTAAAAGCTTTCGTAGTTATTGTGGGCCAGAGACCATGTTTTTGGATTCGGACATGAATCCAAAAATCAAAACGGCGTGGGAAGTTTTTCCGCAATCAAAAAGTATTTTTAATGGCGTCACCAAGGGCATTAAAAAAGGGCATGACCTGACCAGTGGTGGGCGTATTTGGCATTACTATTACGCGCACATGACAGATCGTTGGTCTTACATTGATCGTGTGGCTTCGCACACTATGACCAAAATGATTGCCAGCAAGGATTTCGACTTTGCGTTTGTGGTGTTTCCCAGTGTCGATGAGTACTCGCATCGCAGTTCGGTGTTTCACGATCGTGTGCGCAAGGCGTATCAAGAAATTGATTCTTACATTGGTAAGATGCGCGAGGATTTGCGTCGCGTTGGTTTAGAAGAAGAGACTTTGGTGTTTGTGGTTGCGGATCATGGGCTGTCGGACACACATTCGCATTTTGATGTGGGTCCTTGGTTGGAACAAGAAAAAGGCCTGCGTACTTTTTATTACACCAACATCGCTAAGTTTAAATTTGATGCGGCCAGCATGGTGTCGGGTAACGGCATGGTGCATCTTTATTTTAAAGGCCAAGAGGGCTGGAAGGGCCGCAAGTGTTTTGAAGAGATCTCGCATGAGTCTCTTTTGCTCGATGAATTGCGCATTCACCCTGCAGTGGCTTTGGTGGCCACACAAGGCGCAAACAGCGCCATTCATGTGCAGACCGAAAAAGGTCATGGTTCGTTTCGTTACGATTTAGCTCGTGATCAAATCCTTTATGAGTTTGATCGCGATGATCCTCTTGGGATTTTTAAAGGTGGTGAAGCGGTCTTGAGCAATGGTTTTAGCATGCGCGAATCCTTAGCGAGTTTTTACGATTCTTATTTTCCAGATGTGTTTTGTCAGCTTTTTTTGGCAATTGTTTCAATCGCCTCGTACTGGCGATATTGTGCTGTCGGCTTGCGCGTTCCGGTCGCGACTTTCGTGTTAGAGTTTTGAGCACCCTTTGCACAAAATGATCCAGTTCGCTGTCCTGAACACGTACGTGGCCACGCTCTTGAAACAATCACGCTTTCTCAAAACATATTCGCTCGGTCGATGTTTACCCACAATTATAAATTACTCGGCAAAGGAATTCAGATCATCTGGATGGTGTGTGAGTTTGGTGTGAGATTTGGTATTGCTACCGGAAGCTTCCGCCTTCGTCCACCACGGCAGACTACGGCGCGACAAGGTCCGCACCACTAAAGCTTCGGCGCGACAGGTAAAGGTGCCTAGGTGAAAAAGTTCTACTGCTCGAAGATGTCATTGCGAGAATTGAAACGACGACGCAATCTAGTCTTTAGTCTCGCGTTCTAGGGGCTCGTTATTATTGTACCTAGAAGCTTAAGTACCTAGGAGCCTAAGAAGTTTGAGGCTATATTTGATTCCATCCTTCACTATTCACTAAAATGTAGTGGCGTTCGAGAACGGCCAAAATTATAAAATTATGGTCGCTCCTCCACCAGGCGCTGCGCCCGCCTCTGGGGTGTGGGGTAGGCCCCGATGCCTGCCGTTTCAGGAAGATGGTTTGGACTTATGCGATATTGATCGAAGACAGCCACGGGGGTTACCTACAGAAAATCACATGACGAAGGTAAAAACTGCTGACGCAATCTAGTATTTGTTGATTATGTTCCTGGACTGGCGTCGTGAAACTCCTCTGATGACGTAGGAGTGCCATTGCGATCAGTCCGCCTTCCTCTACGTTCGTCTAAGACGAACCGGAAGGCTGGTAAACCCAAGGCACGGCAAACAAACCAGTCTCGAACCATGTTTTTATATTTTTTTAAAATATTAAATAAAATTAATTATATGTTATTTAAAATTTTTTACGTACGTACTCAGTACACGTACTTTAAAATCACGCTTCATGAATGAGCCTCTGATGGAGTTCATTAATGTCACCAAAACTCACAACCCCATCTCTTTCGCCTGTGGTTGCTAATCATGCGACTTCAACAGGATCTGACACTCAGACCCAAGGTGTTGCGACATCCCCAAGTGCTGGTGTTGCAGCAAGTGGTGCTGTTGACACGTCAACAGTTGTTCAGGGATCCGAACTTTCATTAAGCAGGTTGGTGAATCCCAACCGATTTTTTAATTACCCCAAATGGGTTGCTGTATCCCCGGGAAGGAAAGAGGAGGTCAGTTGTCATGGAACGTCCACTTTGCCAAAAATGAAAAAATACGTGTCAGACAAGCAAAAGCAAGCAAGGATCATGCAAAAAATCCTACGACAATGCGCCGATAATATCCAAACGCATCAAGATGATTTGGTGCCAGGTGACGATTTAGAAAAATTCCTTCAAAAAATGCATCCCTTGGTTTTTGCAAACTTACCCAATTTGTTTGATGAGCTCGCCGTGCAGGAATGAATTGATTCCTTATCTTCGCAGGGCTAAACAGTCCGGGTGATTCACCCTTGGCAAAAATACATTCTGCATCCACTCACAGCTCTTCTTTTGGCAATCGGGAGCGCGTTGTTTTTTAAGCGCTATGAGTTTGTCGCCTTCCCTTATTCTTGGTTTGTGACAGCCGTCTTGGTGTTTGTGGGTTATCTTTTGCTTTCTAAAAAATACGATCCAATTTTAAGCCTGATTTTTTTTGGTGTCGCGGTTTTTGTGATGTTGAAAGCGGCTCAGTTAACGGGACCTGTTCCGCAAAAACCCTTAGATTTACAAGACTATCAGGAAAAATTATTGGTTTTGGCAACCTTTGTTGGCGAAAAGCGTACTAATGATGACGCCTGGCCTAAAAATACACCCGGGGCCGAAAAAGCTTTGTCTGCTTTGGTGGGATTGCCTGTGCGTTTTTGTGCGGACTCAAATTGTGACTGGCTGCCAGCGCAGGCGTTAAAGGGAGTCACAAAGAGCTGGTTTGTGGGGCTTATTCTGACAGAACAGAATAAATTAGGCCTTATTGATCAAGAATTGCAGATGAAATTTTTGGATGTACCCAAAAGGTGACAGATAAAGTGTTTTAACTTATAATTGGCACTCAATTTTTACTCAGAAAGGATGTTGTTGATGAAAGCCTTTGTACTTATTTTGGTTCTTTTTAGCCTTTTTCCGGTTGTGTCTCACGCCGAAGTTTTGGCCACAGTGAATGACAAACAAATCACCAGCGAAGAAGTCGATGGTCGCGCGCGTCAACGCATGATCAAAATCTTAAGCCAAATGTATGACATCAAACGCGATGTGATTGAAGACATGATTGATCAACACCTTTTAGAAGAGGCTGCCAAAAAAGAGGGCAAAAAATTAGTGACCCTTCGTAAAGAAATCATGAACAAAGTTGCTACGGTCACAGAAGCGGAAGCGCAGGCTTTTTATCAAATGCAAAAAAATCGCTTTAAGGGCAAAGGTTTTGAAGAAGTCAAAAACGATCTGGTGGCTCAAATCACGGCGCAAAAACGTCAAATGGCATTGAACAACTACCTGGATGATCTTCGTAAAAACGCAAAAATCAAAGTGAACCTAGAGCGTCCTCGTGTCGAAGTCTCTACTGACGATGATCCCAGCAAAGGGCCAAAAGGCGCGCCAATCACCATTGTGGAGTTTTCAGAATACCAATGTCCTTTTTGCAAACGCGCGCGTCCAACCATTGATCGCATACTTAAAGATTATGAAGGCAAGGTGCACTATGTGTTCCGTGACTTTCCTTTGAGCTTTCACAAACAAGCCAAAGACGCTGCCAATGCGGCACACTGTGCGGGCGATCAAGGCAAGTATTGGGAATACAGTGAAATGCTTTGGGCATCGCAAGGCAAGCATTCTACTGAAAAGCTTAAGTCCATTGGCCAGGATCTTAAACTCAATCAAGAGCAGTTCGAAAAATGCATGAGTTCAAACAAGTACTATGCAGAAATCGACAAAGATCAGCGTCAGGGTTCTTCATACGGAGTGTCTGGTACGCCAGCGTATTTTATCAATGGCATGTTCCTTTCGGGAGCTCAGCCTTTTGAGGCGTTTAAAGAGCTCATCGATGAGGAGCTAAACAAATAAGTGAAAACAAAGCTTAAGATTATACTCAGGCTTGCGGCCTTGGTTTTTGTTTTGGATCACCTGACAAAAGCGCTTGTGGACACGTATCTGCCGCTTGGTTCCGAGGTCACCATCATCAATGGTTTTTTTGATTTGGTGCATGGTCGCAACACGGGTGCTGCCTTTGGTGTGCTCAGCGGCTGGGACTCGCCTTGGCGTAATTTGTTTTTTTACGGCATTGGTGTTTTGGCCTGTGTCTTTCTTTACCAGTACGCCAAAACCATTGAAGAAGAAGATAAAATTTCTTTATCGGCTCTTGGTTTGATTTTGGGTGGGGCCTTAGGCAACCTCACAGATCGTTTTTGGCGTGGTTCGGTGGTGGATTTTTTATCGTTTCACATAAACAACAAAATCATCAACACGGAGATTTTTGGGTATCATGTGGTGATCCCATTGACTTGGCCGGCGTTTAATGTGGCGGATATTGCCATTACCTGTGCGGTTGTTCTTTTGATCATCCAAAACTTAAGAATGTCTTTTGTTGAGTCCCAAGCTTCTAGCCCTGAATAGCGAGAACTTATGTTTCCATTTGTCATTCATCAAGGCGACTTCATCATCCCCACCTTTTTCTTTATGGTGATGGTTGGTGTGTTGATCCTCACCTTTTATCTGTATTTTCGCGCGCCCAAACTCGGTTTTTCGCAGGTGATTGTTTTGGATTGCGGCATCATCGGTGCTATTTTTGGTATTCTTGGGGCTCGTATTTTTCATGTGTTCTTTGAGGCTTTGTGGTTTTACCAAGAAGACTGGACGCGCGTTTTTGAATTTTGGCGCGGTGGCTTTGTGTCTTTTGGGGCTTACATTGGTGGTTCGTTGTCGGTGCTCTTGTACCTGCGTTTGCGCAAGGTGAATATTTTAGCGTATGCCGATTACATTGCCATGGCGGTGCCCATTCTGGTCATGGCGATTCGCGTTGGTTGTTTGGGGGCGGGTTGTTGTTACGGCAAACCGACTGATTTCTTTTTGCACTTTGTTTTTGATCATCCCAGTTCGGACGCGGGTTCCAAATTCCCTGGTGTTTCTTTGCATGCCACACAGCTCTACGATTTTTTAAATGGTCTTTTCTTGCTGATCTTTTTGCATTGGCGTTACGCGCGCAAAAAATTTGATGGTGAAATTTTCATTCTGCTTTTTGGCATGTATTCCTTTATTCGCGGCATGATTGAATTCTTACGCGGCGACCGTGATCGAGGTCTTTATTTTGATGGCTTGATTTCTACCGGGCAAATCACCGGCTTTGTGCTGATTCTCATCTGCATTGCGGGCTATGTGTATTTGTGGAGGAAGGTGAAGAATAAAGAAGATGAAGAGACTAATCACGAATGAGAAATCTTTTTATTGTTCTTTGTTAAAAAGCGCTCAGCAGCCGCCACAGATTTTTTCCAAGATTTTTCATCAGTTGTTGCCCATCTAGAATCTTTTGCATTGAGGTAGTAGGCGAATTCACGTTTCTTTGCGTCCGAAATAGAAGAATCTCTAAAAAACATTTTTGCAAAATAGTTGCGAAATTCTGAGTGGAGGTTGTCTGGATCATTTAAAATAGCACGAGAAATAGCTTTTAACTCATGGTTCTGCGCTGATTGAAACATGGGATCTTTAAAATTTTCGCTTAATAAAGCGGTATTAAACAAAGCATTTAAATATGATTTTGCATAAGGCTCTTTTAGATTTTCTGGAGCCTTACTTTTTGAAGGAATGAGACGTTGAACATATAGGTTGGCTTCAGATCGATTTGGGTTTTTCTTTACCAGAACAGCATACAGACCAAGGAATTCTTTTGAAGCAAAAACCAATTCAGGGTTTTCTTCAGGGATTTCAGAGAGGGCAATCCAATTGTCAGGCGATTTTAAAAACTGCATTTCTTCTTTTACTGTTTGTGGGATATCTCCTGAAGCGAGGATTTCTTTTAAAAGCCCTGTTGTTTTGGGGAGTCGCAATCCTTGATCAAAGAAAAAGTCATCAACAAGATTTACGAGTAGCTCGGCTTTTTTTGAGTCATCAGTTTCGTTTTGATAAACATCTTGAAAGGCCAATTGAAGATTTTCATCGACCATAGCCAAGGCTTGATTGAGTGATTTATGATTATTTATTGTATACCAGGGTAATATTTTATGGATTTCTTTATTGGGAAAGAAAACTCTTAGGATACTTGGCTTATCCTTTACGTCGCATTCAAAGGAATCTTTTATCAACAGATAAAGTAGGGATTCTCGGCCAGGGTCTTCTGAACGAGAAAAAATATCTGCACTAAACTTGCTGTAGTCTATGGAAATTATCTTGGCTGGAGTGTAGTTGTTTCTAATTTTATCGAGTGCAAAATAGATGATATCTGGAGAGCCTTTGCAATCAATGAGAAGGCTATTGAGAAGGCGTTGAGCTTCAAAATGAGAGATCAGCAGTAGTAAGTCTAAATCGATAATCTTTTGTATGATTTTTTTTGCATTTTGTTGTGCGTAGGTTGGGTTTTCGACGATGATTTTCATAAGAGCGAACTCTAGAAAATCCTTTGGCAGGGGATTGGTTGCGGCTTTTTCCGATTCATTTAGGCCAAGAATATCCGCCCAAAAACTTAGGAGACGCGATTTAAGAGGATCATTTGTTGTTTGATCGTAAATCGCTTTTGTTTCATCAAGTCCGGCTTTAATTTCATCCGCTGAAGCCGTTTCGGACTTGAGGCGATCAGCTACAATTTGAAGCAAAGAGGTATAAGGAACGTCATCATAGCCCTTTGAAGTTTCTGCATAGTACTCTACGGAGTTGGTGCAGCTGTACAACGAGTGGATACCTGGATATCGTGAGATTTGTTTTCTGAGTTCCCAATACCGTGACTGGTCGGTAGAACTTTTTCTGTATTCATTTCTTAACTCAATAACCAATTCTTCTGGGCAGGCTTCAAAAGCGTCTTCATTTCTTAAGGGATGAGACGGGAGATCAGAAGAGTAATACAGTCCATTCCTTGGTTGGTCAGGCAGTAATTCGTCGTCGATCGCGTGATTGATCTCGTGCATGATGCTTTCTAGAGAAATTGATCTCATTAAAAGAATTTGATCAATCGTTGTGTGGTACTGTGCGG
The DNA here is from genome assembly GCA_024233595.1 of Deltaproteobacteria bacterium. GTDB lineage: Bacteria > UBA10199 > UBA10199 > UBA10199 > JADGCS01 > JACKPK01. The sequence continues at coordinate 130,536 of JACKPK010000002.1, forward strand.
CAGTTGATTCCTTGAACTTGTACTGTGTGTTTAAAATCTGTTTTGTAGCGTAGATAAATTCCAATCCCTTATCCTCGCCACGTCCTTGATTTCTTTCTGCAAGAAGTTCCAAGGATTCACGGTTATTTTCAGCAAGTTTTCCCAATGCTTCTTCAATTCGAGATATTTCTATTTGAGAAAGTGGTGTGGGGTCATCCTTATGGATTGTGACTGTAAATGTATTTCCTAAAACATGGAAAGATGCCTGGCGTTGATCCTCCGAAATTTCGACTTCCACCAATCCGGAAACATTAAAATAAGCGCGGACCTTTTTTGTGAGATTATCATCAAAGCGGTTTAAGCCCTGCCAAAACTGATAAGTTTTTTCAGGAGCTTCTTGAAATTGTTCTTCAATGTATGTGGCCGTTGCCGCAAATTCTTTGTTTTGCTCTTCTGGCTTTAAGGATTCAATTTGCTTTATTTCCTGTGCGTCTAGGCTACCAGACGAGTCGGCATCCAGATTTTTTAAGGATTCGGGAGCGTTTTCAGAGAGGAGTATATTTGGTATTTTTTGAACCACGGTGACAAAAATGCAAATAGAATGCCAGAATTTTAGATCTAACTGACTGAAATTATTGGTTTAAAATTGTCTGAGCGTCACGGCTGGGGAGAAAAGGCCTGTTTTTCAGGAAATTTTGGGGGGATGCGGGATCACTTAATTGTGCCTAGGAGCTTAAGCCCCTAAGATGTTCATAGGTGTAAATACCGGTCGCGTGACCATCTGAAAACGCCAGGCTGATGGCGTAATTGCCGGTGGGTTGCGCGCCAGTCAAAGTGATGTCTTGAGGCACGCGACTTTCGTTGAGTGTGCGTTCGCCAGAAATTTCGGAAACACAAGAAGCGCAGTTACAGTTAATGCGCAAGGTGCGGGCATTTAAATTTGTGATCTGGCCATTGCTCCAAGTGATGTTCAAGCCATTTTCATTGGCGTCGATTGCAGTGGGTGTGTTGCTCATGAAGCCATCCTTAAGATCAAATCATAATGTTTTTTTTCAATGGGCATAACAGACAAACGTGATTGCTTGATCAAAGCCACATCGGCAAGTTTTGGTTCGTCTTTGATTTGTTTGAGTGTCACGGGTGTTTTGAATTTCTTTTTTGCTTTGACATCGACCACTGACCAATCGCCTTCTTTTGCTGTGGGGTCGGGGTAGGCTTCTTTAGCCACTTCGCAAATGCCGATGATCTCTTTGCCTTCGTTACTGTGGTAAAAGAACACTTGGTCGCCTTTTTTCATGGCGCGCAGGTTGTTGCGTGCTTGGTAATTGCGCACGCCATCCCAAAAGGTTTTTTTGTCGCGCACAAGATCGTCATAACTGTATTTGAAAGGTTCTGATTTTACGAGCCAGTAATTCATGGGTGATCACCTAGCATTTTTTTTTAAATATTTCACGGTGCTTGTATGACAATTTGGTCTTTTTCGGCCAAGAACTTCCGTAAAGTGAGGTTGATGAGAGTCTGGTAAGGGATTCCATGTTCGTCAGCCATTTTTTGATAAAAAGTTAAAATGTCTTCGTCCAGTCTGATGGTTTTTTGGACTTTTTTGGGGCGATAAAATTTGCCGCGAACGCCTTTTGAGAAATCATATTCCTTTTTCATAATCTTTTATTTCCTTTCTTGTTGCCCGTCTTGCTGAAATGATGCGTATTGTTTCTATGCCATTTTCCTTTGTTTTGTAGGTGTGAACAACCACCAATGTGTTTTGAGATAGTGATCTTCCAATTGTGATCCAGCGTTCTTCTGTGTGAAGTTTGCTATCTAGAATCGACAAATGAAAGGGGTCATCAAAAACACTTTGTGCCATTTCAAAAGAAACGCCATGTTTGTTTATGTTGGCACTCGCTTTATTTGGATCCCAGGTAAAATGCATTGTTGTTACATTGTAGTTTATTTTAGATGATTTTTCAATAGGCGATTAAAATCACGACAAGAAATTGGGGCTCCATTCTTAACAAGAACGTCAGATTGTTGACTGTTTCCCCCGTGTTTTAAAACTGTTATTTCTTAAATAGCTGAAACAACTGTTTTTTTTTTTTTTAAGAGTTGGTACTGTGTTTGCTTTATAGGGTGGTGTTAAAACTTAACCCGACACGAGGAGACCCCCATTATGAAATCACGCTATTTATTCTTAACACTCTTATTTTTATTGCCAGCTGCAGTTGGATTTTCCAAAGGCCGCCCAACACCTGATGGCATCACGCCAAAAACATCAACTGGAGATTTTGACAGCTGTCGCCCCAACCAGGTGATCGCAAAGGTGGATATTTTGGACATTGGTGATTCGGTGGACGATTGTTTTTCGGATACGATTTCCGGCATAAGCAATGATTTTACAATTACTTCATGGGTATTACAAGACATGGAAAAAGTGATGGAGGGGACTGCTGGTATTTATTTTCCAAGCTATAATTTGTACAGTGCGGAAGAAACAAAAACTGTAGGTATTAGTTTAAATCATGCTGGCGGGGCCACAACTTCCTCTGTCGAAGTGAATGGTTTAAAAGTAAGACTCAAAATGACGATCCCTAGCCCTCATGAAGGAGTCGAAGTCGAGCCGGGCACTATGACTTGGTATCTTTGGGAAAAGGGCGATACGAAGAAAAAGATTCATTCATTTAAATGTGATGAATCGGCTTATGATTTAGAAAGTATCACCTCCCCTGCTTTTAACATGGAATTTAGATACTGTTCTTATAATACCATTTCGATTGTTACTGAAGGCAATTGTAACTTTCATTACTACGGCGCTGAATTGATCAAACAGTAAGCTTATTGATTTAAACTGAATTTGCAAAAGCCTCGTTCCCCAAAGGAGCGGGGCTTTCTGTTTTATACTTATACTATTTTCTCAGACAAAAGCTGAGAAGCAATGACCCTCTTGTCACTGCGAGGCGTTTTATGACGAAGCAGTCCAGAGAATAAAGACCTATCAATTTTTACCTTCATGTATTTCTACCATTCCAATGGGTAAAAGGTAATTTCACCAAAAACGCTTTGAGCAATACCTAGCCACTGCCCATCAAGTTGAATCATGCCGTCTGGTCGGTTGAAGGTGTGGTTAAACAGGAAAACGGAATCTTCTAAATTTGAAGTGTCCATTTTGTGCAAAAGAATGTCTCCGCTTTTAGTATATACGATATTCATGTTAAAAGCGTATTGGCCTGAATTTGATGAGAGAGAGGTTCCATTACTGACACTACCAATCATGTTCCAATCACCATTTTTTAAAAAAGGTGCAGAGAAAGAGTAGTCTGATGCTTCGTAAAAAACGCGGCTTAAATTAAAATCATCATCCTTGTCTTCTATCTGATAAATAGAAGTGGCGATCATCCAGTTTTTATCAGTATGATTTCGCAAAATGATATAACTATTTCCTGAATCATCTGTATATGGTGTAATGAAAGTGGCATTGATTGCATTTTCAACAAATTCTTCAGGCAGGGGTTTTGTATCAGATTCATCAACAGCGTAAAATTCTGTTGAATGTCTTGTAAGCCATCCAGTGCCATCAACAAGATTTAAATCAAGACTTTGGTTTTTTAGAGGGATGGATGCATCCGCCTTGCTGGTAGGAGCAGGAAAAATCAGGTTTCCTGTTTCTGAATCGATATAGTACATTGTATCAGCGTCACGTATTGCAATGGTGTTGTTAATTTCTTGTATGCCAATAATTTCATTAGAAAATAGGCCAAGGTCAAATTCGTATTCTTGTACAATTAAGTCTTTGTTAGGGGAAGTGACTTGAATTTTTTTGACACCATTATTGCTAATCGCCCAAATAGTATTTGAGGAAGTTTGAATAAAAGCATCTGAGTATGTTTTTTTAGATTCATTATTTTGGACTATAGAAATATCACTTGAGGGGATTAATCTTTCGATTAAATCGTCCCCGATGTTTTCCGCCTGAGCAGCTGTTTCTACCATGATCATCAATTGAGCGATGGTGTTGTCGTTACTGCCTTGAGCGACTATGCCAGCAATAGGGTTGGCATAAGCAGAGAAGGCATCCGCAAATTCTTCCCGATTGCCTCTTGCAATTCCTTTCGGCGATACCACGCAATTGTCCAAGTCTCCTAAAACTTCACCATCTTTTGTCACCTCGTCTTTATAGCAGCGGACCTGCTTCCATTCTTTTGTTTTGGATAATTTAGGATTCATTTTGCTTCCGTACCCGTAGTCAGCATAATGACCTAATTCATGAATCACAGTAGAATAGTCAGAAATGCTTGGACCGAATTCAAAAACTTCAAGCTGAAGGGTTTTTGAATCAAGACTCAGGGTTCCAGTCGAAGGATGATAAACTCCAGCAGTAAATTTGCCTTCGTAGTCATCTCTTTGTTCTTTAGGATGTTCAATATCATCTTCGATTTCATAACCGTTAAAACCACAAAAGAATTTTGGGTTATAGGTACGGTAAGGTTTGTCTACAATTTCAAGATAATCGCTAACTATTTTCTTTTCATCTTCACTGTAGGTCGAGTCTGAAAAATCGATGACTGTATTGTCTGCTGCCAAACCATCACAAGTATCTTTACAACCAGTTGCTAAAAATAGCGGGAGCATAGCGCCGAAAATTTTAGACATGATGAGTTCCTCTTTTAAGTGCTTGGCCAGACCTTTATCTTGGTCTTCAAGGCCTCATGGGTATTTATCGTTATTTTTGATCAGATGTTGCTTTGATTATCACGACAAGAAATTGGGGCTCAGTTCTTAACAAGAACGTCAGATTGTTGACTGTTTACCCCGTGTTTTAAAACTGTTATTTCTTAAATAGCTGAAACAACTGTTTTTTTTTTTTTTAAGAGTTGGTACTGTGTTTGCTTTGTAGAGTGGTGTTAAAACTTAACCCGACACGAGGAGACCCCCATTATGAAATCACGCTATTTATTCTTAACACTCTTATTTTTATTGCCAGCTGCAGTTGGATTTTCCAAAGGCCGCCCAACACCTGATGGCATCACGCCAAAAACATCAACTGATTCAAAAAGAGATTTTGATCGCTGTCGCCCCAACCAGGTGATCGCGAAGGTGGATATTTTGGACCTTGGTGATTCGGTGGCTGATTGTTTTGCGGATACGATCGATGTCTTCACTCATGATTTTGAAGTGCGGTGGTCACTGCAACGAATGGAAGAAATCCTGGCGGGTGAAGATGGACCTTATTTTGTTGGTGATGGCCATAGAATTGGCTTTAACATACATAAGACGAACCTTATGGATCCGATCATAGCACCGGGCATTAAATTGAGATTAGATGTTGATATATTAGTGCCAAAGGAGTCTGCTGATCCAAGTAGAGAGCCCGGTAAAATTAAATTCATGGTTACATATGGCAGCTCTGATCCAGTGGTGATTGATTCAATTGTTTGTGGTGATGAATATGCTGAAAGAACTAAGATTGAAACAAAAGCTTTTGACTTAAAAATATATGATGGTTCATATGAATTTATCAGTGTTGAAACGGAAGGCAATTGCCCATTTACTTACTACGGCGCTGAATTGATCAAGCAATAAGCTTATTGATTTAAACTGAATTTGCAAAAGCCTCGTTCCCCAAAGGAGCGGGGCTTTTTTTGATTGGTTCCGCCCTCAACTTGCCTTTTTGATGCTGCTCAGAAGTGCTTTGATGTCTTCGGCGTGTTCCGCAAACAAACGCGATTCGCCACGTGGCTTAAGGGCCTTTGTGAAGCCCTGCACCTTGCCTTCAAAATTTGTGAAGTGACCATTTTGCTCCGCAAAAGTTGGGATAGGCAAAATCACTTCCGCAAGGTTATCTAAGTTGGTTTCGTTAGTGGCAAAGAGCGCTACAATTTGAATGCCTTTGTCTTTTAAAACTTGGGCGTCTTGGGCGCTTAGGTTGCGTTGCACAAAAACTGCTTTTACGCCGCCAGAGATTTCTGAAACGGGTTTTAGATTTTTAGAAGCAATGTGCGCGCTATTAGGGTTTTTGTCAGCTTTGATGAGGATGTCATCTTCGTAAGGGTTCTCGGGATTGTTTTTAGAAAAATAAATCGGCAAGGACCCAAAGTTCGATTTAATAAAATCCACAAAGGCGTTTATTTCTTCGTTGCTTTCTTGAGCGCTGGCAATACCCGTGATTTGATCGGCAGAATAGTTTTGTAAAACCGATTGCAAATGCGCAAATGCATTTTGGTAACTGTCTTCTTGTAAGCCAGCGTCTGTTTTAAAGTGTGGTTTTAGGCGGCGACCGTCATTTACAAATTTATAATCGATGCGGCCATAATCACACATCCAGTAGTCGTTCACTTCGGGATTGTGACGAGGCTTTAAACGGTACACGCGATTATCAGCGTGATGAACTGAAATGTTACAACCGCGTGAACAGCCTTGGCACACAGAATCAGCCGCTGATAAAAACCAAACACGTTTTTTATAACGAAAATCTTTTGAGGTGAGCGCTCCCACAGGACAAACATCAACGGTGTTGCCCGCATAGGGGTTGGTCATTTTTTTGCCAGGGAAAGTGGCCACCATGCTGTGATTGCCGCGTTCTTGCACAAAGAGCTCTTCAGATTTGGCAACCTCTTGGCAAACGCGCACGCAACGTGTGCACACAATGCAGCGCTCTTCATCGAGCATGACACCGGCACCCAGATCCACCATTTTGTCTTTGTGGACTTTTTGTTCCTGGTAACGTGAGGGAATGCGATCGTAATCCATGTAGTAATCTTGCAAACGGCATTCGCCAGCTTGATCGCAAGTGGGGCAATCTAAGGGGTGATTGATGAGTAAAAATTCCATGATGCTCTGACGCATCTTTTTGACTTCGTCACTTTGCGTGTGCACGACCATGCCTTCTGTGGCACCGGTTCGACAACCAATGACGGGCTTAGGCATTTTTTCGACTTGCACCAAACACATGCGGCAGTTGCCATCTGGCGGTAAACCCGGGTGGTAGCAATAATGTGGGATTGTTTTGCCAAGCTGGCGCGCTGCTTCAATGAGGTTGGTGCCTTGCTCGACTTCTAGATCGTGGCCATCGATTGTGATTTTTACTTTAGTCATTTGTTTTCAAGTTTCCTCCCCTTTGTAAGGGGAGGACTAAGGTGGGGTAGAGGTTTTTCTACCTCCCCTCAATCCCCTCCTTACAAAGGAGGGGAAGGCTACGCGGTTTTTTTAATATGCCGTGCAAAATCCTCTGGGAATTTTTTTAAATAACTGCGCACCGGCATGGCCAAAGCATCCGCCAAGGCGCAAATGGTTTTGCCTGACATATTATCAGCAATTTCATTTAATAAATCTAAATCAGCTTGTGTACCACCTTCGTGGTAAATGCGGTCTAAAATTTTAGAAACCCAACCGGTGCCTTCGCGACAAGGCGTGCACTGACCGCAACTTTCGTGCGAATAAAAATGCCCCAAGTTACGCAAGGCCCAAAGCATGTCGACCGAATCGTCAATGACAATGATGCCACCAGAACCCAGGAAGGTGCCTTTTTCCATAAGGCTTTCGTAATCCAAATTGGCATCTAGGGCTTCTTCAGCCGTTAACACTGGAACCGATGATCCACCAGGGATCACGGCTTTTAAGCGACCTGTGCCACCAACGCCACCGCATTCGTTTTGGATCATGTCTTTAATGGGGTAGCCAAGAGGCACTTCGTAAACGCCGGGTTTATTAACGTGACCCGATACTGAAAACATTTTGGTGCCAGGGGATTTTTCTGTTCCCCATTGGCGGTAGTTTTGTGCGCCGTTGGTGATGATCCAAGGCAAAGCTGAAATGGTTTCGACATTGTTGATGACTGTGGGGCAACCAAAAGCACCGTGTGTTGCAGGGAAGGGTGGCTTAACACGCGGGTTGCCACGTTTGCCTTCTAGGCTTTCTAGAAGAGCGGTTTCTTCACCGCAAATGTAAGCGCCGGCTCCGCGGTGCACCACAATGTTTAAATCGTAACCTTTACCAAAAATATTTTTACCCAAATAGCCTTTGGCGTAAGCTTCATCGACAGCGGCTTGAATGCGACGATATGGCAGATCGAATTCGCCACGGATGTAAATGTAGGCATCGTGCGATTGAATGGCGTAACAACAGATGATGATGCCTTCAATGAGTTGGTGCGGGTCTAATTCTAAAAGATAACGATCTTTAAAAGTGCCGGGTTCGGATTCGTCAGCGTTAACACAAACGTATTTGGGTTTGCCGGGATCTTTTGGGATAAAGGACCATTTTAAACCAGCGGGAAAACCAGCACCACCACGGCCGCGCAAGCCAGACTGTTTGACTTCTTCGATGATGTCGTCAGGGTTGGTGGCAAAAACTTTATCGATGGTTTTGTAGCCACCGTTTTCTTCGTACACGGCAAGCGTGTGCGAGTCTTTTAGTTTAAATCGGTTTGTGAGGACAAGAGTCATAAAACGTTCCAATTACGCAACACTTAGTTTTTTCATTAACTCATCAATTTTTTCAACAGTGAGTTGCTCAACATATTTTTCGTTTACGGCCATGGCGGGAGCGGTGCCGCAACTGGCCAAGCACTCGACAAGCTCCATCGAAAATTTTCCGTCTTCGCTGACTTTGCCGTGCTCGAGTTTGTATTTTTCTTTCATGTGGCGAATAAGGTCTTCGGACCCACAAAGGCCACAGCTTAAAGTTTTGCAAAACTGCAAATGAAACTTACCCGAGGGCTTTTGTTTGTACATGGTGTAAAAAGTGACCACGCCATGCACGTGCACGGGGCTTAAATCTAATAGGCTGGCAACGTGCTCTTGCACTTCTAAAGATAAATGCCCATTTTGGTTTTGTGCGAGCCACAACGTTGGCAACAAAGCTGCCATTTTGGTTGGGTATTTGGTTAAAAGCGCTTCAAACTTTTTTTGATTTTCTGGAGTGAATGCAAAACTCATCGGTCTGATTCTCCCACGACAACATTGAATGATCCTAAAATAGCAATGGCGTCAGCGAGCATCTCGCCTTTGATGACTTCTTCGTAGGCCGCAAACATATAGAAACAAGGAGGACGCACTTTAATGCGGTAAGGGTTCATGCTGCCATCGCTAATTAAATAAAAACCGAGCTCGCCATTGGCGGCTTCTGTGCGCGAGTAGACTTCGCCTTCTGGTGGGCAAATGCCATGCATCACAATTTTAAAATGGTTCATGAGGCCTTCGATGCTGTTGTAGACCTCTTGTTTTTCGGGCAAACGCACGCGGCGATCGGTTGTCATGATGGCGCCTTTTGGCATGCGTGCCATGCATTGCTCGATGATGCGCATGCTTTGATTGATTTCTTCTAAACGCACCATGATGCGATCGTAAGTGTCACCGTTTTCGCCAACAGGGATGTCAAAGTCGTAGGTTTCGTACTGATAGTAAGGTTCTAGTTTACGGATGTCGTGTTCGACACCGCTGGCGCGCAAACACGGACCAGTGAATCCCCAAGCAATGGCGTCTTCTTTGGAAACTATGCCGACATCGCGTGTGCGATCTACGAAGATGCGGTTGTTGGCAACAAGCTTGGTGACTTCGCCAACGGCTTCCCGAACTTCGCCCAGCACAACTTTAAGGTCGTTTAAAAAACCAGAGTAAAGGTCACGAGACAAACCACCAATGCGTGTGTACGAGTAGGTGAGTCGGGCGCCGGTGATTTTTTCTAAAAGCGTGTAAACTTTTTCGCGCACGTTGAAGGTGTACCAAAAATTGGTGAGCGCGCCGATATCAACAATGTTTGTGCCCACACAAACCAAGTGGTCGATGATACGGGACAGTTCGCAAATGAGAACGCGAATCACAATAGCGCGTTCTGGCAAGTGGATGTCCATGAGGTCTTCGACAGCTTTGCAGTAACCCACGTTGTTCATAAGAGCCGAAACGTAGTTCAGGCGATCGGTGTAAGGGATCACTTGTTGGTAGGTGCTGTTCTCGGAATGTTTTTCGAAACAACGGTGCAGGTAGCCGATCTCGCTGGCGGCATCGACAATGGTTTCGCCATCGAGCTTAACTTGCGTGCGCAAAGCACCATGAAACGCAGGGTGACTAGGACCCAGGTTGAGCACCATTTCTTTGGCGCCCATGTCACGGCCTTCGATAACGTCTTCTTTTAGGTTGTTAGCAAGTGCGGTCATTATAACAATTCCCTCAAAACCGGAACCGGCTGGCGTTTATCAATTGGGTAATCTTTACGCAAGGGATGTCCTTCGAATTCATCCCACATGAGCAAACGTTCTAGTTTAGGGTGCCCTTCAAAATGATAGCCCATCATGTCGTAAGCCTCGCGCTCGGCCCAATTGGCAGCTGGGTAAATATTAATGAGACTGGCGATGCTGGGATTTTGATTATTGAGTGTGGCTTTGATGGTGACGCGTTTGTTGCTTTGCGTGGCGTAAAACAGGTACACGATTTCATAACGCTCTTTGCGACGGTCTTTCCAATCGACAGCCGCTATGTCCATGAGCATATCAAAACCCAATTCTTCTTTTAAGACCTTGGCCACATCCAAAAGAGCTTCGGGATGGATGATCACGATTTCTTGTTGTGACTTATCCGCCTGACTTTTGATCAAAGCCTTTGATAACGTTTTGTTCAGGTGATCGCTGACCGGGGTCATCTTTTGTCCTTAATTAAATGGTCTTACTAATTACTTAACGTGCATTGGCATTGGGGCCGCCGTCTACAAAGGCTGCGGGATCAATTTTGCTTTGCAGTTTGTAAATGGCATCGAGCACTTGTTCGGGTCGGGGCGGGCAACCGGGCACGTAGACATCCACGGGGATGACTTCGTCGATGCCTTGCAACACGCTGTAGTTGTCGTAAAAGCCGCCAGAGCTAGCGCAAGCGCCAACTGCCACAACCCATTTGGGATCGCACATTTGTTCGTAAATTTTTTTGAGCACAGGGGCTTGTTTGTAATTGATGGTGCCCATGACCAAAAGCAAATCGGATTGCCTTGGCGAAAAACGCACAAGCTCGGCGCCAAAACGCGAGATATCAAAGGCGGCCGAAACAGTGCCCATGAATTCAATGGCGCAACAAGCGGTGCCGTAGGGCATGGGCCACAAAGAGTTTTTGCGTCCCCAATTGATGACATCTTCCAAGCGCGTGGTGACAACCGTGTCGCCAAAAAAATCAGATGAGATTTCGGATCTTTGATTCATGATTCCTTATGTCATTTCGACGACCGTAGGGAGGAGAAATCTTAAGATTTCTCGTCGGGAAACTTCCTCGAAATGACAACACCTTAGGCCTGGGGCCGTTTCAATTTCTTTTTAGGAGCCCAATCAAGAGCGCCTTTTCTAAATTCGTAAATCAAGCCAATGGTCAACACCACAAAGAATATTCCCATGACTGCCAGCATAAACAGGCCTTGCCCGTTTGCGAGTGAATCTTTGTAGTTGAGTGCCCAAGGGTAAAGGAAGACCACCTCAAGATCAAAAATGATAAAGAGCATGGCGACCAAATAAAACTTCACGGAGAATCGTTCGCGAGCGTTGCCGATAGGATTAAGGCCGCATTCGTAGACACTGAGTTTGGATTCGGTGGGCTTTTTTGGCCCCAAGATCCATGACAGACCTAAAAACACGCCAGAAAACACCATGGCCACCGCAATCATGAATAAAATCGGAACGTAGGGATTCTCTAACAACATAGAATCATTGACTACTAGTAGAAGGGGTAGGGTGTCAATCAGTACACAGCTCTCCTGATCGACTGATCAAATTGTTCTACTGATCTAATATTTATTAAATTGTAGTGTCGCCTTGTCTAAAAGGATTTCTGAAGCACGGCTATTTCAATTGCTCGCATTGATTGCTGATGATCTTCTGAAATTCAGGCGTGATGTTGTTCCAATCCACAAGGTCAATCCGGATGGGTAAATCAGAGTCTTCAAAATCGTCATTGAGGCTAGCGATTGTTTTTAAGTCTAGGGCAGTTTGCCCTTTGAGGCATAAGTCCAGATCAGAAAAGGGTTTGTGTTTTCCTGTGACGCGAGAGCCAAATATGAGCACTTCCACAGCTGCGTCCAAATGCTTGCTCAGAATGGAGCGGACAATTGCCAGATGTTTTTCTTCAAGGTGAATCATAGGTTGGGGATGTTGCTTTTTAGTTTTTCGAAGAGTTTGCGGGCTGATTGAGCAAAACCACCAATTTTGCTGTAAACCAGGACGGCTTTGTTTTCGTCGTAGGCGTGGCTGGTTTCATTGCGGGCTTGGCGGTACAAAAACCAATCTTCAGGTTTTTCAATCAAGCCTTGTTCGGCTCCCAAACGAATGAGTTCTTTGAAAGACTTTGTGTCGATTTCGGCAGGGACGCTGGCGCTCATTTCTAAATAGCGTTTGAGCATTTTACAAGACAGCTCGTAGGTGTATTCAAAACGCTGGATGGTGGAATCGCGGACAACGGGGTCCACAGGCAGTTTAAGGACTTCTTCCAAGCTTATAAGGGCTTTTTCCAGTGGCGAGAGATCGAGTTTCATCGAAAATGAATAGCGAGAGGGATTCGGGGTGTCAATCAGTACACAGCTCTCCTGATCGACTGATCAAATTGTTCTACTGATCTGTGGGTTCATCACCAATGTTGCCAATGCCACCAGTTGATTTTTCTCCAAAGCTACTGCCACCTGTGCCGTAGCCCGCAGAACCGCTGCCACGAGGTTTGGTGTCAAGGCCGCCAAGTCCTGTCGCAGTTGTGTCATCACCAAGCATGATGCCACGCGAGCCTAAACCACCGCTTCCAGTTGGTCTGTGTTGTGCGCCAATGAGGCCACCAATGCCTTCATCAACTTTGGTGGTTGGGATAGGGCCGCCAAACACACCATGAAGCTCGCCGCCTTCTCTTAAGGCATCGAGTATGCCGGCGGTTTCGCCGATGGCTTTGTCAAGATGTGCAGTTGCCACGGGGTTGTTTGAATCGACCACGCCGAGTTTTTCGATTTTGATAGAATGGGAGTTGCCGTCTTTTCCAAGCAGATTAAGTTTATGATCTTCAAACTTAAGGCCACTGAGTTGCCAGCCGGGGGTGGTGTCGATTGCAAAAGTTTGGCTACGGTTCGCGCTTAAATTTCCCCAGCCGTCGCGGGATGTATCCACATAAGTGTTCACTTTAAATTCTTGCTCACCTGTTTGTGTGACCTGAAAGGTGATGCGATCGTTTGTGCCATCGCGGTCAATATCAAGATGATTAACGTCTACATTGAATTTATTGCTGATGCTGCTCATGATTTTGCCTTCGTTTAGGTATGAGGGGTCGTATCCCCGTTTAAATTTAAATTCTATGCCTTATTATCGTTTGAAAATGCGGGAGGGTTTCTTTTTATTTAATATAAATTTAAATTTACCTTCGTCATACAAATTAAGATTTAAATGTATCTTAAAATTGACAAAATAGTATAAAAGTATAAAATAAGATACATGAAATTTTCTAAGTCAGAGCAGGAGCTCTTGCAAGAGCTGTGTTTGTGTATCCAAAAAGAGCGTAAAGAGCGCAAGGTGAGTGCTCAGGCTTTGGCTGAGTCTATTCAGGTGTCACGGCTCACGGTGCATCGTTTGGAACAGGGAAAGCCTTCGGTTTCGGTGGGTGTTTTTATCAAAGCTTTGAGCGCTTTGGATCTGACTTGTCGGGTTCAGGACAAAAAAGAGGGGTTTGAATCGCCATCACAAAGCGATGCTCTGGTGATTCCGGCGCAGATCCCTCTTAAGGATTACCCCGAACTTAGAACGTTAGCTTGGCATGTGCAAGGCAGCCAATTTTTAAAACCAATGCAAGCCTTTCAAATTTACGATCGCAATCAACGTCATTTGGACAAAGTGAACCTTGAAGAAAAAGAAAGCAGACTTATTGAAGCGCTGTATTTGGCTTTTGAAGGAGAGGAAATTCATGTTTAGTCGCCCACACCACCAGCGTATTGCTCATGTCTTGGAATCTCTAAATCCCGATCTTTTTAAAAAACACAAATGTTACTTTGGCGGGGGCACAGCCATTGTGTTGCGATTTGGCGAATTTAGGGAATCGCACGACATAGATTTTTTGGTTTCAGATCGTGAAGGTTACCGCGATTTGCGTCAGGCTGCATCGGGTGCAGAGGGGAGTTCTGCGCTGATTAAACCCGAAAGAGCTTCTTTTATCAGTGCCCAACAAATTAAAATTGATCAGTATGGGATCAGAACGCGTCTGCATGTTTTTGATCAGCTCATTAAATTTGAGATTGTGCACGAAGGGCGCATTGAGCTTGAGAAGCCTGCACCCAAAGATCAAGTTTGCTCTGTGCCCACATTGACTTTGCTGGATTTGGCGGCGAGCAAGCTGCTTGCTAATTCCGATCGTTTTGCCGATGACTCTGTATTTAGCCGTGACATCATTGACTTGGCCATGATGTCTCTACCGCTAAAGGTGCTTCGCCGTGCTGTTGCAAAAGCAGAATGTGCCTATGGAGAAGCTATTAAGCGTGACCTAGAAAAAAGTCTCATTCGCCTGGAGGAGCGCACGGGTTGGTTAGAGCAATGCCTCAAAGTTTTGGCTATGGAGCAAAGCAAGGCAGAAATTTGGCAGAAGATCAGAGGTCTAAGGCGAGTGCTCTGAACCCCCATTCCTCATCTTTAAGATCTAACTAAGGCTTGCCTATCAACACATTCTTTTCTACAAGGGCTGCCAAATTCGCTTTTATTGAGGTGTTTCTATGAAAATCCATGAGTATCAAGGCAAAGAATTATTCAGAAAATTTGGTGTGCCCGTGCCAGAAGGCATTGTTTGTAAGTCAGCCGAAGAGGTGCAAGCAGCCGCGTCTAAGTTTGGCGGTGTGGTTGTTGTTAAATCGCAAATTCACGCTGGTGGCCGCGGTAAAGGCAAGGTTTATAGCAAAGCCAATCGTGACGAGCTTGTGCTCGATGGCGGCGTTAAAGTTGTTAAGTCGCCAGAAGAAGCCAAAGAAGTCGCGCAAAAAATCTTGGGCAATATTTTGGTCACGCACCAAACAGGTGCTGAAGGTCGCGAAGTTAAAACCATTTTGCTTGAGCAAGGTTGCGACATCAAACAAGAGCTTTATTTAGGATTGGTCTTGGATCGCGCCACATCACGAGTGACTATCATGGCTTCTACCGAAGGTGGCATGGATATCGAAGAAGTGGCCGCTAATCAGCCCGAAAAAATTCTAAAAGTGGCCATTGATCCTGCGGTTGGTTTTCAGTCGTATCAAGGGCGTGAGCTTGGTTTTGGTTTGGGTTTTAGCAAAGAGGTCGTGAGTGAATTCGTGCGTTTTTGTAATTCGCTTTACACGGTTTACATGCTCACAGACGCTTCCATTGTCGAAATCAATCCTTTGGTTTTAACGGGCAATGGCAAATTGCTCGCTTTGGATGCCAAAGTGAATTTTGATGAGAACGCTATGTTTCGTCACAAAGACCTTTTGGAGTTCCGTGATTTAGACGAAGAAGACCCGCAAGAAATTGAAGCCAGCAAGTATGATCTGTCTTACGTGAAGCTTGATGGCAACATTGGCTGCATGGTGAATGGCGCTGGTTTGGCGATGGCAACCATGGACATCATTAAATTGTCAGGCAAAGAGCCTGCTAACTTTTTAGATGTTGGTGGTGGCGCTAACAAAGAAAAAGTCACAGCCGCGTTTAAAATCATTTTAAACGATCCCAATGTTAAAGGCATTTTGGTTAACATTTTTGGTGGCATCATGCGTTGTGATGTTATTGCCGAAGGTGTTGTGGCCGCCGCAAAAGAAATGGGTTTGGATTTGCCATTGGTTGTGCGTTTGCAAGGCACCAATGTGAATGAAGGCAAAAAGATTTTAGAAGAATCTGGCTTAAAGATTATTCCTGCAGATACCATGCAGGATGCGGCTGATGCGATTGTTAAGGCTATAGGCTAAAAGGAGGGAAATCAACAGACAGACCAATCTCTGCGTTCTTTTGGATTTTTCAAATCCTCACGTATTTCAATACGCTGCGGTTCAAAAAATCCAAAACGCCTTGATCTTAGCCAGTCTGTTGTTTTCAGCTTTTGCGGAATAAATTAAAAAAGAGGTTTCTATGAGCGTACTTGTTAATAAAGACACCAAGGTTGTGACCCAAGGGATCACTGGTAAAACAGGCCAGTTCCACACGCGTTTGTGCAAAGAGTATGGTTCGCAAATGGTTGCGGGTGTAACACCAGGCAAGGGTGGCGAAGAGTTCGAAGGCATTCCGATTTTTGATACGGTTGCTCAAGCTAAACGCGAAACAGGTTGTAACGCTTCGGTCATTTATGTTCCGCCAGCATTTTGTGCAGATGCCATCATGGAAGCTGTTGATGCTGAATTGGATTTAGTGATTTGCATCACAGAAGGGGTGCCTGTTTTAGACATGGTGCGCGTGAAGCGCATGATGGAAGGATCCAAAACACGTTTGGTTGGACCAAACTGCCCCGGTGTGATCACACCAGGCGAATGTAAAATTGGCATCATGCCAGGACACATTCATCAGGCTGGTACAGTTGGCATTGTGTCGCGTTCGGGCACACTCACTTACGAAGCTGTGGATCAGTGTTCACGTGTTGGCTTTGGTCAGTCCACTTGCATTGGCATTGGTGGCGATCCTGTGAATGGCACTAACTTCATTGATTGTTTAAAAATGTTTCAAGACGATGACGGCACGGAAGCCATCATCATGATTGGTGAAATCGGTGGCACAGCCGAAGAAGAAGCGGCAGAGTTCATTAAACAATATGTGAAAAAGCCTGTTGTTTCTTTTATTGCTGGTGCTAGCGCCCCTCCAGGACGTCGTATGGGTCATGCGGGAGCGATCATTTCGGGTGGCAAAGGCACAGCGGAAGATAAATTTAAAGCCCTTGAAGCGGCTGGTGTGGCCATTGCCAAAAGCCCAGCTGATATGGGGAAAGTTTTAAAATCAGTAATGAATAAATAAGAGTGAATAATTATGAAAATTGTGCCTCTTTGTTCCGTTAGCAGAGTCCCGCTCTGCGGTGGATAAGGAAGAGCAGTTTTTGTTCCCCTCCTTTGTAAGGAGGGGTTAGGGGAGGTAGAAAGTTAAGTTTCTACCCCACCTCAATCGCGCATTGCGCCAAGCTTGCCATTAGGCAACCTTATTCGCAAAGCACCCCCTTACAAAGGGGAGGAAGTCAAACAAAGGAGTAATCAATGGCAATCGAAAGAACATTTAGCATCATTAAACCAGACGCAGTTGGTCGCGATTTGGTCGGTAAGATTTTGGCGCACATTGAAGGCGCGGGTCTTAAAATTTTAGCAACACGCATGGTTCGCTTGAGCGAAGGCCAAGCCAAAGAATTTTACGCTGTTCACAAAGAGCGTCCTTTCTACGGCGATTTGGTCAACTACATGACTTCAGGTCCTGTTGTGGTTTCTTGCTTAGAAGGCGAAGGCGCTGTGGCTAAGTACCGTGAAATCATGGGTGCCACAAACCCAGCGGAAGCTGCCGAAGGCACAATCCGTAAACTTTACGCAGAAAACATTGAAGCCAATGCTGTACACGGGTCTGATTCTTTGGAAAACGCTAAAAACGAAATCGCGTTCTTCTTCGAAGACAACGACATTTGTGCTCGTTAAGCACAAAGCTTCGCATTCAAAATTTAAGAATTTTGCAGGGCAGGGATGTGAATCCAATAACGGATAAGCACCTGCCCTTATTATTTATAAGACATGAGACTTTGTTGTTTAATGCAACAAAGGCTTGTGGGGCATTCTGATTTTTTTAGGCTGTGCCTTTTTTGAACCGTGGTGCGAAACCGTGTGGGACACAATAGACCCACAAAGGCTCATGACCAAAATGGTGCTCAAAAAAGCCAACCAAAATATGATAGCGAGTGTCATTTATCTCACCTCCACGCTCTAAGATAGTACAATGACGCGCTATGTCAAGATGCACAGCCATTAATAATTTGTTAAGGTGCGGCTATGAACAAAAAGGGTGTTTTTTCGAAAATCGTGCTTTTTTTGGTAATTATTTCTCTTTTTTCTGTGTTTTTTGGCGAGAATGAGGCGTTTTGTGCTAAAAGACGTGCAAAAAACAGTGATAAGTCGGTTGTACCTTCTTTAAAATACAGTCGCGTTGTTTCTTTAAAACCCAATATCACGCAGATTTTGCAAAGTTTAGGGGCCTCGGATCAGGTGGTGGGCATCACAAAGTTTTGCCCCAAGCCCAACGCTCAGGCCGAAGTGGTGGCCGATTACAATTCCATCAATTTAGAAGCTTTGCTTCGTCTTAAGCCCGATCTCATCATTTTAAGTTCCGAAAACAGCCAAAGTCGTCAGTTTCACGCGCTAAAACAGGCAAAAATCCCGATGCTTTTGGTCGAATTCCGTTCTTTTTCGGAATTTTTGCAGTCTTACGTTAAAATTGGCGAAGAATTGGGGCTAAAAGACGTGGCCGAAGACAAAGCGGCATTTTTTAAGGGGATCATCGCACAACTGCGTGAATTTTCTCAAAAAAATTGGTCCTCGTCCCCGCGTTTTGCCATGATCGTGCAGCGCCATCCTCTTATGGTGGCTTCTGGGCAGACCTATGTAGGAAGCTTGTTTGCTCAGATTGGCTGGCGCAATGCCTTTGAATCCAATCAAATCCCGTATCCGGTTTTGGACGAAGAAGAGCTCATTCGCGAGCCCACCGATTTTGTGTTTGAATTGGTGCACGCCGAAAGCGGAGAGTTCAAAGCCGCGTTTCTCAACAAAAAGGTCATCGCTTTGCCGATCCAAAGTTTTTTGGCCAGCCCGCAAAGCCTCCTTTATATACAGAGTCTTCTTGTGCACCTGACTCAAGGAACAAGTCCTCTAGAACACTGAATTTTAGTGCTTTTCCCGTCTATCATGCCTGTTACGGGCTATGAGTTCATTCACCATAATTCTTGATCAGCGGGGAGTTTATCCCTCATTTTGTGCTTTGGATGCACGCGGTCTGTTTCTGGCGACAAGTCAAAAAAATAAATAATAACAATTTCTTAAGGTAATATTTGGTTCGTTGCTCATTTTGGCCCGCGCTTTGCTCTAATAGGGGGTGAGAGAATCATCGAAAGGAAAAATTATGAAGATTCGCCATTTCTTAGAATTTACAGTTAAGTTAGTCATGATCACTTTGGTCGCTTTTGCATTTGCCAACTGTTCTTCGGACAGTGTGTCGCAAGTTGAGGGCGATGCCTTAGACGAAGCGATCACTGAAATTGCGATCAATGATATTTCCGGTGACATCGAAGACATGGCTGGAGACATTGCGGTTGATATCAGTGCAGCTCCTATTACTGATTCAACGGATCAACAAGATGAAGCTGCCGATGTTGCGATCGATAGTGATTTGGATGAAGTTGTTGATGACAACAGCGAAACTGACACGCGCTTTGGTGATGAAGTTGTGGTGATTGTTGATACAGCGGCACGTGGCGGCAATGGACATAGCCAAGCAGGTGATTCAGAAGAAGAATTTGAAGCTGCTGATGCAGGTGA
Organism: Deltaproteobacteria bacterium; assembly: GCA_024233595.1. Classification (GTDB taxonomy): domain Bacteria; phylum UBA10199; class UBA10199; order UBA10199; family JADGCS01; genus JACKPK01. The sequence goes on from JACKPK010000002.1 coordinate 149,985, forward strand.
GTCTGGTGATGTTGGCGAGCTTTCTTATGATAGCGATCGCTTGGCTGACCCAAGTTTTGGTGGTGTGCAACCTAAGATCAATGCAGGATCTGCAGAAGATGATAGTGATGTTGAGCTTGTTATTGTTGGTGGCAAATACGCGCCAGAAGAGCACTTTACTGACATTGGTTCTTCAGCAAATAACAACGTGAACGTAAAAGAAAAGTACACTCTTGAACAATATGCTTCTGACATTCGTTTGCCAAACACAAACACAGAAATCAAAACCATTCCGGATACCATGATTGTTGTGGAGAGCGAAGATTTACAAAAGAATATTGAGTATAAAAAATGGGCAGAAGTCCTCACGGCAGAAGAGCTAGATACCTACTTTAAAGATGAAGAGCTTGTTGAGGTGATCCCCACTGATTTGATGCTCGAAGTGATTGATACAAAAACAATCACCGACACAGCAAAAATTCTTAAATTTAAAAAGTAACCCTAAACCCCCTAAATACACCATACACCCTACAAAAGCCGATCTTTCCCTCAAAGGTCGGCTTTTTTCGTTATACTATTTTCGCGAGGATGACAGAAAACAAGCCCCAAGACACGAGCCTCCACCAAATACTGGATTGCTTCTCAGCTCCGCCTGATCGCAATGACACTCTCGTCACTGCGAGGAGTTTTACGACGAAGCAGTCCAGAACATAATCAAATACTAGATTGCGTCAGCAGTTTTTACCTTCGTCATGCATTTGTTTCCTAAGTTTGTAGTGGCCGTTCGCGAACGGCCAAGAAAATTGTATCAAAATTATGGTCGCTCACGAGCGACCACTACGAGCCCCTAGACACGAGCCTCAAAATAGATCAGTGGAGCAAATAGATCAGTGGAACAGTAGAGCTCTCTTTCACCTAAGCACCTAGGCACTTAGGCTCCTAGGTACTTAGGTACTTAGGCACTTAGGGACAAAACACTGGATTGCGTCGTCGCTTCACTCCTCGCAATGACATTCGAGCAGGAGCTCTCTTTCAGCTAAACGGCAGACACCTTACAATGACATTTGAACAAATAGATTATTTCCCTTAGAGCGCCTGAGTGCGCTTAAACCTACTTTTTAAAATCATCGCTCTCTTTGTTTTTTGTGTTCTTGCCATTTTGGCTTTTGCCTTCTTGAGTGAACCAGTTTTGAGCTTTGCCGATGTTGCGCAAGCGGATTCACTCAATCACTATATTTTCTGGCAACTCAGGTTGCCGCGTGCGGTTTTGGCCTTTGCCATTGGCGCGGCTCTTTCGGTCTCTGGCGTGTCTTTTCAAGCCTTACTTAAAAACCCTTTGGCCGATCCTTACATTTTGGGTGTGTCGGGAGGCGCTGCCTTGGGTTATGTTTTGGGTGTGGTCTTGGGCATGCCGTTTTTTCTTTTGCCTGTTTTGGCTTTTGTGTCTTCGCTGGCTTGCTTGATTCTCATTTACAAACTCGCGCAGACTGATGGCGTGTTGTCTGTCACCAATCTTTTGTTGGTGGGCATTGTTTTTAATGCCTTTAGTTTTGCTCTTATTTTACTCATCAATAGCGTTGCGCATTTTGGTCAGGCACAACAAATCCTGTATTTGCTTTTGGGATCCTTGGACCCTTTGCCGTGGAGTCGTTTACTTCTGATTCTTGTTTTTTTGATTTTTGGTTTTTGCTTTTTGTGGTTGCGCGCCAAAGAAATGAACATCCTTTCGCTGGGAGACGAAGACGCTTTTCATTTGGGTGTGAATGTTCAACGCGAAAAGATTTTATTTTTTACAGTCACGTCTTTGCTTGTAGGCGCCAGTGTTTCGCTTTGTGGTCTGATTGGTTTTGTTGGGCTCATTGTGCCGCATTTGGCAAGGCTCCTCATTGGTGCTGATCACCGTCTGGTGTTGCCTACTTCTGCTTTACTGGGTGGCAGCTTGCTTTTGTTTTGTGAGTTTTTAGCCGCACACCTCATTGGGTTCGAAACACTCAACACGCGCTTGCCTGTAGGAGCTGTCACTGCGCTCATTGGAGCTCCTTTGTTTGTCATTTTGTTAAAGCGGCAGGTGCGGTCATGATTCAGGTGCAATCCTTACGTTATCAATTTTCGGCGAAGCAAAATGAAATCCTAAACGATGTTTCTTTGCAAATTTCTCAAGGCAAATTGGTGGCCATATGTGGGTTGAACGGCTCTGGCAAAACAACTTTATTGCGCCTTATGGCGGGTTTTTTGCCTTTGCAGCAAGGGCATGTGTTGTGGAAACAAAAACCCATTCAGCAATTTGAGGCGCAAGAATTGGCTCAGCTTTTGGCTTGGGTGCCGCAAGATTTTCCAACATCCTTTCCCTTTACAGTCAGAGAGTTTGTGATGATGGGGCGTCATTGTTGGCAAAAAGGTTTATTCTTTTCCAAAGAAGATCACGAGCGCGTGAATCAAATCTTATTGGATTTGGATCTTAGTGATTTTGCGACACGAGTGATTTCAGATTTGTCAGGCGGCGAACGGCAACGAGTGCTTTTGGCGCGTGCTTTTGTGCAAGGCAGTCAGGCGATTTTTTTGGATGAGCCCTTAAACCATCTCGATATCAAGGCGCGCTTACAGGTCCTGCAGCAGCTCAAAACCTTTAATCAGCAGCAAGGGGTGACCGCGGTGGCGGTACTGCACGATTTGTCATTGGTGAAGCAGTATTTTGATGAGGTTGTGCTTTTGCACCAAGGGCGTGTTGCTCATAAAGGCCCCCCAGATGAGGTTTTAACAGATCAAAACATCGCGGCTGTTTTCGAGCTTGCCCTTTCGCCATCCTCGATTTAGGTTGCCGGCGATGCATCAGGAGGGTTCATGACCAAAACCACAAAGGCGAGGCTTGTTTTACAAGACGGAGTTGTCTTTGAAGGTATTGGTTTTGGTGCCACCAAAGAAAGTCATGGTGAGGTTGTTTTCAACACATCACTCACTGGCTACCAAGAAATCCTCACTGACCCTTCTTACGCAGGTCAGCTTGTCTGTCTCACTTACCCACAAATTGGCATTTATGGCATTAACCCCGAAGACCACGAATCGCGACGTGTTTTTGCGAGCGGTCTGATTGTCCGAGATGCCACTTCTGTTTTTTCGAATTACCGCTCTGATCAAAGCTTGCATGAATTTTTAAAAGACCAAGGTGTGGCAGGCATTGCCGGCATCGATACACGTGCGCTTGTGCGTCACATCCGCGATCAAGGTGCGATGCCAGCGCTGTTGAGTTTTGACTCGGCAATCAAAACCGCGAGTCTCAAATCCCAAGCTAAAAAATTACAAGAAATGACAGGGCAAAATTTAGCGGAGGGAGTCAGTTGCGAAAAGTCTTATGTGTTTAAAGAAGAACGTGGGTCTTTTATAAAAAATAAAAAACCCGCGCGTGCTAAAAAAGCGCGTTATCGTGTGGTGGCTTACGACTTTGGGGTTAAAAAGAATATTTTACGTTTGCTCAAGGATGTTGGTTGTCAGGTTCAGGTTGTTCCTTACGATTACCCCGCGCAAAAAATTTTAGACGCAGCTAATGTGGATGGTGTGTTTTTATCAAATGGCCCTGGGGATCCAGCCGCTTGTGCGCACGCTATTGAGCAGGTCAAACAACTGGTGGGCAAAAAGCCGCTGTTTGGCATTTGCTTAGGGCATCAGATTTTATCTTTGGCCTTGGGAGCTAAAACCTTCAAGCTCAAGTTTGGTCATCATGGCGGTAACCAACCGGTTAAAAATCTTTTGAGCAATCATGTCGAGATCACGGCACAAAATCATGGTTTTGCAATCGATGAAAAATCGCTGCCTAAAGCAATCGAAATCACGCATCGTCACTTAAACGATCAAACCATTTCTGGGATTCGTCACCGTCAGCTCAAGGCGTTTTCGGTGCAGTATCATCCTGAGTCTGCGCCAGGGCCAAACGACTCACGCTATCTTTTTGAAGATTTTATCAAACTCATGGAGGCAAACTGATGCCTAAAAGAACGGACATCAAAAAGATCATGATCATTGGGGCTGGTCCCATTATCATTGGTCAGGCTTGTGAGTTTGATTACTCTGGCACGCAAGGGGTTAAAGCCCTTAAAGAAGAAGGTTACGAGGTTGTTCTCATTAATTCAAACCCCGCAACCATCATGACTGATCCTGAGCTTGCGGATCGCACTTACATTGAACCCATTACACCTGAAGTTGTGGCGCGCATTATTGCAAAAGAAAAACCAGACGCGCTTCTGCCAACTTTGGGCGGACAAACAGCTTTAAACACAGCTTTGGCTTTGCACGAGCAAGGGGTTTTGCAAAAGCATCGCGTGGAACTCATTGGTGCCAATGTGGATGCCATTCAAAAAGCAGAAGACCGCATGTTGTTTCGCAAGGCCATGAAAAAAATCGGTGTGCCTGTTCCGCGTTCGGCCATTGTGCGTAACCAAGCGCAAGCGCTTAAAGCCATTAAAGACATTGGCTTCCCGGCGATTTTACGTCCGGCATTCACCTTGGGTGGTATGGGCGGTGCCATTTCTTATAATTTGGAAGATTACAAAAAAGACATTAAGTGGGCTCTTGATTGTTCGCCCAAATCGCAGGTGTTGGTGGAGCAATCCATTTTGGGTTGGAAAGAATACGAACTCGAAGTGGTGCGCGATCATCGCGACAACGTCATCATTGTTTGTTCCATCGAAAACTTCGATGCCATGGGCGTGCACACTGGTGATTCTCTTACGGTAGCGCCTGCGCAAACCTTAACAGATCGTGAGTATCAAGCTTTGCGCGATGCTTCTGTTAAAATCATTCGCGAGATTGGTGTGGACACAGGTGGTTCTAATATTCAGTTTGCGACCAATCCCAAAACTGGCGACATGATAGTCATCGAAATGAACCCGCGTGTGAGTCGTTCATCGGCGTTAGCAAGCAAGGCCACAGGATTTCCAATTGCAAAAATTGCTGCCAAGTTGGCCATTGGGTATTCTTTGGACGAACTCAATAACGACATCACGCGTGATACGCCTGCGAGTTTTGAACCATCGATCGATTACGTTGTGACCAAATTGCCGCGGTTCACTTTTGAAAAATTCCCGGCGGCTGATGATCGTTTGGGCACACAAATGAAATCTGTTGGAGAGGCCATGGCCATTGGCCGAACCTTTGCAGAGAGCTTACAAAAAGGCATGCGCTCTTTGGAAGTGGGGTCTTTTGGTTTTGAAGAGAAAAAACTCAGAGGTAAAAGCAAATCAGCTCGTAAAAAAGATTTAATAGAGCATCTTAAAGTCCCTCGTTCTGATCGGCTTTGGTACATTGGTCATGCTTTTCGTGAAGGTCTGAGTGTGGCAGAGGTGCACAAACACAGTTTTATTGATCCTTGGTTTTTAAGTCAGATCGAAGTGATTATTAGTTTTGAAAAACGCATCAAAAAATTTCGCAACGCTTTGCCAAAGCGTTCGGACTACGCAGATGTATCGTCTTTTGAAAAAGCAAAGAAAAGAGCAGCTCAAAAACAACCTCAATTGCCAATCGAGATTCTTTACGAAGCCAAACGTTTGGGTTTTTCGGATGTGCGTTTGGCAGAGTTGCTGTGTAGTACAGAACAAGCTTTGTCTCAGTTGCGCAAAAAAAATAATTTGCAGCCTGTTTACAAAATGGTCGACACCTGTGCGGCTGAATTTGAGGCCTACACGCCTTATTATTATTCTTGTTACGAACAAGAGAACGAAGCACGTGTGTCCAAAAAGAAAACCATTGTTGTGTTAGGTGGTGGCCCCAATCGCATTGGTCAGGGAATCGAATTTGACTACTGTTGTTGTCACGCGAGCTTTGCCCTGCAAGAAGAAGGTTGCGATGTGGTCATGGTGAACTGCAACCCAGAAACAGTCAGCACCGATTACGACACTTCTGATCGTCTGTATTTTGAGCCTCTTACCAACGAAGATGTGTTGCGTGTTTTAGAGCAAGAAAAACCGCATGGTGTGATTGTGCAGTTTGGCGGTCAAACACCTTTGAATTTAGCGGCTCAACTTGAAAAAGCAGGTGTGAATATCTTGGGGACAAAACCCAAGGTCATTGATCGTGTGGAAGACCGCGAGCAGTTTGCGCGTTTCATTAAAAAATTAAAACTCAAACAACCTGAGAATGGCATGGCCACCAGTGTGTCCGAGGCACTCAAGGTGGCTAAAAAAATTGGCTACCCGGTTATGGTGAGGCCTTCTTATGTATTGGGTGGACGCGCCATGGAAATTGTCTACGATCAGGCCGATTTAAAGCGCTACATGAAGACTTCGGCTTTGGTGTCCAAAGACCGACCCGTTTTGGTGGACCGCTTTTTGGAAAACGCCATTGAGGTCGATGTCGATGCCTTGTGCGATGGCACGCAAGCGGCCATTGCGGGCATCATGGAGCACATTGAACGAGCAGGAGTTCATTCAGGAGACTCGGCTTGTTGTTTGCCAACGCGTTCATTCTCAAACGACATGATTTTAGAAATCTCTCGGCAAACAAAACTCATGGCTTTGGAATTGGGTGTTGTCGGTTTAATGAATGTGCAGTTTGCGATTCAGAACAACGATATTTACATTTTAGAAGTGAACCCACGCGCATCGCGCACGGTTCCTTTTGTGTCCAAAGCCACGGGGCAGCCCATTGCGAAGATTGCGGCTAAACTCATGTACGGAAAAACTCTGGCCGAGTTGGGTTTTGTCGAATGTTTAAAAACACCACACATCAGCATTAAAGAATCAGTTTTTCCATTTAATAAATTTCCTGGTGTGGACACCTTATTGGGACCCGAAATGAAATCAACTGGCGAGGTCATGGGGTTGGCAGATCGTTTTGGAGCGGCCTTTGCCAAAGCTCAGCTGGCGGGCAGTAACGAAATCCCACAAAAAGGCACGGCTTTTATTTCGGTGCGCGATGCCGACAAACGAGCACTGGTGAGCATTGCGGTTCGGCTTTTGGATCATGGCTTTAAGATCATCACCACCAAAGGCACGGGTTCATTTTTAAATAAACACGGGCTCAAGGTTCAGGTTGTTAAAAAGCATTTTGAAGGTGAACCCAATATCATTAAACCACTTTTGTCGGGTAAAGTGGCCATGGTGATCAACACTCACGAAGGCAAGCTCACCGCAAAGGATTCGTTTGAAATCAGACACTCGGCTTTGGTGAGCGGCACACCTTATTTTACAACCATTGCTGCGGCCGAAGCTGCGGTTGAGGGCATTTCGGATTTGCGTCGCGATGATTTTGAAGTGCAGTCTTTGCAGGAATTCAACGCGCGCGTGAAGCCTTTGTTTTTATCGAAGACGGCATGATTTTTTACCCTGGCGCATAGCTTCAAACTTGGCTTGTGGCAATTTTACCGCAATGGGCTTCCTTCTTTGTACTGCTCCGCCTTAGGCGAACGATGAGCTGTTGTAGGGGTTCTGTACTTCCTCCCCTTTGTAAGGGGAGGATTGAGGTGGGGTAGAGATTAAATTAGGAATCAATTGTGGCTAAAGAACACCAAAATCGTGCCCAAAAAGCATGTAATGAGACTTTAAATTTTAGAAAGTTCTTAAGGAAAAATGCGACACTTGCTGAAAATAAAATTTGGTTAGAACTAAAAAATCGTAAGTTTAAAAATCTTAAATTTAGAAGACAACATGGTATAGGTCCTTACATTGTTGATTTTTATTGTGCTGAAAAGAAACTTGTTATTGAAATTGATGGTGATGTGCATGCCATTGAGAAACAAGTGGAAAAAGATAAGAGTCGAGAAAAATACCTTCGGGAACAAGGTTTGCGAGTGGTTAGATATTTTAATAATGATATTTATTCGAACCTTGAAAATGTGCTTGAAGATTTGAATAAAAAAACAAATTAAAGGATCTACCTCCCCTTAATCCCCTCCTTATAAAGGAGGGGGCTTTTTGCGGGAACCTAGGAAACAATGAAAAACCCCCGCAAAGACCGGTCCTGTACACTCTAGAAAAGACTTATGACAAACTTCAAAAACAAAAATTACGTTGTGACCTGCGGGTCTAAGGGTATTGGTCGTGCTGTTGTCACTTTACTGCTTTCAGAAGGAGCAACTGTTCAAACTTGTGCGCGTTCTACAGAAGCCTTTGCTGATCTTAAAGAGCAATACCCGCAAAGTTTATTTGTTACCAATGCTGACTTGCTTGATCCAAGTTCCGTGCAAGCCTTTGCCAAAGAGAGTATGGAGAATCTTAAAAGCATCGACGGTTTTGTTTTTAATCCTCCTCATGTTGTTAAAAAACCAATCAATGAACTCACAGGAGAAGATTGGCAAACAAGTGTGCAAGGCTTGCTCACTTGTTTGATTGATCTGACCCAGAGCTTTTTAGAAAATTTAAAATCGCAGGAGACAACCAGTGTGGTGGTGATCTCTTCTTTAGCCGAGGTGGAGCCTATCGAAAAACTTGCGGCATCGTCTGTGTTGCGTGGCAGCATGGCAGGTTGGCTGAAGATGATGGCGCAAACTTATGGAGCAGAGGGCATTCGTTTTAATGGGGTTCGTCCGGGTTACACCGACACGCCCATTTTAAACGCGGGTTTTCAAAAAAAGAGTCAAGCCACAGGCAAATCCGTAGATCAAATCAAAGCCGAAGTTGTGAAGCAGGTTCCACTACAGCGATTGGGCGAGCCAAATGAAATCGCCAAGGTCGTTGGGTTTTTTCTTTCTGAACAGTCATCTTTTGTGACGGGCACTTCTTTGTTAGTGGATGGCGGCATCACCAAGGGCATTTCTTAAGAGGGATTCATGAGCACAGATCAACTCATCATCACCTGTGCGATCACGGGCGCTGAAATTTCTAAAAAAGATTTCCCAGCATTGCCAGTGACTCCAGCAGAACAAGCGCAAGCTGCTAAAGAGGCTGTGGCAGCGGGCGCAAGCATCATTCACCTGCATGTGCGTGATGATCAAGGCAAGCCAAGTCAGGCTCTTGCTGATTTTAAAAATGCGGTGGATGCCATTAAGGCAGCAGTGCCAGATGTTATCATGCAGTTTTCCACTGGGGGCGCTGTGGGGGAAAGCTTGCAAAACCGTTTGGCGCCTTTGTCGTTACAACCAGAGATGGCGTCTTTGAATATGGGCAGCATGAATTTTGGTGAAGAGCTTTTTCAAAATTTGCCATCAGACATTCGCGCTTTTGCTGCCGAGATGCAAAAGCAAAGCATTTTGCCCGAGCTAGAAGTTTACGATGCTGGCATGTTGGAGTACGCGGCCAAGCTGGTGCAGCAAAATGTTTTGCAATTGCCGGTGCACATTCAATTTGTTTTGGGCGTGCCAGGTGGCATGAGCGGTGAGCTCAAGAATTTGGTTTTTCTTTTGGATCGTGCACACGATTTATTTGCTGCGGATTTTCATTGGGGTGTGGCGGGCATTGGGCGTTATCAATTGCCCATGGCAACACACGCGATCAATTCGGGTGGTCACGTTCGTGTGGGCTTGGAAGATAATATTTATTTTCGCAAAGGCGAGAAGGCCAAATCGAACGCGCAACTTGTGGAGCGCGTGGTGCAGATCGCAAATGAGTGTGAACGCAAAGTCGCTACAGTGGCCCAGACACGTCAATTATTGGGGCTTTAATCACTCAAAATTAATCTTATATTTAGACACCATTTCCCAAAGTTTAGGGCCATCCACAAAGCTCATGGGCGCTAGTTCTGGGTAGCGTGTGATGCTTTCATCGAACTCACCGGTGGTGATGACAATTCCCTTGGACAATCGCTCCGAAATGATTTGATCAGATATTTGCTGAATGCGGTGGTTATCGGCCTTTTGGTTCTCTCTTAAATGAAAACCCACAATCAGGTAGGTCACATTGGCAATGTCGTTGTCTGTGGAAGCGTAAATGATGACTTCATCGTTGTCGCCCTGTTTAACGTCTTGCACGTCGATTTTCATGTTTTCGCAGAGGTCCATGCAGATTTTGGTGAATTGGCGAAAATCAATTTTTTTAGGAGAGGCAGAAGCTTCGGAGGCGGACTTTTCTTTGGCGGCTAAATTTTTGTCGTGTTTGGCAATAAAATACACCAAAATCATGGCGACGAAGAAAGTGAAGATCAAAACAACAAAAAGATTAAACATGGTAAGTCCTCCGCTAACATCCTTAACCATTTCTTTCACTTGCCTCAATTTTTTTTATAAAAACAGTAAAGTTCCTCAAAAAAACGACGATACGAAGTTCTGAGGGTGAGGTCCCTTTGTGGGATTGTTGTGTTTAGGACTTTAAGTTCTAACAGGGAAACAACAATTAATTTAATTTAACAGGGACCAACATCTTTTTCATAAAACGACTCGCCAGCAAGGACGCCAGGGCGACTGAACAGATGAATTCTTTCTACGGATGGGAAGGTGTCATCGTGAACAGTACATGGGGTTTGCCATTGCGGGGGAGTGTTCCTAATTTTTCAATACAATTAGGCCTTCGTCTTCAATTGGTTTAAAGACGTATGGATATATCAACCATTATTGGATTCATTCTTGCGATGATCGGTATTGTGGGCGGTCTTCTATTGGAAGGCGGCGAGATTGCCGACATCAGTCAGTACACAGCGTTTGTGATCGTGATGGGTGGTACCATTGGTGCCGTTATGATTCAGTTCCCCATGAAGGTTTTTAAAGCTGGGATGAAATCATTCAAACTTGTTCTTTTTGATGTGAACAAAGATCCAGATGAACTCATCAATCAAATTGTCGAATTTGCAAACAAAGCACGTAAAGAAGGTTTGGTTGCACTGGAAGGTGACGTTAAGAATATTGATGACGAGTTTTTTAAGAAAGCCATGATGATGGCGATCGATGGTAGCGCTAAGAAAGATGTGGAAGACACTTTAGAGTTGGAACTGCATTACATGGAAGAGCATTTGGGCCATATTCCTAAAGTTTGGGAAGCCTGTGGTGGTTATGCTCCGACAGTTGGTATCATTGGTGCGGTGATGGGTTTGATTCAGGTGATGAAAAACTTACAAGATATTGATGCTGTGGGACACGGTATTGCGGTGGCCTTTGTGGCGACAATTTACGGGGTGTTTTTTGCGAACTGTGTGTTCCTTCCAGCTGCTACAAAAATCAAAAATAAAAACCGTTTAGATATTATTCAAAAAGAGATGATTTTGAGTGGAGTGCTCTTGATGATCGAAGGGATCAACCCTCGTGTGATCGCAGACAAACTCTACAATTTTTATGATGAAGAAGTGAAGGCCAATAGGAAGGCGAGCTAATTAGTATAAACGCCAGAAAGGTATGGTTCTAGCGCGCTATGGGTAAGAAGGCAAAACATGCAGAAGAACACGTCAACCACGAACGGTGGTTGGTGTCTTACGCGGATTTTATCACGCTTTTGTTCGCGTTTTTCGTGGTGTTGTTTTCATCAGCACCAAAGGAAGACACGAACACGCGTACCATTGCCGCGGCATCTCAGAATTCGTTCAGTACCTTTAGTATTTTTAGAGGTGGCGGTTCTAAGATTCACGGTAAGCGTATGAAGTCACCTGGTGATGGTATTGAACTGCAACCAGAGGATCAGACGCCATTGGCCACGGAGCCAAAGGATATTAAAGCCGAGGTGGATCGGCAACGCAACATGACAACAGCGAATCAGAAGTTTGAGCTGACCAGTCGGATGCGGGACTCGATGATTCAAGAGTTTTTTAAAGATCTTTTAGATAAGAATAATATGAACGTGTCCATGGAATCGCGTGGCCTTGTTGTGAGTTTTAATGATGTGGCCTTTTTTGATGAAGGGTCGTCCAAAGCCAAAGAAGGCATGAAGAAGACTCTCGATAAAATCATAAAGGTTGTAGGCAAACGCAAAAACATGATTCAGATTGAAGGGCACTCTGATGGGACCGAGAAGGATAGGGGAAGTTATGAAAGTAATATGGAAATGTCCTATCAGCGTGCTCTGCATGTCGCCAAAACCATGGTTAAAGATTACGACGTGCCAGCAGACTACGTTGCTGTGATTGGTTACGGAAGTTTTAGGCCGCAAGGCGATACAGGCACAAAAGATGGACGTGCAAAAAATCGCCGCGTGGACATTGTGTTGCTCAAATCAGAACCAGATTCAAACAAGATGGCTTTGCCCAGTTTTGATGAAGAAAAAGATGAGATGCTAAAAACACAAAAGGCCAAAGAAGAGGAGACATTGGCAGTCGAGAGTTTAATAGAATGACGCTGGAGGCTACCCGATTCATCACCCAAAACGATAATATCGGTACCAAAAAAAGACAGCGCAAGGGTTTCACAGGAGCAGGTACGCTCTTGTTGTCCCAGACCGGTCCCACCCTTAAGTAGCCTCAGGGTGGGATCCTTTATTTTCCACGGGCTTTAAATAACGCCCATTTTATTTGTCATTACAAAAATTTGATTCAGTTACGTATTTTTATATACGCGCATCATTCAACAAACCTTCCCAATGATAATCCACAAGCGACAAGCCGTTTAGCACTTCTTCTGTGCCGTCTTTTTTGGCAATGGTGCGCGGTCCCACGCTGTCTTCTAATGCTTTTTTTGCCTCTGCCAATGTCACGCCCGCTTTTTCTAACAGCAAGGAGGCTCGTTTTAATCCAAAACCAAGTTGTCTTCTGGTGAGGATGTCCATGTCAAAGTCGTGACCTGTGACTTTATGAAGATAAGGTTGAATGAGTCGGAGTTCATTTTTAGCAGAATCGGCACAGGGATTTTTCCAAAACCAAATCACTGGATTGGCGCAAAGCTCTAAGAGGTCGTCTACAATTTGCAGTCGTGTCCAGGGTTTAAGTTTTGCTGTTTGTGGTAATAGTTCCGATAAAAAACCGCTTTGTGATTGAATATCGTGGTCTTCGCCAACCCAAGTTAGCCCAGCGTCTTCGCCAGCAACCTTCCATTCTAAGGGGGCTAAGGGGCATTCACAGGCGTGAAAAAACGCATCGATGAGTTCTGATTTGGATTTGGCAGATTTGTGTAACAAGAAAGTGTGACGAATAGGATGCGTTTTACGCAAACACATGATGCAGTCCAAAGCTTCTTTGTACAAATTGGGAGTGTCTGGAGTGAGGTTGTGTTGCGCAAAAAATGCTGTGGTCAACCGCATCCAGAGCCGGCTTTGCGATGGGTAAGTGGCAACGCGCATGAGCCCACCAGGATTAAGTTGATCGGCCAAATGCTTTAAAAGTGAAGCGGGTTCGGGATCGTGATGCAAAACACAGGTGGCGGTGATGTAATCAAAGGGGCCGTTGATTTCGCTACGTAAATCTTGCTGAATCAAACGCATGGGCGGCAAAGCTGGTCGACTCAAACCCAAGGTGAGGATGCGTTTGAATTTATGATAGCCCAAACGTTTTTTTAAAATATTTAAAGAAGGCGCGCTAAAATCCATGGCGGTGACTTCTTTGGCATAAGGGTGTTGTTGTGCGACAACAAGCGCTTCGAGCGTGCCACAACCGGCAACCAAGATTCTTTTGTTACGATGCGAGGGGTCGATTTCTTGGTCTAAGTTTTTTTGCAAAAGTTCAAAGCCTCTTTCCCATTGTAAGGATTTGCCTTGCGACTTTAAGGGCAGCCCAAAAAATGGAATCGGAGGGTAGGGGAATTTTTGATATTGGTTTTGTACAGCGATTTCTTTGACCATAAATTATTTTGGAGAAATGGTGGCGACTATGACGCCATCTTCTATGGCGACAGAAATGGCTTTTAATGATGTGTCCGCACAAGGACCCATGGTGCAAAGGCCATCACAAGGGTTGAATTCGGCACCGTGGTTTTTACAAACCAATTTTGTTTGATCTTCTGAAAAAAAATCATTGTCGTCAAAATCAAGAGCCAAGCCGATGTGCGGGCATTCGTTGTAATAAGCGTAGAGTGTGTTGTCTTTTTTAAAGACAAAGGCTTCGCGATCAAAACGAGGTTCTTCGATTGTGAACTTTTTACTTTGATTGTTTTGCAGTTCTTCGTCTTTGCAAATCGAGATCTTCATACTGATTCTATAAAATGAGTTTTAAAAGAGTGCAATCGCTTGCTTTGTCCTTGCTTTGTGAAAAAAGATCGAGCAGTGAAGAATGATGAAGCAGAACATCACACTTGGCGTGGAGCATTTTTTAGATGATCACACCGATCTTTTAAAAGGCAAGCGTGTGGCACTGTTGGCGCACGCTGCGAGCATCAATCATCAGTTTCAAAACACAAGCGAGTTATTTTTTCATCACAATGACATCAACCTTGTGAAAATTTTTGGTCCTGAGCATGGCTTGTTTGGCACCGCGCAAGACATGGAGAGTGTTTCAGCTTTGCAAGATCCCCTCACAGCACTTCCTGTTGTGAGCTTGTATGGTGATTCTATTGAAAGCCTGCAGCCCAAACAAAGTGATTTAAAAGATATCGATATTTTGGTGATCGATTTGCAAGATGTGGGGAGTCGTTATTACACGTACATTTACACCATGGCTCTTTGCATGAAGGTTTGTGGGCAAATGAACATCCCTGTCGTTGTTTTGGATCGACCCAATCCGATCAATGGCAAAGATGTTGAAGGCAATGTCTTGGATCCCAAATACGCTTCCTTTGTGGGGTTGTACCCATTGCCAGTTCGTCATGGCATGACCATTGGTGAGTTGGCGTATTATTTTAACGATACACAAAATTTTGGAGCTCAGTTGCAGGTCATTCCCATGAAAGGCTGGCGTCGCGAGCATTACATGGATCAGGTTTCGGCACCATGGACGCCGCCATCACCCAATATGCCAAAATTAGACACAGCCATTGTTTATCCCGGTGGGTGTTTATTGGAGGCAACCGAACTTTCTGAAGGGCGCGGCACCACCATGCCATTTGAGTGGGTTGGCGATCCTATCATTGATCCCAAAGAATTATCCGATGCTTTAAACGATCTGAATCTTAAGGGTGTTTGTTTTCGGCCCATTGCATTTAAGCCGATGTTTCAAAAGCACGCCACCAAAGAGTGTTTTGGTGTGCAATGGCATGTGTCTGATCGTGAGCAATTTAGAGCTTACGAAGCGGGCCTGCATTTTATTAAAACAGTGGCGGAGCTTTACCCTAACGATTTTGCCTGGCGCGCCAAGCCCTATGAGTTTGTCAAAGACATCCCCGCCATTGATTTGCTAACAGGCAACGACTCTTTCCGTTTGCACTTAGAAGGCAAGGCCGAGTTTCCTGATTTAAAAATAGGCTTAAAAGACTTTTTAGAAAAACGCAGAGAGCACCTGATCTACAAATAAAAAAAGACCGGCCAAGGAGAGTAGCCGGTCTTTTAACCAGGTGGTAGACAGCTTTGGCCAGCAGGTCGTGTAAGAGAAGCTGGCGTAAGTCTGCGAGTCTAAATCATTAATTCTTGTGGGCGCTCGTTATCGAGTTCGTCTTCCCAGTAGCAAAGCAGGTAAATGCTTTTCTCAAGCTCTTCCCATTCTTTTTCTTCGTCATCCAAATCGTATTGGTTTTCTTTATCGATCTGAAAATTGATCAAAGTCATGATGCTGTGACAAAGATTAAAGGAACTGCGGTTGGCGATTTGTTGCAAGCAGGCGGCGCCTAAAACGATGTTCATTTTTTCTAGGATTTCGATGCGTGCTTCAACTGGAAGATCAAAATGCAAAAGTGTTTTCACTTGATTCAATTGCACGCTGACATCTTTGTATTGTGACATTTTTTCGATGGCATCTTCCAAAAGGTTAAGGATCAAACCAGAGTGATCTTCATCATCCAATGTGATCACGCTTTGGTGTGCTAAATTTTTTGTGGCTTTGGTGGCGGAAGCGTCAAACCAAGTTTCCATATTGCTCATGTTTTCCATTTCCATTTTTGCTTTCGTCATTTTTTTCCTCGATCTTTTTTTCTCTCTTTAACGAAACTCCTTGTTTCGTTTAGAAAAGACTCCTTGGTCTCACCGACCTTTGTTTTGTTATGCTCCCTATAAAAGCAATGGCCGTGCCAAATTTGTTGAGAAAGAAAAAATAATGTAAATATTTGATATTATTTATAAAATTTAAATTAGAGTCTGAGTATTGGTGGGTTTTTGGTGTTGGTGGAATGCGGTCTTTATCAATTTAATAAGGAGTGGGTGCTGGAATTTTGACTCAACTTTCTATTTTACAGAAAAAAACAGCTAATAGGAAGGGAAAAATTAAGCGCTTTGTTTTTTGCCGACAATCCAAGCGAGCAAGAGCCCTAATTGATAGAGCGCGATGATGGGCAGGGCCATGAGGATTTGCGTGACCCAGTCAGGTGGGGTGAGGATGGCAGAAACAATAAATGCGCTAACTATCATGTAGCGTTGAAATGAAAACATCGCTTTAAAAGTCACAATGCCAGAAAGCGAAAGCAAGGTCATGAGAACTGGAATTTCAAAAGTCAGCCCAAAGGCTAGGATTAACTTAAAGACAAAGCTTAAGTAGGAATCCATTTGTGGCAGAAAAACAATGTTATCGGGATTGATGATGCTTAAGAAAAAAGAGAACACGTAAGGAAAGACTTCAAAGTAACCAAAAAGAGCGCCGGCAACAAAACAAAGAGATGTTGATGCCACAAAAGCCACGCCCCATTTTTTCTCACTTTTTTTCAGGCCAGGCGCGATGAATTTCCAAATGCTAAAAAACATGAATGGCGATGAAAAAAACAAACCGCAAAAAAAAGCCGTTTTAAGATAGGTCACCCAGGCTTCAATGGGGTGAGTGGCAATAAAATGAGACTTTTCTGGTAGGATGCTCATTAAAGGAGCCGCGAGCATTAAGTAGATGTCTTCGGAATAATAAAGACAGATCGCAAAACCAACAAAGGCGACCAGTAGAACTCTGACCAAGGCTTTGCGTAGCTCAACAAGGTGTTCCATAAGAGGGGCTTCGGATGCAGAGGCTTGTTCTGTCATGTTCACCGTTCGATGTAGAGTTCTTTTTCTTCCTCTGGCCAGAGCTCAGACCAAGTTTGCTCAAACCAATCAACGATGTCTTCTAGAAAGTTGTTGTCTTCAGAGTCAGCGTACTTTTTTTCGTGTATGTCATTGTAGTGGTAGGTGTAGTGCTCTTCAAAATACTCTTTTTCCACTTCAGAGTTAACGCGTTCCACTAATTTCATGAACGCAAAAAAGATAAGGGATACAATGAGTATTTTTTTTATAGTCATGGCAAGTGCCTAGTGGTTACCAATCGACAAAGCTGCGCAATTTTTTAGCACGGCTTGGGTGTCGTAGTTTACGCAAGGCTTTTGCTTCGATCTGACGAATTCTTTCACGAGTCACCGAGAAGTCGCGACCCACTTCTTCTAGAGTGTGGTCTGATTTTTCGCCAATGCCAAAGCGCATGCGAAGAACCTTTTCTTCACGAGGAGTCAGTGTTTCGAGAATGTCTTTTGTTTGGTCTGACAAATTGAAGTTCATAGCGGCTTCGTTTGGAGACATGATCATTTTGTCTTCGATAAAGTCGCCTAAATAAGAATCTTCTTCTTCCCCAATTGGTGTTTCCAATGAGATTGGTTCTTTGGCAATTTTAAGAACTTTGCGAACCTTCTCGACGGGGAGTTCCATTTTGTATGCGATCTCTTCTGGTGTGGGCTCGCGTCCAAGCTCTTGTACAAGCTGGCGAGTGGTGCGCACCAAGCGGTTGATGGTTTCGATCATGTGCACAGGGATACGAATTGTACGGGCTTGGTCAGCAATGGCACGAGTGATGGCCTGACGAATCCACCATGTGGCGTATGTCGAAAACTTGTAGCCACGTTTGTATTCAAACTTATCAACGGCTTTCATGAGGCCAATATTGCCTTCTTGAATGAGATCCAAGAACTGCAAGCCACGGTTTGTGTATTTTTTGGCAATGCTCACAACCAAACGAAGGTTTGCTTCAACAAGGTCGCCTTTGGACTTGTCCACCATTTGCTCGGCGTATTTGAGTTCGCGGTAGGTACGCTTTACTTCTTCTACTGTGGTTGAGTAGTGATTCTCTGTTTTTTTGATTCGTTTGACGAGGCTGTTGATGGTGTTGGCTGTTTCGATGATCTCGTCTTTTGATAAATCAGTTTCTTTGGCGATTTTACGTTGCAGGTATTGGTTCTCGGGAAGCTTTTTAACGTCTTCTAAGTTTTCTCGGCTTAAACCAAGTCTGCGCAATGATTTTAAAATTTTGTGCTCGTCAGTGTCGACTTCTTCGACGACGTTTTTCAAAACGTTGATGAAGCTGTTCAAAACGCTACGGTTAAAATTGGCTTCACGAAGGTGATCCACCATTTTCTTTTGGCACTCAGCGCGCTTGTCTTTATAAGCTTGCTTGGTGTCGTCTTTTAAGTTTTTGCTGCGCACTTTTTTATCGAATGAATTCCATTCGTCAGAAAGCTTGTTCACCTTAGCAAGGATTTTGCTGATCTTACCTTTGTACTCGTCTTCTACTTTTTGTTGGTCTTCAGCTGCTTTGGATTCGCTTTCGTCTAGTTCTTTGATGATATCAAAAATTTTGGTGTCACCTTTTTTGATTTTTTCACCAAGGTTGAAGATTTCGTTGCGCACCAACGCGGAGCCCAAGATGATTTCAAACACCTTGTTTTCCCAATGCTCAATGCGTTTGGCTACTTCAACTTCGCCTTCACGTGTGAGCAAGGACACTTCACCCATTTTGCGAAGGTACATGCGAACAGGATCGTTGGAGCCACTGGCGCTGTTTTCAAAATGTGTGATGGCTTTTTGAGCGACTTTTTCTTCCTGAGGTTTTTCTGAATCGTCGGTTTTGGTGTTTTTCTTTTTGTTCGGGTTGTAGTCTTCTGGGTTTTCGACAACCTGAATGCCAACTTCTTCGATGAAACCGAGAATTTCGTCGAGCTTAGCTGCGTTAGTGATGTTTTCAGGGATGTTTCTGTTGAGCTCTTCGTAAGTTAAAAAGTTTCTTTCACGGCCCACGTCGATCATTTTTTGCACACGTTCTTCAACGCTCAAATTACTTTGAGAAAGATCCAGTAATTCAAATTTAGGTTGTCTGGATTTTGCGCTCTTGGGCTTAGCAGGCGCAGGTTGTTTCATTTCGATGCCTTCAGCCGTACCCGCTTTAACCGCACCAGTGATTTTGGCGGCAGTTGCCTTTTCTTTGGTGCTAGATTTTGTTTTAGTAGCGGCTTTCTTTTTGCTTGAAACTTTTGCTTTTGAAGCAACTTTCTTTTTGCTGCTTACTTTTTTCTTGGTGCTGGATTTTGTTTTGGCAGCGGCTTTGTTTTTTGTGGATGTTTTTTTCTTAGCTGTTGCTTTCTTTTTAGTCGCAACTTTCTTTTTGGCGCTTACTTTTTTCTTGGTGCTAGATTTTGTTTTGGCAGCGGCTTTCTTTTTTGTAGATGATTTTTTCTTGGCTGCTACTTTTTTTGCTGTTTTGGGGGCGCTTTTCTTTTTGGTGTTGGTTTTTCTCATTCTTTCCTCTGTTAAAAAGGCTGGGGTAGCCTTTACTGAACCTTTAAAATCTTGTTTGTTACAAATCGTTTTTTTCTTCGTTTGCTAGCGCAATCTCTTTTAAAAGCTCTTGCTTCTGCTTTAAAAGAAAGCCTGCTTTTTCATAGTCTTTTTTTGAT
The DNA here is from genome assembly GCA_024233595.1 of Deltaproteobacteria bacterium. GTDB lineage: Bacteria > UBA10199 > UBA10199 > UBA10199 > JADGCS01 > JACKPK01. The sequence goes on from JACKPK010000002.1 coordinate 169,495, forward strand.
TCCGCTTGCGCAATTTCAGCAGTGAGCGTTTGTAATTTTTTTGCCTGGTTGTGATCCTCGTATTTTTTAATCCAAAAGGTCACATCCTCAGCTTTTAAATCGTTGTTTGCTCTCATGAACACATGACTTGCCAAAGCTTGCGTGTCTTCCGACAGCCTTCCTATCGCAGTGGCCGCGTCAAATGTTTCGTGGTTTTTTAAGTCTTTTTCAATTTCCTCGGAAAGTCGCAACAGAGCTTTGTTTTTGAAGCCCTGAGCAAAGTCTTTTAAGCTTTTGTTTTTAAATTGATCTGGATACCTGGCAAACAACACCACCAATTGCTCTTCTTTATTTAAAGCAGAGCCGGACGAAAAAGTATCATAATTATCAGTAACTTCAACCGTTTTTTGGATTTGTCGAGGGTCTAAATTAAAAAAGTCGGCCAGGCGGTTGCGGTAAGTGATTCTTTCCATTTTATCGGGCAATTTGGCGGTCCAGTCCGATAGCTGGCCCAGAGCTTTGGCGCGACCCGCAGGATCAGAGCCAATCTGGTCCAAAGCCTGATTAAAGAGCCAATCCATGGCTGTGGGAGCGGTTTCGATCAGGTTTTGCAGGGCTTTTTGCGCTTCTTTGGGCTCTTTTCCTAGAAAATCACCAGGATCCTGGCCATCACCAAGGGTGATGATGTGTGGGTGAATGCCAGCGTCAAAGGCAATCTGGATGGCCCTTTGAGCAGCGCTTTTGCCGGCGTTATCGCCATCAAAAAGCAGGTAGCAGCGTTTTGTGTAGCGTTTGAGGCGCGAAAGCTGGTCTTTGGTGAGGCTTGTGCCCAAGGGGGCTACGGCTTGTTCAAAGCCCAGTTGGTGACAGGCGATGGTGTCGACATAGCCTTCGGTGATGATCACCCGGCCGGTGGCGATGATGCTTTTTTTGTTTTCGAAGAGGCCGTAGATTTCTTTGCCTTTGTGATAAATGGGGCTTTCGGGCGAGTTGATGTATTTGGCTTGTTGGTCTTTGGCCAGGGCGCGGCCACCAAAACCAATGATGTTGCCTTTGGCATCGCGGATGGGGAAGGTGATGCGGTTGCGAAAAAATGCATAAAAACCGGATCCAGACTGACGTCGGCGCACAAGCCCAAGTTTTTCGGTCAGAGCTGTGGGGACGCTTTTGGATTCCAAAAAACGCACAAGATCATCGAAGCTATCGGGCGCATAACCAATGCCAAAGAGTTCTGCGGTGTTGTCGTGAATGTTACGGCCTTGCAGGTATTTTTTAGCCACGTTTGATTTGAGCAGGGTCTGGCGGAAAAACCATTGCACGTAGGCGTTCACGCGGTAGAGCATTTGGCGTTCGCTATCGGGCTTTTCTTGTTCCGACTTGGGAAGATCAATGCCAGTGCGGTCGGCCAGCTTGCGAATGGCTGTGAGGAAGTCGGACTTTTCCATTTCCATGACAAATTTGAGCGCGTTGCCGCCAACCCCGCAGCCAAAGCAGTGGTAAATTTGCTTTTCGGAACTCACGTTGAACGAGGGGGTTTTTTCTTGGTGAAAGGGGCAGCAGGCTTTGAAGTTGGCGCCCGCCTTGGTCAAGGGCACGTATTCCTGCACCAAATCGACAATGTCGATGGTCTCGATGATTTGGTCTATGGTTTGTTGAGGAATGCGTTTCATGGGGAAAATATATTGTTTCTTGCTCTATGTCGGGATTCGAATTGGTTTCAATGTCTTTCTGAATAAATGTAGGGCCCGCCCCTGCAATTATTAATACCGAACCTTTTTCAAATACAATCCATGTGCTGGAGCTGTGCGCGAGGCTTTGCGGCGATCCTGTGATTTTAGAATGGTTTTGACTTCGCTGGCTTTGAGCTTGCCTATGCCCACATCCACAAGGGTGCCTACGATGTTGCGCACCATTTGTTTCAAAAAACCACTGCCGCTCACCTGGATGCTCACGTAGCGTTCTTGATCCAGGGCAAAAAACGCCGCGGGCTTGCTGGTTTTGATTTTTATGTCGGTGATTGTTTTGATCTTGCTGGCGGCTGTGTCGTCAGAAGCGCAGAAGGAACGAAAATCATGTGTGCCAAGCAGCGATTCGGCGGCTTTTTGCATGCGCGCGACATCCAGATCTTTATGAGGAAGACGCCAACAGAGTTCATCCATGATGGGGTTTTTGCGAGGTGAGATCAGCAGCTGATAAACATAGGTTTTGCTCTTGGCTTTGTTGCGGGCGTGAAAAGACTCTTTAACGGCTTTGATGCTGCGGGCACTGATGCTGCTTGGCAAAATTTGATCCAAGCGGTGTGCAAAATCAGGCTTTTGGATTCGGTCGATGGCCTTTTTTGTGCGCAGATCAAAGTGCACAAAGTGTTCAATGGCACCAACGCCGGCATCGGTGCGCCCACTGGGAATCACACGAGTTTCCTCGCGTAAAATGCGATGCAATGCGGCTTCTATGGATTTTTGAATGGTCTCTTTGCCAGGTTGCCATTGAAACCCGGAATGATTGTTGCCGCGAAAAGCCAGTCGCAAGCAGAAGCGTTTTTTGCTGTCTTTTTGTTGCTCTTGAGTCACGATTGATCCTGACTTTGCCGGCGTTTTTTGAAAAAATCTTTTAGGAGCGCGCTGCAGGGCTCTTCTAAAACCCCAGCTGTGACCGAAAGGGCGTGATTGTTGTCGTGCAAGATTTGCTGGTCATTTAAACCAACGATCCCACTGCGGTCGGCCACCAGTTCTTTCTTTTTTTGATCGTAAGCCCCAAACACCAAACGCGAGACACGAGCTTGCAGGATAGCGCCCAGACACATCAGACAGGGTTCCAAAGTCACGTACAAGCTGTGCTCGTTCAAGCGCCAGTTGCTTTGCCCGCGGGTGATGCTCTGGATCACTTTGATTTCGGCATGGCTCAGCGGGGTGTGGTCGGCTTCGCAAGAATTGTGGGCGCTTGCCAGCACTTGGTTGTCTTTAACCAAGACCGCGCCAATGGGGATTTCGTTTTGTGCGCCTGCCATTTTTGCCTGTGCCAGGGCCAACTGCATAAAGTGTTCATCTTGGTTGTGTGTGTGTGTTTTCATGTTTAGGGAAAAAATGGTTTTGATTTTGTGTCTTTGCATTCTGCCGATCTGATGATTATGAGTTTTGTATGAATGCTGTCATCAAAAAATCGACTGGGTTTTATTTTATTTGTGTTTGCCTGTTTTTTGCTGTGGCCTGTTCGTCTGCAAAAAGCCCGCAAGAAAAAGTCGCTCTTGCGTTTATGGATGCGTATTATGTTTTTGCGAACCAAAATCAAGCTCTGGAGTTAAGCCAGGGTGTTGCAAAAGAACAGCTTCTTCAAGAACTAGAATTGTTAAAAGATGTGTCAGGTGATCCCAACGCGTATCGGTCTCGTGACATTCTTTTTGAATTAAAAAGATCGCAAATTGATCAAGCGGTCAGTTTTTATTTTTATGAACTCACCATCATGATTCCTGATTTTGAAGACCGCAAAGAAACGGTCACCATCATGGTTGATAACAAGAGCAACAAGGTGACGAGTTTTACGAAAATTTGATTGAGGAACGGGATTGGAGAGATTGTGGCAGGTCAATTTTTAACAAACGATGTGGTGTTGCAAGTGGTGGGAGATAAAGCTGCCAAATTTTTGCACGGTCAACTTAGCAATTCCATCACAACACTGCAGGTGGGGCAGGGCAATCAGAACGCTTTGCTGAGCCAAAAGGGCAAAGTGCAAGGGCTTTGTTTTGCGTTGCACACCGTGGCAGGGTTTCTTTTATTAACAGATCCCGCAAGTGAACCTGCGTTAACGGGGCATTTAAAAAAATTAGCGCCTTTGTCGCGGTGTCGTTTGAATCATTCTGACAAAGCGGTGATTTATCTGGGTGCTTTTTCAGATCATGATGCGTTTCAATTGAATCTTGGTGACTCTCAGCATTGGCAGGAATCGTCGCACAGTGCGCTTTTGTTCCGAAGCGATCGTTACGGCGAACGTGGGTATGATTTGGTGATTGAAACACAAGACTATGATTTTTGGCAGGACACTCTTTCGCAAAAAAACTTTGTAGAACTTTCTGAAGAGCAAATCGAAACAACGCGTATTCAAAACACAGTGCCGCGTTTTGGTGAAGATGTCACAACAGATCATCTGCCGCAGGAAGCGCGGTTGGATCGCGTGTTGCACTTTGATAAGGGGTGCTATCTTGGGCAAGAGGTCATTGCGCGTTTGCACTACCGTGGGCACGCCAATAAATTTTTAACAAGCTTGCGATCAGAATCCCCTGTGCAGATTGGTGATGCTCTTTGCAGTGATGATAAAGAAATCAGTGTGGTGACGAGTGTTGTCGATCTTAACGGTGCGTTTTGTTTTTTGTCCTATGTTCCGCATAAGGTTTTAGAAAACAAAGGAGCATTGATGGTGAACGGGGAAAAAGTTGTGTTGGTGAAGAATTAATTATTTTTGTGAGTCATTGCGGGCGCAGCGTAGTAATTGTATTCTGGACTGCTTCGTCGTTTCACTCCTCGCAGTGACGAGAGAGTCATTGCGATCAGTCCGCCTACTCGTTCTCCGTAGTTCGTCTCAGACGAACGTAGGAGGAAGGCGGAGCTGAGAAGCAATCCAGATAGTTTTAAAAAATTAAATTAGGAATACGTATGTCTCCACTTTTCTTTTTTGCTCTTTTTGGTTTTCTTTCCGTTGCTTTTGGCGCTTTTGGTGCGCATGGGCTCAAAGCGCATGTGTCGCCAGCGGACTTGGTTATTTTTGAAACCGGTGTGCGCTACATGGCCTATCATGCTTTAGCATTGGGTGTGTTGGGTGTGTGGCAGCGCGTGCAGTCGGGGCTTTGTTTAAAGCGCGAAACTTTATTATTTGTTTTGGGAATTTGTATTTTTTCCGGCTCTCTTTTTTTGTTGGTCATCACAAACACACGTTGGTTGGGCGCCATCACACCTATTGGGGGAACGCTTTTGCTTGTAGCGTGGGCAATGGTGGGTGTGCGTGCGGTGCGCAGTGAAAAATGAAGAATTAATAATTATTCATTCACTGTTAATTTTTCATTCTTAACTATTCACTATTCATTAAAACACCACTCATACCCCTAAAATCTCACGCACGCAGCCCAGAGGAATAGCACCGCAGTTCAAAAAGGCATTGTGAAATTCTTTAAGCGAATGACCTTTGCGTTGGTAATCATCGCGGATACGATCGACTTCTAACATGCCAATGAGATAGCTCATGGGAATGGTCGGGCTTTGTGTGTACCAGTTAACGTCGCCACGCGCAGCTCCTTTGGAAAGGCCTGCTTGATCAACTAAGAATTGCACCGCTTCGTCGTCGGTCATGCCAAAACACTGCATAGAGACATCCACCACAATGCGGGCAGCGCGCCAGAGTCGATCTTTGAGTTGGTACAAGCGCATGGCATCGTCATAAAAACCTGTGCGGTACATCATCTCTTCACAATAAAGTGTCCAGCCTTCGTAGTAACTGGACACATTGTAAATTTTACGCAGGGGCGATTTGAGTTTGCTTTGAATCGCAAATTGCAAATGATGACCAGGGTAGGCTTCGTGCAAAGTTGTGAGTGGAAAAGAAGCATAGCAATGTTCTTTGAGTCGCTCAAGATCACCATTTGCAGGCGTTACAAAAAACTGACCTTCACCGTTTCCTGCAAACATCGGCGGATGCATGTACGCAGCCAAAGGGAGTTGATCTTGTAAAAACTTGGGAGTGTTTATGATTTCTAGTGATTCTTTTTCGGGAAGCGACACAATGTCGTTTTCGCACAGGAAGTTTTTGATTTCGGCCATTTTCTGTTTGTAAGCATCAAGCAAATGTTCTTCCGATGGGTGATTGTTTTTAAGAAGCGTTGCCAATTCTTGCCAGCTTTTTAGGTCATCAATTTTTTCTGCCTGTTTGGAGAGTTCGTTGTTGAGCAAATCAATTTGCTCTAAGCCAATTTCTTTAAGGTCTTGTGCTGTGTGATTTAGTCCGTGCCAGGTCTTGATCAGGTATTCAAAAAGATCGGAACCAATGGCGAAGTCTTCTTGTTTGTCTTCACGTTTTTCCAAATGAACACTAAAATCGTAGAGCGCGTGTTTTGTTTGATCAAAAAGTAATTTGGGTTCCACGCCTTGGCTTTGCAAATAAGGATTCACTGTTGTTTCGATGTATTGTACCAAAGCTGGGACTTCCTGTTCAGCAATGCGACTCCAGAGAAGAACAGGTTTTTCTAAAGTGTTTTTTGCCTGTTCTAAAAACGCAGGAATTTGTTCTAAGCGTTTTACAAGGGATTCTATTTTTTCTTTATTGTTAAGATGATGTGCGGTCATGGTGGCGTAAAGGCCGTTAGATAAAGCGCCCGTGTGAACAATGGGGTTAAGGCGTTGCTGACCAAAAACACTTAAGTCTTTTTTAAGAAGGTCTGTTTTTCTTTTTAACAAATCTAAATCAATTTTTTCGTTGTTATCGCTGGGATTAATAGCTTCTGCTTTTTGCGAAATTTCTTCTGCTTTTTCTAAATACCTAGCATTGGCGTCTTCGGAATAATCTGGGAGTTTGTTGTTAAAGCCAGCATAGCCATCTTCTGTGGCGCTAATCGGGTTAATTTGAAAATGCAGTTTTAGAAATTCATCGCAAAGATTAGAAAAATCGTTTGTTTCTTTAGTCATAACAGGTCCTCTTTAGGTGATGATTTTATTACGAAACGAGTTTTCGAGTTTGAGCCAGTCGTCTATGGCTTGTTTTGGTAAATGAGACTCGTTCAGTGTTTCTTCCAATATTTTAAGCCGTCGGTCAAAGTGTCCGGGAAGTATTTTAAGATGAGTGTGTGCGCTAGCTGGCGGCTTGCCGGCATAGCTTTGCGAAATGCCAAAGGCCTTGGCTAAAAAATCAGTTTGAGTTTGAATGAGTTTTTCTTTGTTGGTGTTGGCGAACAAAAAACTCACCATGGTGTCGTTAAAAAGTTTTTGATAAAACGAGGACACGACTTTTTGGAGAGAGTCTTTGGTCGGAAATAATTTAGCCCATTCGGTTTGCCGCATAGCTATTCATGAGTTTGGTGATGGTTTGTGCAATGAATCGAACCTGCTTTTGGCTTAAGCTCACATAAACAGGTAAGCTCAAAGCTGTTGCAAAGTACTCTTCGGCGTTAGGGTAATCACCAAAATCATAGGCGTCAATCGATTGGTAGTAAGGTTGTCGGTAGATGGGAATGTAGTGCAGTTGCACATGAATGCCGCGTTCAATGAGGTCGCGCATGAGCTGGTTGCGCACATTTTTTTGCACGCGAATCGGAAAAAGGTGGTGGGCAGAGCGGTGTGCTTTGTCGTTGCCTTCTAAAGTGACCACAAATTCAGGAAGATGTTCCAAATAAGTTGCCACCAACTCAGCGCGTTTTTTTATAAAGTGATCAAGTTTGTTGATTTGGTTTAAACCCAGTGCTGCTTGAATATCTGTGATGCGGTAATTGTAACCCAGATTGTGCATTTCGTGATACCAAGGCTCGTTGGCAAATTCTTTGTTTAAAAATTCTTTTTTGTTTTTGGTGATGCCATGTTGTCTGAATTGAATGAGTTGATTGGCAAGTGCGGTGTCATTGGTTGTGATCGCGCCACCTTCACCGGTGGTGATAGATTTAACGGGATGAAAACTAAAGCAGGTCATGTCGGCGTAAGAACAATCACCAGTTTTGTGCCATTTGCCTTTTTCGTCTTTCCACTCCGATCCCAAGCTGTGGCAGGCATCTTGAATCACAGTGATGTTTTTCTTTTTGGCCAATTCGTAAATTGCCGCATCACTTGGCCGGCCGGCAAAGTCGACAGGAACAATGACTTTGGTTTTTTTTCGTAGATGCTCTTTGATGGTTTTAGCGGTGATTTGAGCGGTTCTAAAATCAACGTCTGCAAAACGAGCTTTGGCTCCTAAAAAAAGCCCGCAGTTGCTGCTGGCCACAAAACTAATGGGGCTTGTGAGTAATTCTTGTTTAGGTCCTAAGCCTGCAATAGCGCAAGCAGCGTGCAACGCAGCGGTTCCCGAAGAAAACGCAATAGCGTGCCTTGCACCACAGTAGTTGGCTAAAGCTTTTTCAAACTGGTTTACAACAGGGCCTTGTGTCAGGTGCGAGGATCGCAACACCTTCACAACGGCATTCACATCGTCATCATCGATCTGTTGCTTGCCATATGGAATCGGTGTTTCGATTTGTTTCATAAGCTGTTTGTTGGTTTGCGTACATGTCTCTTAGGTCTCTAACACTCAGCCACCAGTCGTTGTTATCGCTGCTGTAACTGAAGCCATCGGGACACTCTTTGCCAGTATCGGTTTTATCTTTGATTTTGAGTTGGCGCGACCATTCGTGAAACTGCGGGCAGATCACAAAAAATTTGCTGAACTCAAGTGTGTTGCGCGCTTCTTCTTCTGGCACCATGACTTCGTGTAATTTTTCACCAGGTCGAATGCCAGTGATGATTTGTTCGCATTCCGGTGCAATGGCTGTGGCCAAATCAATCACGCGCATGCTTGGGATTTTTGGAATGAAGATCTCGCCACCACCCATGATTGATAAACAATGAGTCACAAAACGAGCGGCTTGTTCGAGTGTGATCCAGAAGCGTGTCATGCGGTCATCAGTGATGGTCATTTTGCCAGTCTCTTTTAGTTTGTAAAAAAGTGGCAAAACAGAACCGCGTGAGCCAGCTACGTTACCGTAGCGAACAACAGCCAATTTGGTTTTGCTGATGTGGCCAAAGTTGTTGCCGGAGACAAAAATTTTATCGGAACAAAGTTTTGTGGCGCCATAAAGATTAACAGGGTTCGCTGCTTTATCTGTAGAAAGCGCGATCACATGACTGACACCGGAATCACAAGCTGCTGTCACAACGTTGTAACCGCCGATGATATTTGTGCGCACCGCTTCAAATGGGTTGTACTCTAAGGCAGGAACTTGTTTAAGTGCTGCCGCGTGAATCACAATATCGACACCTTGCATGGCTCGGTAGAGACGCTCTTTGTCGCGCACATCGCCAAGAAAAAAACGTAGGCGAGGATCGTTGTTGAATTTAATGCGCATGTCGTATTGCTTGAGTTCATCGCGCGAGAAAATGATGATTTTTTTGGGCTCGTGTTCCCTGAGCAAAATCTCGGTAAAACAATTTCCAAAGGATCCCGTGCCGCCCGTGAGTAGAATGGTTTTATTTTTAAAATTCATGTGAATCTTGTTTGCAATTTAGGTGCCAGTTTAAGAATGTTAGAAGAAACAGTGTAAGTCGCTGAAATTTAAAGAAGCATAGGCCTTGATTTTAGGAATAGCAGACGGTGTTTCGGGTCAAAAGGTGTCAAGGCCTTGACGAAACAGCTAGATTTGACGCGACTAGGGAAAAACGAACCAGTGGCTCAAAATCACTCGACAAAATTCAGGGACAGCAAAAAACCGTAATCATCGAACCATTTTTCGGCTTTTTTGTATTCGGGAACGTGTCGTTCCACAAGTTGCCAAAAGGCTTTGGAGTGATTCATGTGTTTGGTGTGACAGAGCTCGTGCATGATGATGTAGTCGCTGGCAAAACGTGGAGCCAGGACAAGGCGCCAATTGAGGTTGATGGTTTTTTTGGAAGAGCAAGATCCCCAAAGTGTTTTTTGATTTTTAATGACCACGTTGCTGATGTCAAAGCGACTTTTGTTGAGCATGTTAACCCGCAAAGGCAGGTAAGATTTGGCTTTGCGTTTAAACCAATTTGTTAAGGCTTGTTCCAGTTCTTCGCCGGAGTAGGTTGGTTTGTGAAAACCCAAAATGATTTTTTGTTTTGTTTCGTAAACAAAATCTTTGGCTGCGTTTTTTCTGATTTCTAAAATTTTTTCTTTTCCAAAAACCAAAATGCTGTCGTCGCGGGTTTTGAGATCTTTCTTTTTTTCTTGCTGCTTGTGATAACCTTTTAGGCTTTTTAAAACCCAGTCTTTGCGTTGCTCGATCATGTGTTGCGCAGCAAGCAAAGAAATCTTTTTGGGGCCTTCAATGATCAGACCTTCTTCTGGTGAAATGAGCAAACGACTGTGTCGCAGACGAGTGTTTTTTTTGATACGAAAGGGGATGTCGCTTTCTTCTATGCGAAGCGAACCTTCGTTGACGTTAAAGAGCTCGTCTTGCCAATGTGTCATGGGGGATTTATCTGAGTTTTTTAGGAAAGAATCAATAGCCGCGACGCAATTGACGAACGTAGGCTTTGATTTTTTGCTCGTCGGCAGACAAGCCGTTGGTTTTCATGAGTTCACGGATTTCGATTGCGGACATTTTTACGCCATTCTTTTTAAGCATATCTTGGATTGCTTTTACGTTTTTATCGTATTTTTTCACGTTTTATTCCCTTGGAAAAGAGTGCGTTTACCCGCAATATTCACCAATTGCAGCTCCTGTAAAAACAGGAGGAAATCCTGTGGAGATGATCGGGATCGAACCGACTACCTCTTCAATGCCATTGAAGCGCTCTACCAATTGAGCTACATCCCCGAATATTTATGGAGAGGCTTGTTAGAAACGCCACAATCCGCGCATAACGCTAAATCTGCGGTCAGGCAGACTCAGGCAAAATGCCCCCCCTTAAAGCGTCGCCCTCACTATCAAATTACACCTGTGAAAGTCAATATAGAGGAGGGGTTTAAGTCGCTTGGTGGAGCTTAAAATTGTTGCTTAGTTTTCGTCTTGATCCAGCTTAATGCCACGGCCAGCGCGGGTCGTGTAGCTTGGGTGCAGATCGCGGCAGGCGCGGCGTCTGATTTCCCAAGAGTCAGAGCAAGGTTTGCAGAGGTCCGAAAACCCGCGCCAACAGCAAGGAATTCCAGCGTTTCCAGCGTAGTGCCAGCCGGTGTACTGAGCTTTGATTTGATCGCGGTAAGGACTGGTTTGTCCTTTTGTGAGGTAGACCTGGCAATCGACTTCTTTGGCGGGGCAAAGACGATCGCACGCAAGAAAATTGGCTGAAAAGATGATTAAAACCATCAAAAAAATCGATTTAGGTTGGAAAAGTGTCGTTTTCATCGGTTTTTTTCTGTTTCTGATTTGGATTTGTTTGCAACACTGGTTTGGGCGTTTGATCGACGATGTCTTTGATTTCTCTCATTATAGACTGATTTTCTAAAAACTGGCCAGCGAAGAATCCCAATGAGTCTCACGAGCAGTCTCACTGTCTCACAAATGAGACTGCTTGAGACTTATAAGCTGCTAAAATTATTATCTTTTATTTTTAAATACCTTGGCATCCTTTTTGATTTCTTCAGGGCAGAAATTCGAAAGGAGAGACGATGTTTTCAAAAGTGATGAGTGCGGGATTGATGGGCATTGATGCTTATTTGGTGAGTGTCGAGGTGGACATTCGCCGTGCGCACCTGCCCAGTTGGAGCACGGTGGGCTTGGCGGACTCAGCGGTGCGCGAGAGCAAGGAGCGGGTTAAGGCGGGGATTCGTAATTCGGGATACGATTTTATGTTTCGTTCCATCACCATCAACTTGGCGCCGGCCAATACAAAAAAAGACGGGACGGCTTTTGATTTGCCGATTGCTTTGGCTCTGATGCAGGCATCCGGGTACTTGCCGTGTAACTTTATTGATGAGTGTGTTTTTGTTGGCGAAATGAGTTTGACTGGTGAGTTGCGTCCCGTGAGTGGTGCGCTTTCGATCGCCATGCTTGCCGAAGAGCAAGGCTACAGGCGTTTGATCATTCCAAAAAAGAATGCCGAAGAGGCTGCGGTTGTGAAGGGCATTGATGTTTATCCTTGTGACACGCTGGCCGAAGTTGTGGAGCTTTTAAAAGGACAGCGTGCGGTGGCGCCGCAAGAGCATCGCGCTTTTGAAGGCAAGGTGAAACAAAAGGTGGAAGTCGACTTTCACGATGTGCGCGGTCAGTATCAGGCCAAACGTGCGCTCGAGATTGCGGCCGCCGGTGGTCATAATGTTTTGTTATCGGGACCGCCTGGGAGTGGCAAGACCATGTTGGCATCGCGTGTGCCTTCTATTTTGCCGCCGCTTAGTTTTAATGAGTCTTTAGAAACGTCCAAGGTTTATAGCGTGAGTGGTTTGCTTGATAAAGAGCATGGACTGCTCAAGTCGCGGCCGTTTCGACAACCGCATCATTCTATTTCGACCGCTGGTTTGATTGGCGGTGGTTCGTATCCCAAACCGGGGGAGGTGAGTTTTGCGCACAATGGTGTTTTGTTTTTAGATGAGTTTTTCGGAGTTCCTGCGGCAATGTTGGAGTTGTTGCGTCGTAGCCATTAGAAGATCAAAACACAATAGCGCGCGGCCACAACGCTCACTTATCCTGCGCGCTTCATGTTGATTGCTAGCTGTAATCCTGCCCGTGTGGGTATTTGGGGCACGAAAAATCAACTGCCAGTGTCGCTGCTGCAGGTGGCGCGCGTTACCGGAGCATGCTTTCGGGTCCGCTTTTGGACCGCATTGATATTCAGCTTGATGCCTGCTGTGAGTTACGAAGAATTACGCGGCGCTGGTGAACGCGGTGAAAGTTCACAGCGTATTTCTGAGCGCGTGGCACGAGTGCGTCAGATTCAAGCGCGTCGTTACAAGGATCAAAATATTTATCTGAATTCGCAACGTCACCAAAGAACATCGAAACTTATTGTGAGTTGGATCAGGCGAGTGAGAAAAATTTTAAAAACAGCTGTGGATCGTTCACCTTTCGGGCACGCGCCTATCGCTGCACTAAATTATCTTGCACCTGGCGGACATGAACGACTCAGAAAAATTAATGTAATCGTTCTGGAAGCCATTCAGTATCGCGGCGTTGATGGTGGTGATGGGGATGGAGGGGGAATTTAATGAAGAATGAATAGTGAACAATTAAGAATTAATATGAGTGAAGTAATTATTAATTTTTAACTTTAATTCTTCATTATTCATTAAACGAAATTTTAATAAAGAAAAAATATGAAAAACAAAATTCAATCTTAGAAAAATCTGAATCTTTCCTGAAAATAATGAAGCTTTGGAAGGTGATTGATCGTGATTCTGTGGCAAAACGCTAAATAAACAGTTTTGCGGTCAGCAACGTCATGGGAGCTAATGTTAATGAGGCACAAGGCGCACAAAGCCGAAAGATTTCATTATGAAAATGTCAATTGCACATAAAGAGGCGAGAGTCATTGTATTGATTAAGCCATGAAATCTGATGTAATTGATGATCCTAAATACGAACTGATTATGAAACTGGAAGAAATATAAAATGTTAACGCAATTTTGAATACGGCGAAGAAAACATGATAAAAGAATTTAATGTAAAAAATAACAGTGAATAATTAAGAATGAATAGTGAATGAAATAATTGTTAATTAAAAAATTTAAACATTCATTATTAATTTTAACTTTTAATTCTTCATTATTCATTAAATAAAGTATTGCCATTAGCTTTTGAAGCGCTTCGTCGGTTGGAAGAAATGCCTGAGGAAGAGAAAAGTGAAGATTGCTTCAGAGGTAGAAATGATAAAGAAAATATATTTAATTATTTGTGTTTTATGCACTGTTTTTGATTCCAGTGAAATCATTTGCTTGGTTTGTTCTTATTAGTATCAGGGTTATACAGCTGGAATGACTGTAGGTTCGGCCACGAGCCAATTCTACAAAAATTTTGATAAACTTGATCATGTTAATCAGAATGATTTCGTATTAGCAAGAAAAAATATCTTAAAAGAAATTTTTTTAAGAAGGCAGCGTTTTACTATCATAAAGCTGCAAAGCAAAATATAGCTCAGGCTTATCATCGACTTGGCGAATTGCATTTGTTGGTTTTATAAAGTAAATGAAGATACTAAAAATTAAGGCCTGATTTAAAGGCTCCAAAAAATATTTTAAAAATGGCAGCAGAATTAGGATTGCTTCGATATTCAAAAATCATTATGGATGGGTTTGTTATAAAGGTTTTGGTGAAATGAGATTAATATAAACGAAGCTTTTAGTGGTTAGAAAAATCTTTTTCTAACGGTTACGCTCAAGCGTTGCCTAATATTGGTTTTATATATGGTGGGTACGCGATTTCCAGCAATCCGGAAATGATGGTGAAGTATTTTTGAAAAGTGCAGAGTAGGGTATGTTGAAGGAGTATATGGCTGGGATTGATTTATGGATCTTGGGTTTAAGGGTTCCAAAAATGAAGATTGGCAATGCAAGTATTTTCAAAAAGCTAAAGACAAAGGACATAAGAAAGCAAAAAGGCGTTACGATATTTGGAAAAGGAAGTCGTTGAGGAAGATGAAGGGGTTACCATGAAAGCTTTATAATTCAAACCCGACGATTTCAACCCAGCCGTCATTTTGTTTGGTATATTTTGTTGTTTTGCTTAAGTGCTGAGCAGCATTCGCTGAGACACAATATTTTGTGTTTGTTGGCGTTTATGTGTTGAGCAATGGCTTGAATTTCTTCTCGAGAAAAACGTGTGATGTCTTCTGGTAATTGTAATTGGTTTTTGACTCCTTCAAATATTTCTGTGCCAATTTGGTCAAAAGGTGGATTGGTTTCGGTACAAATTTTTAAATACTCGAAGATGATATATAACTTAGAGGTTTCTGATTTAAAACGAGATAATAAGTTTTTATTTTGTTGTTTCGTTAAATAATAAGAAAGACCTTCGACAATCACAATGCTGGGATTTTTTTTATCCCAACCAGATTTTTGTAGTTTGATGATCACTTCATCTGGGTTGCTTACGTTCGCCTGTACAAAATTGAGTTGTTTTTTGTATTTAGGATAAATGTTTGAAATGAGCTTTTCTTTTTCGAATAAATTGGCGATGTCGACGTCAAATCCGATCAAATTGCTATGTGTACTTGTTAAATACAAACATAAAGGATCAAGGCCAGCGCCTAAGCTTATGATTTGAGTTGGTCTATTAATTTTTTCTAAAAATTCTTTAATAAATAATTGAACAATAATTTTTCGGCTTTGCATGGCTTGATCAAAATGAGGCCAATTTAAATACTTTTGGTTGAGTATTTCTTCTCCGGCAGAGAGGTCGAGTTGATTAAAGTATTTTGTACAAACAGAGGAATTGTAGAAATCTTTGCCAAGCCATAAAAGAACCAGTGCTGATGTTGCAGGCAATGTTAGCATTAAAGATCTTTAAGTGGAATTTAATCTAGAATCAACTACAGCGAAGAAGAATTTAATGAAAAATGAACAGTGAACAATTAAGAATTAATAGTGAATGAAATAATTGTTAATTAAAAAATTTAAACATTCATTATTAATTTTTAACTTTTAATTCTTCATTATTCATTAAATAAAGTATTGCCATTATTTTTGAAGCGCTTCGTCGCTTGGAAGAAATGCCTGAGGAAGAGAAAAGGAAGATTGGGTTTGTGAGGTGAAGAAAATTCTTTTCCTTGTCCCCGTGAATTCAAATGGCTATGAGTAAAACGTATGCAGGAATTGGTTATCATTGGAGCCGGATACGCGGGACTTGCGGCGTTTGCCGCGGCCACGCAAGCAGGGCAATCGCCTATTTTAATCGCCAAGGATTTTGGTGGGTCGCGTTTTTTCAGTGGTGCTTTTGATGTTTTGGATCCTGCGTTTCAGCTCGGGAGCTTTCAGGTTTCTCAGACGCCAAGCACCAAAGAGCTACTTTCTCAATTTATACGCGTGCACCCGCAGCATCTTTACGCCAAATTTGGGGCTGCTGATTTTGATTTTGTGAATCGCGCCAAAGAGTTTTGCTCGTTTTATCATTTGCCAGCCGTCTTTGAAGACAACATGATTGCGTGTTTTGGTTCCAGCGGCAAAGCAAAGTGGAGTGCTGGAGCCATGGCAGGACAAGGGCTGCGGCAAAGTGAATTGGCCGAGATCAAAAAGGTGGTGCTTGTCAATGTGTCCGCACTCACCGATTACCCTGCGGGACTCATTGCCAAAAACTTAAAAAAACAATTCAATGACGTGACGGTGCTCACGGTTGATTTGGGTGCATTAAACGCCACGGCTCCGTTGGCGCATGTGAATCAACTCATGGATGCGGGCGATCTTTTTGAAAAACTGTGTGGGGCTCTTGCTGGTGTGGCAGGGTCTAATGCTGTGATCATGATGCCGCCGATTTTGGGTGTGCGGTCGTTTCAAAAACACCATCAAGAATTACGCGAACGATTTTCGGCAAAAACTCTGGAACTGCTTTCGGTTTTGCCATCTATTAGCGGCGAGCGCGCGCATCAGTTTATTTTAAAAAAACTCGCTGAGTTCCCGAAGCGTTTTGTGCAGCAAGAGATTTTGTCTGTGGAGTGCGCGGACAATGTTTTTAATCTGAAACTAAGCGATCAACAAATCGAAGCCAAAAAAGTCATTCTGGCCACGGGTAAATTTGTCGGCGGTGGCGTGCGTCGCGAAGGCCGGTTTTTTGAAACCCTTTTTGACCTGCCTCTTATTGATGCGCAGCAGGTGCCGGTGAAAGGCAAGACCATGATTCAGCTTTCGCACGCGCGTGCCGAACAAAATCAGGATTTTATGGGCGTTGGCGTGAACTGGGAACAGTCGCCGTCGGCATTGCAACCCTGCGGGCATGTGCTGGGCGGATTTGACTTCGCACGCGAAAAATGTGGCTTTGGAATCAGCCTGATTTCAGCCCATAAGTCGTTAAATTAATAACGCTTTCTTGCTAGCGACAAGCTAAGCAAATTTGTGCCAAAAAATTGTCAAAAGAGGATGGACAAGACCGTCAAGTCTCTGTACCATCCTGAAAAAGGTGTCATCCAATTGATGATTTATACGACTTTTGGTTGGTCACATTCTTATTTTGATAAGGGATAAAATGGCAGAAAAGAATCAGTCTGCAGGTCAAAGCGCTGAACTGGGAACTTTGCAAAAGCGAGTGGCCGAGTTGGAGCAATTGGTCGAGGTCATTTCTCGCAGCAAGAACATGTGGGAAACCACCTTCGATGTCATCAGCGATCCGGTGCTTGTGATCAATCCCGACTTTTCGATTTCTCGTGCTAACAAGGCACTGGCTAAGGCTTGTGATTTAGACATCCGCCAGGTTGTGGGGCAAAAATGCTACAAGGTTTTTGCTGGACGGGAAGCGCCGTGTGAAAAATGCCCGGTGTCAGACACCATTAAAAGCACGGTGCCACACAGTTCCGAATTAGAACCATTTAAAAATAATCGTCAGTATCATGTGAACGCGTACTCGGCTCATCATTTATTTTCAGAAAACGACGAGAGCATTGTTTTGCATTACCGCGACATCACCGATGAAAAATTCCTGCACAAAAAACTCATGCACAGTGAAAAAATGGCGGCCGTGGGAACCTTGGCTGGTGGCATTGCGCACGAGGTTAACAATCCGCTCGGTGGCATTTTGGCATTTGTGCAATTGGTGATGCGTCAATTGCCCGATGATCACAGCTCGCAAGAAGACCTTAAAGAAATTGAAGACGCAGCTTTGCGTTGCAAAAAAATAGTACGCAATCTTTTGGATTTTTCTCGGCAAGAATTTCAAGAAGCCATGGATGCGGTGCGCTTGGATGAAGTGGTGCAAAAAACACTGGGCATGGTGCGGCTTAATGCCAAACAAGCTGATGTTGAACTCACTCTTGATCTTAAAGAAGATCTGCCAAGCATTCACGGCGACTTTAACAAACTTCAGCAGGTGTTATTGAATTTGGTGGGCAATGCTTTGCATGCCATGAAAAACTGTCAGGCGCGTAAGTTAAGCCTGTCGACCTTTTGCAATCCAGAGCAATCCAAAATCTTTTTGCAGGTGCAAGATTCGGGAACGGGAATCGACAAAAAAGTTTTGAATCGTATTTTTGATCCCTATTACACCACCAAAGGCCAAGGAGAAGGCACCGGTTTGGGACTTTCGATCACGTATAAAATTATTCAAGAACATCACGGCAAGATCGATGTGGAAAGTGAACTCAACAAAGGCACGACCATCACGATTTCTTTTCCAGCGATCCGCAATATTCAGGAGACAAGCATATGAAGGCAAAAATCCTCGTTGTTGATGACGAATCAGCAATCAGAAAGGCATTGAGCAAGTTTTTAACAACGCTCGATTACGATGTTGATTCGGCTGGCGATGGCGCAGAAGCGATCGAAAAAGCCAAAGACAAAATTTACGATTTGGTGATCTCTGATCTCATGATGCCCAATATGTCGGGCATTGAGCTCATTGCCAAACTCAAAGAAATGCACCCAAACATCATCTCGATCATCATGACGGGTTTTGGAACCATCGAAAGTGCGGTCGAAGCCATTAAAGCGGGGGCCTTTCACTACATCACCAAACCTTTTGAGCTAGACGATGTCGCTATGTTGGTTGAAAAGGCACTGCGTTTTAAATCCTTAGAAGCAGACAACGCGCGTTTGGCAAAACAGGTTAAAGACAAATACAATTTTGAAAACATTGTGGGTTGCTCTGATGCGCTTCGCGATGTCTTTAAAATGGTTGAACGTGTTGCCGAAACTGATTCCAACGTTTTGATTTTGGGCGAAAGTGGCACGGGCAAAGAACTCATTGCGCGTGCGATTCATTTTAATAGTCCTCGTCAAAACAAACCTTTGATTCCCATTAACTGTGGTGCGATTCCCGAGAATCTTTTAGAAACCGAGCTTTTTGGTTACGTAAAAGGCGCTTTCACGGGAGCGTCTCATTCTCAGGTGGGTAAGTTTGAAGTCGCAAATGGTGGCACCATTTTCTTAGACGAAATTGGCGACATGAGCTTAAAGTTGCAAGTGAAGCTTTTGCGCGTGTTGCAAGAAAAGCAATTTGAACCTGTTGGTTCGACCAAAACCATTCGTGCTGATGTGAGGGTGATTGCTGCTACACATCAAAACTTAGAAGAGCTGGTTGCCAAAGGCGAGTTCAGAGAAGATCTTTTTTATCGTCTTAACGTGATCCCGATCACGGTGCCTTCGCTTCGCGATCGCATCTCGGACGTGCCTTTGCTTGTGGATCATTTTATTAAAAAATTCACGCAAGCCAATCAGCTAGCAACGCCAGACATTAACGATGAAGTCATGAACGCTCTCATGAGCTACAAGTGGCCAGGCAATGTGCGCGAACTCGAAAACACCATTGAACGTTTGGTGGTTTTGCGACCAGGCCAACATGTGCGTTTGTCTGATTTGCCAGATAAATTTTCTGAAATGACCAACTCGTTTTTTATCAAATCGGGTTTTAGTTTTCCTGAATCAGGAATTTCTTTAAAACATGTCGTGGAAGATTTTGAAAACACATTGATCTGCAAAGCTTTGGACAAAACAGGCTGGAACAAAAACCAAGCAGCCAATTTGTTAAAACTCAATCGCACGACTTTGGTCGAAAAGATCAAAAAGAAAAAACTATCTAAACCCAAAAAGGTGGAACGAATTAAATTGGCATCTGTGCATCCGTTAAGGCCACACTCATGATCGATTTTTTGTTGCTCACAAAAGACGAGCGTCTGCAAGAGGCGGTCAAGAGTGACGCTCTTTCCAAAGAGCTTTCCATTCAATTTTGTGATTCTTACGAAACTTTTTTGGATCAGATCGATACACAGCCTTTTGGCTTCGTGTTTGTCGATTTGGAAAAATCAGCAACACAGCCTTTGCCTCTTTTAGAATGGCTCGAAACCTGCCAGCTTCCCTCAAAGATTGGCGTGATTTGCGAAGAGTCTTATGGTCGCGAGGTGTTGGCAAGTTTGCGCCTGGGCGTTGACTGCGTTTTATCCAAAGAAAATTTATTGCAGAATAACAGCTTTGTGAGCCGTTTGCAGGACTTGCTTGTGCAACAACAAGATGCCTTGGCGGATTCGTTTAGGCCCTTTGTTTTTCAAAACAAAACTGAACATTTTGTGGTGTGTAGCGAGCATAGTCGTCATTTGCACGATCGCTTGCGAGCAGAACAAAAACATCATTTGCCTTTGCTTTTGCAGGGCGAAATCGGGGTGGGAAAAAGTTTTTTTGTAAAAGCCTTGGCCGCTGATTCTTGTTTTTCTGATTTGATGATTTTTGATGTTGAATCAAAAGATCAGAGCGCATTTTTTAGTCAGCAGTTGCAGGTGCTAATCCAAAACAGTCAAAAAAAATCAGGCCCCTTGCTTTGGTATTTTCCAGAGATTCAAAAACTCACTGCCGAATTGCAAGAGGTGTTGGCTCAGTATCTTTCTAGTGGTGAATTTTTATTCAATGGTTTGGCTTGTGTGCATCCGGTCAAAATCGTGGCTTCTTATCAGGACGATTTTGAAGACATTTTGGATAAAAATAAATTCAAAGAAGATTTGTACTGGCATTTTGCAAAACGAACAGTGTCTTTTAAATCCATTTCGCAGCGCAAAGAAGATTTAAAAGCTTTGTTGCAATACTGGCTCAGTGAACTTTGGAAGCAAGAGCAGCAATATCATTATTTGTCTTTGGATGCGTTGGAATCCTTAATGGATTACAATTGGGAACAGAATATTTCTGGATTGCGCCAAGCTTTTGATCAAATGATTCAAAACGCCAAACAAAGTATGGTGACCGGAAAAGCTTTACCAGAGGCTGTTTTGGTAAAAAGTTATTACTGCGAACCACACGATGACCTGGATTTGTCAGATTTAAATTACAACGATGCCAAGAAAAGGATGTTGAATAATTTTCATCGGGATTATATTTTTTCTCTCTTAAAAAAATCGAATGATAATCTCACAGTAGCTGCGGAAAAAGCCGAAATGGATCGCAGTAATTTTAAAAAGATCATCAAGAAGTATGAGTTGATGTGAAGATAGGGCTAGGATGAGTAAACAAAAAATTGCCGTCGTTGGTGATTGGGACGAAGGCATTGAACACATAAAATCAGCGTTGTTAGAAGGTGGCTACGAACCCATGGTCATTGATTTATCAGATTTGCGTGCGACCGTGCGCAAGCGTGGGTCAGATGTCATGATTTTAGTGGTCAAAGAATCTTCTGATGCTGTTTTGCAAAAAATCAAAGATGTGCAGCGCATCAACGAAGCTTTGCCTTTGTTTCTTTATTCTAACGATGTCGACGTGCGCTTTATTGTTTCTGCTGTTAAACAAGGTGTAAATGATTTTTTTGTGCCTCCTTTAGACACCAAAGCGTTCGTCCAAAGAGTCGATCGCGAATTGCATCTTTATCAACTCACTAAAAAAATCTTCATGACCAATAGTTCACAGGTGGATGATTTTCGTTTTGAGCGCATGATTGGCCGTTCCAAAGCCATGCAGGATAACTTTCAGATGATTGCTGCTGTGGCCAAATCCAACGCAACGGTTTTGATCACGGGTGAATCAGGTGTGGGTAAAGAGCTTGTGGCGCGCGCAATTCATCGTTGTTCCGAAAGAGCTGCCGAGCGTTTTGTCGACATTAACTGTGGTGCGATTCCCAACGAACTTTTAGAAAACGAACTTTTTGGTCACGAAAAGGGCGCTTTTACTGGTGCTCATAAAATGTACCAAGGCAGTTTTGAAGTCGCGCATCGCGGGTCTTTGTTTTTAGACGAGATCAGCGAAATGGACGTGATGTTGCAAGTTAAGTTGTTACGAGCTCTTCAAGAACGCACAATTAACCGTATTGGTAGCAACGACACAATTAAGGTTGATGTGCGTATCATCGCTGCGACCAACCGTAATTTAATGCAACAAATTGAGCAGGGACGTTTTCGTGAAGATCTTTTTTACCGATTGAATGTTGTGAACATCGACATCCCATCGTTGCGTGAAAGACGAGAAGACATCCCTTTGCTTGCTAAGCATTTCTTGGAGTACTACTCCGCAAAAAATAACCGTATCTTTTTGGACTTTTCGACTGATGCCATGGAAGCGCTCATCAATTACGATTGGCCAGGCAACGTGCGCGAACTCGAGAACACCATTGAACGTTTGGTTGTCTTGCACGACAGCTCAGAGGTTAAGCTCAAGCATTTGCCGCCAAATATCCAAAAGGTTGATTGCTCTATTGGGTATTCCAACGAAACCGTGGCGCCGCGTGCCGATAACAACGTGATCCCTTTGGAAGACTTAGAACGTCGTGCCATTGAAGCGGCCTTGATTAAATTTCAAGGCAACATCACCGTGGCTGCAAAAAAATTAAAAATTGGACAAGCCACTTTGTACCGCAAGGTTAAAAAGTTTGGTTTGCAGAACCCAAACAATTAAACAGGAACAAGCATGATTAAAGACATTAAAATCGATCAAGAAGTGGCTGTGGTAAGTTTAGAAGGCTCGCTCGATGTTTCTCAACAAAAGGATTTTAAAACACAGATCATGAATGTGGCCGAAAAGCAGGAAAAAGACATCGTGTTGGATTTTTCCTCGGTTAATTTTATTGATAGCTCTTGTTTAGGGGCTTTGGTGGCTGTGACCAAAACTTTGCAAAGCGCCGAAGGCGACATCAAACTTTCGCATTTATCAGATGATGTGCGCTCTATTTTTCAGATCACCAGGCTCGATAAGATTTTTGAAATCTACGACGACAACAAGCAAGCAGTAGAGGCCTTTTACCGCTAGGTCAGATGAAGAACTCTGTAAAATTCCGTGTTGTTTCCAATGACGACATTGTTCCTGTGTTTGAACAATCACTAAAGAGTCTTGTGCAAAAATTCTCTTCTTTGCACTTATCAAGACAGTTGCATGCCGATCTTAAACTCGCTTTTGTCGAAGCCGTTGCCAATGCCACCCGACACGCCAAAGAATTAGACAACACAGGAGCCGTTTGTGGACGTTTTGTTTTAACAGACCGCCTCATTGGTTTTGATGTGGAAGATCATGGGCTGGGTTTTGACATTGCTAAAATCGAGGCTCCTAGTTTTGATAACTGGAAAGACTGTGGCCGCGGGGTTTTTTTGCTCAAACAGCTGGGTGAAAAAGTTGAATACAAAATTCAGAAAACCAAAAATGTTTTAAAGTTTCGACGTGTGCTTTTTGGCCGTGCTCATTCTCAAGAGATCGATCTGATTTACGAGCTTAGTCAGATCATTATTAGCGAAGCCTCTTTAGAAGAAGTGTATCAAACCATTTTGGAGCGCGCTTTAAGTGTGTTTAAGGTTGAACGCGCTTCTATTTTGATTTTTGATGAAAAGATCAATCGCCTCAAACTGGTTGCTAGTCGCGGTATTTCTCAAGATGTAAAAGATTCTGTTCAAGTGCGTTCTGGGGATGGGGTGAGTGGTTTTGTGTTTAAGCACGCACGTCCTTTGCTCATTGAAGACATCGATAAAGACGATCACGCTATTGAAAAAAAGGAACATTACAAAACCCGTTCTTTTATTTCGGCCCCCATGATTTTGCAGCCTCTGCGTTTGGACGAAAGACCCATTGGTGTGATCAACCTGACTGACCGCAAAGATGGAAAACGTTTTTCTAAAAAAGATCTTAAAATTTTATCGACCATTGCCAACCAAGCCATGGCTTGCTTGCACATCCGGCATCTTGTGGAAGAGGTGCGTGAGGCCGAAAGTTTAAAAATCGAAATGGAGCAGATTCGCCAGATCCAAGAATCTTATTTGCCAAGTGAATCTCCTCAAGTTCCTGGCTACGATATGGCTGGACTTTGTGATATGGCGCAATCGGTTGGTGGTGATTACTTTGATTATATTTTTGTGAATGATCGCCTTTATCTTGTTGTGGCTGATGTTTGCGGGCACAACATGTCCAGCGCGGTCACCATGGTGAATTTTAGAGCGCAGCTCAGGGCGGTACTTTCTTTTGGTTACGACCCTGCGGAAGTTTTGCGTCGTCTCAATGTGTCTTTGTTTGAGGATTTAGGCAAGCTGGGGCAGTTTGTTTCTTGTGTTTTGATGGAGCTTGATCCGAGCACGGGGCAAATCATCTGGTCCAATGCGGGTCATTACTTGCCTGAGTTTTTATCGGGTCAGGTTGTGGTTTCTGATTCTGGTTTGGTTTTGGGTGTTGATGCCGACGAGCGTTACGAAAACTATGTCGGGCAGATTGATCCTGGCCAAGGCTTAGTGCTTTACACCGATGGTGTGGTGGAGAGCATGGACAAAGACAGCAAACTTTTTGGTGTGTCTCGATTGCAAGAGCTTCTTAAAAACCAGACCTCAAAAGTGAGTAGCAAAGATTTTGTGCGCGATCTTCTTGATCGTGTGATTGCGTATCGCGATCCGTCAAAGATTCTCGATGATGTCACCATTGTGTGCTTGCAACGACAATAACAACACAGAGGTTTCATGACAGGTTTTTCCAAAGAGGATTTTTTTGCTGATCTCGATACAATGATTGGCCGCGGTGTTAAACCCGGTTTAGAGCGCATGCGTGCGGCCACGTCTCAACTCAAATTACACTTTCCTCAACAGCGTCTCATTCATTTGGCGGGCACCAATGGCAAGGGCAGCACCACTTTGTTTTTGTCACAGATGTTGGCGAGCCACGGCAAAAGTGTTGGACTCACGCTTTCTCCACATGTTGATGATTTTAGAGAACGCATTCAGTTTTTGTCGCCTTCTGGCTCTTTGCAATTCATTGCGTGGGAAGATCTTATAGAGATTCATTTAGAACTAAAGCAGGCTCTTGATCTTGAGTGCACTTATTACGAATGGGTGATTCTTTTGGCGATGCGCTACTTTTGCAAACAAGATTTTGATTTTGTTGTGCTCGAAACAGGTTTGGGTGGTCGTTTGGATGCAACCAATGTGTGGGATGCTGGACTAGCGGCGATCACAACTGTGGGCCTGGATCACATGGCTTATTTGGGCGACACGCACGCGAAGATTTTGTCAGAAAAACTTTGTATTGCCAAACCAGGAAGTCGTTTGCTTTTTGCACCGCAAGATCAAAACTTGGTCGAGCAGGCTCAAGAATACTGTGCGCAAAACCAGGTCAGTTTTAAAGCTTTGGCGGCGGGTCAAGATGCGTCTTACCTGGATCATAATTTTCGTTTGGCTCGTGAGCTTTGCCAAATGATTTTGGGTGAAGAGTTTAACGCGTCCTTGGTTTCGCCCAAGAGAAGTGATCACAATTGGGTGTTGCCGCCAGCTCGTTTTGAAAAAATTTCAACTGACCCTTTGGTGATTCGCGATGGTGCTCACAATGAGCAGGGATTAAAATCTTTAAGACAAAAAATGCTTTCCGAATGGGGCGAGAATTACGATCTTGTTTTTAGCTGTTTGAGTGATCGCGATCCTCTGTCTTTGGTGCCTTTGATTCAAGGAAAAGGACGTTGTTTTTGGGTCGAATTTGATGCGGAAGGACGTGGCACAGCGCGTGCGGTTTGGGATAAAGTTCAAAGACAATACGGTGGTAAAGTGCTAGAATTAAACGAAGAATTATTGATGACCTTGCAAGAGCAAAAATCAAAACCCATCTTGGTCTGTGGATCGTTGTATTTTTGCGGTGCTTTTTTGTCTTTGTGGCAGCGCTGATATTTTGTGATTTTTGAGGAGATTATTTTGTTAAAAAAGTTTGTACTCTTTGTTTTGATTTTGATTGTGCCTCAGAGCGCGTTTGCACAAACACCTGAGCCTTTATTGCAAGCGTTGCAGCATATTTATCATGTGCGTTTTGCAGAAGCCCAAAAGATCATCGGACAATACATTGTCAAACACCCAGAGGATGCCCAAGGTTACATTTTGCGAGGCATCCTTAAAGAATGGGATCAGTTGGTCAACAACAGAGGCAAGTCTAAAAATGATGAGATCATGGATGAGTTTCAAAAAGCGCGTATTTTGGGTACGGACGCTCTTGAAAAAGACCCTGACAATGTGCACTTAAAAACAGTTTTGGCCAACGCCTATCTTTATGTTTCCAAAAAACAGATCGATACAGGGCACAAAGGGCAGTCTGGGTTGAGTTTAAAAAAGGCCAAGAACCTCATGGAAGAGGTGATTCAAAAAGACCCCAATAATCATCAGGCTTATTTTTCGATTGGTTTGTTCAACTACTTTGCGGACCGTGTGCCATCGGGGTTCAAGTGGTTGGCCAAACTCATTGGCATTTCTGGCGATGCTAAAAAAGGCTTGGCTTATTTGCACAAAGCCGCGCAGGTGCCATCGCTCACGCAAGTGGATGCTGAGTTCATGCTGGTGTACATTTTGAGTCGTCGCGAGGGGCGTTACAAAGATGCCTTGGTTTACGCCGCAGATCTTTACAAACGCTATCCAGAAAATCATGTTTTTCTTTTTGATTACTCAGAGATGCTTTTTCGCACCAAAAACATCGCTGAGTCGCGCGAGCAATTTGCAAAATACTTTGAGTTCTGTGAACAAAACAAAGGCGTTTGTTCGCAAGATTTGCGCTACCTTTCCAACTACTTTGTGGCCTGGAGTTACATTGATGAAAAAGACTTCAAAAATGCCAAGCCGTACCTGATCAAAGCCGATGAACTCAATAATAAGCGCTACAAAGACCGCAGCCAAGACATCGAAAACTGGAAAAAGCTCGTCGGGATCTGAATCAAAGCTAAATGCTTGTTTTCTAGGGCTTGTCTGTCTATTATCCCGCACAAATGATGTCACACTCGCAATCGCTCATAAGTGGGCTGCATGGTTTTGCCATGGCGCTCTATTTATTGGCCACACTCTTTTATCTGTTACGCCACATTCTTAGTTCCACTCGCTTGGGAGCGTTGGGCTTGCGCTCGGTTTTGTTGGCAAGCGTCGTGCAAATTATTTTGTTCATTGGTCGTTTTGCCAGCGGATTGCCTTTGTTTGAAACCTTAAGCGATTATTTTCAGTTGTCCGCAGTTGTGCTGGCCATGAGCTACGTGGTGTTGTGTTTCACCAAACGTTTTTACAGTGCGGGCCTGTTGTTTTTAGCGCCCATTAATCTTCTTTTGATCCTATCGTTTATTCCCAACGAAGGCCTGAGCATTTCGCAAGCGGCTCCGGGGCATGGGTATTTGTTTTTACATTTGGTATCGATTTTTCTGAGCCTGCCGATTTTTTGTGTGGCCTTTGTTTCGGCAGTGATGTTTCTCATGCTCGAACAAAAAATCAAATCCAAGCATCTCAGTGGTTTGGTGAGTCGCTTCCCCTCGCTTGCTGTGTTGGAAGAGATTCATTACCGTTCCATTTACGTTGCGTTTTTACTTTTTACCTTTGTGATTTTCAGTGGCGCTGGTTACGCCAAAATGATGACCGGTCATTATATTACCGGCGATCTCAAACAAATTTTGAGTGTGCTCAGCTGGGTGTTACTGGCCGTGTTCTTGAATTTTCGTGTGAGCCAAGGGTGGCAAGGGCATAAAGGAATCATTTTATCGTTTGCGGGTTTTGCCAGTGTGTTGCTCCTCTTTATTGTGGGGCTGACATGAACTACCTCTTGCTTGGCGTGAATCACAAAACAGCACCGGTTGCTATGCGCGAGAAGCTTTCCTTAGATAAAGAAGCGGTGCAAAGTTTGCTTGGTACTTTTTCGGGATCGCGCGTTGTGCCTGAACTCACGGTTTTGTCCACTTGCAATCGTATCGAAATTTACGCGGCCACCCAAGAGCCCGAAGCCGCTGAGTCCGAACTGATCCAAAAATGGTTGCAGCCGGTGGTGGGCGCAAGCAATGCGGGCCTTAACGATGTGTTGTACCGCAAAAAGGGCGACCAGGTTGTTTCGCATTTGTTCCGTGTGGCAGCAAGTTTGGATTCACAAATGCTTGGTGAAAATCAAATCACCGGTCAGGTGCGCGATGCGTATCAAATTGCCATGGAGCGTTCGGCCACAGGGTATTATTTAAACAAGCTTTTTGATCGCGCGCTTTTTGTCGCCAAACGCATCAAGTCCGAAACCAAGCTCAGCGAGGGCAGTGTTTCTATTGGTTCTGCTGGTGTGATGCTCGCCAAAAAGATTTTTGGTTCGCTGCAAAACAAAGACATTCTGTTGGTGGGCACAGGTAAAATCGGGCAATTGGTTCTCAAGTATCTTAAAAACGAAAACGTCAAATCAGTCACGCTCATGAATCGCAGTTTTGATAAAGCCAAAGACTTGGAGTCGCAGGGCTGGGGTGTGGCGCGTGAGATCACCGACCTTGCCAAAGTTCTTCCACAGGTGGACATTGTGCTCACCTCCATTCAAGGTCAGTTTCAAAACTGGGATCAGGATTTTTTTGAATCGATCATGGAGTCACGCAAAAACAGTCCCTTGTTCATTGTAGATTTGGGGTTGCCGCGCAATGTTTCGCAAGACTTGAGCGAGGTCGATAACCTTTATTTGTACAATCTTGATGATCTTAAAGAGGTGACAGAAGAAAACCAAGAGAAGCGTAACAAAGAAGCGTTGACCGCTGGCGACATCATTGATCAAGAGGTCAAAGATTTTTACGAAAAGTACGTGGCCTTTGATGCCTTGCCGACCATCACGAGCTTGGGCAAAAAATTTGAACAGATCCGGCAGCTCGAAATGGAAAAAAGCCTGAATAAACTCCGGCATCTTTCAGAACAGGACAAAAAGGTCATCGAAAAGCTCACGCAAGCCATTGTGAATCGGGTGCTGCAAGACCCGATTTTATCGTTAAAAAACAAGCGTGAATCGGCTGATTCCGCGGTGGTGAATGCCCTTAAAAAGCTTTTTAGGCTAGATGATGAGGAAAATTGACCTTCCTGGTCGCTTTGTGGAATAGGTCTCTGAAGTTTAATTTCGATTCAAACACGAGTTTAATATATGGATGATAAAGAATTACGTAAAAAATTTTCTGACAAAACATTCCTTCGTCAAAATGAATTTGCCAATGTGACGTCCAACGCGCTTGATTGGGCCACAGAAAACAAAGCCATTGTGATTGCGTTGGTGATTGTGGCCTTGCTTGGTGTTCTGGGTTACGCTGGTGGTAATTACTACCAACTCAACCGTGTGGCAGAGTTTAATCGTGACTACTTCCAGGCACGCAACGGCTTGCAAAAAGAACAAAATCTGCAACAGCTGGTGCAAGAATACGAAGGCTTGCCTGCTGCCGAAATCGCGCGCTTGCAATTGGTTGATTATCATTTGGAACACAACGATACAACCCAGGCGCTGGTGGTTTTGGATCAAGGCTTGGAGCAAAGCACGCACCCACTCATGGTTAGCATGCTCACGCTTAAAAAAGTCAGCTTGTTAAAAAAACAAAATAAACTTGAGGACGCCATTGCAACTCTAGACCGCAATTTAGATAAACTTTTGCCAGCCTTTCGCCCGCAAGCCAAACTGATCAAAGGCCAATTGTTTTTGTCGTTGGGTCAAAAAGACAAGGCCAAAGAACTGTTCTCTGGGCTTGCGCAATACGCTGGGGCCGACATCGAGCAATCTGCTGAACTCAGTGACTACGACCCCATGGTTTCTAGCAAAGCCAAAGACTTGGCCTTTTTGATCGAGCTGGGGGTTCTTTGATGAAACGCGTTTTCCTTTTGAGTTGTTGTTTTGCTTTGGTGTTTAGCGGCAATGCCTTTGCCAAAAATAAATCCACTGGTTTTTCTTTGGCGCCCGATGCTCCCGAAAAAAAATTCAAAGAGCAAAAGATCCTAAAACAAGACTGGTCGCAGTCGTTAAAAAAAGGCTCGCCTTCTAAGCGTTACTACCCCGAGCTTTCTAGCCCAACTCTTAACGGAGACACTGTTTACATTGGCACGCAGGGCATGCGTTTTTACGCCGTGAATGCCGAGACCGGCAAAGAGATTTGGGAATACGAAAACGAAGACCCCATTTCCAGCAAGGCTGTTGTTGTGGCCGACCAAGTCATTTTCACCGATTTGGGTGGCAAGCTTGTTTGTCTTAACAAAGACACAGGCAGCTTGCGTTGGCAAACGCCTTTGGGCAATTTGAGTCTTGGCAAACCTTTGGTGATCAACGATCAAATCTTTCTTTTAAAAGGGGAACAAGAAATCTTGTCTTTGAGTTTGGCAAGTGGCCAGGTGCTGTGGTCTAAAACCATTCGTGGTTTTGTAAAAGACCTGACCATGCACGGGCAATCCAGTTTGGTTCACGATGGTCAGTCTCTTTACGTGGGCCTAGCAGATGGCAATCTTTACAAGCTTGCTAAAAATAATGGCAAGGTGCTTTGGGACACAAAGCTCACTGTGCCTTTGCAAAGTTTTAAAGACATTGATGCGCGGGTTGTGGTTGATGGTGACTCACTTTATGTTGGTGGGTATTTTGGTGCTTTTTACCGCGTGCGTAAAACCGATGGCCGTGTGTTGTGGTCGGCCGAAGTGGGCACAGGTGTTCCTGCTTTGGTGTTAGATGATCTGGTTGTTGTTTCCAGTCCCGATGGCGTTCTTTACGGATTAGAAAAATCCTCTGGAGATCAACTTTGGATGAACGAGCTGAATGAATCTGTGACCTCCACGCCTGTTTTGGTTGCGGGCAAGATTTTTGTGAGCAGCTTTAACAAAAAGGCTTATGTGTTGGATCCCCTCACAGGGCAGCGTTTGCAATCTTTGAGTGTGGGAACAGGTGCGATCACAAGGCCCATTGTTCACAACGATCAAGTTTACTTGCTCAACAACAGCGCTCGTTTGATGAGGTTTGTGAGACCGTGAGCAAAAATGGCTTATTCGATTCATGAGCTTCACCCATCAGACTTTTCTTCCCTCATAAAATCCCACGTTGCTGTTTTTAATGGTTCGCCGCGTTTATCAGAAGATTTCTTAAGCTCCCTTCATCAACAAGGGCGTTTGCGGGTGACGGGTTTGTTGCCAAAACAAGGGGATTTGTACCCGGCCTTTCTGATCGCTCAGACTCTGGGCGAGCAAAGTGAAATTTTGGATCTGGCTGTGTTGGCGTCGTTTCGCCG
The DNA here is from genome assembly GCA_024233595.1 of Deltaproteobacteria bacterium. GTDB lineage: Bacteria > UBA10199 > UBA10199 > UBA10199 > JADGCS01 > JACKPK01. Next base: position 200,147 of record JACKPK010000002.1, read on the forward strand.
GCAAGGTTTGGCGCGTTTGCTTTTGAATGATTTGCAGGCAGAGGGTCGGGAGATTCTTTTGGAAGTCCGGGCAGACAATCAGCCGGCTTTGCAGTTTTACGCTGCACAGGGCTTTGTTAAAACACGGCGGCGCCAAGGCTATTATCAAGATGGTTGTGACGCGCTCGAGATGAGTTGGCAGGCTGATTGACTTCTCTGAAACCCTCCACTAGCTTCCAGAAAACTGGATTTTCCCAGTGCATTTTTTCTAAAACAGGTGGTGTTCATGAGACAACTTCTGAAAGCCGAAGAGTTTCCCGATTCAGTCAAAAAATTAGCCGACATGATTCAAGAAGAAGAGCCCAATGCCGATGACATTGCGCTTGTGGGCATACACACACGTGGTGTTCCTTTGGCTGATCGTCTGTACCAACATTTTACGCAAAATAAAAAGAACGTTCACATTGGAACTCTGGACATCAACTTGTACCGTGATGATCTTTCGGAAGCGGGCGACAAACCCATTTTAAAAGAAACCAAAATTGACTTTGGCATCACGGGCAAAACTATTTTTTTGGTGGATGATGTTTTGTACACAGGTCGTACAGTGCGCGCTGCCATGGACGCCATCTTTGATTTGGGTCGTCCAAAAAGAGTGCTCTTGGTTGTCATGGCCAAACGACCAGGTCGTGAACTGCCCATTGACACCAGCATGACTGTATTGGACGTGCCCACGGCACCAACAGATAACATCAAAGTTAAGTTTGTTGAAACCGATGGCAAAGATGATGTCACAGTTCTCGAAAAGGGTGAGTACTAAAACTATGGGAAGCTCTGGTTTAAATCAAAAAGACATTTTGGGAATCGAAGACCTTGAGCGTTCTGATATTGAACTCATTTTACAAACGGCACGCCAGTTTGAGGAAGTGAACAAACGGGCGATCAAAAAAGTTCCCACCTTGCGTGGCAAAACTGTCATTAATCTTTTTTTTGAAAACTCCACACGCACGCGCACCAGTTTTGAGATCGCGGGCAAGCGCTTATCGGCCGATGTCATCAACATCTCGGCTTCAGGCAGTTCACTGTCTAAGGGCGAATCGCTTTTGGACATGGCCAAAAATATCGAGGCCATGAACCCAGACATCATTGTTTGTCGACACAGTTCGGCAGGGGCATCGCATATCTTATCGCGTTACCTCAAAGCTTCGGTTATTAACGCTGGCGATGGCGCGCACGAGCACCCTTCGCAAGCCTTGTTAGACCTTATGACTGTGCTCAAACACCGTGGCAGTGTGGAAGGCCTGAATGTAGCCATTGTGGGAGACATTTCGCATTCACGTGTGGCGCGTTCTAATATTTACTGTCTTCAAAAAATGGGGGCTTCGGTTTCGGTGGTGGGTCCTGCATCCATGATGCCGCGTGACATTGCCAAGCTTGGCGTTAAAGTGCACCACCGTCTTAACGAAGGTCTTAAAGAAGCCGACATTGTCATGATGCTGCGGATTCAGCGCGAACGCATTGTGCAATCGCCATTTCCGTCTTTGCGAGAGTACGCGCGTCACTATGGCATCAATCACGAAAACATCAACGCGCTCAAAAAAGACGTGCTCATCATGCACCCTGGTCCGGTGAACCGCGGTGTCGAAATCGATCCCGAAATTGCAGATGGCCCGTATTCAGTGATTTTAGATCAGGTCACCAACGGCGTGTCGGTGCGCATGGCCTTATTGTATCTTTTAAGCGGAGCCAATTCGCTCAGTTTGTAGGTGTGTTATGACAAAGATTCTCATCAAAGGCGGCCGGGTGATTGACCCTGCCAACAACATTGATGGCGCGTTTGATGTGCTCATCGAAAACGACAAAATCGCAGCTGTTTCTAAAGCCGGTCAAATCAAAGACAGCGATTGCCAAATCATCGATGCTTCGGGTCAGGTGGTGACACCAGGTTTTATCGATTTGCACACGCATCTGCGCGATCCGGGTTTTGAATACAAAGAGACGATTCAAACGGGCACGGCCTCGGCAGTAGCAGGGGGATTCACAACTCTTTGTTGCATGGCTAACACCGATCCGGTGAACGATAGTTTTAGTGTGACTGATTACATTGTTCGGAAAGCCTTACAAGAAGGGCATTGCCGCGTGCACCCCATTGGTGCCATCACCAAAGGTTTAAAAGGCGAAGAATTGGCTCCCATTGGAGAGCTCAAAGAGGCTGGTTGTGTTGCCATTTCGGATGATGGTCTCACGGTGCAAAACGCGCAACTCATGCGTTTGGCCATGGACTACGCCAAAAGTTTTGATCTGCCAGTTTCCACACATTCTATTGAAGCGAATCTTTGCAAAACAGGGCACATGAACGAATCGCTTGTGTCCACCAAGCTTGGGATTCCTGGTGTGCCTAACGCTGCCGAAGACATCATCATCGCGCGTGACATCATGTTAGCAGAACTCACCGGAGCGCATTTGCACGTTGGCCATCTTTCAACGCGTGAAGGCATCAATTTGGTGCGGAGTGCAAAAAGCAAAGGTCTTAAAGTCACCTGCGAAGTCACGCCTCATCACTTCACGCTCACCGACGAAAGTCTCATGGGTTACGATACAAATTTTAAAATGTGCCCACCTTTGCGTTCCGCTGCTGATGTGCAAGCTATTAAAGACGCGTTTAAAGAAGGTGGCGTGATCGATGCCATTGCTACGGATCACGCGCCTCATGGCATCATCGATAAAGAAGTTGAGTTTGATCAAGCGGCCTTTGGCATCATTGGTTTTGAGACAGCCTTGCCTTTATCGCTTCGTCTTGTGGAAGAAGGCTATTTGGACCTAAGCACCATGGTGAGGCTTTTAACAGAGTCGCCAGCAAAAACATTCTCGTTAGCGGGTGGGCATTTGGGTGCGGGGGCTCCTGCTGATGTCACAGTTTTTGATCCCAAAGAAGAATGGGTGTTGGAGCGTGATCAGGTTGTTTCCAAAAGCAAAAATTCACCCTTTCTTGGTAAAACCTTGGTGGGCAAGGTCAAAAAGACCATTGTGAATGGGGTGATTCGATACGGTGATGCCTCGTAAACTGCTTTATTTTGTCATCGCTTCTTTTGTTTTTCATATCCTTTTATTTTCTGTTTTTGCGACAAATGATTTCTGGTTTGATCACCAGAGTGTTCGTGAGTCTGCCTTGTGGTCAGGTGGATTTGGTGATGGTCGTGTTGTGCAAGACGCGGTGCTCATTGATATTTCAAACCCCAATGAGTTTAAAACCATTGCTGATCAAAATTTAATGCAAACTCTTCCAGAGGCAAAGCCCGAGCAGCAAGAGGCAAGCGAACAAAAGTCAGTGACGAGCGCCACTAAAACGCAAAACGCAAATGCAAAAAAGAAAAAACAAAACGCAGAGAAACAAAAACAAAGTCAAGATTCAGCGGGATCAGGCACAAAGAGCACAAGCTTTGGCATTGGCAATTCAGACACGCCGGCTGGTGGTGTTGGCTCTGGCTTGGATCGTTTTGGCCCCGAAGAAACGCGCAAGGTGCTGGCAAAAATCCGCAAGCAAATCATGAAAAACAAAACCTACCCCGCTGCGGCAAAAAAAGAAAATCAGGAAGGTGTGGTGAAGGTGGCGTTTCGGATTTTGCCGTCAGGTGATTTGGCCTTTGTGAAGGTGATTAAAAGTTCCGGGCACGCTTTGTTGGATGACTCTGCTGTGACCACCATAAAAAAATCAGTGCCCTTGCCGTTTTTTCCCAAACCCATATCTCTTGATCTGGAGTACCGTTTGCGATGACTGATACGATGAGTGAATTTTCACAGCCTGTGGTGTCTATCATCATCCCGACACATAACCGTCAGGCCTTGGTGTTAAGGGCTTTGGAATCAGTGCTTTTGCAGTCATTTGACCAATTCGAAGTCATTGTGGTGGACGATGGTTCTACAGACAACACGCTTTCCTATCTTCAAAAAATTTCTGATGCGCGTTTGCGGGTTTTGGCGATGAAGCACGCTGGGGTCGCTAAGGCACGTAATGAAGGTGCCAAAATAGCAAAGGCCGATTGGTTGTGTTTTTTGGATTCAGACGATGTTTGGCGTCGGCATAAACTCAGCGAGCAAATTCGTTTTCATCACCAGCATTCAAAAATTCTATTATCGCAAACAGATGATGTTTGGATTCGTGATGGTGTTTTTGCCAATAAAAAGAAAGAGCATGAGAATCGCGAAGGGGACATTTTTTTAGAAAGCCTAAAGCTTTGTCTGATTTGTTGCTCGAGTGTGATGGTGAACAAAGATTTGTTTTTTTCGGTGGGTGGTTTTGATGAAAGCCTTGTGACCTGCGAGGACTATGATTTGTGGTTGCGTCTCTTGCTCAGGACCCCTGTTGGCTTTGTGAACAAGAAGCTTGTGACAAAGTTTGGTGGTCATGCGGACCAATTGAGCAAAGCCTTTGATTGCATGGATCTGTACCGTCTGAAGTCTCTTCATAAAATTTTGCAAAACGAAAAATTATCGGCCGAGCAAGAAAAGGCTGTGCGAACAGAAATAGACATTAAAACAGCAATCCTCGATAAGGGGGCTGGAAAACGTGGAAGAACTTCCATTTTGAAAGGACAATGATGAAACGAGCAAAAGGACGTAAGAATAATCAATTGCGAGCCACAAAAATTCAAACAGGTGTGAATCGTTATGCAGAAGGTTCTGCGCTGATCAGCATGGGCAACACTAAGGTGCTCTGCATGGCCAGTGTTGATGAGTTTGTGCCGCGTTGGATGAAAGACACAGGCAAGGGTTGGGTCACGGCTGAGTATGGCATGTTGCCGCGGTCCACTCACGATCGCATGGATCGCGAAGCAAAAAAAGGGCGCCAGTCTGGGCGCACTCAAGAGATCTCGCGCCTCATTGGGCGAGCGCTGCGGGCTTCGATTGATATGGAAAAACTTGGCGAGAGACAAATCGTTGTCGATTGCGATGTCTTGCAAGCCGATGGCGGTACACGCTGTGCTTCGATCACCGGTGGTTATGTGGCTTTGCACTTGGCGATTCAGAAACTCTTAAAGAAAAAAGTCATCACCAAAAATCCTATGGAAGTGGCTGTGTGTGCGGTGAGTTGTGGGATGTTTGGCAAAGATGCTTTGCTTGATTTAAATTACGATGAAGACAGCACGGCCGATGTCGACATGAATTTTGTGATCACCTCAGATAACAAATTTGTAGAGGTGCAAGGCACGGCGGAGCATCGTGCGTTTTCTTTTTCAGATTTAGAAAAAATGAAAGACCTGGCCGTTAAAGGTTCCAAAGAATTGTTTAACTTACAAAAAAAGGCACTCAAATGAAACTCGTTGTGGCGACCGGGAACGCTCACAAGCTTTCCGAAATCCGAGCTGTTTTAGAAGCCAAAGGCATCACCGTAGAGGGTTTAACTGCTTATTCAGGTTTTGAATCACCGGAAGAAACAGGCGAAACCTTCTTAGAAAACGCACGCATCAAAGCCGAAGCTTTTCATCATCATTTAAAAACACATCACGCAAATGAATTTGCTAACACGGCGGTGTTGGCTGATGATTCTGGTTTGGAGTGTGAAGATCTGGACGGCAGACCTGGTGTGCGCTCGTCACGCTTTGCTCACGATAACGCCACAGATGCCGAGAACAACGCGCACTTGATGCAAGAGCTGCAAAAAGAAACGCATTTGAGCCGGGCGGCGCGTTTTGTGTGCGCGATGATTTTAATTTTGCCAGATGGTTCCGAGCATCAAATCACAGGCACTTGCGAGGGGCACATTGTGATGACTCCCAAGGGCAAGAACGGTTTTGGTTACGACCCGCATTTTTATTTGGAAGAGCTCGATAAAACCATGGCAGAACTCAGCCCGGAAGAAAAAAATAAAATCTCACATCGCGCCAAAGCTTTGGAGGGCCTGAGGGAAGTGTTTTGTGCCTAAGCTCTACTGATCAAATGATCTAATTGTTCGACTGTTCTGCTGTCATTGCGAGCGCAGCGAAGCAATCCAGTATCTTGGGGTCTCGGGTCTTGTTATTATTGTACCTAGGAGCCTAGGTTTTTATTCTCTCCCTTTGGGAGAGATGTCCCGAAGGGACAGAGAGGCTTAAATTTAATCGCTAGTCGTCGGCCATTTTTCTGGGGCCGTTGTACCAAGTGCCTAAGAGCCTAGGTTTGAAGATGTATTTGGTCCATCCTTCATTATTCACTAAAATGTAGTGGCCGTTCGAGAACGGCCAAGAAACTTGTATCAAAATTATGGTCGCTCACGCTGTGCCCGCCTGTGGAGGGAGGGACCACTAAGCCTAGTCCCAAGAAACGAGTCCCCAAAAAAGATCATTAGAACAAATAGATCAGTAGAGCAGGAGATTTAAAAAGTACGTACTCAGTACGGGCGGATTCAATAACTAAGTGCAACACCCGGAGGAGAAGACCTCGTAAGGGGTTAAAAAGTTGAGACATTTTTTAGGTCTATGGTTTAGCAGATTCTGTATTTCTTTCAATCTCTTGGTTTTGACTCTCCTCAGGTCTGTCTTTTAGGTAGATACCTTCTGATTAGCCCATTGGTATTCTCACCACTTCCTTTCTCCCAGCTATGGTGGTTGGGAAGTACAGGACTTGTTTTAAACCTATTGGTCTTCCAATGATCTCTATTCTCCATCCCATTGTCATATGTAATTGATTTTCTTATGCTCTGGAACCTCGGAAAGGTTGTTATGAGGGCCTTTCTGGTGTTTTGAGGCTTTTATTGCCCACTCTACCAATGATCACAAAACGCGATCTCTCAACCGTCACTAACAACGAACTGGTATTTTGTTTGAAACACAAGATCTGATTCTAATGGCCAAACTTTTGCGATCATCCACTCTTGAGGACGCTCTGATATGGGGTTTTGAAAGGAATATGCTTTCCGGACCAGATCTAAATGAATAACCCTGGCATTCTCGTTTTAAACTTACGGGTTAAATAGACAACAGATCTGACGATCACTGTATATCCACTGATAGATTGTTTCATGGCGACATGGCAAGTCCTTAATTGCTTTAAACGCCCAGAAATTGCTCTGGAGACCAATCCTGTTTGAGCTTTTCTTCAATAAAATTTAGTTTGATATTTTGGATTCTTCACTTTTCTAGAAAGACGCCTTCTTGCATCAGATACTTTCTCGGCATTTTACCAAATACGACCACTCTGCTATTACGGCTTAGCTCTGCTGATTGTATCTGGGATCGTTCTAGAATCCAGCTATCTTCGAATGGACTTGTGATTCACATAAAGCCTTTGAATCACATACCTTTCTTGAGATGACAGCTGCTTAAACAACCTCTTTTCACTCATGAACATCCTCTAGCCCAGAGAGGTTCTTCGTGACTAGGTGTTGCATTTACTTATTGAACTCATGACGTACATTGTTCAGCAAAAAGTTGTGTGGATTTTAAAAAAGATCTTACTGCTGGTATTGCTGCGAATCTTGTCCGCCTTGGCCGCCGCCACCTTGATTATTAGTGTTGGTTTTGGCTGTAACCGCTAGGTTGCCAGCACCTGAAGAGGCAGTTGTGGCATTGGCGCCCAAGCCTTCGCGGCCACCGTGGCCATTCACCTGGCGTGGGTCTAAAGCCATGCGCACCGCGGGGATGTTTATGGCTTGTGCTGTGGCTAACTGAACAGCGCTGTTCAAACGCGCGTTGCCACGTCTTGAAAGAACTTCGTTTTGGATGAGTGAAATCAATTGAGCGCGCTCGCGTGTGCTGATTGTGTTTGAAGTTGATCTAGAAAGAATCACAGAGGCTTCAGTGCGCAGGCCTAATTCTGCAAAGGCATTAACAAGTGCCTGTTTGTTGGCGCTGCTTTTGTTTGCCTGCTCTTCAACAAAGGCTTGCAAGGTCAAAAGGGCTTCGATCTTGCTGTTCACCAAAGCTTGCGCTGTTTGCAAAACAAGTTCTTTAACGGCTTCGGCAAGCGCGTATTGTTCAGCTGTGTTCTTGGCACTTTTGCCAGAAGCATCGGCTGTTAAAAAAGCCAAAGCTTGTAAACCGCTAGCAATTTTTTGTGAGCTAGTGGAGCGAGAAGCGGCTTCAACTTGTCGGCCTAGGGTGAACATTTCTGCTGGGGTCAGGGCTGCTGTTTGTCCAGTTTGTTTCGCGCGTGCCACAATATTGCTCATGACTCGGTCGGCAGGAGCGGCAATGGCAGGAGCTTGTAAAAGCGCTGCGCGTGTAAAAGCTTGGGAGGCTGCTGTGCTTTGTGCTGTGGGTGCTCTGCTTGGTGACACTGTGGCGATGATGCCCAAAGATTCATCAAGAGCTGCTAATCCCGCAGTTTTAATGACGGTGGTGTCGGTGTCAGCAAGCAAAGGCTGTTGTGCTTGTGGTTTGTAACCAATGGCAGCGGCCAAAGCTTGGCCTGTGTAGAGTGCGCTCGATAAGCCCGCGGCAGTAGCTGGAGCAAATTTATTTAAAACGGGTGTTTGCAGGGCATAACCAACACGTTGAGGTCTGATATTAGGAGCTTGTTGTGCTAAAGCAGGGAATTCAATACGGCGTTGAAGGCGAAGTAAATCAGGACGGGCAACGTGACCAGGTGTGCCCGCTAAAGGCAAGCGCGATGCAGAAGCCAAGCCACCACTTGCCAAAACAGCAGCAGCGGTACCGGTCCACAATCGAGGCATTACTGGTCGAATAAAAGCCATGATAAATTCCTAAACAGATCCGCAAATTATGACAAGATCAAAAATGCTCTTGCCCGAATTTTTTGTGGTTTATCCACAGTTTGCGGGAAGTTCTGGAAGGAACTGACGACCCCTCGTCAAAATAACAATAATATTAAGCTTCTACCTGTGTATCGGCAATTGCCAGTCAAAGTTGCGCGTTATTTTTATGAAAAAAATGTCAAAAAACACGCAACATTTGTGAGCGACTCACGAAGAGTCTCTTAGGTTAGGATCAATGGGGGGATTTTTTGGAGGCACGCGATGAGCTTGATGATTGACGTCTTTGATTATGATGATTTTCGTTTGTTTTTAAAAGCGGCGTGCGAAGAGCAGCGCAAAGAGAGCAAGCGTTTTTCTCTTAGGCATTTTGCTGAACTCGCGGGATTTAATTCTTCCGGTTACATGACCATGGTGATGAAAGGCGAGCGCAATCTATCGCCATCTTCCATCAGTAAAATTTCAGAAGCCTTTAAGATGTCGCGCCAACAGAGCGAGTATTTTGAAGCCTTGGTGCTTTGCAATCAAGCCAAGGACCCCAAAGAAAGCGATTACTATCGTGAACGCTTGCAACGTCTTAAGCTAACAAGTCGTATGGTGTTTGATGATTTGCCTTCGGGGCTAAAAGATTTTTCCTCATTAACGGTTTCGGTTCCTAAGGATTGCTTGGATGAATTTGGCGAACGTGTTCGTGAGTTCAGGGATGATGTCATGACCTGGCTCAATAGCCAATCAGGACAGTACGACGAAGTATTCCAAATGAGCATGCAGTTCTGCCCCGCAAATTCAAAGGATCAGCGCTAGTTCAAAAAAATATTAAGCCACAATTTCTTCTTGGTTACCAAGTTCGTTGTAGTGTTTTAAAATGTCTTTGCGTGTGATGTAGCCAAGTAAAGTGTTGCTCGTGTCAACAACGGGGGCTTTATCGAAGTTGATGTTCGATAAAAGCTTCATGGCTTTGAATAAGGTATCGGTAGGGTACAAAAAGGAACTCTTGCTGTGCAACATGTCTTCCGCCACACAGAGATCATCTAAAGCAGCAATGTCGCTGTCGCTCACGTCACCATCTTCAAACTCTAAATCGTGTAGGGTGAGCAAACCCATGAATTTGTTTTCGTCATTCTTAACGATGAATTCACCGTCGTGCAGACGTCTGGCTTTTTCGCGGATGGTTTTAAGAGTGTCACGATGGCCCAAAATGGCTTTGTCTTGGAATTCAGAAAACGCTTCTTTGACACGTTCGCTTTTGAGAATAGCCGGGCTCATGTCCCAAAGATGAGCTTTGGAGTAAAATTTATTGGCAACCTGGTTTTTGTAGATGGACCAACGGTGAGAGAAAATCAGCGAGATCACCGCAACCACCATGAGTGGGGGCAAAAGCTCGTAGCCACCAGTGAGCTCGGTGACCATCACCAAAGCACCCAAAGACGCGTTGGTGGCTGCAGCAAAAAAAGCCGACATGCCCACCACAATGTAAGGTGTCGCAGAGGGAACCAGCGCTGGGAAAAAATGATGAAACACAGTTCCCACACAACCACCCAGCATGCCTCCAATGAAAAAAGCAGGAATCAAAAGACCTGCAGAGCCACCGGATTGCACCGTGAATGTTGCGGAGAACATTTTAAGAACCGCGAGCAAAAAGAAAAATCCCGCAACGCTATACCAAGTGCCAGATGAGTAGGTGCCATAAATGGCTTGTTGAATGACGCCCAAACCGCCACCAATGACATCGGGGAAAAACAAGCCAATCAAACCGACCATGAGTCCACCAACAGCGGGGCGATAGACGGGCGCAACGGGAAGACTTGTGAAAAAATGATTTTTAAAAAAATGATGAACCCTCACAAAAAGGTAAGCCATGCTTGTGCAAAACACAGCCAAAGCCACATAAAAGACAAGCTCTAAAGGACTGTGAAATAAATTGGCCGTGAACGTGAGTGTGTGACCAAAACCTAAGATGGCACCAAAGGTGGTGTAGGCGGTGACAGAGGCAATGATGCAAGGGATGAGGGCGTCGGATTCAAAGTCTTCTTTGTACAGAACTTCAACCGCGGTGATGGCGCCTCCCAGAGGCGTTCTAAAAATAGCTCCCAAACCACCAGCTGCTCCCGCCAGCAAAAGTGTACGCTGTGCGCGTGCGCCCATGCGGATGAAGCGCCCGATGAGGGAACCCAAACCCGAACCGATGAGCATCATGGGGCCTTCTTTACCACCGGATCCCCCTGTGCCCAACGTGGCTATAGAGGTGATGAGTTTTACAGCAGAAGTGCGTTTACGGACAATGCCTGATTTGTTGTGGAAGGCATCTAAAAAGGCTTCGGTGCCAGAACCGGTTGCTTCCGGTGCTAGCTTTTGGCTGATGAGCCCTACGGCCAGACCACCAAGAGCAGGAATCAGAAAAAACAAAATACGTTGCCAAAAAGAAGGCGGGTAAGTGCTGACGGTGGCAAATGCTGTGGGTTCTAGCAAGGGAGCTTCGAGCAATTGCGCAAAAAAAACATCGTTTAAAAAATGAACGGACTGGTAAAACACAACCGAGACCAAACCCGCAAGAATGCCGGTAACCAGCGAGTAAAGATAAATGGTGCGCTGATTGATGGTGACAAGAAAGTTTTTTATGGTTTTGACCATCGGGTAAAAATAAAAAGGTTAAAAGCTCAGCTTGTATAGAAGATTTTCTATGAGCTTGTAAACAGCTGATCCTATACTTTTTACGACTTTTCCTTTTCGATCATTGACCTTTTGCAAAAGGGTTCATTATTCGAGGCGCGTGATCAATTTCATTAATCAAAAAAAGGTGCTCTTGGGGGAGCTATTGTTAGTCCTTATGGTGGTGATTTGGGGATCCACTTTTTTTCTCATCAAAGAGCATTTGGATTTTGTCGACCCGGTGGGGATGATTTTTTACCGCTTTGCGGCGGCGGCCTTGCTTTTGGCGATCGGTCTTAAACTTAAAAAAATCCCCTTGTTTGCGTCGTTTAAAGCTGGTTTCATCACAGGTTTTTTTCTTTGGGGCACCTATGTTCCTCAAAACATTGGCATGCTTTACACCACAGCCTCCAATTCTGGTTTTATCACAGCGCTTTTTGTGGCCTTTGTTCCGGTGATTCTTGTTTTTGTTTTGCGTGAGCCACCTCCGTTGATGCGTGTGTTTGCCGCCATGGTCTCACTTTTGGGTTTGTGGTTTTTGTTGGGTGGTTTGCATGGTGTTAACAAAGGCGATCTCATCACCATGGGAACACCGGTGTCGGTGGCGTTTTACGTGGTCAGTGTGGATCATTATTTAAAAAAGGATGTGTCGCCGGCAGTGTTGTGTTTTCAACAGCTCTTCACAGTGGCATTTTTGAGTTTGATTTGGATGCTGATTTTTGGATCGCCCTTTGCTGTCACCAACCCATCGACCTGGTGGGTGATTGCTTATTTTACTGTGTTCGCAACGCTGGCTACTTTTTTGGTTTCTAACACTGTACAAAAAATTTCCACGCCCATGAAGGTGGCATTGATTTACGCTTTGGAGCCTGTGTTTGCCGCTCTGTTTGCTTGGGGTTCTGGGCAAGAGAGTTTCACAGTCACGCAAATGTTGGGAGGCTCACTCATTGTGTTGGCAACGGTTGTTTCTGAAATCCCCATCCCTGTTCGACAAAGGAGCAAGGCATGATCAAAACCATTAATCCTAGCACAGAAGAACAGATTCAAAGTTACGCTTTGCATGATGAGCAAGAGGTCGAAAAAATTTTAGATGACCTGCAAGGCGCACAGCTGGCTTTGCAAAATTTGAATGTTGATGAGCGGGCTCGTATTTTAAAAAACATCGCGCAGGCTTTAAGAAATCAAAAAGAGGATTTTGCTAAACAGATGGTTCTGGAAATGGGCAAGCCACTTGCGCAAGCTCAGGGTGAAATCGAAAAATGCGCTTGGGTTTGTGAACACTATGCTAGCGCTGGTGTGGATTTATTAGCTGATCAGATCATTGCTACAGAAGGACAGCGTTCCTACATTCGGTTTGAACCCATTGGTGTGGTGCTCGCCATCATGCCGTGGAACTTTCCATTTTGGCAGGTGTTTCGTTGTTTGGCACCGCACATCATGCTTGGCAACACAGTGGCTCTTAAACACGCGCCCAACACAACGGGCTGCGCTGTCCTGATTCAAGATTTATTACAAAAGCTTGTGCCCGATGTGAGCTTGTTAAAATTTCTTTGTTTGGAAAATAACGATGTTGCCAAGGTGATTGCTTCTAAAAAAATTGCTGCTGTTTCGTTAACTGGGAGTGTGCGCGCTGGAAAATCAGTGGCAGCAGTAGCTGGCGACAACCTTAAAAAAACGGTTCTGGAGTTGGGTGGCAGTGATCCTTATATTGTATTGGAAGATGCTGACCTTAACCAAGCTGTCAAGACCTGTGTGATGGCGCGTTTTAATAACACGGGGCAAACTTGTGTGGCTGCCAAACGTTTTCTTGTGCATCAAAAAATTTACAAGGATTTTGAAGAAGCTTTTGTCGAAGAGATCAAAACTTGGAAGCAAGGTGATCCCTTTAATACTCAAAATAAACTGGGGCCTTTAGCGCGTGAAGATCTTTTGCAGAATTTGGAGCGTCAGGTTTCTAGAGCAAAACAAGAGAGCGCGTTGCGTTGTTTGCTTGGGGGCAAGCGTTTGCCAGGGCAGGGGTATTTTTTTGAACCCACAGTTTTTTCGGGAGTCACAGCGGGTAGTGTTTTATCGCAGGAAGAAGTTTTTGGCCCCGTCGCTAGTTTATTCAAAGTGCAAAGCGAAGAAGAAGCCATTGCCTTAGCCAATGATTCGCCATTTGGTTTGGGGGGCGCTGTTTTTACCAAGGAACAACGTGGTGAAGAGATTGCCAAGCAAATTAACGCGGGTGTGGTGGCGGTAAACGACATGGTCAAATCGGACCCTCGTTTGCCCTTTGGTGGTGTTAAAGAATCGGGTTATGGGTGTGAGCTTGGTAGCTTTGGGTTTTATGAATTTGCCAATATCAAAACAGTGACGGTGAAGTCGTGCTAGACCATTGATTCTTCGTCATTTTTTCTACAAATCCTTTCTGAAAAGACTCTTGCCTACGAGCGCTCATTTGCCTATAACGTTGCATAATTTATAGGATTTTTATGAGCGAGCAGAACCAAAAAAATCAAGACCCCCTCAATCAAGATGAACTCAACGAATGGCTGGATTCTTTAGATTATGTTTTTGAAAAAGGTGGGGAAGAGGCCGTGCAGTTTTTGCTGCGCCAACTCAAGGTGCACACGCATCAAAAAGGAATCAAAATCCCTTTTACCGCCAACACGCCCTACATCAACACCATTCATCAAGATGACCAGCCTGCGTTTCCTGGTAACTTAGAAGTCGAATGGCGCGTGCGCAGTCTCATTCGTTGGAACGCCATGGCCATGGTGGTGCGTGCGAATCGTCACAGCGATGGCATTGGTGGTCACATTTCGACTTACGCGTCTTCGGCCATGCTATACGAAATTGGCTTTAATCATTTTTTTCGTGGGCGCGATCACGAATCAGGTGGCGACTTTATTTACATTCAAGGCCACGCTTCTCCTGGGATTTACGCACGCGCTTATTTAGAAGGTCGTTTGTCAGACGAAAAACTCGAAAACTTTCGTCGTGAATTGGCTGAGGGCGGTGGGCTTTCGTCTTACCCGCACCCACATCTCATGCCTCATTTTTGGGAGTTCCCCACAGTGTCCATGGGATTGTCTCCCATCATGGCGATTTATCAGGCGCGCTTTAGTCATTATTTAGAAGACCGTGGCCTTAAAGATTGCTCGCAAAAAAAGGTGTGGGCGTTTTTAGGTGATGGTGAAACGGACGAACCAGAAACCTTGGGTGCCATCACTTTGGCTGCGCGTGAAAAACTCGATAACCTCATTTTTGTGATCAACTGTAACTTGCAACGTTTGGATGGACCGGTGCGCGGCAATGGTAAAATCATCCAAGAGCTTGAAGCGGCGTTTCGCGGAGCGGGTTGGAATGTCATTAAGGTCATTTGGGGACGTGAATGGGATGAGTTGCTAAATAAAGATCACGAAGGCGTTTTGGTGCGGCGCATGGATGAAGCGCGCGATGGTGATTACCAAAAGTACTCTGTGAGCGATGGCGATTACATCCGTAAAAAGTTTTTTGGCACTGATCCGCGTTTGGCTGCTTTGGTGAGCCATCTTTCAGACGAAAAATTACGCAAGTTGCGTCGTGGTGGTCACGATGCCGAAAAGGTTTACGCGGCATTCAAAGCAGCTGTGGAGCACAAAGGGCAGCCGACTGTGATTTTAGCCAAGACCATCAAAGGTTATGGTTTGGGTGAAGCGGGCGAAGGCAAGAACATCACGCACTCGCAAAAGAAACTCAACGAAGACGAACTACGCGATTTTAGAACACGCTTTGGCATCCCCATCAGCGATGACGAAGTTGCTAAGGCGCCTTTTTACCGTCCATCTGATAACAGCCCCGAAATCAAATACATTAAAGAACGTCGCGAGGCTTTGGGAGGTTCGCTTCCTGAACGCCGTGTCAAAGTCGATCCGATCACAGCGCCGGGTAACGATCTCTTCGACGAATTTTTAAAAGGCAGCGATGGTCGCGAAGTTTCCACCACCATGGCTTTTGTGCGTGTGCTTGCTAAACTTTTGCGCGACAAAAGTGTGGGCAAACTCATTGTTCCGATTGTTCCAGATGAAGCGCGAACTTTTGGTATGGAAGGTTTGTTCCGTCAGGTGGGGATTTACTCGCACGTGGGTCAGCTTTACGAACCTGTGGATGCCGACAGTCTTTTGTATTACAAAGAATCAACCGATGGTCAGATTTTAGAAGAGGGCATCACAGAAGCGGGCGCCATGTCTTCATTCATTGCGGCGGGAACAAGTTATGCCAACCATGGTGTGAACATGATCCCGTTCTATGTTTTTTATTCGATGTTTGGCATGCAGCGCATTGGTGATTTGGTTTGGGCAGCAAGCGATATGCGCTGTAAAGGTTTTTTGGTTGGGGGAACAGCTGGTCGCACAACCCTAGCCGGTGAAGGTTTGCAACACCAAGATGGACACAGTCATTTGTTGGCCATGTCTTTTCCTAACCTCATGTGTTACGATCCGGCTTTTGCTTACGAGATTGCTGTGATTGTGCAAGACGGCATCAAGCGCATGTACGAAGATCGCGAAGATGTGTTCTATTACATGACAATCGAAAACGAAAACTACGCCATGCCAGCCATGGATGAAAAACGCGCTGACGAAATCAAAGCCGGCATTGTGAAAGGCATTTATTGTTATCAGCAATCGGCGCTTAAAAAGCCAAAGGGCACGGCGCATCTTTGGGGCAGTGGCGCGATCATGAACGAAGTTTTAAAAGCGGCCACAATCTTAGAAGAGCAATTTCAAGTCGCGGCTCCGATTTGGAGTGTGACGAGCTACAAAGAAATCAGACGAGAAGCCTTGTCTGTTGAACGCTCTAATTTACGCCACCCAGAAGAGGCTGCAAAAGTTTCGTATTTGACTTCGCTTTTTGAAAAGCAAAACGGTGTTGTGGTGGCGGCTTCCGATTACGTCAAGGCCTTGCCCGACATGGTGCACAAATGGGTGCCCTTGCCCATGGTGAGTTTGGGAACAGATGGCTTTGGTCGCAGTGAAGACCGCGAGCATTTGCGAGATTTTTTTGAAGTCGACGCTAAGCACATTGCTTATGCGGCTTTGGTGACTTTGGTTAAAGAAGGCTCGTTGCCAAAAACTATTTTGAAGAGTGCTGCCAAAGAGCTCAGCATTGATCCTGATAAAAAGGACCCTGTTCTTTGTTAAAGAGAGAAAACTATGGACTATAAAATTCCAGAATTAGGTGAAAACATCGAAAGTGGCGATGTTGTTAAAGTGAGTGTGTCAGTTGGCGATGCTGTCAAAAAAGACCAAACGCTTTTGGAGTTAGAAACAGACAAAGCGGTTGTTGAAGTGCCTAGTGATCGTGATGGCACTGTAAAAGAAATCCTCATCAAAGAAGGTGATAAAGTCAGTGTTGGCCAAGTTGCTTTTAAGATTGAAGGCGGTGCGGCTTCAGCGCAAGCGCCTGAAGAAAAAGCACCACCGCAAAAAGAAATTGTTCAAGAGACTGTTCAAGAAGTCGTAAAAGAAGAACCTCAAAAACCAGCTCCTCAACAAGAGGTCCCCAAACAAGCAGAACAAAAATCAGAGCCAGTTGTTGCTAAACAAGAAGCAGCACAAGAAATTCCAGAAGCTCCTGTTGTTAAAAGTTCATCAGGAAAAACTGTGGCGGCATCGCCTTCAGTGCGTCGTTTGGCTCGTGAGATTGGCATCGATCTAGACAGCATCACGGGAACAGGTCCTGGCGGGCGTATCATCATTGAAGATGTCAAACAGCACGCGCGTCGTATTAACACCTCGGCCAAAGCAGAAGAGGTGGCTAAAAAATCAAATGAGTCGCTGCCTGATTTTTCCAAATGGGGACAGGTGGAACGTCAGCCCATGACAGCTGTGCGTCGGAAAACAGCTCGGCATTTGAGCGAGGCATGGGTGGCACCGCATGTCACTCAGTTCGAAAAAGCTGACATCACGGAACTCGAAAAACTCAGAAAGAATTTTGGAAAACGTGCAGAAGCAGCTGGTGGCAAACTCACCATGACGGTGATTGTTCTTAAAATAGTCGCCAGTGCACTCAAGGTGTTTCCGCAGTTCAATGCCAGTGTGGACATGAGCACGGACGAAATCATTTACAAAAAATATTTTAACATTGGCGTTGCCGTTGACACAGATCGTGGTCTTTTGGTCCCTGTGATTCGCGATGTCGAAAAGAAAAACATTTTGCAGTTGGCAAAAGAACTTGGTGAAAAAGCTGTGGCAGCGCGTGATCGCAAACTTTCTTTGGATGACATGCAAGGTGGCACATTCACCATCACCAATTTAGGTGGCATTGGTGGCACGGCATTCACTCCGATTGTGAATGCGCCAGAGGTTGCTATTTTGGGATTGTCGCGCGGTAACATTGAGCCTGTCTACAAAGATGGTGAGTTTCAACCACGACTCATGTTGCCTTTGTCTTTATCGTACGATCACCGTTTGATCGACGGAGCTGATGCCATGCGCTTTTTGCGTTGGATTGCCGAGGCATTACAACAACCCTTTTTGATGGATTTAGAAGGTTAGGAGAAAATCATGACAGAAAATTTAAACGCAGATGTTGTTGTTTTAGGAGGCGGGCCTGGTGGCTACGCGGCAGCCTTTTACGCGGCTGATTTGGGCATGGATGTGACGCTTGTTGATTTAGAATCAAACCCTGGTGGTGTTTGTTTGTACAAAGGTTGTATTCCTTCCAAAGCTCTTTTGCACGCAGCCAAACTCATTGAAGAATCCAAAGAGGCGCATAAAATTGGTTTGGAGTTTTCGGAACCGGCCGTTAATTTAGAAAAATTGCGTTCTTGGAAAGACGACGTGGTGAGTAAGCTCACTGGTGGTTTGGGACAGTTGGCCAAAGCGCGCAAGGTGAAGTTTGTGCAAGGGCGTGGTAGCTTTGAAGACAGCAATACACTCAAAGTGATCACAAGTGCTGGCGAAACCAAAAAGATTTCGTTTAAAAACATCATCGTCGCCACAGGTTCGCGCCCCGCGACTTTACCCGGTGTCGATTTAGAATCAGCCAGATTATGGGATTCCACAGATGCTTTGCGTCTTTCTCAAATCCCCAAAAAACTTTTGGTTGTCGGTGGTGGCTACATTGGTTTGGAGCTTGGCAGTGTTTACGCCGCGTTGGGTTCTGAAACCACTGTGGTCGAGTTCCAAGACGGCATCATCCCAGGTGCTGATCGCGATTTAGCCACTGTGTTGCAAAAGAAACTCAAAAGTAAATTTCATCAGTTTTTATTTAAGACCAAAGTCACTGGCATTGCCGAAGAAAAAAACGGCCTGCGTGTGAGCATGGAAGGCCCTGATGGCAGCACAGAAGAAGTCTACGACTACGTGTTGGTGGCTATTGGGCGTCGTCCTAATGGAAGCGGTCTTGGTTTGGACAACGCGGGTGTTGAACTAAACGAGCGTGGTTTTATTAAAGTGCAAGACAATCGTCAGACAAATGTGAATCACATTTATGCCATTGGTGATGTGGCAGGTGATCCCATGTTAGCGCACAAAGCTTCGCACGAAGCACGTGTGGCAGTGGAAGCCATTGCGGGGCACCGTGTGGCCTTTGAACCCAAAGCTATCCCAGCGGTGATTTTCACAGATCCTGAAGTGGCGTGGTGTGGCCTGACAGAAACCGAAGCAAAGGCGCAGGGCAAAGAGGTTCAGGTTGTTAAGTTTCCTTGGGCGGCTTCGGGACGCGCCTTGACTTTAGACCGCACCGAGGGTGTGACCAAACTCATTGTAGATCCCAAGACCGAAATGATTTTAGGCGCCGCTCTTGTTGGACCGGGAGCCGGCGACATGATTTCAGAATGCGCTTTGGCGATCGAAATGTGTGCGACTGTTTCCGATTTAAAACTCACCATTCACCCACACCCGACTTTATCGGAAACGGTGATGGAAGCAGCGGAATTATTTTTTGGGCACTGCACGCATATGTATCGTCCTCAAAGAAAGAAGTGACTATGACGCAAGAATTTCATTTTAATCTTAAAACTCCCATTGGTTTTGTTTGGGTGAGTGGCGATCAAAACGCTGTTCATCGTATTGAGCTTTTAGATGAGCGTGGGCCACAGAGTAAAACTTTGTCTTTGGTTTTACAAAAAGCCAAAAAACAAATTCAAGAATACTTTAAGGGCGAACGCCTGGTGTTTGATGTTCCGGTTGCTTTGAATGGCACTGATTTTCAAAACAAAGTTTGGAAAGCCTTGCAGCGCATTCCTTGTGGTCAAACCAAGTCTTATGGTGACATCGCGCGGGGCATTAAAAACGACAAAGCTTGTCGTGCTGTTGGTTTGGCAAACAACAAAAATAAAATCCCTTTGCTTGTGCCTTGTCATCGTGTCGTGGGTGCCAATGGGGACCTTACTGGTTTTGCTTGTGGTTTGTGGCGTAAAGAGTGGTTGTTGAATCACGAACAAAAAATAGCGCAAAAGCAAAGTTTAAGGAAAACGGCGTGACTTATTTATTGTTTGTTATTGGCTTTGTGATCCTCATCAAAGGCGCTGACCTCTTGGTGGATGGTTCTTCTTCTTTAGCCAAGCAATTTCACATTTCTGATTTGGTCATTGGTTTGACCATTGTGGCCTTTGGCACCTCTGCGCCCGAATTGGTGGTGAATCTGATTGCCAGTTACAAAGGCAACACTGAGTTGGCTGTTACGAATGTTCTGGGAAGTAACATTGCCAACACCTTTATCGCGGTGGGAGCGGCTGCCATCATCACACCACTCACCGTGCAGCGTAACACTGTGTCTAAAGAAATTCCTTTGAGTGTGCTGGCAGGATTGGTGGTCGCCTTTGTTTGTAATGATGTTTTTTTAAATGGTGATGTTTCTTCGCGCATCACACGGGGCGATGGTTTGGTGCTTTTGAGTTTCTTTGCGGTGTTTTTTGTTTACACTCTCACCATTGCCAAACGCGATTTGGATTCGGTGGCGCAGGATCCTGATTTGATGTCGCCAGCCAAAGCTGTCGTGTTTATTATTTTGGGTTTGGCTGGTTTAACAGTGGGTGGTGATTGGATTGTTAATGGTGCGATTGCCGTGGCACGTGTGTTCGGTATGAGCGAGGCTCTCATTGGTTTGACAGTTGTGGCGGTTGGCACATCGTTGCCAGAAATTGTCACAAGTTGCACCGCGGCTTACAAGGGGCGCAAAGACATCGCCATTGGTAATGCTGTTGGTTCCAATATATTTAATGTGTTTTGGGTCTTGGGTTTAAGCTCGGTGATTCGTGAATTGCCTTTTGATAGTAAAATCAATTTGGATGTGGCGGTGAATCTTTTAGCGGGTTTTTTGCTTTTTGCGTTTCTTTTTATCCGAAACCGCACGCACACCATGGGTCGTGTCAAAGGCGTTTTGTTTTTGTTTTTCTATGCCGCCTACATCAGCATTGCGATTTGGAGAGGCTAAAAAGTCTTTCGTTAAACTCTTCTGCAAAAGCATTGAGATTATTTAAAGGCTTGTGGGTTTTGATTTTGCTCAAAAAAGAATCTTGAATGCGTTTTTGCGCTGATTTTAAAAACCCAGCCAGTGCAGCGTTGTTTTTTTCTTCCTGCTCTAAAAACGCCAACAGCTCTAAAGATAATTCTGGTTGATCACAAATCAAAACAACATCCCCGCCACATTCAAAAAAACGTGAAGCTGCATCCGAAAGGTTATGATGATCAAAAATGGCTTTCATGAGTAAGTCGTCTGAAAACACCAAGCCGGTGTAGGAAAATTGTTGGCGCAAAACATCGTGAATGATTGTTTTGGAAAGGGTGCCACAATGTTTTGAATCGATTTGAGGGTACATCACATGTGCTGTCATGATGCTATGGGCCAGGTTTTCGCTGATGAGTTTTTGATAAGGGAGTAAATCGTTTGCTAAAAGCTCGCTGAGCTCACGTTCGTCTTCGGGTAATTCTAAGTGACTGTCTTTGAGTGTGTTGCCGTGCCCTGGAAAATGTTTTAAGCAACCAAGGATTTGTTCTTGCTCAAAACCACGCAAGAGTTGCCGGCACATGCGGAACACAACCTCGCCATGTTTAGAAAAAGAACGATCACCAATGATGGGGTTTTCTTCGGCTAAGTCTAAATCTGCAACAGGAGCAAAATCCAAATTGAAGCCAAGTGCTTTGACCTGCTGTGCGAGCAATGTTCCAAATTGAAAGAATTTTTCCCAATCACCTTGTTCAGCGCAAAGTGCAGTCCAGTCTCTCATGGGAGCAATTGGCTCAAAAGGAGCGCGCAGTCTGGCAACCCGACCACCTTCTTGGTCAACCGCAAGAACAATGTCGTAGCCTGCTTGTTTGGCAAGAGCTTGGATTTGTTCGTTGAGATCAGCAAGCTCTTCTAAATTGGAGAAGTTGCGGGAGAAAAGCGTGAAACCCAAAACCTTGTGTTTGAGAATCAAATCTTTTTCGACTTGGCTTAACTCTTTGCCTGCAATGCCGGCGAGAATGTGTTGCCTCAATGTCACAGATTACCTCACAGGCTGCGGCCACGGATTTCGAATTGGTCCACAAGCAGTTTGTCATCGGCTTCGATCACAATGCGTTTGCCAATGCTTTTTTCGACCTGTTCTAAGCGATCCCGGCCTTCGTTAAAAAGAACTTTGGCAACTTTGGGATTGGCTTTGACCAAAAGTGAACGCGTGTTGATGCTGCCATAAACCCGTTTGATTTCACGGAAGGTTTCAAATGCCACCGTGATGGGGGTTTTGACATAACCCGTGCCATGACACTGTGAACAAGTGGAAGACAACATTTGCGTGAGCGATTCTCTTGTGCGTTTACGTGTCATTTCGATCAGACCAAGATCTGAAATTTTAGAAATGGTTGTTTTGACGCGGTCTTTGCGCAGAGCATCTTTAAGAGCGTGGTAAACTTTCATGCGGTGCGAGTATTTGTTCATATCGATAAAATCGATGATGATGATCCCGCCAATGGAACGCAATTTAAGTTGGTAAGAAATTTCTTCGACGGCTTCTAAGTTGGTGGTTAAGATTGTTTCTTCAAAATCTTTTTTTCCCACAAAGCGACCCGTGTTCACGTCGACAGCTGTGAGCGCTTCTGAGGAGTCTACAATCAGGTAGCCACCCGATTTAAGCCAAATCTTTTTGCCCAAAGCGCGGTTGATTTCGGTTTCGATGCCATAAACATCAAAAATAGGGGTGTCGCGATCGTAGAACTCAACCCGTTCGGCTAAGTCTGGCATGTTTTCTTCTACAAAGGCTTTGATCTGATTGTAATGCTCTTTGGAGTCGATCACCAAGCGATCAATTTCTTGAGAAAAGTTGTCACGAACAACGCGCAAAACCATGTCTAAGTCGGTGTAGAGTTCTTTTGGTGGTTTGCTCTTTTCTTGTTTTTCGTAAATGCCTTGCCAAATCTTCACTAGGTTTTCCATGTCCTCGTGAATTTTTTCTTCAGGGGCACCAACGCAGTTTGTACGCGCGATGAAACCACCGCTAGCAGGCTTGTACTTGGCTAAGATTTTTTTAAGACGCGAACGCTCTTCGTAAGACCCAATGCGGCGCGAAACACCAACGTGATTCACTGTTGGCATGTAAACCAGGTAGCGTCCTGGCAAAGAAACATGAGATGTAACGCGAGCGCCTTTGGTGCGGATTGGCTCTTTGGCGATTTGCACCACAATGGTCTGGCCCTCTTTGACCACATCTTCGATTTTAGGAAGAGGGGCCCGGCGTGCGCGGTTTGGTCTGCCACGGCCTTTGCCTTGTGCGCGTGGAGTGGATGTGCTGCGTCCGTTGTTGCGACGGCTATTGGCCGAACGCGAACGGTCATTACGTCCACGGTCACGATCACGATTGCGACCACGACCATTGCGTCCATTTTGGTTTTGGCGATCGTTATTGTTTTTATCTTGTCTGTTGTCGTCTTGTTTGTCTTGATCCGCTAAGGCTTCTTGAGTGTTGTCGTTATTCTCTTCGGCGCTTGCATTGAATTGATCAGATTCGTTTGCATTGGAATCGGCGTCTTGGTTTGGCGCTTGTTCTGCTTGCGGTGAATCATTGCTGGCAGATTGAGCAGCTTGTTCTGTTTTTTCTTGATCGTTTTGATTGTCAGATCGTTCCGCGTTATCGGCGTTGTTTCTTTGTGAACGGTGACGGCGATGGCGCGATGAACGGCGTGAACGATGAGAGCGGTTGTTGCGAGAGTTGTCTTCACTGGCGCTTTCGCCTTGCTCTTCTTCCTCGTCTTCCTCTTCTTCGTTGTCGTCATCATCATCGTCGTTGTCTTCGTCGATGTCATCGTCAGCATCGTCTTCGTCTGAATCCAATTCTTCGGCACGAAACTCTTCGATCTCGTCGTCGACACCCTCAAACAGACCTGGAACAATGTCGGCGACATACAAAAAGGCGGCTTTTTCTAGACCGATGTCCACGAAGGCGGCTTGCATGCCAGGGAGCACACGGTTGATGCGACCCAAATAAATGTTGCCGGCCACTTGGAGCTCGGCGTTACGTTCAATGGAAAGTTCCGAAAGCACACCATTTTCAAGACGCGCAATACGCGTTTCGCCAGGTGTGACGTTCATGATTAATTCTTGGCTCATGATCACAGTAGAAGAAGGGAAAAAGAGAAGAATCGCAGGGGAAGTGGCGTGTGGCAAATGCTAAACGATTAGAATACAAGAGTTTTGATAGCTCGTGTCGTCAGAGAAAATGTCGTTTTGCGTGTGCCCATTTGTAATTTGCCTAAAATCTTTTAGTTCGCCCAAGCGATTCCGACCTTTTTTACCTTCAATTCCGTAAGGTCGATGTTTTTGTTATCTGCAAGGGCCGCTATCACTTCTGCTGGTTTCACGCTGCCCTGCTTGTCCATCACCAGAGAAAACCGCACTTGGCGTTGACTGGTTTTGGCTAGTTTATCCTTTACAATCAATTTATTGATTTCGATGGAGCGGCTCTTTTTGTTCTTTCGTCCCGCTCGCTCGTACACAAATTCTTTACCGTTTTTTAAATCGTTTAAATTTTGATCAAACTTTTCGAGCGATTCAAGGTCCAAGCTCTGTGGCAAGGTGATCTCGTAATCGGCCTCAACTGTGTCAGAATAAAGCGAGGGGGCCTTTAAGTCAATATATTCAGCACTGATGATCTTGACCCCTTGTGGCACGCTTTTGTTCATTTTTGTAATAAAATCATCTATTTCGACATGATTTGCCATGCTCAAGTCGAAGTGTTCCGCCAGGCTTTCGACCCCTAAGGAGAGCGCGTAACCCATGGCCAGTTTCATTTGCGGGTGAAACCCAATCGAAAAACAAACCGGGAATTCGTTTTTTAGGAGGGCTCTTTTTAAAAGTCCCATGAGTTCCAAGTGACTTAACAAAGTCGCATAACCTGTTTTGCTGTAATGAACTCGCAAGCGAAAGCGCGTGGTGTTGTCGTTTGTTTTGGCTGGCGATGACGACGGATTGGCCTTGGCTTGTTTTTGTTCTTGGTGTTTGGTGTCGGATTCACCAAAGCGACCTTGCCAGAGGCGGTTGCCTTTTTTGGCTGCGATTTCTTTGTCGTCGACGACAAAGACTTTGTTCTGCACGCTTTTGAAATCACAGACACCGCAGAACTGCGCGCATTTATCGATAGCACAATCTTCTTGGTGAGCTTCGTGAGCTGCGTTTTGGTATTCGTTCCACAACCACTCTTTGCGCATTTGTGTGAAGAGGTGATCCCAGGGCAACACTTCGTCTTTTTCGCGGCGGCGATGCAGATAAAAATCGGTGTTGGTGTTGGTTTCGGCAATGCTTTGTTCCCAAAGATCAAAACGGAAATGCTCAGTCCATTCGTCAAAACGGCAGCCGTTTTTAAAGGCCTGATAAATCACCTGACTTAAACGACGATCACCGCGAGCGAAGAGGCCTTCTAGAAAACTCATTTGCGCGTTGTGGTGTTTGAATTTTAGTTTTTTACTTTTGAGATTGCTTTTGACCAAGTGATGACGACGCTTGGTTTCTTCGATGCTCATTTGAGGTTCCCATTGAAACGGTGTGAAGGGCTTGGGAACAAAAGAGGAAACCGACACATTGATTTGCACGTCGCGTGTGTGTTCGTAACCGACTTTGAGCGCTTGAAAAGCCTCTTCGGCGATGTTGGCTACGTCTTGGTCTGTTTCAAAGGGCAGACCACACATGTAATAAAATTTGATCAAGCGGTAGCCTTGCGAAAACGCATTGCGACAAGCTTGCATGAGGTTTTCGACCTTGTTGCCTTTGTTGATCACACGGCGCATGCGCTCAGAGCCCGCTTCGGGAGCAATGGTGAAACCAGTCATGCGGACTTTTTTGACTTGTTCGATGAGTTCTGGCGTGAGCGTTTCTGTTCGCGTGGCAGGAACAGAAATCGAAATTTTTTTGTCTTGGTAGCGGTGGTTGAGCTCTTTGAGTGTGGGCACAATGGTTTGATAATCACCGGCTGATAACGACAAAAGTGAAAGCTCTTCGATGCCAGTTTCTTTGATGCTTTGATCGGCAATCTCTAAAACTTTTTGAGGATCGCGTTGGCGCGTGGGGCGTTCAACGTAGCCGGCCTGACAAAAACGACACATGCGTGTGCAGCCGCGTTGGATTTCGATGCCGATGCGATCATGAATGAGTCTGATATTGGGAACCACCCATTTGGTGGGGTAAGGCACTGTGTTTAAATCTTTTAAGATGCGTTTTTTGATGCCAGTGTAACCTTCTTTTAAGGCTTTGACTTCTTTTAAAGTGCCGTCTTCTTTGTAGACCGGTTCAAAAAAACGTGGGACGTAAACGCCTTCGACTTTTGTGAGGCGATCAGTCAGGTCCGCGCGCGTGTTTGGATTTTGATTTTGCGAGACCCAATCAATGTTGTGGTCTTTTTTCCAAGCCACCAATGTGCTCGCAACATCTAAGATAAGCTCTTCACCATCACCAATGGCGATGGCATCAAAAAAATCTGCCATTGGTTCTGGGTTGTAAGATTGCGTGCCGCCGCCCAAAATAAAAGGGTGGCGGTGATCACGGTCTTTTTGAAACAAAGGGATTTGAGCCAGATCTAATATATTAAGAACGTTTGTGTAGGTGAGCTCGTAAGGCAGTGAGAAACCAATGAGATCAAAATCCTTGAGTGGTGTTTTTGATTCTAAGGAGAACAAGGGGATGTTGTTCTCACGCAGTTTGGCTTCCATGTCTGGCAAGGGAGCAAAACAACGCTCAGCCACAACGCCATCCAAACTGTTGAGCAAGGCATAGAGGATTTTTAAACCCACATGCGACATACCCATTTCGTAGGCGTCAGGAAAAATAAGCGCCACACGCAAATCAGCTTTAGCGTTGTCTTTGTGAATCGCGTTTGCTTCGTTGCCAAGGTATTGGCCCGGCTTTTGGACGGACCGCAAAATGGTGTTGAGTTGTTCGTGAATATTCATGGTCGCAACACCGGTGCTTAATTAAATTTAAGCGTTCGCAGCTTGTTCAACAGGAGCTGTTTCGGTTTGCTCTGCACTTGGAGCTGCTTTTTTAGTGGCTGCCAATGCTTTTAGTTTTTCGATAAGA
This sequence comes from Deltaproteobacteria bacterium, assembly GCA_024233595.1. Classification (GTDB taxonomy): domain Bacteria; phylum UBA10199; class UBA10199; order UBA10199; family JADGCS01; genus JACKPK01. The sequence continues at coordinate 226,977 of JACKPK010000002.1, forward strand.
GCTAAGCGGCGGCTAGGCTTGCGCTTGTCAGTGCGTTGTTTGCGAGCGTTTCCAAAAGAAGCTGCTTTGACTTTGCCTTTTTTTGTTCTTTTATCGCCTTTACCCATAAAAAAATCCTTTCCGTGTATAAATCGCGGGTGTAAAAAAATACTTTCTTCAGCGTGGGGCGGGCTTTTAAACTTATTTGCAAATATAGTCAATCGTACTTGGTTTTGTTTGCCGAATTTAAACAGGTGCAAAACACCTCTTTTTAACCGCAAAAGGGCCCTGGTGTGGACTTGTTTGATTTTCCACAGCTTGTGGATAAGTTGTTTTGACAACTGTTTTCATTTTGTTAACAAATAAAAAAGTCTAATATTTTTAATGGTTTAAATGTTAGTGCTCTGTAAGCGTTGATTTTAGTCATTCAGCGAGTTTTTGAGCACTTGTGGATAAATCGTTTAGGAGCTCTTTTTAGACAGCTGAGTTATCACCTGTTCAAAAATAGTTTCTGGGCTTGCCAAGCGGCCTTCGCCAGTCCAGCCGCAGGCCAAATCGCCTGATTCCGGAGAGATGATATTGTAGCCATAGCTTTGGATGCTTTTGATGTTGTTTTGGGTGGCTTTGTGCTCCCACATGTTCACGTTCATGGCTGGGGCCACAAAAACGGGCGCCTTGGTGGCCAAGGTGACTGTGCTCAAAACATCGTCGGCTAAGCCAACGGCAAGTTTGGCAATGATGTTTGCTGAAGCAGGAGCGAGCACCACGGCGTCGCATTCGTCTGCGATTTTGATGTGACCGATTTGTCCTTCTTGTTGCAAATCAAAAAGATTTGAAAACACAGCGTGGCCGGACAAGGCTTGGAAAGTCAGTTCGCCAACAAATTCTTTGGCGTTTTTGCTCATCATGACTTGCACATCGTAATCTTGTTTTTGAAAAAGCCGTAACAGCTCGCAGGCTTTGTAGGCGGCAATGCCACCGCTCACACCCAGAACAATTTTTTTAGATGGATTCATTAAAACTCCAGTCGTCTGTTTATGGCTTGCGCTAAAGTTTGTTGATCGGTGAATTCCAAGTGACCACCAACAGGAATGCCGGAGGCGAGTTTGGTGAGTTTAATTGGGTAAGCGCGGATGATTTGCGAAAGGTAAACTGCGGTGGCGTCCCCGTTTACGTTTGAGTTTGTTGCCAGGATGATCTCGTGAACTTGTTCTTCGGGATCTTGGGTTTCTAAACGTTTTTTGAGCTCGCCTATTTTAAGCTCGTTTGGTCCTATGCCATCGATAGGAGACAAAGCGCCATGCAAAACATGGTAGCGTCCGTTAAACGAATTAGAGCGTTCAATGGCTTGCAGATCCGCGATGTCTTCGACCACGCAAACCAAAGAGGCATCGCGTGAAGGGTTATTGCAAATGGAGCATAAGGATGCGGTGGCCAGATTCTGGCAGGTGTCGCAAAAGTGCACGCGACCAATGGTGTCGTTAAGAGCAGCGGCAATGCGTTTGCCGTATTCTTCTGGTTGACGCAAAATATGCAATGCCAGTCGCAACGCGGTTTTTTCGCCAATGCTGGGCAGTTTGCCCAGTTCATGAACCAGAGCTTCAAGGTCTTTCATAGATCACATGCCTGGTAATTTGATGCCCATTTGGTTCATCATGCCCATCATGCCGCCTTGGGCTTCGTCAGATACTTTTTTAGAAGCTTCGTTAACAGCGGCCACAATCAAATCTTGCAGCATGTCGACGTCGTCTTTGTCGACCACTTCGGGATCAATTTGAATGGCTAGTAATTGTCCTGTGCCATTGATTTTAGCAGTCACCATGCCGCCACCACTTGAGGCTTCAAATTCTTTTTGTGAAAGTTCTTCTTGTTGTTTGGCAAGTTTCTTTTGCATGTCTTGCGCTTGTTTCATGATTTGATTGATGTTCATTTTGACTTCCTTGGTTTAGTCTAAAATTTTGATATCCTTAATACGCGCTCCGTATTGATTCAGCAAGGTGTTGATTGCGGGTTGGCTTTCGAGCTCGTTTTTAGCAGCTTTAATTTTAGCGGCTTTGTCGCGGTCTTCTAATTCTTTTAGGCTAAAGGCTTTTTTTTTTCTGGCGTTTCACTTTTGATCAAAAACCGAGGTGCGTTGCCAGAGTATTTTGCCAGCAACTCTTCCACTTGCGAGACACGTTCAATGACAATGTCTTTGGAAGAAGTCTTTTCGCCAAAGCCAACCTGAACCTGATCTTTTGAAAACGAGATTGGCTTCGCGTCTTTTAATAATGTTCCCAAAGGAGGTTTTTCTTTGGTGACCCATTTTACAAACTCGTACCACGAAGAAGCGTCTTGCTGATTGTTTTCTGTTTGAGGAGCCGTTCCTGTGGAAGCTTGGACATTGCTTGCTTTGCTGGGAGCTGATCGGACAGGAGTTTGCGGTGCTTTTGCAGGGCTGGTTGCGGTTTGTGTGCTTGTTGAGGGCCGTGTTTGTTTGCCAGCGCGAGACTTGATGGTTTGCACCAAATCAGCCAAGCCCATTAAGCTGCCAACGTGACAGAGTTTTACAAAGGCGATCTCTAAATTTGTTTTTTGAAAATCCCTGTTCTGCAATTGATTCAAGCAAGTGTAGAGGGTTTCGTATTGAGCAATTAATAAAGACAGATCGCTGTTTTCTTTTAGAGCAAGCAAGCTGTCTTTTTCGGAGGGGCTTAGGTCGTCGGGGGCCTGGCCTGTTGATTGCATTAAAATAAGATGACGTAAATTTTGCAAAATGGATTCAGCAAAAAGTTTAAGATCAAAACCACGTTCATCGACTTGTTGTAAAACAGCCAAAGCTTGTTCTGAGTTGGCTTGCACTAAGGCTTGTGAAGCTTCTAAAACCAAAATGCGATCAGCCAAACCCAAAGTGTTGCGCACTTGTTCTTCGCTGATGCTGTCTTGCGACAAGCTGGCGATTTGATCTAACAACGAGAGTGAATCGCGCACAGAGCCTTGCGCACAGCTGGCCACCAAATGCAGGGCGGCGTCTTCGATTTTGAGTTTTTCTTGCTGCGCGATGTTTTTTAAATGTGTGAACAAAGCCTGTGTGGTGAGTTTGCGGAAATCGTATTTTTGGCAGCGGCTTAAAATTGTGACTGGGATTTTATGAGATTCCGTTGTGGCAAAAATAAAAATCACATGCTCAGGTGGTTCTTCGAGCGTTTTGAGCAAGGCATTAAAAGCACTTTGCGAGAGCATGTGCACTTCGTCGATGATGACAATTTTATAGCGGCCTTCGCTTGGTAAAAATTTGATTTGCTCGCGCAGGTCACGCACGTCATCAACCAAGTTGTTGCTGGCGCCATCAATTTCTAAAACATCTAATGATTTACTAAGCGTGATGTCTTGGCAGTTGGAGCATTCTTGGCAAGGGGTGATCGTGGGGCCTTTTTCGCAGTTAATGGATTTGGCCAAGATGCGTGCCATGCTGGTTTTGCCCACACCGCGCACGCCGCTAAAAAGATAAGCGTGGTGTAACTTGTTAAGTTCCAACGCGTTTTTTAGGGTCTGCACGATGGCGTCTTGCCCAATGACTTGAGTGAAGTCTTGGGGACGGTATTTTCGAGCCAATGCCAATTTCATACATGACCCCTAGATTTTTATGCTTGTGAGTGTCAATAGAGGATGGCAAAGGATTCCTCTATGATTGAATTTGATCAAAAAGATTACCCCAATCTTAGTGAAGAAGTGCTTTTTAATCGCTACCGTGGCGGCGACACCAAGGCCTTTGATCACCTATTAGAGCGCACGCAAGGCCTCGTCTATTCACAGATTTTACGTTATTTTAAGAAACGCCAGCAAGCTGATGAAATCTTTCAGGAAGTTTTTTTCAAAGTTTGCAGAAATAAAGACCAATTTAGGGAGTCGGTGTCGTTTAAATCTTGGCTGGTGACGATTGCCAGGAACACCTGCATCGATCATCTGCGGAAGAAACAGCGTACACCGTTTATCGAATCCCTGGACAATCCAGAAGATGATCAACGGTCACTGAGCGAAACCCTGCCTGATGCCCAACTGGCGCCCGATGAGATCGCCAATTTGAAGCTCGAGGACTCGCAAGTGGCAGCGCTTTTGCAGCAATTGCCCGAAGAACAGAGTGAGACTTTTTTTATGAAGGTCATGCAAGATCTCACGTTTGAAGAGATTGGGCAGGCCATGAATTGTTCAGCGAACACAGCCAAATCGCGATACCGCTACGCTGTGAGTTCCTTGCAAGCTTTGGTCAAACGCCGCGAGTTTTTGCGTCAGGTTGTTTAGAGCCAAAATATTTAAGAGGTGATTATGAGCTCAAATCGTTTGGATGTCACAGATCAAGAGTTATTCGATTATCACTTGGGTGTTGCTGATCCGCAAACATCACGCCGTGTTGAAGATGTGTTGCGTTCTTCTTCTAAGGCGCAAGCCAAGTTGAGGGAGTTCAAGGCCATTGAAGAGGCCTTTCAACGTGTGCCTTTGCAAAATCCTAGTCAGCAAGTTTTAGAGCGCGTTAAACAAATGGCGCGCAAAGAAGCCAAGCAAAGTGTTTGGCAGCAAGTGCAGGCTTTTTTAACAAGCCAACGTTTGGCTTGGGCGCTTATGGTTTTTGTTGTGGTGGGCGCCGGCGTGACCTTTAATGAACTTAAAAAACAAGACCCCATGAATTTTTCGGGTGAGGGTTCGGTTGCGGTGCAAGAGGGTTCTTCTAAAGAGTTGCTGGGTGCGCGCAAACAAGAGCTCAACGCAGAAACTGATCGTGAGCAAAGCAAATCCAATGTGACTTTAGGCGCAGGCCAGGGGTTGCAAAACGCGCCACGCACCTTGAACGACGATTTGTCTAAAGCCCAAGAGTTTGTGAACTCAGGCAATGTGCAGGCGGCTTTGGCTTTGTTGCAAAAATTAGATCTGAATAGTGCTGATCTTGAGCAAAAGCGCTCTGCGCTTTCCTTGTGGGTTTCGGCTCTTCAAATGAACGAGCAACCTGAATTGGCCATGCAGAAGCAACAAGAGCTAGATGCGCTAGGGGTTAAGCCTTAAGGATTAGGGGTATTGTTTTTGATGATTTTCGTATTTCTTCGTTGTTCAACGAAGCTCTGTCACCCCGGAAGCCCGAAGGGCTATCCGGGGTCTATCGTCTTTTTGAGGTTTTGAATACAGTTCTGCCTTGCTTAGTTTTTGCGATCTTTCTTTGGGTTGTTTAGGGGGATCTTTGTGATTAACTCGGATTAAGTAAGTAGCTTTTGGTGCTAAGAACTAGAAACCATGACGAAGGTCTGTTTTATGCTATTTTCAGTTTTCCTATCCCCCACAATTTTCAAAATCGAAATCAATTTCCGCATGGTCTGTTTCGCAATAAACTTCAGCAGATCCTTCTAGGGAGGAATTTTTGCTAACTCGCAATTCCACTGTGATGGTTTCGCTTGTTCCATTGTAACTATGACCAACTAGCCAGCTGTTACTGATTTTTCCTGAAGAGTCGGTATCGAAGTATTCGTCACCACCTTCATAATAACAGTCGATTTCGTCATTTGACTCGAAGTTACTTTCTTGAGTCACATGGTAGACTGCCGGGCACTCTGCAGCGGAACCGTAGTCTGCTTTTTCGGCAGTCATTGAACTTTCTCTGGCAGCACAAGCTAGTAATTGAAGTAAAAACATAAAAAATCTCCTGTTAATACTATTATCGTAGATTATATGGAAAGGTTGCTTGTTTTTTTTGAACAACAGGCGTCGCCCGATTTTGTGGTTTCTTTTTGTGGGACCAAATTCAGGTAAAAGTTTCTGATTTATGGGGGCGTTTGAAAAAATAGCGAATTTCCCCCGATCCCTTGGCCTCATTGCGTCTCCGCCTGCGCGGGGTGGGGCTTTTCTCTTAAAATACGAATTGACATAACGAAAATTGCGATGCTAGTGGGTGGCTCCTTTATATTAAGGACCACCATTTTACACAGTTAAATTGTGTAAGTTATTGAAATATATATATTATGGAACTTCTGCAACCAAACTGGACCATTTTACCAATGTGGGTGATTTTTATCGCCTCTTATTTTGTACTCAATACTTTGGTGTTTAAGCCCACGCTTAAGATCATTGCCGAGCGCGAACGTCTCACCAAAGGCAAAACCAAAGAAATCGAATTCTTCAAGCAAGATTCCGAAATCAAATTTAAAGAATACGAAGCGCTTATGGCTGAAGCCCGCAGCTTGGCAAAAATTTCACGCGATGAAATCTTGCGTGCTGCTGAAGCGGAGCAAAAAGAAATCCTTGGCCAAGCGCGTTCCGAAGCCGAAAGCACCATGGAAGAAGTTAAGGCGCAAATCGCCTCTGAGATTATCTCTGCTCGCGAAGGCTTAAAAAGCAAAACAGATCAACTCGCAGAAGAAATGGTTAAAAAGCTAACCGAAAGGAAAGTCGCATGAATAAGCTCTCTTTCTTTATCGTGTTGATTTTAACTTTGGCTTTGCCTGGTGTTTCTTTTGCTGCTGAAGGCCATGGCCCAGATCCTTTTGGCATCATCAACTTTTTTATCCTCATCACGCTTTTGTTTTTGGTCCTTAAAAAACCAATTCCTCAATTTTTTCGTGGACGCGCTTTAAAAACCAAGCTCGCTATCGATGAAGCGCAAAAAGCTTATGACGATGCTTTTCGTCATTACGAAGAAATCCAATGCAAACTCAAAAACGCTGATGTCGAAGGCAAAGAGTTATTGGCTTCTATTAAAGAAGAGGCCGAACTCGAAAAACAAAAGATTGTGGTTCAGGCGCGTGAGTTGGCCGAAAACATTAAAAAAGACGCCAAGCGTTTGGCTGATCACGAGATCAAGCGTGCGCGCGTTGCTCTTAAAGAGGAAGCCATTTCAATAGCAGCCGAATTGGCAGCCGAAAAAATCAAAACGCGTCTTTCGGCAGATGATCATCAACAAATTGGCAAAGAGTTTGTTGGCCAAATCCAAAAGGAGAGTGCCTAAGTGATTCAGGATCTGGTGGCAAAGCGCTACGCACGCGCACTGATTGAGTTAGCGGAAGAGAGCCAAGGCATCGATACTCTGGGAACAGAGCTCAAAAATGTGCTGAAGCTTTTTAACGACAACAAAGAGCTTTCGTTTGTTTTGTCTACAAAAGGTGTGGCAGTTGTTTCGCGTATTAATATATTAGAGAAAATTGCTGCTAAAGTGTCTTTGTCGCAAGTCGTGTTGAACTTCTTAAAATTGTTGGTGCGCAAAGGCCGTGTCGATATTTTCGAAAACATTGTGGCGCAGTATGCGATTTTGGCAGATCAACGCCAAGGCCGTCAGAAGATGCAAGTGATGAGCGCTGTTGAGCTAGCAGAGTCGGTCTACAGCGATTTGGCCGCGCATTTTGAAAACAAGCTTTCTAAAAAAATGATTATTGAAAAACGCATTGAACCTGATGTTTTGGGTGGCGTTTGTGTTCGGATTGGCGATCAAGTGTTTGATTACACTTTGGCGTCGCAAATTAAAAACATGAAGTCTGCTGTGTTGAACGACCCAGTAAACTGATTGATGGCAAAACAAAAACAAGAGAAGACCTATGCAAATTAAAGCTGAAGAGATCAGTGATATCATTAAACAAGAGATTGTCGACTTTGATAAAAAGGTGGATCACGCCGAAGTCGGAACAGTTATTTCTACTGGTGACGGGATCGCTCGTGTTCATGGCTTAGAAAAAGTCATGGCGAACGAATTGTTGGAATTTTCTAACGGCGTTAAAGGCATTGCCTTAAACCTTGAAGAAGACAACGTGGGTGTGGCGATCATGGGTCGCGACGTTGAAATCCGCGAAGGCGACCTTGTTAAACGCACACACCGTATTGCAGAAGTTCCTGTTGGTGATGGCATGATTGGTCGTGTTGTGAACGCTTTGGCTGAACCGATTGATGGCATGGGCCCGATCGAAACCAAAGAGACACGTCGTGTGGAAGTAAAAGCTCCTGGTATTGTTGGCCGTAAATCGGTTCATGAGCCAATGCAAACTGGTATTAAAGCGATCGACGCGATGATTCCAATTGGTCGTGGTCAACGTGAGTTGATCATTGGTGACCGTCAAACTGGTAAAACAGCTGTGGCGATTGACACCATCATCAATCAAAAAGGCCAAAACGTTTACTGTTTTTATGTGGCCATTGGTCAAAAGCAATCAACAGTTGCTCAGGTGGTTGATAAACTTAAAAAACACGGTGCTATGGAATACACCACTGTGATCGCAGCAAACGCTTCTGATCCAGCTCCTTTGCAGTTTATTGCTCCTTACACTGGTTGCGCTTTGGCAGAATACTACCGTGACAATGGCAAGCACGCGCTTATCATTTTTGATGATTTGTCTAAACAAGCTGTTGCTTACCGTCAGTTGTCGTTGTTGCTTCGTCGTCCTCCAGGTCGTGAAGCTTTCCCTGGTGACGTGTTCTATCTTCACTCTCGTTTGCTTGAACGTGCCGCTAAACTTTCTGATGAACGTGGTGGTGGCTCTTTAACAGCTTTGCCAATTATTGAAACTCAAGCTGGTGACGTTTCGGCTTACATCCCAACCAACGTGATTTCGATCACTGATGGTCAGATTTATTTAGAAACAGACTTGTTCTACGCAGGTATTCGTCCGGCGGTGAACGTTGGTCTTTCGGTTTCTCGTGTGGGTGGTTCGGCGCAAATCAAAGCCATGAAACAAGTGGCTGGTACATTGCGTTTGGACTTGGCTCAGTATCGTGAGTTGGCGGCCTTTGCTCAGTTCGGATCAGATCTAGATAAAGCCACTCAGTTGCAGTTGGCTCGTGGTGAGCGTTTGGTCGAGGTCTTAAAACAGGGTCAGTATGTTCCTATGTCAGTCGAAAATCAGGTTCTTGAAATCTACGCGGCAACAGCAGGTTACATTGATAACATCCCTGTTAAAGATGTTCAGCGTTACTTAAAAGAACTCAGTGGCTTTGTTTCTAGCAAGCGTCCAGAGGTTATTGATTTGATCAAAACCAAGCAAAAGCTAGATGACGAAGTGAAAGAAAAACTCAACCAAGCGTTGGAAGAGTTTAACCAAATCTTTACGGCATAAGTTGGATTTATGGCAGGTTTGCGAGACATTAAAAAACGCATTGGGTCGGTTAAAAACACCCAAAAGATCACCAAGGCCATGAAAATGGTCTCGGCGGCAAAGCTTCGTCGTGCTCAGATGGCAGTCATGGGCAGCCGTCCTTATGCGGACAAGCTTGGCTACATTGTCACAGACATTTTGGCTCAGTCAGAAGAGTTGCAAAAGAATCCTCTTTTTAAAAAACCAGAAGAGGTTAAAAAAGTTGAGATTCTTGTTTTCACTTCTAACCGTGGTCTTTGTGGTGGTTTTAACTCAAGCTTATTGCGTAAAACCGAAACCTTTTTGCGTCGCTTAGAAAAAGAAGGCAAAGAGTTTCGTTTGCTTGTGGTTGGCAAAAAGGGTCGTGAGTTTTTTAAAGCTCGTGGCCGAGAAGTTCACGACTACAAAGAAGATTGGGCTGTCTCTATTAATTTTGATCAGGCCATTGAGTACACACAAAGCTTGGTGAACCGTTATGTTGCGGGTGAATTCGACGAGTTTTATTTGGTGTACAATAAATTTATTTCGGCAATTTCTCAGGAAGAAACTTTTGAGAAATTCTTTCCTTTGGAAATGACTCAAGAAGAAACTTACGGAATCGATTACATTTATGAGCCGAATAAAGCTGAGATTTTAGAAGCATTGTTGCCTAAATTTTTGGCAACTCAGTTGTACAAAGCTCATTTGGAGTCATTGGCGTCCGAGCTTGGTGCTCGTATGACAGCTATGGATAATGCTTCAAAAAATGCAAAAGAGATGATTGGTGGATTGACCTTGCAATACAACCGCTTGCGTCAGGCAGCTATCACGACTGAGCTTATGGATATTGTTAACGGAGCTGAAGCCATTAGTTAAGGTTTTGGTTTTAAAATTTAATTTGTAAATAAAGAGAAAACGATGACAGAGAACGTTGTTTCAATAAAAAACAAACAGGAGAACGACATGGCGGAGAATCAAATTGGATCAATCACACAGGTGATTGGACCCGTGATCGACGTGCGTTTCGATAGCAAAGAATTACCAGAGATCAACACAGCCTTGTTGGTGACTAACCCTGCGGTTAGCGATGAAGCTGATAACCTTGTGTTAGAGGTTTCTCAACATCTTGGAGAAAGCACCGTTCGTTGCGTGGCAATGGATTCCACAGAAGGTTTGGTTCGTGGCCAAGACGTTAAAAACACAGGTCAGCCAATCCTTATGCCTGTTGGTTCTGAAATTTTGGGCCGTATTTTGAACGTTGTGGGTAAGCCAGTGGATGAAGGTGGTCCGGTTACAGCCAAAAAGAAATTGCCGATTCACCGTGCTGCTCCTGAATTTGTTGACCAAGACGTGAACGTGCAAATGTTTGAAACAGGCATTAAGGTCATTGACCTTTTGGCTCCTTACTCTCGTGGTGGTAAGATTGGTCTTTTTGGTGGTGCCGGTGTTGGTAAAACCGTTTTGATCATGGAGCTCATTAACAACGTTGCCATGCAACATGGTGGTTACTCTGTGTTTGCTGGTGTTGGTGAGAGAACACGTGAAGGAAATGACCTTTGGAACGAAATGAAAGAATCAGGCGTTTTGGACAAAACATGTCTGGTTTATGGTCAAATGAACGAACCTCCAGGTGCTCGTGCTCGTGTTGCTCTTTCGGCTTTGACTGCGGCAGAATATTTCCGTGATGACGAAGGTCAGGACGTTCTTTTGTTCGTCGATAACATCTTCCGTTTTACTCAGGCTGGTTCTGAGGTGTCGGCCCTTCTTGGTCGTATTCCTTCAGCGGTGGGTTACCAACCAACATTGGCAACCGAAATGGGTAACTTGCAAGAGCGCATCACAACAACTTCAAAAGGCTCGATCACATCAGTGCAAGCTATTTACGTTCCTGCGGATGACTTGACTGACCCTGCGCCAGCGACAACCTTTGCTCACTTGGATGCGACAACCGTTTTGTCTCGTCAGATTGCCGAGCTTGGTATTTACCCTGCGGTGGATCCTTTGGATTCAACATCTCGTATTTTGGATCCTCAAGTTGTGGGTGATGAGCACTACGGCATTGCTCGTGATGTCCAAGGTATTTTGCAACGTTACAAAGATTTGCAAGACATCATCGCGATTTTGGGTATGGATGAATTGTCTGAAGAAGACAAACTCACTGTGTCTCGTGCGCGTAAGATTCAAAAATTCTTGAGTCAGCCTTTCTTTGTTGCTTCTCAGTTTACTGGACTTGACGGTAAATATGTGAAACTCGAAGACACGATCCGTGGTTTCAAAGAAATCATCGATGGTAAACACGATGATGTTCCTGAGCAAGCCTTTTACTTGGTTGGAACAATCGAAGAAGCTTTGGAAAAAGCAGAAAAATTGGTGGCTTAATTTTATGCAGAACCCAAGAGTCAAAAAAATCACTTTGGTGTTGCCAAAGATGTTCCGTGGTAAGGAAAAACTTCCTTTGCCTCCTTACATCACAGCATGCAAAGGTGGCTCTTTGGGTTCTAAAATCAACTTTGATCTCATGAGTTGGAATAAGATCAGAAGAGTGTTGGGGTAAAGAATGGATAGCTTGTCCTTAGAAATTGTGACTCCAAAAGAAGTTTTAGCGCAAGTTGATCGCGTGGATGAAGTCATCATCCCTGCGCTTTGGGGACAAATGGATATTTTGCCTGGGCACACTGATTTCATCACCATGCTCGAAGAGGGCGAATTGAGCTATCGCATTGGCACTCAGATCGAATCTCACAACATCACCAGCGGCGTTTTATCGGTTAAAAGCGGTAAAGCGACTATTTTGGTTGATGGTGTGTTGGCAAGTGTCACACCAATTGAATCGGCACGCGCTTCTTAAAGCGTTCTTTTCTGATTGGCTTGTGGCTTGGGCATCTTTGTTTGAACGGCCGTGAACCATGTCAGAAACATCTTCTAAAAACTCTCAATACCAATACATTTTTTCCTATAACGACATTCGCGATTTTGTGACGCCTGAAGAAATCCAAGCTGTGGCAGAGGGCGTGTGCGAAACCATGATCCAAAACGATGTTTATTTGGATCAGGAGCTGCAATGTTTTGGCAGTGAGTCTTCTTTTGAGCGCATGGTTTTTCGCGACATTTGTTACAATGACATTTATGAGTATCATGACAAAGTGGCGGCTCAAGGGACGGAATTCTTTTACCCACAATTTTGGACGCCTGAGCAAATTAAAATCTTAGCGGACTATTATACAGAAAAACAGATTCCTTTTAGGGCTATTCCTTTGTCTTTGGGAAAAACAAAGCGAACGGGCAGTATCACGTATCTTTCCACCGATTATTATGGTGTGAAGATGACCGCCAGCGCTTTGGTTTTTGCGGATAATGATGAAGAATTGCTAGAGGGAGCAAAGCACGAATACGCTCATGTCTTTGTTTCAGAATTTCTAAAATCGAAAAGTGATCGTATTAAATATGAGTACGAGTCTCGTCAGATTTCGGCTGCAGGGATTCTCGAAGAAATCAATCACATGGGTGAAATCATTTTTCCCCAAGATTTAGAAGATGCCGAGAAAGAAGCTCTTGCAAAGCGATTTGTGCGTTTTTACGGCAATGAAGATCTCATTGCGCAATCTGATATGGAGACCCTTTTTGGGTTACGTTATTTCCTAAATGAACTTGTTGCAGCGGCCTCAGAGATGAATCACGATGGATTCACACGGCGGTTTCCCGATGAAAAAAGCCCTTCTTATGCCGCTTTACTGAATCCGGAATTAGCCAAGCAACCTTTGCAAATCTTGGTTTTAGCTAGTTTGAAAGAATTTGGCCTTTGGGATGATTTTGTGGCGTCGCCTTATTACGATGCCGAGATCATCGCGCAAATCAATCCAGATGACATTGAGTTTGTGGGGCAGATGATGCGTCGTGCAGCTGATTGGTTTTTAGAGCAGGGCTTTGCGCCGTGAAGCGGTTTTATTCTTAAGCCGTTTTTTCAAAGGGACGGTCATCAAATTTTTTAAACACGCGGTTGAATAAATCCAAGGCGATGGCTTCGTTTTTAGGAAAAGCAATCAGACCGTAGTATTCTTTTAAATAATCAAAAAAGCGATCGTAGCTGGCGTTGATTTTTTTTAGATCTTCGTCGGTGATTTCGGGCCATTGCTGACGAATGAGCGGCTTGATATCTTCCCAATAGGTTTGCAGTCGTTTGTCGGTGGACATGAGGTCTCCAAAAAGTATTTTTCTCATCTTTTAAATAATTCTGAATGAATTTGATGGCAAGGTCATAAGTGGAAGGGGCAAAAAAGGCCCCCGTAACCAATGATTGAGTTCTTCGTAAATTAACCATAGGTAAAGGCATGCATCCGATTTTATTTACATTCCCCGATTGGTTGCCTCTTGTGGGCGGTCGTAGTCTTCATTTTTACGGTTTTTTCATTGCCACTGGTGTTTTGCTTGGCATCCTTTGGGTGCGGCGCGAGGCCAAACGCCTGGATATCGATGTTCAAAAAATCATGGACCTGTACTTGAATGTGTTCATCGCTGGTTTGGTGGGATCACGGATTTTGTACATCATTCATTCTGTCCCTAATTTTTGGGATGACCCCTTGGTGCTTTTTCGCGTTTGGGAAGGCGGTTTGGTTTTTCAGGGTGGTGTCATTGGTGCCGTATTGGTGATGATCTGGTTGGTGCGTCGCTATCAGCTCAAATTTTTTCAAATCGCCGATGTCTTTGTGCCAGCCTTGTCCTTGGGACATGCTTTTGGCCGCTTAGGTTGTTTTATGGCAGGCTGCTGTCATGGCAAGCAATGTGATCCTGATTTTTTATTTGCGGTGCGCTTCCCGGCCTTGCCAGAAAGCATTGCGCCGCCGCATATCCCTTTGTACCCAACGCAGCTTTTTGAGGCTGGTGGCGAATTTTTGATCTTTGCGTTTCTGATTTATTTTCGAAAACACAAAAAATTCGATGGCGCAGTGTTTCTTTTGTACCTGATTCTGTATTCCATTCTGCGCTCAATTCTGGAAGTATATCGCGGGGATATGATCCGTGGCTTTGTGATTGAGCCTTATGTGTCTAACGCGCAATTTTTAAGCATCCTCTCCATCATTTTGGCGATAGGTTTCTGGATATCACTAAAACGGCGCAGCGATAAATCAGGAGAATGATCATGCATCAGAAACAGAAAAAAATTTTCACTCAACTCATGGGCTTGGTTGTCATTGGTTATTTTTTAACAGCGGGCATGTGCACCAAGGTGGTGGCCTATGGCACCGATAACCACACCGACCCTGTTGCCAAAGAGTATTCGTCTAATTTGCCGATTGTAATGGAACAAGCCGAGAAGGCTTTTACCACTTTGGGTTACGATGTGGTGCGTGTGGACAACGACTTTGGGCGTTTGCGTTCTGGCTGGCGCGCCACCGCACCAGACTCGCATTATTTATTGCTCTTTGATCGCAAGGATTTTTCTGCCAACGCTGGCGCCTACTACCAGTTGTTGGTCGATGTTAAAGAAGAGGCCGGGAAAGTACGCGTGAGTGTTTCGACTGTTGTCAAAAGTATTTCTGGAGAGCTCTTGAGCAATCATGTAGCAGAAAAAGATTTTTTAACTTTGTTGTCACGTTACTTGCGTAGCCCGCAAATTATCATGACTAATGTTGGCGTTGAAGGCTAAGGGGTTCAAACATGCCAGCTGAAATTTTAGTGACCGAACTAGACCGCAAGCAAAAGGCGGGTGATGATTTTGTTTTGGTGGATTGTCGCGAACAAGACGAGCACGCTTATTGCCGTATTCAAGGAGCCACACTCATTCCTTTGTCACTCTGGACTCAAGAGGCTTTGTCGCAATTAGATCATCATAAAAACAAAGAGATTGTGATTTACTGTCATCACGGCATGCGTTCTTGGCAGGCCGGTAGTTTTTTAGAACAACATGGCTTTAGCAATGTGAAAAATCTTTCGGGCGGCATTGAGGCTTGGTCACTAGAAATTGATCCCAAAGTGAAGCGGTATTGATTCACTCCAACACAATTGTCACAGGCCCATCGTTGACTAAACTCACCTGCATGTCCGCCGCAAACTCGCCAGTAGTGGTCTTGGGCCATTTTTCTTTGAGCAAGCACACAAACTTTTCGTAAAGGGCTTTGGCTTTTTCCGGTGGGGCGGCCTGCATAAAAGAAGGGCGGTTTTGGCCTTTGCAGTCTGCGTAGAGTGTGAACTGTGAGATCAGTAAGATCTCGCCATCAATGTCTTGAATGCTGCGGTTAATCGGCTTGGCTTCATCAGCAAAGAGTCGCAGTTTTAAAATCTTGTCGATCCATTTAGAAATTTCAGAATCGTCATCGTCTTTGTGAATGCCCATGAGGATCACATAGCCAGCGCCAATGGAACGTGTTTCGGTATTGTTGATGGTGACGGAGGCTTGGGTAGTTCGTTGTATGACAAATTTCATTTTTAAAAGAATAAAAAGGCCACCAGGCTATACCACGGCACAAAATCAAATCACGACCGTTGCTCCCTTCCGGGCCTGGCGGGGTTAATGACTCTCTTTTTGCGTGGGGCCCGGTGGCCAAAGTCAGCTCTTAAAATAGCGGATAGCGCGCGTCAATGTATCAAATGTTTTTTTGGATTTACATTCCGTATCTCTGCCAATCGTAAAAACCTTTTGATTTGGATACAGCCTGTGTTCACAAATCAAAAGGATGTAAGGTGTTTGGCACAGAGGTGAAACAAAGATTTTTTTATAAGCCTATGAAATAACTATGGAAAAATTTTATTTTCGTAGGAGGGGTCTTTTTTGGCACCGGGCTTGCTCTATAGGTTCGTGGTTGTTTGGTCATTCAGGGGGAATGGGGTTTAAACAACTTTTAAAAATAAAATAAAAATCGAGTCCGAAGAAAGCGTCTGCCTAAGGCAGACGCTTTTTTTTTATTCTTTTGATGATTAGTTGCGTAAAGGCTTGCCTGTCATGAGCAAGGCCTGCATCCTGGCTTGGGTTTTTTCTTCCCCACAAAGGCTAATGAATGCTTCGCGTTCAATATCTAAAAGATACTGCTCACTCACAAAGCCTTGGTTTGGTAAATCACCACCAGCCAAAACATGCGCTAGCTTTTCGGCAATCAAACGATCGTGATCGCTGATCAGGCCTTGTGCATGAAAGCCTTTGATCGCCGAGAACATCGCCATTTTACCGCCCATGCCGGCCACGTAAATGTCTTCACGTGCTGCTGCGGGTGTGTAATCTTTTGCCAGTTCCAAAACATCTTGTTTGGCATCGTAAAGCAAATGATCACGGCTCATGCTCAAGCGAGTGCGCCCTTGACCTGGTAGGTAACCGATTTTTTGTCCTTCCACAGCGCTGGTGGCCACTTTGGCAAAGCCAATGGCTTCAAAAGTTTTTTGCGCTTTTGGAAAAGGACCGCCATCAGATTTACCAGCCCAACCAACAGGGCCTTTTTCTTTAAGGTTGGCTTCGATGTTCATGAGCAGGTTCTTGTTGCCGCCGCCGCCGGGAATGAGTCCCGCGCCAACTTCAACAAGGCCGATGTAAGTTTCGGCGTGCGCACGCACCACGTCGCAACCAAGCAAGACCTCGCAGCCGCCACCAAGGGCCATGCCACTTGGTGCGCCAACCACAGGTTTTTTACTGGTGCGCAAACGCAGACACACATCTTGAAAACCCTTCACCATGGTTTCGATGCCGTCCCAATTTTTTTGTTGGGCTTCCATCCACAAGAGCATCAGGTTTGCACCCACAGAAAAATTCTGCGCGTCGTTGCTGATCACAATGCCTTTGTATTGATCGTCACCTTCGACAAGATCAATGGCGTCGTTGAGTATTTGCCCAATGTCAGCATCAATGGCGTTCATTTTGGTGTGGAACTCCACGTTCACCACGCCATCACCAAGATCGATGATGCTAGCACCCGAGTTGCTTTTGAGCACCTTGCCTTCGTCACGCAATGTTTTTAAAACAAGGTGTGTTTTAGGAGCCTCAATGGCTTTGTAAGATTTTGATTCAAAATCAAAATACAAACTCTTGCCACCTTCATTTTTGTAGAAAACGCCGTCGCCGTCATTCAACACAGATTGAATGGTGTTGGGAACAGACTTGCCGTCTTTTTGTAAACGGTCGGCAAACTCTTTAACACCAATGGCGTCCAGGCTTTCGAATGGACCCAATTCCCAGTTGAATCCCCACTTCATGGCGCGGTCCATGTTGACCACGTCGTCTGTGATTTCGGGAATGCGGTTGGCGGCATAGCTTAAGGTGTCACGCGTGGTGAGCCAAGCAAAGCGGCCCGCTTCGTCATCGGCATTGATCATGGCTTTGATGCGCTCGCCAGCGGTATCAAGATTTTTAGCCAAGCCCAATGAATTGTAGCGAACTTTTTCTTGTTCTTTGTACTCACCCGTTTTTAAATCGATCGAGAGGATTTGTTTATTGCCAGAAGCGTCTTTGCCTTTTTTATAAAAACCTTGTCCGGCTTTTTGGCCAATCCATTTGTTTTCGACCATCTTGGTGATGATGTCGGGCATGATCAAAGTGTCGTTGCCTTCGTCATCAATTTGTTCACGATTGTTTTTAGCAATGTGCACCAAGGTGTCCAGGCCAGCTAGGTCCGCTGTGCGGAAGGTGGCTGATTTGGCTTTGCCTGTGGCTGGTCCTGTGATCTTGTCGACGGCTTCAATGCTCATGCCTTGCTCAATGGCATGGTGGATGGTGTTCATGAATCCATAAACACCAATGCGGTTGGCCACAAAGGTGGGCGTGTCTTTAGCGTACACAACGCCTTTGCCCAGACCGACTTCTAAAAATTGAGCCATGTTGCTGACAATTTTTGGATCGGTGTGTTCGCTGGCGACAATCTCGACAAGTTTCATGTAGCGCACAGGGTTAAAAAAGTGCGTGATGAGAAAATGTTTTTTGAATGAATCCGAACGGCCTTCGCACATTTCTTTTAAACGAATCCCCGATGTGTTGGAAGACACCACGGCATCTTTGCGACGGTGTTCTTCTACCTGAGAAAACACCTTTTGCTTGATGTCGAGACGCTCAACAACAACCTCGATGATCCAATCGCATTCAGCGAGTTTACTCATGTCGTCTTCAAAATTACCCGGCGTGATGAGTTTAAGCACTCGTTTGTCAAAAACCGGGGAAGGCTTTTGATTGGGCAAAACATTTTGAATGGCGTTGATTGCAAATTTATTGCGAAAACGGGGATCGGTTTCTGTGAGTCCCTGTTTTTTATCGTCGTCACCAAGTTCACGCGGAACAATGTCTAATAAATAAGAAGGGATGCCGGCATTAGCCAGGTGCGCCGCAATGGCGGAGCCCATGACTCCCGATCCCAGAACTGCAACTTTCTTTATGTTCATGACTTACCTCTTTTGGTCAGGATTAAAGACGTTCAACAATCATGGCTGCACCTTGACCGCCACCAACGCACATGGTTTCTAAACCAAATTTTTTGTCTTGTTGTTTGAGTGCGTTGAGTAGTGTGGCCATGATGCGTCCGCCTGTAGCGCCTAAGGGGTGACCCAAAGCAATGGCGCCGCCGTTGACGTTGACCTTTTTGGTGTCGAGCTCAAGTTCTTTGATGACTGACAAACTTTGACCAGCAAAGGCTTCGTTGAGTTCGATCAAATCGATTTGATCTAAAGTCATGCCGGCGCGTTGCAATGCTTTTTTAACAGCAGGAACGGGGCCGATGCCCATGATGGATGGATCGCAACCCGCAACAGCCATGCTCACAACACGTGCTATGGGTTTGATTCCCAAAGCTTTGGCTTTATCAGCAGACATAAGAAGAGTTGCCGAAGCGCCGTCTGTTAAGGGGCTTGAGTTGCCAGCTGTGACTGAACCGTCTTTTTTAAAGACAGGTTTTAGGCTGCCAAGTTTTTCCAAAGTGCTTTCAGCGCGTGGTCCTTGGTCTGTGTCAACTGTGGCAGTGGAGCCATCTTTTGCAACAGCTGTGACAGGGATGATTTCATCTTTAAACAAACCTTTTTCGATCGCGTTCACGGCACGCAAGTGAGATTCCAAAGCGAATTGATCTTGCTCTTCGCGAGTGAGGCCATATTTTGCGACCAAGTTTTCGGCTGTGACGCCCATAGAGATGTAGGCATCAGGCATGCCGTCTTTCATGAGCTTGGGGTTCAGGCTTGGGTTGAACCCGCCCATGGGCACGTGAGTCATGGACTCGGCGCCGGCAGAAAGGTAGACTTCGCCACAATTAGACATGATGCCTTGCGCGCCCATCATGATGGTCACGAGTGACGAAGAACAAAAACGATTCACGGTTGCGGCGGCAACGCTGAGTGGAAGTCCTGCTAAAAAACCAACGTTACGGGCAAGGTTCATGCCTTGTTCGCCTTCGGGCATGGCGCAACCCAAAAGCAAATCTTCGATTTCGTTGGTGTCGAGCTCGGGAACTTGTTTGAGACAACCTTGAATGACTTCTGCAGCCAAATCATCAATGCGAGTGAATGCAAAATTACCTTTGTGAGCACGTCCCATGGGGGAGCGAACTGCCGAAACAATGACGACTTCTTTCATAAGTGTGGATCCTTTCCTTTTTGAGTCAAAATTGAAAAACTTTTAAATGCGGTGAAAAACTGAATCACCATTCATTTTGTACCTCCGTCATAAACGGAAGGCCCCACTTTGGCAAAGGAAGAAGGCAAAAAAATTGTGTGGCCCTTATTGCTGGAGTTTTTTAAGGATCTTCGCTAAATTAAGCATTCAGTCAAATCGTTGAACAAGCCGGGTGACTGACATATATATGACACTACTATTGCTCTATTTATTTTTGGTGATTGGCGTTTCGTTTCTGTGCTCGCTCTTGGAATCTGTGATCCTTTCTGTCACCAAGTCCCATATTTCATTAATGGTCAAGCAAGGTCGGCGTGGCGGTATTTTGTTGCGTTCGCTCAAAAAGAACATCGATCGTTCCTTGGCTGCCATTTTAACAGTCAACACCATTGCCAACACCTTTGGGGCAGCTGGTGTGGGCGCGCAGGTTCTTAAGGTTTACGGCGATGAGTTTGTGGCGATTTGCTCTGCGGGTTTAACGTTTTTGATTTTATTCTTTTCGGAAATCATCCCCAAAACATTGGGTGCGACTTACTGGCGGCAATTGGCTCCCATGTGTGCGTACCTGATCGAGATGCTTGTTGTGGTGGCTTATCCTTTTGTGGTTTTGTTTCGCGCTGTTTCGCGAGTCATTGCAAAAAATGGCGAAGCCTATCCAAAAATGACGCGTGAAGAGATGATTGTGGTTGCTGAAACTGGTGTGGAAGAGGGCGCCTTGGCCGAAAAAGAACAACGCATCATTAAAAATCTTTTGCGACTCAATGCTATTCTTGTGCAAGACGTGATGACGCCGCGTTCGGTTGTGTTCTCTTTGCAAAAAGACATGACGGTGGCGGATGTTCTCGAAAAAAAATCACCGATCTTTTTTTCGCGCATCCCTGTTTATGATCATGATCTTGATGATGTCATTGGAATGGTGTTGCGCTTTAAAATCATTGAATCCAGTTCTGAAGATCGTGAAGATCTGACAATGGATCAATTGCTCATGCCCATAGAATCCATAGAAGAGGGCAAATCTGTGGCACACGCCTTAGACGAATTCATTAAAAAGCGTGATCACCTCTTTTTGGTGCGAGATCATTCGGGCACCACCACTGGTATCATCACTTTAGAAGACGTTATCGAAACACTTCTTGGTGTCGAGATCGTCGATGAATTCGATTCGGTCGAAGACATGCGCAAGTACGCTCTAGAGCAATGGGAAAGTCGCAAGAAGTCGCGCAAGTACAAGTACATCGGAAAAGATGTTGTGAATTCCGAATCTTGATCCTTCCCGTATTCAACGTTATTGAGTCATCTCAATTGTCATTTCATTCACAGGAGTTCGTTATGCTTAAAGAAGGCAGCAAAGCCCCCGCGTTTAAATTAAAAAATCAAAATGGCGAAACCATTCAGTTAAAAGATTTTGCGGGTAAAAAAGTTGTTTTGTATTTTTATCCCAAAGACATGACGCCTGGTTGCACAACCGAGGCCTGTGATTTTAACGATAGTCTCTCTAAGATCAAACGCAAAAAAGCCGTGGTGCTTGGCGTGAGTTTTGACGACGAAAAACGTCATCAAAAGTTTATTGATAAGTACAGCTTGCAGTTTGATTTGCTTGTTGATGGCGATAAAAAGATCGCAGAAAAATACGGTGTGTATCAGCTTAAAAAATTCATGGGCAAAGAGTTCATGGGCATTGTGCGTTCCACTTTTATCATCGATGAAAAAGGCAAAATTCAAAAAATCTTTTCCCCGGTTTCCGTGAAGGGCCATGTGGATGAGGTTGTGAAGAGTTTATAAGTGTGTAGGTGCCCCCGCCTTCGTCCCGCGTTGCAGGAACTGCGGCGCGACAGGTAGATAAAAGAACTCTACTGTTCTACTTGCTCCACTGCTCTACTGATCTTTATTCAGGGGCTCGTATCTAGGGCTTGGGGCTTGTAGTGGTCGCTCGTGAGCGACCATAATTTTGATACAATGTTCTTGGCCGCTCGCGAGCGGCCACTACATTTTAGTGAATAATGTCTTCCCGGATTTATCAGCTTTTACCTTCGTGATGTGATTTTCTGTAGGGGCCTACCCCTACAATCTCCAAAGGCGGACGCAGCGTCTGTATGGGAATGACAATGACGAGCCCCTAGACGCGAGACCCAAAGACTAGATTGCGTCGTCGTTTCACTCCTCGCAATGACATTCGAGCAGTAGACCTTTTTCACCTAGACACCTAGGCACCTAGGTACCTAAGCACTTAGGCACTAATTTCCCGCATCAATTCTACCATTTGCGCGTGTGCTTTTGACATCAAATCATCGCGATCTGTGCTTTGCATGTTCTTGGTCACAATGGGCGTGCCGATTTTGATTTTGACCAGGCCTGGTCGCATGCGGAATGAGTTTTTTGGCATCACATTTTTTGATCCCGAAATGGCAATGGGCACCACCGGTGTTTGCGATTGAATCGCCAAAACAAACACGCCTTTTTTAAAGGGGCGTACGTCACCCTTATCGCTACGCGTTCCTTCTGGATAAGCGATCACGTTTTTGCCATTGCGAATCATGTCGGCAGCGTGATTCAAACTGGCCACTGCTTTGTCGTGGTTTTTGCGATCAATGAAAATCATTCCCATGGCCCAAATGTACCAGCCCAAAAACGGCACCGCGCGCAGTTCTTTTTTGGCAATAAAATGCAAGGGCACAGGCAAGGCTGTGAACGCCGCCGGGATATCCAAGGTGCTTTGATGGTGCATCACAAAAATATGCGGTGTTTTAAAATTGATGTTCTCTAAACCTTCCACCTGTAATCTTGTTCCGGTGATGAATAAAACACCGGGGGCCCAGATTTTATTCGCCATGAGCAAAGCGATTTTACGATTAAGGGTCAGGCCAAGAACCGCAAGAGCAAGTGTGATGGTCAACATGGTCCAAGCAAAGCCAATGATGACTTGCGAGCAATTGATGAGTCGCCATTTTAAGGTTTCGACTTTTTGAACGTTTAAAAAGCTGTGAGAAAAATTCATGTATTTTCCTATATAATCACTTTTGAACTCTAAAGACTCATTGTCTTGTCATTGCGAGGAATTCGCCTGCTTGTTCTCCATAGCTTTAGCGAATGACGAAGCAATCCAAGATGGATCGCCGCGTCAGCTAAGGCTGACTCGCGATGACGGTTAAGAATTTTTTGAAGGAAGTTTTTTTCCTTCTTCTTTTTTAGTCCCACCCTGAACCAAATCCGGATGATTCACGCTTAACCATTCAATGGTGTCTGTGAGTGTTTTTCTTGGGTCACGAGGGTGCCAATTTAAATCTG
>JACKPK010000003.1 GCA_024233595.1 Deltaproteobacteria bacterium
TATTGGTAGGGGCGCCTAAACATGATGCAGGTGGGACAGATGCGGGTGCTGTGTTTTTAGTAAGTGGGACTGGTGTTAGTACAGGTAATTTGGCTGATGTGGCTCTTTCTGTTTTTGTTGGTGAAGGTAGTTATAACGATGCTGGAATTGCGGTTGCTGGCATACAAGATCAAGATGGCGATGGTTTAAACGAAGTTGCTATTGGTGCTTCGGGTTATTTAAATAGTTCGGATGCTTTTGGAAATGGTGCAGTCTACATTTTCTCAGGATCAGATTTGGAAGAAGAGTTAGATTTAGCTGATGCTTCTGTAAAAATTGTAGGTGAATCTTTTTATGATATTGCAGGGTCGGCAATTGATTCTGGTGATGTAGATGGCGATGGTATTGCTGATTTGGCTATGAGTTCTCTTAATTCGCATGAAGCAGGTGTCTCAAGTTCAATTGGGGCAGGTCGTGCAGATGTGTTTTTTGGTGAATTGGATAGTGATGTTCTTACTACAGATGAAAGTGACGTGACGATATTAGGCGAGAGCGGTGGTGATCGATTAGGCAATGCAATTTCGGTAGCTGGTGATTTAGATTTTGATGGCTATAATGATTTAGTAACTTGTGCAGAACTGGAAGATACTTATGGTGAAAGAACTGGGTCCTGTTATTTGTTCTTATCCAGTGCAATATCGTTTTCAGGAGTCTTACAGGCTGGAGAAGATGAATCTATTAAACTTGTTGGCTATGAATCTGGTGCGCATTTAGGCAGTGCTGTTACAATTGGAAACATTAATGGTGATAGCTATGACGATCTCGTAGTTGGCGAAAATGGCGAAGGTCTTTCTTCTCATTCTTCTCACATTGGTGGTGCCTATGTGCTTTATGGCCCCTTGGAAGAAATGGGAACAGCGGACATGACTGATGTGGCTGATGTGTTCTTACAGGGTGAGAACCGAACCGATTATGCTGGCACAGGCATTACAACAGGTGACTATAATGCCGACAATAAAAGTGATTTGAGCATTGGTGCTCCTGGATATGACGATTTTGGGAGAAGTAACACCGGGCGTGATTACACTTTTTACGGTTTAGGCGAATGAGATTTTTTACTCTTTTGGGATCACGATTTTTAAATCGGTCTTTTTAAAATCTGAATCTAGCGTTAAAATTGTCTCGTTTTCAACTTTTGCTAGAGCATACACAAAACAATCACCAAAGTTTAAAGAACGGAATTCATGACGAGCAACACTTGCCAACTCTGCCTGAGCTTGTGTCACAGGAACAAATTCTATGGGCAATTGCTTGACTGTTTTGCTTAGATTAGATGAGAGTTTTGGCTGTCTTTCACGTAATAATATAAGCACTTCCGCTAAATTCACTACGCTCATTTTTAGTGTAGTGCGATGCTGATTCAATTGTTCCTCAACCCATGTTCCTTTTTCCTCACCAAATAATGAGGCTAGCAAGGCCGAAGAATCAACAATCATACATCATCTTTCCATAAGTCATCTTCTGTTTTAAAGCGTGGATTTGGATTTTTAGGAGCTTTTAAAGCAAGGCCATGAAGTGTGTGAAAATCAAAATCAGTTTGCTTGTTTTTGGATTTCTGAACTTGCTCTAACTTTTCTAAGCGATGCAATAATCTTTGATACTCATCATAGGCAATAGAGATTTGTTTTTTATGATTATCAGTATGCATGCTGCTTTGCTTATCTGATTTTTTGTTCTTAGTCACGTGTATTATCTCCTACTAGATGATTCTTCGCAGCTAATGCCATAGATTCCATCACCACCATCACAATTATCGTCAATACCGTCTCCACAAATATCTTCTGCTCCAGGATTGATTGAGCCAGCGCCATCATCACAATCTGTATTGTCGATCACATAACCTTCCGGCTCTGTACACGCTTCTGTCGAAACTTCTGGATCACCGTAGCCATCGCTATCATCATCAGCGTACCAGGTTAGCATTTCGACATCTTCGTCCACTTCGCCTTCGCAGCTATTGTCTATGCCATCGCAAAGTTCAGGAGCACCAGGGTAAGTGTGGGCATCATCATCGTCACAATCGCTTGGGCTCAGTACGTAACCACTTGGCGCCTCACACTGTACTGTGCTGTTGTCCAAGTCACCGTGACTATCGCCATCAGCATCTAGGTACCAAACAGTGGCAGGGTGCAAAGCAGCGTCTTCGTCATTACAATCACCATCTGCTATAGAGTAACCATCGCCATCGCTATCCACTCTGGTTTCGCTAAAGGTGTCCATGTCTAAAAAGAGCAAAGCCTTTGTTTTTTTACTGGCGACTATAATCTTACCATCTTGAGCAATGGCCGCTTTGGGTTCAAAGCTAAGGGCTTTTCCGGGAACATAATCAGAAAGATTGATGGTTCCAGATGGGATGAATCGATCTCTAAAACGACTTCTTTCACTATCGCCTGCTTTAATGTTCATTATGGTTACGGTTTCATCGCCTTCATTCAAAACATAAGCGCGCGTGCGTCTGTTATTAAACATAATGGCGCGTGCCCCCAGGCCAACAGAAACGCCTTCGGCACCAGCCATTTCAATATCAACGCTTAAGGTTTCGGTGTCTT
This sequence comes from Deltaproteobacteria bacterium, assembly GCA_024233595.1. Classification (GTDB taxonomy): domain Bacteria; phylum UBA10199; class UBA10199; order UBA10199; family JADGCS01; genus JACKPK01. The sequence continues at coordinate 2,589 of JACKPK010000003.1, forward strand.
TGTTTATGGTTGCTTTCCAAACCTTTTTATTAGCGCTATCCAGCAGAAGAGCTGTGTCATCGGCTGCAAATTTAATGTCAGAAAAATAAGGTTCTTCTCCAGAATATTTTAGTGGCGCTGTGCCACCAAAACTAGTTTCACCATTGCTGACTCGCAGGCGCAATTTGCCACCAAGATCTTTGTAAGCCACCAAGGCGTAGCCAGAGGAATTCATATCAAAATTGATAGTTTTACCATGTATTTAGTAGCTCTTGATATTCATCGATATCTAAGAGGTTTTTGATGAAACAAATAAAAAATCGAAGAAGCATCGATATTTACTTGTAAGAAACCGACCTTCATTTTCAGGATCAGTTTTCAATCATAAATATGATTCTCCATATTCTCTTTTTAGTTTACGTAACTTTTGCTTTTTCGTAAGTGAATAAAACCTTTTAGAGCTCCTATTTCTCCAGACTCGCAGAATTATTATTATAGAAACTTATTCTGCAATTGTATCAAAAGGAAACAAATTGTTTATTGTGCCGAATGGATGTAAACCCATTTTCTTTCACCACTCACATCAAAATACTATACCCATATCAGCGTCATCAAAAGTCACCGGTAACAATTAATCACCAGACTCATCAGCTTGTGCTTTAATCGCCAGGCTTTCAAACTGGCACTCACCATCACTGCATCAACGTCTACAACATCAGTGGGTTCGCTTTTTAAACCTTAAATTGCTCTGTAGTGGCTCTGTAATTGATTCGCCAATTTCTCCACTGGGTAGAAGAATTGCTAAGTTTAAGTTTGAAACACTTTTTGATTCCAAGGGGTAGTAGCATTCGAATGAACCATCGCTATTGATTTCGCAGCAATGATTAGATCCTTCGGAACAAATGTCAGATGCGGCGTGAGCTGAGCGAGGGGCTAGGGACCAGGGGCTGGGGGCTAGTGTTGTTGCCATTTGGATCCAACCTGGATTGCCGCGCTCCTTCGTCGCTCGCAATGACATAAATTCTACACTTGCCAGCTCAGCGCCTAAAGATTCTTCACTAACCACCAACATTGAACCAGATTCGAAATCTTCTACAGTGCCTTCACTACCAACAACCGGAACATAATCGCTGCTATCGGGAGCGTAAGCAACAAGGCTGGAGGATTCTAAACGTGGGATCGCAATACCACCATGAGGTAAATCCGTGCCATCAACATTGGATTCGCCAGGAATATCAGAAGATGAATCCGTGCCAAGATCATCCTCTGCACTGTTAACAGGACTACCTGCGCCAATAGATGGCCCACCGATATCGGCTGAATCAGTTGTGCCTGACGTGCTGGAAGAACTTCCCCCTGATAGGATTGAGGTCCCCGAAGGAGAACAAGCAAAACTCAATAAACATAGTATGATTAAGACCCGTTTCATTTGCCTATTATTAGTGCAAAATAGATGCCACGAAACAAAGAGCCTAAATCTTATTTAACCATTTGTTTTTAATGTGTTTTTACTTAAGGCTGTTAGGCTAAAAATAACTAGCAATGGGAAAGAGTATCCGAAAATTGTCTTTGCGCGACATTAGATTCTGTTTGAAAAAAAAAACGACAATGTTGCCAATGGCTAAGACATGGTCAATGCTGATAAACTTGACTTCATTGTCATAAACTGTTTTATCAAAATTTTTATGTGGCAGAAATTTAGCAGAGTTTTGGAAGGCGATTTGTTCTTGTTCTTTATTACTAATACTTTTTTCTACTAAAACTTTTTCCTTGACAAAGTTGTTTGAATGGTTCAGGTGACTTTCCTTCGAGTAAGCAGCTTCCTTTATTTAAGTAAGTTAAAGCATTTTTGTAATCATCTTTTTGGCGAAAAACTTGGCAAAGACCAAGATAGCATTTGAATAAGTATGGTTTTGCCGTTGCTTGTTCGGAACCTGTTTCAATTTGTTCAGCAAGGCTACGAATTAAAAATAGGAAACGTGATTTTGCTTTCCCTAATTCTTTTGCTTTTAAATGAACACGCGCAAGGTTGTACGAAATAATTAATCTGCTCATAGCGGCTGCATTTGTTTTGTGAGCTAGATCAAGTGCGTGTGTGAAATAGCGTAAAGCAAGAGTGTATGAATTGCGTTGTTCTTCAAGCCCACCCAATTCGTTATAAAGAGCAAATAACCAATTTGGAGTTTTGCGTTCTTTGACAAGATCCAATGCTTTTTTGAGATTGGATTCACCACCGTGCACATCACCAGAAGCCAGTTGATACATGCCCAATCGATAAAGAGTTCTTGGATACTGATCTAAATGAGAAACCTTTGCCAAAATACCGAGTTGTTCTTTTAAACAATCAATTGCTAATTCTTTGTGGCCCAAACCAAAAAAAACAACGTCACATTCGATATGACTAGCTTCAATTTTTTCTGATTCTGAGAGCAAGTTCTGCCACTCTTGCCAAGATGTCTTGGCGAGTTCTTCGGCTTTAGAAAAATCACCAAGATCTAGCTGTGTTATGGCCATTCTGCTTTTTAAAAGAACGGATAACCAAAGTTGTGCTTTATTCTTGCTAGCAAGATTCAATGATTGATTATAAAAGTCCATGGCTTCGTTGTGCTTGAGTTGTCTGGAGCAATTTAAGCCATATTGCTCAAACAGCTCAGCAAGAAACTGAGAGTCAAGTTGGTCTTTGCTAGTCAATAGTTTAGAAAAAACGGAATCCGCTTTTTTATATTCCGCTTTATCCACGTAAATTTGAGCTAAATTAAAAAGAGCTTTGTTTTTAAAATTATTCTTAACATCTGTGTGTTCAATGACTTCTTGTAAGTTTTCAATGGCGGCAGAAAAATCCATTTTCTTTCTTTGACGATCAGCAAGTTCAATCAATAATTTAGGAGCATCTTCACTAAAGCCCCTTCCTCTAAAGTAGGCCACGCGGTCTTTATCTCCTCCCCGCACTTCATAAAAATCAGCAAATTTTTCACAATATTCTTGTTTTACAGTACGGTCTATTTTGGAGAGTAAGACATCTTTATAAATAGGATTTGAAAACACATAAAGAGATTCAGGATTGGATTTTAGGATGCCTTTATTGCTGAGATTTTGTAACTCTTTGTTGATGTCATCGCCACAAGTGATTTCTGTTAAATCCATGAGAGTTGGCTTTCCTGTTAAAGCCAAAGTATAGAGCAAATCTAATTGTGCTTCAGAAAGCTCTAATGAATCTAATTCGCTACTAAGACGGTGAGTTAAAAATTCTTTAAAACCAAGGTTTTCAAAGTTATCAACAAGGTCTTCCAAAACATCTTCTGACCAATTGCCTTGAGAGTCTCTGAGTTTTTGGTCTTCGTAAGCAAAACGAACATATTGAGTAAGATAGAGTTGATTCCCATTTGTAACTTGGAAAATTTTATCGATAAGCTTTTGAGAAACGTTTTTTATGCCCGTTGTTTGTTGTAGGTATTCTTTAACCTGTTCAATTGTGAATGGAGTCAAATACACAAGATTTTGCTCATTGAATGCTTTGCTAGGATCATCAGAATCTATTTCACCAAAAGATAAATCGGTTTGATTTGTGGTAAGAACAACTAGAATATTCTCGTCCTCACAAGCTAGACTAAGATCATTCATTGTGTGTTGATCCACATGCACATCATCACCAACGATCAAACACGGTGTTTCTATGTCCCAGATATCAACTTCGCAGAACTCTGCCCAAGTCATGACTTTGGCAAATTCTTTTTTTGCCATGTAAACACATTCGTTTAAAAAACGAGACTTTCCAACGCCGTTTTTTCCGGTGACAATTAAAAAAGGTGCTTTTTCACATTCTCCGATTTCGATGCGATCTTCAAATAATTCGATAAATTTAGAAAATTCGTTTTCACGTCCAACTAGTTTGCCGTGATCGAGCAGATAACTCATGGTCGTTTCATCTGTTTCAATGGGGTAGGTTTGAGAAGATCCAAAATTTATTTCTTGGATGATTTCAGAAGCTAATTTGAATCTATTATCAGGGTCTTTTTCGAGCATTTTTAAAAAAATCTTACTTAAGTAACTAGGTATTTTGGGATTAATTAAGTCAGGACTTTTAGCAGGTTCATGCAATTGCATTCTTAAAATTTCATTTTCAGGATCTTCACCTGAAGGATCAAAAGGAATTGTTCCTGTAAATGCTTCGTAAAAAGTACAGGCTAATGAGTATAGATCTGTTCTGCCATCCAAAGAAATTTCTGAATCTTGGGTAGCACGATTGATCATTTCTGGCGCCATGTAGGCGGGAGAGCCAACCATTGCCTTTGATTTAAGATTGGCAAACCCAAAATCAATGATCTTGATTTGAGGATGATCTTTATTTTTTAAAGACACCAATATGTTTTCTGGCTTGATGTCCAAATGGAGAACTTGGCGCGAGTGCAAGTAATTCAAAGCTCGAAGAGCCTGAACAAAAAGCTCTTCTATTTCTAAAATTGATTTATTTTTACAAACAGTGACTAAATCGTCACCTTGAACAAATTCGGTGACTATAAAGTACTTTTCTTTTGAAGAATCATAGCCAGCATCACGAACAGATGCGATTGATGGGTGTTTGATGTTTTTGAGGACTTCAAACTCTCGTTTGAAGCCCTCGCGCGAAGCTGTTGCTCCTCTGTATTTAGAGGAGTGTAAAAATTTAATCGCACATTCAATTCCTTCTTTTGTGTCGGTAACAAGTTCTACTTTACCCGTAGCTCCTTCACCAATCTCTTTTAAGAATTGATAGCGATTTACGTATAAGGTCATAAATTAACGATCCATCTGCGCCAACCTATGCAATAACTCGTCTTCTTTCATGCCAAAACGTTTGGCCACTTTTTCGTAATCGTGTTTTACGACTTCAGAAGCAAGTTGCAGGTTAAAAATACGTTCTTGAAAAGCTTCTTTTGATTCACCTTCTTTAATACGATGTATTCTTTGTGTGAATTCAAAAAGCAGTTCAAGACAGTCAGCAATTAATCCTTTTTGAGCATCAAGATCTAAGCGCGCATCTTCTTTGCTCTTGTACTTGCGAACAAATCCACCAGACTGTTCTTCATATTTATATTGACCCATCCCTTTATGAGAAGCGACTTCATTAAAGTTTTTGCCGGATTCCATGATGCTTGTGCTACGACGAATCATATCTTTACGAAGACTGCTCATTGTTGTGACAATATCGAATAAGCCCTCTAGATCGAGTTGAAGCTGTGGATAGTCGTCTAGATATTCTAAAACACTATCACGGTTATCGAATTCGAACTTTTCTTGAGTGCAACGATTGATTAATTTTAATGCCGCACACTCTGGGCTCACTTGACTGATATTTTCATCATGATGATTAAGGACAAGCTCTATTGCAGCAGCCGGAAGCTTCCAATTTGCTGCCAACATAGCAGATAAAACAGGGTGAAAATAATAATCGATCCAATAAATGGCATCATCGTCTAAGCTATAGTTAATGCGATCTCTTGCATTGGCTTCCTCTTGAGACAAAGAAGGACTAATGAGGTGATACAATTCGTAAGTTCCTAAACCTTGTAGAGCAAGGCCCATTTCGAGAACTTCGTAGTTAATTTCAGAAGGCAGCTTAGGCTTAAGTAAGCGTGCCATCATAAGGCCTTCGGTGTGAAATTCTAAGAAGCGTTGAAGATCAAACAAATCTTTAGGGATATCATAGACACCAACATCTTGAATCATGACGTGGAGAAGAGTTTTGAGTCTTTCTTTGCTCAATACATTGAAAACTTCGGAAAAACTCTGCTTGGGTTGGCTGGCATAGTAAATGCGATTTGCAGAATAAAAAATATAGTTGCCAATGTAAGGCAGGCGCCGAATGTAATCTGTTAAAACTTCATCACCATTATCAGGCAATTTGATTTTATGAATATCATCAGCGCTATCATCTGATTCATAGAGAGCTCTTAAAATAATAAATAAGGGCATAGGCAACACAGGCAATTTGAAAAGTTCTTTAGAGTATTTGCCAATGTTTGTGAGAGCAAGGCGTACATTTTTAGGAATGTCAGGCGAATCAGTGACTTCTTTGTATTTTTCGATAAACCCTTGTTTAGCAGCTTCGAATTCTTTTTCGTAATGCACGGCATCGCCCGAACCCATGGATCGTTTGAGTTTCTTTTGTATTTTATGGCGTTCGCGATTCACCCAACGATCTAATTGGTCGTATTCCATTTCTAGAAATTGAGCCCAATTTTGAATGACAGTTGAATCAGATAGAATCTCTCGAATACGTGCGCCTTGTTCGTCTTGAACAAGGCCAAGGTCATTTTCTATGCCGCGGTATTCTAATTCTGTAATTCCGAGTTTTTTTGCACCCGCAGCAACACTTTTGGTGCCTTTGGTTTCTTTCTTTTGGCGGTCTAAATACCACCTGCGTTGGCGAACTCTGTTGCCAAGACCATTTGCTGAAAATGAAGGAAGTTTTCTGAGCCTATTGGTTACTTCATGTGAATCCATTGTATTTCTCCTGTCCTATTTGAATTTAATAGTATTCATCACAATAGTTCATGAAGATGGCTTTGGGGCTCGTTAGCCATGTTCAGTCGACATACGTGACTATACTAAACGATTTTGATTGATCTGACCATTGGTTTTTAAAAACCATTACCAATAGGTAAACAGCCACTTAACGCAGAAGTGAGGGATATTTTACATAGGAATGAGGTTGAAGGCACTAAATTATTTTAAGACTGCTTTTTAAAGAGAGCTTCTAGAACACTATAAGCTTTGTCCCAGTCTTGAGCTTTACGAGAAGAGAGTAAGTCATAGATTAAAACGAGACGCTTTTTGTCGCTAACTGTTTTGGTTTTGATCACTTTATTAGGAAGCTCTTCTTCAAATAAACAATGCAAGGGAACATGAAAGGCTTTGGCTATTTTTTCGAGCAGAGCTGGACGCGGCCAGCGGCGGCCGGTTTTAATTAAAGAAATATAACTGGGCTGAACACCTAAGATGTCAGCCAGATCTTCTTGATTGATTTGAGAGTTATCAAGTAAGTAACTGATATTTTTAGATAAAATTTCCGCAGCGCCCATTTAAAAAATCCCAAAGAATTTTGCGAAAAAGCGCTTGAATTTATCTTTTAGTTAACTATAATTAAAAAATAAGTTACCAAAAGATAAACATAACCACTTAACGCAGTAAAAAAACGTAGCCCCAACCCAGAACATTGATAGCGATCCGCAAAACCCGTGTAAACGGGTGAGCGGTGCTGCTAGATTGAGCTAAACTAAACCTTAGTGCTGGTCTAGTAAGGACTTAGGGAAATGTCCATCTCTGCTATCTGCTACTCTTCTTTCTGAATATTTAAATTTTTCAACAAGCTATACAAAGATGTCCGGGTGATCCCCAGCTTTTTGGCTGTTTTGGTTTTATTCCATCCACAGGCCTCCAAAGCTTTTTCAACAAACATCACCGTGGCTCGATCCAAATGTTCCTGTAAAGACACAGTGAAGAATGAGTCATTGCCAAATGCGCCTTCTGACTTGTCTTGATCTATTTCCTTTGGTCTTAACCAACCAGGAAGGTCTCTAAGACTTGCTAAAGTGTGCTGATGCATAATGCAAAGCGCTTGAATGGCGTTTTCTAATTCTCTTATATTGCCTGGCCACGCGTACTTTTTAAAAAACTTCATGACATCACTATCAAGAATCAATGTGTTTCGATGATGACGCCTGTGCTTTCTAATAAAATAGTGAGTTAAAAGAGGAATATCGGCTTTCCTTTCGCGTAAAGGAGGCAAAACAATGTTCACCACATTCAAACGATAATAAAGATCTTCTCTAAACTCTTGAGACGCAACCAAATCTCTTAGGTTCTGGTTAGTCGCACAAATGATTCTAAAATTAACCCTAATGGGAGTAGATCCACCCACGCGGTAAAATTCTTTTTCCTGAAGAACGCGCAAAAGCTTAGCTTGTAAGTTCAGGGGAAGCGAATTGACTTCGTCTAAAAAAAGATCGCCTCCTTGAGCTTGTTCAATCAAACCAGGTTTTTGTTTTAACGCTCCGGTGAAAGATCCTTTTTCGTGTCCGAATAATTCAGACTCAAAAAGATCTTTTGCAATGGCGCTACAGTTAACGGCAACAAAAGGCCTACTCAAACCTTCTGTTAAATTAATAAACCGTGCGAGCAATTCTTTGCCGGTACCGGTTTCGCCTTCAAGAACAACGTTTGCTTCTTTGTGTCCTTTGACTTTTTGCGCTTGCTCTAAAATGCCCGTAAACAATTCAGAGTGACCAATGAGTTGATGTCGGCCTAAGTTGTAAGTTGTCTTTTTACCAAATGGCTTGTCTGTTTTTTGTGAACCAATTTGCTTGGGTAAGGTGTTTTGTTGTTTATCGTTGCTCTTCATACTAACCCCTTTCCTTTCTATGTATTTTTAGGAATGCACCCGTGACGCCGCCCATTTGACGAGAATGGAATCGATTGGATGTTTGATTGTGACCAAATCCAGAACAAGCTCGCGATCCTGGAGTTCAAACTCCGCAACCTGAAGATGAAGATTCGTGAGATCCCCACTGAATTCTTCAATGATTTTCATGATTTTGGACTTTTTAGCCGCCAATTTAGAGGTCGGTTTCTTTTGATGTTGTTTCATAGTTGTGTTCCTTTCGTTTAAAAATTGAAATTAGATCTTGGGTTTTGTTCTAAATTACTGTTAAAATCTAAAAATCAGTTTCAATTTCTGTAACTATTTTCGGAACACGGGCCATGATAGTTGCTAAAATTAACACAAAAAGTTCTATTTTTTAGAACAAAATATGTAAGTCTATGAAATCAATTGAAGAAACAATTAAGCATTTTCTAAAAAAAAGTGACAAAAACCAGACTAAGATCGCTTTAGAGGCCGGAATTAGCAAAGGAAGGATGAGCAGAATCCTTAATGGCCATTCTGAAGTGCATTTTAATGAGATTGAAAACATATGCGATGCACTTGGGGTTTCTTTGCGTGAATTTGAAAAATACAGAAGCGACGAAGAAACATTAAGATCAAATATTCCTATTTTGGGCTATGCCAATGATAAAACATGCCGATTCTGCTGGAGCGAAAAAGGTCTACCTCTTGCGGAGCCAATTGGAGCGTTTTCTTATATCGAATTAAGTGATCCTGATGCCTATGGCTTATTTATTAAAGATAACTCCATGATTCCTTTTAAGAGGGAATGGAAGATTTTGGTAACGCCAAACTTGAAGTTTGAGCACGAAGATTTTGTGGTGGCAAAACATGAAGACCATATTATTTTTAGACAAATCTTTATTAATAAAGACAAGACGATGAATTTAGAAGTGATTAGCGGCTTAGAGGACACAATTGTAAAAACAGACGAAGATCAGAAATTTATTCACAAGGTTTTGTTCTTTATTTCGACTTAATAAATAGGCTTTCAACAGAAAGTTTGAAGCCGTGTTTTATTTTTTGTGAAAATCATAACAATATCCCTCTAAGCATTTAACAGAGTTTACTCCCCCAAAACGGCTTTGGTCATGGCTACAATTTGATTTTGCACAAGGCTTGCTTTGCGCTTGAGGCTTGGGATTTTGATGATCAAGCTTGGGTGTTTGGCAATGTTGGTGGCCACGCGCGTGATTTTAACATTGCCGTTTTGATCACTGGGTTCCCCAATGGCTTCGAGATTGTCGTTAATGGTATCAAAAATAACACGAGCGCTTGTGTAGATGATTTTGTTTTTGAAACAAATCTGCGCGATCGGAAAACTTTCCATATCGACTGATGTGGCTTGGTGTTCTTTGGCAATGGCGCTTTTTTCGGATTTATTTTTTAGAACGTGAGTGCTGGTGAACAAAGTGCCTGCCGAATAACTTAAACCAGCGCGTCTGATTTTTTCGACCAAACGAAACTGCGGCGCTTCCAGAACCATGCGTCCGCCTTGGTCCGATAATATTTTATGGGGCAAAAAGATTTCGCCTTCTTTTTGTTCTGTGGCCAAACCGCCAGCGGCTCCAAAGTGAATCACTTCTTTGATTTTATTGTTTTGAACAAAGTCGCTAAAATGTTCGGCAGCATTTTGAGAGCCAAAGCCAACTTGCAAAATGGCAAAGCCGGGGTGGTCGCTAAAGTGCCAAAGGAATTTGTTATCGCTGTCGCGTTCTAAATCGTAATGTTTGGGCAATTCCTGCCATTCATTTTTTAGGGCAAAGACAAAAAGTTTTTCAAAGTTGTGCGCCATGTGGCTTTCCTAAAAGTTAGAGCTGAGGTTTAAAGAATCCCTCAATGTGCCATTGATTGCCTTGTCCTTTTAAGTGGCATGTCATGGCTGTGTCAAAAGAAACCGAACTTTCAGGATGATTATCTGCCGGGATCTCATCAAGCAAGCTTTGAATGAGCGGCATATGAGTCACGATGATGGTGTTTTTGTCCCAAAGACTCAAACTTTCGATGATGGGTTCTGGATTTTGGTCGGGGGTGATTAAATCCCAGCTGTCGTTAGCGGCTTTTTTAAAATCATCAGCAATCAGACTGGCTGTTTGCATGGTGCGCTTGAAACCGCTGTGATAAATTTTTTGAATATCGATCCCAGCCGCTATGATTTGCTGAACAACAGATTTGACTTCAGCTTGACCTTTTGGGCTCAGCACGCGGGTTTTATCAGGATAGCCAAATAAGGCATCCCCATGACGCATCAATAATAAATCCATAACGAGTTCAGCATAGAAAATTTTTAGCTAAGAAAGCGAGAGAAAATTTATGAAATAGCTAAAACTCTTCATCGTTTTTGTACAAAAATTTTAACAGTTTAAGGGGATCACAGCTTTTTGATGATTTGTTTTTTGCGGCGCGATTTTTTTGGGGTGCGGCGAGCAGGCCCTTTTTTGTAGGTTTCCCAGCGTTTGTGTTGTCGTTTTGGTTTTTCTTCGCTTTCTTCTGTGTCCAATTCGCCCATCAAATTGGCTTGCACGAGTTTGTTGTAAAATGAGTTTGAATTGATGGTGCTGGCGCCCAGGTGTTCCACTTTTCGGGCCAAGGCTTGATCAGAAGACACAACCAAATAGCTAAGCGGCGAGCGATGGACAGTTTCGATGATGATGTCATCTGCTGTTTTTGATTCCGGTGAGAAAGCCACTTCAATGCCAGCTTGTTTAAAACCAGGAGCAAATTCGCTCAAATTGAGAACACCGTCAAAAATAACGGTTATTTTATGACGCTTGAATTTGCGATAAGACGCCAGAAGTTTAATGAGCTCTTCGCGTGCGCGCTCTAAACTTTCGTTTTCGTAGTCGTGCAGCGCCGGCACTTGGCGGATTAAATTGTAGCCATCGACAAGAATGTTCATAATAAAAACCCCCGATAAGCCTATTTTTGAGACATGACAACATCCCTTCGTGGCGTTTTTGCGAAATGGTTCAAAATGACTAAACTGGCAAAAAATCGACTGTTTTTTGGCACCAAGCCGGCAATAATGACCCAGTTTGTAGCATTTTGTTCCTTTGCTCTTTTATTCACTTTGAAAGGGCTCTCGAAGCCCTTGAAACTCCCCATGATTTTGAAACGACGTTTTTGCAGGCGATTCCCAGGAGTGGGCCGGCTTTGGCACAGCAATTGCTTTAATATTCTGCAGGGGGACCTAGACATGAACACATGGAGAGAAAGATTGTGCGGCTCTGAAATCGAGCCGATGGGCGAGGAAGACGGCGAAGCGGTTTGGCAGTTTTTAAATCCTAGTGAAACCATGACCTGCGGTGGTGGTTTTTTTCCAAGTGCGCAATCCAATAGCGCCAATCTCAGCACTTATGGAAATAATGTCATGCTGCCCACCAAACAGTATTCCGTTTTAATTTTTAAAGATGATGGCAGCGCTGTGATTTACAGCGATGAAGAACCAACCAGCAGTGCCGAAGACGCGGACGGTGCCGTTCCTGGTAAATGGCAAAACTCAGATATGTAATATCTGCCAATAGAATTTGACTCTCGGGAAAAGAGCCCTGGTGTGAAAAACATGCTAGGGCTTTTTCGTTTCTGGTTTTACAAATCGGAGCGCTCTCGCTAAACCTACGATTCGTGAAAACAAACTCATCACAACCTTATCGTGTTATTTTTTTAGGAACGCCGGATTTTGCGCGCGTGATTTTACAAGGCCTGATCGATTCGTCCTCATTTAATGTCTTGGGTGTGGTGGCTCAACCAGACAAGCCTGTTGGGCGTGGTCGTAAAATGCAAGCCCCTCCGGTTGCGCTTTTGGCAAAAGAACACAACTTGCCTTTGTTTCAGCCATCAAAACTGCGTGGCAATCAAGAAGTTGTTAGCGCCTTGCAAGAAATGAACCCCGATTTTTTGGTGGTTGCGGCGTATGGAAAAATTTTAGCAGATGATGTTCTGCGTTTGCCCAAAATCGATTGCATCAATGTTCACGCATCCTTGTTGCCAGCCTATCGTGGCGCGGCGCCCATTAATTACGCTATTCTTAAGGGCGAAAACGAAACCGGGGTTTCTATCATGCGAGTCGATAAAGAGCTTGATGCGGGCGCGGTGTTTTTAAAAAAAGCCATGCCGATTTTGGATGAAGACAACGCCGAAAGCCTCACAAAAAAAATGGCGCTTTTGGGTCGCGATGCTCTTTTAGAAGCTTTGCCCATGATTGCCGCCGAAGAACTTAAGGGTCAGGAACAAAATCACGAGCAAGCTACCTACGCTCCCAAGCTCAGCAAAGAAATGGGACTCATCGATTGGGCGCATCCTGCAGAAACAATTTTTAATCAGGTCAGAGCACTTGATCCTTGGCCAACGGCTGTTACAGAATTGCAAAAGCAAACGCTAAAAGTTTTTAAAACACAGGTCTTATCAAACAAAAGCCAGCAAAAGCCAGGAACCGTTGTGCATGTGGCGCAACAAGGTTGGACTGTGGCCACAGGCAGTAAAGATCTTCTGCTGCAAGAAATTCAATTGGCAGGAAAAAAACGCATGAGCGCGTTTGATCTGGCCAATGGCATGCGTTTGAAAGCGCCTTTTGATTTGGGTGAACAAAGCTAAGGCAAGAAAGGTTTTGTATGTCGACAATCATTGCTCCATCTATACTTTCAGCTGATTTTTCAAAACTAGGCGAAGAGGTGCAAAGCGTGGATCAGGCTGGTGCCGATTGGATTCATGTTGATGTCATGGACGGCCACTTTGTTCCCAACATCACCATTGGTCCTTTGGTTGTTGAGGCGGTGCGTAAAGTGACACAAAAACCCCTTGATGTGCACTTGATGATCGAAAACCCAGAGCGTTACATTGAAGCTTTTGTGCAAGCAGGTGCCAATTGGGTTTCTGTGCATCAAGAAGAAGGCTATCATTTGGATCGCACCATTCAGCTCATAAAAAGTTTTGGAGCCAAGGCAGGCATAGCTTTAAACCCTGCAACAGCTGTAGACACTGTATTTCCTTTGTTGAACCAATTGGATTATGTTTTGATCATGACGGTGAACCCGGGGTTTGGTGGTCAAAAATTCATTCCCTATTGTTTAGATAAAGTGCGACGCTTGCGTGATCAGATCAAAAAAGAAAATCTGCCCACAAAAATTCAGGTTGATGGTGGGGTGAACAGCAAAACAATTGCCGATGTCAAAGCGGCAGGGGCTGAAATTTTTGTGGCGGGTTCCGCTGTATTTGGCGCAAACGATTATCAACAAGCTATTTTAGAGCTAAGAGGCAAAGCAGATGGCGGTCAGTAAAGAAGAGAGTCTTCCTAAAAAATTTTTTCGCAAAGAGCTGGTCGATGCTTCGCTTTACCGTGTTGAAGAGCACTTGGGCACAAAGCTTGATCAAAACGAATCCCCTTGGGATTTGCCCATGGATGTCAAAGTTGCGATCACTGAAGAATTATTAAAGCGCGATTGGAATCGCTACCCTTTGGCGATCATGGATCAAACCAAGGAAGCGCTTGCCAATGATCTTGCTGTTAGACCAAGTCAGGTGTCCATTGCTAATGGTTCTAATATTCTCATTCAGGCTTTGATCATGAGTGTGCCTGTTGGGGCAAAGGTGTTAATTGTTGACCCAACCTTTTCTGTCTACGAAGCTTGTGCCAAACAACTTGGTCGTAAAATAGTTAAAGTGCCCCTAAGTGAAGCTTTTGAGCTTTTAACGGAGCGCATGCTCAAAACCATAAAAAAAGAAAAACCAAGTTTGATTTTTATTCCCAACCCCAATGCCAACACCGGCAGTCTTTTCGAAAAGAAAAGTCTGTACCGCATTATTCAAATGGCTGCTTGTCCTGTTGTTATTGATGAAGCTTATTTTCCTTTTTCGGACGAAACCGTTTTGGGCTGGTTGCAAGACTTGCACAACATGATGGTCCTAAGAACTTATTCCAAAGCTTATGGATTGGCTGGGCTGCGTTTAGGAGCGCTCATTGGTCACGAAGATTTGGTTTTGCAAATCGAAAAGCAATTAATGCCTTTTCGTATGAACATCCCTTCTTTGGTGGCCATGCAGCATGTTTTAAAACACCCCGATCTTGTTAAAGAGCGCGTGGATGTTTTGTTAAAAGAACGCGCGCGTGTTTTTTCTGCCTTACAAAAAATCGAGGGCATTCAAGTTTTTCCATCGGAAGCCAATTTTCTTTTGATCAGAGTGCAAGAACCCGCAGCGCTTTTTGATCAGCTTTTGCAAGAAAAGGTCATTGTGCGCTTGGTGGACGATGGCGAGGCTTTAAAGGGCTGTTTGCGGATCAGCATTGGGACAGCAGAAGAGAATGATCAATTCTTGGCAGCTCTAAAAAAGACTGTGGGTTAAGCAGCGCACTTTTTTTGTGAGAATCGTGTTTGGACCGGCTCTGCCCATTGCAATTTTTTTGTTCCAAGGTTTAGTCTCAGGTTAAGTTTTTTTTGGAGGTTTTTTGAAGATCGGCGTCATCGACATGGGCACCAACTCCTTTCATTTTATTCTCGCGAGGCTTTCGCCTTCGGCACATTTTGAAGTCTTGCTTCGCGATAAAGAAATGGTTGGTCTTGGCAAAGGAGCCATGGTGACAGGCGAGCTAGAACCCGAGGCCATGGAAAATGCCTTAGAAACCCTTAAGCGTTTTTTGTATTTAGCGCAAAAGCGAGGAGCCGATCAAATCATTGCCATTAGTACTTCTGCGGTGCGTGAGTCTAAAAACGGCGGTGATTTTTTAGATCGCATCAAAAGAGAAACCAAGCTCAAGGTTCAAATCATCACAGGGCAAGAGGAAGCGCGTCTGATTGGTTTGGCGGTTCAAAAAAGCTTTGTGTTTTCATCACAAAAAAATCTGATCATGGATATTGGTGGTGGTAGCACCGAACTGATTTTATCAGACTCTAAAAAAAATCTTTGGTGCGAAAGCGTAAAACTAGGTTCAAACCGTTTGTCGCAGGCTTTTGTATTGAGCGACCCTCCAAAAAATTCAGAAATTAAAAAATTAGAAGCGGCTATTAAAGAAGAAATTTCTGTTTACGAAAAACCCATTCGTAATTTTAAGCCTGACTGTTTGGTTGGCACCAGTGGCACTTTAGAATGTGTGTTCCGCATGTTGCAAAAAATGCATGGTCACAAAGATTCTCAACATGAGTATTTGGCAAAAGATCTTATGGATCTTTATGGTTTTCTAAAAACAAAAAAACTTTCTGAGCTAGAAAAAGTCAAAGGGCTCGATAAAAAAAGAATCAAAATGATTGTGCAGGGCGCGGCCATTGCAAAAGTGGCTGTTGATTTATTTGGCATCAAAACCTTTCGTGTTTGTGACCAAGCTTTGCGCGAAGGCGTGCTGTACGATTTTATAGAAAAAAACGAAGACGCTTTAAAAATCGAAGAAAAAATACCAGACCCAAGAAGACGTAGTGTGCGTGCTCTTTTGCGGCGCTTTCCTGAATTCAAAGAACACTGCAAGCATGTGGCGTTTATGTCTTTGCGTTTGTTTGATGATCTTTTGCCTTTGCATGGTCTTGGCGCGCCGGAACGCGAGCTGTTAGAATTCAGTGCGCTTTTACACGACATTGGCTACGCGGTGAGTTACCGCAAACATCATCAACACAGTTATTATCTGATTCAAAATGCTAATCTCATTGGGTTTTCGCCCGAAGAAATTTCTATCATTGCGTCTATTGCTAAACTGCATCGAAAATCAGTTTCGCCACGCGATATTGAAGAATTAGCTCTTAGTTTGGAAAACAAAGAAAAGGTTTTGTGTTTGGCCGGATTGTTACGCATAGCTGATGCCTTGGACCGTTCGCACAATTCTTTAATAGAAGATGTTGCTGTTTCTTTGGAGAAAAAACAAATTGTGATTGAGCTTGAGACAAACTTTGATGTGCAGTGGGAAATTCACGAAGCCAAGAAAAGACAGGATTTGCTCGAAAGTGTTTTTAATAAAAAGGTGATTTATGAGACAAAAAGGCGCAACAAGCGCAAATCTAAAAAAGAAGCACGAGTATCCCGGTAAACTCATTATTGTAGAAGGCATTGATGGCAGTGGTAAATCCACGCAGATGTATCTTTTGCAGCAATGGTTAATCGCACAGGGTTACCCCGTGTTTCGAACAGAGTGGAACTCTTCGATTCTTGTCAAAAAAATGACCAAAGAAGGTAAGAAAAAGAAGAACCTCACTCCGCAAACGTTTAGCATCATTCACGCGGCAGATTTTGCAGATCGTCTGCAGTTTGAGATTTTACCACCACTTAAAGCGGGTATGATTGTCTTGGCTGATCGCTATGTTTACACGGCCTTTGCGCGCGATGGTGTGCGTGGGGTGAATCCACAGTGGATTCGGAATCTATACCAATTTGCTGTGAAGCCCGATTTGGCATTTTATTTTAAAACCCCCATTCAGGTTTCTATTGATCGCATTTTGAGTGGTCGTCCTAAATTAAAATATTACGAAGCTGGCATGGATTTGAATTTGGCTCCCACTCCTGAAGAGAGCTTCACTATTTTTCAAACGCGCATCCTGAAAGAATACCAAAAAATGATTAAAGAATTTGGTCTGACAGTCATGGATGCCACAAAAGAAATCAACGAGCAGCAAACGCTCATGCGCGAAATTGTAACCAAAGAGCTAAAAGGGTTTACAACCAAAAGGAGAAATTATGAGAGGCGGCAGAAAGTATTTTGGCGAAGGTTTGGGTTATCTTGATATCTCCAAGGTAAAAGGCCACCTCATTGTTTTAGAAGGCACCGATGGTGTGGGGCGTTCCACACAAATGGAGTTGTTGCAAAGCTGGTTAGAGGTCAAAGGTTTTGGCGTTGTGACAACTGGTTGGACGCGTTCCAATTTAATGAGTCGTTCTATCGAGATGATCAAGCAAGGCAATATGGTCGATGGCCGGACTTATTCTTTGCTTTACGCCACTGACTTTGCGGATCGTCTTGAAAACCAAATCATCCCGGCTTTGCGTTCGGGTTTTGTGGTGCTTGCCGATCGTTACGTGTACACGGCTTGGGTGCGCGATATGGTGCGTAGCGGTGGTGATCAGTGGATCAAAGACGTTTTGAGTTTTGGTTTGATTCCCGATTTGGTCATGTATTTGCGTGTGGATGTCGACACGCTCATTCACCGCGTGATCGAATTTGGAGGCATGAATTACTGGGAGTCGGGCATGGATTTGAACTTAGCCGACAACATCTACGACAGTTTTCGCAAATACCAAATGCGTCTGATCAAAACTTATGACGAGGTGGCAAAGGAACAAGGCTTTGAGATTGTGGATGCTCGTAAAGATGTGATGACCTTGCACGAAAAAATCAGGCAGAAGGTTGCCGAGCAATTAAAGATAGAGGTTTAAAATGCGTTTTTTTGTTTTACGACACAGCGAGGCTGAGCCTAAAGGTGGCGACAAAGTCGATCACGAACGGCGTTTGGTGGCCTCTGGAGAAGCCAGTGCTTATCGTCAGGCTAAGAAACGCATTAGTCAACTTGATGGCTTGGAGGCTATTTTAACAAGTCCCGCTTTGCGCGCCAAAGAAACAGCCGACATTTTTGCTTCGGTTTTAGGAAAGCCAGAAATTGTGGAGGAGTGTGATTTTTTAAATCCCATTTCGGAACCGATGACCATCCTTCGTGAATTGCGTCGTTACCAAGATCGAGAAAACATCATGGTTGTTGGGCACGAGCCCAATCTTTCCCAAATTGTGAGCTTGCTGATTTCTGGAACCAATATGGCGAGCATTCGTCTTAAAAAATCAGGATTGGCTGTTTTGGATGTTGCTGAGTTTAGCCCGGGTTATGGTCGTCTGCGAAAATTATATTAATAAACTTAGCTGCAGCCTTTGTGTGTTAAGCACATTTGCAGACATTCTTTGCGTTGCGGGTTGGCTTCGTCATAGTTGCTGATGCAACCGTTAGTGCAGTTTGCACAAAAGTCATTTTCATTTCCAAAAAATTGATCACAAGTTTTAAGACCGGTTTCAAGGTTTGCCAGGCAAGCCTTTTTTTGTTCGGCTTTGGCGGCATCAGCAAAAAGAACGTTGCACTTTTGCACCAAGAGTTTTTGGAGTTGGTCGCGGCATTCTTTTTTTGAAGTGGGCATTTGGCTAAATGCGTTTGTTGCAAAAATAAAAATTGAGCACAGTGAAAGCACAAAAATTATTTTTTTTGTCCAAATAGAAGACTGATTTTTATTCATCGCTTGATCCATCGTAATCATAGGTTTTTATAACGGATTGATCGTCGTCATCGCTGCCTTTGTCTAAAATCACAACGTCAGTATTGGCCGCATCGTGAAAAAAGCCAATGGGATTTTCTCCAAAAAACTCTTCAGAAGGCGATGGTGGCGAGGTGTTGCTGCTCAGGCTCAAAACGCGCGAGCCCGATGAGTCTTCTCCAAGAACCAAAAGAACTGTTTTGGAAAGACTGCTACTAGGTAAGACTGCCACAAAGGCCACTTTGTCTATGGCATCCGATGGTGTTGTGAACCCAGAACCAACGTTGGTGGCAAAGTGATCATTGCATTTGTTTGCGGCATCTTTTGTTTTGCTGCTGTCAAAAAGGATCTCGCCGTTGGTCAAACAATTGAGTGTTGCGCCAAGAATGTTAACAATAGAAAGGCTCTGTTCGTTAGGTTTGAACACGCTCAAGATATTGGTGCCGCTGTTGTGATAGCGCAATTCGCCGGAAGTGCTGCCAAGATTCAGGCTTTGAAAGGAGCCTGAAAAATCGATTGAAGAGTAACAAAGAGAATCCGAAGAAAGCCAAGGTCTGCGAATCACAACGTAGTTTGATGTTGTGGGGGTCGAGAGTTTTAATAAGAAAGCCAGAAAATTATCTGGAGTGAAAATGGTGTCGATGCTGTCCAGGGTCACGCTGCTGCTGGTGCCCAAGATGCTTTGAAAGTCTGCCGAAATATAAGGGTTACGCATGACGATTTGATCACTGTTAACCAGATGCCCTGATTCAACATCGTTGATGTCATCGACAAATTCGATGGTCAGGAATTCAGCGCCAAATTCTTCGTCGCCGTGTGAGAGAAAAATACGTGTGTAGGTTTTTGTGCTTGAAGAAAATAGTGAATCCGAAAGGCAGTAGTCGCTGTCTGTTTTTGTATCGGTCATGGTGCCGACCAAATTGGCTTCTGCAATGGCGAGTCCTTCGGAATCCACAAGTTCATAATAGTCTAGGTCAATGCCAGAGCTGGTCGATGTGACCTTGCCAACGTAGGTGCCACTTTCTGTCGAAATAAAAACGTACTCGTTATCATTGTGGTCGGTGAATGATTCGATTTGGGTGATGGTGTCGTTATCGGGAGCATCAACATCAAAGGAGGCATTGGTATCAATATCAAATCCTTTGAGTGTGTTGTCGCTTGTTAGAACAAGAGCAGATCGGTCGTTTGTTAAAAAAGATGCTTTTTCGATGTCAAAATCAAGGCCTTGTGCACTGCTATCGGGTGTTTCTCCATAGGCTTGCACCTCTTCACAACCAGCATTGGGATCCAAGTAACCGATGATCAAAGAATCGGTCGCACCGGCGGGCACACGTAAGCTAAAACTACCATCGGTGTTGGCGGTCTTCTGGCATTTGTTATCGCCATCGAGTTCAGGACATTGTGGTAATTCCGATTCA
This sequence comes from Deltaproteobacteria bacterium, assembly GCA_024233595.1. Taxonomy (GTDB): domain Bacteria; phylum UBA10199; class UBA10199; order UBA10199; family JADGCS01; genus JACKPK01. The sequence goes on from JACKPK010000003.1 coordinate 22,611, forward strand.
CAAGTGGCCGCGTAAGCTTTGGGAATCAAATCGATCAAGCCCGGCAATTGTGGAAGCGAGAGTGAAGCAGAAGACGAAACAACTTCGATGGTCACAACGCCTGAATCCGGTATTTGAGAAGAAGATGATCCTTGTACCACGACAAAACCCTGGCTGTCAGGTGAGGACACTTGGATGTCGTCTGAAGGTGGGGGAATGGATGCTTGTGGCAGAGCGCTGCCGCCAGTTCCACAAGAGATCAAGCTGCCAACAAAGAGCAAAGACAAAAGCTGCCACCACGTCCTAAAAAAGGAGCGAATTGCCAAAAGCGATAGAGATTGGAACATGCTATACCTTGTGTGAGCCCGTAGCTTTATTATAGCGATTTGTCGTCGGTGCGGCTATAAGAAATGCGTCTGTTTTTCCCTTATCATAGGACAACTTAGGACAGGGGTGGACACTGATTTGTGGCGCTTGATAAATCGCGGGCCCAGGGTTAGGGGCCACGATGAATTGACCAAATAAGAGGAGCACAAATGACAGATCTGATTCATCCTAATGAAGCCTTGTTTTCTGGCGAAAAGCCATTCCCTGTTATCCCAAGCTGTGAACACTTTGCGGGATCCGAAAAACTCATCGGCAAAGCCCTAGAAATGCAAAATAAAAAGGGCGGCATTTTTGATATCACCATGGATTGTGAAGATGGTGCGCCAGAAGGCCAAGAAAAAACACACGCCGAAATGATCGTGCGCATGCAGAATAGCGAGCTCAATCAGCACCGCATGAGCGGCGTGCGTATTCACGATTACACAAGTCCTTATTGGAAACAGGATGTCGATATTGTGGTTCCTGGTTGTGGGCAGAACATTGCTTACATCACCATTCCTAAACCCACAGCAGCGTCACAAGTAAAAGAAATGATCACCTACATTCAGCAAGTGGCAGAGCAAGCGGGTTTAAAACGTGAGATCCCGATTCACGTGTTGATCGAAACGCATGGTGCTTTAGAAGACGCGTTTGAAATCGCGAGTCTGCCTTGGATGCAAGTGTTGGATTTTGGTCTCATGGATTTTATTTCTGGTCATCACGGTGCTGTTCCTGATGCGGCCATGAAAAGCCCTTTGCAATTTGATCACCGTTTGGTGGCGCGTGCTAAGTCTCGTGTGGTGGCGGCAGCGCTTCGTCATGGCATTGTGCCCGCGCACAATGTGACCTTGGATTTAAAAGATCAGTACAAAACATACCAAGATGCCAAGCGCGCGCGCGAAGAGTTTGGCTTTTTGCGCATGTGGTCTATTTATCCCACTCAAATTGATTCCATCACGCAAGCCATGTTGCCTGATTTTTCCGCTGTACAAAAAGGCGGCGAGATTTTGCTGGCGGCACAAAAGAACAATTGGGGACCCATTCAATTTGCAGGCGATCTTCACGATCGCGCCACGTATCGCTATTACTGGGAGATCATCCAAAAAGCGCGGCTCTCAGGAATCAAATTGAGTGATTCTGTTGAAGATGCATTTTTTGGCTGAGGTCAATTTGCTAAGGCGTATTATTTTTTGTAGCGTTCTCGGTTTGTTTTTTCTGAACAGCTCTTTTGTGTTGGCTGGTGTCGCCAAGGCAGTTGAGTCGCGCTACAATCAATTAAAAACCTGGCAGGCTCAGTTTGAGCAGCGAACTTTTGTCGAGATGGTCAAACAAGAAATGATCAAGTCTGGTCAGATTCAAGTGTTGCGTCCAAACCGTCTTAAAGTGTCTTACCAAAGTGTGCCGCAAAAAACGTATTTGTCCGATGGCAAAAATGTTTATGTCTTTAAGCAAGACGACGATGTGGCTTACGTTTTTGGTCAGGCAAAAAAAATCATTTCTCCTGAGGCTTTGAGCTTTTTGGGAGGATTGCAAAATCTCTCGGATCATTTTGAAATTTTTGAGGACCTCAAACAGCCAGAAGGCAGTTATCAAATCAAAGACAAAAACCTAAAAATTTTAACCTTGTTGCCAAAAAGCAAAGACGCTTCGTTGCTGCGCATTACCCTGGGGGTCGATGCCAAAGAGCATTTGGTGAGAGAGGCCGTTTTGTTCACGGCCTCGGGCAATGTCTCTTATTATCGTTTTTCTGATACCAAAATTGACACGCCTCTTTCTGATAGCCTGTTTACCGTCCCCAAAGGCAAAAAATTACGTAAAATGAAGTAAATTCATTCGCCGTTTGTTGTTGGTGCATAAAGCTCAGCTGGTTTTTAAGAGGGCTTACGCATCTTGTCGCCCCAGACGGTTTCCTGCTTGACGATCGGTATAAGAGAGGTAGAGGTGTTTCGGCTCTATTTTTTAGACAAATTGCATTGCTCTGCGAAAGGTCATCATGCTGACAAAAGAAGATAAATTAAAAATGTATCACTACTTGGTCCTCACCAGAACTTTCGAGGATTGGATTTTTTACATTTGTCATAATCAGGATCAAAAAAATCCCATGGTGATCGGAAAAGGTTACCTTTCTACTGGGCAAGAAGCCATTTCTGTTGGGGCGTCTTACGCCATGCAAGAAAACGATTGGATGGCACCTTCGCATCGCGATGTGGGAGCACATTTGTTGCGCGGCATGAGCATGAAAGATCTTTTATTGCAATACATGGGACGCGAAGGTTCTCCGACCAAAGGTCGTGATGGCAATGTGCATCTTGGAAAATCAGAACTCAAATCGTTGGCTTTTATTTCGCATATGGGTGCCATGACAGCCCCAGCCAATGGCGTGGCTTTTGCGATGAAGTACAAGGGCGAAAAAAACGCGGTGATTTCATTTTATGGCGACGGGGCGGCACAGCAAGGGATTGTGCACGAAGCACTGAACTACGCGGCTGTGCAAAAGTTGCCGGTGGTGTTTGTGATCAATAACAACCGTTGGGCCATTTCAACGCCTGTTTCCACACAAACATCTGTAGAAAATTTAGCAGACCGTGCGGTGGGCTATGGCATGCCGTCATCCATTTGCGAAGGCAATAACGTTTACGAAGTTTATGATCATGTTGCTAGCGCCTTAGATAGGGCGCGTGCGGGCGAAGGCCCCAGCATGGTGGAATGCAAAAGCATGCGCATGTCAGGTCATGGCACTTACGATATGGCCAAGTATGTTCCCGAAGAAGAGTTTGAAGAGTGGAAGAAAAAAGATCCCATCAAATGGGCGGAGCGCATTTTAAAAGAAGAAGGTTTAGCTGATGATGCTTATTTTGAAAAAGTAAAAGCAGACATCAAAGAGCAGCTCAATAAAGACATTGCTGAAGCTGTGAAGCATGAACAGGTGAGGCCGGGGCCACAGGAATTAGCAGACGTCTATGCAGAATGAATTTCTAGGATAAGACATCTCTGCGTTACTCAACAATTTTTAAATCCTCATGTATAAGCCATACACTGCGGTTTAAAAATTATTGAAAGCCTTGATCTATCTTATCCTAGAAATTCATTTATGAGGTGCTGATTAAATTGGGAAATTATAGGAAGAGATTATGACACGAGAATTATTTTACGCTGATGCGATTCGTGAAGCGCTCTTGCAAGAAATGCAGCGTGACGAAAACGTTTATTGTTTTGGGGAAGACATTGGTGATTATGGCGGTGTGTTTGGCGTGACCATGGGGCTTATTAAAGAAGTGCGACCCATGCAGGTTCGTTCCACACCCTTGTCGGAAGCGGCTATTTTGGGCGAAGCCGTTGGTGCGGCCATTTACGGGTTACGCCCTGTTCCCGAGATTCAATTTGGTGATTTTATTTCGGTCGCCATGAGTCAGGTTGTCGATCTTATGGCCAGTTATCATTACCGTGTGGGCACGGCTTTACCGCTCACCATTCGCATTCCCTCTGGTGGCATGTTGCACATTGGTAATTTTCATTCCAATTGTTGGGAAAACTGGTTCACACATGTTCCGGGTTTAAAAGTGGTTGTGCCTTCTTGTGCTTACGATGCCAAAGGACTTTTGGTGTCGGCTATTCGCGATAACAACCCTGTTTTGTTTTTTGAGCAAAAGCGCATGTACCGCGTGATCAAAGACGAAGTGCCTGAAGAGCTTTACGAAGTTCCTTTTGGGCAAGTGCGCGATGTTTGTGATGGTGATGACCTGACTATTTTTAGCTACGGCAATATGATTCCTTTGGCCGAAGAAGCAGCACGCGAACTCGAAAAGAAAAAAATCTCGGCAGCTATTGTCGATGTGCGTTCGCTCTTGCCTTTAGACAAAGACGGCATCATTGAGCGTTTTCGTAGAACCAAAAGAGCCATTGTTTTACACGAAGCGCGTACGTTTAGTGGTTTTGGTGGCGAGATCGCCAGTCTTTTGCAAGAAGAGGCCTTTGATGACATGGCGGCTCCTATCATTCGTATTGGTAGTATCCACACGCCTGTGCCCATGAGTCCTAATTTAGAAAAAGCTTATCTGCCCAGTTTGAATCAAGTTTTAGAAGCGGCTGATAAATTGATGAGGTATTAATTTATGACACAACTTTACCTAACCATGCCCCAACCGGGTGAGACCATTGCTGAGGGCACGATTGTATCTTGGATTGCCAAAGCTGGCGATCAAATCACCGAAGGCCAGGCCGTTGCCGAATTAGAAACAGAAAAAGCTGTTTTTGAATACGAATCTCCTTTTGAAGGCAAAGTCATCAAGATTGTTCGTGAAGAAGGCGAGCGTGTTCCTGTGGCGCAACCGATTGCCGTGGTAGATGTTCCTGCCGAGAAAGCAAAGTTTTACCAAATGATGGGCATTGCCAAATTGGTTGAGGGTGAAGCTATCCCTGAATCCACAGCACCTGCAGCGCAAACACAAAAAGCAACAGAGAAAAAAGCGGCGCCAGCACAAAATCAAAAAGCGCAGTCGATGGATTTGTCATCTATTAAAATGTCACCCTATGTCCGTAAGCTCGCTTTGCAAAACGGTGTTTCGGAATCTGATTTAAAAAGTTTGGCGTCTCAAAATAATGAAGCGCGTGTTTCAAAAGAAGCGATCGAAAAATTAATTGCCGGCGGTGGAGCTGGTTCTGTTGCGCCACAAGCGGCAAAACAAGCCAGTCGTTCTTTGGATTACACTGCAGAACCGTGCTCGGCCATTCGTATGCGCATTGCGCAAAACATGGTTGAGTCTAAACAGACTATCCCGCACGCGCACACAGGCATTGCTGTTGATTTAACTGATGTTGTGGCGTTTCGTGAAGCGCATAAAAAACAATACAAAGAAGCAACTGGCGAAAACCTTAATTTTCTCACCTTGATTGTGCCAGCCTTGGTCAAGGCCTTAAAAAAGTACCCCGTTATTAATTCCAGTTATCATTCCGCAAATGCTAAGGATGAAATTCGTATTTTTAACAAAATCAATTTAGGCGTGGCGGTTGGCTCTGAGCATGGCCTGGTGATTCCTGTTGTTGGCGATGTGGGGGCTTTGTCGCAAAGAGCGTTCAACACTAATTTAAATGACTTGGTGATGCGAGCGCAGCAAAAGAAACTCAAGCCAGATGATCTTATGGGATCCACGCTTATTTTTAATAACTTTGGATTCTTTGGACTCACCATGGGGGTGCAGGTGATTCAATCGCCTTTAGCAGCAACCTTGGGAATGAGTGCGATCGAAAAACGTGTTGTGCCTGTTGGGGATGCCATTGGCATTCGCACCATGTCTGACATCATCATTTCTTTTGATCACCGCGCTATGGATGGACGCGAAACGGGCATGTTCTTAAGTGATCTTAAAAAAGAAATCGAAACGCTGAGCTTAAGAAAATTTTGGTGAAGACCTGCTCACTCTTTGTGAGCCTTGATCAATCCTTTAAAGCTGGCGTTCGGCCAGAGTTCAAAGTCTTTTAGATTTTTTGTGTAGAAGGCAAAGTTGTTCTCGTACCAAAGCGGAGCGTAGGGAAAATCATCAAAAGAGATCCTTTGGATTTTTTGATAAAGTGTTTTGTATTTTTCGGGATCCAATTCTTGATCTGCTTGTTCTAGCAGTTGATCCAAATTTTTATTGATGTAGCTGCCGCGATTGCCGCCATTGGGTGGGACCATGCGGCTGTGAAAAATGTAATCGTAAATGGCGGGATCCGTGATGCCAACCCAGGTCAGGGTGTACAGATCAAAATCGCCTTGGCGGATGTCTCTAAAAAAAGTGCCAAACTCGTAGGATTCCACGTTCACTTCAATGCCAACTTTTCTGAGCTCTTCGGCAATCAGAAGCGCGATTTCGACCCGTTCTTTATTAGAAGAGGTTTTGTAAGTGAGCTTAAAGCGTGGCAAGGGCCCGTTGCCGTCCGGGTCTGTTAAACCGGCTTGGTCTAAAAGTTTTTTAGCTTGGTTTAAGTTTTGCTGTAAGGGCTTGAGTGTTTTGTTAAACACCCAATGGGCGGGGCTCAAAACCGAAGTGGCTGGTTCTGCCATGCTCATGAGTTTGTAAGTGATGAGTTTGCTGACTGGCAATGCCAAGGCAATGGCTTTACGCACGGCTGTTTTATTTAAAGGCGAGCGATTGAGATTGAAGGCCATGTAATTAAAATTGACTCCGGGAACGCTGCTAAAGTCGAGTTGCTGTTCTTTTTTGACGGCGGGAATTAAATTGTAAGGCACGTTATTTTGCAAAATGTCGATGCGGCCTTTTATGAGTTCAAAGGTGCGTAAGGTGTGATCTTGTAGCACTCGGAAGATCAAATGATCGGATTTTGCTTTTTCTGAAAAATGCTTTTCAAATTTATTGAGCGTGATGTTGTTCATGCTGCTCTCTTGCGGCGCAAAGGCAAAAGGGCCGGTGCCGTAAAGCATGGAATCTTTAAGGGTGTTGTTGGCGGTTTTTTCGGCCTGCTCTTTTGTGAAAATGGGCAAGGCCATGCGGGTTAAGAAAGAGCTTTGAGGTTCTTTTAAGATAAAAGTGATGTGGTTAGCATCTGGGGTTTTGATTGCCGAAATATTTTTGGCAAGATCGGGCCCAAAAGGTGAGCGGTTGTCTTTGTTCATGTAAGATTTGTAGCTTGCTTTGATGTCTGTGCTTGTTAGTTTTTTTCCGTTGTGAAAGAAGACATCGCTACGAAGTTGGAACTCGTATTTTGTTGGAGTGACAATTTTATAAGACTGAGCAAGGTCAGGCACAAGATTAAGACTTTTGTCTGTTTTGACCAAGCCGTTAAAAACAAGGTGATTGATTTTTTGAGCTAGCGCGTTTGTGGCAATGCGAGGGTCTAGATTTTGCGGGTGCGCTTCGATGCCAATGATGATGGTGTTCTTGGGCGTGTTTGTGTTTGGATTGCACGAAAACAAACACAAAAGGCAGGCAAACAGGGCGAAGACTTTATTCATGTCTTGATTTTTAGCAGGGGTTTTGCAGTAGCTCAAGCAAACAAGAAAAGGTTACCAAATAAAGGTGTGTATTTTGGGGGTGTGTGTGAAAAAGTTGGGCATTGGTTTTATTTCTTTTTTTATTCTCATGGTTTCTTCTTCGTTTGTCTTGGCAAGCGCCGATGCCATCATCAAGCCGTATCAAAAGCAAGGCATTAGCATCACTGTGCACGCAGTTGATTTGCAAACAGGCAAATCTCTTATGTCTGTTGCCAGTCAAAAGCCGATGAATCCGGCGTCTACCATGAAGGTTTTAACGTCGGTGGCAGCGCTTAAACATTTGGGTGGTTCTTATCAGTATCAAACAGAATTGGGAACAGATCGCTATTCTCGTGGCGTCATTGGTCATCTTTATGTGAAGGGCGCTGGTGATCCTTCCATGGTGGAAGAGCGTTTGTGGCGCATTGCAAAAGATCTAGCGGTCAGGGGTGTTAAAAAAATCGAAGGCGATATCATCATTGACGAGAGTTATTTTGATGGCAAAGATTTTAAAGGTCGCGATGAAGACAGTAGCCGCGCTTACAATGCTGAAATATCTGCGTTTGCTGTTAATTTTAATAGCTTTGCTGTGGTGGCCAAAAATTATGGTGGCGAGCTTGCTGTTCACATTGATCCACCAACAGATTATTTTGAATTTAAAAGTTTGGTGAAGGCTTCTGGAAATTCTTTGTCTGTGGAACGTGATTTTAAAAATGGCAAAGAGCACGTGGTGGCTCGTGGTGGTGTGTCGAACGAAAAAATAAAATACGCCAACGCGGATAACCCTTTGCAGTATTCGGGAACAACATTGGCATGGGTGATTCGCCAACAAGGGATTGAGTTTAACGGTAAAATCAAACGGGGAACTTACGCGGCAAAAAAACGATTGGTTAAAGATAAAAGCAAGCCCTTGTCTTTAATATTAAGAGACCTAAATAAATTTTCGAACAACTTCACTGCCGAGATGATTGTGAAAACCATTGGTGCCTTTCACGGCGGGGTGCCAGGTTCCACAGAAAAGGGAGCGGTCGCCTTGCGTCGCTTGGTGGAAAGTTACGGCGTGGCTCAGGGAGAGTACGCTGTGTTCAATGGCTCGGGTTTGTCTCGGCGTAATCGTTTGTCGGCACACACGCTCACCACTTTGCTCGACAAAGCTTATGACGACAACAGCATTCGCAGTGATTTTATGGCGAGTCTTGCCATTGCGGGAACAGACGGCACCTTGGGCAATCGCTTTAAAAACCCCGTTCTCAAGGGCAATGTCAAAGCCAAAACAGGAACGCTTCACGATGTTTCGACACTGGCTGGGTACATCAAATCCAAATCAGGCAAGATGATTGCGTTTGCGATCTTGGTGAATGGCCCTGGCGCGGGTGGTGGTGGCTATTACCAAATGCAAGAGAAGATCATGCTGGAGCTTTATCGGCAGTAGGGGAGCGGTGATGATAGAGGGAGGCGAGGTTACTGGATTTGGATCCTAACCCTTCAAAGGTGGGTAGTGGTCGCTCGAGAGCGACCATAATTTTGGTGTGATTTTCTTGGCCGCTCGCGAGCGGCCACTACTACGGGGAACCAAGAAGGTGCCTGACAAATTTCGTGAAAAATCGTCTGCCCACTTTACCATTTAATATTACCAATTGTAATTACCAATTATAAATGGTAAAATAAGCCATGGCTTTGTCTGTTTCTGAACAAAAACAAAAATTGTTAAAAATCGACCGTCTTGGGCGCATTGTCATCCCTCATGATTTGCGCGAGCATCTTAATTTACAGCCTGGTTCCAAATTAGAATTATTTTTAGAGCAAGACGATCGCATTGTGCTCAAGGTGGTTGCAGAACGGCCTGAAACAACCCGGCAAAATGGTGTGTTGGTGATTCAGGGCGAGTTATCGCAAGAAGCGGTCAAGGAGACCACTGAACGGGTTCGGGAAGAGCGTATCAAAGATTTGAGTGGTTTGTGAAAAATTACCTGTTTGACACTTCTGTCATTGTGGCTGCTTCAATTGCGGCCCACCCTCATCACAATGTTGCTAGGCCTTGGCTGGCAAAGGTTTTGTCTCAAAAAATCACGGGGCATTTGGCATCGCACGCTTTGGCTGAAATTTATGCGGTGCTGACACGGCTTCCTTTAACGCCAGCCTTGGCACCTGATTTTGTGAAAGAGTTTTTATTTTCTGAAATCATCTCGGCATTCACGATCGTTGATTTATCGACCAAAGATTACCGAGACTGCGTAAAAATAGCGGCCAAGCTTAATTTAAAAGGCGGTGCCTTTTACGATCTTTTGCATTGGCAGGCTTGTCTTAAAAAAAATATCAATCACCTGCTGACTTTTAATCTGAAGGACTTTCAGCGCTTTTCGGACATGGAACCAGGCCCAAAGATTGTGGTTCCGGAGTGAAACGGGAACTCAGAAATTATTTTATTTCTAAATTCCCGTCTTGATTCAACGATTTTTACTTAACCGACACATCGATTTTTTTAGGTTTGGCCGCTTCTTTTTTGCCGATTTTGATGTGCAAAATGCCATTCACGTATTCGGCATTTACTTTTTCGGTGTCTGCGGTTTCAGGCAAGCTGAATGATCGTGCGAAGGTGCCATATTCACGTTCCACGCGGTGGTAATTTTTGGCTTTGTCTTCATTGATGCTTTTGCGCTCGCCTTTGATCGAGAGCACGCCGTCTTCGACATGCACATCAAAATTTTCTTTGTTTAAACCAGGGGCTTCCATATCAAAGTAAAAGCCTTCTGGGTCTTCGTGAATATCAACTACTGGCAACCAAGAGGCGCGCAGATTGGTTGATTTGTTTTGGTTAAGAGAACGATGGCGATCAAAGATGCGGCCCATATCGTCTTCTAGATTTGCTAATGTTTCAAATGGATCCCATTTTGTTAAATACATAAACACCTCCAAGTTTTTAAAATGTGTGGCAGCTTTTCTGCCCATGCTCAAAAATTAAGAGCAGATTTTTTGGTGTCAACCCCTCGACTCACTTCGTTCGCTCGGTGCAGGCCCCTGGACTGACTTCGTTCGCTCAGCGTGAACTTACGGAGTGAATCGAGGTCTCCGGGCTTTTCGAGGGGCTTTCAAAACAAATACCTTTTTCGATTTATGCTTAGCGTCAAACCGCAAGAGCCTAAATACCGGTAATTTCGCAGGGTTTTTTTAGGCACAAAGCCTTGACTGTCATGATTTATACCCTGAGTTTTTGACGTGTTTTGACAAGTTATCGAAATCACGTTGGTTCCGATGCTTTGTCTTTTATATATCGGTTTTTTCGATATGTTGTTTAGGAATTTTCTATTTCCAACTCGTGGCCTGACTGCTCATAATAAGAGTCTGAATAAAAAAGATCCGCAATAAGTAAGGAGGAGACTCAGATGTATAGAACCGATCGTTATTTTGGAAAGAATGATAACAAGAAGAATTTTTTTGGTGAGGATGACTACATTGACATCAAGAGTGGTAACGTAAAAACCACGGATTTAGAGTTTGAGGATTTATCTCCAGAAAACAGCCATCACAAAAATGAAGACAGCGATTCGCCTTCATGATCTCCTAAAAACGTGTCAAAACGATTCCTAAAAAACCCTGCGGCCGGTCAAGCCGTGGGGTTTTTTTATTAATTTCGTCCGGCAAAAGCCGGACGAAAAAGTGGCACGGCTACTTGAAGCCGTAGCATTTAATTTCACCCGGCAAAAGCCGGACGAGTGCACTGCGGGGAACCTATCTAAATAGGTTTTGCGCTGTGCGCCAAGGCACGGCTACTTGCCTGTCCGCCATAGTCCTGTGGACGATGGCGGAAAGCCGTAGCATCTTTAAAACAATTTGTATTGCGCGGGTTCGGCAGTGGATTCTTGTTTGGCCAGGATGGCTTGGTTTTTTCCGTAGTCGGCCCAATTGACTTTAATGTCTTTTTTGTTGTTCCCAAACTTAGAAGTAAAACTAACTTGTTTCTTTTTTAGGCCATGCTCGTAAACGTCCTTGGTGACCTCGACATCTTTTAAACAGTATTCTTTTAGTTCATCCCAGCGGCCTTCTCTGTAGTATTTGATCGCGTCCAAACCGGTTGCGATTTTACCCAAACCCAAAGTGGCTTTGGCAATGGCATCCAGACCAACGCGGTGACCAATTTTTTCCTGAAGATCGAGCATGATGTCAAAGCAAGGCAAGGTTTTGACATCGACACTCAGATAGGGTTGCAACACCGGCATATCAAATTGAATGTGGTTGAAGCCAATGATGAGCGAGCTATCAATTAATAAATTTTGCAGTTTGCCAAAATCTTCTTCTAAATAAGTTTCGTACTTGCCGGTTTCGTAACGGTAAATGCCCACAACCGAAATGCCAAGCTTGTCCAAAGCGTTGCGTCCGCCCACTTCGTCGAATGTCTTTTTTGTTTCTAAGTCCAATACAATGCGTGTGTCTGTCATGGGGCTGCTTCCTTATTGATGATTCTGATTCACGATGATCTTAAGAGGGGCTTTGTTGGCTACGTTTTCTTCGCCAATGAACCAATGGTTTTTGGGGTCCACAGCAGGAGGCAGGCTTTCACCAAAACCCTCGCTCAAATAGATAAAGCGCGATTGTAAAGGCACAGCCTTTTGCCAGTCGCCATGTTCTTTGACGTGTGGGATCAAACGAAAATGAACTGATTTTGCTGATTCATTCCAATCAAAAATTTCTTTGGCTTTGGCGTGTTGCATGTCGACCACAACGCCATGAAATCCCACAATGCGCGAGTCAAAGATTTCGTCTTGTTCGCGAAAGTCGTGGTAACGTAAAACCGGACCAGAAAAAAACTCTGCCAGTTCGTTTAGGTACTCGATGTTTTTAAAATCGTAACAGGCTGTGGTGTCGATGATGATGGCACAGTGATTGTCTTCCCAATTTTGAAATTGCTCTTTGTGTTTAGCAAGATCGTCGCCAGAACTTTCTGTGAAGAATAGCGCTTTTTCTTGTGCTTTGGGATTGGGCGAAATGAATTGCGCCAGATCGCGCAAAGAGGGTGTCATGTTGGGTTGGTTGTTCATAAAACCTTCTATATTAATTCTAATTTTACGTTCTGATTCACTACGCCAAGCTCGTAGGCTTTGCCAAGAATGAATTCAATGGCCTGCACACCATCTTCACCCATGTTTAATATGCGGTCGTTGGCATACCAGCTCAAGTACTTGTCGGCTTCTTCCGCACTTAAATCTCTTTTAAAGCTGCGTGCGTAATCGCGCGCTTCTTCTGGGTTGTTCATGGCCCATTGGATGCTCTCGCGTTGCAAGTCTGCTAGGTCTTTTACAACCTGAGGCCCTAAGGATTTTTTGATGGCGTTGCCACCCAAAGGCAATGGTAAATCACCAGCCATGTTTTTCCATTCTTCGGTGATTGTTAAGACATGCTTTAAACCTTCGTCTTCAAATTGCAATTGGCCTTCGTGTATTAAAAGCCCTGCGTCGACTTCTTGGTCCAAGACGGCGTCCATGATTTGATCAAAGGGCATGGGCTTGGGTTTAAAATCAGGGTTGATGAGTTTTAAAATCAAATACGCTGTGGTCCACAGGCCAGGCACCGCAATGGTTTTGTCGCCGATTTCTTCTTTGCTGATTTCTTTTAAGCTCACCAAGGTTGGCCCGTAGTTTTTTTCGGCCATGGAGCAACCTGTTTTGGTCAAAATGTATTTGTCTGCCAGGTGAGCGTAAGCGTGAATCGAAATGGCGCTGATGTCATAGATTTGATCTTTGGCAATTTGGTTGAGTTCTTCAATGTCGCGTCTTTCGATTTCAAACTCGTATTTATCAGACGTGATTTTTCCGGTTTGCAAGGCGTAAAACATAAAGGCGTCGTCGGAATCGGGGCTGTGGGCGATTTTTATTTTCTGTTTACTCATGCATTAGACATAGGGGAGGCGGGATTTTTTTTCAATTAGGCAGTAGTGGCCGCTCGGGAGCGGCCAAAATTTGAGTCAATTTTCTGGGTCGCTCTCGAGCGACCCCTACCTAGATTCCTAGGCACCTAAGCTCTTAAGCCCTTAAGTTCCTAAAAACTTGAACCATCTCAAACACTAACCTATGCATTTACAAATGACCCCCAAAGACATTGTCAAAAAAATCGAGCAAGCACGTGTTTACGACGTGGCCATCAAAACTCCCTTAGATGTCTTACCCAAACTTTCGGAGCGCCTTGGGCATAAAGTTCATTTAAAAAGAGAAGACCTGCAACCAGTGTTTTCATTCAAATTACGAGGCGCTTACAATAAAATGATTCGCTTGAATGATCAGCAACGAGCGCAGGGTGTCGTGGCGGCTTCAGCTGGCAATCACGCGCAAGGGGTGGCTTTGGCTGCCAAAAAACTTGGCATGCAGGCCTTAATTGTCATGCCAGAGAGCACGCCCCAAATTAAAGTCAAAGCTGTTAAAAAATTAGGCGGCAAGGTTTTGCTTTTTGGAGATTCTTTTCAAGAGGCTGAGCACGAGGCCAATCAGATCGCAAAAAAAGAAAAGCGGGTGTTCATTCATCCTTATGACGATGCCGATGTGATTGCGGGTCAGGGCACCATTGCAAAAGAAGTTCTGGAACAGCACCCTGATAAAATCGATATTGCTTTTGTGTGCGTTGGTGGTGGCGGTCTTATTTCTGGTGTGGCGAGTTATTTAAAATCCTGTAATCCAAAAATAAAAATCATTGGTGTCGAGCCCATTGAGGCCGCTTCCATGACGGAATCCTTAAAGGCCAAAGAGCGTGTTGTGTTGCCTTCTGTTGGTATTTTTGCGGACGGGGCTGCGGTTAAAAAAGTTGGCAAACTTAATTTTGCGCTTTGTCAGGATCTTGTGGATGACATGGTGACCGTCACCACAGACGAAATCTGTGCTGCGATCAAAGATGTGTTTGAAGACACGCGCGCGCTTTTGGAGCCAGCAGGTGCTTTATCGGTGGCGGGTGCTAGCAAGTATTTTGCAAAGCACAAACGAAAAAAGAAATTAAACGTGGTGACCATTGCCAGTGGTGCCAATATGAATTTTCATCGCCTGCGCCATGTGTCGGAACGCGCGGAGCTTGGTGAAAAACGCGAGGCCATTGTGGCGGTGACCATCCCTGAAAAGCCAGGGAGTTTTCGCAAACTCATCAAGCTTTTGGGTAAGCGTCAGGTCACTGAGTTCAACTACCGTTATGCCGATGCCAAGAGCGCGCATGTTTTTATGGGCTTTGAGATTCACAAACCAGACGAAGCCAAAGAGATTGTGAAGCATCTTAAAGCCAAAGGTTTTGCGGCTGTCGATTTATCCGACAACGAAGTGGCAAAGTTGCATGTGCGTCACATGGTGGGTGGGCCTTATCGCGGCGAGCACAAAGAGCTCTTGTTGCGCTTTGAATTTCCAGAACGGGTAGGGGCCTTGTCGGACTTTTTAAACTCGCTGTCCCCCAATTGGAATATTTCGCTCTTCCATTATCGCAATCATGGCACAGATTACGGACGTGTGCTGGTTGGTATGGAAGTGCCAGAAGGCGAGCGATTGCAGCTTAAGCGCTCCATGAAAAAGCTTGGTTATTCTTATTGGGAAGAAAGCGACAATCCTGTATGTCGTTTGTTTTTGTCTTCGTAAATTCCCGGTTGTGATTTCTTTGCATCTTCTCTAAAAAGCGCAATGAATAGATCATTTTTAATTTAAAATCCCTATCTCCCGCCCAAGGACGCGCACGGGGCATCAAGTGCGGGATGACATTACGGAGAAGCCCATGACTGAACTATTCCCACAAGCTTTGACCTTTGACGACATTCTTTTAAAACCTGGCTATTCGGAAACCTTGCCAAGTCAGGTGCTCACCAAAACGCAGCTCACAAAAAAGATCACCTTAAACATCCCGCTCATTTCGGCAGCCATGGACACCGTGACCGAAGCCGACACCGCCATGGCCATGGCTCAAAACGGTGGCCTTGGGGTTATTCATAAAAATCTTTCGGTCGAAGATCAGGCCAAAGAGGTTTACAAAGTCAAACGATCCGAAACCGGCATCGTTGTCGATCCCATTTGTTTGTCGCCTGATCAAAGTGTTGCCGAAGCCTTAGAAATCAAAAAGGCGCATCGCATTTCGGGTTTTCCCGTCACTCAAAGTGGCAAGCTTGTTGGCATTGTGACCAATCGCGATTTGCGTTTTGTCACAAACCTCAAAACAAAAATTAAAAATGTGATGACCAAAGACAATTTGGTGACGGTTTCCGAAAATGTTTCCATAGCCGAGGCGCAAAAGCTTTTGCAAAAGCACCGCATCGAAAAGCTTTTGGTGGTCGATAAAAATAAAAACCTCAAAGGCCTCATCACGGTTCGCGATATCGAAAAGAAAGAGCGTTATCCTTTGGCGGTTAAAGACAAGCTTTCTCGCTTGGTGGTTGGCGCGGCAACTGGTGTTGGTCCCGATGGCCAAAAAAGAGCGCAGGCTTTAATGGAAGCCGGTGTCGATGTGATTGTTGTGGATACCGCGCATGGTCACTCCAAAGGTGTTTTGGACATGGTGGCGTGGATTAAAAAGCAAAGCAAAAAAACCCAGGTGATTGCTGGCAACGTGGCCACCAAAGAAGCGGTGCAAGATCTGATTAAAGCCGGTGTTGATGGCATTAAGGTTGGCATTGGCCCGGGCTCCATTTGCACAACGCGTGTTGTGTCGGGTGTGGGTGTGCCGCAAATTCACGCGCTCACAGAATGTGTTTCGGTTGCGCGCAAAGCAGGTGTGCCGATCATTGCTGATGGTGGCGTGAAGTACTCGGGTGACATTGTTAAAGCCTTGGCTGTTGGTGCATCCACGGTGATGATTGGTTCTTTGTTTGCGGGCACCGATGAAGCCCCTGGCGAAATCATTTTGTACCAAGGTCGTTCTTATAAAGTTTATCGCGGCATGGGGTCCTTGGGCGCCATGCGTCTTGGTTCTAAAGACCGTTACTTTCAAGCTGATGTGCAAGACAATAAAAAGCTTGTGCCCGAAGGCATTGAAGGTCGCGTGCCTTATCGTGGTTCTTTGGCCGAAAGTCTTTATCAGCTCATTGGTGGTCTGCGCTCCGGCATGGGCTATGTGGGTGCTAAAACCATTCCAGATCTGCAAAAGAAAGCCAAGTTTGTGCAGATTTCAGCAGCGGGTCTTAAGGAATCGCATGTGCATGATGTTATAGTCACGAAAGAAGCCCCGAACTACCACATCGATTAATCCCTGCGTAAAATGCACATCTTCTGCGTTGGTTTGTTTGAGATATTTCAGTCGAGTATTTCCGTATACACTCCTTCATATCTCAAACAAACCGCCTTGAATCTGAAACATTTTCCTTTGGGATGTTCGTGGATATGGTTTGTTATTAATGTGCTTAGGTGCCTAGGAGCCTAGGTTAAGAAGTTCGTCATTGCGATCAGTCCGCCTTCTCGTTCTCCGTAGTTCGTCTTGGACGAACGGAGGAGGAAGGCGGAGCTGAGAAGCAATCCAGTTTTTAACTAAGTTGTAGTGGCCGTTCGAGAACGGCCAAGAAAATTGTATCAAAATTATGGTCGCTCCCTCCAAAGGCGGGCACAGCACGAGCGACCACTACAAGTCCCTAGCCCCGAGTCCCAAAAGACTGGATTGCGTCGTCGTTTCACTCCTCGCAATGACCCACTCTACCTAAGCACCTAAGTACTCAACAACCTAAATCGTTGCGGCTCCATTAAACTTCTGTCATGATAAACACATGACTGCCGAACGACTTCCACAATCAGGAGAAGAGGTCTCCGTCACATTAGAAGCCACATCGGGAACGGTGCAGTTCCAAACAAAGATGATGGGCAATCAGGCTGGCGCTCTGGTTTTTGAAAAACCAAAGGCCATTCCTGCCACGCATTTTGTGGTGGGGCGTCAGGTCATTATTAAATACTCCCATAAAGATGCCTATTACGCATTGAGCGCGCATGTTGCTTCGCTTAAACAAAAAGATGATGTGATCACGGCTGTGGTTTTAACAGAAGAGCCTGAGGTCAAGCGTTTGCAGCGGCGCGATTTTGTGCGCATCCCTTTTGAGATTGCCATGAGCTTTGAGCGTGTTCACGAAGTGCGCAAGGGACGTTTGTCCATGGATCAAATCAAGGCGCAACAAGAAGCATGGCTTGCTGTTGGTGCTTTATCGCACCAAGCGGAAGTGGTTGATTTAAGCGGCGGTGGTGTGGCCATTGAGTCAAAAGAAACTTTGTATTTGGATGATGTGCTTTTGGTGCAGTTTCCTTTACCGGGTGCGTTGATCAAAACCATTGCGCGGGTGGCAAATGCGTCGCGTGCCAGAGCTCATGGTGATGGTGTGGTTTATGGCTTGCAGTTTTTGACCTTAACAAGCGATCAGCAAGATCACATTGTGCAGGCGGTTTTTAAGAAACAAATGCGGCCACGGGATTAGTTTGTTTTAATCCGATTTGAAATCGCCTTAAAAGTTTCTCCACCAGATTGACCCATCATGGCAAAGAGCAGTGATTCCACATTAGAAATGGTGGCGCCGGCAATGCCTGCTTGTTCCAAGCCATTGTTGTGATTTTCCTTTGAGCGCGCGATCACAGCGTCGTGGGGGATAATGACTTTTTGATTATTTTTTAAAAGCCCCAGGGTGGTGAGTAAAACACAGATGTGTGTTTCCATTCCGGTCACAATGATGTGATGATCTTTGTAGCTTTCTAAAGCGGAACGCAAGGCGGGGTCATCAAAACAACCAAAATGAGTTTTTTCGAATTTTTGAAAACTCACCTGCGCCAGTTCTTTTAATACATCTTGGTGTGTGGGGCCCAAGCCTTTTGGGTATTGTTCGGACACAATCACCGGGATATTTTCGCGTTTTGCGTATTCCAGCAGCAATCCGTTTTGTTTGAGAACGCGGTTTAACCACAAAGGGTCCATGGTGGGGCAGAGTTTTTCTTGGATGTCGACAATCAGAACAAGTGTTTTGGATTTGTTTGGTAAGGAAGAAATCATTTTAAAAAATCCAAAACAAAATACCCAAAGCAGATCAGCATTAATATTGTTACCACAATGATGATCAAAGATGGTTTTTGTTTTTCTTGATTCATGACGAACTCGCAATCAATTTAGGTTGCGGTTCTTCTAAATCGTAACCAAGGCCTTCTGGCAATTCTTTTTTGCCTTTAACGCCCAAGCTCTCTAGCTCGCGGGCTTTGGTCAGGACACGGCGGTTAAAGCTATTAAAACCTTTGTCGTAAGATTCTTTTGCTTTGTCTAAATGTCTGCCGATGCTCACAAAGTGCTCCACAAAATCAGCTAAGCGTTTGTGCAATTCTTGCCCAGCATCGGAGATTAACATGGCGTTTTGAGCAAGCTTCTCTTCGTTCCAGCCATAGCGAATGACTTTGAGTAGTCCCACCAAGGTTGGAGGAGTCGCAACCAAGATTTTCTTTTCGAGCGCAAATTCCATGAGGTCGGGTTGGGTTTCTAAGGCGGCGTACAAAAAGGATTCGTTTGGCAAAAACATCACCGTGAAATCAGCCGAACCATCTAGGTTTTTTCCGTACTCTTTGGTGGCGAGTTTTTTAACGTGGTCTTTAACATGGCGGCCATGCCGGGTGAGCTCTTGTCCTCTAAGTTCTTCTGTTCCGGCATCTAAGGCGGCTAGAAAACCATCGGTTGGTGTTTTGGCATCCACCACCACAAAGCGTCCTCCGGGCATGCGCACTGTCATGTCAGGAATCAGGCGATCGCCTTCTGCGGTTGTGTTTGCGTCTTGAAAGGTCACATCGGCAAATTCGGACATGCCTGCAAGTTCCACACAGTTTTTAAGTTGGACTTCGCCCCAGCGGCCACGCACATGCGGTTTTTTGAGTGCGTCTTTTAAAGCGCGGGTTTCTGAAGAGAGTGTGGTGCCGGTTTCGATCACGCGTTTGAGTTCGGATTCGATCGTTGTGTAAGACTTTTGGCGTTCTTTTTCTAGGTCGCGCACATGCACTTGGTAACGCTCTAAGGTTTCTTGCAAAGGTTTGACCAAGCCTTCTATGGATTTTTTGCGCGCTTCTAAATCGTGGCCAGCGCCTTCTTTGTGTTTGGCAAAAACCTTTTCGGCAAGATCCATAAAGGATTTGTTGGCGCCTTCTAGAGCTTCTGCAGCAGTGCCTTTGAATTTTATGGAAAGCGCTTCTTCAAATTCTTTTAAGAGTTTCTTTTCGCTTTCGAGCATTTCGCGAGCGGCTTTCATTTCGCCTTCAGCCTGCACGCGTTCCAAATTGGCTTTGTTCAGATGAGTTTCGGTTTCTTTAAGGGCCAGTTTGATTTCTTCAAGTTGCTGAGACAAGGCTTGCACACGATCTTCAGCAACGGCTTTTTCGCGTTCGGATTCGTTGGCTTTCCATTCGGCGTGATCGATTTTTCCCTGCAATGTTTTGAGCTCTTCTGAAATGCGATCTTTGTCTGTGTTTGTGGATCGGAGTTCCATTTTTACGGACTGTTGGCGCTGGTAAAAAAGAGCGGCTAAAACAGCAAACAAAACGCTTATTGCGCCAAGAACAGAAATGATGATGAGGGCCGTCTGAGATAATTGCGATGAATCCATGATTTGAGGCTAATCAAAGCGGACAGGCTTAGGCAATGGATTTTTTAGATGATGTGTTTTCGGTGTTTAGCGACCATTTTATAAGCCCAGTCAAAAAGCTGTTTAAAAACAGGCCAGGTCGTAATCACGTAGAACAGCCAGAATTTTTTCTGTGTTTTTAAATAGTAACGAAAAACATCGGGGCCTTTTAAGGTGCTGCCAGAATCAAAGATCAGGTGCACGGCTTCACTGAGTTCTTGCTGACTCAGAGGAAAGTCAGCTTGGTCTTTGTAATCCTGATAGGCTTTGGCCTGGATGTTATTTTCTTGCATCCACCGAGCCCAGTGTTGGTTGATGGCTTGGCAAAGGGAGCAGTCTCCATCGATTAACAAATAGGCTTTGGGGTTTGTGTTCACCCTAGAAGTCTAAAACGACAGAGGCGGTTTGTGCAAAGTCCCATTTTTTAAATCCAGTCACTGGTTGGTTATCAAAGCGAAAATTAGAAGTCAGAGCCAGAGACAGGTGTTCAATGAGGTTTGCTTTGATTTCGGCCAGAGTGTTAAAGCGGACGTCTTCCACGACTTCTAAGTTAAAAAAGCCTTCCGAAATGTGGCGCAGCGAAACGTGTTCGTTGATTTGCCAAGAAAACAAATAGCCCAAGGTGGCCGAATGAATGCTTTGATCGTTGTCGGGAGCAATGCGGAATTCTTTATCGTAGGTGTAGCCGCCGCCCGCTTTGAACACAATGCTATCGGTTTCGATAAAATAATTACCAATGCCTGTCATGGCCTGGATTTTGTGGTCCAAACCATTGAGTTGATCGGTGAGCCAACCCAAACCAGTTTGCCAGTACCATTTTTTATAAAAGAGGTATTCTGTTTGATTGTTGGCAAAAAAGTACTGTGCCGTGGTTTGTGAAGCGCCATTAACTTGCGAGCGTGAGAACACCGCACCGGCATTCAGCTTGTCGGTAAAGAGCCCTTTGCGCAGGGTCAGTGATTCGCTGGCGTCTAGGGTGATGTTTTCGGAGTTTCCGGCTGTGATCACGCCACCTAATTTTAATGTGTTGTGCGCTTGCCATGTTTTGGGAACCTGATCTTTGAATTTAGGTGAGTGCAGGTGCCAGTTTGTGGGCTTGAGTGTGGCTTCTTGTGCCAAAACAGAAAACGGCGCGATAAAGGTTATGAACAGACAAATAAAAATGAAATTTTTCATGGATCTCTCGTGGTTTGTGTTTTTCGGATGCTGTTTCTAACAAAGTCAGTTGATAAAGTCATGGGTGATTATCACTAAAATCCTTTGCGTCTTGGCGTCTAGATTCGCTATGCCTTTGCGCATGAAAACAGAACTTTCCGAAAAACTTTTTGCTAAGGCCAAACAGAGTATCCCGGGTGGCGTGAACAGCCCCGTGCGTGCGTTTAAATCAGTGGGAGGCACGCCGCCTTTTATTGTGCGCGCTAAGGGCGCTTATGTTTACGACGCCGATGGCAACGAGTATTTGGATTATGTCGGCACGTGGGGCCCTGCTATTTTAGGACACGCCGCACCCGAGGTTTTAACAGATTTACACTACGCCATGAAAAACGGTTTGAGTTTTGGAGCGCCCACCCCCAAAGAAATTGATCTTGCTGAAAAGGTCAAAGAGCTTGTTCCCAGTATAGACAAAGTTCGTTTTGTGAATTCTGGCACCGAGGCCACCATGAGCGCGATCCGATTGGCGCGTGGTTACACAAAGCGCGATAAGATCATCAAGTTCGATGGCTGTTACCATGGTCATGCCGATTACCTTTTGGTCAAAGCGGGATCCGGTGCAGAGACTTGCGGTGTGCCTGACAGCGCTGGTGTTCCCAAAAGTTTTACTGAGCACACTTTAAGCGCGCGTTACAACGATTTGGAATCGGTGCAGGCGGTTTTAGAGGCCAATAAAAATGAAGTGGCTTGTGTGATTGTGGAACCCATTATTGGCAATATGGGTTGCATCCCGCCGCAAGAAGGATTTTTGCAAGGCTTGCGTAAACTTTGCGATGAGCACAAAACGCTTTTGATTTTTGACGAGGTCATGACAGGTTTTCGTGTGGCTTTGGGTGGGGCGCAAGAGCTTTATGGCATCACACCAGACTTAACTTGTTTTGGAAAAATCATTGGTGGTGGTTTGCCTGTTGGTGCTTATGGTGGTCGTGCTGACATCATGGCCTGCGTGGCTCCCGAAGGCCCTGTTTACCAAGCGGGCACTTTATCGGGGAATCCTTTGGCCATGGCTGTTGGGCTTAAAACGCTCACAATGCTATCGGAAGGCAAAGGCAAGGTTTACAAAGAACTAGAGCGCAAGGGCGCGCTTTTAGAAGAGGCTTTGCAAGCGGCGTTGGATCGTCAAAAAGTGACGGCACAGATCAATCGTGTGGGTTCCATGTTTTCGGTGTTCTTTGCGGATCACCCTGTCAACACCGCAGACGATGCGCGCAAAGCCAATGGCGAAACATTCAACCAGTTGTTTCATTATTATTTGGAGCGCGGTGTTTATGTGGCACCAAGTGCTTTTGAAGCTGGCTTTATTTCGCTCAAACACAGCGATGAAGACCTTCTGCGCACGACAGAGGTGTTCGAGGGGTTTTTGGAACAGATTCTTTCTTAAAAGTTGATCAAAGGCATTTTCATCTCTTTAACTATCGGCAGATCTCTAAATTTGTTGTTATGAATCTCACGACCAATTGTGGATATCCTTGTGTAAAAGTCGAAGAACACTTCTTGAAAAACCTCTATTTTTCAGCCTGATCACCGGCTTTTCCACAGTTTGTGCAAACTTATCCCTAAGTTGTTGGAAAACAATAAAAATCCTGTGATTTCAATAGCTTTGAACGAAAATGCGCGAGTTGTCCACAGGCTGGCGAAAAGCAACCATAAATCAATGCTTTAAAAATTCTGACGAAGCCCAATCGTTTCTTGACCGATTTCAAAAAAATGGTTTAAAATCCCAAAAAGTGGGAGAAAGTGGTAAATTTCTCCAGGGTACTTGCAAGTATTTTAAATCACTAAGGATTTCATGTTTCGCGGTCGTTTTGCACATAGCCTTGATGCCAAGGGACGGGTGTCCATTCCCTCAAAATTTCGGGAAGTGCTCTCGTGCGCCTACGACGAACGGCTGATTTTGACCAATTTTGACGGCTGTTTGTGGGGTTATCCCGTCGCAGAATGGCAAAAAATCGAGGACCGCGTGGCCAGTCTCCCGCAGTTCAAGCCAGAGGTCAAAGCTTTGCAGCGTGTTTTCATTTCTGCGGCAACCGAATGTGTGCTCGATAAACAAGGTCGTATTCTCATTCCGCCGACCTTGCGTGAGTACGCGGGCATCGATCGTGATTTGATTTTTGTAGGCATGACCAAACGTATCGAAGTGTGGTCGCAAGATCGTTGGGACAAAATTTTTGAAGAAAGCCAAAACGACATTGGCGCGATGACAGAAAAGTTAGCTGAGCTTGGGTTGTGATTTGTTGAGCAAAGCTTGGCGAGCTTCGTGTGAAAAAGGAGTGGTGAATGGAGATTTCTAAAGTGCACGATATTTCAATTTTACATTTGTTTGGTGAGGTTTCTTTTATGGAAATCGATCGCATCGAACGTGTGTTGAACTCTTTGCAACAAACCAATCACAACAAAGTGCTCATCGATATGACGTCGGTGGATCACATTCATTACGTGGTCATCAAAAATCTCATAGAGAAAGCCATGTCGTTTCGAGACATGAGCGGAGACATCCGCTTGGTGAGCGTGCAAGAAGACGCGCGCGAGATGATTCGGTTTACGGGCGCAGACCAATACCTGGAAGATTATGCCAATATCTCCGAAGGTATTTTGAGTTTTTTGACGCGGACGGAATCAAACGAAATTTATCAGTAGTTTTTGGCGTTAGGTTGGCAGCTTTGAAAATTGAAACGCAAGAGAGTCGTCATGGCTGATCATGTCTCGGTGTTACTGGAAGAAACGGTGTCAGCTTGGGTTACCGATCCAGATGGAATTTATCTGGATGGAACGGGCGGCTATGGCGGGCACACAAGCTTGCTCTTAAAAAAGCTAGGCTCAAAAGCAAAAGTGTTTGTTTGCGATTATCATTTGCCCACAGCCAAGCTTTTGCAAAGTAAGTTTGCTGAAGATGATCGCGTTACGGTTTTTCATCAGCGCTTCTCGCGCGTTTTGCAAGAAGAGCTGTTAGAAAAAAACTTTGATGGCATCTTGGTCGACTTGGGCATTTCGTCGCCGCAGTTGGCGGAGGCCGATTTAGGAATTGGGTTTTTGTTAGATGATGCGCCTTTGGACATGCGCATTGATCACCGTTTGGAAAAAACGGCAGCAGATCTTTTACAGGAAGAATCGGAAGAAGATTTGGCTGATATGTTCTTTTATTTTGGAGGCGAGCGTTACTCGCGAAAAATTGCGGCGGCAATTGTGCATGACCGAGAAAAAGGTGTTGTTTACAAAACAACCTCCGAACTGCGGGATCTTTGTGATCGTGTTTTGGGTCGATTTTATCGACAAAAAAAGATTCACGCGGCGACCAAAGTTTTTCAGGCCTTACGCATTGCTGTGAATCAGGAGCTAAAAGAATTGGAACTTTTTTTAGAGTTAGCTCCTCAGCATTTAAAGCCAAACGGTCATTTGGCCGTGATTGCGTTTCACAGCGGTGAAGACCGTATGGTGAAAACAAAATTTAGAGACTTGGCCATGGAAGATGGCTTTGCTTTGCCAAAGCGTAAAGCCATTAAGCCAAGCGCTGAAGAAATTGACCAAAACCCACGAGCGCGTTCGGCGCGGTTGAGGGTATTAGAAAGAAGGTCCTTATGAACAGAGTTGTCACCGGGTACACCTTAGGGAGTCGTGCCGTTGGGAAACAATCAACGGTCACTAAATTAGATTTTTTAAAAACAAAGTTTGTGATCAAGCTTTTGGTCTTGTTGGTTTTTGCTGTGATTTTGGCTTTGTTTTACATTTGGTCTCGCATCCAGATTGTTCAGCTTGGTTACGAAATCAACGAACATCAAAACCAGTATCATGAAATTCTAGTGGAGAACAGGCGCCTAGAAATGGAGTTGGCGCTCATGAAATCTCCAGATCGATTGCAAGAGTTCGCAGCACAAAAAATTGGCATGCAATACCCTGAGGTTGAGCAAATTAAATCAGTGCAGGTGAAAAACGAATAGTGGGTCCATGTCTAACAAAAACAAAAAGCTCCGTACTTACCGCATCAAGATTTCTCTGATCTTCACGCTTTTTATCGCGTTTTTTTCGGTCATTTGTCTGCGCTCCTACCAATTGCAAATTCTAGGCAATGCCAAGCTCAATGATCTTGCCAAGGCACAGTATCATAAAAAACTCACGATCAAACCCAAACGCGGCACCATTTATGATCGCAATGGTGATGTGTTGGCTTTGGATGTGATGGTGACTTCCATTGGTATTCATCCTCATCTTATTTTAGACGCACAAAGAAATGAGCTGATTTCTTTGTTGGTCAAGCACACGTCTCGTCCCAAAAAAGAAATCCTACAGAAGTTAAAATCCAAAAGAAAATTCGAATGGATTGAGCGTCGTATTGCTGCTTCTGATGGCGAAAAAATCGAAGACAAACGTTTTAAAGGCGTTCAGGTTGTGCGTGAGTACCGTCGCTTTTACCCCAATAAGCATTTGGCGGGTCAGCTTCTTGGTGCTGTTGGTTACGATGCCAAGGCGCTTGCTGGTTTAGAATTGTCTTACGATCATTTCTTGCGAGCGGATGCCACGGCCAAAGAAGTGCAACGTGATGCGCGGGGGCGTTTTTTTTCGACCAGCGATTCTCTAGAAAAAAGTCATGATGTGTATCTGACTTTAGATCGCAATGTGCAGAGCATCACCGAACAAGCGCTTTTAAAAGCCGCTCAAAAGCACAAGCCCAAATCTGCTTACGCGATTGTGACTGATGTTGATACCGGTGATATTTTGGCCATGGCCAATTACCCATCTTTTAATCCCAATGTTTATTGGAAGTACCCGCAAAAGTATTGGAAAAACCACGCCGTGCTCGACACCTTTGAGCCGGGCTCAACATTCAAAACAGTTTTGATGGCCGCAGCGTTGCAATCAGGGGAAGTGAAAATCAGCGATCGCTTTTTTTGTGAGAACGGCAGCTACCGCGTTAAAACAAATATCATTAAAGACGATCACCCCAAAGGTTGGTTGGATGTTAAAGGCATTCTCAAGGTGTCTTCAAATATTGGGGTGACAAAAATAGCGCAAAAAATTGGTCCGGAACAATTTTACAACACCATTAAGGGCATGGGCTTTGGTGAAAAAATCGATATTGGTTTTGTTGGCGAATTGGCAGGCAGCTTGCGGCATTACAAAACTTGGAAAGACATTGAGTTTAGTAACATTGCTTTTGGGCAAGGACTGGCAGTTAATGGCATTCAAATGGCGGGTGCTTACGGGGCTATGGTGAACGGCGGTTGGTACGTTAAGCCAAGTGTTGTCAAAAGAGTTGTTGATCATCATGAGCAAGAAGATGTTCTTATTGAAGACAACGAGCCCGTACAAATTTTAGATCAGAACGTTTCCGATGATTTAAGAGCCATGTTGCATTCGGTCACACAAGAAGGTGGCACAGCTCCGCAAACGCACATTGATGGTTATTTGTCAGGTGGTAAAACCGGCACAGCACAAATTTTTGATTTGGAAAAAAGAGCTTACGCTGATCATGCTTACATGAGTTCTTTTTTAGGATTTGCTCCGCTTAATAAACCCAAATACTTAATTTACGTTGTATTCAACACACCAAAAGAAAATGGTTATTACGGTGGTGTGGTGGCAGGGCCTGTGTTTAAAGAGATTGCCGAAAAGTCTCTTGCGTACGCGGGCATCACGCCAGAATTTAAAACGCATGATCCTAAAAACACAAAACCAGAAAACAAATTAAGTGTCGCAGAACTCAATTCTGTTTTGAAGCTGCGCTTTAGAAACATCGAAAAAGATTTTGAGGCCAAGCGCGTGCCAGATTTGCGTGGGCTCAGTTTGCGTAAGGTGCATGAGCTTCTTGGTGATCAGGGGCTGAGTCTCAAAACAAGTGGTAGCGGTGTGGTTGTGAAACAGTCGCCGCAACCAGGCTCTCAATTTAAACAAGGTCAGTCTTTGTTTGTAAAATTGGAGCACCGATCATGACAACAATGAACTTAGACCAAGTGTTAATCGGTTGTGCAGAAGTCCCGGCAGGTGTTGAAGTAACGGGATTGAGTGTGGACACGCGCACTTTAAAAAAAGGCAATGTGTTTTTTGCGATCGAAGGCAGTGCATTTGATGGCAAGGCCTTTGCTGTCGAGGCTCAAAAAGGGGGAGCCTCGGCAGTGGTCTGCCAGTCAGAGTTGAATCAAAATTTATCAGTGCCCGTGATTCAAGTCGAAAATGTCCGTGAGGTTTATGCAAAAGCCAGCGCAGCATTTTTTAATCATCCTTCTAAAGATCTTTTTGTGTGTGGAGTCACAGGCACCAATGGCAAAACCACCATCACTTATTTTTTAGAAGCGCTTTGGGGAAAAGAACAGTCCGGTGTTTTTGGGACCGTGAACTACCGGTGTAAAGAGTTTGAGTTGGCGGCGTCGCACACAACGCCAGATGCCTTTCGGCTTCAAGGTTTACTTGCGGACATGCTCAAGCATGGGGTGAAGAATATTGCTATGGAGACTTCATCCCATGCTTTAGAGCAATGCCGAGTGCATGCCATTGATTTTGATGCTGCGATTTTTACAAATTTATCTCAGGACCATCTTGATTATCACAAAGATCTTGACGATTACTACGAAGCAAAGCGTTTGCTTTTTGCGCGTGAGCTCTTGTTGTCAAAAAAGCAAAACAAAGTGGCTGTGATCAATGCCGATGACGAGTACGGACAAAAGCTCATTCAAGATTTAAAAAACACAAACATCTCTTGTTTGAGTTATTCAACAAAACAAAAAACAGCAGACCTTGCGGTCGAAAATGTGGTGATCAATCTGCAAGGAGTCAAAGCTGATTTGTTGTATCAAGGACAAAAAGCTTCGATTCAGCTTTCACTCATTGGGGAACATAATTTAGCAAATGCCTTGGCAGCTCTTGGCGTCTATCTTAAATCTGGCGGCACTTTAGAGCGGGCCGCAAAAATTTTATCGCAGGTTTCGGTGCCAGGCCGTTTAGAAAAAATAGCTGATCAGGCTATTTTTGTTGATTACGCGCACACGCCAGATGCCTTAGAGAATGTTTTGTCGGCTTTGCGCATCACCATGGGCGAGCAAATTGAGCCAGGCCGTTTGATTACAGTTTTTGGGTGCGGTGGCGATCGCGATCGCACCAAGCGACCTTTAATGGGACGCGTGGTGGCAAAGCTTTCTGACGTGGCACTTGTGACAAGCGATAACCCGCGTACAGAAGATCCTGAACAAATATTAAAAGACATTGAACCCGGCGTGTCGCAGCACATGGATTCTTATGATGGTTTTCGCGGTTATCAGATTGAACCCGATCGCGCCAAAGCCATTCGTTTGGCCATTGAACTCAAAAAGCCAGAAGACGTGGTTTTGATTGCAGGCAAAGGGCACGAAGATTACCAGATTTTAGGCACAGAAAAAATTCATTTTGATGATCGTGAAGTAGCCAGGGAGGCTTTGCTATGAAGATTTGCGTTTCCGATCTGTATAAATGTTTTGGTGAGCAGGGGCTTTCCTTGCCTGACGATTTTTGTTTTGCGAAAGTGGTGCATGATTCACGTGCGGTCACAAAAGATAGTTTGTTTCTTGCCGTAAAAGGCCCGCGTTTTGATGGTCATGATTTTATCAAGCAAGCACGAGCTTCTGGTGCCAAGGCTATTCTTTGTGAAAAGCGCATTGACGATCAAGCCGACCAAATTGTTGTGCCTGATGTTGTTCAGGCCATGGGGCAAATGGCTTCGTATCTTCGTGAACGTATCTCTAAACCTGTGATCGCGATCACAGGGTCTAGCGGCAAAACAACAACCAAAGAATTGTTGGCGCACGCTTTGTCGCAAGTCGGAAAAGTCAATTTCACAAAAGGAAATTTGAACAATCATTTGGGTGTGCCTCTCACTGTTTTTGATTTTGATGAAGATGCTGATTTTTACATTATCGAAATGGGCATGAGTCATTTTGGCGAAATCGAATACCTCGCTAAAATGGTTTCGCCATCGCATGCTTTGGTCACCAATGTTGGTCATGCTCATATCGAAAACCTTGGTGGTCGTCTTGAGGGTGTGGCCAAGGCCAAAGGCGAATTGTTTGCGTGTTTGGGCGAAGACGCTATCGCGTTTTCGTTTGATGACGATCCTTTCATTCGCACCATGCTAACAGCAGCCAAGCGCATTAGTTACGGTTTTAGTGGCAGTTGTGATTTTAATGCCTGTGAAGTGAAGGTGTCTGAACAAGGTAACGAGTTTTGTGTTTGTTATGGCGAAGAAAAGGTTTTGATACAGCAAAAATTAGTTGGAAGGCACCATGTGCAAAACGCGCTGGTTGTTTACGCGATTTGCAATACCTTGGGTGTTGATGATGAAAATATTTTAAGCGCACTCAAAAGTTTTGAAATTCATTTTAATCGTGGTCGTCGTTTGGATTTTGATGGTCATGTGCTTGTTGATGATTCTTACAATGCCAACCCTGATTCCATGCGTGCAGCAGTCTCGGCTTTGGTCGAAAGTTTTCCGCAGCGCAAAAAGATTTTGGTGATGGGTGATATGCTGGAGCTGGGTGATCAAGCCGTAACATTGCATCACGAGATAGGTGTTTTTGCAAAAGAGCTGGGTATCGATGCCTTGTATGCCAAAGGCGAAATTTCTAAGAATGCCGTGTTGGGATTTTGGAAGGACGACAAAGAGTTTCTAAAGACGCATTGGGATTCTGATGCAAAAGGCTTGGCTCAAAAAATCATCCGGCAAGAGTGGCAGCAAGGCACGCCATTGGGTTTGTTGGTCAAAGGGTCGCGTGGATCAGCAATGGAAAAAGTGATCGAGGCTTTGCAGGCTCCAGAAAGGTGTGGGTGATGTTGTACTATTTTCTTTATCCTCTCAGAGACGAATTCATTCTTTTTAATTTGTTTCGTTACATCACGTTTCGCACTTTTGGCAGCTTGATGACAGCCATGATCATCTATTTTCTTTTTGGTAAGAAATGGATTTTGTTTCTTAAAGCCAAACAATTCGGACAGGTGATTCGTCAGGATGGTCCTAAAACACATTTGGAAAAACAAAACACACCCACCATGGGCGGCGTGCTCTTGTTATTCGCGCTTTCTGTGTCGACTTTTTTGTGGTGCGATTTAAGCAATGTCTTTGTGTGGGTCTCTATGTTGGTCATGCTTGGTTTTGGTTTAGTGGGTTTGATCGACGACTACCGCAAGGTCATTAAAAAAGATCCCAAAGGGTTTAGGGGGCAATACAAAATCGTGATTGAGGTTTTTGTTTGTTTGCTTGCTGGTTTGGTTTTGTACGGCATGGGTTATTTGGACACATCTTTGAGGGTGCCGTTTTTAAAAGATTTTCATTTTGATTTGGGCGTTGGGTATCTTTACTTCACCATTTTGGTTGTTGTGGGTGCTGCCAACGCTGTGAATTTAACAGATGGTTTAGATGGTTTGGTGACTGTGCCATCGATCATTTCCTTTTTTAGTTATGGTGTGCTTGCTTACGCCGCCGGTAACGCTGTGATTGCTAATTACCTGCAGGCGCCTTTGGTGCTTGGTGCGGGTGAGCTGAGCATCATTTGTGGTGCCACCATTGGGTCTTTGATTGGGTTTCTTTGGTACAACACGCATCCTGCAGATATTTTTATGGGCGACGTTGGTGCTTTAGGTTTGGGTGGTCTGCTTGGCACGGTGGCCATGATCACCAAAAACGAAATCCTTCTGATCCTGATTGGCGGGATTTTTGTTTTAGAAACGGTTTCGGTGATTTTGCAGGTGGGCTCGTTTAAGTTGTTTAAAAAACGCATTTTTAAAATGGCGCCTTTGCATCATCATTTTGAACTCATGGGTTGGAAAGAATCAAAAGTGATTGTTCGTTTTTGGATTCTTTCTTTTATTATGTCTTTATTTGCTTTGGTGACACTTAAGATTCGATGAACGCAGAACAAACAACCAGAAAAGAACTTTTTCTTAAGGCAACCTCTTGCCTTGTTGTGGGCTATGGTGTGACCGGAAAGGCTCTGGCGCGCTTTTGTCAGACACAGAACAAGCGTTGTTTCGTTTTTGATGATTCAACTCAAAGCTGTGATCAGCACGAGGTGTTTCAAGAAAACTGGGATGAAGTCGATCTTGTTTTGGTGAGCCCAGGTGTGCCGCTTTCTCATCCTGTGATTCAAGAAGCGCGACAAAAAAACAAAGCTTTATTTGGTGAGCTCGAGCTGGCCAGCTTGTTTTTGTCGGGGCGTTTTGTTGGTGTCACTGGCACCAATGGCAAAACCACAACTGTGTGTTTGATTCATAAAATGTTGCAGGATGCGGGTGTTGATGCGGGGCTTTTTGGCAATGTTGGTGAACCGCTCATTGAAGCTGTTATGCAAAAAGCGCAGCACCAA
The DNA here is from genome assembly GCA_024233595.1 of Deltaproteobacteria bacterium. GTDB lineage: Bacteria > UBA10199 > UBA10199 > UBA10199 > JADGCS01 > JACKPK01. Next base: position 54,025 of record JACKPK010000003.1, read on the forward strand.
GTTTATGTCATTGAAGAAAGTAGTTATCAGCTAGAGCTTGTTGGTAGTTTGCGACATGACATCGCCTTGTTTCTCAATTTGGGTGATGACCACGCCGATCGCTACCAAAGCAGAGATGCCTATGGTCAGGCGAAGGCGCAGATCATTAAAAATAGTTCAGAACAAGATGTTTTTGTTTTTAACGATGACGATCCATTTTGTGCGCGAGTGGCTAAAAAAGGCCATTGCAAAAGTTTTGGTTACAGCTTGGTGAATGTTTTAGACAAAGGCGCGTGTCTCAAAAACGAATGCGCTCAAGTCCTGATTGCAAAAGATAAGGTCTTTGAATTTGACGTGCAAGATCGCGCTTTAGCGGGATTGCATAATTTAGAAAACATTTTAGCATCGTTGCTCGTCTGTTGTTTGATTGATGACAGTGAAGCGGCGCGCTTGTCGTATCAAAACACATTGCGCAACTTTAAAGGACTGCCACATCGCATGCAATGTTTTGCGGAGCACAAAGGCGTGCGGTTTTTTGACGACTCAAAAGCAACCAATGTGCCTGCTGTGGTGATGGCTTTGGCAAGTTTTGAGGCCGGGGTGTTGTTGGTTTTGGGTGGTCGCGATAAAGCTTCTGATTTTAAACCTTTAAAAGCCTTGGTGGAACACAAAGCTAAAGCTGTTTTGTTAATTGGTGAAGCGAGCGAAAAAATAGCCGAGAGCCTTAAGGGGTCTGCAAATATCGAAAAATGCGGTGTCTTGGACAAGGCTGTGGAGCGTGCGTTCAAGTTGATGCGGTCTGGCGATGTTGTTTTGTTATCGCCCGCTTGTGCAAGCCAAGATCAATTTCGTGATTACAGTGATCGTGGGGATTCGTTTCAGCGACTTGTGAATAGACAGATTCAAGAGAACGAGGTGCACGCATGATTTTTACAAGAACACGCTACCGCAACCAAAACCACAAAGTGTTGCCTAATTTTGGGTCTCAGAAAACAAAGGTTAAAATTCAAAAGCCCTTTGATGTGTATTTGTTTTTCACAACCCTGATGTTGGTGTTGATTGGTGTGATGATGATTTTTTCATCAAGCGCTATTTTGGCTCAGGAACGTTATGGAGACACGTATTACTTTTTGAAAAAAGAAATGATTTATATTGTTGTTGGTTTGGTGGCGTTGTTCACAACCAAAAAAATTGATTACAAACATTATCAAAAATTGATTTTTCCGATGATGATAGCCGCCTTAGTGCTCATGGCCATGAGCTTCATCCCGCAATTTGGCCATAGTGCTGGCGGCGCGCGTCGGTGGATTCGTCTTGGTGGTTTTGGTTTGCAGCCTTCCGAAATCACAAAGGTGGTTGTGATCATGCTCACGGCTTATCTTATTGATAAAAAGCAAGAACGCATTCGTGAGTTTGCTAAAGGTTATGTGCCGGTCATTGCTTTAGCTGGTTTTTACATTGGTTTGATTTTGTTACAAAAAGATTTGGGGTCGGCCTTTGTTTTGGGATCTGTTGTTTTCTTAATGCTTTTTGTTTCGGGAACGCGCACTGCTTATTTAATAGGAAGTATCTTAGCGGCAGCGCCCGTTTTGTATCTTTTGATTTTTTCGGTTTCGTTTCGAAAACGCCGTATCTTAGCATTTTTGGATCCCTGGAAGTACAAACTCGATTACGGTTTTCAAATCATTCAATCCTTTGTTGCGTTCCGCTCTGGTGGTTTAACCGGTGTTGGTTTGGGTGAGAGCAAACAAAAGTTGTTTTATTTGCCAGAGGCGCACACCGATTTTATTTTTTCGGTGTTTGGAGAAGAGTTTGGGATGCTTGGTGTTGTTTTTGTGGCGGGGTTATTTTTGTTCTTTGTTTACCGTGGCATTAAGATCGCGCAAAAAACCAAAGATTTATTCGGCATGTTTTTAGCCTTGGGCCTTACAAGTCTTGTTGGATTACAGGCATTCATTAACTTTGGTGTTGTGATGGGTGTGTTGCCAACAAAAGGTTTGGCTTTGCCTTTTATTAGTTACGGCGGAACATCGCTCATCATGTCGCTTGCCTGTGTTGGGATTTTGCTTAACGTTTCAACGCACACCGGAGAGGAAGTTTCTTAATGTCGGAACGTAACCCCAAATTATTAGTTGCTGGTGGTGGCACAGGAGGACACGTCTTTCCTGGTTTGGCTATTGCCGAAGCGTGGGTGCGTTCGGGTGGCGAGGCTGTTTTTGTGGGAACGCCGCAGGGGCAAGAAACAACGCATGTGCCCAAGGCTGGATTTGAATTGCATTTATTAAATGTGGGGCGTCTTAAGGGTTATGGATTGCTGTTTAAGATAAAAACTTTATTGGGTTTGCCCAAAGCACTTTGGCAAGCCAAAGGCATTTTGCGTAAAGAAAATCCAGATGTGGTTTTAGGTATTGGTGGTTATGCTTCTGGTCCAGCATGTATAGTGGCTGCTTTTACGGGTCGTTTTGTTGCCTTGGCAGATCAAAACGCGCACCCAGGTTTAACAAATCGTGTGTTATCTCGTTTTGCAAAAGTGGTTTACACAAGTTTTGAAGAGAGCGCGGCATTTTTCCCAAGTAAAAAAGTAAATTGTTTTGGTAACCCGATCCGAGCACAAATTTCAAAAAGCGCTTATGAAATTTCTAAAGATGAGTTTCATGTTTTTGTATTTGGTGGTTCGCAAGGTGCTGTGGGCATGAACCGTTTGTGGTTAGAGGCTTTGGCATTGATCCCCGATTGTTGGAATAAATTACGCATTGTGCACCAAGCAGGGGCTACAGACGAAGACGAGATCAAAGAGTTTTATCATAAAAATAATTTAAAGGCAGAGGTTTCGCGATTTTTTGATGACATGTCAGAGCGATACCGTTGGTCGCACTTGCTGGTGTGTCGTTCGGGAGCTGGCACTGTCACAGAATTAGCGCTTTGTGGGCGACCTGCAGTTTTAGTGCCTTACCCGCAAGCAGCTGATGATCATCAAACAAAGAACGCGCGTGCTTTTGTGCACGGCGGTGGTTGTTGGTTAATGCCGCAAGATTCAGACCCCAGTGAATTGGCAGCGATTTTAAAAGAGAGCATGGAGCATCCTGAGAGCTTGGCAAAAAAAGCGACGATCATGGAAACCTTGGCGCGCCCAAATGCGGCAACAGACATTGTGAGCGATTTGAAAAGACGAGTGAATGTATAAGAAGTTAAAAATCCATTTTATTGGCATTGGTGGGATTGGCATGAGTGGCATTGCTGAAATCCTATTGAGTCTTGGTTACCCCGTGAGTGGTTCTGATATCAAACGCAGTTCCATAACACGGCGACTCACGCGTTTGGGAGCTAAGATTCACATTGGCCATAACGAAAAAAATGTAGCTCAGGCCGAAGTTGTGGTGGTGAGTTCTGCTATTCAAAAAGCCAATCCCGAATTGGTGTTTGCAAAAAAACAAGGCATTCAGGTGATTCAGCGTGCCGAGATGTTAGCCGAGATCATGCGGCTTGCTAAGTATGGTGTTGCGGTTGCGGGCACTCATGGAAAAACCACCACCACGTCGTTGCTTGCTAGTGTTTTGCACGCGGGTGGTTATGATCCCACTGTGATCATTGGCGGCAAAGTCAGAAGTTTGCGATCGAACGCGCGTTTAGGAAAAGGTGATTTCATGATCACCGAGGCTGATGAATCTGATGGTTCGTTTTTAAAATTATTCCCGAGCATTGCGGTTGTGACCAATATGGATCGTGAACACATGGATCATTACGGGAGTTTTCAAAAATACCGTGAAGCCTTTCAGAGCTTTTGTGAACGCTTGCCATTTTATGGCGTTGCTATTTTGTGTGGTGAAGACAACGAAACAAAAAAACTTTCTGAAAAAGTGGATCGCCGCACCATTCTTTATGGCTTTAACAAAGACTTTGAATGGAATGCTGAAGGTTTGGAGTATGAAGGGGCTAAAACATCGTTTGATTTGTTTCGTTACGATCAATTTATTGATCGCATCACAATCAACACGCCGGGTCGTCACAATGTTTTGAATTCGCTTGCTACCATTGCGGTTGCGGAAGAACTTGGTGTGAGCCTTAAAAAAGTAAAAAAAGGATTGATGCAATTCAAAGGTGTTGGTCGTCGCATGGAGGTCTTGCTTAAGAATCGCAACATCACAGCCATTGACGATTACGGGCATCATCCCACTGAAATCAAAGCCACTTTATTTGCTATTCGTCGGGCTTTTGCGGGGCGTTTGGTGGTGTTGTTTCAACCGCATCGTTACACACGAACTCAGGATTTGTTCACTGATTTTGTGAAGGCTTTTGATCTTGCTGATTTGGTTTTTATCACTACAATCTACGCAGCGGGCGAAAAGAGCCTGCCAGGAGTGAGCGGTAAGAAGCTGGCGGAAGCCATTCAAGAAAAAGGCAAGGTGGACGCTTCTTACTTGCAGCAAAGTGAAAAAATGGTGAATGAGTTTGTTGGCCACATTTTGCCGGGTGATGTTGTGTTGACTTTGGGCGCTGGCGATATCACAAAAGTGGGTAAAAAGATTGCGAAGGAACTCAAAAAGTCGTTTGGTCAACCATGAGTAAAAAGAAAGGAAATGACAACATGCAAGAACAAGAAGTGACAAGCACAATGGGACGTAATGCTTTGCACCAGGACATCCTAAAGCGTTGGCAGAAAAAGCAAAAACTCACTTTGTCCGAAGATCTCAAAGACATTCTGACTTTGCGTTTTGATGGCGAGGTTAAATTCAACGAGCCGTTATCAAAACACACTTACATTAAAATTGGTGGACCAGCTGATGCTTATTTAAAACCAAGAACAATCGAGGCTTTAAAATTTGCCTTGGAGTTAGCCGGTGAACACAACGTGCCTTATACAATTTTAGGCAAAGGCGCGAACACCTTGGTGAAAGACGGCGGCGTTAGAGGTTTTGTGATTTGCCTTTACGATGCTTTAAGCGATTACGAAGTTTTAGAACAAACTGACGATCACATTGATCTGCGTGTTTCGGCGGGAATGCCTTGGAAAAAAGTCATGCAAATTGCCCGTGATTTGGGCGCGGCTGATTTTGCGCCTCTTAATGGTATTCCTGGAAGTGTTGGTGGTTTGGTCGCTATGAATGCGGGCACGCCCGTGGCCGAAATAAAAGACTTTGTGCGCAGCGCGCAGTTTTTAACCAAAGAAGGCGAAGTGCTTGAGCTTGGCCGTGAGCGTTTAAAGTTTGAGTACCGTGATCTTAAAATGCCGCGCACACAATTTGTATTGAGTGTGGTGTTTCGTTTGACCCAAATCAAAACTCCAGAAGAGGTCGAGCAAGAGATGAAGCCTTACCAAGAAAAACGCGTCAACACACAGCCGCTTGAGTATCCTAATTTAGGATCTGTTTTTAAGAACCCGCAACCGACACACGAAAAAGAAGTTGTGGCCACAGCGGGACAGTTAATTGAAGAGGCAGGTTTAAAAAACGTGCGTGTTGGTGGCGCGCGCATTTCGCCTAAGCATGGTAATTTTATCATCAACGAAGACAACGCCAAGGCCAAAGACGTTTTGACTTTAATCAATTTGGCAAAAGACAAAATCAAGAACACAACGGGCATTGTTTTAGAAACAGAAATCAAAGTGATTGGGGAAGATCCAGAATCATAAAAAGGAATATGTGTTTTCAAAGCAAGACATCAAAAGTAAAAAGATAGCCGTTTTATTAGGTGGCGTTTCTGCTGAACGCGAAGTTTCGTTGCGTAGCGGAACGGCTGTTTGCAAGGCTTTAACGCAGGCTGGTTATAATGTGCTTTCTTTTGATCCCAAGGAGCGATCGCTTTTGGAATTAAAAAACGAAAGCGTGGATCTGGTTTTTAATGGCTTGCATGGGCTCATGGGCGAAGATGGCGCTGCTCAAGGTGTTTTGGAGTGGCTGCAAATTCCTTACACAGGATCAGGTGTGCTGTGTTCTGCAATTTGTTACGATAAGATTCGCACCAAAAAATTATTACAGGATCAAAATGTTCCCATGGCGCGTTCTTGGGTTGTTACAGAAAATGATCGCGAAGAGTTTTTGCAGCAATGGCAAGAATCGTATTTGCCTGTGATTGTAAAACCAAGCCGCGAAGGATCCACCATTGGTATGACGCGTGTGTTTCAAAGCGAAGAGTTGCCTGGGGCATTGGATGCTGCTTTTGAATTTTGTGATGAGCTTTTGGTCGAGAGTTTTATCAAAGGCATAGAAGTCACGGTTAGTGTTCTCAATGGTCAGGCGTTGCCTTCAATTGAGATCGCTCCCAAAAGTGGTTTTTACGATTACAAAAGCAAGTACACCTCGGGCATGACAGAGTACATTGTGCCAGCTCGTTTGCCAGAAGATGTTTTGCAAAAATTGGCGAGCACCAGTGAGCGTGTGTACAAACAAATGGGCTGCCGCGGTGCTGCGCGTTGTGATTACATGGTGGCTAATGACAAAGAGCTTTATTTTTTAGAGGTCAACACTTTGCCCGGCCTCACAGAAACATCCTTGTTGCCAAAGGCGGCTCAAGGAAAGGGGATGTCGTTTTTAGAGTTGTGTGAAAACCTTTTGATGCATGCGAGATGTGATCATGTTTTGGAATAACGGTTCTCGAAATCGAAAATGGCAAGGGCGGCCACTTTTGTATCGTGGGCGCTTTCACTATTTGCGTCGGCTCGCGCAAGTGGCTTTGGTGCTAATGGTTTTGGTTGGCCTTGGTTATTTTGTGAATTTCCTAAACACCTCGGAAGAGTTGCGCATTAAACGTGTCGAGGTTTTTGGTGATTTAAAACATCTTAGTAAAGAAGATGTGGTTTTGCTTTCGAAAATTTCACCAGAGGATCGGCTTTTTTCTGTGAGCTTTTCTGACATTGAAGAATCGCTCAAAAGACACCCTTGGGTTGGGATTGTGCATTTGCGCAGAAAGTTCCCAGACATCATTCAAGTTCAGGTGCAAGAACGAGAAGTCTTTGCGGCATTAAATGTGGGTGATGTGTATCTGATTGATCAAGAGGGTGAGGTTTTTAAAAAAGCACAAGAAGGCGATCAATTGGATCTGCCTTTTTTAACAGGTTTTTCTAAAGCTGATTTAGAAAATTACCCGCAGTTAATGCGTTCGTATTTGGATCGCTCGTTGTCGTTTTTACAATTTGTGAACGAGCAAGAATTTTTTAAAAAACACGAGATCGCTGAAGTGCATTTTGATCCTGTTTTTGGCTTCACCGTTTTTACCCTCAATGAGGGTTTGGAAATATTTTTTGGGCGCGAAGGTTATGTGAAAAAGCAAAAAAAGTTGGAAGCTTTTTCTCGATCAGCTGATTTTGAACAGTCAAGCTTTGTTCGTTTAGATTTAGACGTCAAAAATCGGGTTGTGGCGCGCAAGTTATGAAAATTTTTATTAATTTTTTTCTCAGTCTCATGTATTGTCGCTTTTAAGAAGACAGAAAAAAGGGGAACAGTCAGATGGCAAAAAAAGACAATCTAGTCGTTGGTCTTGATATCGGAACCACTAAAATTTGTGCGGTGGTTGGAGAGGTCACTCACGATGGGATTGATGTGATCGGTATTGGTTCGCATCCTTCGCGAGGACTTAGAAAAGGTGTCATAGTCAACATCGAAGCAACCATTGAAGCGATCAAAAGATCCATTGAAGAAGCCGAGCTCATGGCTGGTTGCGATATCCTTTCTGTTTACGCAGGCATTTCGGGTAGCCACATCAAAGGCATTAATAGTCACAGCATTGTTTCTGTAAAAAACAAACTCATCAGCGAAAAAGACATTGAGCGTGTGATCGATGGCGCCTCTGCTGTTGTGATGCCCATGGACCGTGAGATCATTCACGTGGTGCCGCAAGAATTTATTGTTGATGATCAAGACGGTGTTAAAGAGCCGCTTGGTATGTCGGGCGCTAAATTTGAAGCCAATGTGCACATTGTGACCGCATCGGTTTCTTGCATTCAAAACGTTATCAAATGCGCTAACCGTTGTGGACTTAATGTAAACGATGTTGTTTTGAATCCATTGGCCAGTTCTTACGCGACACTTAGCGACGATGAACGTGAGCTTGGTGTGGTGGTGATTGACATTGGTGGTGGCACAACAGACATTGCGATTCATGTGAATGGCAGCGTTGTACACTCGGCTGTTTTGCCATTGGGTGGCAATCACATCACAAACGATATCGCTGTGGGCTTGCGCACACCTGCCTTAGAGGCCGAGAAGATCAAACAAAAATATGGCTGTGCTTTGTCTAGTTTGGTTAACAAAGACGACACCATCGATGTGCCCAGTGTGGGTGGTCGACGCTCACGTGTTTTGTCTCGCCAAATTTTGGCTGAAATCATTGAGCCGCGTTTGGAAGAAATTTTCGATTTGGTTCGTCAAGAGATCATCCGTTCTGGTTACGAAGACGCCATTGCTTCGGGCATTGTGCTCACTGGTGGTGTGTCGATCATGGATGGCGCTCCCGAATTGGCAGAACAAGTTTTTGATTACCCGGTAGCGCGGTCTCATCCGCGCGGTATTGGTGGCTTAATCGATGTTGTGAAAAGCCCCATGTATGCTACGGGAGTGGGATTGGTTTTGTATGGCAATGAACGTCGCCAGCAAGCCAGAATGCGCGTGCGTGATGAAGGTGTTCTGATAAAAGCGCGCGATAAATTTAAAAACTGGTTTGAAGACATATTCTAGTCTGTGACCAGACTCCCTTAAGGAGGAATCGTGTTTGAATTTGAAGAAGATCTGAGCATGGCTGCCAAAATCAAAATTGTTGGTGTTGGTGGCGGCGGTGGTAACGCCATTAAAACAATGATGCGCACGCAGGTAGAGGGTGTGGACTTTGTGGTGATCAACACAGACACCCAGGCCATTCGTCAAAATGACGCTCCGGTAAAAATTCAAATTGGCAACAAAATCACAAAAGGTTTGGGAGCGGGATCAAACCCCGAAGTTGGTCGTGAAGCGGCTTTGGAAGATGTCGCCATGATCAAAGAAGCCTTGTCGGGTTCCGATATGGTGTTTGTGACTGCTGGTATGGGCGGCGGAACTGGTACGGGTGCGGCTCCTGTGGTGGCAAGCGTTGCTAAAGACATGGGCATTTTAACAGTGGCTGTTGTGACCAAGCCCTTTTCTTTTGAAGGCAAAAAACGCCAGCGCCAAGCAGAAGCTGGCATCAAAGCCCTTAAAGAACAAGTCGACACACTCATTTGCATTCCCAACGATAATCTTTTGAACATGGTCGATAAAAACACACCGATTGTCGATAGCTTTAAAATGGCGGATCATGTTTTGTTGCGCGCTGTGCGTGGTATTTCGGATCTCATCACCACGCCTGGTTTGATCAACTTAGATTTTGCTGACGTGAACACCATTATGCGTGATGCGGGCATTGCTATGATGGGCACGGGTGTGGCGTCTGGTGAAAACCGCGCACTCGAAGCAGCCAAGTTAGCGATCACATCGCCTCTGCTCGAAAATGTTTCCATTAATGGTGCTATGGGCATTTTGCTCAACATCACAGGTTCTTCTTCCATGACTTTATTTGAAGTGAACGAAGCCTGTAAGCTGATCCAAGAAGAAGTGCACGAAGACGCCAATATTATTTTTGGATCTGTTATCGATGACAACGCTGGTGATGATATTAACGTGACAGTCTTGGCAACAGGCTTTGATGGTCAGAATGCTAAAAAAGCACGACCTGAAAAATCAGATCGCGAACTCAGACGAGACCCACGCCATTGGTTAAGCTACGAAAAAGCACAGTCTTCTGACCGTCGTGTTGAGCGTGAGCCCCTTGTCCAAAACGTAGCGATGCCCAAAGAGCCAGCGCGACCTGTCGTGCAAAATAGACCACAAAGAGCAGAGCCTATTGCTCGTCCAGCGCCAGCGGCTTCTGTTTGGGGCGAAGCAAGCGATGAACCAGATTTATTCAGTATAGAAGCGGCCATTGAGCAACAAAGTGTCACAAAAGAATCTGTGCAAGCAGACAATTTACGCAGCGTTTTTGAGCGCTCGCAAACGGAAGAAGAAGTGTCATCAGGTTCTTCGTTTTTTGCAGAAGAAGAAAATCAAGAATTGCAAAATGACTTTGCTGAGCAATCACAAGATTATGATGCGGATTCCTTAGAAGATTATTCTGAAGACCAGGAAGAAGATTTGTTTTCGTACACAAGCGAAGAGCAATCTGCTTCTGAGTTTTCTTTTGACGCAGACGAAGCGTCTTCTTGGGGTGAGGAGCCACAATCAGGGCCGCGATCTCAAAGGCCTAAAGGGCATTTGCCGGAACCTTCAGAAGAATTATTATTTCCAGAAACAGCTGTGCAATCGGTTCAGAGCACAAGCATTGAGCGCAAACCAACCAAAAGAGTTCAGAAACAGAACGACATGCGCAAAGCGACCAAAACAGTGGGTTTTGGCGAAATCGACGAAGACAAATACGATATCCCAGCCTTCATTCGTCGCCGAGCTGATTAAAATTGGCTTTGCACAATTGAAGAAGGCGATGTTTGGGGTGGTGTGATCAACTTATGGCAGTGAAAAAAAAATCAAATACCACAGACTCCGATGAATTTCTTGCGGGCATTCGCAAAGAAATCATGGCTTTATTTTTATTGGCTTTAGGGGTTTTTTATTATCTGTGTATCTTGAGCTATTCGCCTCAAGATCCATCGTTGTTTTCCAGCTCGTCCCATTTTGCTGTGCAAAATATGGGAGGGGTTTTTGGAGCTTATCTTTCTGGTTCAGTGTTTTTTTTGCTTGGTGGTGGCGGCTATTTTATTGGCTTTTATTTTTTATTGAATGCTCTTTTCTTTTTTGCAGGACGCCGCGAAAACTTAAGGGCTTTGGATTTTTTTGTTTTTCTTGTCTGTTCCACCTTCATTGCCATTTTTCTACAATTGCAGTTTCAAGAATTTTCCTTTGGCGATTATCAAGTCAACGCGGGTGGCAGCATTGGGCAATTGCTGGCTGAGCTGGGCGAAACTTATTTGGGCACCTGGGGTGTTTACATCACTGTTGTGTTTGGTGTTTTGCTCACATTCATTTTGGCGACAAAGCTCAGTGTGATCGATGCCTTTAGTCAAGGCACAGTGGTCATTGGTAAAGGTGTTGGTGGTTTTGGTGAGCGTTTGATTTTTGTTTTGGCTCGCATGAGAAAACTGTATCAGAGTCGTTTGCAAGCTTGGAAAGACAACCGTGAAGAAGAGGATGACGAGGACGAATACGAAGAAGAGTATGAAGAAGATGAGGATGATGAGTACGAAGAGGATGATGAAGAAGAAGACGAAGACGAGTACGAAGAGCCCGAAATAGCTCTGCCAGCCAAAAAGAAGGCGGCGTCAAGTTTGCCGCGTAAGAAACTGCAAGAGGTTCTTAGTTCGCATCAAGTGGTTGAGCCAAAAATCAGAGAAAGAAAAGACACACGCGCTAAGGCTGCTTTGAATCAAATGGAATTGGAAAACATTTCGGAAGGCTATCAATTGCCGCCTTTGGCTTTTTTGGATTACGAAGACACAACTGATGCCCAGGTCGATATCGAAAGTCTTAAAATGAGCGCGCGCATTTTAGAAAGCAAGCTCAAGGATTTTTCAATTGATGGTCGTGTGACAGAAATTCATCCAGGGCCAGTGATCACCATGTACGAGTTTGAGCCCGCACCTGGTGTTAAGTTATCGCGCATCAACAGTCTCACTGATGACCTTTCGCTTGCCATGGGTGGTCGTCCAGTGCGCATTGTGGCACCGCTGCCCAAAAAAGCGGCCATTGGTATCGAGATTCCCAACCATGGTCGCGAGACAGTTTGGCTTAAAGACGTCATTGCCGATGATCGTTTTCAAAAATCAGAATCCAAACTCGTGTTCGCACTTGGTAAAGATATCGAAGGCATTCCTTACACCGCCGATCTTCAAAAAATGCCGCATCTTTTGGTGGCGGGTTCAACTGGTTCAGGTAAGTCGGTTTCGATCAACACCATGATTTGTTCTATCTTATATAATGCAAAGCCTGATGAAGTTCGCATGATCATGATTGATCCGAAGATGATTGAATTGTCTATTTACGAAGGCATCCCGCATTTGTTGTTGCCAGTGGTGACTGATCCTAAAAAAGCGAGCCTTTCGCTTAAGTGGGCTGTGCGCGAAATGGAAAAGCGTTACCAATTACTTGCTGATGTGAACGCACGCAACATCACGGGTTACAACAAGCTCATTGAATCTGGTGATTTTGTGAGCAAACAAAAAGAGGCCGGTGAGATTCGTGAAGGCGAAGATCCTTTAGAGCACAAAACAAAACTGCCTTTTATTGTGATTGTCATCGATGAATTTGCTGACTTGATGATGGTGGCTTCTAAAGATGTTGAAGAATGCGTGTGTCGTTTGGCGCAAAAGGCGCGTGCTGCTGGTATTCATGTTATTTTGGCAACGCAGCGTCCTTCGGTGGATGTGATCACCGGCATCATCAAAGCGAACTTCCCATCGCGCATTGCTTTCCGTGTCACATCTAAACATGATTCACGCACCATTTTGGATACAGTTGGCGCGGAGCATTTGTTGGGCATGGGTGATATGTTATTTGTGCCGCCGGGTAGTTCTAAAATGACGCGATTGCATGGGGCTTACATTTCGGAACACGAGATCGTGCGCATTGTGGATTTTCTAAAAGGTCAGGCCAAGCCCATGTACAATGAAGAGATTCTCAGACAGCCTGAGCCAGGCGAGCCTGGTGCGGAGCCATCAGAAGATTTTGATGAGTACTATGATCAGGCTGTGCGTCGTGTTTGTGAGGCAAAGCGCGTGAGCATCTCATCAATTCAACGTCAGTTTCGCATTGGTTATAATCGTGCTGCACGCATTGTGGAGCAAATGGAAGAGCAAGGCGTTGTGTCGCCACCAAATGGTCAGGGGCAGCGCGAGGTTTTGGTCGACGCGATTTAAAAAATCACAAAGTAATTTGTTTGATTTCTTCGATGATGTTTCTTTTGACAGTGACTTGATCCAGAGTGACTTTAGAAAGTTCGTTTGTCATGCTGTCTCTGAGTTTATTCCACACATTGACCATGGAACAAAAATTCTGCAGGTCGCAACCTTCGTCGCTGTTGCAGTTTAGAAATTCAATGGGGCCGTCGATGGCGGTGATCACTTCTAAAAAACTGATTTTATTTGCGGGCTTTTTTAAACGGTAGCCACCTTTGGGACCCTGCACTGATTCCACCAACTGCGCTTTGACCAGTTTTGGCAAAATGAGCGTGAGAAAATTGTAGGGGATGCGGAAGCGGGCCGAAATTTCTTTGGAAGGGATCAATTCCTCGGGATTTGAAGCGAGGATGATCATGGCTCTAAGTCCGTAGTCGACTTCATTGCTCAAGTGCATAAGAGGTTCTTTCGTTGGTAAGTTTTGGGCTGATTAAGCCAAAAACCGGCAAAATTTTCCGGTCTAGAGCAAAAATTCTATTTAATATTCTGAAAAATTAAAAAAACTCGAATTTTTATTTCAGATTTTCCCAATCTTGTCGATTGATTACTTGTATGGCAAAGGTACTGAATTCAACCAATACTCTGTCTGCGCTTTATCCAAAGCGCTCGCGACTCCAAAAAGAGTCTCGTTTCCCCACACCCAGTGCAGAGTACATTGAGGCTGAATTCGAAGAACTGCCAGAACAAACTCAGGAACAAAAATCTACGGATGGATTCTTTGCCTTCCTGTTTCATAAACGCGTTTATCTGGATTACTATATTTGATTTTTTGCTTTTATTCCGGACCAATGCCTTGGCTGGCTTCTTCCACACGGGAGGGGTCAGCCATTTTTTTTAGGGGCTAGTTATTATTGTACCTAAGAGCCTAGGAGCCTAGGAGCTCGTCTGCCGCGGCGGACTACGGCGACTAAGTAGGTTAAAGTAGTCTGCTGTCATTGCGAGTTGCTGCGGCGGGCGAAGCAATCCAGTTATTTGATGATAAATTCGACTGCTTCGTCGTGGAACTCCTCGCAGTGACGAGTGTTATTGCGACAGCTGGAGGTTGATGACTTGTTCTCCAGAAGCTTTAGCGAAGGAGAAAACAATCCAGAAAACGAGCCTTCACCACTCTAAAATCCATCAATTTAAATACATTAAATAAATCATATGGTTATATTGCATAAAAATAAAATATACGGCGGATTCAATAATCTAGTGCAACACCCGGAGGAGAAGACCTCGTAAGGTTAAAAAGTTGAGACATTTTTAGGTCTATGGTTTAGCAGATTCTGTATTTCTTCAATCTCTTGGTTTTGACTCTCCTTAGGTCTGTCTTTTTAGGTAGATATCTTCTGATTAGCCCATTGGTATTCTCAACACTTTTTCTCCCAGCTATGGTAAGTTGGCAGAAGTAGGACTTGGTTTTAAACCTTATTGGTCTTCCAATGATCTCTATTCTCCATCCCATTGTCATATGTAATTGATTTTCCCCATATGCTCTGAACCTCGGAAAGGTTGTTTATGAGGGCCTTTCTGGTGTTTTGAGGCTTTTATTGCCCACTCTACCAATGATCACAAACGCGATTTTCTCTCAACCGTCACTAACAACGAACTGGTATTTTTGTTTGAAACCACAAGATCTGATTCCCAATGGCTAAACTTTTGCGATCATCCACTTTTGAGGACGCTCTGATATGGGGTTTTGAAAGGAAATATGCTTTCCAGGACCAGATCTAAATGAATAACCCTTGGCATTCTTGTTTTAAAACTTACGGGTTAAATAGACAATCAGATTCGACGATCACTGTATATCCACTGATAGATTGTTTCATGGCAGACATGGCGAAAGTCCTTTAATTGCTTTTAAACGCCCAGAAATCTGCTCTGAGACCAATCCTGTTTGAGCTTTTCTTCATAAAATTCTAGTTTGGATATTTTTTGGATTCTTTTCCACTTTTCTAGAAAGACGCCTTCTTGCATCAGATACTTTCTCGGCATTTTTACCTAAATACCGACCACTCTCTAAGCTATTACGGCTTAGCTCTCTGCTGATTGTACTGGGGGATCGTTCTAGAATCCTAGCTATCTCTCGATGGACTTGTATTCACATAAAGCCTTTGAATCACATACCTTTCTTGAGATGACAGCTGCTTAAACAACCTCTTTTCACTCATGAACATCCTCTAGCCCAGAGAGGTTCTTCGTGACTAGGTGTTGCATTTACTTATTGAACTCATGCGTACTGAGTACGTACTTTTTCTGTGCTTTTTTAGGCCGGCTCTGATTTTTCCTCCGTCTGCGGGGCTTGGCAAAAGTTCCTCCGTCTGCCAGATGGGTGGAAATGCCATTGACAGTGACAGGCTAAATGTCCTAGATGTCCGCCCTCAAATTCATCTGGGCACTTAGAGTGGCAACAATAGCATTTCCCGGAAGTTATTTAGAGTTTTAAGAGGAAAATCATGGAAGCGATTATTGAAACAAGTGGTTCTCAGTTTAAAGTAAAAAAAGGACAGAAGTTTGAAGTGAACTTACTTCAAGCTGATGAAGGCAGTAATGTCGAGTTCGATTGCTTGGCTGTTTTGGGCGATAAAGCTCAGTTTGGTGCTCCTGTTGTTAACGGCGCCAAAGTGGTGACAAAAGTTTTGGGTCACAAGCGTGGCGACAAAGTTGTCATCTACAAAGCAAAACGTCGTAAAGGCTACCACAAAAAACAAGGTCACCGACAAGAACTAACACTTTTAGAAGTTGTCGATATCAAAGCCTAAGGCATTTATTAATTTAGCAATAGTTTAAGAGGTTCATTATGGCTCATAAGAAGGCAGGCGGGTCCACCAATAACGGACGAAATTCTCCAGGACAACGTTTGGGCATCAAGCGCTTTGGTGGTCAATATGTAAACGCAGGCGAAATCATTGTGCGTCAACAAGGCACAAAATTTCACCCTGGTTTGAATGTTGGTTTGGGAACAGACTTCACCATTTACGCTTTGGTTGATGGCCAAGTTGAGTTTTCTCACTACAACAAAAAACGTAAAAAAGTTTCTGTGATCCCAGCGCAAGCTTAAGGGTCAAAATAAAAAAGATTTTTGCAAAGCCCTCTAAGTTTCTTGGAGGGCTTTTTTTTCGACTAATGAAGGTCTCATGAAGTTTATAGATGAAGCTGAAATCGATGTGTTTGCCGGCCACGGTGGTCCTGGCAGTGTCTCGTTTCGTCGTGAAAAATTTGCTCCGCGCGGAGGTCCAGACGGAGGAAACGGTGGTGCTGGTGGTGATGTCGTTTTTGTTGCTGATAACAATCTTTCCACTTTGCTAGACTTTCGCTACAAAAAAGAATGGCACGCCCAAAAAGGTGCCGGCGGTATGAGCGGTTGTAAGGATGGCCGTGCTGGTGAGTCTTTGTCTGTGCCTGTTCCTGTTGGCACTGTGATTTACGATCGCAAAACTGGTGACCGCATTGCTGATTTAAAAGAGATTGGCCAAGAGGTTGTTGTTGCCAAAGGCGGACGTGGCGGCAAAGGCAATTCCTTTTTTAAGACCAGCACCAACCAAGCGCCTCGCTTTGCGCAAGAAGGCGAGCCTGGTGAAGAGAAGCAAATCAAAATGGAGCTCAAGCTTCTGGCTGATGTTGGTCTTATTGGGTTTCCTAACGCGGGCAAATCAACTTTTCTTTCTGTTGTTTCCAATGCCACACCCAAGGTGGCCGATTATCCTTTTACAACCCTAAAGCCGATTTTAGGTGTTGTGCGTTACAAGGAACATAATCCTTTTGTGATTGCTGACTTGCCTGGTTTGATTGAAGGCGCGCACGAAGGCAAGGGCATGGGAGATCAATTCTTAAGACACGCGGAACGCACCAAAGCCTTGTTGCATTTGGTGAGCTTGTCGCCAGATGAACTTGAAGCCCCAGCGGAGCGCTACAAAAAAATCAAAAAAGAAGTGGCGTCTTATTTTTCATCCGATCAAAAAGAGCCTGTGCTTTCTGGTGAGAACAAACAAGACTACCGCAAAGAAATCGTCTTGCTCACAAAATCGGATCTGCTTTTGGAAGAAGAATTGGAAGAGATTGTAGCGGAGTTCAAACAAGAAACAGGCACCGACCCCTTGGTGATTTCAAGCGTTGTGCAAAAGGGCTTGGATGTTGTTTTGGCCGCACTCACGCAAGAATTGTCCGTGTAAAAAACGTGATGATTTGTGACGATTTTTAAAAGCTTGCCTTGGTTTTTTGTAACACCTCGTTACTTATTTTTCTTTAATCTAAGAAATTCAGGCTGGTTGTTTTTGCCTTGCAGCATTTAAGCGTCCTGATTTTTAATCTAAAGTATTTGTATTGTTTCTATTTTTTACGCGTAACAATGTGATCGTGTTTTTTGGCCTGCGCTTTGCAATGTGCTGCTGTGGGTGTGGACTTTGTGGCTGAGCCTCTATGGGTATGGGAGGCCTAACAATGAATGTACGGATTTCTTATCGTCCTACTTGGATTTTGATTGCCGTTCTCACGGTGGTTTGCGTCGCGTTGACTTTTCAGAATCTTCAAATGCAAAATCATTTACAAGAATTGCATGACCAGGAACAAAACTGGATTCAAGATCGTGCGTTTTTGATCGAAAGTCTAAAGCATTTGCAAAAAGACTGGATGAAGTTGCAGCATGGTTCTTTGGATCAAACGCCAGAAAGCAAAATAAAAGTAAAAAAGTTAAGGCAGTCGGGAAGTGAGTTTTTAAGAGCTTTATTAAACTTGCAGCCTCGTTTTGGTCTTGAGGATGCTGATAGGCGTTTCTTTTCGATTCTCAAAGATGGCTTTGTGCAGAAGGTTAAACTCACTCATGACATGATGTTTCGTGAAAAATTACGCATGCGGGAAATCAATGCCTGTAAAGAATGGGAGAAGATGAACATCCCTCTGGGGTGGCCCGCAACGGGCCGACTAGCATCTAAATTTGGCTGGCGAATGCACCCTGTTTTGCACACCACAAAAAAACATGAGGGCGTTGATATTTCGAATCAATACCTCACGGAGATCCGATCAACCGCCGGCGGTGTTGTGGCCTTTTCTGGTTACCAACGCGGCTACGGCAAAACCATAGTGGTGGATCATGGCAATGGTTACCAAACCTTGTACGCGCACGCGTCTCGTTTAAAAGTGAGAAAAGGCCAAAGAGTGCATTCTGGTGAGCTCTTGGCTCTTATGGGATCAACGGGCCGTTCAACGGGCCCGCATTTGCATTATGAAATCAGTTACAAAGGTAAGAAGATTGATCCTCTTACCATGATCAATTGATGGATTTAACCTGCGATCACACCGTCATAAAAATCGATGACTTTAGAAATGTAGGCGCGTTTTTCCGCGTAGGTTCCTGGAAAGAACGAGGCCTTAAAGCCACCAATGGCGATGTTTCTAAGCTGTTTGTCTGTGAGATTAAAAAGCTTGATCGCGCGTTCGTACTCGTCAGTCACACTCACGTGCGAAATGGCGCGGTTGTCGGTAGAGAGCGCGATACGCAATTTGTTTTTGAGAAAAGTAGGGAAGGGGTGTTTGCCCAAATCGCGGTACTCTGGCAGGGTTTGCGAATTTGATTTTAAACACACTTCTAAGGTGATGCGATTGTCGGCAATCCATTGCACAATGCCACGAATGTATTCGCGACGTTCTTCTTTGCTTAGCTCGCTGCCGTCTGGATTGCGTTTGTGATAAATAGAGCCTTTGCGAAAAAGCTGTGTGCCATGGCCAATGCGTCTGGCATAGCAATCTTTGACAGCCGATTTGATGCTCTCGGGTCCGTAGGCTTCACCCGCATGACAGGTGCTATTGATGCCGCGTTCGTAGCAATACAAAAAGGCTTTGCGGTGAGCGTCAGCTGGGAAGCCATCTTCACGACCAGCCAAATCAAATCCAACAACCGGCATGCCTGCTTCTTGGCATTGGTAAACAAGCTTGGCGACTTCCATAGAGGCCATGGACGATAGGTTTTGCAAATCGCTGCCAACGTGCAGATCAAAAAGTTTTTTGAAGTAATCGCCCATGTGCTCGTTGATCATGCGCATGGCACAAAGGATGATGCCGTATTTGTATTCGGGCTCTGCGCCAGATTTGACAGCGTCAAGGTCGTTGTATTGTTTGGCGGCACGTTCCAAGCCTTTGTTGATAGCCGCGACAATTTCGATCCAGCCTAAGCCAGGCTTCCAGTGTTTTTGTGGAGCAAAGCGGCATTCAAAATAACGCACGCCTTCTTTGTAGTTGTCGCAGGCAAAGTGGTAGGCGGCCTTTTCTAAGGCTTCTTCTGTTCTGAGGACGACATTGATGAATTCAAAGGGAATTAAGTATTCCATTAAAGAGTCGTATTTATCTTTAAAGATTTTTTCTTCTAGCTCGTCGACTGTGCCGTGTTGCAAATCGCCGATGCCCAAGTCTTTAGAGACTTGCACCAGGTCGATGTTTTGTTCTTTGGCCAGCTCTACAACAAGCTGTGGTGGCACTGATCCATCGAGGTGGACGTGCAGGTCGGTCTTTGGGATTCTTTTGAGAATGCTTCGGTCTATATTTTGGATGCTCATCTGTGGCTCCTTTGCTTTAAATGATGCTTAATTTTTTAGGTTATACACTATTTTTACGCATCTAATCAATAGATTGCCTAGATTTGATATAAAATTTGCAATTTATTTGTTAAGCCGATAACAATTTTGGACCGTTTAGGAGACATTGTATGAGCACCAACCGATTCTTTCTAAGCGTTCTCCTGGCGTTATTTGCGGGAGTTTCGCTGCCAGCGTTTGCCTCATCTGGCCAGCGTTCCTTTCATCCTTTAGACTTGTCCCCCTCTATTTGTGAATTATCGCCAGGCGATGGCATTCAATCGGCTATCGATGACGGTTGTCGTGTTGTGCGTTTGCACCCAGGCAATTATTATGAAAACATCTCGGTCTCTTCTAGCGATCGTGTTCTTAAGGTCAAAATCATGGGATTGGGGGAAACCCCAAGCCAAGTCCGCCTGATTCATCGTGGTGAGTCCGTCATTAAGGTTTATGGCAATGCCGGTATTTTTGTTGAGAACCTCACCTTGACAGGTCTTTATTCAACAAACCAAGGTTTACCAACAGATGAAGATGTCGATTTGCTCAGACCAATTGAAGAGTGGCAATCGGGTTCTTTGCCTCATGGTGCAGGAGTCGATGGCACTTCTATTCTTTCTGAAATGCACTCTTACCAAAATGAAGTTGATGAAGAGCATTTTGCTTCCAGTGGGGGGTGTTTGTATTTTAATGCGGACAAAGATTTAATCGTAAAAAACGTTTTGTTTGCTCATTGCAAGGCAGGCACAGGTTCCGCGATTCGGGTGTCTCGTGCGGATTTGGTTTCTGTGACCCAGAGCCAGTTTTACAAAAACATCAGTGTCGAAAGTTCTAATATTTATATCAATGCCAATGACACTGATAAAACCGCGCTCTTTAGTGGCCTGTCATTTGTTTCGAATGTTTCTGAAACAGCTTTGATTCAGATTTTGGGTTTGCCCGCTGTGGAATTCAGCGATGCCCATTTTAAATTCAATTATGTGGGCAAGGATCTCATCACTTTTGATCACGATGACCGACGCAGTGATCTTGTGGAACTTTTGTTTCGTGATTTATTTGTCGAAAGCAATGTCATTGGTTGTTCTTTTATTGATGTGACTGAAGTTGAATTGGAGCCAGAGGACATTCATTTACTCATAGAAAATTCTCGTTTTGTTGAGAATATTCTTTTTATTGGTTCAGCGGGGTTTGATGTAGAAGACATCCAGACGTTCTCCTTTTTTAAGAACGAGGTGAAAGGTAATGTTTTTCTTGGCGACTGCATTATTGATGCCGACGAGTTAGGAGAAGTCTTTGTTCAGGACTCTCAGTTTTTTGGGAATTTTTTATCGTTAAGAGGGTCGGGTAAAAAAAGCGGTGTCGTTGTTATCGACGACACTCCTTATGTGTCGGTAGAGCGAAACTCTTTGTTGAGTCATTATTCTGAATTTGCTTCTTCTCCTGTGCACATTGAATCGGGATCGCAGGTTTATATCAAAAATAACACCATTGCGGGCAACCAACAATCTAACACACTCAATTCATCTTATGATCGTGCAGGGGGCATTTTGGTTGATATGAGCGATGGCGGTGAGCATGTGTTAGAAATTTATCACAACACCTTGTATGACAATCAGCCTCCTTCTGTAGAGGCGCCGCATCACTTGCAATTGGTGCTGCATGGCGAAGGCTGGGAAAATATTCGTGTTGCCAATAATCTTTTCTATTTAAGTGAAGAAAGCTCGCAACGCCAATGTGACTATTTACGTGGCAGCAACCAGCTTTATCGTTCCGACATGCTGAATCATTTTTGGGGGAATCTTTCTAACGATAAAGACTGTTTGCCGGAATCGATTCTTCCAAGCTCTGGTTTAGAAGGATGGATCAGTCGTGTCATCACAACAGATTACTCACAGTTAGCTTTGTTGCCTCAAGAAACAGGTCCGCTGATTTCTCGTGGGGACCCGCGTTATTGCGAAAGTGATGATCAATTTGGCCGCGCTAGGATTTTAAGTTTAGAAGATGATGAGGTTCACTGTGATGTGGGGGCAATCGAATTAGATGTGCTGCATGATGCCACTGTGCCTGATCCGGAATGGGCGTTAGAAATTAAGAAGCTCGATTTAGATTCTTTAAGGTCTTTTCAATAAGGAGACCGCGTAAAGAGGGATGCCTTTGATCTTGTCTGCATTTTGGTAAGTTTGAGGGGAGGTCTTTATGCCTTCTGAAACAAATTGATTTTTTTCTTCTAAAAATATTTTCAGACTTTTGAGACGATTGCCTTTATTGCTTTTGACTTCGATCGGGATGATGCGATTACCGTCTTGGAAAACTAAATCAACTTCTGCTTGGGCAGAGCGTTTTTCTCGTTGCCAGTAAAAGAGCTCTGGGTTTTCGTTTTCAGGAGTTGTGCTGAGGATTTCTTGCGCAACAATTTGTTCGGCCAAGGCTCCTTGGTTTGCAAAAAGTTCATGACGTTTAAGATAAAGTTCAGAAAGCCTTAGTCCCATAAGGCGGTGACAAAGACCAATATCTACGAGGAACACCTTGAATTTTTTCAGGTTGATTTGTCCCGCCAGCGGAACACCATTGCAACTGCTATGATGAACCTTGTAAACCAGACCTGCTTTCTGCAGCTTATTCAGAGCGTTTCCGAGTTCTCGTGATTTGATGTTGGGATCAATGTTAGCGTAAACAAATTTCTGGCCAAGGTTTTTGGGAACATTGTCAAAAAGAATGCGTAGATCATCAATGTTGTTTTGCGAAGAGTATTTGTGAAAATCTTCTCTGAAGCTAGCTGTTAAGATTTGCGTGATGTTTTGAACTTCATTCCAGTCCTTTGTTTCGCAATAAATTTTGACAGCTTCGGGCATGCCGCCACAAAGAGAATAGGTTGCGAAGAGTTTGTTAAATTCTTCATGAACCGAAGCATCGATTTTATTTTTAGAAAAAGAAGTTTGAATCTCTGCAATCACGTCACTTCTGCCGAGTGCTTCTAAAAATTCAAAAAAGTTAAGCGGGAACAAATGAAAAAATTCGATGCGTCCAACAGGAAAACTCAAGTCATCAAAAGCAAATTCCAAAAGTGATCCGGCTGCAATGACATGGAGTTCGGGTAGTTTTTCTTTAAAGTAGCGTAAAGATAAAAGCGCTTCTTTGCTTTCTTGTATCTCATCAATAAACAGCAAAGTTGTTTGGGGTTCAATTTTTTTGCCCACAATGAGTGATAGTGCCTTGATGAGTTCTTTGGGGTTGCCAAAATTATTTTTAAAAATGGGAAGCGTTTGAGGAGAAGCTTCTAAGTTGATTTCGACGAAGCTTTGGTAACGCTTGCCATGTTCGCGAACAAGCCAGGTTTTGCCAACTTGTCTTGCCCCACGAATGAGCAAGGGGCGGCGGTTTTTGCGGGATTGCCATTCTTGGAGCCGAGTTGTGCAAAATCGCTTCATCCTTGTATTTTAGCCAACTTTGGCTAAAATACAAGGTTAAAATAGCCAGGTTTGGAGAAAATACGGGGATAAATGGGTTTTGTCTGCTTAACTCGCTTGTCCCAAACTGATTCCCGTTGGCCACTGGAATGGCTTTAAATCAAACTGAGGCAAGATCGCGAGCAAGTGATCAAAGATATCACTCTGAATGCCTTCGTAATTCACCCAATTGATGTCATTAGTGAACACATAAATCTGAATCGGCAGGCCTTTTTCGTTGGGCTCCAACTGACGGATCAAGAAGGTCATGTCTTTGTGAATCTTGGGGTGTCGCCTAAGGTACTCTCCAACGTAAGCGCGGAAACAACCCACATTGGTGAGCTTGCGGCCATTGCCTTCAAATGATGTGTCAATGTTGTTTTCTTTATTCCAATTGCGGATCTCTTCTGATTTGTTTTTGATGTAGGTTTCTAAGATTTGAATTTTCTTTAAGCGATCAAGCAATTCATCGTTACAAAACCGAATGCTATTGATGTCGATCATGATGTTGCGTTTTATGCGGCGGCCACCGGCTTCCACCATGCCGCGCCAGTTTTGAATGGCATCTTGCGTGAGGGTATAGGTCGGAATGGTGACAATGGTTTTGTCAAAGTTTTGCACTTTAACAGTGTTGAGCGAGACATCCAGCACATCGCCATCGACTCCATATTTGGGCATGGTGATCCAATCGCCAGTGCGTACAATGTCGTAAGCTGAATTTTGCACGCTCGCCACTAAGCCTAAAATAGAATCTTTAAAGACCAAGAGTAAAACGGCGGTCATGGCGCCCAGGCCACTGAGCAAGCCCCAAGGAGATTGGTCAATGATGATGGCGATGACTAAGATAAAACCAGTGATGTAAACCAAAATATTAATGAGCTGCACATAGCTTTTGACGGGTTTGTCTCGCAAAACCCGCACGGTGTGAGCAATGTCCACAAGGCCATTTAAAAAACTATCAACAACGCGGATGCTTGCGACAATCATGTAAACAATGGAGAGTTTTTTGATGATGGCGGCGGCCACACCAAAAGCCGGGGCTGAAAAGTAAAAAATGATGGCTGGTGCCAAGTGAGACAGGCGATCAAAAACATGACGACGCAAGAGCATGTCGTCCCATTCGGTGCGGGTTTTGGCGACAGCAAAGTGAATGACGCGGAGTAGGATTTTGCGTGCGACCAAATTGGAGATCATTGCCAAAAAGCCAACAACAAAGCCTAAGATTAACCAGCTGAGGATTTCGCTGTTTTGAGCAGAAAGGTTGAGTGAATTAATTTGTGATTGGATAAAGTCTTGCATGCCGACAATCTAGCAGAGATCTTGGATCAATCAAGGTTTACTGAGATTTTGGGTACACAATCCAAAGGGGGCAGCTTGTGTTTTCTAAGACCTCTTCGGTGATGCTGCGTGTAAAGAGGTCTTTGTGAGTGTGTTTGGCCATCACAATCAAATCACAGTTTGTTTCTGCGGCATGTTGCAGAATGCTATTTGTGATGTCACCAGCCTTGCTATCAAAGCTATGGGTGGTGCCTTGCCAATTGATTTTTTCGAATAGGCTAGGGTCCCAGTCGTCGGTTTTGTTTTCTGACGGAACATGAAACAAATGCACCTGTGCATGAAAATCGTGGCCAAGCGCAATGGCTCTTTGGATGGCTGGTAAGGAAAATTTTTGGTTGTCGACTGGCACCAGAATATTTTTGATTTCAAAATCTTTACAGTCTTTGGGGCAAACCAAAACAGGGGTTTCGGATTGAGTGATCACATCGCTGGCAACACTGCCCATTAATGTTTTTTTAGCGCCTTTGCGCGAGTGACTGCCCATAACGATCAGACTGCTATTGGAGTCACGCGCGCATTCCAGAATACCCAAAGAGGGCGTGGTTTTTTCTAAGGCCGTGATGATTGGCTTGCGCTGATGTGTGATGATGGAATTTCCATGAGGGGAAAAAATAGGTTCTAGCTCTTGTTGTCGTTTTTGCACTTCGAGCTTGGCTTGTGTGTCTGAAAGTTTTTGATGAGATTCCACAAGGTGCAATTGGCTGCGGTAATGATCAGCAAGGCACATGGCCCAATCCAAAGCGCTGTAAGCAGGCAGGCTGCCATCAAAAGCCACTGTGATGTTGGGGATTTCTTCACCAGCCAGCAAGCTGTTTAGATTTTGCTCGTAAAGATGCGAAACGTAGACAGAGTTTTGTTCAGGTTTTTGCAAAGGGCTCTGTATCGCTGCGTTTTGTTCTTCAAATGTTTTTTGTTCTTTTTGTTGCTCTTGGTCTTCGTGTCGTTCGTGTTCTTTTATTTTATGACGGGCTTCTTCTAAACTTCTTGAAAACTGGTCTGTGGTTTTTCCTGCAGGCGCAACACGGCTGACGGCCTTGGTTCCTCCAGAAGGCTCATAAGTGGTGACGCGGTAGTCAGTGAACTTGACGTTTAGCATGAGGGCATTACATTTTTACCGAAGCAAGTTGGTCTTTAAACTCTTTGATGTCTTTTTGGACAGCTTCTTTGACTGCTGCTTTGTGTTCTTCCAAGTGAGTGGTGAGAATGGAGCAGGGCACATGTTGTGCCACGCTTTCGGTGACGCTTCCCATGAAGAAACGTTTGAGGCCAGAGCGACCATGTGTGGTCATGGCCACAAGGCCAATGTCTTTGTCTTTTTGAATGACGTGAATAATGGCATCGCTTGCTTTGCCGTCTAAAATAAGAGGCTCGGTGGGTATGCCATGTTTTTCTTTGAGCTCTTGCAAGCGCTTTTGTGTTTTTTGTTTGGCTTTGTCTAGGATCTGATTGAACTCGATGTAGTAGCTAAAGTCAGTGACATCCACCACGTTTACAAGTTGCACCACAGCGTTGAGTTGCCCAGAAAGTTTAAGTGCCAAAGGGATGATTTGTTCTGACTCGGGTGATTCATCGATGGGAACAAGGATCTTTTTAAATTGTCTTCTGGCCTCTTGTTTAACGACCCAGACAGGGGTTGTGGCATGACGAATGCTTTGCTTAGCCACACTGCCCAAAAATGCTTCTTCTATGGCGTTGCGGCTATGACTTCCCATGACAATCAAATCACAGTTTTGTTTTTCGGCGGCTTCGGCAATGGCAAGCCCTGGTGCTCCATGCAAGACAGAAATGCTGCCTAAGCCGTCTTTGTAGTCGGGAAGAAGGTGTTTGTTAACGGCATCGTTTAGAGATTTTTGAATGTCTTCTATATATTCTTTTGTGATGGGGATCACAAAAGCGTTGGCGACATCCTCGCTGAGAACATGCACAACGTTGACTTTACCCTGATTGCGCTTAGCCAAATCAAAAGCGGTTTTTAAAGCTTGGATGGCACTGTCAGAATAATCAAAAGCGACAAGTATGTTTTTAAAAATAGACATGGTGAATCCTCCCTCACAAAATAATTGTTATCAGAAGCATAAGGCTTTGTGAGCAGGAAGCAACCCCTTTTGTAAAAAATACTCAACGCAACAGAACAGGCTTAAGAATTTCAAGGAGATGTTGCCGGGTTTTGTGTGATCAAGACTTGCTTTTTTGGGTTTCGCCAAGATCTTTCAAAGCCTTTTCCAAGTGTTTTACTTCTTGTTCGACTTCTTCAATATCGTGCCCGAGCAAGGCTTTGGCAAAAAGAGCGGTGTAAGATAAAAAGATCGCTGTGCCAGCAAGCATGAGCAAAATGCCGTGGACTCGTCCTAAGGTTGTGACAGGAGTGATGTCGCCATAACCAACGGTGGTGACCGTGGTGAATGCCCACCAGATAGCATCAAACACGCCATTCACCATTTGGTTTTCTTCGTGTTCAATAAAATAAAAGACCAAAGCGTTTAGGATGATGAAGCTATTGCCAATGATGGTGAGAGCAATGAAAAAAGGATCGATAAAAAGTCGGAAGACTTGGCGTGAAATGTGGCGCCAGCCGAACATGACGCGATCAATGTGCTTTTTGCGAGTGGCCATAAAGAATCAGTACTCGATATTGGCTGTTTTAATCAATTCTTCTGCGTCTAAAATGGTGATGTTTTTGCCTTTGGTGGTGATGAGGCCTTGCGCTTTAAAATCGCTTAAGAGGCGAATGAGTGTTTCGGTAGCAGTCCCAACAAAATTGGCTAGTTCTTCTCGGCTTAGTTTTGCATTTAAAAGCCCAGGTTCTGCTTCGTTGGTGCCGTATTTTTCTTTGAGGATCAAAAGGATTTCGGCCAAGCGTTCACGCACTGATTTTTGTGCCATGTCACGCACCAGGTTTTCAGCATCGCGTAGCTCGCGGGTTAGGTTTTGGATCAATTGCCAAGAGAATTCGGTGTTGGCTTTTAAAACAGAAAAGAAACTGTCGCGCTCTATAAAGCAGGCTTTTGATTCTTCAATGGCAGCCGCCGAAGCCGTGTAGAGATCCTCTCCTAAAAAGGAGCGGTAGCCAATGAGGTCGCCAGGTTTAGCAAGGCGAACAATTTGTTTGCGGCCATCAATGCCGTTCTTAAAGATTTTCACTTTGCCTTCTTGCAGACAGTAAACACCCGTGGGGCGATTGCCTTCGTGGAAAATCACTTCGCCTTTTTTAAACACTTTGTGATTTTTAGAATCACTAATGCAATTTAACTCTTTTGAGTTTAAAGTGTCGAACGACTTGGGAGCAGAAGCGCAGCTTTCGCAATTGTGAGTTTTTCCTCGATCCATGAGCCTCCTTAAATAACCACTTGGAAATTTCACGACTTGGGGGGAAAATAAAGCAAAATATGACAAATGTCAGGAAAATCTTGTTTGACTCTGGAGAGGTTCAGCTAGATTACTGGGAAAACTTTTTAAAAAAGAGGGGTTATGCGTATTGATGGATCACAGAAAAAATTAATGTTTTTTTGTCTAATAATTGGATTTTTTGCAGCAACGCTAGCTCAGGCAAAACCGCTGAGCAGCAAACAACAAAAGAATTTGGTAAATCAAGAAAGTCTTCGGGACCAAATGTCCAAAATGATTATTAGCCTGGCAGATCTCGATATTTTAGTGAATCGCGATAAGGTTCAGGACTATGAAATTTTTCAAGAAGATGCTGAGCGCATTTTGGCAGCTATCAAGAAGATCAGAGAATTAGATAAAGACAAGGTTTTTGAACCCTTTCTAAAAGATTTAGAAAAACCAACTGAGAACCTTTTAAAATACTCGGTGCAAAAAAGTGAGAAGGCGCTCCGATACCCGGAAGAGATTTTCAATGCTTGTTTTCGCTGTCACCAAGCAAAGCGTGGCTATTAGTTCGCGATCAGGTCAGTGAAAATTTTTTCTCCGGCTCGGATTGATTTAACACACCATTCTAAAAGAAGCGTGGTTTGCTCTTCTTGCGAAAGTTGCCATTGTACTTCTGGTTTTTGGCGCAGTTTGCTGGTTAAGATTTGCAGACACAAAGCAACAGAAACGGAAACATTGAAGCTCTGTGAAAAACCAAACATCGGTAGTTGCACTAAGGTGTCGGCTTGTTGGTGAGCTTCTTGACTCAGACCGTCTTTTTCGGTTCCAAACACAATGGCAAGCGGTTGCTCAGTATTAATGTGGTTAATGTCCTGGCTATGGGGCCCCAAGGTGGTGGCCAGAATTTGGTAGCCTCGATTTTTTAAATCAGAAAAACAATTAGCTGTGGACTTGTGTTTTTTTATGCTGAGCCAATTGCCTGCGCCCATGGAAATGCCTTTGGCGGGTTTGAAGCGTTTTTTATCTTCCACAACATCTAAATTTTGAATGCCGAAACAATCGCAGGAACGCACAGCGGCGCTAGCATTGTGCGGTTGGTAGAGGTCTTCTAAAACTACGCTGATTTGTCGTGTGCGTTTTGTTATGACCTCTTGGAAGCGTTCTAAACGACCTGGTTCCAGAAATACGTTTAGTTTTTCTATAATTGAATTTTGTTCGTTGCGGCTGAGTTGCTGAATTTTGTCTTTGGTTTCTTGGTTCATTTTTGCTTTTCTACGTGCACAGGGCAACCTTCTGAAATGTGATTGTGTTTAGAAAAATTGCCTTGGTTAATAGAAAACTCTAAAAAACCAGAGCTGCCAATTAAAGCTGTTTCAGAACCGTGTTCGCTTTCAGAATAATACGCTGCGATTTTATGAAATGTTTTTTGAGCAATGTTGAGCTGCCATTTTTGTGAAAAAGCATTTTCACCTAGTTCGCTTTTATGAATATCTGTGATGCAATTGCCAAAATGATCAATGCGAATGACTTCGCCTTCAAGAGGAAAATCTGTTCTTTTGGGTTTTGATTTTGCGGTGAAGCTTATTTTTTTTCCAATGTTTTCGGGAGAAACTCCTTTGGCTAAGAAGGCTGCGGCTGGTGAAAAAAGATCACGGCCATGAAATGTGTGTGAGTTTTTTGGAGTGTGAATTTTTTCGGGATCAAGTTCAAAAATTTCAGCATCGTGTTCGCGTTGTAAAATCAAATCAAAGAGGCCGTTGTCGGGGCCTATAAAGTTGTGGTGTTTTGTTTTAATCAAAAGACCTTTGCGCGAAGAGCCAACACCAGGATCCACAACAGCAACATGAATGGTCCCTGTTGGGAAGTCGTCGTAGCAGCAGGCTAGTTCAAAACCGGCTTGTTTGATTTGAAAGTGTGGGATGCCGTGCGTGATGTCGATAATTTGCGCATGGGGGCAAATATTTAGAATAACGCCTTTCATGGCGCCAACGTAGTGGTTATTGGTTCCAAAATCAGAGAGAAGAGTGATTGTTTTTTGTTGTGATGACGTCATTGTTTTTTACTTATTTCTTACAATTCAGTTCTCGCCAAATCAGAAAAGAATTGGCATGTTTTTTTTATGCAGCGAGTTTTTGCCCCAGGGGCTTTCATTGGTCCCATCCAAAATCTTGAATTAGCACCAGCTTCTGGTTTTTCAAATGGGGCTGAGCCTACAGTAGTGGCATTACCGCAACAAAGTCAAAGCCGGCAAATAAAAGCATCAACTCATCATGATTTCTCTCTTTTTATGGGCGACCGGTCTCTTGATCATTCGATTTTAGGTCGTTCTGTTTTAACAACTCAACAAAGGGAGTGTTCTAAACAAGCGCTTCAAGAAAATTTAGCGACACTGAGAAAATACCTTGGTATTTCATTTTTAGAGATCAAGCCCTGGCAAATTTCTTATTTGGCGGAAGCGGTGCATGCTGTGTCTCGTTTTTTAATCATGTCAGAGGCTGTGTTGTTTGTTTTTGATCAAGAAAGAAAAGAGACAAAGCTTTTACTGAGGCGTTTAAACAAGGCTTTGCATGACCGGGCAACACATTTGGTGAAACGGTTTAGGCAAGGTAGCATTGGTAATCATGAACTATTCTTGAATGAATCAATTGCTTTGAAGCACGCTCTTCAAAATTTATACAAACTCAAAGTTCCGATTACAGAGGATTTTGATTACGTAACCGTTTCCAAAGCCATTGCTGAAATCTGTCGCTCGTCGATTAAGGCACAAGAACCGCATCAGTTTCAAAGGCCACGGCGATCACAGTTATTTCGGAAAGAAAAAAATGCTGTCGCGCGTTTCCAGAGTTACTGGGATTCAGCAGAACTAAGTGATGCCATGCCAGATTTAACAAATTCAGATCCCACTCTCTTGGCAAGCTTGAATGATTTTAGAGGGAAAATTGAAAAAAATTATGAAGCCATGCGAGAACGATTTGTATTTTTACCAAATGAATTTTTGAACGTTTTACAAATATGGTTTTCTAAAATGGAAGAAAACCCTGAGCTAGCAAGAAAAGTCATTTGCTTATGGAACAAATTATCTCGCTTTACTGACTTTGAAGATGATCCCAATCTTTTTTCATCTTTTTTACGCATTCTATTATTCGCGCCAAATATGGAGACTCTGGATTTTGTCTTGTCCACTTTTGATTGCTATTGGAAAGTTGTGCGTGGCTTAAGGCAGACTTTAGGAAATTTAGGTGGCCAGTTTTACAATTACTACCGTTTGGGCTCAAACGACATGGGGACTCTCTACGAGCTGCGTGTTTTGGATTATTTTGGCAGCATGGAAGGGGTTAAGGTCAAAGCCTACGGTAAAAAATTTCACACAGGGGATCGGTGGCAGGAAGTGGATTTGCTCATCGCCATTTGGGATCCCAACTTACAAGACGAACGGCTTTATTTTGTAGAAGTTAAATCCGGTCCGGCGCGGATAGGGAAAGCTCAATTTAAAAGATACGAGGACGCTATCGAAATGGACCGCGCAGCGGATAGGCGATCGGCCTTACTTTACGTCAGTCATCATTCTCCTTACGCCGGTGTCGATTGCTTTCGTGGTCGGGGCATAGTGCAAGCCACTTACAGCCAGTTTGGTTCTGGGGTTGTGGATGCGGAAAGTTTGCTTGGTTGGCACCAAGGTTACGAGGCTTTATTGCGTGCGTCTTGATTGCTTGGGGCCATTGGTCTGAACACGGGTGTGAACCCTTGCGCTTTGGCCTGTTCTAAAATCACTTTAATGTCTTTATTAATAACCGCACCGGCTTTTTGTGTGACTTCATCTTCTAAGGGGATGTCAAAGTCATTGGCACCAAAGTGCAAGCCTTTAAGGGCATTTTCGTTTTGGGTGAGAACAGAGGTGCGCAGGTGCTTGATGTTATCGAGCGCTAAACGGCAAACGGCCAAATGACGTAAGTACTCTTCTTGGGTGATTTCTTTGCCGCCCCATTCAGTGTGTTCTGGTTTGTAAGTCCACGTCAAAAAACTAAACAGACCATTGGTTTGATCTTGTAGATCGCGCACACGCAAAAGATGTTCAATGCGTTCATCGATGCTCTCGTCAAAACCGATGACCATGGTGGCCGTGGTGTTCACGCCGGCTTCAATAATGTCCTTTTGTGCCTGCATGTAATCGTCGGCTGTGTACTTAAGCGGGCTGTGGCGTTCGCGAAATTCGTTGGTGAGGATTTCGGCACCGCCGCCTGTGATCCAACGCACGCCAGATGACTTTAAGGCTTTGGCAACTTGGCTGTAAGTTTTGTTCCAGCGTTTGGCCAAGTACATGAGCTCGGCCACAGTCAGGCCATAAAATTCGATTTGGTCGCCGTAGCGTTCGCGTAAACTGGCGTAAAGATCCTGGTACCATTCAATGTTAAGCTTGGGATGAAAGCCGCCATTAAAGCCCACAAAGTCACCACCAAGAGCAATGATTTCGTCAATTTTTGCAAAAATTTGATCGCGTGCCAGCACGTAACTTTCGGAGGAAGAGGGCAAGCGGTAAAAGGCACAGTAATCACATTTAGCCACACAGACATTGGTGTAGTTGATGATACGCATGATCAGGTAGGTGGCTTCTTGAGGATTGTGAAAGCGAGCACGAACCTTTGTGGCCAGGTTTTGCAGGTCTTCTAAGGAAGCCTCTGTGTAAAGGTAGTGTATTTCATCGCGCGTGAGTCTTTGCTTGGCATCGACCTTGCTTTGGATCTGTTCTTTCATTGCTTCCCTCATAGAAACAAAGGGGCCTTTAGGTCAATAGGGTGTCTCCCTTAAGCTCAGCGCGTCGAAAGAAGCGCGTGTGTTAGCAATAGAAACTCCTGTTAAATGATGTTAAATCATTTGGTAAGATTTTTATTTGCTTTCTCGCATGCTTTGTAGGGCGAGCGACAATTTTCTAATTTAAAAAACTCCTGATTGTTTTTCGAAGCTTATAAAAAGTTTTCTGGCGGATTTTTCTCTTTTCCAGAGCGTCTTGATCCCCTATAATAAGAAAGTTCGGGGTGTGTGGCTTGAGACGTGACATCATTGATCAAGCATAAAAAAATTTTAAAATCACTGTGGTCCTGCGTTCGCGCTCAGACCGGTTCGGCACTTTTGCCTACAGTCATGTCTTTACTTGTTATGGGCATGATGTCGGCGTCTGTGTTGAGTGTGCGTTCTAGCGAATTTTCTGAATCGACCAATCACATTGCAAAAATAAAATCCGACTACGTTGCCGTGGGCGCTATTGAGTACGCCTTGCATGAACTTGCTTGGGGCCTTTCGCCAAGTACTCCAGCAGGAGGGCTTGATTTTGCTGGCGGTAATTTTGAAGTCGATGCTGATCCTGCCTTGGGAACCGTTTCGGTTGTGGGTGATGTGCAAGGTGCTCAAACAGAGTACGATCTGAACGCGCGTTTTTCTAAAGATTGCATCGAACTCAGTTTTGATGATGCTCAGTTTGTGTTTGAAGCAACAAGTGGTGGCCTAGAAGATCTCAAGTACCGCAAAAAATGTCATCATCGCCTTATTCTGTCTGGCATGGTGATCACATGGGATAGTCCAAGTGGCGTGCAAAAAATTCGTAAGATCACTTGTGACAATGGCAATGAGCTGCAGGATCTTTATCAGGGCTGGAGCATTCCTTACATAGGCACCCCTGAAGATGGTGCGAATAGCGGTGAGCAAATCAATGTGGCTGACCTGATGATCGAAAATGATTCTTGGTTAACTTGTACCGAGATCACCATGAGTTACGCTATTGGTGAAAAACCAAGTGATGGCACGCAGTTTAGTTTTTTACTGCAGTTTGCCGATGGCAGCGAGTATTTGGAGAGCATTATCTATGAAGAAGATTAAAAATCAAAAAGGCATGACTCTGATTGAGTCGACTTTGACTATCATGATTTTAGCGATTGGTTTTTTACCAACGGTGACTCTGATGCAAAGTTTTATGAAAAAACATGTGGTGCCTGGTTACGAAACAGAGGCTTATTTGTTGGCAAAAGATCGTTTGGAAGAGGTCTTGGTCGACAAGTCTTTTGATGGTTTTTCTTCGGTGGAATCCGAGCTTTATTCTACAGATGTGGTCACGCAAAACGGCATGAACTACACGAGAACCGTGAACGTGTTGGAGGTCAGCTCTTCTGATTTGAGCACTCCAGAGGTGGACAGTGGTGTGAAGCTTGTGACCGTGCAGGTGAGTTTTGATGTGGGCAGCGAAAAAACCATTCAGGTGCAGAGTGTGGTGACTGATTACATTTAAATGATTGGGCTTTAAAATTTTAACAACAACGGGAGCGACAACAATGAGAAGACAACAAGGCGGCTTTTCTTTAGTGGAAACCATTTTGGGCGTGTGGGTTTCAAGTTTAATCGTATTTGGAATGGGCATGATGATGAGGCATCAGGCGAGCACCTTTTCGTTTATTGCGAACCGGACGGCCTCCATGTCCGATGCGCGTTTTGTTTTGAATAAAATCAGAACCGAGTTTGAAGGCTTGGACACAAGTGATGTGGTCGAAATCACCAACACTTCGATTTCGTATTACGACCGCGATGGTAATTTGGCGAGCTTTGGGCTGGAGCCATCGACTCTAGAATTGCGTCGTGGCAGCGATGTTGTTTTGGAAGAGGTCGGGAGTTTTTCTCTGACTTTTTATGATGGCAATGGCGATGAGCTTTCTGCCATCCCGGAATCCATTCAGCTGATCCGAAGCATTCAGATCAGTTT
Organism: Deltaproteobacteria bacterium; assembly: GCA_024233595.1. Taxonomy (GTDB): domain Bacteria; phylum UBA10199; class UBA10199; order UBA10199; family JADGCS01; genus JACKPK01. Next base: position 88,354 of record JACKPK010000003.1, read on the forward strand.
GGGTGCCAAGGCTAAAAATAATAACGGCCAGATTGTCGTTTCGGAAACAATAGTTCCTAGACGAGGTCTGGGCTACGATATTTTGTAAAGGCTCTGCCTGTCCCTTCAGCAATCGGTTGCGAAAACACTCCCAATAGCGCTAAAGGTCGTTACGAAGGGAGTGTTTATGAAAATCGATTTGTCTGGCAAGGTCGCTGTTGTGACCGGTGCCGCCAGTAATGGTTTGGGTCGTCAGCATGCTTTGAATCTTGGTTTGGCAGGGGCTCGTCTTTGTCTAATCGATGTCCAAGATTGCACAGAGAGTTTGGCTTTTTTAGAAAGCAAAGGCGTTAAGGCCAAAGCCTTTCAGGTCGACATCACCGATTTCGAGTCCCTTCAAAAAGTCGCTGATCAAATCGAATCTGAAGATCAATCTCCACAAATCATTGTTAACAACGCGAGCATCATCACCACGGTTGGTATGTTTGCCGATATCCCTTTGGACAGATGGCAACGCGATATCCAAGTCAATTTAGTGGGTTCGGCCAATGTGACGCGTGCTTTTTGGAAAGGCATGCTTAAAATGGGTTGGGGGCGCGTTGTGTTCATCAGTAGCATTGCGGGCACACGCGGAGGTGCTGGTCAAACAAGTTACGCTGCCACAAAAGCGGGTGTGATTGGTTTAGCAAAATCTTTGGCCTTAGAAGGTGCGTCTAAAGGCGTGACGGTGAATGCTGTGGCTCCCGGTGTTTTAGAAACCGAAGCGGCGCTTAAGTTCATTCGTGATGACATGCTGGACCGCATGAAAAAATCCATTCCTTTGCGTCGTTTTGGAACACCCAAAAACATTTCCGATGTGGTGACATTCTTATGCAGTGAACAAAGTGAATACATCACCGGCCAAGTGCTCGAGGTTGATGGTGGTTCCGGTTTGTTTGTGTTTTAGGCATTCATGGCGCGCGTTCTCAAAACCGATTTAGAGATCAGACAGCGGTATCAAAAAGACTGTGTCATGCAAGCTCTGCCAGAGGCTGTGTTAGAGGCGCGTGATTGGCAGGATTGCCTTTCTGTGATTCAAGAGTGTCATCAGAAAAAAAAGCCTGTGACCTTTTGTGGTTCTCAAACCTCGATGACAGGTTCTTCCGTGGCAACAGAAGGTGTGTTGATTTCCTTGCAAAAGAAAAATCGGATTCTCGATTTTAATAAAGTATCGGAAGAAGAGGCTTTGGTCACAACAGAGCCTGGTGTTGTTTTGGCAGATCTCAAAAAATATGTTTTGAACGAAGGCTTTTTGTACCCGCCAGATCCCACAAGTTACCGAGAGGCTTTGGTGGGATCAACGGTGGCCACCAATGCCACAGGAGAAGAAACTTATCGTTTTGGTCCCACACGAATTTATGTTGATAGCATGACTGTTATTAAAGCGGACGGAACAGAAAAAACACTCAAGCGCACAAAACCAGTGCAGGTCACTCGTTCTAAAAACACAGCGGGTTATGAATTGGCTGGCGAAGAAATTGATCATGTTATTGGTTCCGAGGGCACCTTGGCTCTCATCAAAAACATTTCCTTGCGCGTGGTTCGTAATAAAAGCCCCCATGTTTTTGTATTGGTCTTGCCTTTTGGGGGTTTTCAATCCTGTTTGCGGGCGGTTTCTCAAATCAATCAAAGTCAATTTGCGCCGCGAGCCCTAGAGCTGATTGGTCCTGGCGCTGTGTCTTATTTTGAACGTTGTTCCGATTGCCCTGACGAACTCAAGGGGCATGAAAGTTTTCTTTATATTAAAGACGATTATGGTGACGATGCCGATTTGAATCAAAAGATTGATTCTTATTTTGAGTTTTTCAAAAAACTTTATGCTGATTTGGGCGAAAGCCAGCGTTTGGATCAGGTTTTTTTGGCAACATCAGATCAACAGAAGTTAGCGATTCAGAATTGCCGTCATTTTATTCCTTTGAAGGTCAATGAAGAGTTTTTTGCAGGCCGCTCTGAAGGAGGGGGGAAGGTTGGCAGTGATTGGTGGGTTCCAGAAAAACACATTGAAGCGATGATGATGCAGACTTTTAAAAAAGCACAAGAGCTGCCTTTTGCTTTTCTTGTGTTCGCACACATTGGCAATGGGCACCCGCATTGGAATTTTTTGACCCAAGACGATCAGCAAAAACAAATGGCACAGTCCTTTGTCGAAGAGCAATGTCGTCAGGCTGTGAAGTTTGGCGGTGGGGCTGCTGGCGAGCATGGCATTGGAAAAATCAAAAAGAATCTATTAACAATTCAACACAATAAAGACACTTTGGCTAAAATGAAGCGCTTAAAGGAGTACTGGGACCCGGATTGGATTTTTGGGCGCGGCAATATCCTCGATTTTTCTTCCTGAACTTATTTCTTTTCCTTTTTATTTCATTTCCCGCTTGAGAAATTTTTCATTTCTTTCAACAATGCAAAATCTTCAAACCAACCTGATCGTGGAGGAATATTTTGTCACAACTAAAGCTCGTTTTCTTGTTTGTTCTTTTATCAAATACAGCTTTGGCGGCGGATGCTGTCAGCCCAGAGATGTTCACAATCAATAACACCTGGTTGCTTGTTGCCACTTTTTTGGTTTTTATCATGCATTTGGGTTTTGCCTGTTTAGAAACAGGGCTCACGCGTTCAAAAAACACAGTGAACATTATCTTTAAGAACACTGCGATTGTTGCGATTGGTTTGCTCACTTATGCTCTTTGTGGTTTTAATTTGATGTACCCTGGCGGTGAGTTTTCTTACTTTGCTTTTTCAGGTTTTGGGATTGCCTCTCCCGAAGGGGCTGCTGGTCTTATCGAATACGCGGGTGGTGCTTACACATACTACACGGACTTTCTTTTTCAGGCCATGTTTGCTGCCACAGCCGCAACCATTGTTTCTGGTGCGGTGGCGGAGCGTGTGAAGGTCGCGCCATTTTTGATTTTCTCTACTCTTTACGTTGGGTTGGTTTATCCCATTGTTGGTTCTTGGAAATGGGGTGGTGGCTGGTTGGATCAAGCTGGGTTTTATGATTTTGCTGGTTCGACTTTGGTTCACAGTGTTGGTGGTTGGGCTGCTTTGTCTGGTGCTATTGTGTTGGGGCCGCGGCTTGGTAAGTATGTGCAAGGGCGCATTCGTCCTATATTAGGGCACAACATGCCGCTTGCGACAATCGGTGTGTTTCTATTGTGGATGGGTTGGTATGGTTTTAACGGGGGCTCTGTTTTATCGGCAGATCCTGCGGCCGTGTCTTTGGTTTTTGTCACAACCACATTAGGGGCTGCTGCCGGTCTTATGACCGCCATGCTTTCTTCATGGGCCATTCTTAAAAAGCCGGATCTTTCCATGGTTCTAAACGGCGCCCTGGCTGGTCTTGTGGGGATCACGGCTGGTGCTGATACGGTTTCGGTGAATAGTTCGTTAATCATTGGTGGTGTTGCAGGTGTATTGGCGGTTTTGGCCGTGATCTTTTTTGATAAGATCAAGATCGATGATCCTGTTGGTGCCATTTCGGTTCACTTGGTTTGTGGTGTTTGGGGCACTTTGGCTGTTGGTCTTTTTAGCACAAATCCCGAACACCAATTCATGGTGCAGTTGCTTGGTGTGGGGGCTTACGGCCTAACCTGTTTTGTTGTTTCTTTGGTTTTGTTTTTGGGACTCAAGTTCACCACAGGTGTTCGTGTGGATCATGAAGACGAGTACCGCGGGCTTGATCTTTCGGAACATGGTTCTGCGGCCTACCCAGAGTTTCAATTGACTTCGCATTCATGAAACTTTTTGCAAAAGATCTTCTGAATTTCTTTAGAAAAGGACAAAGAAATGAAAAAAGTAGAAGCCATTATTAAGTCTTTCAAATTAGATGAAGTCAAAGAAGCCTTACAGGCCGAGGGAATTCAGGGAATGACCATCACCGAGGTCAAAGGCTTTGGCAGACAAAAGGGCCATACAGAAGTTTACCGTGGCGCTGAGTATCAGGTGGATTTTTTACCCAAGATGAAGATCGAGATCATTTGCGATGAATCTTTGGTTCAAAAAATCATCGATATTGTTTTGGCTTCTGCAAAAACCGGGCGCATTGGTGATGGCAAGATCATCGTCACAACCATCGAATCCGTCATTCGCATCAGGACCGGAGAAACAGGCTCGTCTGCGGTGTGATGGGCTGTTCTATAGCCGAATGAGTTTCTGCTGCTGGCTTGAATTTTTCGACAAAAAGACTTGTCGCAAAATTACCCAATCTTAAAATCAAAAACAATATGGCGATGCGACCATGCCAGCTCAGACAGCCCTTGCCTTTATTGATTTTAGATCCTGAAATGATTTGCGCAATGTAAAGCGCGACCACCAAGACCGAAATGATGACGTGAAAAATAATGAACCCATGTGGTGGGTGAAGCGAGGTGTTGATCGCTTTGCGAGTGAATTCAATGTAGAGAACAAGAAGCATGTCTAAGGCAAAAGCCGATAGCATCAGACGGATGTGCCATTTTCTGTGACGACTAATGGCAATGCCCACAATCAGAATAAGACAAATTAAAAAAGAAATCAGCTTTAGCATTTTTAAGCCTCCTGCTTATGTGTTGTTGTGGGCTGGTATTTAGAATTCTTCTTTGGCTTCCCAATCTTCAAGATAGGTGTAGCCTTCCATTGCTTGTTCGTAAAATTTTAGGAATTCGCCAGATTCTTTGAAGTTGATTCTTTCCTGATGCACAGCATTTTCTATTTGTTTGTGCAATCTGTCCATTAAATCTTCTAAGTCATATTGCACGTAACTCAACACTTCTTTGACTGTGTCACCGCGCACCACTGTTTCGACAATTGGATTTCCTTTTTTGTCCATGGTGATGTGCACAGCATTGGTGTCGCCAAAGAGATTGTGAAGATCTCCCAGAGTTTCTTGGTAAGCACCAACGAGGAATGTTGCTAAATAGTAGGATTCATCTTCGTTGTGAGGGTGCAAGTTGAGGATGCGTTTGTCTTCTTTGGGGTCAATGAACTGATCAACTTTACCATCGGAATCACAAGTGATGTCTGCAATCACAGCGCTGCGGCTAGGTTCTTCGTTTAGACGCTGAATGGGGATGATTGGGAATTGCTGATCGATAGCCCAGTGATCAGGTAAAGATTGAAACACACTGAAGTTGGCAAAGTAGGTGTCTGGCAGAGTTTCTTCGAGCTTTTTGATGATTTCTGGGTATTCGTCTTCTTTTTTAAGAATGGTCAGCGAGCGTTTGAGAATACTGAAGTAAAATTCTTCTGCTAAACCACGGTCTTTTAGTGACATGAATCCCAAATTAAAAAGATTCTGGCATTCTTGAAAGGTGGCAATGGCATCGTGATAATTTTCTAAAACGTTTTTGCTAGAACGCGTTATGGCTGTTTTGATTTCAGATAATTCGCTTAAAGGCTTTGGTGCGTTTTGTGGCAGTTGTGCAGGGAGCTCGTGGCGATCAAATCCAGAAATGCCCAAAACATCGTAAACCAAAACGGCATGGTGAGCGACAACCGCACGGCCGCATTCGGTGAAGATATCTGGATGCGGGACCTTTTCGGCATCGCAAATGTCTTTGATTTGGAAAACCACATCGCGCGCGTACTCTTCGACAGTGTAATTCATGGAGCTGTCTTGGTTAGAGTTTGAGCCGTTGTAGTCAACACCCAAACCGCCGCCCACGTCTAGTATTTCGAGCCCTGCACCAAGTTTGCGCAGCTCAACATAAACTCGTCCAGCTTCTTTGAGTGATTTTTTCAAAGTGGCAATGTTGGTGATCTGAGAACCCTGATGAAAGTGCAAAAGTTTAAGGCCTTTGTGCATGCGTTTTTTCTTAAGGAGCTCAAAGCCACGTAGCATTTCGGTCACAGTCAGGCCAAATTTAGAGCGATGTCCTGTGGAGCTTTGCCATTTGCCGGCGCCAGTTGTAGATAATTTTATGCGCACGCCAAATTCAGGCATGATTTTAAGATCTTTGGCTGTCTTGATGAGGGTTTCGAATTCAGAAAATTTTTCGATAACTGGCAAAACGCGCTTGCCCATTTTACGACCCATGAGGGCCATTTGAAAATACTCTTCGTCTTTGTAGCCATTACAAACAACTGGGGTGTTGCTATCTTGGGATAATGCCAACACGGCAAGTAGTTCCGGTTTGGAACCGGCTTCTAGGCCAACGCCGTAGGTTTTGCATTGGGCGGCGATTTGCTCCACAACGTGGCGTTGTTGATTCACTTTGATCGGGAAAATAACCGATGCTTGGCCTGCGTAACCAAATTCGTTGGCGGCGTTTTTAAAGGCATCGCTGATTGTTTTGATGCGATGAGTGATGATGTCATTGAAACGCACCAATAAAGGTGTTTGGATGCCGCGTTCCGTGAGTTGATCAACGAGTTCTTTGAGGTCGACTTTGCGCTTTTTTTGCCCTGTGGGATGAACCAACACATTGCCTTTGGGGTTGATCGAAAAATAAGGTTCTCCCCATCCGGAAACATTGTAGTGCGCGTCTGATTTTTTTGCAGACCAAGTTGATTTGGATCTATTGCTTTTTTTTGTCATGGGTTCCCTAAAAACTAAAACTTATGCGGAAATCGGGAAAAGGGGTTGGCTCCGCTTTTGAGGCTTTTAAAGAAAATTTAATAGAATGTAAATCCCTGGCTTTTCTTAAAAAAGGTTCACCTGATTGCGTGTTTTGCCCTTTTTAAAGGCTTGGATGTTCTTGGTGATTTCAATCAACAGATTCTGCCTGGATTCCAGGCTAGACCAAGCAATGTGAGGGGTGATCAACACTTTGTTTTTTAAACTTTTTTGAAGCAAAGGGTGGTTTCTTGAGGGCGGTTCTGATTCCAACACATCGCTTGCGTAGGATCGGATTTTGTTATTCTTTAAAGCAAAGGCTAGGTCTTTGCTGTTAACAACCTGGCCGCGCGCCATATTGATGATGCTTGCTTCTGGTTTTAAGAGTTTGAGGCTCTGTTTGTTGATGAGGTTGTTTGTGAGTTCAGACAGCTGGCAATGGATGGAAATAAAATCGGCGTGTTTCAAAACCTGCTGTAATTTTTGATGGGAAGAATTTTTGCCGTATTGGCGACCCGGTATTTGTGCCACAATGATTTTTAAGCCCAGTTGCTTTGCCTGTTTTGCCACGGCTTTGCCAATGTTCCCGTAACCAATGATACCAAGAGTTTTTCCTTTGAGATTATTAAAAGGCAGGGTGGTCATGCAAAAATGAGTTGATCGACTCCAGGTTCCATCTTGAGTGGCTTGTGTGAATTCGTGCAAACGATGGTTGAGTGCCAAAAGAAATAAAATGCTTTGTTCGACCACAGATTGTTGAGAGTAGTTGTGGGCATTGCAAACAGGGATGCCGTTTTGCGCAAGAAGCTTGCTATCAATAACATTATGTCCTGTGGCAGCGACGCAGACTAATTTTAGATTTTTAAAAGAGGAAAAATTTTTTTTATTAATGGGGACTTTATTGGTGATGACAATGTCAGCTAAAGCCACGCGATTTTTGAGTTGCGAAGCGTTGGTGTTTTTAAATCCTTTGTAGAGACCTAGTTTTTTTAAAGGACCAAGATCAAAATGCGGGTCTGAAAAATTAAGGGTTTCTTCGTCTAAGAAGACAATTTTAGGATCTGTGAGTTTTGCCATGACCCAATTAATAGACTGTTTTGAGGTAACGAGCGAGGTCTTTCATGAGGTTTTGAGAAAGAGCATCAAGAGCTTGGCTGGCTTGGTTGTTTCCAAGAATAAAATCGCTTTCACCAGAATCGTAAAATTTAATGATCATTTTGCCTGATTTGGCTTCTTTGAGCTGGCCGTAAATTCGCATTGAAAAAGGCTGAATGACTTTGCTGCCTTTTATTTTTGGGGTTTTGAGGTGAATGCGTTTGATTTTGACAAAGAACTTGAGTGGCTTTGTGAAGCCCGGGCCTTTAGAAGGGTAAAGCGTGACCGGAACATCTTGAGCAAGGATTTGCTCTTTAAGGGCTTTGTAAAAAAACTGTGGCAATTTGCCCAAGTCTTTTTTGATCTCTGATACAGAAGAAAGCTTGTTTGAATCAGTGTCTTTGTTTTGGTCTTCTGTTTGAATCAGGCTTTTTGAAGAGTCATCGATGATTTTCACTTCTGAAAGATCAAAGACAGCAAACTCAACCGAATCATTGAGAGTTAAATCGATGTCGTTAATGAGTTTAGCGGCATCAAAATAACGTTCGAATTTGGTGTTCAGATTTGCATGAGCTGCAAAGCCAAACAAAAGACAAAATACAAAAAGAAAATTCACCGAAGCCCGCATGTTGCTAATCCTTTAATTTGTTTTAAGCGCTTGTTTTGCTTTTGGCTTGTTGTATGACTGACATAGCAGTGGCTACCATATTGCTTAATCCGGCGGCATCCGCAGGAACAATCATGGTGTTGCTTTCTTTGGCTAGCTTGCCAAATTCTTTGACGTACTCTTCTGCAACACGCAAGCGCACAGCTTCGTCGCCACCTGGTTCGTTAATGGCTGTGGCAACAAGACGAAGTCCTTCGGCTTTGGCCTTAGCGATTTTAAGAATGGCATCGGCTTGACCTTCGGCTTCTTTGATTGCTTCTTGCTTAAAGCCTTCGGCACGGTTGATTTTGGAATCGCGATCGCCTTCGGAGGCAAGGACTTGCGCGCGTTTTTCGCGTTCGGCACGCATTTGTTTTTCCATGGCTTCTAAGACATCACGTGGCGGTGTGATCGATTTGATTTCGTAGCGGAGAACTTTTACGCCCCATGGGTCAGTGGCTTGGTCAATGGCATCAACGACAGCCACGTTAATGGCGCCACGCTCTTCAAAGGTTTGGTCAAGATCGATTTTACCAATTTCAGAACGCAAAGTGGTTTTGGCCAATTGGATGATGGCTGGCACAAAGTTAGCCACACCATAAGAGGCCGCTTTGGGATCCATGACTTGGAAGAAGATCACACCATCGATGTTAACCTGCACGTTGTCGCGGGTGATGCAAACTTGCTCTTCGATATCTAATACGATTTCTTTGAGGCTGTGTTTGTATTGAATGGCATCAATGAAAGGGATCACAATGTGTAAGCCGGCACCAAGAGTGCTGTGGTATTTTCCCAAGCGTTCAACGACGTAAGCATGTTGCTGAGGAACAATCCGGATGGTTTTAAAAACGGCGATGAGGGCAAAGAATGCAAAAAATAATGATAACCAAAGCATGAGTGATCTCCTTTAATTTAAGAACTTTTTGTTAAGATGATTTTAACGCCTTCGATGCGTTCAATGATGGCGTTGTCTTCTGGTTCAAAATCTGAGTCGGAATTATTGATGGCTGTCCATGTGCTGCCACGGTATTCGATTTGGCCTTTTTTGCCTTTTGGAATGGGGTTGGTGATGGTGATGCTTTGTCCGATGTCGTTGCGCAGCTCTTTGTTGCCTTTAAAGCTAGAAAGGATTTTTCCTCGGAACACAAAGGTTCCCGAGATTCCAAGAAGGGCAAATAAGAAAATCTCTAAGGCGACGTTGTCAAAGCCAAAGGATTTTAATCCCGCCACAAGCAAGGCCGAGATGCCAAAGAAAAGGAGAAAAAATGTTGTGGTGAAAATTTCGAAGATGATGAGAACGATTCCAATAATGGCCCAGATGATGGCAGGGGATAAATCTATCATGCGCACTCTAGATCAGAATTAATGCCCGCAATCAAGTCCTGAATCTCTTAAGATTTTGGCTGCGTTGCTTTGGGTGTTTGTATCGACTGTCAAAACTTTTGGATACCATGGCTTTAAGCGACAGTCGATAGCCACTGGGGCGGTGAGGCCAACATGAAAACGGTTGGTGTTGGTTTGTTTGGCGTGCGTGTCGGCAGCAGGCTCAAATCGTGTGAACACGTGCCAAATAAAGTCTTCCGAACTGGCCACAGCCTCTTTGGCGTTGTCCAAAACAAAAACCATGGGCCAATCTTTGAAGGCAGGGTGTTGTGCAATTTTTTGAACAAGATCTTTGTCGCTTTCAAAATCTTTTGTTGCTGTCACCGCCAGCGCGCCGGGGCAGAAAACATGGGCGTCGCGAATCAGATCGCTTGGCAGGTCAAAATTGATTTCTTTGGGCAGTTTGCGAATGGGTTTTCCGATTCCTAAAAAGATGGCTTTTGAGCCTTCGTTCACTTTGGGGCCCGTGTAATCTAAAGTGTCTTGCGATATATTAGAGAGCACAAATAAATCTTGATCGAAGCGGATGCGTTCTAAAATGCATTCAAAAAAAGAAGCGAAGTTTTTCACATCGACATTTTGATCTGTCACCATCAGAACTTTAGAGAGCGAGAGTTGCCCTTCGCCTAAAATGCGAAGAGCTGTGGTGAGAGCTTCGCGAGGGTAACGGTCTTTAACAATGGCACCTGCTAGCGAGTGCACTCCGCTTTCTTCGTAAGCCCAGACCTCGGTGACTTGTGGCATCACCATTTTGATCAGCGGTTTTAGTAACTCTTGCAGGTAACAAGCGATGTAGTGATCTTCTTGCGGAGGACGGCCGACAACGGTAGCTGGGTAGATTGCGTCTTTTTGATGCCAGATCGAATTGACGTTTAGGTACGGGTAGTCGTGTTGCAAAGAGTAATAGCCATAGTGATCGCCAAAAGGGCCTTCGGGCATGCGTTGGTGCGCGGGGATTTCGCCTGCGATGCAAAAGTCAGCATCGACCAAAAAAGGCAAAGGGCTATGATTATTTTTGTTGTAACGAATGCGTTCGCCGCAGAGTAAAGACGCGAGCAAGATTTCGGGAACGTCTTCAGGTAAAGGCGCTATAGCAGCAATCACAAAGGCTGGAGGGCCGCCTACATAAATGTGTGCTGGAAGATTTTTATTTTCTGATTCTGCTTGATGATGATGAAAACCGCCGCCCCTGTGGATTTGGATGTGCATGCCGCATTGTTTGGCGTTGTGCAGTTGAATGCGGTACATCCCCAGGTTGCTTTTATTTGTTTCTGGGTGCTCGGTGTAAACAAGAGGCAAGGTGATGAAGGCTCCGCCATCTTCCGGCCATGATTTGATTTGTGGTAAGGCTAAAAGACCTTCTTGCGTGATTTGTTGTTCAAGAAGGGGACCGGTGTTGACTGCTTTTTTGCCAACTTTTAAAAAATCAAAAGCGAGGTTTTTGGATTCCCAAAGTGTTTTGAATCGAAGCGGGAAGATTTGGTCAGCGAGTTCAGTGGCTTGTTTGATCAGTTGTTGAGGTTTTTGACCAAAGGCGATGTCGATGCGTTTTTGGGATCCATATAAATTGGTTGCGACCGGGAAGCGTGAGCCTTTGACGTTTGTGAATAAAAGAGCGGGGCCTTTTTGAGCGACAACCTGGCGTTGTATTTCTGCTAATTCTAAGTTGGGATCAACGAGGGCATCAATCTGATGGAGTTCGTTTTGGCTTTTTAGTGCTTCAACAAAAGACCTGGTGTTGCGCAAAATGTGTGGTTTATCACTCATAGTGAGTGCTTATATAATGATTTTATTTATTTCTGGCAATCGGGACAGGTGCCATAAAGTTCGAGTTTGTGGCCTGTGAGTTCGAAGCGATGATTGGCCGCAATTTTTTCTTGGAGCTTTTCGATGGTGTCGTTTTCAAACTCAATGATTCGGTTGCATTCTGTGCAGATCAGGTGGTCGTGATGTTCTTGCGAATTGATTTCGAAGCGGCTTTGGCCATCGTTGAATTGTCTTTGGTGAGCGATCCCGGCATCGACCAGGAGCATGAGGGTACGGTAAACAGTGGCATAGCCGATAGAAGCTTTTTTTTGTCTGACCTTTTCGAGTAATTCTTCGATCAAGATGTGTTTGCCTTTTTGTTCAAAAAAGGTTTCAACGATGAGGTCACGCTGCTTGGTGGACTTGAGGTTGTTTTTGCTGACGTAATCGTTAAGCTTTTGGTACAGTTCTTCGGTGGAAATGGCCATCGTCATCTTGTAGTCTTGTGAAGAGCTTTTGGTCAAATCCTCTGTTTAAAAAACGCAGCTGACCAATGGGGATAAACTTGCTAAGATAGGTCGTATGATAACCAGTCCGACAGATTATTTAAAAGAGGCAACAGATAAAAACCAAGTGGTGGGAACCTGGGGGTTTAATTCCAATATGGATTTCACCCGCACTTCTCCGGAAGAGACCAATGTTTGGTTTTTTGAGCAGGTCTTTAATTTTTTGAGGGCATTTTTTGGCTTGGTGATGCCTGATAATCTTGAGATCATCACTCACAATGCGGCGAAACACATCAAAAGAGAGAATCTCGATCAGCAGACTTTTTTGGATGAGCTCATGTTGGTTTTAAAAGAGCTCAAGGAACCAATCTGGACCTTTCGTTTGAATCTGAACCTGGTTGGTTTTATTCGCAGTCATAGTGATCCTGACAATCCTGTTCGGATTCAGATTCAAGAGCCAAGTTCATTCATTGCTTGGGGTGGTCCTGATGAGTCTGGGTTTCAAAATTTTTCGATAAGCTACAATTTATTTTCTGACAGCACCTTGCATGGCAGCGATGAAATGTTGTGGTCATTGAATCAGCCTTTGCTCGAAAAGGGATTGAAAAAATGGGAGATGCAAACGGGCCGAGTGATTGAGGTTGTGCAAAGCAATGCCAAAGGCAGGGGCGCACAGCCTTCGCGTTATGGCTTTAAGCGGCCAACTGCTGCTGGCAGACGGAGGCCAACGCGAACGAGGCCGCCAGCGGGAGAAGGGCCTACGTCTTCGGCGAAGCCTGTTAAGCCCAAGACCGCTGCGGAGATTGCGGCAGATCAAGAAAAGTTGGCAAAAGAGCTTGGCCTTGAAGACGGAGGACAACCGGTTTTGAAGAGAAAGAAACGCAATTAGTTGCGTCCCCCATTTGCCCCATTTCCCCATTTGCAGACGGAGGACGCGTCGCAGAGCTGGTTTTTTTCTAAGCTTCTGAAATAACTAAAAAAAAGATCTAAACAAGTAAGCGACTGTTTCTAATAATTTTTCCCACAAATTTGAATGGAGCATTTCTCTGGTGACAGGGGTGCTCGATTTGAGGTCAGACTCAAATTGGTCGCGTAGTTTGTGAATGGTTCTTTTGTGTCTGGTGAAATAGTTGATTTCACAATCTCTAAAAAAGCTGCGGTAATTTAGATTGGAAGACCCGATTGTGGCGATTTCTGTGTCGAAAATGGCCGTTTTTGCGTGAATCATGCGGTGATTGTAAAAGTAAATTTCGATGCCACGTTTTAAAAGGTAGCGCAGCATAGGCCTCTGGACACGAGAGACCATTTTGATGTCGCAGGTTTTGATGCCATTTGTGATGATTTGAACCCTTGCACCGCGTTTTTTTGCCTTGCTCAACGCAAAAGCAAATTCCCAATCGGGAACAAGATAGGCTGTTGTGTAGCGTATGAGGCGTTTGCTTCTTTTTGTGTAACGGAACAAAAGGTTTCTAATTTTATTGCGACCGAAAAAATTTTTTGTGGCGGCGATGTTGTTTTTAGAGCTTTGTTGTTGGCGTAAAGTCCTCCGTCTGCGTGGCGATTTGTGAATGCCTTCAAACATATCAAAAAAATGATGAATGAGCGAGGTGACGGGTTCTCCTATTAAACGGATATGCGTGTCTCGCCACGATTCTTCCCCATAAAAACGCCGGGATTCTTGTTTGTGAAAATTCATGCCACCAAGATAGGCTATTTTTTGATCAATGATGACAATTTTGCGGTGGTCGCGTTTGTTGATTTTGTTTTTAAAAAACTTTCGAAATGAATGGTAAATTTTAACCTGAATGCCAGCATTTTTCAGATCTTGAATGCAGACGGAGGAAAGCTCTAAGCTCCCCACAGCATCAATGATTAATTTAATTTCGATACCAGATTTTGATTTTTCTTTAATGATTTCAATTAATTGTTTGCCAATTTCATCTTCCATCAAAATGTAAATTTCGATCAAAATGCTAGAAGATGCTTGTTTTAAATCCTTCCACAGAGAGTGAAAATAGTCGTCTCCTTCAAAAAAGATTTCTTCTTGGTTTGTTGGCAACGAGCTCATGGTGACGATCTATTTCAATGTAACTTAATAAAATCAAATAGGATTTTTACTTGGATTCAGAATGTTTGCAAATAGAGAGAATCAATAGTCCATTTTAATGCCTGATATATTTGTCCTCCGTCTGAAAAAAAGGGGGCGATTGCAGGTAAAATTTTTCCTATCAAAGAGAGAAATTATCACTGCGAGGGGTTGGTTGCGGTGTCGCTCAGATAAAAATATAAAAATAGCTCAATAATAATAGCGCTTTAGTTGCTTAATCCAAATCTTGTTTTTGGCACGATACCTGCTTTTATTAAAGGCAGGAGTCAGTTGATGGGAAATAAACAAGTCAATCAGGACCAGCCCAAAGCTTCATTAGTGGGAGCCAAGGCTCAGTCAAAGTTGGAGAATATTTTCTCTCCTAATGGGAACTTTGATGGGAGGCTTTTTGTATCTGATGAAAAAGTGACTTACACCTATATTGATGAATCAGAAATTCTGGTTTGGCATTTAGACTGTGAGAAACAGGCTTTGTATTTTAAGGGGCATTGTTTAACTCATTTTGCCGATCTTGAATCCAATCAGGCCGGTGTGTCTAAATTTAAAAAAGCTCTTTTTTCTGTAGAGCGAGCTGACTATTTTTTGAAAACTCTAGACAAAGCTCTGGCTTCCATTGAAGCTGGTTCAGATGAAAATTAAACCAGCAAAAAAAATTTCAAAAGTTTCAAGTACTCAGGTTGAAACAAAATCTAAAGAAAATATTTTTGAACGAATGCAATTGAATCCAGCGGATAGTGCTGCTGTGACAAATTCTGATATAGAATTTGTGAGGGGAAAAATTTTTTTCCAAGGAAATGAAATTTTTAGTTTGTTACAAACTGATGCTCGTTTTGATCCGACTGTTTTGTCGTTGATTGCAAGTCATGTGAAAAAATTCAAAAATAAACAGTTTAAAAAACGCTCCAAATCAAAACTAACATCTTTAAAAGAGTTTTTAAGACTCGGTTCTGAGAGAGAGTTTTCTGAGGAAGAAATCGTGCAAGGGTTTGCGATTTGCGATGCCGTTCTAGAAAGGGTTTCTCAGCTCATGCAAATAAACTACCAAAATGCCCAAGATGGTCTTCGGATCCATTTTGATGAGCAAAATCATTTTATTTTAAACGGGCTCAATGTTGATGAATTTGTTTTGACTTTGGAAAATGAGGTGAATGAAAAATCACGTGTTTTTGCAAAGGGCCTAAAAGCGAGATTGGAACTGGCTCTACAGACAAAAAGGCAATCACCTAATTTTGAGAAGATTCAAACCGAAATCAGTCGGTTGCTTTCAAAAATTAACCAATTCATTTAAGGGATTCCATAAGCCAGAGATTGTTTTTCTAGAAAAATTCTGTGGTTTTGTTGAATGTTTTTTCTCTCTTTTAAATATATTTTGATATGTTCATAACTTTTCTTGATCCAAGGTTTATCTCCTAAAAAGTAATGCCATTTGTTTTTGATTTTGTAAGGAGATGAGCTGTGTTTCTTTGATTGCATGGCATCTTTGGTCAAAGCCCTGTAGCGTTTTTGTCTTTTTGTTTCAGAGTCACCTAACTCTAAATACCATTCAGCCTCTGTGATCAGAGGGTCTTTTTTTCCGTAGGCATAATGTTTGTGAGATGACCATTGGTGTGCTTCAGGAGATGTTTGTTTAATTGTTCTGAAAGGATTTAAGTCATTGTAAAACATGACAGCCATTAACTGTTTTTCGGTTTTTATATTTATTGATTTAAAACGATCCATCACGACTTGGCCTTTGCGATCGAGGTAACGATTCATTTTTTTTGCAAAGAGTGAATTCACAACTCTAAAAAAATCTGAAAAGAGTTGTTGGCTTTTGCATGTGCCAACAATGTGTGGGTGATTGTCCATGAGGCAATAGGAGAATATTTGGATTTGGTAGAGATTCTTATATTTTAAAAGTAGAGAATAGTAGAGTTTCTTGGCGTAGTTTGAAGAAAGCAGCCAGTCTTCGTTGTGACATTTCCAAGTCACGTGAAATGTTGAATGATCAAAAATAATAAGTTTTCTAGGATAAGAAGCCATGTATTGGGAGATTGCAGGTTTGATGCCAAAGTGTTGGTTTTTTATTTTCCTCCGTCTGCTTTCGTGGGTGGTTGTTTTTCAAAAGAGAAATCACAAAAAAACTGCATCTTTTTAAGTGTTTAGGTGTTTGTGCTGTGGGAAGTGGTTGCTGGATGGCTGTGAAATTCATCTCAATGCTTCTTGGGAAAAATTAATTTTTCCCATTTAGTCTCATCTTAGAGACTAAATGGGACTCTGAGAGAAGAAGCGAAAGAATCAGACGGAGGAAAAAGGTGGGGAAGGCTGAGTTCCTCCGTCTGATGATTTGCGGATTGAAAAAATGTGATTTGGTGACATGGGCATCGGGTGTTTTTTCTAGAAAAAATAAAGGAGTATTACGCTAAGCACCCAACGCTCCCAAGTTTTGTCATGTTGGTTTTTACGAGCTTTGCTTTGTATTTTGATCACCTAGGGATTCTTGTTTTAGGATTAGCGGTTCACAGCATTTGTTTTTTATTGATGCCCGATAATGTCGGGAGGCTCAAAAAATGGATTCCTGTGATTTTGAGCATGCTGTCTTTGGCATGGTTTCTATTTAATATAGGAGAGATTTCGCCAAAGGATTTGCGTGTTTTAAAAACTTTTAAAGGGCGCGTTGTTTCTTTAGCCCCGGTTGCAGTAGAAAAAAATCGCTTCCTCATTCGTCTCATTGATCCCTCTGTGTCCAAAGTCTTGGTGAGATTAACGATTTTGGATGATTCTTGTGGGCTTGCTCAAGGTGACGTGATTCAATTTAAATCAAAGATCGCCCCTCCTCGGTACTACGCTGATCCAGGGGTTTTGAATTATCGAAAGTTTTTGTGGCAAAAAGGAGTCTTGGCCACAAGTTTTTTACCTAATTGTGATCAAATTCAAATTCTTGAAAAAGCAGCCCCCACATTTTTTCAACGCTTTAGACAAAAGATAATCAATACACTATCAGCTGAAAACTTGGTTCATCGCGATATCATTGCTAGTTTACTGTTTGGGCACAACGTTATCCAAGCAGAAAAACTAGACGTGATTCGAAAAGCCGGGCTGTCTCACCTTTTTGTGATTTCAGGAACTCATTTTGCGGCAATTTGTTCTGTTATTTATTTGCTAGGGTATTTGTTTTTGTCGGGATACCCACAGGTGTTTTTGAAGATCCCTCGTCAGAAATTGTGTTCTGCTATCACGTTGATTTTTATTTTCTTGTACCTTGGGGTTATTGAAACTCACCCCTCTGTTCTGCGAGCAAGCACGATGGTGATTTGCTTTTTGTTAGCAGTGCTTCTTGAGAGAAAGTTATTAGTTTGGGATGTGTTAATTTTATCTGCCACGTTCAATCTTATTGTTGATCCCCTTGTGATTTTTAATCTGTCTTTTCAGTTCTCTTACATGGCTTTGGTTCTTATTTTTCTGGGGTCACCAGCTTTGCTTAAGTTTTCGAAGTTTTTTTCCAAAGTTCATTGGGTCTTTGGTCGTTTTATTTATTTTCTGGCAATGATTGTCTGGATTAATCTTGGTCTTGCTCCACTGACGCTTTTTTATTTTTCATCTTGGTCCTTGATTGGGTTATTACATAATATCTGGGCCATTCCTTTGTTTGAGTTTTTGATCATGCCTCTTGTGCTCTTGGTTTATGTTTCAGCTGTTTTTATTTCTTCTGCGCTGCCGTTTTTATTGAGCGTGATTGATTTGCTGTTGAGTGCGATGTTCAATGGTATTCAGTTTTTTCCTTCCTTTAAACTGGCAGATCATTTGGTGAGGCCATTGTTGATTCAGGTGATTGGTTTTTATTTTTTGATTTTATTGATGTGTCTTGGGAGGAGGAGAAAAATTAAGTTTGCTGCATTAATTGTTGTGCTTGTTGTTTTTTGTTTCACATCGTGGTGGCATAAGTTTTCTTTTGAGTACCGCGTGACGCAAATCGATGTTGGGCAAGGTGATGCCAGTCTTGTGGAAACGCAGGGTATGAGTATTTTGATTGATTCTGGAGGGCATCGATTTTTGGATGTTGGTTCATTTGTCTTGCGTCCTTTTTTAGAATACTCTTGGGTTAAAGAAATTGATTTGGCTATCATCACGCATGCCGATATTGATCACTATGGTGGCTTTACTCATTTAGCAGAACAAGGTTATTTAAAAGAGGTTTGGATTCCGGAAGAGAAGGCTGAATCTCCTTTATTTTTATCTCTTTTGGATGTGTTTGAAAAAAATAAGGTGGTTCTTAGAAAAATAACTCGCACTGTTGAGCTGAAACTAAATGACCATGCCGTTTTGTCGGTGTTTGTGTTGCCTGATCAATCAAGAAAAACTTTATCTAAAAACGACCGTTCTCTGGTGGCTCGTGTGTCTTTTGGTGAATTCTGTGCGTTGTTTACGGGGGATCTGTCTAAAGAGGGAGAGCGTCTTTTTGTAGATAACTTCAAAGATCAGCTGAGGTGTGATTTATTGAAAGTAGGGCACCATGGTAGTGTGAGTTCCAGCACCGAGCGTTTTTTACGTTGGGTTGATCCTCGTTATGCTTTTATTGGTGTGGGAAGGCGATCTCAGTTTGGCCACCCGCATAAGGTTGTGATAGACAGGTTAAAAAACAGAGATATCCAGATTTTTAGGACTGACCAAGATGGGGCTGTTGCTCTTGAAAAGAATTTTTTAGGAACAGAGATTGCGCGGCACCAAAAAAAATCTCAGTTTAGTTTGTTTGAATTATTTGTATTTTTTAAGTCGTTTAAGTTTTGAAGAATGGCGACATTCATGAGTTCGGTAAAAACGTGCAGCGTATTTGCTGAGCAGTCTTTCTTTTCTAGAAACTCCGCCCCGACTTGGTAAAAATCATTTTTGATTTTCTGGGTCCAAACCACTCGGCTAAGATAGTGATCACCAGATCGCAAAAGACTCTTTCTTAAGTCTTTGGCTTCACGAAAAATTTGATCATTTAGGTAAATCATGAAGAACGAACCTGATTTGAGTTCGGCATTTGTTGTGAATTTTACGCCACGAGCGGAGTAATTTTCTGTTAGGACAAGGTTGTTGTGTGGAATTTCACGATCATCCAAGCGAATGACTTGCTTAGACGACACATGGTCCAGTCGAGGAAATTTTCTTTGATCAGAGTGACTCACACAAACACTGTAGACGGAGGAAAATGTCTCGTCAATTTCTGGATTGTGACAATTTTGCGATCAGCTGTCTTGCAAAGTTTTTCTCAAAGACTCCAAGCCCGAGTCCAATTGCATGGATTGAGTCTCCAAGCTTGTTTTGAGTGAGCGAATGCCGTTCATTCTTTGTTGGAGCTCCTCTAAACGGGCAATTTGCTCTTGAGAGTGATTGGCGTGAACACTGACTTGATGGCTGAGTTCAGCAACTTGTAGTAGATTGTTTAACTTTTCTTGGTTCAATGAATTTTTCATACCTGACACAGAAGCAATCTCTATGCCAGGGGCGCAACTCATAAAAACTCATTTAAAAACAATTGTTTGTGTAAGATTGTGTCACGAAATCAAAGCGAGCATTTAGTCAAAATGATGACTATTGGAAGTTATTTTGTCTTTTTAATGACAGGATTGATTTGCACAGGGAAGTTCACTGAGTTGGCGATGAAGCAAATTTTGTGAGCTTTTTCGTGCAAGGCTTTGGCTTTGGATTCGTCAGACGAAGGAGAAATGCTGATGCAAGGGTTGAGGATGATTTCTGAAAACTTAACGGATTTGTCCTCCGTCTGATGAAGTGTGCCAACAGCTTCATCGTGATAAGACAACACCTCGATCTTGGCGTTGGCTGCCAGAGCCAAATAGGACAGCATGTGGCAAGACGCCACGCTGGTCACGAGTAAATCTTCTGGATTGTGTGTGTAAGGCGAACCAAAAAATTCTGGTGCGGCTGTCCCGACTAGATCTGGTTTGTTGGTGATTCTGGTGGTGAACTGTCGTGAGTACTCTTTGTAAGCAAATTTTTTGCCCAAAGGGTTCCAGTCTAATCTGATGTTGAAGTTCTGGTCTTTCACACTTCTTCCTTTTGCCCGTGGCATTTTTTGTATTTTTTTCCTGACCCACAAGGGCAGTCGTCATTACGGCCCACTTTTGGTGTGCTGCGCTTTATGGGGGCAGGTGCATTCTTTTTAGGAGCTTCCCCGCGAGACAGTTGAATGTCTTGCTGTGGTTTTTCTTTTAATTTCACTTCTTCTTCAGTTTGAATTTGCACCTTGAAGATTTTTTCGAGTGACTGTTGGTAGGATCTGAAAATCATGTTTTCAAAAAGAGCAAAGCCTTCTTTTTTGTATTCTTGCTTAGGATCTTTTTGCCCGTACCCACGTAAACCAATGCCCTCGCGTAAATGATCCATGGTTAAAAGGTGGTCTTTCCAAAGGTCATCGAGTGTTTGCAGCATAAAAAAGCGCACCGCTTGATCTAGCAAAGGACCATACTGTTCTTTTTTGTTTTGGTAGTACTCAAAAGCGCTGTCATAAATTTTTTGTCCGAGACTTTCGCTGTCCCATTCTGTTTCGGCTAATTCCAAGTGAAAGCCAAATTGGTCAAAAAAGTGCTCGTCAAAAATCTCTAAATCGATTGGTGATTTTTTGGGTTGGGCGAGTTGATCGGCCATCATGGAAACAACGCTGTCGAGCATGTCGGTTAATTCTTCTTCCAGGTGTTGACCGGCTAGAATTTTTTTACGACGACTGTATATGGTCGTGCGCTGTTGATTCATGACGTCATCATATTCCAGAACATTTTTACGAATTTCAAAGTTGTGAGCTTCTACTTTTTTCTGAGCGTTTTCTAAGGCCTTGGTGATCCATTTGTGCTCAATGACTTCGTCTTCTCCCATGCCCAAACGATTCATGACATTGGAAATTCTTTCTGATCCAAAGATGCGCATCAGGTCATCGTCTAGAGAAACATAAAAACGAGTGGCGCCAGGATCCCCTTGGCGTCCTGTTCGGCCTCTTAATTGGTTGTCGATTCGTCGTGATTCGTGGCGCTCTGTTCCAAGAACAAGTAAGCCTCCTAAATCGAGCAGTTTCTTTTGGTCTTCTACACAAAGCTTTTTGAATTCCTCTAAGGCCTTTTGGTATTCTTCTGGATTTTCATCGGGGTCGGCTTTGCTTTTGGCTAAGAATTCTGGATTGCCACCCAAAACAATGTCTGTACCACGACCAGCCATATTGGTTGAAACTGTGACGGCACCGGGGCGGCCTGCTTGTGCGACAATGTCAGCTTCTTTGCCATGTTGTTTGGCGTTCAAAACATTGTGACGGACACCCGCACGCGTGAGCATTTTGGATAAGACTTCTGATTTTTCGATGGCGATGGTGCCGATCAAAACAGGGCGGCCTTGCTCATGCTCTTCTTTTACTTGTTCTACCACAGCCTTGAACTTGGCTGTTTCTGATTTGTAGATGACATCGTTGTCGTCTTGTCTTTGACTAGGACGGTTGGTGGGGATCACGACAACGCTGAGCTTGTAGATGTTTTGAAACTCTGGCGCTTCTGTGTCGGCGGTGCCGGTCATGCCCGAAAGTTTTTTGTACATCCTAAAATAATTTTGAAAGGTGATGCTGGCTAAAGTTTGGTTTTCAGATTCAACTGGAACGCCTTCTTTGGCTTCTACTGCCTGATGCAAGCCATCTGACCAACGACGACCAGGTAAGATTCGACCTGTGAATTCATCAACAATTTGCACCTGGCCTTCTTTGACAACGTAATCGACGTCACGCTTAAAAACCACGTGAGCTTTGAGTGCTTGAATCACATGATGAAGAATTTCGATGTTAGTGGGGTCGTAAAGGTTGTCGACTTCTAAGCGTCGTTCGGCTTCTGACACGCCTTCTTCGGTTAAGGTTGCTGAACGTGATTTTTCGTCGACTTTATAGTGCTGATCTTTTTGCAGCCCAGGGATGATCGCATTTACTTTAAGGTATTTGTCGGTGGATGGGTCTGATGGTCCGGAAATAATCAAAGGAGTTCTGGCTTCATCGATAAGAATCGAGTCGACTTCGTCCACAATGGCGTAGTGAAGCTCACGTTGCGCCATGCGTTGCAACGAAAACTTCATGTTGTCGCGCAAGTAATCAAAGCCAAATTCGTTGTTGGTGCCGTAAGTGATGTCGCAGCGATAGGCTTTTTTGCGTTGTTCTTCTGTGATGCCATTCACAATCACACCAACAGACAGCCCAAGAAAGTTGTACAGTTTGCCCATCCATTGAGCGTCACGTTGTGCGAGGTAATCGTTTACTGTGATGACATGAACGCCTTTGCCTTCGAGGGCGTTGAGGTAAGTGGGGAGCGTTGCGACCAAAGTCTTGCCTTCACCGGTTTTCATTTCGGCGATATTGCCTTCGTGAAGAACCATGCCGCCGATGAGCTGAACGTCAAAGTGGCGCATGTTGAGAACACGTTTTGCGGCCTCACGACAAACAGCAAAGGCTTCTGGCAAAATGTTATCGGTGGTTTCGCCATTTTCCAAACGCTCTTTAAACTCTTTTGTTTTGTTTTGAAGATCGGCATCAGAAAGCTTTTGCATTTGGGGTTCCAATGCTGTGATTTCCTCCGCACGAGCGCGGTAAGATTTGATGGCGCGATCATTGGCGGAACCGAATATTTTTTGAGCTAAACCTAACATGCCTTATACCTCTTCAGAATGATTTGGAGGCTGATAAATAGTGGATTTGGTTAAATTATCAAGCCCTGCGATGTCGCAAACGCTGTCTTGCTAATCCCAAAAAGCTGGACTAAAGCCAGCGACATGCAAACAGCAGCTCCAGACATACTCAAAGAAATCAAGCATCGCAAAACTTTTGCGATCATTTCTCATCCCGATGCCGGAAAAACAACAATCACCGAGAAATTACTGCTATTTGGAGAGGCAATTCAAATGGCGGGGATGGTCAAAGCTAAGCGAGCCAAGCAGTTTGCCACATCCGATTGGATGGAAATCGAGAAACAACGTGGCATTTCGGTTGCCTCGTCTGTCATGCAATTTTCCTATGACGGCTATAATATTAATCTTTTGGATACGCCTGGCCATGCTGATTTTAGCGAAGACACCTACCGCGTGCTCACAGCTGTGGATGCCGCTTTGATGGTCATTGATTCTGCGAAAGGCATCGAGGATCAAACCAAAAAACTCTTTCAGGTTTGTCGCGATCGTCAAATCCCCATTGTGACCTTCATGAACAAAATGGATCGCGAGGCAAAAGACCCCTTTGATCTCATTGATGAGGTCGAAAAAGAATTGGAACTGCCTTGTTCGATCATGACTTGGCCTGTTGGCATGGGGGATCGTTTTAAAGGCGTCTACGATCTGCATGAAAAATGCATGCGGGTTTTTGATCCTGGTGTAAAAACAAAGAATTTTAATCAAAAAATTTTTAAAGATGTGTCTGGCGATGAATTTAAAAACTTTGCTGGCGATGAGCTTGCAGAAAAGTTGCAAGAGGACTTGGAATTGATCCAAGGAGCCAGTCAGTCTTTTGACCGTGATCGGTTTTTAAAGGGTGAGATCAGTCCGGTATTTTTTGGATCAGCACTTAATAACTTTGGCGTTCAGGAGTTATTGCATGCGTTTTTAAAATACGCACCAAGCCCATTGCCAAGACCTGCTGAAACGCGCCTTGTTCATCCGGAAGAAAAAAACTTTACGGGTTTGGTTTTTAAAATTCAGGCCAACATGGACCCGCGCCATCGTGATCGTTGTGCTTTTATTCGTGTTTGTTCGGGAGTTTTTGAACCAGGGCAGAGTGTGTATCACAATCGCTTGGGGCGTAATGTCAAACTCAATAACGCGGTCCAGTTTATGTCCAAAGAACGCACAAATATCGAAAAAGCTGTTGCTGGCGATATCATTGGCATCATTGATCGTGGCACCATGATGATCGGAGACACTTTGTCTTCTGGTGAAGCGTTGCGTTTTACTGGGGTTCCACAGTTTTCTCCTGATTTATTCAGTCTGGTTGAATTGAAGAATCCCATTAAGATGAAGCAACTGCAAAAGGGTTTGGAACAACTTGCTGAAGAAGGGTCTTCGCAACTTTTTCGCAGAAAATACAATTCCGACAACATCATTGGCGTGGTGGGGCGCTTACAGTTTGAGGTTGTTAAGTATAGATTGCTCAACGAGTATGGGGCTGATGCGATTTTTACTTCGCTTGGCTACTCTTGTTCCAGATGGTATCGAGCAGATGACCCTAAAGTGACAGAAAAGTTTGAAGAGTATTATCAGAATCAAATTGTTTTTGATGTGAGAGGGTATCCCATGATTCTCTTAAAAGATGACTGGGAACAAAATTACATTCAGGAAAAAAATCCTGAGATTCGCTTTTTCTCTAGTTTGCTCAACTACGAAGCGGATCGCAACGCGGATCGTTTGGAGACAGTATAATGAAACATATAAGACATTTTCGATTGATCGGGATGATGGCTTGTTTGGGTGTTTTGCTCATGTCGTGTTCTGCTCGTATGCCAAAGCCAGCTAAGGCGCAATCTGTTGCTGTGAATCATTTTAAACGTTACGGTAAAAAATACCCCACTTCAATTTATGGTTCTGGCAATGTTAAAAGTTTGGTGATCAATCAAATGGAAGAGAGCAAATACAAAATGGTGATGGTGGATACCATTTTGACTTTCCATGATGGTCATGCTGCTCGTGCGCTCATCAAAATGGAAAATAAATTCCCAACAGGATGGCGTGTTATTTCTTGGGAAACTTTGGGTTATAAATAAGGAAAATTATGCGTTGGTTTTTGGCATTTCACATTGTCTTTTTTATTATCTGGGCGGGTGCGCTTTTGGATTTGACTCGTATTCTTGGTTATCATGTCAAAGAAGAATTGCCTGTACAGCAACGTTTGTCGGCAATGGAATTTAGAATGTTCTGGTTTGTGGCCACGCCGGGAATGGTCGTTACGATTCTCATGGGGCTTTTTGCCTTTTTTTCAGGCGGTGGTGTGCAAACTTATTTTGGTTCTGGCGCCCTGTGGTTTCACATCAAAATCACCTTTGTGCTTTTATTAATTTCTGTTCACTTCTTGTTAGGAAAGAACATCATGAAGCTAAGAGCACAGCCAGAAAAGCTTGCTCCTGGCCGTTTTAAAGCTTTGCACGGTTTAACAGGTGTTTTCTTAATTGCCATCATCATCATGGTGATGGTGCGCCCGTTTTAATTTTAT
Organism: Deltaproteobacteria bacterium; assembly: GCA_024233595.1. Taxonomy (GTDB): domain Bacteria; phylum UBA10199; class UBA10199; order UBA10199; family JADGCS01; genus JACKPK01. The sequence goes on from JACKPK010000003.1 coordinate 113,578, forward strand.
TTTAAAATTTCAAAACGTGATTCAATGACATTGTGATGAAGCTTGGACAAGCGTTGAAAGCACTGATGACCATCAGCAATGATCAGTGCGTCGATTCCTAAGTTTTTTGCGACTTCTAAATCATGATCAGTGTCACCAATTAAAATGGTTTGTTCTCGTTCTATTTTTGACTCCGAAATAAGGGCAAGGCCGCGCTCTTTTTTACAGGTGGCCATGTTGTCAGATAGTCCAAAAATCCGATCAAAGAGATGGTGGATTTCGAAATGCTTTAAGAAGTGTTCTAAGTATTTTTGATGAGCAGCTGATAGTACAGATTGTTCGGCATGATTTTGCGCGATGTGTTCAAGGATTTCGATGGTGCCATCAAAAAGCTTTCCGTTTTCTAAAGTGTTTTTAAGATGATGGGCAACAAATTCATCGGACATTTTTTCAAAATCGAGATCAGAAAAATCAATGCCCAGGGATTCATAGTAAGATTTAACTGGGAAATGAAATTGAGCGCGGTAGTCTTCTAAGTTGGGGGGCGTGATTCCGTGAGCGGTCAGGGTTTGTTGCAGGACTGTTAAGCAAATTTCGACATCGTCTAATAAAGTGCCGTTCCAGTCCCAAATGATGTGTTCGTAGTCTTCAATTCGTTCAAAAATGGCCTTCATCTTGTTTTGCCTAAAGGGGAAGAGGCTAAAAATCAATGTTATTGCAGTGGCTTAGCGCTAAAGCCCCCGCAGACGGAGGAAAAAATCTCAGACGGAAATTTTCAGACGGAGGAAAAAGAAAAACGTAAGATTAAGACACAAAAGAGCGATAAAACGGTTTTATTTTCGAGAGTTACTTGAAGCTTAGATGCACGAAGGCATTAGAAAAGATGTGCCCGGGGCCGGGGTCGAACCGGCACGAGGTTGCCCTCACCAGATTTTGAGTCTGGCGCGTCTGCCAATTCCGCCACCCGGGCAATCAGGTGCATGGCAGGAGGGCGTCGCTAACAAATTCAGATTGCGCAATCAATAAGATATTTAGCAAGATTCGCTACATTTTCATCTAGACCACTTTTCCTCCGTCTGCGGAGTCAAAGGCGATTCTTTGCTTGTTTAGGCGGCGCAACTGTTATAGCAAACAGCCACTTATGCCTTTGAATTTCTACAGATTATTGCCATTTTTGGCCCTCTTGGTTTTTGTGTCTTCCTGTAACAAATCGTCTGGCTTTTCACTTGCTTCGTCACGAGCAACGCGCGACTCTTCTGAGTGTCTAATATTATTAGAAAAAAAGAAGTACGAGAAAGCCATCAATTGTTTTGAGGCTTTCAAATCCACAAAATACGGTTCTCCGGAAGCGGCCGAGGCTGAGCTTGCGGTTGCCGACGCTTACTTTCTTAAAAAAGATTACCTTGTTGCTGCCGAAGCCTATAAATTATTCACGACCAGTCACCCGCATCACCCAAAAGTTCCCTACGCTTACATGCGATCCGGTGTGAGCTACCTCGAAAATCTTCCCAAAGGCATCGATCGCGACATGGAAGGCCTTGATGAAGCCATCGAAATGCTCGGGACAGTCATTAAGTATTATGGTGGTTCGATTTATGCTGAGCAGGCCACGCCTTATTACCAGCAAGCGCGCACGCGGCAGGCAAAAAAACATTACTATGTGGGGCGTTATTACTACAAATCTCGTGAGTATTTGGCCGCCATCCCGCGCTTTCAGAGCATTGTGACTGATTATCCCAAATTGGGGCTTGATGAAAAAAGCTTTTATTACTTAATTGTTTCATTAAGCAAAACCGGCAACAAAGAGTTGGCCGGCCGCTATTTCCAGGTTTATGAAGAATTTTTTCCAAAAAGCAGTTTAATGAAAAAATCGAAAAAGATTCTTTCAAACTGATTTCACAAGGAAGGGAATGCTTATGTCCGACGTTTCCAGTCTGATCAGCGAAGCCAAATATTTGTTTAAGGCGCAAAAGTACCAAAAAGCCGAAGAGCTTTTTAAGCAAGTGGTGGCGCAAAAAAAAGATTTCGCCGATGTGTACAACTGTCTTGGTCTCATTGCCCATGAAGAAGGTCGCTATGGCGAGGCCATGAAGCATTTTAAAAAGGCTCTTAAAATCAACCCGCGCTACACAGAAGCCATGTTGAACCTGAGCATTTTGTACAATGACCTAGGTGATTTTCAGAACGCCAAAAAACTAGTCAGTAAATCTCGCCGCGATGCGCGCTCCACAAAAGCGGCTATGGATCCCTTTATCCGATCAAAGCTTGCTAATAAGCATGCGGAGGTCGCCGATTGGTACCACGGTGTTGGTGCTTACGCTGAAGCGATCGAAGAATACCAAAAGGCATTGGGACTGGAAGCCAAGTATGTCGACTTGCACACCAAAATGGCAGTGTGCCTGCGCGAAAAAGGCGATCTCAAAAAAGCTTTGGATGAACTGAAAAAAGCGATTCGTAAAAACACAAATTTCCCTGATGCGCATGTGCAATTGGGTGTGACTTACTACGCTTTGGGTAAAAAAGCCGAAGCGCGTAAGACATGGAAAGCAGCCGCTAAGAAGTTTCCTAAAAATACTGCTGTTAAAATGTACCTTCGTTGTACCGAATCAGTATGATTGCTGTCGAAAAAGTCACAAAAAAATACGGTCCACACACCGCTGTTCAAGACCTGCAATTCTCCATTGGCTCTGGCGAAGTGGTTGGGTTTTTGGGTCCCAATGGAGCTGGCAAATCCACGACCTTGCGTTTGTTAACGGGCTATTTGCGTCCAAGCTCCGGGGTTGTCAAAATCAATGGCCGTGATGTTTCTAAAGATCCTGTTTCTTGCCAAAAATTAATTGGGTATTTGCCTGAGTCCTCTGCCTTGTATAACGACATGTTCGTTTTTGATTTTTTGGAATTCATGGGCAAAATGCATGGCCTCAACAAAGCAACGCTTTTAAAACGCATCCAGTTTGTGGCCGAAAAGTGTCAGCTGCAAGATGTTTTAGATCGTAAATTGTGGGAACTTTCCAAAGGCTATCGGCAGCGTGTTGGTTTGGCGCAGGCGCTTATTCATGATCCAAAAATTCTTATCTTAGACGAGCCAACAGTTGGTTTGGATCCCAATCAAATCCGAGAAATCAGAACGCTGATCAAAGATATTGGCAAAGATAAAACTGTGCTTTTGTCTTCGCATATTTTGTCAGAAGTCGCATTGACTTGTGATCGCGTGATCATCATCAACAAAGGCAAGCTGGTTGCGCAAGGTCATCCTGATCAATTGCTGCAAAATTCAGAAGATCAAGAGTATCAGGTTTGCATTCAAGGTGATCTTAAAACCATTCAAACACATTTTCAAAACGATGATCGTTTTGTTTCTTTTGAGCTGATTCAATCTCAGAATGATTGGCATGCTTTTCGTTTGGTGTCCAAGACACCAACAGATCTTTCTGAAGAAATTTTTGATGTCTGCGTTGCGAATGCTTGGCGATTAAAACAGCTAACACATCAGAAGCGCTCTCTGGAAGATGTATTCCAAGCTTTAACCGCGGCCTGATTTTTAAAGGGGTCTCTATGTCTTTTGTCACTCTTGCCAAAAAAGAGTTAAAAACAATGTTCACATCGACTTCAGCTTATTTGTTTTTGGCTGTGTTTTTGTTTTTAAGTTTTTGGCTTTTTTTGTCGCAGGTTTTTTTGGCTGGCGAAACCGATTTGCGTGGTTTTTTTGCTTACCTGCCTTTGTTGTTTTTGGTGTTTTTGCCATCGGTCTCTATGGGTGTGTGGGCAGAAGAAAAAAGTTCTGGGACTATCGAAAGTCTATCAACCTTGCCTGTGTCGCCGCTTTCTTTGGTTTTGGGAAAATTTTTAGCAACCTTGTTTTTCTTGTTTTTGGTTTTGTTTCTGACCACGCCTTTGGCCATTTTGATGTCTTCTTTAGGCGATCTGGACTGGGGGCCGGTGTGGGGTGCTTATCTTGGTAGTTTTTTACTGGGCATGAGCTACCTTGCTGTTGGGCAATTCTTTTCGATTGTGACCAAAAGACAAATTGTGGCCTTTCTTTTGTCGGTGGTGTTTTTATTTGTTTTGTATTTGTTCTCTGAACCTTTGGTCACAGCGTATTTGCCAGAAACTTGGGTGCCGGTTTTTCATAACATGAGCGCTAGTTTTCATTTTGGGGCGCTTGCACGTGGTGTTATGGATGCGCGCGATGTGATTTACTTTTTGTCTTTCACAGCTTTTTTTCTGTTTTTGGTCAAAACAGCTTTGCAGTGGCAGTATCAAAAATTAGATCGTTTTCTTGCGCCTGTGTTGCTCTTTGGTATTTTATTTGTGGCCAACACATGGTTATCCAGTCGTGTTTATCGAGTCGATCTCACTCAAGAAAAAATTTACACACTCAGTGATTCAACCAAAACAATCGTTGAGGCTTTGGAAGACCGTTTAACAGTTAAGGTTCATTTTTCGGATGATCTTCCCACTATGGTTTGGCCGCTCAGAGATGCCGCTATGGATCTTATAAAAGAAGTGCAAGCTGTTGCTCCCAAGGGTGTGAACATTGAATTCGAAGACCCTGGCTTGAACGAACAAACCGAACAAGAGGCTATTAATAATGGTATTAAGCCCATAGAAGTGAATCTGCCGGAAAAAGATAAAATTGAAGTTCGTAAATTATTTTTAGGGTTATCATTTTATTATAAGGACAAAAAAGAAGTGATCCCTGCGGTGTTACGAGAAGACAATTTAGAGTATCTTTTTGCTTTAAAGTTGTTTCGTTTGACGCAGGAAAAAATGCCACGTGTCGGTTTTTATTATGGTGGGGAAAAAGAGCGTTACCAAATTTTAGAAGAGTTGATTCGTCCTATGGCACAGATCACTGCTGTTGATGCTGATTCAGATTTACAGTCTTTGCAATTGGATGCTTTGTTTTTGGTGGAACCAAATGAACTGTCCAAAATATTTTTGGAACAAATCGATCAGGCTTTGGCTACAGGGCTTGATGTCTTGACGTTTTCTGGGCTCATGAATGTGAGCGAAAGTTTAAAAGCTGTGGCCATTGATCCAGGCATGCAGCGTTGGTGGCAAGAAAAGGGTGTTGAGATCACTGAAGAATTGGTTTTGGATCCAAAAAATAATCTGCAAGCAGGTTTTCAAATGGGCATGATGCAGGTTTTTCGCGCGTATCCGTTTTGGTTGCGTATAAGGCCACAAGATTTAAACCGCACTCATGTTGTTACCCAAAATCTAGAAGATTTATTCTTGCCCTGGGTGCATTCCGTTTCTTTTTTGCGTGATCAGGATTACGAGTGGCAGGCAAAAGTTTTGGTGCGTTCTTCAGAGCAGTCGTTTTTGCAACCGGACTCGGCTGCCGATTTGTCTCCTGAAGTCTTAAACGAGCTGCAGGAAATGCCTCAAATGCAAAGCTTTCCACTTTTTGTGGAATTGAATCACGCGAATAATAAAAATATGGGCCGTCTCTTTTTGTTGCCAGGCCATTATTTTTTAAGAGACGAGTATCTGAATCGCATGCCTTCTAATGCTATTTTTATTAGCAATCTATCAGAGTATGTCACGTCAGGGCAGGCTCTTATTGGTATTCGTTCGCGCGGAAAAAGTTCTCGTCCTCTTATGCCTCTTTCCGATCAGGCGCGCGATCAGATCAAATGGTTCTTTTTAGGAGCTGTCCCTGTCATGGTGTTGTTAATGGCGGTGTTGATTAATTTTGGATTTAATGTGCGACGCCGCGCCAGAATCAGGCAATTGCAAGCGGCTTAAAGTTGTTCTCTGAGAGCCTTCATGATGGAAACCGGATTAAAATGTCGGAAACTGAATTTGTTTTTTTCTTCTAAAGGAATGTTAAGAACGGTTTTTAAAATGAGCTCGGCCACTTCTGTTTTTGGTTTTGTGGGGAGTTTGATTTTTTTGCCGTCGTTCGCGATCAGAGTCACTTCGTTGTAGTCGCTACCAAAACCTTTGTTGCGTTTGGATATTTCGTTCAAAACAATCCAGTCTAGGTTCTTTTCTTTTAATTTTTGACGCGCGTAGCTCACCCCGCGGTGGGTTTCTGCAGCAAATCCAACAAGAGTTTGCTGTGGCTTTTTCTTTTTGCCGAGGTCTTTGAGGATATCAGGATTTTTTGTGAGTTCAATGCTCAAGGAATCGTGGGTTTTTTTTATTTTTTTAGATGATTTGTGTTTCACGCGGTAGTCGGCCACGGCGGCCACTTTAAAAACAAGGTCGGTTTCTTTAAAGACCTTCATGACCTCTTTGTGCATTTCGCGTGCTGTTTTTACAGGAACAACATGGCAGCCTTTGGGGGCTTGGAGGATTGTGGGCCCTGTCACAAGAGTCACGTGATGCCGGTGTTTCACGCAGGCCTTGGCGAGCGCGTAGCCCATTTTACCAGTCGAGTGGTTGGACAAAAAACGCACAGGATCAATGGGTTCTATGGTTGGGCCAGCGGTGATGAGGATTCGCAGTTTCTTCATGGGGCTTTTTTGCGATGAAATGAAGCATTTGTCACTTTTATTGTGATTTTTGAGGGCTTTGTTGTGCTGCTTCGCCTTGGCAAATTCAGGAAAAAATCATAAAAGCAAAGGAGTGAGAAGTTTAGTCTTAAGCATTTTATTTTTAGCGATCTTTGCGCAGGTTGCGTGCATGGTTCCCAAAGAGGAATTGCCTTTTTATTCGCGTGAGCTTGTTGAGATTGGTGACCAGGTTATCAAAGAAGATGTGCTGCGTTTTCGGTTGCGCTTGGAATTAGATCAATTTCCAAAAGATTATTTTGCCGCCGAAAAATTAAAAGATCCCGAAAGAAAAGAAGAGTATCGTTTTTTTGTCATGGGGATTTTGGACCGCATGATTAATGATCATCTTATTATCGCTTATGGCGAGAGCAAGGGCATCAAGTTGTCGCGCAAAAAAATGCTAGAAAGAGTCGAAGCAAAAAAACGTGAATGGAATCCGAAGGCTTTTGAAAATTTTCTCACTGAGAAAAAAATCCCCTACAGTCGTTGGCGTCAAATGATGGAAGACGAAATTAAAGTGCAACACATCATCGACAGTGAAATATCAGAAAAAATCAAAGTGTCTCTCAATGAGGTGCAGTCTTATTACAATAAGAACCGCCGTGACTTTGATCGCCCAGAGCGTGTTCGGGTGCGTCAGATTGTGACAGACACATTGGAAAAAGCGCGCGAGGTTTACCGTCGCCTGCAAAAAGGCGAGAATTTTGCCAAGATTGCCGTGAATCATTCTCTTTCTCCAGATCGAGCAAAAGGTGGCGATTTGGGTTACATTTCACGAGGAAGCTATCCCAAAGAATTTGATGAGTATTGTTTTAAGCTCAAAAAGGGGGAATTCAGCCCCATTGTAAAAAGTGATTATGGGTTTCATATTTTTAAGGTTTTGGATCGTAAACCTGCTGGACGCCTGACATTGATGGAAGCAACGCCAAAGATTCAGCAGATTTTATTTGAGCAGAAGCTCAAAGACCAATATGAAGAATGGATTAAAAAAGCTCGGGATGAAATCAGCATTACGCTCAATCAAGATGTATTGAAGTCGGTCATTTAGTTATGTGCTGGAGCCCAAACAAAGGTTTTGTTGTTATGAACAAATTGATTTACCAGATCATCATTTTGCTTTTGTTGACTGTTTCTACGCAAGCGCGTGCTGAAACTGTTGATGGCATTGTTGCCAAAGTTGGGTCCAGTGTGATCACAAAAAGCGATGTGGCTTCTGCGGTGGTAGCTCAGCGTGTTTTTTTAGAATTAAAATTTGGAAGCAAACAAGGCTTAAAAGAATTCCAAAAATTTAAGAATAATATTTTAGACGAATTGATTCTGAACGAAATCTTAAAAGACGAAGTCAAACGCATTGGCATTAAGGTCACGTCTAAGCAGATCAATCAAGAATACCGCACGCGTTTGGAGCGTTCAGGCTTGTCAGAACCGGATTTTATTAAAAAACTTAGCAGAGAACGTGTGTCTTTGAATCATCTCAAAGACCTCATTAAAATCGACCTTGAAAAACAAGAATTGATTTCCCAAAAGGTTGTCCCACGTATTTCCATTTCCGATTACGATTTGCAAAAGGAATACCAAAAGAATCTCGATAAATTTAAGGTGTTCACTAAAATCAGATTCATTGAGGTGTTTTTAACGCAAGAAAAGTTTTCGTCTGAAACCGAAATGACTCGCATTGCCAAGATGATTCAACGTCGCATGCAAACCAATCAAACTGTGAGCAGCATGGTCAAAAAATACTCTTCGGGAGCATTTGCTAAAAATGGGGGCGACTCTGGTTTGGTCAAAAGCGATGCGTTACGCGGCGAAATCCAAAACATTCTGAGCTCTTTAGATAAAGGGGAAACTTCTGATTTAATCCCCATTGAAAACGGGGTCTTTGTCTTCAAGTTGTTGTCTAAAGCGGATCCAGAGCCTTTGCCTTTTAATAAAGTGATGCCACAGCTCAGAATGAGCTTTGGTCAAAAGGTTGTGAACAAAGAGCTTAGAAATTACCTGATGGCTGTTAAAGACAGAACCTATGTTGAGATTGTAAGGCCATGAAAACAATCGTGATCACGATGGGCGATCCTGAAGGAATCGGTCCAGAGCTCATCGTAAAATCATTCAAACGAATTTCTCCCTCTTCTGATTTTACCTACAAGCTGTTTGTGGAGCGAGATGCCTTAGAAAACCAGGGCGCGGCTGAACTTTATAATCGCGCTGATCTTCATTTTTCGTTTTTAAACGAAGACTTTAAAACCGAACTTGCTATTGATGACGAATGTTCGCAAACTCGTTCTGGCGCAAAGGCTTATGCTTGTTTGAGCGCGGCTATCGATTTTATAAAAGCAAATCCTGGGTGTGGTTTGGTGACGGCGCCAGTTTCTAAAGATCGTTTGAAAAAAGCGGGTTTTGCTTTTTCGGGGCACACCGATTTTTTAGCGCATGCATTTAACGCGTCCGATCACGCGATGATGCTCTTTCACGAAAAGTTAAAAGTTGTTTTGGTGACAACTCACGTTCCGTACAAAGATGTGCCTGAAAAAATAAACCAAGAAGAGATTGTTAAGAAAATTGCGATGACAGTCAGTTCTTTGCAAAATTGGTTTAAAATCAAACACCCAAAGATTGCTGTGTGCGGCCTGAATCCGCATGCGGGGGAACATGGCTTGTTGGGCGATGAAGAAATCAACATCATCACTCCGGCAATTGACCAGGCGGGCACTAAAATCAAAAATGCCAGCATACAAGGTCCTTTTGCGGCTGACACGGTGTTCATGCGCGCTATCAAAGGGGATTTTGACGCGGTGGTTTGCATGTATCATGACCAGGGCTTGGTTGCGGTGAAAACCACTGGTTTTGATGAGGGTGTGAATTTGACATTAGGGCTGCCCTTTGTGAGGACATCACCGGATCACGGTACTGCTTTTGACATTGCGGGCAAAGACTTGGCAAACCCAGAGAGTTTTTTACAGGCCATTCAATGGGCCAAAAAATTAGATTAGAGGAAAATATGGCAGAAATTAAATTTGGAACAGATGGCTGGAGAGCTATCATTGGTGAAGACTTTATTCCTGAAAACATCTCGCGCGTGATTCAAGCGTTTTGCGATGTGAAAAAACAAGAGAGCAATAAATTAATTTTTGTTGGTTATGATCGCCGCTTGCGCTCACAACAGAGTGCGCGTTTGGTGGCTGAAATTCTTGGTGCCAATGGGTTTGAGGTTCGTCTCACAACAGATTTTTGCCCCACTCCTTGTGTGTCTTGGTTGGTCAAAACCAATCAAGCTTTAGCGGGGGTGATGATCACAGCATCTCACAACCCTTCCAATTGGAATGGGATTAAATTTAAAGAATCAAATGGTGGGGCGGCTTCTCCTGAATACACGGGTGAAATCGAAGAGCAGATCAAAAAAAATGATGCCTCTGAACGAGATATTGTTTGGAAAGATTTACAAGAGTTGGGTGAAAGTGGTGTTGTGAAGTCTTTTGATCCAAAAGAAGAGTACGTGCATCATTTAAGAAATTTTGTTGATGTTGATGCCATTCGCGAAGCAAAATTCAAGATCGCGGTAGACCCTTTGTTTGGTGCAGGCACAGGGTTTGTGAAAGAGGTTTTGGAGCAAGATGTTTTTCAGATTCACGATCTTGCAGACACTGATTTTGGTGGACTGAACCCAGAACCAATCGAAAAAAATCTAAGCGCTTTAAAAGAAACCATTGTGAAAAATAAATTGGATGTTGGTTTGGCTACAGATGGCGACGCTGACCGCATTGGCGCTATGGATCAAGATGGACGCTTCATTAATTCACATCAGATTTTTTCGCTCTTGTTACGTCATAATCTTTCTTACCGAAAATTATCGGGAGTGATTGTTAAAAGTTTTTCGACCACTAAATTAATTGATCGTATTTGCGAAAAGCATGGCCTGAAAATGATTGAAACACCAATTGGCTTTAAGCACATTAGTCAGGAGCTCAAAAAGCATGATGCTTTGATGGGTGGAGAAGAGTCAGGCGGCATTAGTTTGCGCGATCATGTGCACGAACGTGATGGTGTTTTGAATGGTTTGTTGTTGTTAGAGATGATGGCTGTGAACAAAAAATCTATGCAAGAGCTATTGCAAGACATGGAAGCCGAGTATGGGCCGTATCGTTTTTATCGCGACGATTATCATTTAACCGATGCAAAAGTCACTGAAGTCAAAGCGCGCTTGGAAAAACAAGACGTCAAAGAGGCTGCGGGCTTGCGTTTGGATCATTACGAGACCACCGATGGTACTAAATTAATTTTTGAAGACCAAAGCTGGTTGCTCATTCGTGCATCGGGAACAGAACCTTTGCTGCGTGTTTACGCCGAATCATCTAGCGATGAAAAAGTGCGTGCCTTGCTAGATTTTGCCAAAAGTGAATTCAAACTCGCCTGATCAGGTGAGCGCGAAGCAAAAAAAAAAAGTACGTACTGAGTACGTACTTTTTGAAATTCATGAGACTTTCTTTTTTAAAATTGGGCTTTAGGCCACGGTGACGTTTTTGTTCAGGTAAACGTCTTGAATGGCGTTGAGGATTTCGACGCCTTCTTTAATGGGGCGTTGAAACGCTTTGCGTCCTGAAATCAATCCTGTGCCGCCAGCGCGTTTATTGATGACGGCTGTGCGGACAGCTTCGGCCAAATCGGTTTTACCAGAAGAAGCGCCACCGGAGTTGATCAAGCCAGCGCGGCCAGAAAAGCAGTTGAGCACTTGGTAGCGGCAAAGATCGATCGGGTGGTCTGTTGCCAGATCGCTGTACATTTTGGGGTGAGACTTGCCAAACTTAACAGCAGGAAAGCCGCCGTTGTTTTCGGGTAATTTTTGTTTGATGATATCGGCTTGGATGGTGGCGCCAATGTGGTTTGCTTGTGCTGTGGTGTCAGCAGCAACATGGTAATCTTTGTCTTTATTAAAATCAGAGTTACGCAAGTAGCACCACAAAACCGTACCCATGCCAAGTTCATGAGCCATTTGAAAGGCTTCGGCAATTTCAACAATTTGTCGTTTAGAATTATCAGAACCAAAGTAAATGGTGGCGCCAACAGCAGTGGCACCTAAGTTCCATGCTTCTTCAATGGTGCCAAACATGATTTGGTCGTATTCATTGGGATAAGTTAAAAGCTCGTTGTGGTTGATCTTAACAATGAAGGGAATTTTGTGGGCGTATTTGCGAGCAACGGCACCCAAAGCCCCAAATGTTGTCGCGACTGCATTGCAGCCACCTTCAATGGCTAGACGCAAAATGTTTTCGGGATCAAAGTAAAGAGGGTTTGGAGCAAAGGAGGCGCCGGCAGTGTGCTCAATGCCTTGGTCGACTGGTAAGATCGAAACATAACCAGTGCCAGCAAGACGGCCTGTGTTGAAGATCTGGTTGAGTGATCTTAGCACCTGTGGATTGCGATCGGTTTGAGCAAAAACCCGGTCGACAAAGTCAGGTCCAGGGATTTGAAGAAGATCGCTTGATACGATGGCTTTGTGTTCCAATAAATTGGAGGCATCGTCTCCTAATAATTCTACAATTTTGTCTGTGCTCATTGAGTCTCCCCTATTTGCAAATTTGGGCCAAGTGGCCGGTGTTAAAAAATTTTAAATCCCTCAAAGCGGGCTATTTGCTAGGCGTTTAGGTCGCCTGATGCAAAAGTGCAATCCAAATTCTAGCCGATGGCACCGCGCTTTATTTGGAATTTAACTCAGCTGCTTCACCGCATTGGCAATGCGCTTTAAGCCTTCTGTAATGGTGGCTTCATCAGTGGCATAGCTCATGCGTAAATACCCTTCTGCGCCAAAGGCACTGCCGTGCACAACAGCCACGCCGTGGTCTTCCAAAAGATGGAAACAAAAATCTTCGGATGAATTAATGGTCTTGCCCTGTTTTGTTGTCTTGCCAAAAACTTCAGAAACGTTTGGGAAAACATAGAAGGCGCCCTGCGGTGTTTTGCAATTGATGCCAGGGATATTGTTTAGACCATTGACGATCAGCTTGCGTCGTTTTTGAAAAGCTGCGCGCATTTGCAATACAGCATCTTGTGGTCCTGCAAAGGCTTCGACACAAGCGGCTTGTGTGATGGAACAAACATTGGATGTGCTTTGCGCTTGCAGTTTATTCATTGCTTTGATGATTTCTTGTGGCCCAGCAGTGAAGCCCATGCGCCAACCTGTCATCGAATAGCATTTTGATGCGCCGTTTGAAATCAGAGTGATGTCTTTGAATTCAGGTGAGAAGCTGGCAATGCTGACGTGTTTAAAATCGTCGTAAACGATGTGTTCGTAAATTTCATCTGATACAATCAAAACATTCTTTTTTAAACAGACCTCTGCTAAACTTTGTAATTCGTTTTTGTTGTAAGCCACTCCCGTGGGATTGCTGGGGCTGTTGATGATGACGAATTTTGTTTTTGCGGTGATGGCATTTTCTAGTTGTTGTGCGTTGATTTTAAAATCGTCTTGGTCACTTGTGGGGATGATCACCGGTGTTGCACCCATGACGCGTACTTGTTCAGGGTAGCTCACCCAATAGGGGGCTGGGATGATGACTTCGTCGCCTTCTTCCAAGAGAGCCATGGCGATGTTGAAAAGCCCGTGTTTGCCACCGTTTGAAACAAGGATTTCATCGCGTGTGTATTCAACGTGATTGTCGCGTTTGAGTTTTGCGATGATGGCGTCTTTAAGCTCGTTGGTTCCTGGCACAGGTGTGTATTTTGTGACGCCATTGTTAATGGCTTTGATCGCAGCGTCTTTGATATTTTGCGGGGTGTCAAAATCAGGTTCGCCAGCGCCGAAGCTAACGACATCGTGACCATCAGCTTTGAGTTGTTTTGCTTTGGCTGTTAAGGAAAGTGTTGGCGAAGGGTGAATGCTTTGCATGCGCTGAGCAAGTTTGTATTTCATTTGATCCCTATTAATTTTTGAATTTTTTCTTCATGGCGTCTTCGACCACGGGGTGAATCATGTCTTTGCCAGTGCCACCCAGTTTGACCACCTGCTTTATAATAGAGGAGCTGATGTGACTCAAGTGGCCTTCGGTCATCAAAAAGACGGTTTCGATTTTGGGGTTGAGCATGCGGTTGGCGAGCGACATTTGTAATTCGTATTCGTAATCGCCAACGGTGCGGATGCCGCGCACCAAGTGAGTGATGCCGCGTTGCTCGGCATAGTCGACAAGCAAACCTTCAAACACGACAATTTCGATGCGCTTGTCGTGATTCAAGATGTTTTCCAAAAGGTCTTTGCGCTCTTCAAAACTGAACAGAGGTTTTTTTGATTCGTTTTTGGCGATCGCGATCACCAATTTGTCAAAAATTTTGAGCGCTCTTTCGATGATGTTGATGTGACCGTGGGTCGGTGGATCAAAAGACCCGGCGCAAATGGCTGTGCTTGTTTGCTGGCTCATGACGTGCCTTTGGGTTTGAGACGTAAATAAGAGATGAGGGTTTGCCCGTATTTTTTCTGGTCAAACACTTCTAAGTCCTTGATTTCTGGAACTTCTCTGCTGGTGTGCTCTACAATGACCCAAGTTTTATGGTCAATGACTTTGTCTGCTTTGCAAAGAGCGAGCAGGGTGGGGTTGAGAAGGTCTTTGTCATAGGGAGGGTCGCAAAACACAATGTCGGCTGGTCGCGGCAGACGGAGGACTTTTGCGCCAGCAGGAAGCGATCGTTTGAGGATGCGGGCTTTTTCAGTAAAATCAAGGTCTTGTAGGTTTTTGATCAGACACTTAATGATCGCAGGGTGGTTTTCGATAAAGTAAACGTATTCGGCGCCGCGACTGAGGCCCTCTAAGCCAAGGCTACCGGTGCCTGCAAAGACGTCCACCAGTAATAAATCGTCTACATTGCCGATTTTATTGAAGATTGCTTCACGTACTTTGGCCAAGGCGGGGCGTGTGATTTTAGCGTTTGCGGGGGTGGTGAGTTTCTTTCCTTTTGCCGTGCCGGCCAGAATGCGCATTGAGCTTTCCTTGTTTTCTGTGATTAGGCCCGCCGGGTAGCAATAAAATTGATAAAAAACAACATGTTAAAGAGCAGGTTTTGCAGACGGAGGAAAACGTGTCGCGCGCACATCGCGCAGACGGAGGAAAACACTCGTGAACATTGACTTCCGCTAAGTGACCCTGCTAATCCTGTGGCTTCATGATAAAACTTATGAAAATCAAGAGCTTGCTATTTTTATTTGTGTTTCTTTTGGGGTCTTCATCTTGTTCCGCAACGGCTTCAAAACGCAGCTTCGGTGAGGTTGTTGACGACAACGTTGTGGCTTACAAACTCCGAGCCAAATACATCAAAGATAAAGTCGTTAAAAAAAGTCAGATCGATGTCAAAGTTTGGAAAGGCACCGTGACTTTGAAAGGTGTCGTTGATCAGCAAAATCAAATCAATCGTGCGATTGAGATTGCCGAGCAACAGGCCGGTGTGCAAGAGGTTAAGGCCTATTTGGTTTTAAAAGGGGTGGTGAAGCCAGAACCACAAAAGCAAAAAAAAGGTCAATTTTTCTCAAAAATTTTTAGTAAGAAAAGTACGCAACATTCTAAGAAAAACGCAGAGAAGAAGCTGAGTCAAAAAGAAGCCGTCAAAGACAGCAAAGAAACCTCTTCAAAGCAGGAAGAGGACTTGGAATTGGCTTCTGACCAAGATTACGAAGATTTTTCTTTTTAGGAGATAACGATTTATGAAAAAAATCATCACTGTAATGGCAGCAACATTTGTTTTGTTCACATCATTCATGGGATCAGCTCAAGCTGGTAAGAATCAATATGTTTATCGTGATCGCGCTGATTGGGTGAAGGTTGTTAAACTTTCGGCTAAACAGCTTGGCGGCGTGACCTTGCATCATCCCGTTTCCAATATCACTCCAGATCAGCTTACGGGCATGCTTTCCAATATCACCATGAACAAAAAGAAAGTGTTCAAAAAAGAGCTGCAAGTGTCTGAAGTGTTTTCTCCTGAAGAAGCTCGTAAGTTTGCACCACTTATTTTAGAGGCGTTGCGCAAAGCAGGTCCAAATCAGGTTGTGAATGTTTCGCTTGTTCATAAACGTCCCATGTTTGTGGTTCGACAAGACTACCTTTCGATGATGAATGTTTATCAAACAGAGCAAGGGTTGCATTTTTACTTCACTAAGCTTTTTGCAAAACTCGATGGAGATTACGAGCAAGCTTCAAATCTTGATCAAGCCATTCGTAAAGCCAGAGGCATTCGTGTTGGCTTAGAGGCAGGTGAAGGACAAATTTTATTGGCTGATGGCAATGAATTGGTCTTTGATACCAATCGCTCTTACGAAGGTAGTGTGCCAGCATTTGCAGAAACGGCACCTGCAAAACAGCAGTCAGCTAAAAAAATCAAAACAGCTGAAGCAAGCTTGCAGCCAGAGCTCGCAGCGCCAAGTTCACAAACCATGCAAGGTCGCTTGGAAACTTTAGAGAACTTAAAGCAAGCTAAGCTCATTTCTAAAAAAGAGTACGAAGCAAAACGCGCTCAGATTTTGAGTGAACTTTAAGAGTTATGAGTTAAACTCTTTACTCGCCAAAGCCGTTCTGAACCAGTTGGTCCAGCTCGTTTAGAGCCTTGTCGGCGTCTGGGCCTGTTGCTTCGATTTCGATTTGACTGCCTTTTTGGGCTGCCAGCATGAGCAGATCCATAATGCCCTTGCCATCGGCTTCTATGCCGTCTTTACTGACCACAATCTCAGATTCAAATTGACTGGCTGTTTTGACAAATTTGGCTGCCGCGCGCGCGTGCAAGCCACGTTCATTAACAATGGTGGAAATTCTTTTAGTCATTTTCTTTGATCTGCTTGATAAAATCGCGCCCTGTTTTTTTGAGTTCTTTTACCAAGTCGCTTAGGGTTAATTTTTTTGTGTTTAAAGAAGCTGCTTTAAGTAGCATGGCCAAATTGTAGCCGCTTAATAAATCGATTTTATTTTTTCTTAAGAAGCTTTGGCAGACAGTGCTTTGGGTAGAACCGTAAAGTTCTGTGAGGAGTAAAATGCCATCGGCATCTTTGTATTTGAGGAGCGCTTTGTGGAGTTTGTTGTTAAGCGTTTCCATTTTAAAGTGTGATTTTAGAATCACGCTTTTCATGTTTTTCAGCTGACGTTTTCCTAAAACCTTGCTGACTGTTTTGAGCATGTTTTCGGCCGCTTTATTTTCAGAAATGACAATGATGGCTATCATGATACCCTTTAGCAGGAAAGTTAAACGCCAAACAGGTTCAATAATTATTTTAGCGACATCGTCAAGATGTTTTAGGGACCTCTTAAAGGTCGCGGTGTTCGATTTTAATCGATAGATTTTTTTCTTTTGAGAGCTCTTTGGCCAGCTTTTCGACAATGGCAACCGAACGGTGCTTGCCCCCTGTGCAACCAATGGCAATGGACGAATAGGATTTGCCCTCTTTTTGGTATTGTTTGATCAAGTACAACAGAAACGAGAGGGATTTTTTAAAGAAAGTATGGGTTTTTTTGTCTTTAAAAATGAAATTTTGCACTTCTGTTGTTTTGCCAGTTTTGTGTTTTAATTTTTGGTGAAAGTGTGGGTTTTTTAGAAAGCGCACATCTAACATGGTGTCAGCTTCTGCGGGAACTCCGTTTTTAAATCCAAAACTCATCAGGTGCACTTCGTATTCTTGTTTCTTTTTATTAAATAAATGTTGTTTGATCAGGGCCTTTAACTCATGAACAGTGATATTTGATGAATTGATCACTAAGTCGGCGCAGTGTTGCAAAGGATGCAATAATTTGTGTTCTAATTTGTATCCTTCTTGCAAGGTTCCATTTAGGGCAAGAGGGTGTTTTAGGCGCGATTCTTTGAAACGCTTGATGATGGACTTGAGGTCGGCTTCTAAAAACAAAATTTTTAAATTGTGTGTTTGTCTTGCGTTCTGAATATGGGTTTCGATGCGATTTAATAAGCTGCGACTACGAGCATCGATCACAACAGCAATTTTAGATAAATCTTTGTTGCGCTTCATTAGCTCAAGAAAGCCGGGTAACAAGTCGGCCGGCAAATTATCGACACAGTAAAAACCACTTTCTTCGAAGTAGCGCAGCACATTGGTTTTTCCGGCACCAGAATAACCTGTGATCAGATAAATTGTTTTCTTAGACCCCATTGCAAATCATTTTACAGTTAAAATGCTTTAGTCGGAAGTGATTTGTTTTTTATTTTAGAGAGTTGATGACTGTGATGGGTGACTAGATTTTGTCGTCTTCGTCGATGAGCATTTGAAAGATTTCTTCACCGTTACACTGAATGAGGCGATCGCGAAATTTAGCGTCTTTTAGAAGACGGGATAAACGCGACAAGGCCTGCAAATGATTGCCAATCGCTGTTTCTGGAGCAAGTAACACAAAGAAAAGATGGGTCGTTTTTTCGTCGTGAGCCTGAAAATCGACACCACGTTCAGAGCGACCAAACAAAGCAACGATGTTGTCGAGGCCACTGATCTTACCATGGGGAATCGCAACGCCATGTCCCACAGCTGTGGAGCCTAATTGTTCGCGATTCATTAATATTGAATAAACTTGTTCTGAAGAAAGTGTGTCGTTGAGTTGATGAGCGAGTTCGGAGAATTCAGTGAGAACCCCTTTTTTATCGTGACTTTCAAGACTTCTGATGATGGCATTTTTTTTAAGAATATCACTGAGTTTCATGCGCGCACACTCTACGGTTTGCAAAACGAATTTGCAAAGGTTTTTGCCAGAGCCCCTAAGGATTAACCTTCGTTGTCAATTGAGCGTTGATAATCTTCTTCTGCACGAGCAGCAATTTCTGATAAACTTTCGTGGCCTTTGTGGTGGCCCTGTAATTTGTCTTTGTGTTTTCTGAGTTGCACTTCAAGTTTGTCGATCGCTTTATCGATTGATTTGTACATGTCCTCAGTGACTTCTTTGGCACTGGCTTTAAAATTCTGTTCGAGAAGATTGATTTCACACTGATGACGAAATTTTTCTACGGATAAAATCGCGTGAACTTCAGTCGGTTTGATGAGGTGTTTTTTTAGGTGTTCTAATTTTGAATCGACATAGCTTCGGATGGCATCGCTGGCATCCATGTGACGAAAAGTGATCAAAACTTGCATAATCAGTTCCTTTTTTGTTTCGCGAATTTCAGAATATCCGGCTTAAAATGAGCAAGCTCAATTGATAAGCCGAACGCCTTTAGCTTTAAGCGAAAAGAAACGTGCCTGTCAAAGAATCTTGGCAGGATATAATCAAAATCACCTTTTAGGCTCTTTGCCTTGATCAGGCTAGCTTTTTTCGCCTTGAGGAAGGCAGGATCCCAAGCATTTCACGGTATTTTGCCACTGTTCTTCTGGCAATGCTGATATTTTGCGCTTTGAGCATTGCCGCAATGGCTTGGTCAGAAAGAGGCTTTTTCCTATCTTCCTCGCCAATAAATTGCTTTATCATTTGCTTCACAGCTTCGTTTGCAAAATCTTGTCCACCAGAAGCATTTGAAAGTCCGGTGTTAAAAAAGTATTTTAGTTCAAAGATGCCTTGCGGGGTGTGAACGTATTTTCCGCTGGTGGCACGACTCACGGTGGATTCGTGCACGCCAATTTCATCGGCAACGTCTCTTAAAACCAATGGCTTTAAGTGTTGCACGCCTTTTTCGAGAAATTCTTTTTGAAAGCGCGCAATGGACTTGGTGACTTTGTACAATGTCTTTTGGCGTTGATGAATGCTTTTGATCAACCAAAGAGCGCTTTTTAGTTTATCTTGGATGTAATCTTGCGCTTGTGATTCTAAATCTGATTTTTTCTCGCTTGCTGTGTTGGTGCTTTCGTTTTTGAGAATGGCTGACTTGTAGAGATTGCTGATTTGCAATTTAGGCATGCCGTCTTCGTTGAGCACCACCACAAATTCGCCGCCCATTTCTTTAATGTAAACATCGGGAGTGATGTACTGGGCGTCGTTTTTGGTAAAGATACGACCGGGTTTGGGGTCTAAGCAAAAAATGGCTTCTGCTAGGCTTTTGGCTTTGTGCAGGGTGATTCCCATTTTTTTAGCAAGCCCGGGGTAGTTTCGTTTTTCGATAAAATCGAGATGCTTGTTGATGATCTCTGCGAGAATGGTTTTGTCTGGACCCGCGTCACGAATTTGGAGCAAAAGACATTCTTTAAGATCGCGTGCGCCAACGCCGGGAGGGTCAAGGTCTTGGATGATGCACAAAGCGTCTTCCAACTCGTCAAAATTAAAACGACTACGTTCCGATAAATCTTCTAGTGTTGATTGCAAATAGCCGTTGTCGTCTAGGTTGCCGATGATGACAAGACTGGCTTCCTCTTCTTCAGGGAGCAGGCTGCCCATTTTGATTTGCCATTCAAGATGATCTTGCAAGGTCGATGCCGAAGATACCATGTTCTCGTAGTTGGGAGCCTCTTCGTTGTTAACGGCATAAGAGCGAGGCTCGCGTCCGCCGTTTTGGGTGGATTCAACATAGTTCGCCCAATCAAAATCATCTTTGCGCTCACCATCAGTGCTCTCGCTAACTTTGTCGTCAGATTGAGAGGTGCTGAGATCGCTGAGTCGTTCGGCGGGCTCACTTGAATCTGCGGACTCGCCTTTGGCCTCGTGGTTGGGCTCGTTTTCTGAGTGATCTTCTTCAAGGACTGGGTTTTCGAGTAATTCTTTTTGGACGGTTTCGACGAGCTCGGCACGCGAAAGTTGGAGAAGTTTAATGGCCTGCTGCAGCTGCGGTGTGATCAAAAGCTGCTGAGACATCTTCAACGATTGTTTGAGCTCGATGGCCATGGTCTCCTCCCAAATCTACTAAGTCTTATGATTCCTTAGACTTAGAGATCCCTCTGCAAAGAAAATAAGACGTATGCAAATACTATACCATGGTAGAGTCCATTTTGAAAGCAG
The DNA here is from genome assembly GCA_024233595.1 of Deltaproteobacteria bacterium. Classification (GTDB taxonomy): domain Bacteria; phylum UBA10199; class UBA10199; order UBA10199; family JADGCS01; genus JACKPK01. Next base: position 133,940 of record JACKPK010000003.1, read on the forward strand.
TCAATTGCGAAAAGCAGCAATTTTTCTTCTGGCAGACGGAGGACCAAGGCTTTTCAGACGGAGGAAAACGGGGGCGAAAGCGGGCCGGAAAAAGGGCAAAAAAAACGCGCCCCGGTGAAGGGCGCGGTTACCTAGCTAAGCTATTAATTTTTATAGTTTATTAAGCTGATTCTGCTGAGTTTTTGTCGGTCGCTTCTTCGCTGGATAGCGCTTCGGTGACTTTGGATTTTTTCCCAACCCAGTCAGCGCGCTTGGCGTATTGGTAGCTTGCGGCAATGAATTGCTTGAACAGCGGGTGTGCCTTCATGGCGCTGGACAAAAATTCGGGATGGAATTGGCAGCCCACAAACCAGGGGTGATCTTTGATTTCGACCATCTCGACCAAGAGGTTATCAGGAGATGTTCCGGATGTGATGAGGCCTGCTTCAATCAGTTGATCACGAAAGTTATTGTTGAACTCGTAGCGGTGACGATGACGTTCATGAATTTCTTTTTCGCCGTAGGCTTCGAAGGCCTTGGTGCCTTTTTGCAACACACAAGGATACAAACCAAGTCTCATGGTGGCGCCTTTGTTCACCACTGCTTTTTGTTCCGACATGAGGCTGATCACCGGGTGCTGCGTTTGCGAATCAAACTCCGCACTGGATGCGTCTTTAAGATTAGCCACGTTGCGTGCAAACTCGACAACAGCAAGTTGCATTCCCAAACAGATGCCAAAGTAAGGTACTTTATTTGTGCGCGCGTACTCAATGGCTTTGATTTTGCCTTCGATGCCGCGGTCCCCAAAACCACCGGGCACCAAGATGCCACTGCAGCCAGCAAATTCTTTGGCAAAATCGACCCCGTCGCGTTCTAGTTTTTCGGAATCAAAATACTTGAGATCCACTTTGATCTTATTTTTAAAACCGGCGTGTAACAAAGATTCATTCAGACTTTTGTACGCATCAACAAGCTCAACGTATTTTCCAACAACCGCGATGCTCACAGATTCTTCTAAGGAGTAGATGGTGTTGACCAAATCTTTCCAGTTTTTAAGATCGGGTTTTCTTGTCCAAATGTTTAGGTTCTCGATGATTTTTTCGTCGACACCCTCTTCGTGAAATTCCAGTGGCACTTCGTAAATGGATTTGACGTCTTTTGCCATGAACACGGAGTCTTTATCGACGTTACAGAACAAAGCGATTTTGGTTTTAAGATCTTTTGGCAACTCGTGCTCGGTGCGGCAAATCAAGATGTTTGGCTGAATACCGATTTCGCGTAGCTTTTGCACACTGTGTTGTGTGGGCTTGGTTTTGAGCTCGTGTGAAGCCGAAATAAAAGGAATGAGGGTCAGGTGTACGTAAAGCACGTTGTCGCTGCCAACATCTGATGAAAATTGGCGGATGGCTTCAATGAAAGGCAAGCTTTCGATATCGCCAACTGTGCCACCGATTTCAACAAGCAACACATCGAGATCTTTAGAAGCACGCATGATGCAGCTTTTGATTTCGTCGGTGATGTGCGGGATCACTTGCACCGTGGAGCCTAGGTATTCGCCGCGGCGTTCTTTTTGAATGACTGAATCGTAAATTTTACCCGAGGTGAAGTTGTTGGTTTTGGTCATGCGAGTGGATATGAATCGCTCGTAGTGACCAAGATCTAAATCTGTTTCGGCGCCATCGTCAGTGACATAAACTTCACCATGTTGAATGGGGCTCATGGTTCCCGGATCCACGTTGATGTAAGGATCAAGCTTTTGAATCGAAACACGCAAGCCGCGATTTTCGAGCAATGCGGCAATCGAAGCACAGGCAATGCCTTTGCCTAATGAAGAAACAACGCCGCCGGTTACAAATATGAATTTTGTTTTGGTTTTTTTCTTTGCCATGGACTCACCTCTATTTTTCACCATAAAAGTTCGTAGCGAAAAACTCAACGGGCACAAACGAAAAAAATGGGCTTTTTGTGATCTTTTTGGACTAAAGCGACATGTGCTTTTCTAATTGATCCACATCCGAACGGATACTTGGGTCCGTGTCTAGACATTTGCGGATCTTTTGCACAGCATGCATCACCGTGGTGTGGTCCTTGCCCCCAAATTTGCTGCCCAGTTCAGGAAAACTCACTTGCAAGTGAGTTTTGCAAAGGTACATGGCAATTTGGCGTGGCACGGCCAAGTTTTTGTGGCGGCGCTTGGACTTGAGGTCGGCGATTTTGAGTTTAAAGTACTCGGCGACTTCGCTTTGAATGCGCTCCACAGAAAGTTTAGGTTGGCTGATGCTGATGATGCCTTTGAGAACCTCTTTGGTGAGGTCGAGCGTGATTGGTAATTTAGCCAAAGACGCAAAGGCAGATACCCGCACAAGAGACCCTTCTAGGTCACGCACGTTAGTGGTGACGTTGTTGGCAATAAAATCGCAAGCATCGTCTGGAAGCGGGATGCCATCTTCATCGGCCTTCTTTTTAAGGATCGCAATGCGTGTTTCGTAATCAGGCGATTGGATGTCGGCCATAAGACCCCAGCCAAAGCGCGATTTAAGACGCTCTTCTAAATTGGGGATGTCTTTTGGCAATTGATCACTGGTGAGCACGATCTGTTTGCGCTTTTCGTAGAGCGCGTTGAAAGTGTGGAAGAACTCTTCCATGGTGCGCTCTTTGCCAGCAATGAATTGAATGTCGTCAATCAAAAGCATGTCGCAGTTTTCGCGATATTTTTTGCGCAGCTCATAAGTTTTACCATAACGGATGGCGCTGATGACTTCGTTTGTGAAGCGCTCGCCCGTTACGTATAAGATGCGCCAGTTTTTGTATTGCTTTAAGACATCGAGACCGATGGCGTTGAGCAAGTGAGTTTTACCAAGACCCACACCACCATAAATAAACAAAGGGTTGTAGCTTTTTGCGGGTTGCGAAGCAACAGCACGGCAAGCGGCGTGAACAAGTTGGTTGGAATTGCCAACAACATAGTTTTCGAATTGATAGCGAGGGTAAAAGCCAAGTTGGCTGATCACATTGCTATTGATTTGAGAATTCTTTTGTTTGTTAGGTTCTTTAGGAGCTGTTGCTTTGTTAGCAGGCGCAGCGGTTGTGGCTTCTTTGCTTGGCGCAGCAGGAGTTTGTGAAGCGCTGTTTGGTGCTTTTGTGTTTGGTGTTTGGCCAGCAAAAAGGTCCAAGTTTTTGAAGCTAGGTTTGCCAACGCGGAACGTGATTTGGTGTTCTAATTCTGTGTGGCGAAAAAATTCGAATTTAATGAGTTCAAGATAGTGGTCTGTTAACCAATCGCGAACAAATTTAGAAGGGACTTTAATAAGAACCTTGCCAGGCTCGTTGTATTCCCAACTTAAGTTTTGAAACCAGTTTTTGTAGTTGAAGTCGCTGACTTTTGTTTTCAGCGAATCCAAAACCTTGGATAAAATTTCATTCCCCATCGACATAGTGTGCTCTACCCCTTAAATGTATGTATCGAAGTTTGCGTCATCCAAGACTGGTCTTAAACCAGAGGCGAATTCTAAAGAAAGGAGAAAGCGCACAAAGCAACAGGTGTGCTGAACGCACCGCGTTTAAGCAATGGGAGCAATCGCTGAAAAAAGAGGCAACTCGACACCTCGGATCTCAGTAGAAGGAGCTCATTCCGCAAGCAAGAAGGATGATTTGCCAAGATCGGTTGTTCGCCAAAACACGGATTCAGGGCGGCTCATCTGCTATTTTATAGGCTTTGATTCCTATTCAATTTAGAATTTGCTAGGACCTCTTAGTCGTCTGTTTAGAGACAGTTTTTAAGAAGTCTTGGTTCGATCAGGTTTATCCACAGACGTATTCCCTGTAAAGTGATTTTGTATTTTTTCGTTAAAAAAAATTAAATATTTGAAATAATTAGAGAATTTTTAGTCTTTGTTAAGATTGACTTTTTCACTCAATCGACTAGAAAGCGGATCCCGATTATTTTAATTAGATTACGGGAAGTTATTGGTTTAGAAAAAAGGATACTGTCATGAAAAGAACATATCAACCGAGCAAGCTTAAGCGTATTCGTAAATTTGGATTCCGCGCTCGTATGGCCACACGTGGTGGACGTGCTGTGTTGTCAAACCGTCGCCGTAAAGGTCGCGCTAGACTTTGTGCAGCCAATCACCAAAAGTGATTTCTGTTTTACAAGTGGCTTAGCGTTTGTTGCCTTACTATTTTTAGCCGTATGAAAACGTCTATGTCACAAAAAGAAGTACAGAGCTTTTTTTCCCTGCCATTAGGGTTTAAAAGCTCTTTTTTTTTGGTGAAATCACGCGACAATGATCTTCAGAAGAACCGCGTGGCTTTTGCCTTTTCCAGAAAAAGTGGATCAGCTGTTTTAAGAAACCGTTTCAAGAGACGTTTTCGTCATTTGATTTGCGGCTTGTCTTGCGCGGGTCATGATTTTTTTATTATAGCCAAGCGCGATTTAGGAAGCATCAGCAAAGAAGATTGGGAAAAACTCAGAAGCCGATTTGTGAGGTGGAGTGAAAGTCTTTAATCGTTTTGCGATCACTTTGATTCGGTTTTATAAAGTGGCGATTTCGCCGTGGTTGCCCAAAGCTTGTCGGTTTCACCCGACTTGTTCCGAGTACGCGAGCGAATGCTTTAGGCGATTTTCTTTTTTTCGGGCTGTGTTTTTAACAATAAAAAGGTTAGGGCGCTGTCATCCATTTTGTGAAGGTGGGTTTGATCCAGTCCCTGATCAGAATGCTTCTCAGGAATAAACAAGATTTAATAATGGTCAGAGGTTTAATATGTCGCAAAATTTACGCATGATTGTCTTTGTGGTTCTCAGCGCTTCCATCTTCTTTATTTATTCTACTTTTTTTGCTCCACCGGTCACTCAGCAAGCCGCTTTGCCTGATCAGCAATCAGAAGCCGTTCAAGCTTCAGCTCAAGAAGTCGCTAAAAAAGACGCGGTTTTAAAAGCCCCGCTTGTTGCTTCGGATCTTAAAGAAACAAAAGCCGAAGAAACCATCATTGCCATTAAAACCAACAAAGCCCAAATCAAGCTCAGCACAAAGGGTGGGGTTTTCACAGAATACGTTTTAAACGATTACCGCGAAAGTGCGGATCTTAAATCGCCTCAGCAAGATCTTTTAAAAGACGAAGCCAACAGAGCTTTGTTCTTGGGTCTCAAAGGCGTGCCTGCTTTTACAGAAGATAAAATCTTTCAAGTTGTGTCTGACAACAGTTTTGAAGGCAAGCGCGAGATTCGTTTGCAGTGGCAAAATAGCCAAGTTGTTTTTGAAAAAATCATCACCGTGGGTGACTTGCCTTCGGACTATGGTGTCACCGTTGACTACCGTGTGCAAAACTTAAGCGATGCTCCTTTGGCGCTTAGCCCTTATTTGCAACACCGTGTGCAACAAAAAGAGCAAAAGCAAAAAGGCGGCTTTTTATCGCGCCTTAAAATGCAACAGCCTGATGTTTTCATTAAATCCTATTTTAAAGACGAAGCCCTTGAATCCGAACAAAGCTGGGAAGAAGAATTGGCTGCACACAGCATCACAGGCCAGGTTCGTTGGGGCGCTTTAGCGGATCGCTACTTTGCTTTTATTTCTGTTGATGAAGCTGCGAACAACACCTTGTCTTATGAGAAGCAGGGTCAAATCTTGACAAGTCAGTTTTATCGCGAAGAAGCCTTGGTGCAACCGCAGCAAACAGTGGCGGGACGTTTTGTTGCTTTTATTGGTCCTAAAGAACTCAAAGAACTTTCGGCCATGAATCATTCTTTGCAGTCCATTGTTGATTATGGTTGGTTTAGCATTTTAGCAGAACCCATTTTGTGGCTCATGACTTTCTTGCATGGCTTTATCCCGAACTGGGGATTGGTGATCATCGTCTTGACCTTCATCGTTAAAATTTTACTGCACCCCGTGAACAAAAAATCCATGACCTCCATGAAGGGCATGCAGCTTTTGCAACCTAAGTTGCAGCAGATCAAAGAGCGTTATCCTGACGATCGCGAAAAACAAAACCAAGAGATCATGCAGCTCTTCCGCACTCATAAGGTCAACCCTATGGGGGGGTGTTTGCCTATGGTTTTACAAATGCCGATCTACATTGTGCTCTATAAAGTGTTGTGGAATGCCATTGAGCTTTATCACGCGCCCTTTGTTGGGATTTATAATGATTTGAGTGCGCCGGATCCTTACTTTATCTTGCCGGTGTTCTTGGGTGTGTTCATGGTCTTGCAACAAAAGCTCACGCCTGCTGCCACAACGGACCCGACGCAGAAAAAAATGATGATGATCATGCCGGTGATGTTCACAGGTTTTATGCTCTTCTTGCCGGTTGGTTTGGTGCTTTATATTTTTGTGAACACGCTCATGACAGTGATTCAGCAGTTCATGCTCAAGCGCGATCTTTCTGTAAAAGATTTTGTGACGGGCAAGTGGCAAGCCAAAGAGGCGTCGTAACTTTTATTTTTTTCCCGGGGGGGGGCTAGGCTTTAGGGGCTCGCTGTTAATGTGCCTAAGGGCTTAAGAGCCTAAGAGCTTAGGGGCTTGGGTGAAAGAGAGCTCTACTGTTCCACTGATCTATCTGCTCTAATGATCTTTTTTGGAACTCGTGTCTCGCGTCTAGGTGTTCGTCTTTGTCATCCCGAGTTTCACTTGTCATCCCCGTGCAGACGGGGATCTAAAATTTATTAACAATTTGAATTCAAAAGGCTAGATCCCCGCCTTCGCGGGGAAGACAGTATAAAATTCGCGGGGAAGGCATCCTCGTATTCTCAAATTTCTCACTCTTAATTATTCATTTTTAATTCTTCATTATTCACTAAAACTACATAGCCCCAGCGGGGCGGCGCAATTTCTACCCCGCAACATAATGCATCCACAGCACTGCGACCACGTTGTTGGTGAAGTGCGCCATCATGGGGGCGAGTAGGCTTTGGTGTTTTTCTCTGAGCCAGCCGAACACAAGTCCTAAAACCAGATAGAATAGAAAGAAAAACGGATTCATGTGGTAGAGCGCAAACAAAGTTGCTGTTAGGATGATTGTTGCTTTGGGTTTTAAATGTGCTCTGAGTTCTGTGTGCAAATAGCCTCTAAAGAGCATCTCTTCGCACAGGGCGGGTAAAACGGCTAAGAGCAATAAGTCGATGCCAATGCCAAAGGGCTGGTTCAGGTGAAACAAATCTTGCATCATTTCTGCAAAATCAAGCGGCACAATCAGATGACTGATCAGGTAATCGGAAATGATCTGAATGAGTGTGTTGGCAAAAAGGGAAAAGGGCAAGGTTAAGAGAAAGGCTTGCCCCAGCATTTCAGCATTCACCTTGATTAAACTTTTTTTACAGTGGCCACGGGTTTTTAAAAGCAAAAGTGCGGGCAGAAAAAGAATGATGATCTGCGCATAAGGAAGCGCTTTGTTGCCATACAAAAACAGCACAACGCCATAACAGATGATCAAACAAAAAAGGATGGCGATTGGAATGAGGGGCGAGAAGCCTTGTTTATTTGGGGTTTCTGGTTGGTGCATTTTTCTGATAAGCTTAAAGCCATGGAACAAGCCATTTCACAAGCAAAATGGAATGCCCTTAAAAAACGCATGCAGGACTTAGGTCTGTCAGAGGATGATCTGACAGAAGAGTTTATCAAAGGCACTGGCAGTGGCGGGCAAAAAATCAATAAGACCAATTCCTGTGTGCAAATATCTCATGCGGCATCGGGCATTGTTGTCAAATCTCAAAAAAGTCGTTCGCGGGCGGCCAATCGTTTTTTTGCGCGCAGACTTTTGATCGAAAAATTAGAAGAGCAGGTTTTGGGGAAAGAAAGCGCTAAGGCAAAGAAAATTTTCAAACTCAAAGCGCAGAAACGCAAGCGTAAGAAGCGCGCGCAGGAAAAGGTGCTGGCTCAAAAGAAGCTGGTCGGCGAGAAAAAAGACCGTCGTAAAAAGGTAAGTCCACAAGATTAAAAATCATTTTTTGATTTTTTGTTAAAGTTGTGTGATTCTACCTCGCTAGCGTCTCTATAAAAATTAGAGGTTTGCTGTGGTTTTTAAAAGCAGCGGCTTAAGGTTGCTGTTTTAAGGTAAAGCGTATGCGCCCCAACTCTCAAAAAATAAAATTGCAAAACAACATTTTCCTCACGGCTGCTGTTGTTGTGTTCGTTTTGTTTTTTTTCGTGACCGTATGGGGAGATGGCGGTCTGGTGGAGCTTTACGGTCTAAAACAGCAAAGAGACAAAATTGTGGCCAGCAACCGGCAGCTTCTCCAAGAAAATCTACTGCGTCTGCAAGAAATCCAAAAACTAAAAGAATCTCGCTTTGTTGAACAAAAAGCGCGCTCAGATCTGGGCATGATCCGCAAAGATGAGATTGTCTTTGTGATAAAACCCTAAGAACACTTGATTATCCTGCCTTTCGTGCTTTAGAAGGCTCCTGTTTAGCCGGTGAGTCCTGTACGGGGTTTCATTTGGCTTCCATTTTTGCTCAAAAATTATCAAATCGTTTAGATTGAAGGAGATTTATATGACACTTGTACAAAAGCCAGCACCTGATTTTAAAGGCGATGCGGCGTTTAAAGGTGATTTTAAACAAATCCAATTGTCTGACTACAAAGGCAAATGGCTTGCGTTGTTCTTTTACCCATTGGATTTCACTTTTGTTTGCCCAACCGAAATCACAGCGTTCTCTGATCGCATGGATGACTTCAAAAAGCTTAATTGCGAAGTGGTTGGTTGTTCTGTTGATTCCAAATTCTCACACTTGGCTTGGTTGAACACACCTCGCGACAAAGGTGGTCTTGGCGAACTCAACTACCCTTTGCTTGCCGACATGACTAAAAAAGTCGCTGCCGATTATGGCGTGTTGTTGCCAGCAGGCATTGCTTTGCGTGGTTTGTTCTTGATCAACCCAGAAGGCAAAGTGGTTTACGAAGTGGTTCATGATCTAAACGTTGGTCGCAATGTTGATGAAACTTTGCGTGTGATTCAAGCTTTCCAGTATTCTGAGAAGTCTGGTGAGGTTTGTCCTGCCAACTGGAAAGACGGATCGGCCACCATCGTTCCTGATCCAGTTAAATCTCAGGAATTCTTTTCGAAGAACGGCTGATTTAAATAAAAAAAACAGGGGATTTCGTGATACTGTTTCTTGTCAAACGCAAAAGGAACAGGTATTTAAAACCCAAAATTTTGACGGGCCTTGGAGAGACCAAGGCCCCTCTTTTTTATTAAAAGACCAAGGATACAAAAATGGCGCAGCAAGCAGTTGAAACACATGAGTTAGAGCGTGTTACCATTAAGTTTGCCGGTGATTCTGGTGACGGCATGCAGTTAACCGGGACACTTTTTTCGGATGAATCGGCCTTAATCGGAAACGATTTGGCGACTTTTCCAGATTTCCCCGCTGAAATCAGAGCCCCAGCCGGAACCGTGGCGGGTGTTTCTGGATTCCAAGTGCAGATTGGTGCAGTGGAAATCCACACTCCAGGCGACGAAGCCGATGCTTTGGTGGCCATGAACCCAGCGGCTCTTAAGGCAAACTTATCGCGCATTCGTAAAGGCGCCATTGTTGTTGTCGACAAAGATTCTTGGGAAGAGCGCGATCTTAAAAAAGCAGATTACGATCACGACCCACTCCAAACGGATGTGATTGAGTCTTATCAATTGGTGCAAGCGCCCATCACGTCTTTAACGCGCGAGACCCTTAAAGATTTCGAAATGGACACCAAGCAAAAAGACCGCTGTAAAAACATGTTTGCTTTGGGCATGATGTTTTGGGTCTACGGACGTAGTTTTGACAACACAGAAAAGTACATCAAACAAAAGTTCGCTAAAAAACCTAAGGTTGTGGAAGCGAACCTCAAAGTATTGCACGCTGGTTACAGTTACGCTCAAACCATTGAGCTCTTTGGTTCCACTTACAAAGTGGCTCCTGCTAGCATTGAGCCAGGCACTTATCGTCAAATCTCTGGAAACAAATCCACTGTTTTGGGAATGTTGGCGGCTTCCGTTAAGTCTGGCTTAGATATTTTCTTGGGCACTTACCCAATCACTCCGGCTTCTGATATCTTGCACGAGCTTTCTAAATACAAAGAGTTTGGAGCCAAAACGGTGCAAGCCGAAGACGAAATCGCCGGCATTGCCATGGCCATTGGCGCAGCCTTTGGTGGTGATTTGGCATTCACAACAACCTCGGGTCCTGGTTTGGCACTTAAGGGCGAAGCATTGGGCTTGGCAATTATGGTGGAACTGCCTTTGGTTGTGATCAACGTGCAGCGTGGTGGCCCATCAACAGGTTTGCCAACCAAAACAGAACAATCCGATTTATTGCAAGCTCTCTATGGTCGTCATGGTGAGTCTCCTTGTCCTGTTATTGCAGCAAGCACACCTGGCAACTGTTTTGATTTTGCCTTTGAAGCAGGCCGCATAGCTTTAGAGCACATGACTCCGGTTGTGTACCTAACAGATGGTTACTTGGCCAATGGTTCTGAACCGTGGTTGATTCCTGATGTGAACACATTGCCTGAAATCAAAGTTCAAAAAGCCAAAGAAGGCGATGCGAACTACTTGCCTTATGATCGCGATGAAGAAACCTTGGTGCGTAAGTGGGCTATCCCTGGCATGAAAGGTTTGGCGCATCGTATTGGTGGTCTCGAAAAACAAGATAAAACAGGTAACGTCAGCTACGATCCTCAGAACCACGAGTTCATGTGTAAAGTGCGTGCCGAAAAAGTCGCTCGCATTGCAAATGATATCCCGGATCAAAAAATCATTGGTGAAGAGTCTGGTGATCTTTTGGTTGTGGGCTGGGGTGGAACTTATGGTTCACTTTTGACCGCTGTGACTGAATTGCAAAAGCAAGGCAAGAAAATCAGCTTGGCACACTTCAACTACATTAATCCTTTGCCTAAAAACACGGGTGACATTTTCAAGAACTTCAAAAAGATTGTGGTGTGTGAATTGAACCTTGGACAGTTCCAAAAATACTTGTCCGAGACTTTTGACTACGATTTCTTAAAATTTAACAAGATTCAAGGTCTGCCATTCATGATTGGTGAATTAAAATGGCGCTTTGAAAGCATCTTGTCTGGAGGTGCCTGATGGCAACTAAAGTCGATGAAAAGAAAAAACTGACTAAAAAAGATTTCACAAGTGATCAGGCTGTTCGCTGGTGTCCTGGTTGTGGTGACTACGCCATTTTAACAGCTGTGCAAAATGCCTTGGCCGAAATCGGTAAAGACAAAGACGACATTGCTTTCATTTCGGGCATTGGTTGTTCATCGCGTTTTCCATACTACATGGAAACTTATGGCTTTCACACCATTCATGGTCGTGCGCCAGCATTTGCTACAGGTTTAAAAGTGGCAAATCCTGAAATCGACGTTTGGGTGATTTCCGGTGATGGCGATTCGCTTTCTATTGGTGGTAACCATTTCATCCACTCTGTGCGTCGTAACGTGAACGTAAAGTATCTTATTTTTAACAACGAAATTTACGGTTTGACCAAAGGTCAGTACTCGCCAACATCGCGAGTGGGTACGGTTGCTAAATCAACTCCTTACGGAAGTCTTGATCGCGCTTTTAATCCCGCTTCTTTGACCATTGGTTCAGAAGCAACTTTCTTTGCTCGTGTTGCCGATAGCTCTCCAAAAGATATGAAAGAGCTTTTTGTGCAATTAGCGCAACACAAAGGCAACGCCGTGGTTGAGATTCTACAAAACTGTGTGATCTTTAACGATAAGATTCATGCTGACATCACAGATCGTGAAGTTCGCGATGATCATCAATTGCGTTTGGAACACGGCAAACCAATGATCTTTGGAAAAGAAGGCAACAAAGGCATCGTCTTGGAAGGCGCTAGCTTTAAAGTTGTTACCATTGGTGAAAACGGCGTTAAAGAAAGCGATATTTTGGTTCACGATGCCAAGCGTCAAGACCCAACCATTGCTTTCATGTTGAGCCGTATGCGTTTGCCTGAATTTCCTGTTCCTATGGGTATCTTCCGTCAGGTTGAAGAATCAACTTACGACGAAGACGTCAACAAACAGGTCGCAGACGTTAAAACCAAAAAGGGCAAACCAGATCTTCAAAAGCTTTTGAATGCTGGTGAAACCTGGACTGTTGGTTAAGCTCTACCTCTTAGTACATTTTAAAAATCGTAATCTTCTGGCTTATTATTGGCAGGCACAGACTCGTCATTTATTTGAGTTGGTGCAAACGAAGACGAATGCCCAAAATTTGGTTTGGGAGTTCGGCCAATGCTTTGCTTGGATGGGTTGATCAGCTTGATGAGCTGCAGAATTTCTAAAAACTCTTGCGGTGGATTGCTTTCAAATCCGTGTGGGTCCTGTGCTAAAGCTAAACCCACTAACACTAGATTTTTTTCGAGTTGGTCTTTTTGATCTTGGGGCAGGTTGGGGTAAATCGTCTGCACCTGCTTAATGAGTTGGATAAGATTTTTTTTATCTTGCTCATTTATATTGGGTGAATCGTTAATGCCTTGAATGATGCCCTTTGAAAATTTTTCGTTAAGTAAGGTTTTTAAAACGATTTCGCCGACATTTTCTTTATCGATTGCGTTGAAAGCACTTCCCAATGCGGCCAAAATCGCAATGCCGAGAATAAACAAAGAAGCACAGCCCACAAAGCTAATTAAAAAACAGCCGCAGCCTTTTTTGCTTTTGGGTTGGTTTGGCGTTTGTTCAAAATCGATTGTGTTAGAACTATTTGTGTAGCTCAGGTCTTGTGGCATAACGCAGCCTTTTTATTTAGGGACTTTTTCCCAGTCGTCTAAGAATTTTTTAAGACCGATGTCAGTAAGAGGGTGGTGCGCAAGTTGTTTCATGACTTGTGCGGGCATGGTGGCGACATCGGCGCCCATGAGTGATGCTTCTAAAACATGAAGTGGGTTTCTGATGCTGGCGACAAGAACTTCTGTCGCAAAATCATAATTTTGATAAATGGTGCAGATGTCTTCGATGAGGTCCATGCCAACGTGAGTGATGTCGTCGAGACGGCCAACAAAGGGGCTGATGTAAGTAGCACCAGCTTTAGCGGCGAGCAAAGCTTGCGACGCGTTAAAGCAGAGGGTCACATTTGTTTTGATGCCTTCGGCGGCACACATTTTGACAGCTTTTAAGCCTTCAGTGATCAAAGGGATTTTGACAACAATGTTTGGGTGAATGTCTTTGAGTTTAATGGCTTCGTCAAAAATGGATTTGGCTTCTAAGGTGACTGTTTCTGCTGAAATGGGTCCATCGACAAGATCACAAATTTCTTTGATGACTTCTTCGAACTTACGGCCCGATTTATAAATAAGACTGGGGTTGGTGGTGACACCATCAACAAGACCCATGTCGTTCATTTCTTTGATTTCGTTGACGTCAGCTGTATCGATAAAAAATTTCATTTTTGGATTCCTTTTGTTTTAAGAGTCGGCGCACTTTTGGCTACAATAAATTTTTTGTTCTTTTACGATCCCTTGTTTGCGTTGAAAAAAAGTTGCGCACTGAGGGCATTCTAAAAGAGCCTCTACTTGTTGTGATTCATTTGCTCCCGTTTTGTTCGTAAAAGATTCGGCTGTCTTCTTTGGTGTAAATCGTGTTTTGTTTTTCCTGTAAAGTACTTTTAGGAGCAGATAAGAAAGGCCTAGCAGGATAATGAGTTTAAGCATTGGAAAGCTCCCCTTGGCCTTGTTCTGCACGCGTGAAAAGTTGCAGAGCTGTCTGGTCTGGAGAATGATCCCATAAATCTTTAAGTGAGAGTTCCAAGTCTGGATGAATTAAGCCTGCGTTGAGATCGAGCAGTGGTTTGATCACAAAGCGTCGTCGTGGGATTTCTGGATGAGGCACCGTGATTTCTTCGTCTTGGTAGACAGCATCGCCATAAAATAAAATGTCTAAATCAACTTTACGTGGAGCCCATTTTTTTCGTCGTGTGCGTCCCATGTTGCGTTCAATGGCTTGTGTGTAGTGAAAGAGCTCATGCAGAGTGAGTGAGGTTGTGATTTCGAAAACGGCGTTTAAGTAATCTGGTTGGGCTTGGTCATCGATGGTGTGAGCCTGAGAAAGGTACAAGGACGAGCAGTTGAGAGAGCTGATGTGTTCGTGGCGCGCGAGTTTTTCTTTTGCGTTCTTGAAGTTCTGGAACAAGTCCCCCATGTTGCTGCCAAAACCAATGTAGGCTTTTGTGGTCATGTCGGCCTCGTTAGCATGAAATGCCTGGGTTTTCCAATCCTGAAGAAGGCCCAGCCTTAAATGCCTAGGAGCCTAAGTGCTTAGGTACTTGGGGCTCGTCTTTGTCATCCCGAGTTTCACTTGTCATCCCCGTGCATACCTCTGTCATTCCCGCGAAGGCGGGAATCTAAAGTTTTTTTAAGCTAGATCCCCGCCTTCGCGGGGATGACAGTATAAAATTCGCGGGGAAGACATCTCGAATTTCTTACAATCAATCTTAATCATTCATTTTTAATCCTTCATTATTTGCTAAGCCCCGGACTCAATTGTTTTGATTTTACCCAAAAGCCTCCTATTGACACTCCGCTTAAAATGGTTAGATTCTGAATACGTGTTTAAGAACACGTCATGAATGCCTCAGAACGGGTAGAAACAAGATAGGAATACAAAATGAATCAACCTTATTGGGACCAAAACAAGTCTAACTATTGGAAAGATCAAGGGCTTCAAACAAATGCGGCTCAGTCGCAAGGCTTGCAGCAATTCATGGTGCAAACTTATACCTGGATGGCTTTGGGTTTAGCCGTTACGGGGTTCTTGGCTTTTTTTACGGTGTCGTTTGAGCCTCTGTTGCATTTTGTGTTTGGCGGTGGGCTTTTTCCCCTGATCATCGCTGAGATCGCCTTGGTGATTTATTTAAATTACGCTTTGAACAAAGGCATTCACCCGACAAAAGGCCTGGCCTTGTTTTTACTTTATTCGGCTCTGAATGGGTTGACCATTTCAGGTGTTCTTTTGGCTTACACCATGACGAGTGTGTCTCAGGCATTTTTCCTGAGTGCGGGCATGTTCATTGGCATGAGCTTTTATGGTTATGTGACCAAAAAAGATCTTTCGGGGTATGGTTCGTTTTTTATGATGGCTGTCTTTGGGATTTTTTTAGCGATGGTTGTGAATCTCTTTTTGGGTAGCCCAGCAATTGAGCTTTTGGTTTCTCTTGTTGGTGTGTTGGCTTTTACAGGACTTGCTGCTTACGATGCTCAAAAATTAAAGCATTTTTACAGTGTGCACCATTCCGATAGCCAAGGTTTGGCGCGTCTTTCGATTCAAGGTGCTTTGAGCTTGTACTTGGATTTTATCAACCTGTTCTTGTTTGTTTTGCGCCTTCTCGGTAGACGCCGTTAAATGGCTAATCTATCGTCTCAAATTTCGGAACTTGTTGCTTTAGCGCAGAGCGATATCAATTTGGCCAAAGCCCGGTTTCGCCAGTTTCCTTTTGCTGAGATTTCACACAAAGAAGATTTTTTACAATTTGGTCAGTTGGCTTTGCGTTTGGGTTTTGTGGCAGCGGCAAAGCAAGTTTTTGAAAAAGCGATCGTGAGTTTTCCCAAAGAATCGCCCCTTTATAATAATTTGGGTGTTGCGTTTTTGAATCTCAACGAGCTCGAAAAAGCCAAGGCTCAATTTGAACAAGCCCTATCCTTGCAAGCTGATTACGCCGTGGCCATGGTTAATTTGGCGGCCTTATTAGAACGTGAAGGCGATTTGCTCAAAGCCAAAGCTCTTTACGAACAAGCTGTTTTGGTTTCTCCTGAGCAAATTCACGCTTGGGTGCGCTTGGCTT
The DNA here is from genome assembly GCA_024233595.1 of Deltaproteobacteria bacterium. Classification (GTDB taxonomy): domain Bacteria; phylum UBA10199; class UBA10199; order UBA10199; family JADGCS01; genus JACKPK01. Next base: position 149,677 of record JACKPK010000003.1, read on the forward strand.
TTTTAGCACAAAAAGAAAATGCAACGCATGACTTTAATCGTTGTTTTGAGCGCGCGCATCAGATCAATCCAGAATTTCCCGATGTGTTGCATTTGCAAAGTATTCGCTTACAGTCGCAGAAGCAATTTGATGATGCTTTGCGTGTCATTGATCAGGCCATTCAAAAAAAATCGGTCCCGGTTTTTTTATTTCATAAAGCTTTGCTTTTAGAAAAATTAAATCGTTTTGAAGAGGCTTGGAAATTTTTCACCCAAGCCAACGCACAGCTAGAAACCCCACCTGATGCTATTAAGCAAGCTTTGCTGCGTTCCGACCAAGATCTTGTGAATTGGTACAAAAGTCTTTCAGTCGATTTTTTTCAGAACAACGACATTGATTCAAAACAAGAGCACAATTGGCTTTTTGTTTTATCGACGCCTCGTTCGGGAACCACGTTGTTGTGTGAGATGCTGGGTGCGCATTCTGCGTTTCAAAACCATGGTGAGTTGCGCGTTTTTCAAGAACTGTATGTTAAGGCTATTAATCATTTGGGTTGTGGCGATAACATGCCTTTGTTGGCCAGCGAGTTATGGAAAAACAAAAACCAAAGTTTACAGAATTTTGTGAGAGCAGAGTACCAAAAATTAATTAGTGATATCTCTTTTGACTCCAATAAAATCTGGCACATCGACAAAGGCATCATGAATGTCTTTTATCTGCCTCTTATTCGCTTTGTTTGCCCGCATGCAAAGTTTGTGCATTTGGTGCGCGATGGCCGTGAAGTGGCTGTGTCCATTTACCGTCAGAACTTTAAAGAAGCTTTTTGGTTTCAAACAGACCCAAACGACGCCATGCTCTATTGGGCCTCTGTGCAAAGGCTTGCGTCTCATATGGCTCCCTTGCTCTCGCAAGATTTTGTGCCTTTAAAATACGAAGACTTGGTGGTGTCCCCAACAGAAACATTATCAGCTGTGCTCAATCTAATGAACTTAGAGTTTCAGGATTCTTGCCTGCGTTTTTACGAAAACTCTGGTTTTGTGAACACCGCTAGTCACGAGCAGGTACGCCAACAGCTGAACCAATCTGGAATGGCATTTGCCGAAAACAATTACCCTGATGTTTGGAACAGGCTAGGGCAAGGTCATGAACAAGTTTTAAAAGAGTCTGGTTACTGATTTTTTTTGAGTGCCGCTGCAAATTGATCGCCCAAGGTGCCAAATTCAGGCGGTTTCTTTTTATTGCCAAAGCGTTTGTTTTTAGGGGCTGCGCCGGGTTTTTTATCAAATCGCTTTTGTTGGGTGTGCGGTTTTTTGTTGTGTCGATCTTGTTCAGAAAGCGCGACAGAAAAGATGGGCTTGGCAGAATCAATGTGAATGATTTTAACCTTTAGGATTTCGCCCGATTTGGGTGTGAAGGTTTTGCCTTTTGGGTTTTTATTATGCTCTACTTTTAGTTTTGCCCAAATTGGTGCCCCCACATCAAGATAACAACCATTAGCTGTGACTTTGCGAACACGTCCTTCGATGACGCTGTTTGGGCTATAGGCCGAAAGTTCTTTGTAAAAATCAGGCGTTTCGATGAGCTTTAAGGTGATGGCGTTTTTCTTTTCGGGAAGTTTTTTGGGAGCAACGTTTTGCAAAGCTTCCACAATGCTTTGTCTTTCTTTTAGGAACTCTGGCAAGCTTTCAAGACAATTGGTTTTTTCGCGCGAGAGAATGGGCAAAATGGCATCTGTGAGCACTGTTTTGAGTTCAGATTCTTTAAAAAGAAACTGATAAGGTCCAAAAGAAATCTTATCGATTTGCGTGTGACCTAAAGTCGAAAGCGGGTCCAATGCCTTTTGCGCTACTTTGGTGAGAAGATCTTGCCAGTTGATTTGCTCTGGTGTTGTATTTTCTGATTCTGGAGCGTTGCCACCACCCCATTGTTCCAAAGTCATGAAGTCGCTGTGGTCAATGCGTAAAATGGGCAGTGCGATATCAGGACAGGCTAATTTTTTTAGCACTTGCCACTCTTTTTCTGTGATTTGATCGTGGCTAGCCAAAACCAAGACATCGCAAGGGTGCGCTTGCAACCATGTTTTTAAATCGTTGGTGAGGGTGTCTGAAAAATCTTTTTCTTGGTAGTCTTGAATTTGCTCAGGTGATGCGGTGTTGTAGAGCCCAAACACAACTTTGTTTTGGTCGGACAAAGCCATGGTGCAAATTTGTTTTGCGCCCAATTTAGGGAAAAGGAATTTTTGCCAGACATTATTGCGGTAGCTTCCCAAGGCCATGCGCTTAAATTTTTTCTCCCAATGTTCCATGATGTGCAATTGCAATGCTTCTTGCAATTGCGATTGAATGAGTGAGTCGAGTTGGAACTGAAGGAAGTTTTTAAGCGACGCGTTTTCTGATTTGATTAGCAATTCGTTCAAATCTTTTTTGATTTCTTCTGTTGGGAGTTCAAACTCCATGAGAAGCTGTTGTTTGTTGTGTGCTTGTTTGAGTGCAAAAAACTTTTGGAAACTCATGCGATGAATAGGCCATTCGGAAGGCAACAAAGGCTTGAGTTGGTTTGTAAGCTCTTCTGATTTTGTGTTGGGTTTGATTTTAAGAAGTAGCTTTTCGGGGTTGATGACTTTTGAAAGTGCTTTGGCAAGTGCTGGGTTTAAAAGCCATTCTGTATTCACATAAGTTTTTAAAACATCGTGCAATTGATCGTGAGAGGCATCGCTGTGCTCTTGTTGAATTTCAAAAAACAGACTTTCGATGGGGTCTGAAAAATCTTGTGTGTCTAACAATGATGCTTTTTGTTTTGGGAAACCAAATTTTAAAGCGTTGTTGTATTTGCTTAAAGTGCTTTCGTTGCACAGGCTTTTGATTAAGTTGAGGCGCAAAGAACTTTGTTCTTTTTGAATCTCTTCGTTGAGTTGGGCAGGCAATTCACCGCGGTTAGAAAGTTGGTCTAATAGAGACTGGCGTTTGCTTTGCAATTGCTTTTGTTTTTCGAACTTGATGGATTCTTTGGTGATGGTGTCGCGTTCAAGCTCTGGGTAAAACGGGGCAATGGTGCTTTTGATCACAGCGGCACTCAAACCCTTTTCGAATAGGTTATTCAAAAAAGTGTAAGTCGATTGTTTGTCTTGCGGAGTTTGTTCTGTTTGCTCGGTTGTCATTGGGTTCGTGTCGTAGCATTTTGCGAACGATTTTCAAATCAAAAAGCAAGGTCTGCCGCTGTGAAAGCGAGATTTATCAATAAAGGTTTTCTTTAATGGCTTTGATGGTTTGGGGGGTGGCTCCGCAACACGCGCCAAGAAATTTTACTTTTTGAGGTAAGTTTTTGGTTAGGGATTGCGCGAAGTTCTTGTCTTCTATTTGCATGGTGCCATCGCCTGTTTTATTGGGGCGAAAAATCAGTGGGTGATCCAGATTTTTACTTAATATTTCGATAGCTTGACGATTTGCGGGCAAAGTCGTTCCACAATTGACCCCTGCAAAAGAGAGCGGTGCTTCATTTAATAAAGGCAGCGCGTTCTCAAGGGGGGAGTCATCCAAAAGGGTCCCTTGGCGCGAGGTGCACAGACTGATCGCGAACTTGAGTGTTTTCGAAGAGTGCCGAATGGCTTCGAGAACCCAGCGAAGATTTTCTGTGTAGCCGATTGTTTCGCATAAAATGCTGTCTAACCCGCTATCCTCAAAGTGTTGAAACACTTGGGCATAGCCATCAATGGCGGCGCTTGCTTTGGGGAGTTGTTTTTTGTCTAAAAAGCAGGGGCCGATGCTAGCAAAATGCAAAGCTTGTGGCGCACTGGTTTGCAGATTTTTTACGGCTTGTGTGATGAGTTCTTTAAGGGGGTAAGGGCTTTTGAGTTCTTTGAGCATCACGGGATGGCAGGTGAAGCTGTGGGTGAGAAAAAATTCAGAGCCCGCCTCTTTGTAGGATTGATGAATGCTTTGGATGAGTTCTGGAGCGGTTATATTGAAATCTTGCAGACCTGTGGCGCTGGTTTTGCCTTTTGCTAAAATTTCAGTGCCCATGGGGCCGTCTCCTAATAATATCGATTCAGGCATGTTGTTAGGCGTTGACATTGCGTTCTCTCTGGGTTTAGTTTTGGTCATGTCGATCATAAATCCGCAAAATCGCGAAATAAATTGCAAAATTGTTTATTATGGCCCTGCTTTGGCTGGTAAAACCACAAGCTTAAAGGTGCTGCAAGATAAACTCAAAAAAACCAAAAAAGGTGTTGTGAAAAAGGTTCCCCAAACGGAACGCACCTTGTTTTTTGATTTTTTGGCTCTGTCTTCCAAAGAGAAAATTCGCAATTACTCCACCAAGTTTCAGGTTTACACTGTGCCTGGTCAGGTTTTGTACGAAGACTCTCGTAAGCTTTTGCTCAATGGCGTTGACGGCATTGTTTTTGTGGCGGATTCCAGCATTGAGCACATCGAAGACTCAATCCGTTCCATGAATGAGCTCAAATTGAATCTGAGCAAATTAGGCTACCAACCTGATGAAATCCCCATGGTGATTCAATACAATAAACGCGATTCTAAAACGGCTGCTAACTTAGAAGAGCTGCGTAAAATTTTGAATCCTGATGGTTTGCCTGATTTTGAAACGGTGGCAAAAACTGGCGAAGGTGTTTTGGATGCCTTTGAGACTGTTTTGTCCTCGGTCATCTTTGATCTTAAAAAAGCCGCTTAATCATTTGTAAAAATTATTACGATAGGTGTTAAAAGTCGCTTTGGTTGGCTCAGCTGTTTTGGCTTTGGGCAAAGCCAATTGCGTTTTGGCCACGTAGTCTTTCCCTGTCTTGTGATGAAATAAATTTGCTCTCAGTTTTTTGTCTATTTCGTGGCTCAAATGCATTTCGTAGAATTTCTGTAATTTTTGGTCTTGTTCTTTTGTGTAAAACTGATGGCGGATATCATCCAAATAAGAACCCAGGTTGGCAGTGGCGTTTTGATCGCTGAGATCAATCAGGCTTGCGTAGCTCATGCCTTGTAACGCGCCTTTTATGTTACCGCTGGCGGCAAGAGCGTAGCTGCCTTTTGCGTAAAAGGCTTTGAGGAACTTGTCTTTATCATTTTCTAAAGAATGATTTTGATAGATTTCGCCATCCAGTTTGCCTTCGGCAAACTTCTCGGATTCTTGCGAGAAAAACTTTTGGGCAATCTCAAAAGATTGGCTTCCTTGTGGGAAGGCGCTTTTTAAAGAATCAAAAAAATTAACAATGTCTTTTTTCCATGATTCCAATTCTTCTTTGGGTCTGGCTGCAAAATTTTCCATGTTGTTACTAAAGTCTTCAAAAATACGAGACGATTTTGGCACAATCAAGTTGTGTCGTTTTATCAAGTCAGCGTCTTCAATGTGGTTTGTTAAAAAACGAAAAACCACGGCATTGTTTTCAAAAACACCTTCAGTGAATTCATCAATAGAAGTGATCAATCCTGTCTCCGGCGCTACAATGTGAAGGTCATGACAATCGCGAGTGAGATAATCTAAAGGCAAAATCACTTCGCCCAAATAAGGACCCTTAAAATTACTGGGCTGATTTTGAGAAATCTGAACGGACACTTCTGGCTCAGAGCTAGTGGGAACAAAGCTGGATGGCGATTGGTCTTGGCTGTTGTTCTGTTCAAAGTTTTGTTGTTTATTTTGATTATGATTTTGTTGATCGGCAGACTGCTCTTGGTTGTCTTTTTTTGCCTTTTGTAATTCTTTTTCGAAATCGCGAAACGATTTATCAAAGGCTTTTTTCTTGCGAGATTCAACAAGCAGCTTCACCCACATGGTCATCATTTCGTTGTTATCATTAATAGCTTTGGCCATGATCATGTAAGTTCCGACTGGCAAGTGAGCCAATTGCAAAAGGTTGCCCGCGTACTCATGTTTTTGTGGAAAAATAACAAAAGAACTTTTTTCAGAAGAAATGATTCCTGAATTTGTATCAAGGCCCAAAAAACTCAGTAACGCATGTTCGCCTTCTGAAATGGTTGCTGTTTGTGCATTAACAGGAATGATGCGTTCCGAGCCGTCGGGATTTTTTGGAGTCAGAACGTTGTATTGATTTTCTAGGTTGCGGATCACATCTTTTATGGAACCGCCGTTTTCAAAGGTTTGTGACAGGGTATTAATGATAGCCTGTGGTTGATGCCCTTTGGCTTTGGCTGCAACAAGTAGGTTTAAGAGTCTTAATGGTGAGATCTCGCTAGAAAGTTGCAAATACTTTTCTTGGGACAGTCCCAGTTCGCTCAAATGCGCGTAAGCGAATAGATCTGTTTGGTAGCGATTTGGAAATTCTTTTATAGATACATCAGCAAATCTTAAAAATTCTTGGATGCGATCGATGCGTTCTTGCGGTATCTGAATCGCATTGCCTTTATTTAGGTTCGCAATTTGTCTTAGTGTATTTTCTAAATCATGGGCGCGTTGGTTTAAAGAATTGGTCGAGCTAGAGCGCGAGAGTTGTTCGTTTAAATTTTGAATGAGTGATTTTTCAAATTCATTTGGATGCGCTATTTTTTCGGGGTTTTGATTTTGCTGAGCCTGTGTTGGCTTTTGCTCCCCTTGTGTTGCGGCGGTGTGGATTTTCGGCGTTTGGATTTCTGCTTTTAAATGACTGAGTTTCTCGCGTCCGATCAAAACTTCCAAGGCATCTAAAAAACCCTTGAGGCCAGGGCGGATGTTTTCGCCACGCAGCACAATGTTTTTTAGCGAGGTAATGTAAGAATCAAAAACTTTGTTATTTTTTTGTAGTGCTTGCGCAATCAGGAACACCCGGTTCAGTTCATCATTTGGTAATTCGAGAAGATCCAAAAATTGATTGGCTTGTTGCGGGTTAAAACCGTTTGCTTGCAGAAGTTTTGTAAAATGTGACTGAAACTCTTTAAAACCATCTGTTGTCGAAAACAATGCGCCTTGCTTGTACTGGATGGCGGATTGACTTTCGGGAGTGGCGGCCAAACCATGGTTGTTCAAGCGATTGCTTGTGCTGTTAATGAGCGCGTTGCGGATGCTATCAATGTTAAAATTTGCCACGTTATGTTCTAAGCTGGTGTTTGACCAGTTCTCCTCTAATAAAGTTATCGGAGCTTTAGTGCCTAAACTTTATTTAGCAGAACGCGCAAGGTCCTAGGCGTTTTTGGTGTTGTCTTGCTGAAGATTGGCAAGTTGTTGTGATGACTGGTGAATTTGGTTCAAATTTTCTTGGTAGTACCGATTGACCTTGACCACATAATCTTGAGTTTCTTTAAATGGAGGGACAGTGTTGCCGTATTTGGCAACATTCCCCGGCCCGGCGTTGTATCCTGCTAAGGCGAGGGTGACGTCTCCTTTATATTTGGTGAGTAAATCTCCCAAAAACTTGGTTCCTGCCATGATGTTTTGCTCAGGATCAAAAGAGTTGTCGCAACCATAAGCTTTGGCGGTTGCGGGCATCAATTGCATTAGGCCTTGAGCGCCACAATGACTTTCGGCTTGTGGATTAAAAGCACTTTCTTGTTTGATCACAGCATTGATCAAGGCCACGGGCACGCCATGTTCCTGACTCGCTTTTTGCACGATCGTGTTGTACTCACTTTTTGTGGTGGCGTTTCGTGTAGATTCAATCTGCATTTGCGCCAGATCATTTGCTGTTTGCGAGCTATTGGCAGAATGAGCGCGACTGGTGCTAGAATTCATGTTAGAAAGATTAATCGGTTGTGCAATGTGATCTGGTTCTCTTGAGATCCCAAAGTTCATCAGGGTATTGAGCGGTGATTCTTGTGGGAGCACAGCGTTTTGAAACTTTTGAATGGTTGCCTGAAACTGGCCTTGCATGAAGTTGGTCAGCATACGGGCGATGCTTGGTGAGGCATTGCTTTCTTGCTTCTTTTCATCAATAGTTGAAGTCTTCATAAGACGTTATTATATCACAGAGAACTCTTTTTTATATTTAATTTTTTATTGTGAAATTCGTCTTTTTTGTAAAAAGCATGACAACACACAACAAGAGTAACAACAGTTAACAGGTGTTTCACAAAAGGATCATTTATGGCAGTGTTTGAATCCAGTTTTTTCTGGGTATTTTTGGGTTTTTATTTATTGCACGAGCTTGTTTTTTTAACCTTGGAAGCACTTAATTATCGTTACGCAAAAGCGCAAAACTCGCCACCAGATCTATACACAAATCTCATCGGGCAGGCCGAATTCTTAAGAGCCAAAGACTACACCTTAGAAAAAACCAGATTTGCCATGGCGGCTCACTTTGCCAAGATTCCCTTTTTTTGGATTTTGATCTTTAGAAATGGATTCAATGCCTTTGATTATTACGCGGCCATTTATGGTGGCTATGGCGCTCTTAGTCATTCAGTTTTATTTTGCCTTTTTATTGCGGCCTATTTTTTTATCATTAATTTTCCTTTTAAGCTCTACTCAATTTTTGTGATCGAAGAAAAATATGGCTTTAATAAAATGACTTTGGGCCTGTTCTTTTTGGATTTGATCAAGGTTCTTATTTTAACCGCCATCATCGGTGTGCCTTTGCTTTACCTGGTGTTTTTCCTGATGCAGCAGTGGCAAGCCAGCTGGTGGGTTTGGGTGTGGGCTGTTTTAACGCTTTTCCAAGTTGTGATGGCGGCAATTTACCCACGATTCTTAGCGCCTCTTTTTAATAAATTTGAAGAGCTTAAAGATGAGGATCTTAAAGATAAAATCCAAAAGCTTGCCAAGAGCATTGATTTTCAATTGTCTGGAATTTTTGTTGTCGATGGTTCTAAGCGTTCTGGGCACTCTAATGCGTATTTTGCAGGTATGGGGAAGTTTCGTCGGATTGTGTTATTCGACACCCTCATGCGCCAGCTCAAAGATGAAGAGCTGCTTGCGGTTTTGGCTCACGAAATGGGACATAATGTTAAAAAACACATTCGCAACATGATGATCATTTCTTCTATCATGAGCTTGGTTGGTTTCTTTGTTTTATCTAAATTAATGTTGTGGCATGAATTTTACGAGGCTTTTAACATTGCCGATGCGAGCACGCATGCAGCCTTTGTTGTGTTTCTTTTAGCGTCTGATGTTTTTACATTTGCGCTCAATCCAGTGATGAATTTACTTTCCAGACGCAACGAATACGAGGCTGATCACTTTGCAAAAGAATTAACGGGTCAAAGTGAGCCTTTGGTAGAAGCTTTGATCAAGCTTTCAAAAGAAAATCTTAGCAACTTAACCCCTCATCCTTTATACAGCGCTTATCATTATTCGCACCCGACCACAGTTGAAAGAGCAAAGGCCTTACGAAATCAGAAATAATCTGCTTGTGAATCTGTTTTTATGATTTGGTTTTGCGCTTAAAACTGATTTTCGTCATTTTTCCTAATTTTGGTCTAATTAGTGCAGTTGCTTAAAATAAACTCATAAGTGGGCAAATTTTGCCAATTGTAGCCCTTGCACCCTCATGCTAAACTAATCGTTATTCAATCATTATTGTTTGAGGGCTATGATGACTAAGGTATTGATCGTTGATGATGAAGAGACAATGCGTGAGGTTATTAAAGACATTATCTCTGAGTCAGGTCAGTTTACAGATGTTACTCTTTACACCGCTTCCAATGGTTTAGAGGGGCTTGAGCAATTTCGAGCTCATAAACCAGAAATCATCATCACTGACGTGATGATGCCTAAAATGGATGGTCGTGATCTTGTTAAAACCATCCGTCAAGAAAATGCCAATATTGAATTCATTGTTGTGACTGGTTTTGCTGATGTTGAGCTTGCGTCGGGAATGATCAAAGATGGTATTGGTGGGCTTTTAAAGAAACCTTTTCAGCCTGATGAATTGATTTTGCTTCTGGGTAAAATCATCAAAAAACGCGAGTTACAATCCAAAAATAGCGAAATGAAAAAGCGTTTATTTGATGCAGAAAAGCTTAGTTCTATTGGTTTGCTAGCAGCTGGGATTGCGCACGAGATTAATAATCCGAACACCTTTGTGAAAGGCAATCTTGAGTTATTGTTAAAGTACTTAGAAATTCTTCATCCGCATTTGCAAGAGCTCAAACAAAAAAACAATGGCCAAGACCCTAAATTAGATCGGGTGATTGATTCGATTGGCGATACCATTAACATGACGATTGATGGCAGTCAGCGCATTGCTAAGATTGTTTCTGGATTGCTGTCTTTTAGTCGTAATCCTTCTGTTAAAAGGTCGAGCACAAACTGCGCGGAACTCATTGAACAGGCTTTGACGCTCATTGGGCATAAAACCAAGATGCATAAATTAGAACTGGATATGCCAGCTGAACTAGCAAACATTTCGGTTAACAAACACGATCTAGTGCAGACTTTTATGAACCTGATGGTGAATGCCTGTGACGCGATTGTAGAGGCTCAGGAAAATGGCACGCTTGATCGTGGTGATGGCATGATCAAAGTTAAAATATATGATGACCACGATCACGGAGAACAAATCCTTATGATTGCTGATAATGGTTGTGGGATTCCAGAGCAAAACTTCGATAAAATTTTTGATCCATTTTTTACGACAAAAGAAGTCGGAAAAGGCACTGGCTTAGGCATGTCTATTTCGAAGGGCAATATCCAGAATAGTGGAGGACAAATGTCCTTTGAGTCGAAAGTGGGGAAGGGCACTGTGTTTACCATACGCTTTCCTTTGGCCCAACATGAACAGAAGGTAGACAATGAAGCTGCTTCTCAACAAGCGACTGTTTGATGAGAAAAGGTCGGGAGGATTATTATGAGCGTTTTGATCATAGATGATGAGCCTGAAATTTTACAAACGGTAAAAAACTTTTTGGAGCTCAATGATATTGAGGTGGAAACCTGTCTTTCGGCTAAAGAAGCATTGGAGAAGATGAGGTTTAAAATTTACCCGGTGATTGTGACTGATGTTCGTATGCCAGAGATGACGGGTGTGGAGATGGTGAAGGAAATTAAAAAAACTTTTCCGACAGCTATTATTTACATCATGACTGGTTTTGCGAGCATGGAAAACTTGGTTGAGTGTTTGGAGCTCGGAGCGGTGGATTATTTTGTAAAGCCGTTTCGTGACATGGACTTCATTGTGAATAGCATAAAAGAGGCTCTTGATCGTTCAAGCAGATGGAAAAAGGATCTCGTTGTGGCGGGAAGGAGCAAATTATGAGCATTAAAATTCTTATTATTGATGACGAAGAAGACATCACAAAAATGCTGAAGAACTTTTTAGAGATTGAAGGTTTTGAAGTCGACACATGCAATGACCCAACAAAGGCTATGAGCTTTGTTGAAAAAGAGCACTACAGTGTTGTCATGACAGATATCAAAATGCCTCAAATGAGTGGTTTGGATCTTCTTAAACAGATTAAAGCTTACGATGGCCTGACACAGGTGATTGTCATGACAGGTTTTGTGACAATGGAAAATATTCTCACGGCTTTTAGGCGTGGAGCGAATAATGTTTTTTTTAAGCCCTTTGAAAACATGGATCTGCTTAAAAAAGAAATCGATTTTGCTGTGTCCCGCATGGACAGAGTGAGACAAGTCTTGAAGGAATTGGCTTCAAGCAAATGAATTGGGTTTGTTAACCGAATTGGCGGTCTTTATGGAAGATATGGATTTAGAAATCTTGGTCGAGTTTGTTTCTGAGGTTCGTGATGACATGGCGGATCTGGATGAGCGCTTCATTAAACTCGAAGAAGAACCAGACAATAAAGAAAACATCGACAGCATCTTTAGGACTGTTCACAGTGTTAAGGGTAATAGTGGTTTCTTTGGACTCAATGCCATTAAAGTCATGGCACATAAAATCGAGAATCTTTTAGATGATCTGCGCCAAGGCAAGCGTTTTGTTACAAAAGAAACAGTCACCGTTCTTCTTGAAGGTATTGACTACTTAAAAGCCATGTTTGCGGCTCTTGCTGAAGATCCCAAGCCCAAAGAACTTTTGCCAGAAGAACAAGATTATTTGGACCGCTTGGAGGCTTTTCTTCAACAAGGTGAAACAAAAGGAAAAGTGGTTGAAGAGATTCTAAGTGCCATTTCTCCTATTGTTCTTGATTTAAAGACGGATCCTAATTTTGCAGGAAATCCAAAGTTCCAAGAGTTGCAAGAAAAAATCGAAACTTATCAAAGTCGTTTGGTTAACGAAAAATCAAGTGATTCAAAAGGCTGCGGCAAGCAAAAAATCGAACGAGAGCAAAGAGCCTAAAAAAGATTCTAAGAGTGGTTCTGGCGACAATATGAGAAAGATGATGAGGGTCGATGAATCCACTGTTGATGGCTTTATGAAGTATGTGGGAGAGCTTATCATTGCCTCTGAGGTTTTTAATTACATTCAGAAAAAGCTTGAGAATGAAACCATTGATCCTCAGTTGTCTAAAGAATTTAAAAACGCGAATCTGAGTTTTAATGAGCTTTCGAACGACTTACAGCGTAGCTTAATGGATATCCGACGCGTGCCTGTTAAAAACTTGTTGTCTAAGGCGCCGCGTTTGGTTCGTGATTTATCATTGTCTCTTTCTAAAGAAGCAAAATTAGAAACAGATGGTGAAGAGGTTAAGATTGATAAAAGTCTTGTAGAGACCTTAGAAGATCCATTGATTCACATTTTACGCAATTCCATTGATCATGGCTTAGAAACTCCGGAAGAGCGCACGGCAAATGGCAAAGACCCTTGTGGTACGATTCGTGTCGAAGGTTTTTGCGATAAAAAGTATTTTAACTTGCTCATCAAAGATGATGGCCGCGGGATAGATCCTGAAAAAATCAAAAAAGTTGCTGTTAAAAAAGGTGTTATTTCAGAACTTGAAGCCGCTGAATTGTCAGATCAAGAGGCTGTGAATCTTATCTTTGCACCAGGGTTTTCTTCAGCTGAAGAGATCACGCAAGTTTCTGGTCGTGGTGTGGGGATGGACGTTGTGTTGACCAACATCAAACGTTCTAATGGTTCTGTGGAAGTCACATCTGAAATTGGTAAGGGTACTGAGATTCTGATTCGCTTGCCTCTGACAGTGACCTTGATTGTGATCAACGGTTTGGTTGTTAAAACTGGCGATGAATTTTTCATCATTCCGATTGAATCCGTGAAGGAAGTGACTCAGCCAACACACGAAATGCTTTCGACTATATCTGGTAATAACGAAGTGGTTCGTTTTAGAGAAGAGGTTTACCCTTTGATTCGTGTGGGTGAACTCATGAAGAGCCGCGGGTTTAAAGCCAATCAAGAATTATCAGAACAGACCCTGGTTCTTATCGAAAAAGAAGATCGCAAAGCCTCTTTGATTGTTGATGAGTTGGTTGGCTTGCAACAGGTTGTTTTGAAAAACATTGGCGACGAATTCAAGCGAGTGCGCTTCATTCAAGGCGGCGCCATTTTGGGTGATGGTCGTATTGGCTTGGTTTTGGATGCCAAACACCTGATCGATAAGTTTGTGCAGGATTTAAAGAAACGAGCTGGTGAGAAGAAAACCAGCGGATGTATAGAACAGAGTGCAGCTATACATTGATGTGTAAATTTGATGAGATGATATATTAGTAAAAATTAGTTATAAATTAACATTTTTATTAAAATCACTGTTTACGTATACTAATTTGCCTGTTAGAATGAGTGTTCTGCATTGCTCGTTCAAATTGGGGAAAGTTGCCTTGTTTAGGTAAAAGGAGGGGTTATGGCGGAGGCTGTGCAAGATGCTATCGCTGAAGCAAACCAAGCAACGGTGAGTCAAGACGCGACCAAATTGTCGCAGATTGTCACCTTTAAATTGGGTGCGGAAGAGTATGGCGTCGATATCATGAAAGTTCAGGAAATCATCCTGATGGGCGAAATCACCAAAGTTCCTGAAGTTCCAGGTTTTATCGAAGGCGTGATCAATTTAAGGGGAAACGTCATTCCAATTATCGATTTACGGAAACGTTTTCAATTATCCGAATGCAGTCTGACGGACGAAACGCGTGTCGTTGTTGTCAATGTCGAGAATAAAACCATGGGCATCATTGTGGATGCCGTTAGCGAGGTTTTACGGATTGCAAGCGATGAGATTGATCCGGCTCCTGCCACAATCGTTGGGTTAGGTAAGGAGTATCTTAAAGGTTTGGTGAAGTTGGAAAGCCGACTTCTGATTCTTTTGGACATTAACCGTATTTTAAATTTGGACGAGCAGCAGTCCGTTGATGACGCTGCGGCACAACAATAGGACTGTGGGGGACTATATGGGTATTAATAAAAATAAACCAACTAAAACAACTAAAACTACAACAACCGCAAGGAAGACAAACGCAAGTTCTCATCCTTACGCTGCCATGGTGGAGAATGCTCCAATTAATATCATGCTGGCGGACAAGGATTTGAACATCACGTATGTGAATCCGGCTTCGGTTAAAACTTTGAAAACGATCGAGAGCATTTTGCCTTGTCGGGTCGATGAAATCCTAGGAAAGTCTGTAGACTTTTTCCACAAGGAACCATCTTATCAGCGATCGATTTTAACAGATCCAAAAGCGAATTTACCTCGCAATGCCATTATTCAAGTCGGTCCTGAAAAACTCGATCTATTGGTGAGCGGCATTTACGGCGATAAAGGTGAATATGTCGGTGCGATGGTCACGTGGAATGTTGTGACTCAAAAGCTCGAAACCGAAAAGAAAGCCGCCATGGTGCAATCCATGGTTGAAGGCGCCCCAATCAATATGATGTGTTGTGATTTGGATTTTAAAATCACGTACATTAACCCAGCTTCGTACAACACCTTAAAAGCCATTCAGCATTTGCTGCCCATTAAAGCAGATGAGGTGACTGGTTCTTCTATTGATATTTTTCATAAGAAGCCAGAGATGCAAAGGAAGTTGCTTTCTGACGAAAACAATCTGCCGTTTGCAACTAAGATTCATTTAGGCGGAAGAGATTTTGTCTTTGAACGTTGCTGCCATGCACGACGATGGAGGCAAGTACAGTGGTGCGATGGTGTCTTGGGAAGTGATCACGCAACAAGTGAAAATGGAAAAGGACATCAAAGAAGCGCAAGAAAGAGAAAAACGTCAAGCCGAGGAACTCAAACAAAAAGTAGATTCCTTGCTCGATGTGGTGCGCGCGGCCTCCGATGGCGATTTAACTCGCCAAGTCGCTGTATCCGGTGAAGACGCCGTTGGTCAGCTTGGTGAAGGCTTGGCTGGTATGCTCGGTGATCTTAAAGAGTTGGTCAGTCAAATCATCGAAGCCTCGAACCAAATTGGTGAGGGTGCAAACGCTGTGTCACAAGGATCAAGTTCTTTGGCAGAAGGCGCTCAAACTACAGGTGCAACTGTAGAAGAGATGTCCGCGTCTATTGAACAATTGACGGCATCGATTCAAGCGATCTCTAAAAACTCTCAAGAAGCGGATACAATTGCAACTGAAACAGCTCGTGAAGCCGAAGAAGGCGGAAGAGCCGTTGAGCGTTCTGTAGAAGCCATGCACTTGATCAATAAATCTTCTGAGCAAATCAGTGACATCATTAAAGTCATTGGTGAGATTGCTTCGCAAACTAACTTGCTGGCTCTTAACGCTGCTATTGAGGCAGCACGTGCTGGTGAGCATGGATTAGGGTTTGCGGTTGTTGCTGACGAAGTTCGTAAACTAGCAGAGCGATCTTCAGAAGCAGCAAAAGAAATCTCCGCTTTGATCAAAGAATCAACGCAGAGGGTGCAACAAGGTTCTGAGCTTTCTGAGCAAACAGGCGAAGCCTTGAAGAAAATCATCTCTGGTGTCGAAAGAACAGCTTCTTCGATTGCGCAGATTGCTTCGGCTACCGAAGAACAGTCTGCAACGGCTGATGAAGTGAACAAAGGTGTTCAGAATGTCTCCGAAGTCACAGAGGAAAACTCTGCGTCTTCTGAAGAGATGGCATCATCATCGGAAGAGCTTGCGGCTCAGGCTGACAATCTCCGTCAAATGATCTCCAAGTTTAAAGTTTAAGCAAAAATTCCGCCCCCTAATTTTTAGGGGGCGGGTTCTTGCGTTTACTTGGGGGGAGTATGATGCAAAAATCCGTGCCAATTGGATTCAAAAGAAGAGCTGCGTTTGCAAAAACTTTTGCTGATTCATTCAAAAGTCGTTTGGGATTATCTGCGGGAGACGCGATCTCACGATCTCATGATTATCTTTCGGCAAACTTCGGCCAGTTAAAAGGCTTGCCGCAAAAGTTGGGACAGATCCTATCTTTAAAAGAAGATCTCGCTGAAGAACAAAGTAGCTTTTCTAATCTTCGAGAAAGCAGTGATGCGATCTTGAGTGGTGAGGATTTTATTTCTTTGGTCTCTGCCTGTCTTGGCGCTGACCAGTTTGAGCAATTTGCTACAATTGATCCCATGCCCTTAGCGGCGGCTTCGTTATCTCAGGTGCATCGAGCCACTTTAAAAACGGGCGAAGAGGTTGTGGTTAAGTTACAGTACCCAAATATTAAAGCAGCTATTGATCAAGATTTACATGATTTAGGTTGGCTTGGTAAGCCCTTGACCTTTCTTGGGTCAGAATTTGATTTGAGTGACTACCGCACCGAAATTCAAAATCAAATTGAACAAGAACTCGATTATAAAAAAGAAGTAGAAAACATAGAGGCTTTCCAGAGTTTGTGGGAAGATGATCAATCAATCCGCATCCCAGGTGTTTATAAAAACCTCTCCAATGCGCAAGTGTTGGTGATGGATTATGTGGTTGGCGAACGATACGAAGATGTTGTTAAAAATTGGTCGCATTTGCAAAAAATATCATTGGCAAAAAGCTACTTAGAATTTCAATTGAAGTCTTTATTTCAGTACGGTGTGATTCATGGTGATCCTCATCCAGGAAATTTTCGTTTTCAATTTGTCAATAATCACCCACAAATCACTGTTTATGATTTTGGAAATGTTATTCGTTTGAGTTTGAGAGAAAAGCAGAATTTAAAAAACTTTTTTTCGCATCTTTTGGAAGATGTCTCTGAAGATCGTTTGTTTTTTGATTTGGCTGAAATTGGTTTTGATGAATTTAAATTAAGATCACTAACTGGTCAGTTTGCAGAGGTATTGAAACTGCTGTTTAGACCCTTTTTGTATGAAGGCTTGTTTGAAACAGCGACCTGGAATCGCAGAGAAAAAATCGAAGAGCTTGTTGGTGCTAAAAAATGGGATATGAGAACCTCTGCGCCAGCTCACTTTATCTATTTTGTAAGATGGTATCAGGGACTTAATTATTATTTATCGCATTTACCAGCTGTGTCTTGGAGATCTATTCTCATTCCTTACTTAATGCATGCCAATGAGAATCAAGAAGTTCCACCGGCACCAAAGGTAGAAAAAACAGAAGATGCTGCCTTTGTCTTGCGCGTTAAAGTAGAAAAAAATGGTTTGGAAACGGTGTCTCTTTCGATGCCTGGTGATTGTGTGCGTCGCTTAGACGAAGTGATTCCTTCAGATGTGCGCGATAAAATCATGGAGCAAGGGATTCCCTTTTTTGAAAAGGTGGATCATTTTAAAAATTTAAAAACCTTAGCCCCCGAGAAAATTTTTTCTATTAAAGAAAAGTTTAAAACCGTCTCTGTGAGTTTGGAGAAACAAATATGAACGACATGACTGATCAAGAACTAAACCTCTTTATTGACCTGGTAAAAGAGCACACAGGAATCAAAATGCATCAAGGCAAGAAAATGCTATTGGTGAATCGTTTGAATAAACGCATGCGCACATTGGGCATGGATCGCTATCGTGAGTATTACAATTTTGTGGCTGATCCATTAAAAGGAAAAGACGAAGTTTTTAATTTTATTGATGCGGTCACAACTAACGAAACTTATTTTTACCGTGCGCCTAAGGTGTGGGATTTTTTTCAAAACGACTTTTTGGTAAATTGGAGAAAAGACAACCCCACTGGAAAATTAAAAATATGGTCAGCTGCGTCGTCTTCTGGCGAAGAGCCTTACACCATTGCGCTTTGCTGTGCTGAGTTTGAAAAGAAAGACAAAGGTTTTAGCTGGCAAGAAGAGGCTTCTGATATTTCAGATCAGATGATTAAGCTTTGTAATGAAGGTCGTTACAAGGGGCGTGCGATTGAAAATGTCCCTAAACCACAGCTTAAAGAGTATTTTGAGAAAATTGATGAAGAGTGGTTTCGTGTGCAAGCTTCACTAAAACGCAAGGTGAAGTTTTTTAAGCATAAATTACAAGATAAGCCTAAGGGTTCAGGGTATGACATTATCTTTTTAAGAAACGTGATGATCTACTTTGAGAAAGACACAAAGGCTTTGATTTTGGAGCATATGTCGAATGCTTTAAAGCCAAATGGAATTCTGGTTATTGGAGAATCCGAAGGCTTAATTGGTGTTGAGCATGATTTTAAATTCTATAAACCAAGTGTTTATCAGAAAAAAGAATGAT
This sequence comes from Deltaproteobacteria bacterium, assembly GCA_024233595.1. GTDB lineage: Bacteria > UBA10199 > UBA10199 > UBA10199 > JADGCS01 > JACKPK01. The sequence continues at coordinate 168,001 of JACKPK010000003.1, forward strand.
GTGAGTTTATGAGTGATGAAGATCAAGAAATAATTGACCTGTTTTTTCAAGAAGCCAATGATTACTTCAATTCTATTGAATCTATTCTTCTTGAGTTTGATGCTGAGGACGCGGCGACCTTCGAGGTAGATGAACGTGTGCACACGCTCTTTCGGTCGTTTCACAGCCTAAAGGGCGCGTCAGCCATGGTTGGTTTTTTAAGAATCAATCAGTACGCGCATCGTTGTGAAAATCTTTTAGATAGCGTCCGCGAAAATCAAATTATTCTTAATAAAGAGGTTATTTCAGCCTTATTTGATTCTTTAGATGTGATCAGGAAACTTTTTGATGAGGCTCAGTCTGGTGAAGAGACTTTAGATCTTGATGCTTCTATTAAGGTGATTGATTCCTGTTTAGAAAATCAGAAAAACTTAGAAACTCAAAAGATTGTAAAAGAGCAATTGGTTGTTCAGTCTGACGCAGGTGACGCGGCTCTTCGTATTGAAAAATACTTGTCAGCCTTTGTGGCGGATACCGAGGAAAATCTTGGAAAAATAGAAGAATTACTTTTGTCCGCAGAAGGAAGTTTGGTTGAGAATAGCGAATGGCGAATGCCAAAAGATGTTGTCGATGAAATTTTTAGAAATGCCCATGGCATTAAGGGTGCTGCTGGCACAATGGGTTTTGTTGCTTTGAGTGAAGTCACACATCACATTGAGCAAGTGTTCTCAAAAATGCGAGACGAAGAGTTGTCAATTGATAGCGGGCTTTTGGGTGTTTTGCTCGAATCTTTAGACTTTATCAAAAACTTTTTGATTCGTGTTCAAGAAGAAGATTTTACGGAAGAAGACAATTCAAAAATCCTAAAAGGCCTGGCGCGATTTTCTGGTTTGGCATTGTCAGAGGTGTTTTCTTCTCAGGCTTCTGCCAAAGTTTTTTCTGGGGATTTTTCAGATGAAATTTTAGCTGCTGCAGATTCTTTGAAAAGAGCTGGGCATCGTATTTTAGTGATAGAGGTGGGCATTAGCGAGTCTGAGCGTTTGCCAGGAATGAAAGCATTTTTGATTGCCACCAAATTGCAAGAAAACACTGATTTTATTGGTTCGGACAAGCCTGTGGAAGAGCTTGTGAATCTTGATTCTGTTTATGAATTTCGGTTTTTGATCGACACAGATTTTAATGATTTACAGATTAAGGATTTGATTCGCATTGATGGTTTGGGAAGCATAGAGATCAAAAAATGGGAGTTGCAAAGCGATCAAAATGGATTGCCAGAAAAAGCTCCTGCAGCTCAAGTTGCTAAACAAGGTCAGCAAAACAAAGCAGCAGCGCATCCACAAACCATGCGGATCGACGTGGATCGTTTGGACAACCTCATGAATATGTCTGGCGAATTGGTGATTAACAAATCGCGTTTTTTACAAATCAACCAGCAACTGCGTGAGATACTAGATTGTCGTTATTTGACTTCGCGAGCGCAGTCGTTTGCACGAGATTTGCAAAACACCAGCATGATGCCAGAGTTGGATAATCCCGAAACAAAAGCTTTAAAAGCCAGATTAGATTTTTTACAGCAAGAATACGAGTACATTTTAAATTCGCTTAACGAAATGAAAAAAGCCAAAGCTGTTTATTTGTCTTTTGAAGAAGCTTTGCACCAACTGGATTTAGCCTCTGCGTCTATTCAACAATCAATCATGAAAATCAGAATGGTGCCCATTGGGCCATTATTTGGTCGCATGAAACGCATTGTGAGAGATGTTTGTAAGGAGCTCAATAAGGATGTGAAACTTGAGCTTGTTGGTGAGGATACAGAACTCGACAAGCGCATGATTGATGATTTGGTGGATCCTTTGACTCACATTGTTCGCAATGCCCTGGATCATGGCATTGAAGACAAAGATCAAAGACAGCAAACAAATAAAGATCAAAAAGCACGTCTTGAGTTAGCGGCTTTTCAACGTGGAAATGCGTTTTGTTTACGCATATCCGATGACGGACGCGGTCTTAATTTAGAAAGAATCAAACAAAAGGCTATTGAGAACAATATTCTTTCTGAAGACGCTTTGAATAAATTATCTAAAAAGCAGGTTTGTGAATTGATTTTTCACCCAGGTTTTTCAACCGCAGCAAAGGTCACTAGTATTTCAGGTCGCGGTGTTGGCATGGACATTGTGAAAAAGAAAATTGATGAGCTGAATGGCTATGTCGAAATTGATACCGAAGAAGGGCAAGGAACCTCTTTTACTATTGCTCTGCCTTTGACATTGGCAGTTCAGAAGACGCTTTTATGCCGTGTTCAAAAAGATGTGTATGCCTTTCCGTTGGAATTGGTTTCTGAGATCATTCACGCCACTGAAAAAGATGTTTATGAAATTCGCAAAGAACCCGTGGTGCGCGTTCGAGATCGAGTGATCGCTGTACGAGGGTTTTCGGACTTTTTCAAAAAATCTCATTTTGCGAGAGGCGAAAAGTCAAAAACAGATTTAACTTTGGTGATTGTTGAGCATCGTGGTGAGCAAATTGCGATTCCAGTGGATTCATTAATGGGAGAAGAAGACATTGTTGTTAAATCGCTCACACAAAATTTAGGAAATATTTCAGGTTTATCAGGTGCAACCATAATGGGAGATGGCCGCGTGGCGTTGATCATAGATGTGATGGGCTTAGTTGATATGCACTTAAAATCGGGAACCATGGATGAAAGGGAAGGTCATGCTTGAAGAGAACTTGTCGGGAAATCAAACTCACTTATTAAAAATTGTTGCGGGTCATGCTTCTGAAGACGCAACTGAGATGTTTTCCAAATGGCTGCGGCAACCTGTTCACATTAAAATGGACCGTGTTGAATTCATGCCCTTTGAAACAGTTTGCGCGATGATGGAGACAAGAGAAGAAAACGCCATTGGTGTTCTGATGTCTATAGATAAAGGCATAGAGGGCATGCTCTTATTTCTTTTTAGTGAGGACATGGCTTTTAAGATGATCGATTTATTGACCAAACAAAAAATAGGAACAACTTCTGAGTTGGGTGATTTAGAACGCTCTGCTTTAAATGAAACAGCCAATATTGTAGGCTGTGCTTATTTGAATAGCCTTAAGAAAAGTTTAAGCGTTGAGTGTATACCGAGCACGCCCATTTTGATTCACGATATGCCTTTGGCAATTATGAATGCTGTTTTGATGGAACAAGCGGCTTTTCAAGATGAGTCTTTGTTTATCAATACTGAATTTTTTCACGATGGCGGCAAGCTTGATTTTCAATTTTTCTTTTTACCAGTTTTTGAATCCTTGAAGGAGCGCTTGGGATGAAGACTTTATACATGTCACAAATGGGAACGGTACGCCCTCCTGATTCGTTAAGAACGACTCTTGGTTCTTGTATTGGGATTGTGCTGTACGACAAAAAAACCAAACTTTTTGGTTTGGCTCACATCATGTTGCCAGATTCAAATGGAAGCAATGGCAATTTGGGTAAATACGCGGACACAGCAGTTCCAGAGTTATTAAAACAAATGGAAGTGCCTGAGTACCGGCATAGTGATGTGATTGCTAAAATTGCCGGTGGCGCCAATATGTTTGGAAAAAATTCAAACACGCAAAGCATTCAGATTGGAAAGCAAAACATTGAAGCTGTGCGTAGTATTCTGGCGGATTATCGCATCGCGATAGTTTCTGAAGATGTGGGTGGTGAAAAAGGTCGGCAGTTGGTGATCGATGGCAGCAATGAGTCTGTGTTGGTCAATCAAATCGGTGACACGCCAAAAGCTTTATAAAGGGGCGTTTTATGGCTAAGAAAATTTTAATTGTAGATGACGCGCAGTTCATGCGCATGATGATCAAAGATGTGGTTTCTTCCTTGCAGTTAGAAGTTGTTGGAGAAGCGTGCAATGGCGAAGAGGGCGTCAAAATGTATCAGGAGTTAAAGCCTGATTTGGTGACCTTGGATTTGGTGATGCCCAAGATGGGAGGAATCGAAGCCATGAAAGCCATTCGTGAATTTGATCCCGAGGCAAAAGTGATCGTTGTGAGTGCCATTGATCAGCGGGAAATTTTGATGGAAGCCATTCGTTTGGGGGCTCAGGATTTTATTGTTAAACCTTTTGAAGAGACACGAGTACAAAGCGCCATACAAAAAGCATTGGGTGAGTGATGTTAGGAACCATTAAAGTTTTGGTTGTCGATGATCAATTGCTCATGCGCAAGATCATCGTGGATATCTTTGCCGCAGATAAACGTTTTGAGGTTGTCGGTGAGGCGTCTAATGGTAAGCAAGCTTTAGAACAGGCAAAAAAACTCAAGCCTGATTTAATTACCTTGGATGTTGAGATGCCCATTATGGACGGCATCACCTGTTTAAAACAATTGATGCGCGATCAACCCACGCCTGTGATCATGGTGAGTTCTATCACTTATGAAGGTGGTTTTAGAACCATGCAAGCTCTGGATTCAGGAGCCTTTGATTACATTCAAAAACCAAGAGCACAGAATGCGTCTTCACTTTTAGATGTGGCAGCGCAACTTAAAGAAAAAGCTTACGAGGCTTTTAATAGTCGTTATATCGATAAACTTAAAAAGCAGAAAACATCTATTGCTTCAACTTTTGCAGTTAAAATTGCAGGCCAACTCCCGTCGCCGTCTAAAAAGGTTACTCAGTACATGTCCTTTGACAGTCGTGTGATTGCCATTGGGATCTCAACAGGTGGTCCACCTTGTTTGTCGCAAATTTTTGCAGAGCTTCCTGAAAAATCGCCGCCTGTTTTGGTTGTGCAACACATGCCAGAAGGTTTCACCAAAGCCATGGCCGATCGCATTGATAAAATTTCAAGAATGACTGTGGTGGAAGCCGAAGATGGCATGCCACTCCGAGAAGGTGTCGGCTATATTGCTCCTGGTCATTCTCATTTGTTAGTCGAAAAAAAGACAGGTATGCCGGTTGTGCGCTTGTCCAAAGGGGCTCTTGTCTCGGGGCATCGTCCTTCTGCAGACGCCTTGTTTGAAACTGTGGCCAATGTGTTTGGTCAGCGTGCGGCGGGTGTGATCATGACTGGCATGGGGCGCGATGGTGCTACACAAATCAAAGCCATGCATGAGCGGGGTGCTTTGACTGTTGCGCAAGACAAAGAAAGTTGTACGGTTTTTGGTATGCCAAAGGCAGCTATTGAAGAAGGTGCCATCGATGAAATCTTATCCTTAGATCAAATCACTGCGTTCTTGAAAAAGATTGCTCAGAAGAAGTAATGTGTTTTTCACACATTCATGACTTTTCAAAAACCAACAACCGAACCAGATTGCCCTTTGGGTGGTCCTACGCGTTACTCAAAAATCAATTTGCCTCCCTATCGTTTTATCCCAGGGATCAACGCGCACCCTGTTCGCGATCCAGATGGCCATATGCATGGTCATGAGGAAACACACGAAAGCATTTTGCCAGCCAAACAATGGCAAGAATCCTCTGCCTTTTTATACGGAGTCGATTTGTACAACCGGGCTTTTTGGTGGGAATCTCATGAACAATGGGAAGGTCTTTGGTTGCAGACAGATAAAACCGGGACGCAGGCACAGTTTTTACAAGGACTCATCCAAATATCGGCGAGTTTCATAAAATGGTATTTGGGACAAAAAGAAGGCATGAGCCGTCTTTACGAAATTGGTTTTTCACGCTTAAAAACAGTCGAAGCGCAGCATTCAGTCTATATGGGTTTGAATCTACAAACACATTTAAACAAATTAGAACAACACTTCACAGCGGCTTTGCAGCACTCAGGTATTCCTGTAGAGAGCCCTCTTATAAATTATCCCTTTCTTGAGCTCGCCATCAATTTGTAAATCTTGTTGCTTGTTGTTGTGCTTGTCTTCTCTTGTTAAGATTTTTATCTGTAACAGATCGTGACAAAGTGCTGGTGAAATTATTCCTGAAATCACAGGCAATTTTGAGGTTTCTCCAACCTTGCTCTTAATTCTTCAATAAAAACAAAGTCTTAAAAAGTTGGCATTGGCCTTGCTCTATAGCTTCGTGGGCTAGGAGCGGAATATGAGATTCATAAAAAGACTATTAAAAAGCAATAAAGGTTTTTCAGTTGTTGAAAACATCATGGCGACCACAATCATGGCTGTAGGGTTAATGGGGGGTATGGTTGTGATGCAGAACTCAGTTTTGAGCGCTGTGCAAGGTGATCAAAATACAGTGGCCTCACGTTTGGCCAGCGAGAAACTAGAACAGCTGATGGCTGATAAAGAGTTCTTGGGTTATGATTACATCAGTGACGGCAATTACGGTGATGAGACTGTTCTTAATTTTGAGCGCAGCGTTGATATTGCCGAAGTGAGCAGTGATGATTTTGCAACAGCGAGTGCAGGCAGTGGTCTTAAAAAGGTTACTGTTGAGGTCACATGGGGAGATGCGGATTACGAAGCCGTGCGCGTGAGCACCTTGATCTCAGACTATAATTTTTGATTTTTCTTAGCAGCTTTTAACATTCCAATACATTCCAAGCACATCAATGAAGGCGGAAACTTCCCACAAGGTTTCCGCCTTTGTCCGTCTAACAACGGACTACGGCGCGACCAGTCCGCCTTTGTCCGTCTAACAACAATCCCTATCTTCATCCGTTTTACAATCCCGTAACAACCCGTATCTCTATTTCTAAAAACTCGTTCACCATTTGTAATCATAAATAAGAAACACTGTAACGCTTTGTTACCAAAACAGGCAGAAACAACTAGGTATTGCTCTGCAAATACTCTATAATAATAATGTTTTTCTTTATTGGCCGTAATTTTGTTACGCTTTTTTAACCTGGCATGAGGCTTGCTTATTTATAAAGCTGGCGACGACTATGCGCGAGCAGCTGTCGAAAAGGAAAAGAGATGATAAAACGATTTCTAAAAAATAGTCGCGGGTTTACTCTGGTTGAATTGCTTTTGTCGGTCACCATTGCAGGATTGATTTTGGGTGTCGCTAGTGAAACCATGATGAGACAAGCGGAGACCTACGATTTTATAGCAAGCCGTAAAAACACGGTTGCTGATTTGCGTTTTGCCATGAACCGCCTTTCTGATGAACTGTTGCTCATTGAGACTTCCGATCTGCAAAGTATTTCTGGATCAAGCATTTCGTGTACAGATCAAAATGGATCACAAGTGAGTGTGAGTTTGGTAGCTGATGGCGATGGTAGCGATCTCTATTGGGGGAATGATTTATTAGCAGAAGATGTGACCTCTTTGAGTTTTGAGTATCAGAACGGAGCAGGGACAACATTGGAAGCCATTGAAGATTCTATAGAAGATGTTCGTCGCATCAAAGTGACCATGACGGGCGGCAAAGGTGGATCAAAAGACATCACCATGAGCACGACAGTCGTGCCAAGAAGTTTCATTGGTTATAGCAACTATCAGAACTGATAAGGTTTAAGTTTTTGGGGGACATATGTTTTTTAAACTGATCAAAAATGAACAAGGTGCCAGCTTGGTGGGAGCCATGGTGGTGATGGTTGCGTTAGCTGCAACAGCTGCGGGTGTTGTGAGTTTGAGTGGCACTGACACAAGATCATACACAAATAACATGCAAAAATCCCAAGCCTTTGCGGTGAGTAACGCAGGCTTGCAATATGGTTTGGATCGTTTGAATAACGGTATAGATTGTGATGCAACCAAAACTATTTCTTCTGGTCAAAGCTTCACAACAACTTGTGATCCCAATTCCAGCACCATCACTTCTGTGGGAACAGTTGGCGAATCAAAAAGCACCCAAACAATCAATGCGGATTTTGCCAAAAACTGTGTTGATTTGATTGTGAGTGGTGCTGAGATCAATGGTGCAAATGTTGAAAACATCCAACTTGTTAAAACATGTAATAAACAAGCTATTGTGAGCAAAGCTTATTTTAGTTGGAACGTGAGTGAATGCGCCTTGGGAACACAATGTGATGGTTCCAACGCTGTGGATGATGTCGATGACGATTCCGTAGGAGATGAAAACAATGAAGTTGTTTACGAAGACGTAGGCTCTCCTCCAAATAATAAATTTTGGATCTGTCACGTGCCTCCTGGCAACCCAGAAAATCGTCACTCCATTGCTGTGAATATCAATGGCTGGATTCACGGCCACTCTATGGGTCAAAACACGCACAACATGGATTACTTAGGGCCATGTATTATTTCTGGAACTCCTGACGATGACGAAGAAGAGGTTGAAGACGAAGGCTGTGCCGAAGATCAAATTGAGATCGATGGCGAATGTTATGACCAAGTGGTGACCTGTGCCGAAACACAAGAAAGCTATGAGATATTAGAAGAATGTGTTGAAAGCGATGGTGGCCTGCAAGTGATTGGTGTTGAATTGGCTGAGACAGCGATCTACGCCTCTGGTTCAGTGCCTTTTAACTACAGTCCTGCGGTGAGCACAGGTAATGAGGTTGACGTTGCCGATTCTGTGATGAGCAATAACGGTGTTTATCAAATGAACCTCACTTATGATTCTGATCTTGCTAACTACTTAGGCATGTGGCTGTCAGTGACTGTTGAGTTTGCTGATGGCAGTCAGCTCACTGGTGTGGTGAAGCTTGGTAACGAGCCAAACCCAGATGCTGCTAATGAAGTTGCTCAAGCTCAGGCTCAAGAAGAAGCTGTAGAGGAAGAAGATGAAGAGGTAGACGCCTCCAGATGATTCTTTTGAGGTTGAGAACGGCGTGGTGATCATTGACTCAACCAAAACGTTGCGCTTGAAGTGATTATTCGGCCATCACCTGTGCGCGCTGGTGACCAGAAGTGTACACGCGCGCCGAACTTCTTGTAATGACGATGCTTGTCAACAGCTTTGTGATACAACGATTTGATGGTAGAAACGCACAGCACAAACCAATAGCCAGCAGAATAGTCAGTACAATTCGGCCTGTGCCAATGGCAAAAGCAGTTGCGGTAATTTTAACGCAATCTATGATTCAGAAAACACTTTGCAAGTGCGCACATTGCGAAATGGCGAGCAAGCACCTCCTTTACAAGGATTTGGTGGCCAGCAAAGTGTGAGTGATTTCTTAGGGCCTTACCTCAATGATAATGGCACGGTGATGCTCAATGACAACCAAGTGATCATGCTCTTTGAAATGGGTGTGGACTTGAGTGCTGATCCGGATAATGAAGCAGCCGACTTCCAGGATCTGGTGATCCTCATGACGATTTCTGATTCACAATGATTGTGATCAGACATTGGTTTGCCAAGACATTAATTAAAATGAAAGCGCATCTTATAAAATGCGCTTTCATTGCTTGGTGAGAATAAGGTACAATGGAGACAAGGTGGGTCATTTAAAACACAATCTGGAATCGCAACAGGGCTTTAGCTTAATGGAGCTGATCCTGGTGATGTCTCTTATTGGCATCATGGCCTTCACGGCGATCCCGGCTATCACCAACACGCAATCAGTCAGTTTAGATGCGGCTTCTCGCAAATTAGAAAGTGACATTCGTTACGCTCAAAATTTAGCCATGACCACGGGTGATGCTTATGGGTTTAGAACCATCACTGATGCGTCTGATACCAATTACGAAATTTACGAAGTCACTAGCAACACCGCGGTGGAAGATCCTTACGATCATTTAGACATGCAGGAAGATTTTACAGAGAGTTTTAACGGTCATTAGTTTTGTGAATAACAATCATGATATCCGTTTTGACGAAGATGGCAACCCGACCTTTGTGACGGGTAGTAATGACATTGCCATAGAAAACTCAGAAAGCGACCAAAAGGTCATCACCGTAAATAACGTGGGTGGTACCACGATTTCGGACCCCAGCGCTCAAGGACTGATTTCCCGGCTATTGACATTAAAGGTATCTGCAAACTAAGGGCCTTCCCTAGGAGTTTGCAGCATGATTTTTTCACCTCGTTTCCATAATCCTTTTCCGATTTTTCCTGCCATTGATCCTATTGTTATTCCTGAACAACCAAGTCCTTTTTTGGATGCTGTGACTCAGCATCATTTTGTGGTTAATCATTTTATTGATGCTTTTATCGTAGAGACTCCATTGGGAGGGGTTGTAAAAAGACCTTTGGAAGTTCAGATTTTTGAAAAACCGATTTCTTTAAGTTGTGGGAATATTTATTCTGATCCTGATCAGGTTTATGAATTTCACCGTGTTTCGCCGAGCTATCTTGAACAGATTGATTCTCAGACAGCGCAAATGATTGTTTCTGGAATTTATCTTCTTTTTGGAGCCAGTGCTGAGTTATTTGACGCCCTTCAAGGCAATGATGACGAAGCGGATTTAGGCATTGATTTATGCGAGAGTAGTTTGCAGGTTATGTGGAAGCCAGAAGCTCTTTCTTTGTTTCATGACCTTGATGATGTTCAAGGTGTTAAAATTGCTAAAAGGATTTTTGCCGATATTTTAGCACCTCTTTTTGGTATTTATTCTGATCAAGATGCACCTGACCCTGTTCATCAAATTGATTACGACTATTTTTCTGATTTTTTAGATCGTCTTCTGAGTGAGTTATCCCATGATCAAAAAAATGAAGTGATTCGATTTTGGTTGAATCATTTGTTTGAAATTGAATCGTCTGAAACATATCTGATTGCAGAAGATGCTGATGATTTTTTCTTTATTTATTTTCTTAAAATGATTGATGACTTTGATGTTAAGACTCTCCAGGCATTTTACTCTTGGATTAATGTTGTTGATGAAAATTCGCTTTACAAAAGATTCAATACAAATGTGTTTGTCGGTTATTTTCTTTCTGAAGATGATGGTGATTTTATTGGAGAGAAACTGAGTAAAATTTGTAAAAGAAGTTTATGTTTGTCTGAAGATGAACGAAATCAATTTTGTGTTAGATCCTTAGCAATGGTTCTTTTTGCCTTTGGAACAGGAGAAGCATTCATTCCTTTTGTAGGTCAGCTTTTAAGGGAGTTTGAACAAATTGGATTTGATTTGAATCAAAAAACGAACGCAGTCAAAGAGGCAATTGCTGAAATGCAAAGTTCCCTAGGAGAAATTTTAAGAATTGATGCCTTGCAAACCCCAATGGGAATGTCTTTATTCAATACTTATCCGCAATTAAGAGCTGTTTTAATTTAAGGTCATCTCCACCATTTTATCCAAAGGCTTTAAGGCCTTTTCTGCCAACTCCGGATCCACGTTGATTTCTGGTGTTTCGTGATTCAAACAATCTAAAACTTTAGCCATGGTGTTGAGTTTCATGTGCGGGCAATCGTTGCAAGCACAGCCAGTGAGGTCAGGCCCCATGATAAAGGTTTTGTTCGGACTGGCTTTTTGCATTTGATGCAAAATCCCGGTTTCAGTCATGACAATGAATGTGTCTGCTGCATCGTCTTGGGTGTATTGCAAAAGCTGGGTGGTGGAGCCAATGAAATCAGCTTGCTCTAAAATGATTTCTTCGCATTCGGGGTGCGCTATGATTTTGGCTTTGGGGTGTTCTTTTTTAAGATCGAACATTTTTTGAGTCGAAAACGAAGTGTGCACAAAGCAATTGCCAGGAAACAAAACCAGTTCGCGGCCACTTTGTTTGGCCACGTAACGACCCAAATGCTGGTCGGGTCCAAAAATGATTTTTTGATCTTTTGGAAGTTGTTTTGCGATTTTAACCGAATTGGAAGAGGTCACAATCACATCGCTCATGGCTTTCACCTCTAAGCTCGAGTTCACGTAAGTCATCACAAAAGCACCGGGGTGTTTCTTTTTAAAGTAATCAAAAATTTGCGGCGTGCAAGAATCAGCCAAAGAACAGCCTGCGTTTAAATCGGGCAAAAGGATTTTTTTATTGGGGTTCATCACCTTGATGGTTTCGGCCATGAATTTCACCCCGCACACAACGGCAATGTCGCACTCTTGTTTTTGGGCGTAAAGCGCCATGCCAAGTGAATCACCAACGTAGTCAGCAATGTCTTGGATATCAGGTTCTTGATAATAGTGAGCGATGATCAAAGCGTTTTTACGTTTTTTCATATCAAGAATGGTGTCTTCGAGTGTCGCCATGGGAGGTCCTTTGTGTTTTTTATTCCGTAAAAGGCTTTTTGGTAAAAGCCGATCACCTTCTATCAAATTTACGTCCGTTTGATCAATATTGAACCTAAATTTGCTTTTGAGGGGCAAAAATCGCTGGAATTGCAGGGCAATTTGAGCGATGCCGCTGACGTGGAAAAAGCAATGGACCAAACAAATAGGGATCAAGGGCGCGATCAAGAGATCATTCAAAGAGGCAAGGTGTTGTTTGAGCAGATCCGATCTGCCAAACGTTCGCTCTTGCCAGAGAACGGGTTTTCGGATTTTCTCATGGATTGGGCCATGAACCGACCAGGGCTGAAGGTGTCTTTGTTTCGCTTTGTGGATGTGCTGCCCAATTTGTCTAGCAATGCGCAAATGGTGCGTTTGTTGCGCGAGTACCTTTTGGAATCCGATAGCGATTTGCCTCTTATATATAAGTCAGGTTTGTGGTTGTCTCTTTCGAATCCCTTAACGTCTTCGGTCACAGCGCAGTTGGTTAAGAAAAATGTAGGGGCCATGGCAAAAGGCTTCATTGCCGGAGAAAATTCAACCCAAGTTTTAAAACCACTCAGAAAACTTTGGGATCATGGTTATTGTTTTACGGTCGATATTTTAGGCGAGGCGGTTTTGTCGCCACAGGAAGAATTGCATTATCAAGCGCAGTACCGTGAGCTTGTGAATGGTTTGGGCCAGGCGGTTAAAACTTGGCCAGAACAAAGGCATTCTCAAAGCGCGTCTTATAAAATTCCAAAGTGCAATGTGTCGGTTAAGTTGTCGAGCTTGTGTTCTCAAATCAATAATTTGGATTTTAAAGGCACGGTGCAGGCTATCAAAGAACGTGTACGCCCGATTTTAAAAGATGCTCTCACACAAGAGGCGTTTGTGTATTTTGATATGGAGCAAAATGATTTTAGAGAAATCGTTTTGGCTGTTGCGGATGAAATCCTGATGGAAGCTGAGTTTCGTGATTACCCGCATTTTGGCATTGTGATTCAAGCTTACCTTAAAGATTCTTTAACTGATTTGCGACGTTTAAAAAGCCTGGCTGGAAAACGCGGAGCTCCTATTACGGTGCGTTTGGTTAAAGGCGCTTATTGGGATTACGAAGTCGCCATGGCTCAGCAACGCGATTGGAGCATTCCTGTTTTTGAACAAAAGTCCGAAACCGATGCTCATTATGAACGTTGCACAGAGTTTTTGTTAAATAGCGCTCCAGAACTCAAAAGTGCTTTTGCTTCGCATAACTTAAGAAGCTTGCTCAACGCGCTTTTGCTGGCGGAAGAATTGGGTCAGAATAAAAGTGATATCGAAATCCAAATGCTCTTTGGCATGGGCGGTGCTTTTCAAAAAGCTTTTTTAGAGCAAGGTTACCGTGTACGGCAATATGTGCCGGTGGGTGAATTGATTCCAGGCATGGCTTATTTGGTTCGTCGTCTTTTAGAAAACACTGCCAACGAAGGTTTTTTACGCAGCACTTTTGATGAAAACGCGGACATTCAAAAGTTACTCGAAAACCCCGTTTTAAAAATAAAATCACAAGCAAAGTTAAGGCCTGTGCAAAATAAGGAGAGCCTTGTGTTTAAAAACGAAGCTTTTTTTGATTTCTCAATTGAAGATCAACGTTCTTGGGTAGAGCCCATGCTCAAACAAGTTCAAGAAAACTTTCCTGTCACCGTGGACCCCGTTGTTAATGGCCAAGTGAAAAAAACAAAAGAGCGTTTGTCACATTTTAACCCAGGCCAGACTAAGCAATTGGTTAGTGACATTGCCTGTTCCGAAAAAGTTTTGGCTGATCAAGCTTTAGAGGCTTGCGAAGAAGCCATGCAAGATTGGGCAACACGTTCTATGCAAGAACGCGCGCAGGTTTTACGTAAAGCAGCGGGTGTGTTTCGTGAGCGTAAAAAAGAGCTCATTGCTTTGATCACCCTAGAGGTTGGTAAGCCGATTGCCGAGGCCGATGCTGATGTGTGTGAGGCAATTGATTTTTGTGATTACTACGCTTTGCTCGCTGAACAAATGGACGAAGAAAAAGACATGGGCAGTGTGCCGGGTGAGCAAAACAGATTTTTTTATCAAGCCAAAGGCCCCGCGGTGGCGATTGCGCCATGGAATTTTCCTTGTGCTATTTTGGTAGGCATGACTGTTGGTCCTTTGGTTTGCGGAAATCCAGTGATCATGAAGCCAGCAGAGCAGAGTTCGGCCACAGCGCAAATGGTTTTTCAGATTTTAAAACAAGCAGGTGTTCCCGATAACGCTCTGCATTTCTTACCAGGCAAAGGTGAGGAAGTGGGCGCTTACTTGGTAGCGCACCCTAAAACACACATCATCACTTTCACGGGGTCACGAACGGTTGGCTTGGCAATTCAAAAGCAAGCCGCGCAGGTTGTGCCTGGCCAACACCACATTAAAAAAGTTGTGGCTGAGTTGGGTGGAAAAAACGGTCTCATTGTTGATGACACTGCTGATATTGATGAAGCGGTCAAAGGTGCGGTGAGTTCTGCCTTTGGTTTTGCTGGGCAGAAGTGCTCGGCTTGTTCGCGTGTGATTGTTGACGAAAATATCTACGATGCCTTTGTGGCGCGTTTTGTGGAAGCGGCCAAAGCAATTCCCACTGGTCATGTGCAAGATTTAAAAAATAAAGTGGGTCCAGTTATTGATGAAGAATCTTACAAGCGTTTGCAATCGGTTCTTAAAAAACACAAAGATCAAATTTTGGCTCAGGTGGACGCAGGCGATGATTTTAAACAAGGGTTTTTTATCCCGCCGACCGTGTTGGAAAGCTCTGATCCAAAATCAGAATTAGGGCAGACCGAATTTTTTGGTCCGGTTGTCACTCTTTTTAAAGCCAAAGGCATTGATGATGCCATTCGTATTTTAAAC
>JACKPK010000004.1 GCA_024233595.1 Deltaproteobacteria bacterium
TTTTGGTCTGGCAATGTCGCCACGGCTTCTGACCAAATGGGAATCGAAAAACCAATGAGGAGAACCACCTCAATACCAGCAACAGCCAGCTCAATGTAGGATGAATAGTGATTACGCACGCCTTTGTAATCAGCCTTGGGGTTCTTAGAACGACGGAAGCGAATCAGGCAATACACATAAAAAAGTCCCCACCCAACAAAAAGGATGAGCATCAACCAGTGGATCCAACCAATCAAGGCGTCGATTTCGCCACCATGAGCTGATCCATTTGCAGGCAAAGAAAGAAGTTTATCCATAACGAAGTTCTTATTATTTTTTTGTCCTCTTGGACCAAAACTGGACCAAGCCAAGAACAAAAAGGTTAATCCAATTATTTATGTGCAGCCCGATCGGCACGTGCCAGGTAAACCACCAGGCTTAAAAACAATGCCAACACAACACCCACAATCACCAAAAGCGTCATGATCCCCATATTTGCCCCTTTGGCCATCAAAGAGTTGGGATCACCATAACAAACCGCACAGGCATAAACAGCCTGATTCAGAAGACAAAGAAGCGAAACAACAAAGCTGAAAATCAATTTACTCATAGGTAGCTTAGCTCACGATACTTTTGTGGAATCTTGATCAGATAAACCGCTAAGCCCACACCACCAACAAGACCCAAGGCCAAATAAAACAAAGGCAAACTGGCATAAGTGAGCTGATACTCTTTCCAAGCCCATGCCGCAAAGCCAAAGGAAAGCAAGGTGGCAATCGCAACAAAAAATATGTGAAAACTCTTTAAGGACACATTCCCCTCCTTACATCGTGCTCAGTGAATCACTTTGCGTGATGATCGGCAAAAGCAAAAGCACAAAAAAGAAAAAGGCCATAAACGCCAAAATCCAAAAGATGAGTGGCTTTTCATCAAATAAGTGCATGAAATAGCCGGCAACCAGTGTCCCTTTTACAATCGCAATGGACAAACCGATGATGATCCCAACAGCCACACTCATTTGCAAAGTCGTGTGCAACAATCCTGCCGCAACAGTGATCGCCGTTAAAACCAACAAAGCGATAAAAACACCGATGTATTTTTTAATGTGCTTGTTAACTTCTTCAACACTATGTTCGCTCATAAAAAACCTCTTTATAGGAGATACAAAACAGGAAACAAGAAGATCCAAACCAAATCAACAAAGTGCCAATACAAACCAGTGCATTCAATTCGGTTAGAGAACCGGCCTGGGTTGGTGTGCCACATTTTGCTGCCTGGACCCCAAAGGTAAATCATAACAGCCAAGCCGCCAATAACGTGTAAAACGTGTAGGAAGGTCATGGTGTAATAAACGCCCATAAACACGTTGGTGCTAGGAACAACACCGTGCGAAAGCTTGCCATAATACTCAAAGCTTTTTGCCATGAGAAAAATAAAGCCACACACAATGGTGATGCCCATGTACTTTTTAAAACCACCAAGATCCTTTTTGGCAAGTGAGGCCCATGACAAAATTGCCGTGACACTGGAGGTGATCAGCACAGCCGTGTTGAATGTTGCCAAAGCCACATTGAGTTCTGGAGTGCCTGCTGGCGGCCAAACCGCGTTACCAACACGGATAAGAACCAAGGCTGAAAACAAGCCACCAAAGAGCATGACCTCTGAGGCTAAAAACAACCAAAGACCTAGCTTACCATTGTAGAGGCCCGTATCTTTACGAGCACTGACGGTGTATGGAATATCCATAGAATGTTTCCCATGTTCTGTTTGGGATTTTTTCCCCAAACGCTATCGTTAAACCAAATTCCTTAGGCCTGTGCCTGCGGGATAAAATCAACATCAGATCCTGGCACACTGTATTCATAAGGACCACGGTGTACTGTTGGAACCTTAGCAAAGTTGCCATGACCAAGTGGAGGAGATGTTGTCTCGGTCCACTCGATTGTGGTGGCTTGCCAGTGATTGGGTTCCGCCTTCTCCCCTGCCTTGAGGCTTAAGAAAAAGTTGATGATGAACACCAATTGAAAAACAGCCAAGCCCACAGCAAAGATTGTGATCACTTCGTTTAAATACAAAACAGGAGCGTTGAACTGATACGTTGCGCCCCCATCGTACATACGACGGTTCATGCCGTGCAAACCTTGAATAAGCATTGGGAAGAAAATACCGTTCATGCAAATGAAGGATCCAAAAAAGTGAATCTTGCCCAAAGTCTCGCTCATGGCACGACCTGTGATTTTTGGGTACCAGTAGTAAATCCCCGCAAACAAGGCGAAGATTGTCCCTGGCGCCACCACATAGTGGAAGTGAGCAATCACGTAGTAGGTATCGTGTAGAACAATGTCACTGGTAGCCAAACCCAAAGGCAATCCTGTTAAACCACCAATGCCAAACATCGGGAGGAACGCCAAAGCAAATAACATGGGCGTGTTGAAACGAATAGAGCCGCCCCATAGCGACAACATGAGTGCGGTTAAGATGATGACTGATGGGATTGAGATGATCATGGTTGTTGTTTGGAAGAAAGAACTGATCGCCGTTCCCATTCCTGTCATGAACATGTGGTGAGCCCAAACAATAAAAGACATGAAGCCTAAAAAGAAAGAAGCAAAAACCAAAGACTTGTAACCCCACAAAGGCTTACGCGTGTTGTTGGCAATGACTTCGCCAATGATGCCCATGGCAGGAAGAATCAAAACGTAAACTTCAGGGTGAGCCAAGAACCAGAACAAATGCTGCCACAATAAAGGACTACCGCCACCTGCTACAGGCAGAACCTCGCCACTCACAACCAAACCACTTGGCATGAAAAAGCTTGTGCCGGCCACACGGTCCATGAGCTGAAGAACACCAGCTGCTTCCAATGGAGGGAAAGCCAATAGCAATAAGAAGGATGTGATGAGCTGAGCCCAAACAAAGAAAGGCATTCTCATGTAGGTTAAACCTTCTGCGCGCAATTGCACGATGGTCACAATGATGTTCACAGAACCAAGTAAAGAAGATGTGATCAAGAAGATCATGCCGATCAACCAGATGGTTTGCCCTGTTGTGGTCACAACAGAAAGCGGAGGGTATGATGTCCATCCAGAACTAGCCGCGCCACCTGGTGCAAAAAAACCCAAGAGCATGACCACACCACCGACAAAGTACACCCAGTAACTCATCATGTTGAGGCGTGGGAAAGCCATATCAATGGCGCCCACTTGCAAAGGAACCAAGTAGTTCCCAAAGGCACCCACAGCCAGTGGCACAACCCCTAAAAAGATCATGATGGTGCCATGCATGGCGCCAAATGAGTTATAAACATCAGGAGGAATGATGCCTTCTCCAGGGTAAGCCAATTGGTAGCGCATGACCAACATCAATGAAAATCCTAAAAATAAGAATATCAAAGATGTGATACCGTACTGGATACCAATGACTTTGTGATCAATTGAAAATACGTATTTACGAAGAAAGCTCTCTTCGTGGTGAGCGTGATCAGACATGAACCATCCCACAAAAAAAGGACCTTCGAAAAGAGTTCTTTAAAACTCCTTTCAAAGGCCCCATTTGTCTTGCGACGAATTAGTTTTCGATAACGATGAAGTTGAGTTGGCCAACAGTTTCTGGGCGTGTCATGGTGACGTCTAAAGTTTGAGTCGCACCATCAGCAACCGTTACTTTTTGAACCTGTGTGCCCAACTTTTCTTGCCAAAATTCGATTTCGTAATCACCAGCAGGCAAATCTTTGATTTCGAATTTGCCATCTTGTGCTGTGACATCAAAGAATGGGTTATCCATAACCGCAATGTAACCACCCATCCAAGGATGCACGTCACATTTTACTTTAAAAGGATCTTCGACTTGGTCGAAAGTTTTAGAGATTTCCTTTTTGAAAGCAGGCATGGCCACGTTAAATTCAGCATTTTTTGTTGGGAGACCGTGAACGTTGTGCAAAGTGCCATCTGAGTTCAAGATTTTAACAGGCTGATCTTTTTGCACGGCAATCACGTGAGGAACATACATGCAACCAAGCTGGTTCAACACTGTGGGCTCAGCTGGTGTTTCATATGTTTTGCCTTCTGGCAAACCAGATTTAACGCGAACAAAAATATTAGCCAAAGTGTTGCCTTCGCCCAAAACCAAAGCTTCTGCTGTCACAGGCTCTGTATGCTTGGCTTCACATTTAGCATCTGCACTCATTTTAATTGTTTTCATGGGGGGAACCTGGCCATCGTATTTGATGGTGCCAGAAACTGTGCCACCAGCCATAGCTGATGTGGACACAAGCATTCCCAAAGCCACTGTTAAAAATTGTCGTTTCATTTATCCTCCGTATCAAATTTGAAATTTCAAAATTGTATTAAAAATTTAAAAACTAACGAATCATGCGATCATAGATTTTTTCTTTTTCGCCATTTTTGATCAGTTTATCGTTTTCTTTCATTTCGTGGATAGCCCAACCCATACACAAAACCAAGAGAAAAACCATGATCACAATCGGGATGTTATCAGGCAAAGTTAAAATGTGCATGAAGTGATCTAAACCTTTTTGATCAATCATTTTATGACCTTTCTCAATTCAAAATCAGATTAACTCAAGTCGGCGCTTACTCTTCAACCGGACTTGAAATCACTTTATTCCCTGCTTCAAAAGAAAGAATGTAATCTCTTAAAGCTTTGAGTTGTTCTTCAGCACTGCCACCCAAATAGTCAGGATGAGCTTCGTCGTCTGAGTTTAAGAACCCTGGCATAACAGCGTACTTCTGATACTTCACAGGATTTTTAATCCATTTTGGAATAAAGTCGTGTTGCAAACGTTCACCCATATTGGCCCAATCAGGTGCCCAGTTGGCAGGATCATCGCCAGGTGTTCTGCCATTCACAAGGTGACAGCTAAAACAGTTATAGGCTTCTGGGCCTGCAATGGCTTTTGCCGCATCTATATAATGCGCGTGCAATGCATAACGAGCTTCGCTCATTTGAGGATCACGTTTGTTCATGCCCGCAAACATTTGCATGAGAGTGTTAAGCTCTTCGTTTGTAAAATCAAAGTTCGGCATGCGCACTTTGGTTTGGGGACGATACACCGTTGGTGCTTTCAAGAACTCGTAAAGCCATTCAGGGCGAATTTTTTCGCCAACATGATCCAGACTTGGTGGGTAGTATTGCGTGAACTTACCACCGTTCTTTTTGTCCAAATAAGCATTGATGTCTCCACCAGCTTCCCAAACATTATGACAGCCCGTGCAGTTGTATTTAGCAACAAGCTTTTGGCCTTTGATCACATCTTGCATGTAAGGCTGGCGCGAATGATTGTAAGCATAAGGCACATCACGTTTTTGCAGAGCCTTCAAGAAAGTGAGCAAAGCGTCTTGCTCTTCTGGTGACAAACGAAAGTTCGGCATGAGCAAACTAGCGCGGTCGTGCTTATATATAGACATCGGGTAACGGATCTTGTTGCGGACCCAGCTTTGCCAGCCGTCAACCAAGTTGGTCACAGTCTCACCTTTAGCAAGCGCGTTGCCCTGTTCTTTAAGATTATTTTCGGCAATGGCAAGAAGGTCTTGAGTTGGCATGCCAGCTCGTTCTTCAGCATGCGCCACAACAACTTTGTCACCGTAGACATCTGTGAATTCGAATCCTTCTTTAAGCGCGTCACCAAAATCAAATTCGATTGTTGTTTTTAATGCCTCAGCAGAAAGCTCAGGACCAATACGATCCATGCCATCAAAGCCATCAAGATTATGACAACCATAACAGCCGCGTTTTCTTAAGACTGTTTTTCCTTTAAGGATAAGGTCTTGATTGTGCACATCGATTTTAGCAGCCAACTTGCCTGAGCGCTTGTTCAAAACCGCTTCGTAATCTTTTCCTAAATCGCTAAGGTAAGCCACCAAATCAGCCGCTTCTTGATCGCTTAAACGCAAGCTCGGCATACGCGCGTGCTGACTGTAGTTTTTAGGGTTTTTAAGCCAATCAAAAAGCCATTCATTCGATTTAATTTTAACAGCCACACGACCTAAGTTTGGCGCGCGACTACGCACTGCATAAGTGGCTTCGTCTGTTTCAACGTTGTGACAACCGCGACAACCCACTTCGTTAAAGACACTCTCGCCTCTTTGCGCATTGCCCAAAAGCGAACTGCGCTCTGCCAAGCTGTGATCTTTTGAATTAGCCACCAAATAAGAAGCAACCGCCACAACTTCTTCGTCTTCTAAACCAAAGTTTGGCATCTTGCTGTTTGGCATGTAATTTTTTGGATTTTTGATCCAATCAACCAACCATGTTGGGTTGACCTTATTGGCCACTTTATTGAGTTCTGGCCCTGCTTTGAAAAGATCCGAATAACCTTCAACAAGGTGACAGCCATGACAACCTAAGTCGACAAAGAGGCTCGCACCCTTTGTGATTTGATCGCCATGAGGGATGTAAATCTGACCATTATGACAAGACAAACAATTTGATTGCTCTTGCTTGCCTCTTAATAATGGCTCAACACCGTGATGATGAGTCGCATGTGCTTTGTCTTCGTGACCAAAAGCCCCAGCCACGTAGCCAGAAGAAGCCCCTAAATAATCGTGAGCAGCCACAACATCATCACCAAATTCTAAACCTTTGATTTGCAAACCACGACCATCACCACCATGACAGGACGTACAACCAAATTTTTCTGGCGAATGCGAAGCCAGCAAAGCATCGCGGCGTGGGTGGGTGCCATACATGATCTGCATGTGATCACGCTGCTTTTCTGTTACCAAAACACCTTTTTTAGAGAAATCTTCTTCTAGTGCTTTTTTAAGAGCCTCTTCGTCTTTAACAACTTTAAGACCAAAGGCCTTGGTCACGTCTTCGTAACCCGTTTTATCAACGGCGATGTGACAGGTTTGACAACGATCCACACGGCCCCAATAAATATTGCCTTGCTTACCGTACTCATCGACAACAATTTGAGTGATTTCATTTTGGCGTGTTTGAATGTTCTCAATAACACCTTCAGCATCAGCCAATGGTTTTTTGAGCTGGTAGATTTTTTCGTTTAGGCCTTCGATTTTTTTATCGTAAGCAGCAATTTTTTCTTTAACGCCATTAAGATCTTTTTCGATTTTTTTAAGACCTTCTTTATCAGCGTTGATTTTTGCGTCTAAGTCTTTGTACTTTTTCTCTGCCTCTTTGTAGTCATGGTTTTGTTGAAACGCATGCTTCCACTCATAATAATAGGCATCTAATATAGACTTATTAAATTTAATGCCCATTTCGGCATCATCAAATTCAATTTGAAGCGCCGCTTTTTTTGCAGCCAATTCTTGAAATTCATCTGATTCTTTTGCTTGCTCTGCTTTTTCCAAATCCAACAAAAGCTGATTCAATTTTTTGTCTTTACCACTTGAGACAAAATCTTTGTAAACACGATCGTATTCTTTTTGCGCCACTTGCAATTCAAGTTGATTGAATTCGTTTTGGAAATGCTTCCATGGTCGTCTGAGGACACCCTCATCGTACAATGACCACAAAGCCACCACCATTAAAATTTGTGATACGACAAAAAAGAAAACCGTTTTTGATTTTTCCGAACCGACAAGCGCCATGTTTTCCTCAAAATCTAAATGAAAAGTCCCAGACCATCCAAAAGTTAAATCGACAAGTTAATCTGTTTAATCACCATGATGTACTTGATGTTAAAGGTCCAACGCAGCAACATCTTGACTGGCAAAGCCGCCATGGTCAAAAACAAGAAAGCCGTGATCCCGTAGCGAACCACTCCCAATTTTTGCAAAATTTCAGACGAACCTTTTTTGGCCTGCCAGTAAAGAACAGCTGTGCTGTAATAAGCCACAATTAAAAAACCGCCAAACAACATACCCATGAACGGGTTCCGCAGGAAGTCTAATCCTAAGCTCTGCGCCAAAAACATATTTAAATCGATGTTGGTCAAAGGAACAACCTTATGGGAATCCCAAGGCGCAAAAGGACCAAAAAAGTTCCACCCCGGACCGCGCAAAAACACACCCACAACCATGAGCGAAACCCAAAGAATCAAAAAGCCAAAGCAATAAGTCACAATCGCAAATTTACGCTCATGAAATGTGTAGTAGCCATTCCCTTTAGGATTCACATCGATATAAGGGATTAAAACAAGGCCAACAATGATCAAGCTGGGAAGAACAACACCAGCCATCCAAGGATCAAAGTAAACAAGCATTTCTTGCAAACCCAAAAAGTACCAAGGCGCTTTAGAAGGGTTTGGTGTGGCTGCTGGGTTAGCCGGGTGCTCCAAAGGCGCGTCGATCATGAGAGACCAAACAAGAAGAAAGAGCAATGTGATAACAGCACACAAGAATTCAATGCGCACCAAATGAGGCCAGGTGTGAACCTTGTCAAAGCGAGGGTCAAAGGCCTTTTTAATCTTTTCTACCATAGTCAAACACCCTTTTAAAATTCAGTCATTCTCTAGCGACTTAAAGCGGACCAGAAATACCACCATCTTTACGAACACGCCAAAAATGCAAGATCATAAGGATAGAAGCTGCCACAGGAATAAAGATGCAATGCAAAACATAAAAACGTAACAATGTAGGCGAACCCACAACAGTGCCGGCCACCAAAAAGGAACGCGCATCGTAACGAGGCGTAATAAAGGTGTCTTTTACGCCGGCTGCGGCATCGAATAAATCGCCAACCTGCACAGCCAAAGGACCTTCGTTACCAAGCAAGGGAGTCGCACGCGCCATGTTGGAACCAACCGTAACCGCCCAAATGGCCAACTGATCCCATGGCAATAAGTAACCTGTAAAACTAAGCAAGAACGTTAATGTGATGAGCAAAACACCCACAACCCAGTTGAATTCGCGTGGCGGTTTGTATGATCCAGTCAAAAACACACGGAACATGTGAATCATGACCATCATCACCATAGAGTGAGCTGCCCAACGATGCATGTTTCGGTTGATCATGCCAAAGGGAACATCAAACTCAAGGTATTGAATATCGACAAAAGCGTATTCAGCAACCGGACGGTAATAGAACATGAGGATCACGCCAGTGACCACAGTCACAAGGAAAAACAAGAATGTTAAACCACCGGCACACCAAGTGTAACGCAACTTGATTGCGTGACGACGAACTTTTGCAGGATGCAAATGCAACCAAACGTTTGAGGCAATGGCCAAAGCACGGTTACGAGGTGTGTCTGCGTAGCCATGGCGGAAAATAGATTTCCAAGCTTGGCTTTGCACGATTGTTTCTTGAATGTCCCTCAAGAGAAGTTTGAGCTTATTCAATTTAGACTCCAAATCAAAATGATGATGATTCCTTAATTAACCTGAATAACGTAAAAACGCTTCTGGTTTACTCCAATCTGCAGGGTCAGGGAATTTTTTAGATCGGTCGATCTGCAACTCACCCTCTTCCGATAAGGAAATGGCCAAACGCTCCATAGGGCGTGGCGCAGGGCCTTCGAAGTTGATCGCCGATTTATAAAAACCACTGCCATGACAAGGGCACTTGAACTTGTTTTCGGCCTTTAGCCATTTGGGTGTACAGCCCAAATGCGTGCAAATGGCCAAAATAGCATAAAAACCTTTGGGCTCGCGGACAATCCAGACACGGTGAGAATCTTTGTAGCGCGTGCTGACCTCGCCCACTTGATAATCTTTAGGGCTACCGGCTTTAAAAACGGGAGATGGCTCGAATAAAACACGTGGGTACATGAAACGCACAAAAGCGAGCAAAGCCACGTGAATAGCGCCGATAACACTGAGCCAAGAAAGGGTTCCAAGAAATTTACGCCGCGTCCAAAGGTTACCTTTGTTTTCGGTACTCAATGTCTGGCTTTCGGGAATGGTGAATTGATCAGTCATTTTTTTGTCTTTAAGTTAAAGTTTAATGAACAACCGCTTAAACAAATCTGACAAATAGGGTCAGCTCAATTTTTGCCAAGGGTATACCTATCCTTGCATCGAGTGGCAAGTATGTTTTCACGCAAAATATTGACCTGGGTCAGTGATTTCGAAAACTTAGACATATATGGGGTCTAGTGAACACGCGCTCGTTCGATGGCTTTTTTCCAATTTTTGATCAGATCGTCGCGAACACCTTTGGCCATTTTCGGCTTAAACTCTTTGTCAGCTTGGAATACCCGAGAAATTTCCTTTTTGGATTTCCAAAAACCAACCGCCAAACCAGCCAAAAAGGCAGCCCCCATAGCTGTGGTTTCGAGAGCTTTGGGGCGGACAATTTTGGTTTCCAAACAATCGGCCTGGATCTGCATGAGAAGGTCATTGGCACTAGCCCCACCATCCACTTTGAGGCGTTTGAGTTTTTGCGCCGCGTCTTTTTGCATGGCCGACAAAATATCGTACTGACTCAGAGCAATGCCTTCCAACACAGCCCGCGCCACATGCGCACGATTGCTCCCGCGCGTGAGGCCGCACAGCACACCGCGCGCGTTGGCATCCCAGTAAGGAGCGCCCAAACCGGCTAAGGCTGGCACAAATTGCACCCCACCGTTATCGGCAGCTGATCTCGCCAAGGCCTCGACTTCGGATGATTTTTTAATGAACCCCATTTCGTCGCGCAACCACTGCACTGCCGCACCAGCAATAAAAGCAGATCCTTCCAAAGCGTAGTTGATTTCGGCACCAACCTGCCATGCCACCGTTGTTAAAAGCCCGCTTTTAGAAAGTGTTGCCTTGCTGCCAATGTTCATGAGTAAAAATGATCCCGTGCCATACGTGCACTTGGCTTCACCCGGTGAAAAACAAGCCTGACCAAAAAGAGCTGCCTGTTGATCCCCTGCCATGCCCGCAATGGGAATGCCATCTGGCAAACCAGGCACGGATTTTGTGTGCCCGTAAATCTCGGAACAAGAACGAATCTCTGGCAGAATATCCGCGGGAACCGAAAACATTTTGAGAAGCTCTTTGTCCCAACGCATGGTTTTGATGTTCATGAGCAACGTTCGCGATGCGTTTGTGACATCAGTGACGTGAACTTTTCCATTTGTCAGACGATTCACCAAAAAAGAATCGATAGTGCCGCATGCCAAACGATTTGCGGTCTTGGCTTTTTTAACGTCTTTATTATTTTGCAAAAGCCATCTGATCTTTGTGCCGGAAAAATACGGATCCAAAACCAAACCCGTTTTGCTGCGCACTGTTTTGAGCGCGCCTTTTTTCTTAAGTGCTTCACAAAAATCAGCCGTGCGACGGTCTTGCCACACAAT
Organism: Deltaproteobacteria bacterium; assembly: GCA_024233595.1. GTDB lineage: Bacteria > UBA10199 > UBA10199 > UBA10199 > JADGCS01 > JACKPK01. The sequence continues at coordinate 11,186 of JACKPK010000004.1, forward strand.
GGCTTTGGCCAAAGATTTTTGATTTTTTTTATCCCACATCACCACGGTTTCTCTTTGATTAGTGATGCCGATGCCTGCAATCTGACTGGCTTTGACTTTAGCTTGCTGTAAAGCCTGCTTCATGGCCTTGCATGTGACCGCCCAGATTTCTTCGGGATCGTGTTCAACCCAACCTGGTTTGGGATAATGTTGTTTGAACTCAATGTTAGCGCGCGCTTTGATTTTTAGATCGTGAGAAATAAGCAGCGCTGTGGAACCTGTTGTGCCTTGGTCTAGAGCGAGGATAAATTTTTTCATGCTCAGGGTTTAACGCTAATCAGAATCAATGGATAGTGAAAAGTAAAAATTGTGCCTAAGTACTTAAGTGCTTAGGAGCCTAGGTTTAAAGAAGAAAAACAGACTTTAAAACTCACCCAACTTTTGCATTGCTCGGCATTTCTGCAATGGGTCCGATCAAAGAAAACTTCTTTTTGCCTTTTTTGGCCGCCAACAACATGCCATTGCTTTCGATCCCACGAATGGTAGCGGGTTTTAAATTGGCAACCACGATCACCGACTTGCCAAGCATTTCTTCTGGCGTGTAGTGTTCTGCAACTCCAGCAATGATCTGACGCTTTTCATCGCCCAAAGCAATTTGTAATTTAAGAAGTTTATCAGCGCCCTCAACCTTTTCGGCTTGCAACACCTCTGCCACGCGCAGATCAACTTTTAAAAAATCTTCAATGCTAATGAGTTTGTCGTCTTCTTTGCTTTGCACAGGAACTTGCTTTGCCTCTGGCTCTTCTTTGGGAGCTTGAATGCGCGGGAACAACGCCATTTTATCAGAAGGAATTTTATGTGTGCTCTTGATAAAAGGAAGATTTGATAAATCTGAATAAGAAATGGAATCTAATTTTTGGATGCTTTCGAACCCCAAGCCTTCCCAAACTTTTTGGACAGAGCCTGGAATGAAAGCAAAGAGCAACACAGACACATTGCGAATGGCTTCAAAGGCCGTTGTTAAAAACACCGACAGCTCCGCACTTTTGCCCTCTTTGGCCAAAGTCCACGGCGCCGTTTGATCAATGTATTGATCGATCTCTTTAATGTAAGCGTTGATCTCTTCCAGAGCAGAATGAAAAGCCACTTCGGGTTTATTCTGAGGATCCAAAAGCGCGATGATTTTTTCGCCAGCACTCGCGGCATTTTTTAAAACAGCATGAGACAAAGCCTCTGTAGTCAAAGGCGCTAGCTCTCCACTCTGATAGCGATTCACCATGCCCAAGCTACGCGACACTAAATTTCCAAAGCCATTGGCCAAGTCAGAATTGTAACGCTCAATGAAACCATCCCATGTGAAATCGCCGTCGTCACCAAAACTAGAACCACGCATAAGGTAATAGCGTAAGGCATCGACACCAAATTCGGGGTACTTGTTGATGATGTCCAATGGCGTGACAACGTTGCCAAGGGACTTCGACATTTTTTCGCCCTTTAGGTACACAAAGCCATGGCCTAAGATTTGATCTGGCAAAGCCACACCAGCCGACTGCAACATGGCTGGCCAAATGATGCAGTGAAATCGCGTGATGTCTTTACCAATGACATGCAAAACGCGGTTGTCCCACCACTCGCTAAAAAGTTTGTCATCGGAACCAAAACCAATGCCTGTGATGTAATTGATGAGCGCATCGAACCAAACATAAACAACATGGTCTTTTTCGATGGGCAAAGGAATGCCCCAGTCGAAGGAACTACGCGACACACTCACGTCTTCCAAACCACCTTTGATGAATTGTAAGACTTCGTTACGGCGTTTTTCAGGAACAATAAAATGAGGATTATCTTGAATGTGTTTGAGCAAGAAGTCGGCGTACTTTGAAAGTTTAAAAAAGTAGTTGGTCTCCTGCAGCCACTTTGGTTTCTTTTTGTGGTTAGGACAAAGGCCTTCTTCTAAATCTTTTTCGGTGTAAAAAGCCTCACAGCTTTCGCAATACCAACCTTCGTACTCTTTTGGGTAAATGTCGCCCGCATCGTAAATTTTTTGAAAGAGTGCGCTAACAGCTTTGTGATGACGCTGTTCTGAAGTTTGAATGAATTGATCGTTAGAGATGTTGAGCCGCTTCCAAACCTCTTCGAATTGAGGTCGCATTTGATCGCAGTATGCTTTTGGATCCAGACCTTTTTCTTTGGCCGATTTTTGCACATTCACGCTGTGTTCATCGTTACCCATTTGAAAGCGCACATCAAAACCACGCAAACGAAAAAAACGCGCTAAAACATCGGCACCAATTTTTTCATAGGCGGTCCCCACATGGGGAACACTGTTCACGTAATCAATAGCTGTGGTGATGTAGATTTTCTGATTCACATTTGCTCCAAACAGAGATTCTCTAAAACTTGCTCTTTAGAAAGATGTCGTCCCAACTGACGTTCGGCAGCATCTAACGCATCAAAGAAGTTTAGATCAACGCTTTGATCACGCTTTTGTTGCTTGAGCAATTCTGATCGGAGAGCTTGCAAAAACAAAGACAAGTCCAATTGGCTCTCTAAAAGGCGCGATACCCGTGTTTGAGCATCTTTAAAACTGGGTGCTGGTTTAAGCCAGCCCATCACCTGTTCAAGCGAAAACGAAGCCTGCAATGCCTGCAAAACAGCGGACACAGAGCCATCAAAGGTTTCTGCCCAACCAGGGATCTGCTCTTGTTGTTCTGAACTCAAATCGCTTTGGGTGTTTTGAATGACCTGAGACACCTGTGCCGGGGTGAGCGATTCAAAAAAATACTTAGCGCTACGGGAACGCAAAGTTGGCAACACCTTATGCAGACGCCCTGAAACCAAAATAAAAATTTGTTGTGACCGTGGTTCTTCAATCATTTTGAGCAAAGAGTTGGCTGCCGTGACTGTGAGCTGATCCGCGTTATCAATAAGAACAATTTGGTGCGAAGCCATTAAAGGGTGATGAATGAGTTTTGATTTTATTTCTTGGACCTGTTCGACCTTGATTGATTTTTGCGAGGCGTTCACAACAGCGCCCGTTTTGCTAGCACTCTTGGGACCTGTGGGTTCGATCAAGAAAAAATCTGGGTGTTGATCGTTAGATAAAGCCACACAGGAAGAGCATGTTCCACAAGCTTCAAAAGCATTTTTTTCTGCAGACGAACAAAACAAACCTTGCACCAAAGCCAAGCTGAATGTTTTTTTACCAATGCCTTCTTTGCCATAAAACAAAAGGGTTTGCGGCAAGCTGCCTTTTTTGACTAAATCAAGAAGCTGTTGTTGCAATTTATTGTGTCCGACAAGACTCATTTGGAAACACCCCGTTCGCGTTTTTTATTTAAAACGATGCCAAGAATTTCTGCGTGTAAATCTTGCACAGTCTGATCGGCGTTCACCACCACAAAGCGATTTGGTTCTTTTTTGGCCATTTCCAAATAACCCGCTCTGACCTTTTCATGAAAACTCTTTTGCTCTTGCTCAAAACGATCTTCTTTTTGTGCGGCTTCTAAACCACTAGCTCTTTTAAGCGCGCGCTCCAACCCAACTTCGACAGGCATGTCAAAAAGAATGGTGAGATCGGGACGCAAACCATCTAAAACCAATTCACCCAAGAAACCTAAATTTTGCAAAGAAATACCACGACCATAACCTTGGTACGCTACAGAGGCTTCGACAAAGCGATCGCAAAGCACCACCTTACCTTGTTCTAAACTCGGTTTGATTTTTTCCTGAATATGCTGCGCTCGAGCGGCGTAATACAACAAGACTTCGCAATCGGGAACCATCTCTTTGTTGTTGGCATCCAAAAGGATCTGACGGATTTGATCGCCAATGGGTGTGCCGCCGGGTTCTCTTGTGAGAACAACGGTGTCGCCCTGCTTTTCTAAGGCCTCTGCCAAGAGCTTCATTTGTGTGGTTTTACCGGAGCCTTCGACCCCTTCGAATGTTAAGAACATGATCCTGTCTTACGAAATCCGCACGGAAAATCCAACATGTAAGATGCATTAGTGCTTAGGTAAAAAAAGCTCTACTGATCTATTTGGTCAACTGTTCTAATGATCTTTTTTTGGGACTCGTGTCTCGCGTCTAGGGGCTCGTATCAATTCAAAAATGCAACCGCCTTCCGCCTTCGTCCGCTACGGCGGACAGGTAAGTGCTACCCCATCGCAAGGCATAAAAAAAGCCCGATACCGTATGGTATCGGGCTTTCTAAAAATAATTGCTTCTGCAAATGCAACCGCCTCAAGTGGCGGTGCTCTTTTTTCTTTGGCTGTTGCCAAAGAAAATAGTGTTAGAAGCTGTAAGCGAACTGAGCAACGCCAGTGTGGAAGTCGGCGTTCAAAGCTGCACCAGCTGTGCTAGCATAGTCGAAACGGTATTCAAGAAGAAGGTCAGCATCTTCTGTGATTTCGTAAGTAGCAGCCAAAGAACCGCTGTACGTTACGCCTTCGAAACCGCTCCAAGTGCCACCAGTTGTAGAAGCACCAGATCCGCCACGTGCGCCAGCTGGGTTGATTTCCCAGAAAGCAGCACCACGTGCTTGAACTGACCAAACGTCAGAAGCTTGGTAAGCAACATAAAGTTGACCAGCCAAAGCTTTTTGGTTTGCGCCACCGTTCAAAGTGTTAGTTTGACGGTATGTAGCTTCCCAACCGAGATCCCAGTAATCACCGAAGGCAAAGTTACCCCAAGTGCTACCAAGCATGTCGAAGTGAGTGTTTTGAGAAGTTTGACCAGCAGCTGTGTTGTGCTCAGGACCAAAGCCCAAAGCCATGTGCCAGAAAGACTCACGTCCTTCGTCACCCCAGTTTGCACCAACACGGAGCAAACCTGATGGGTAAGCACTGTTACCAGTCAAGCTGTTGTTCAAGCTGTTTACAACAGCAAGATCAAAGTTCCAGTTGTCGTTAAAATCGTAGTAGATTTTAGCACCCATAACTTGTTTAGGTGTCAAGAACAACCAACCTGGAGTGTAAGTAGAGAAAACGTTCTCATAACGATCTACGCTTTCCAAACCAACAGGAGCGTTGAACTTACCAACCAAGAACTCCATGCCATTGCCAACAGCGATGTTAGCAGTAACATATGCTTGCTCTAGGAAGAACGCATCAGCGCCACCACGAACAGTTGATGGAGTACCAAGGTCGTAGAAGTCCAAGTCTGCACGAGCACGGATGTTCTCGCCAAACTCACTCTCAACGTCCAATTCTACTTGATCTACAAACCAACCAAAGTGGTCAGCGTTTGCAGTAGGTGCCCAAGAAAGGTCACCTTGAGTAACACCACCAGCACCAATTGCACCAGCAACAGTGTTAGCAGCGTCTTTGTCATCATGCTGGTAAGCCATACCAGTTGTGATGTTACCACTGATTTCTAACTCTGCTTGTGCAACAGAGCTGAAAGCCATAGCAGCAACAACACCTGTGATGATTAATTTTTTCATTTAGACTCTCCTTATATAAGGTTCTGTTAACAAAACCTGTTCACAAAATTGTGAACAGAGTGCCGTTACAGCACCAGCAAATCGGAACGCCACCTGGTCAGCAACGCTCCCACACTCCATATAATATGAAGCATGTGTAATTAACTTGCTGCGCGCGAGTATAATTCATAGCCAAGGCGCGTCAAGTGATTAATCCAATGAAATCACAGGGTTCATACAAAGAAAGGTTTGACAAATCGGAAATATCTGTCTGTTTTTTGAAGATTATGCGACATCGTTTGCGAGTAATTCCGCAATTTGAACCGCATTTAACGCCGCGCCTTTAAGAAGCTGATCGCCGCAAACAAAGCAATGAAGCACATTAGCGCGATCAAGATCGGCACGAACCCGACCCACAAAGGTTTCGTATTTGCCCGCCACATCCAAAGGCATGGGGAAGTGATTTTCTTGTCGATCGTCCATTATTTTTACTCCCGGCGCCTCATTTAAAACTTTTGTCACCGCAGAAAAATCAACGGGCTGCGTTAATTCTAGGCTAATGGATTCAGAATGTGCACGTTCAATCGGAACACGAACACAAGTGGGAGCCACTTCTATACTTTGATCACCAAGAATTTTTTTGGTCTCTTGCACCATTTTGTATTCTTCTTGATTAAAACCATTCTCTAAAATTTTTGAATCGTGTGAGAACACATTGTTCACAATCACGTGTGAAAAAATTTCTGCTTTTGGCTGACGCCCTTCCACCAAATCTTTTTGTTGCGTGCGTAGTTCTTCTAAAGCCATGGCTCCAGCACCACTCACAGCTTGATAAGAAGACACTGTGATGCGTTTGATCGGATTGATTTTATGAATTGGATTAACAGCAACGAGCATGATGATCGTTGTGCAGTTCGGGTTAGCGATAATGCCTTTGTGATTTTTTACAGCTTCGGGATTCACTTCTGGAACAACAAGAGGAACACCATCAGTCATACGAAAGGCACTGGAGTTATCGATCACAACCGCACCAGCGGCCACAGCTGCATCCGCAAATTCTTTGGAGCGATCACCACCAGCTGAAAAAAGCGCAATGTCGATGTCTTTAAAGGAATCTTGAGTGAGCTCTTGCACAGCGATTTTTTTGCCTTTGAATTCGAGCTCTTTACCAACCGAACGCGCAGACGCAAGCAAACGTAATTCACCAACAGGAAAATTTCGTTTCTCTAATGTTTGAATCATTTCGATACCGACAGCGCCTGTGGCACCCGCAATGGCAATGTTGTAATTTTGTTTTTTTTGCATAAGTTATTCCATGTAATCCTGCAATTGCGTCATCTCGAACGATGCCCATACACCGAATGGTGTTGGGCGAAGTGAGAGATCTTTTCAGAAAGGCAAGATTTCTCTTCGCCTTCGACGAATCGAAATGACAGTCAATTTTTTAGGCTCCTAAGCTCCTAAGCACTTAGGTACATAGGTGAAAACATTTAGACACCTAAAATCTTTTCCAACTCCCGCACCACCGCATCACCCATTTCTTCTGTTGATGCGATTTTACTTTGCGCACTTCCAGCAATATCGCCTGTGCGCACGCCAGCTTCTAAAACATTTTCGACAGCCTTTTCAATAGCTCTTCCAAGATCTATTAAATCAAAACTATGAATGAGCATCATGGCGACCGACAAAATGGTCGCCAAAGGATTTGCCTTGCCCTGTCCCGCAATATCTGGCGCAGAGCCATGCACCGGTTCGTACAAACCAAAACTTTTTTCGTTTAAAGAAGCGCTTGGCAACATGCCAATGGAACCTGTCAACATCGCAGCCGCATCCGAAAGAATGTCGCCAAATAAATTACCGGTGAGGATGACATCAAATTGTTTGGGGTCTTTGATGAGTTGCATGGCGGCGTTATCGACATAAAGATGATCCAATTTAACATCTGGGTATTTTTTAGAAGTGCTGATCACAACCGAACGCCATAGCTCGGAGCTTTCAAGAACATTTGCTTTGTCTACAGAAGTAAGTTGCTTTCTTCTTTTTTGTGCCGCTTGAAAAGCCACATGCGCAATGCGACGGATTTCGCTTTCGGAATAACGAAGCGTGTTGAAGCCAAGGGTTTCGTCGCCAACCTTATCTAAACCACGCGGCTCTCCAAAATAAATCCCCCCGGTGAGCTCGCGCACAACCAAAAGGTCAACACCGCTCACCACCTCTTCACGCAAAGTTGACGCGCTCACAAGTTTAGGAAACACACGCGCTGGTCGCAGGTTAGCAAACAGGCCAAAATGTTTGCGGATGGCCAGCAAGCCACGCTCGGGTCTTTTGCCGCGTTCGATTTGATCCCAAACAGGACCACCAACCGCACCTAGTAAAATGGCATCGGCTTTTTCACAACCAGCTTTAGTGCTTTGCGGAAAAGGTTCCCCTAATTCATCGACCGCAGCACCGCCAAAAGGATACTGTTCACAAATGAAATTGTATTTTGTTTTTTGAGACAGGCAATCGAGAACACGTTTGGCTTGCGCCACAACCTCGGGGCCAATGCCGTCTCCCGGTAAAAGAGCGATTTGAAATTCGGTTTTAGACATGCGGGTGATTTAGTCGAGGGCCAAAGAAAAAATCAAGACGAGATCAACGCTCACTCTTCCTCAATCTCTCCGGGCAAAGGCCCCGTGTACTCCGTAGGGCGAATAAAAATCACATTGACCTCGCCAGTTTCTAAAGCGCGGTATTTCAGGGTTTGGTAATGCGCGCCACCAATAACAGAAACTGCCAACTGATTGGGAGATTGCTCTGCCACAGTCTGCGCATTATCGATTAAAAACTGGGAACGAATGCCAGAAAATAAATCTACGGCTAAATTCTTATTTGCATTGAACCCGTCTTCTTTATGCAATTCAGGTTCTGAGGGCAGTCCTAAAACTCATCACCTTTTACAAATCAGCGGAAACTTTTGAATGTTGGATACTCTAGCCATTCCATTGATGGCATTTGTCCATCCGCTTCTTCATACATTTGATGAAACCAAAATAAAAGCTCTTTCAGACGATGTAGAATATGACAAACTATTCACAATCATGATCTGATCAATTTTATTGGCAAAGATAAGAATATTTTGATGCTGTGATTCCTGCAAGCGAATGGCTTTTTCTTAATACTTCATTTGTTGCTCCGCGTTGATTTTTAAACTCTGCTCACTTTTTTTTTACATTTGATTTCTGTGTTTACATTGCACCTGCTGTCTGGGTCAGAAGTCATGTCAAAGCAATCCTTCTATAAGTATATTTCATTAGGACTATATTCAAATTCTTCCAAAAACAATGCAGGGCTGAGTTCTTTTAATAATAAAATATCATGGAGCTCTGACACATTCAGTTCCGGACTCTGATGATGATCCAAAAATCAGCACAGAAGGAGCTTGTGAGGTTCTAGCTGGAATGTAATCATCAACCTCCCAGAACCCCTGAAGTAAATCAGAATTCAAAGTTGTGTGTTCGTTCACCCAAGTCGCAAATTCAGATCAGTTAAATCTGAGTTGGGTCGATTTGAGGTTTCACTAAAGATTTCCAAAAACCCAAAATACGCCTTCAGACGCTTCCAGTTCGAACAAAGCGCTGCATTGCATGACTAAACGATTGATACCTGATTCCTGAGGAATAAGATCTTTAAAATTTCTTTAATTTCTTCTTTGAGGAACCTGGAATAGAGCCTCTACTTTCGGTTCTTCTTTACAAACCTATAAAATCTGATGTCCATTCAAAACATGAATAGCTGCTTCTGTCTAATTTTTGTTCGTTTCTTGCAATTCAATTTCATTTTTGGTGAATGACTTTTTTTCGTAATCTAAAGTTTATCGAAAATTTTGTGAATAAAAAAGTCAGCATTACACCAATATAACTCCATAAACTTACTGAAGTGCCTTCAAGGCTCCATCAATTTTAAACCGGTAAGCCCTGTGGCTCCTCGAATAAAATTCCGGAAAGCCATGCGACTAATCTAAAGAGGTGCTAATAAATAATCCCCAGCCGCTTGGATAAAGCTCATTCAACCCGGCATCGCTTGCATTTTCGTGGAAACGCGTAGTCTAAACTAAAGAATGGACCACCGAGTGCGGATCATTTGATTAAAAAGTGATGTCAGACATAAATCCTCTATCGGGCAAAAACACTTAAAGTTGGTACAGTTTTTATGCTTTTTTCACTTACGGGAAAATGAACTTTTGGGTGTTTTTTTTTGACCTGTGTGGCTAATTCAGCAACAAAGGCCAAAGGAATTGTTTTCATTTTAGTAGGTCAGCCTACTAAATACCTGTAGAACTCGCGCCTTCCCCCAACACTTCTCTGAGAATATAGTTTTTTATAAACGCGAGCGCCTTTATCTAAGAAGCTTTGGTCTAAACTCAACAAGGAATTTGCCGTGCGCCTGCCACTGCCAAATAAAGCTTCTGCCTGAAAAGTCTGATTGGCTTTTGAGCTGATGAGTTGATTTCTTTGAGCACTTCTATCTGCAAGCCTTTCAAGCATTGCAAAACAAAGGCACTGTTCACAAGCCAAGGGCTTCATGTATTTGCATTTTGGTGATCTCGTGCGCACGTACTTTTTATGCAAAACAGAGGTGACTTCAAAGGTAAGGGCTGGGTTCGTAAAACACAAATCAGTCAATAAATGCTTTGTTGTAATTTAAGAGATTTTACTCTGAGGCCCGGGAAGAACATTAAGACAAGAAGATATCGCATCGAGACAACTCCTGAGTCATGGGCTGGCCTCCTCGCGCAATTGTTTGAGGACATTCGTTGCACAACTTGCGAAGTGTTTGTTTAGAATCCGCTTCAGTAAAGCTGCACGAAGCAATCCATTTGAGTTCGGTAAATCGGGGACCTCACTCAAAGCTTGTATTCAGCGGTAATCCATAAGAACGCAACAGATTCTGCTATGCTTTTCGATAAAAAGCGGTTCAACGGTTCTGATAACTGCTTAAACAAGATCCAAACTGATTTTGCGCTTGAGTTGCAGGCAATGATTTTTGCTTTTTAGCGCTTTGGCATTAAAACAACAATAGCCATTATTTTAAACAATGGCAAGTATTAGCTAGTTTAAATTAGGGGAAATTTAGTTTTGAATTTAAGTATTGTCTTCCTCGCGAATAAGTGGGATCTCTATTGCTACCAAAATCTGAATCGAATACTAGATCGCGCCTCGCGGGAAAGACAGGAAGTATGTACGGTGAAGCAGACGCCAAAAAAAAAAAAAAAAAAAACTAGAAAGCCCTTTTATACTTCAGAAAAATACTCCAAAAATGTTCCACAGGAGCTGTAAATGCGTCGGTCTCAGGGCTGATTGCGCGTCATTTGCCAACAGTGTAACCCCATCTGATGGGTTTTTTCATCGGCTGGTTCATCGGAATAAAGCGGGTCGTTCTCATGACCTCGCCACCTTTGGCTTGAATGCACACGAATTTGATTTGTGCGGCCGTGGTGTGGGAAGTTTAACAATAAAAGTCCATTCGCCAAGGTTTGTGCAAAGGAGTGAATTCTGTTTTGGCATCCTTGCCCTCTTCTAAACCAGCACCGTAACCACGTTTAACACGACAAACACGACCAACAGGCAAATCAACCACAAAGGTTTCTGTGCCAAAATCACCCTTGGCAATCACACCATAAACTTTTTGCATCTGATTTTTTTCCATTTGAAGATGCAAGAATCGCGCTCGCTGCGATTCTGTCGCCATGATCAACACCCCACTTGTGTGAGCGTCCAAACGGTGAATGGTGTGAAACTTTCGATCTGGATGTTGTTCGCGCAAAAGATACAGCAAGGTATTTTTGTTAAAACGACCGGCAGGATGCACAGGCAAAGGAGCTGGCTTATTGATGACCAGCACACCGTCTTGATCATAAATGATTTTATAATCCGGATTAACTGGCGGCTCTTGCACATCGTCACGCACGGTGTGAATCAAATCGTTTGCTTTTAAAATTTGATTGGGATCGACACCCTGACGGTTCACCGTGATCTTGCCCTCTTCAATCAAACGCAACCAATAATCACGACTCTTGAACGCAAAACGCTGTGCGAAAAAATCAATCACAGACAATCCGATGTAAGCTTCAAAAACTTCAAAGCGAAACTGCTGTGTGTAAGGTTTACGATGGAGCCAATTGATACTCATGAGGGGCTAGCGACTAGGGGCTTGGGGTTAGAAAATCAAAAAAATAAAACTCCATTTGAGGCTCACGATCGTTTCCTTGCAGTGATGAAGAAACAAATTTCACTCATATGCCTTATCTCTTTGATATTTTTAACAAATTGTGGGGCCAAGATCTACGAAGAAACCCTGAACATTGCGGTTTTGAATCAAAATTACAACGAGCACCTTTACGCCGTGGACCAAGATTTAGAAGTCGTCGAGCGCAGTGACATGGTCTTCACAAAAACCAAAGGCAATCTGCCCAGCGGCATTGCCTTGGATGCTGAAGGCTACCTGACCGGCATCCCCACAGAGGTTGGCAATTTTGAATTTCAAGTCACTGTCTACGCTATCGATAATTACTTTGGTTCCGACAATGTCACCGAAGACGCCGAATGGTTCACACTCTTTGTCACCGAGGCCAGTTCAAACGCGGCCTGCCCTAACCCTGATAACGAAACTTCGTCTGAAATCTTCATCTGTGCCGGCAGCATTGAAACAAACGATCTTGAAGAAGGCGACGAGCTGAACGTGGACATCAACCTCCACGTTCAGCTTTCCAAAGCCAAAAAATATGACATCGAAGAAATTCGTTTCATGATCAGCTACGATGACAGCTTGTTCCGCGTTGACGAAAACGCCCTGAACTCACTTTTGTTACGTGAAGCCGCCACACGTTCGGAAGCCAGCGTGCGTTTTGAAACCAATGTCTCTGGCGATATCATTGTCGCACTAACTGCCCAAGGCGAAAACTTTCACAAGCCCGGCCGCATCATAGACCTGCCTCTGGTTCTTATTGACACCCCCGAAGACGGCGCCGAAGCCGATTTTACGGTCACAATCTTAGCGATTGAGTCAGGCAACAATGATGCCGATCTTCCTGATTTTGTTGCGATTGATGGTGATTTCTCGCACAGCATTTCTGATTAGAGATTTTTAGAATTTAAAAATGCTTGCTTGTCTTGCTGTGATCAGCGATGCCTGTTCAAACCAATTGATTTAAATTGTTTATGGCAAACACTTATCAAGACGCACTCTTAGAAATCATGAATCTTAGCAGCATGATTCATGCGCCTGATGATCTCAAACAGGTCTTGAACTCTCTTGTGCAAAAAATTGCCAAACTCATGTCCGTTGATGCCTGCTCCTTGTATTTATACTCACCAGTAAATGATCAAATCACCTTAAAAGCAACCTTTGGACTAAACAACGAACTCATTGATCACATCTCAGTCAAACCCGGCCAAGGTCTAACAGGCAAAACCTTTGAACAAGGCACCCCGCTTTCCATTGACGACGCGCGCAAGGATCAAAAATTCATCCCGATTGCCGGACTTGGTGAGGAACAATACAACGCCTACCTAGCAGCTCCTTTGGTTTACAATCGCCAAGCCATCGGCGTGATTTCGGTGCAAAACAAAGTCGCCAAAAAGTTCTCAAAAAAAGACACCCAATTCTTGCTCGCTTTGGCGATCCCTGCTGTGGGTCTTGTCGAAAAAGCAAAGTTCTTAGAAAGCGTTTCTGGTTTTGACAAAAAAGATGTCACTCAAAAAAGCACACCGCATGACGAAGCCATTACTTATCAGTATTTAAAAGATCATATCTTGCATGGCATCGCTGCCGTTCCCGGCATCACCATGGGGCATCTGCGGGTGATCCATCATAATCATGGCACAGCTGGCAATCGCATTGAACCACAAGCCGTAAAAAACGAACTCGAAAAATTCAAAGAAGCCATTGAATACGTGGCGAACGAAATTAAAAAAACCAAAGCGCAGGCCGAAGAAAAATTTGGTCCCGAAGAAGCCAGTATTTTTGAAGCTTATCTACTGTTCTTAGAGAGCACCAACTTTCAAAAGCAAGTGCAACAAGAAATCAAAACCAATATCTCGGCCGTGCAAGCAGTCAATCATGTCGTGCAACAATACATGGACCGTATGTCTGTTGCGCAAGATGATTATATAAAAGAACGCGCTTATGACATCCAAGATGTGGCGCGCAAAGTCGTCGACCATTTGGTGTACGGTGAAAAACACCACAAAGATTTTTCAGTCACAGAAGACACCATTTTCTTAAACGAGTTTTGGTCTATTTCTGACTTTGTCGATTTGGACCTTAAAATGACCAAGGGGATTGTATCCCATAACGGTGGCGCCAGTTCCCACATTGCCATTTTAGCTGACACGCTGAACCTCCCGACTGTTTTGGGTTTAGGTTCGGCTGCAGCGCAGTTGCGCGACGGTGATTTTTTAATTGTCGATGGTTATTCCGGCACCGCGATTGTCAACCCATCGCCGTCTACCATTCAGATCTACAAATCCGAATTGGCCGAAATCGAAAAGCGACGCAAAAAGTTTGAAGTCAACAAGCAACAAAAGGTTTCTATTGCGTTAAAAAAAGGCGCGCGAAAACAAATTTCCATTGGAGCCAACCTGGGCATGGCTGCGCATGTGGCCAACGCGGTTAAATCTGGTGCCGATCACGTCGGGCTCTACCGAACCGAATTCCCCTTCTTGGTGCGAAAAAGCCTCCCCACAGAACAAGAGCAGTTTGAAATCTACCAAAGCGTTTTAAAAGGCATGAAAGGCAAAGAAGTCACTTTCAGAACGCTTGATATTGGTGGCGATAAATACGTGCCGTATTTGAATCTTCCCGAAGAAAGCAATCCAGCATTGGGCTGGCGCGCCATTCGTTTTTCTTTAGAACGCCGAGACCTTTTTCGCATTCAGTTGCGTGCCTTGGCTCGGGCTTCGGCTTACGGAAAAATGAAGCTGCTCTTTCCGATGGTGTCAGACTTAAAACAAATCCGCATTGTCAAAGATGAATTCCAAATGGTCTGCAAGCAACTCAAAGAAGAAGGCATCCCCTTTGCTAAAAAGATTCCTTTGGGAATCATGATCGAATTGCCTGCCGCGGTAAAAATTGCGCAGCACCTCATCAAAGAAGTCGATTTTTTTTCAATTGGAACAAACGATTTGGTTCAATACTGCCTTGGGGTTGACCGCACCAACCCTTTGGTTGCTGACCTCTATGACCCTTACCACCCAGCCGTGATCCAACTCATTCACGAAGCCATTGAAAAAACCCATAAAGCCGGCAAAAAAATCTACGTGTGTGGCGACATTGCCTCGCAGCCCAAATTAGCAGCACTCCTCATTGGACTTGGTATTGATGGCCTTTCTTTAATCCCCAGAAATATCCCCAAAATCAAATACCTGATCCGACAACTCAAAAACTGTGATGTCCAAAAATTAGGTCGCAAAATATTGAAACAAGACTCACCTAATTGTATTAAAAAAATACTGAATGAGTGTTTTGCGACACCCGAACTCAATGCGTTTGAAACCTAATTAAAGGACAACCCATGAAACTCATTTGCCATAGCTGCAAAAAAGAAATCGACCTCAGCGATAAAGTTGGGTTTCGCGAAACCTGTGAGTTTTGTGATGCTGATTTGCATTGCTGTTTGCAATGCTCTTTTTATGATACCGCTGCCTACAACGAATGCCGCGAGTCCTCGGCTGATCGGGTACTAGACAAAGACCGCGCAAATTACTGTGATTATTTTCAAGGCAGTTCAGAACAAGCGGGTGCCAAACAAAGCTCGGCAGCTGACGATGCAAAAGCCAAGCTAGAGGCTTTATTTAAGAAATGACGTGCCCCACCCTGTCCATTTAATAATAAAAGGAAGCGCGTAGAGCAAAACACCGGCCTGAATGCCAGCGACCAAATCGTCACCCACAACACCCAAACCACCCTTGAGTTTGTCTTGAGCCCAATTGGCGGGGAAAATTTTTGCGACATCAAAAAGACGGAAAAACAAAAAGCCCAGCACCAAATTGAAGGTGCTGTAAGTCACAAAACTATAACAGAATAAAACACCGGCAATTTCATCGATGATGATTTGCTGGCAGTCTTTCTTTTTGTAGGCCTTTTCGGCAAGGTGAGCCACAACAATGGCAAAGACCGCAAATGCCAAAGAAAAAATCTGAAACCACATTTGGCTATTTTGGCGCAGCAAGAAAAATAACACGCAGCCCCACAAAGTGCCAAAGGTGCCTGGAGCAACGGGGACATTGCCAACACCAAAACCTGTCGCAAGCGTTTTTGATAAATCGTCAAACATGCTTTGTTTCTAACATAAGTTAAAAACATGCCAAGGACTTAGTGAAAAAATGAGTTAAAAATTCCTTGGCCAGAGACGCTCAAAAGAGCGCTCTGACCAAGGGTTGGGGTAGGTGGTTGTTTAAAACTAAACCGAGATAAAAAAATCGTTCTGTCCGAGCAAAGACTGTTGCAAACGAGCCCTAGAAACAGTGAGTTCCTCTTTGATTTCAACAGCACTGTCCCAATCGCTTTCGACTTTTTCAGAATGCTGCTGTTGCTCTCCTTGCGAAGCACTGGATTTAGAAACAACACGCAAGGTGCTCAAGTGCTGTGGCAAAACAGTTGTTTCCCAGGCTAAAGAGCCTGCGCGTTTTTCATAAATGGGAACAAATACCGGAACCACATGAGCCACAAAGGCTTCCCGACGAGCCAATTCTAAAGAAGACAATTGCGAAAGAACAGCAACATCCAACCGCTTAGCAAGTGCCAATGCTTCCCCTGATTTTTCCCAAGAAGAAATCGGTGATGTGGATTTTTCTGAATCAGATTTTGTGAATGCATCTGGCTCTTGAAACCTTGCCGCTTTTTGCACGGCTTGCAAAACAACATGATTCTCTCTTGCTACTGATTCCGTAACACCGCTAGCAAAAGCCGATACCGCTGATAATGCCGGTGCCAGTTCTTGAGCTGCTTCCACTTTTGGCAAAAAAACTTCTGCAAAAGACAAAACAGAAAGATCTTTTTGCGCTACAAAGACACCGTAAAAAACACGCGCAGAAGCAATACCGAATTGTTGTGTTTTGTTCTGCAAAACTGGCGACGTTTCCGAAAAGCTTGTGTCCACACTCGCAGACGGAGACACGGCAAACTGTTTGGTCACAAATTCTTTGTCTAGCATGACTCTCTGATCAGGTGACGATATTTCTGCGACCAAGTTGAGCAGAGAATCTGCTGACGCTTCGTCGTCCGCCGCGTTGTTAAAATCAAATTGCACGGCTTTTGCTGTGATCACATCATCAAGCAAGAGTTCTGGAAACACAGGCTCCAAAATCAGCACGTTAGAATCTGAGAACCCGACAGGCTGGGAAACCTTAGCTGGAGCAGTGAATTGTGGTTCGGAAAAAAATTGCACCGCAGAAGTCAAAAGCACCGGTTCAAAAACAGTCTCACCAAAAACCTCGTCACAATCTGTTTTTACCGGCGCAACTTCCTTGGTCGTTTTTTCGAACGCAACACCAGGTTCAGTGGAACGTGTTGTTGCCAAGTGACTGACATTAAGCTCAGGCTGAAGCTCTATAGTGGATTTTTTTTCTGATGCCTCAGACAATAAAGGAGTTAATGGAGAAAGATCATCCTGCGTTTTCCCGATGTGTTTCACCACACCCGCAAATTGTTCTCCGGCAATCTTGCCAAGCTCTTGTGATAAATCTTGAGCTTGCTCATGCAGAGTGCGTGCGCTTGTTTCCAAAGTTTGCTCTGCCACCTGAACTTTGTGACATGCGCCTTTAACTGTTTGCGCCACGGCCTTTGTTGCTGCCTCTGTGATATCTTTAGTGAGTTTTTCGGGATGAGAATGTAGTAAAACTTTGGCTGTAAAACGACCCAACTTTTCAGGAAGCTGATCCAAGACATTCTCTAAAGACGCGCCCTCTTCAACAATGTTAGTCAGCTTAGGACTATCTTCTGTCTCTGTGTTGTTTTCTAAATTTTCTGTGATTTTTTTTATGAATCCTAAGCTGTTCAAAACAAGTGTTGTCATAAGAATTATTTTGCCAGATCAAGCTCATTTGGCAACAAAAACATGTATTTTTTAACCCTTTTTTTATAAATATTTTTAACAATCAGAAATGATTAGGTTTTTAGTTGGTAAAAATTAGGAAAAAAATATCTCGAAAAACCAAAAAATACCTTAGTGTTTTTCTTGGATTAGAAAGTCGTCGTTTTATCAATACACTAATTGGTACTTAACAGGCGTTTAGCCTTAAGAACAGGGCCTTTGCGCTCACCCACTCCAAAGAACTGATTGTCTTCAAACAAGCGAAACAAATCGCCATTTGCTAGCGGAACTGGCAGCTCAGACAAGGTTAGAAACTGGCCGTTTTTAAGAGCCGAACTTTGTTTTTCCGTGCACTCCAGTGCAGGCAGGTGTTTGAGTAAATCAGCAATGCCGATTTGTTTTTGGCAATCCCACTGATCTTCGCGCCAATCAAGCGCCAAGTCATCGCTCAAGTCACAGAGCTCGGTTCTTCGTAACGCTGTCAAATGCCCCACTGTCCCCAACGCCTCTGCGATTTGCTCACCAAGAACACGGATGTAAGTGCCTCGCGAAACACGAGCCACAAAAGAAATGTGATTGTTTTGCTCGGCTTTCAATTCAAGAGAATGGATGTGAATGGTGATGGGTTCTCTTTTGATCTCGATGCCTTTTCTGGCAAGGTCACATAGTTTTTTTCCATCCACCTTTTTGGCAGAATACATTGGAGGGATTTGTTGACGATCCCCCGTAAACTCTTGAGCTATACGAGCAAGATCTTTCTCCGTCCAGTCAGGCAGCGCTGCCGTTTTAACAACCTGTCCCGTGTGATCAAGCGTATCAGTCGCTTCGCCTAATTTTAAAACAGCGGCATAGGTTTTAAAATCATCTTCGACAAATTGAAAAAACTTAGTGGCCTCATTGACTCCAACAAGCAACAAACCCGAAGCAAAAGGATCCAAACTGCCATGATGCCCCAGCTTTTTGATTTTAAGTGCGCGTTTAAATGATTTGAGTTCATCGTGCGACGTGGGGCCAACAGGTTTGTCGACAAAAACAAAATAAGAATTTGTTTTCCAGGAAGAATCAAAAGACATTTTTGCTTTTCTTTAAATTTGCTTTTGAATGGCGGCAATGAGTTTCTTTTGCACGTCTTCAAACTTACCCTCTATGGTGCAACCTGCTGCCCGAATATGGCCGCCGCCATCAAAACCTTGTGCCACAGTGGCCACATCAACATAGGTTTTGGAGCGCAAAGAAATACGGTAAACGCCGCGTTCTTTTTCTTTAAAAGCAATCGCGACCTCAACCCCTTCTATGGACCGGGGGTAATTGATAAAACCTTCTGCTTCTTCGGGCAACGCACCAGTGGCTTTGTAATCAGATTGTTTTAAAACAATCCAGGCGATCTTTTTACTGGAATGAATTTGCATTTTACCAATGACACGTTTCAAAAGCTCCATGCGTGCCTGCGAAGATGTTTCAAAGCAATGCAAGGCCACTTGCCAAACATCCACTTTGTGGCTGACCAATTCACTGGCCACAGCAAAGGTTTCTTCTGTGGTGTTGGAGTATTTAAAAGAGCCTGTGTCTGTGACAATGGCCGTGTAAATGGCTGTTGCCATGGCCTTATCCAAAGAGATGTTGAGACGTTTAATGACTTTAAAAATCACCTCGCCACTGGAAGCGCATTTTGGCAAACAATAATTAAAATCAGCATTGTGAACCCCACGAGCATGATGATCCAAGCTGATGGTCACACCACGATGAGGAAAGTTTAAAAACTCTTCTCCCACTCGCTCGATTTCGCCAAGATCAACAATGAAGCTCAAGTCATAACGCGCGCTCTTTTTAAGCTGGCTCACAATCGCGTTTTGCCCAGGCAAAAACTGATACATTTTGGGGACATGATCTTTTGAATAGATGGTGACTTTTTTGCCAAGCTTCTTAAGACCTTTTCCCAACGCAAGGATAGAACCCAAGCCATCACCATCAGGGTTTTCATGCGTCGCAATGAGAATCGATTGCGCCTTGCTGATTTTATCGGCCAAGCCGTCTAAATCAATTTTCTTGGCTTTCTTCATCTGTACTCTCTTCTTCCGATTCTATTTTTTCAAAAAGCTCATCGATCTTACGCTGCACATCTAAGCTTTCGTCATAATAGAATTTTAGATCTGGCATGTATTTAATACGCACCACATTAGCGAGTTCTCTCTTTAAAAAACCCTTTGATTTTTCAAAACCGCGAATGGCCTCGTCTGCTCTTAAAGCCCCACCACGCATATCAAAATAAACTTTAGCCAATCTTAAATCAGGAGTGATCACCACATTGGTCACAAAAACGCCTTCCAAACGTGGATCACGAATTTGATCATGCAAGATCTGAGAAATGCCTTTTTGGTAAGCTTCCGAAATGCGGTCCAAGCGTTTGCTGCTTTGATCTTCTGTTTTGTAACGTTTCATACTGCACCTCCCTTTTACCCAAGGGAAATCTTTTGGCCTATTTTAAAAATCAATGATCTCACTTTGACTGTCGATCACTTCACCCAAACCGTACTCAATAATCTGATTTTCAATTTTGTCGATCAAGGAGCTCAACAACGTGGCTTCGTGACCAACCAAAGCCAAGCCAAGCTGCGCTCTTTGCCATTTGTCGTGATGCGCCACCTCGTGAACCAAAACCTTATGCTTGGCAAAAATCTTGTCTTTGATTTTGCGCAAAAAATGTCTCTTCTCTTTTAGGGAGTGGCAGTAGGGAAAAAACAGCTCAAGCTTGAGCAACCCCACCTTCATGCGAGATTCAGGCAAAATATTCAAAATTCCTCTTTAGCATCCAAGAAATCAAAGCGTCTTTTTGATCTCTTGCAGTTCAAAGGCCTCAATCACATCACCTGCTTTGATGTCTTTGTAGCCCTCAATGCCAATACCACATTCAAAGCCCTGCTTCACTTCTTTGGCATCGTCTTTAAAACGCTTCAGTGACATGACCTTGCCTTCGTGAATGACAACGTTATCGCGAAGCAAACGCAAGTTTGCATTACGTGTGATAAGACCATCGACAACCATGCTGCCCGCAATGAAACCAATTTTAGAAACTTCGAAGGCCTGACGAACTTCGGCACGTCCCAAATAGTTTTCTTTGATTTCAGGAGCCAAAAGACCTTCCATAGCCAATTTCACTTCGTTCACAAGGTCATAAATGACTTTATACGATTTGATATCGACACCTTGATCTTTGGCCAAGTGCAATGCCTTTGTTTCTGGACGAACGTTAAAGCCGATGATCACAGCATTAGATGCCATTGCCAAACGCACGTCAGATTCGTTCACCCCACCCACTGCTGTGTGGATGATGTTTGGTTTCACTTCTTCGTTACCAATTTTTAAAATGGCATCACGCACAGCTTCTAAGGATCCGTGCACATCAGTTTTTAAAATGATGTTGAGCTCAGACACTTCGCCCGCTTTCATTTGCGAGAACATGTCTTCTAGAGAAACACCTTTGCGCGCCTCTTGCTCTTCTTGTGCTCGTTTTGCACGACGATGCTCAGCTACTTTTTTGGCATCTTGTTCAGACGCCACAACATGAAATTCATCGCCCGCTTCTGGAACATTTTCCAAGCCCAAAACCTCTAAGGCCATAGATGGTCCACCTTTTTGAACCTTATCGCCTTGCCAATCTTGTAAGGCTTTGACACGACCAGAGTAAGAGCCGGCAACCAAGTAATCGCCTTGAGCCAAAGTTCCTGACTGCACCAACACCGTACAAACAGGACCACGGCCTTTGTCTAAACGAGCTTCAATGACAGTTCCTTTTGCAGGAGCCTCTTCAATGGCTTTGAGCTCCATGACTTCGGCTTGCAATAAGACACTTTCGAGCAATTCTTTGATGCCTTCTTTTTTAAGAGCCGAAACATGGTTACACATGACATCGCCACCCCAGTCTTCTGTGAGGATGCCCTTTTCGGACAACTGACGTTTGACTTTATCGGGATTGGCTTCTTCTTTATCGATTTTGTTCACGGCCACAATTATTGGCACACCAGCCGCACGAGCGTGATCAATGGATTCTTCTGTTTGCGGCATAAGACCATCATCGGCTGCCACAACCAAGATCACAATATCAGTAACGTTAGCACCACGAGCACGCATTGTTGTAAAAGCCTCGTGACCAGGCGTGTCTAAGAAAGTGATTTTACCTTGCGGGAGTTCAACCGTGTAAGCACCAATGTGCTGAGTGATACCGCCGGCCTCACCACGAGTCACGTTGGTTGAACGGATGGCATCTAAAAGAGATGTTTTACCATGATCCACGTGACCCATCACTGTCACAACAGGAGGACGCGATGGCGCGCCTGCCAAATCTTCTTCTTGGGTTTCCGCAGCTGCTAGAACATCAGCTTCTTTAAAAGAAGTGTCTCTGATTTCGTAGCTGTATTCAGCGGCAATAATAGCAACCGTTTCTTTGTCGATCTCTTGGTTGATTGTCGCCATGGTGCCAAGTTCCATCAATTGCTTGATGATGTCGCCCGCTTTGATCCCAAGCTCTTGAGCCAAATTACCAACTGTCATGCTCTGATCAATTTGAATCACGCGCTTAGACGCTTTCTTTTCGGTAATTTGTGTTTGCTTGATGTTCTTTTTAGAAATGATTTTCTTTTTACGTGGTCCATTGCGCGAAGAACCTGGTCTAAAAATACGATCAGGAGCAGCACGCACAAACTGACCTAAGTCAGTCGCACGACCACGACCTTCGATATCGAGATCACCACCAATGTTCTTTACACCACGCTTTGTTCTTGGCGTTTTTTCAGCAGCAGAATCTTCTTTGGGAGCTGGGCTGTTGCGAAAACGCTTTGCGCGATCTTCGGCATCTTCTGATTCTTTGGGTTCAGGGCGACTAGGCTGAATTTTTTTGAGATCGATTGTGCCCTTAACGCGGTCTTTAAAACTAAGTACTTTTTTACGCTCTGGCTTGGCTTCTTTTTTCTCGCTAACTTTTTTAGGCTTAGCTTCAACTGTTTTTTCTTCTGATTTGGCCTCTTGCTTGGGTTCATCAAGAGTGATTTTTTTACGCAAGTTTTGACGGACAATCTCTTCGGCAGACTTTTTATCTTTGTCCTCTAAAACCAATCGCTTTTTCTCAACGGCATCTTCTTTAGCGACAGGCTTGCTCTGACTCTCTTCTGCAGCTGCTTTAGGAGCAGGTTTAGCACTAGCCGAATCATCCAAACTGAGCTTTTTGGGTTTGCTCTCTTCTTGCTTTGGTTTTTCTTCGGTCACACGTCGAGAACGGCGTCTGATCACACCTTTGCTCAAACGTTTCTCAACAACTTCTGACTTTTGTTCGTCCATATCTGCCTTTTGACTTCCTTGATTAAAAACCAGTCCCTAACGAATCTGTTTTTTAATTTAAGATTCTTCTGCCACTTCTGAAACAGCAGCCTCGCTTGCTTCAGACTCTTCTGCCACAGCCTCAGCCACAGCTTCTTGTTCTTCTGTGTTTTCTTCTTCTTTTGTAATGCCAACATGAGCCACAGCACGCTCATGCACTGCTTTTAATGTGTCTTGATCCATTCCCGGGATGCTCAAAAATTCTTCTAATTCTGTTTCAGCAATTTCTTCTACAGAGCGGAAAGCATGACCATACAATAAAGTTGCCATGGAATCGCTGACTTCAAGATCTTCAACAAGTTTGCTTTTTGCAAATGTTGCCATTTCTTCAACTTTGGTTTCGCTGTAAACATCGATGTTCCAACCAGTCAGATTCGCTGCCAAACGCACGTTCTGACCTTTACGGCCAATCGCAAGAGAAAGCTGGTCATCAGGAACGATTAATTCCATAGAACCTTTTTTGTCCATGACGATCACTTTGGCCACTTGAGCTGGAGCAATGGCGTTACAAACAAAACGCGCAGGGTCCATGTCCCAAAGAACAATATCAATTTTTTCGCCACGCAATTCTTGCACCACAGATTGCACACGCGAGCCTTTCATGCCCACACAGGCACCAACAGGATCGACATCGCCATCGGCAGAATACACGGCAATTTTTGTACGCACACCGGCATCACGTGCAGCACTTTTGATTTCGACAATGCCTTCAGAAATTTCAGGAACTTCCATTTCGAAAAGGGCTTTCACAAATTGTGGGTGACGACGAGACAAGGTCAACATTGGTCCACGTGCGCGTGTGTCGATTTCTAACAAAATAGCTTGAATGCGATCACCTGGTTTGTAGTTTTCGCCATCGACTTGTTCACGACGATAAATGATGGCTTCTGTTTTTCCAAGATCAACAATGACAGCACCTTTTTCAGTTCTTCGCACAATACCTGACAAAATGTGACCAAGCTTGTCTTCGTACTCGTCGACTATCACATCACGTTCTGCATCGCGTAGCTTTTGAATGATCACTTGCTTAGCTGTTTGTGCGGCAATGCGACCCAATTCTTTTGAGTCGATTTTTTCACCAATGCTGTCACCAATTTGAGCATCAGGATCAAGTTCGTGCGCGCGCTTTAAAGTCAATTCCAATTGATTGTCTTCAACCTCTTCTACAACTTCTTTAAATTGGAAGAGTTCGACTTCGCCAATTTCAGGATTGTATTGCGCCTCGAGGTCGCCATAGAAACCTAATTTTTTGCGAGCTGCACTCATCATCGCAGACTCAATGGCCTCAATCAGAACATCTTTAGAGATGCCTTTTTCTTTGTTGATTTGCTCTAAAACGTGATTCAAATCGAAAATCATCTTCGACTCCTGTTAAATATCTTGAGCAAGAAGCCGACCTTTAGCCAGCTCTGCAATCGGCACACGGTACTCTTCACCATCGATCTCAATGAGCAGATCGGATTCGTCCACCGCGTTTAATGTGCCTCTGTAATTTTTACGACCGTTGATCTTATCGCGAGTCACAACCTTAATTTGTTTTCCAACAACCTCTTCAAAATGACTTTTTGTTCGCAAAGGACGATTCAAACCAGGTGATGTCACCTCGAGACTGTAACGGCCTGCGACCAATTCTTCTGCTTCAATGAGATCTTCAATGGCATGCGAAACATGAGCGCAATCTTCGAGCTGAACGCCTCCGATTTTGTCGATGTAGACGCGTAAAACTTTTACGCTGTGCTCAATAGCCACTTCCACTTCGACAAGATCGCAGTTTTGTTCTTCGACCACAGGTTGTATGACCTGTATGATTTTTTGCCTATGTTGATAGTCCATAACGTAAAAAGGGCCTCTAGCCGGGCCCCTGTTCCATTAAACATTTGAAGCGCTGCCTCTATACCGAGAGAAATGGGGTCTTTGCAATCAAAAACCAGAATTTTTAACCACTTAGAAAAGAGAACACAAAACAAAATCAGCCAATGTTTGGCTTCAAGAAATAGTCCAAAACCACATGATTTTCCTGGGTTTTTTGAAAGGATTCGCTGGCAAGAGCCTGCACAAAACCAGCTTTTAAATGGTGATCGGCCTCTAAAGCGCTGTGCTTTTTCCAGGAATCACCATGGGAATCGAGCAAGGCTGTAGACATTAAAACTTTAGAAATTTCATGTTCTTGCAATAGATCTGCGAACACAGTTTCGGTCACGACCCCTTGTCGGTACCCCTTGTTGTCAGCAAGCTTTACCCCAACAAGTGGGCGCTCTTCTTCAAAGACAATCTCATTGGCAAGATCACCCAGTACCCCCAGGGCCAATCGCCCTCTGCCCAATTTAACCACCGCTGCCACGGGACGTGAATCTGATTCCCCCGCGCTGAGCGTTCTGAGCAAAAGAGATGACAGCACCTGCCAACGAACTTGGCTTTGCACAAAAAGTCCCTGCAAGGTCGCTAAGCCAACCCGCAGTCCGGTAAAAGACCCGGGACCAATCGAATACAAAACAGAATCAATGCTCTCTAGATCCAACTTTGTTTTTTTGAGAAGCTTATCAATGCTTGGCAAAAGTGTTTCGGCTTGCGACGCCACGTTGTCGAGCTCAAGCTCTGCCAAGACAGTTTGGTTTTTAATAAAATAAAGCGACAGGTTTCGTCCCGCGCAATCAAGACAAAGCGTTGTGTGCGAAGAGTTGGTCATGAGCTTAGAAAAATTGAATCACATTATTCACAATGGCGCGAAACCCAAACAGCGTTTCGATATCGTTGATGGTCACAAGCAACATGAGTCCCAAAAGCATCACCATGCCAACCTGCATAGAAACCAAACGAAACTTATAGGGCAAAGGCCTTCTGCGAATGGCTTCAATGGTTAAGAAAACCACATGACCGCCATCCAAGACCGGGATTGGAAAGAGATTCACCAAGCCCAGTTGCAAAGACAAAAACGACAACAGGTAAATGAAGTCACCCAGACCAGAACGCGCAGCCGATGATGTGGCTTGTGCGATCTGCAAAGGGCCACCCAAAACTTTGAGCGACATCTGCCCTGTAAAAAGACGCGAGAAGATATCGACTGTTAAGGTCATGAGTTTGCCAAATTCTTGCGCACCCAATTGTATGGATTCAATCAAAGCGTAGCTTTTGTTTTCGAGCGCGTCTTCTTCCATTTTTTTGGTGATGCCCACCAAATAAGTGCCGGCTTGCTCAACAAATTCAGGTTTTACTGTGACCTGCACTTGATCGTCTTGACGTTGGATAGTGAACGAAACAGCACTGCCCTCGCCTTCACGAATCATGCGCGTGACCTGAGACCAATACTGAATGGCTTTGCCGTTGACCGCCACAATGCGATCGTCAGGTTTGATCCCAGCAAGATCAGCAGGCGAACCTGATTTGACTTCAGCAATCACAGGGTCGTTTGCGAAAAAATCCATGGGCTCGATTCCCAGATAACCGGCCGCTTGTTTGATTTCTTGTCGTTGCGACAACAACACAGGCACGCTGATATTTTCTGATCCTCTTTTAACGTGCAAGACCACTTCTTCGTTAGGGTGCAAGGTGATGTGCGTGACCAGGTCTTTCCAATCGGAAACAGCATTGTCATTGAGCGCGGTGACAAGATCACCTTCTTGCAAATCAACTTTTGTGGCGGGAGATTCTGCTGTGATTTGTTGCACCACTGGTGGCTGGCTTAATATTTTGGGTTGCAAACGCCCCACCATAAACACCAAAGGCAGCAAGACAAAACAAAGAACCAAATTCATGACAGGCCCAGCAAACACCACCGCTTGCTTTTGCCAAAAATTCTTCGAAGCAAAAGAATCAGGATGTTCGGCAATCTCTTTTGCTTTAATAGGATCGCCTTCGGCTTCCTCCATGGGCTCTTGACCGTAAATTTTAACGTAACCACCAAAGGGAAAAGGCGCAATGCGGTATTCGGTGCCATGCCATGTGAAACCAAGAATCTTGGGACCAAAACCAATCGAGAAAATATCGACACGAATGCCACAAAGTTTAGCGACAATAAAATGCCCCCACTCGTGCACAAAAACAAGAATACTAAGGGCCACCACAAATATAAGAAAAGTCATCATGATCTGGATATTATCGCATCCGAAAGGCGGGAAAACAATCATTTAATCGGGGCTCGTGTTTAGGAGCTCGTAGTGGTCGCTCGTGAGCGACCATAATTCCAATGCAATTTTCTTGGCCGTTCGCGAACGGCCACTACAAGCTTAGGAACTTAAGCGCTTAAAAACCCTCTGGCCTGACTTCTGGCCCATTGATCAGCTTGCAGAATGGCCTGCAGGTCATTTTCTGATGATCCCGCAAAAGCATCAAAACAATAAGAAATCATTTGAGGAATCTGCACAAAAGAAATCTCATCATTTAAAAACGCTGCCACGGCTTCTTCGTTGGCCGCATTCAAAACAGCAGGAAACAAGCCACCTGCTTTGGCGGCATCAAATGCCAACTGCAAGCACGGGAATTTTTTTAAGTCGGGTTCAAAAAAAGTCAGGTCTTTTCGATCCGGCAAAGACAAGCGAGCCACATCGGTTTTGATGCGACGCGGGTAAGAAAGCGCGTAGGCAATCGGCACGCGCATGTCTGGTTCACCCAGTTGCGCCATCACCGAACCATCGTTGAACTCCACCATGGAATGAATAATGGATTGCGGGTGCACCACTACGGCAAGTCTTTCTAAAGGCAAACCAAAAAGCCAAAACGCCTCCATGACCTCTAAGCCTTTGTTCATCATGCTCGCAGAATCGATAGTGATTTTTGCGCCCATGTCCCAGTTAGGATGCTTTAAAGCCATGGCTTTGGTGATGTTCGCAAACTCATCTTGCGGTTTAAAAAAGAACGGGCCACCACTGGCTGTTAGCACCAAACGATCCACGTCATCAATGTGTTCGCCGTTCAAGCATTGAAAAATGGCTGAATGCTCGGAATCAACTGGCAAAATCGAAACGCCTTTTTCTTTGGCCGCATCAGACATAAGATGCCCGGCAATCACCATGCTCTCTTTATTTGCCAGAGCCACATCGTGCCCTGCTTGCAAGGCAGCCAAAGTGGGTTCCAAACCAGCTGCACCAACAATCGCCGAAACAACAAGGTCGTTTTCCGAAAGCCTTGCGGCCTCAACAGCGCCTTCTGTGCCAATCGCAATGTCAGCGATGTTCAAATTTTGATTCTTTAAAGCAGTGCGTTCGTTTTCGCCTGCCACAGCAACAAAACGAGGTTTGAATTCTTTGATTTGCTCTGCCAATAAATCTGTGTTGCGCCCGGCCACCAGAGCCACCACTTCAAAGCGATCAGGATGCTGACGACAAATGTCTAAAGTCGCCGTTCCGACAGAACCTGTTGAGCCAAGTATGGTGAGTTTTTTCTTCATAGGTAAATCGCCACAAAATAAATAAACGGCACAGTAAACAACAGGGCATCGACGCGGTCTAAAATTCCCCCATGCCCTGGTATGATTTTTCCAGAATCTTTAACGCCACAAGCGCGTTTCACAAGTGATTCACTTAGATCACCCACAACACCAAGTAAAGCAATGACACCACCAAGCACACCCGCAAACCACAACGCAAGAGGCGAACCAAAGCACAAGCTCACAACCATGCCCGCCGCAATGCCTCCAAAAACACCACCAACAACGCCCTCTATGCTTTTGCCCGGTGATAAATTGGGAGCCAGTTTGTTTTTCCCCCAGCGCCGTCCCACAAGATACGCCATGGTATCGGCCACAAAGGTTGGTGCCATAGCCAGAAAAACCCAGAAGAGAAAATTAGACTGCGCAATGAGTTTGATGAGGAATCCAAAAAGAAACAAACAATAAAACACAGCGACAAAAAAACGACTCACCTGCTGAAACCGTTCTTCATCAGATAGTTTTGAAGGAAAGTGCAAAAGAAAAGCCAACACGATGGTCAAGTAACACACCAAAGAAAAATCCCAAGGCAAGGCCGGAAAAATATCAGGCGCCAAACCCAATGCGATTAAGACAAAGCCAATGCCATAACGCAAAGGCGAAACACGCTTAAAACACATGCTTAAGAATTCGTAACAAGCAATTAAGGCAACAGCAGCCACCACAAGTTGAATCACTTGCACAGGCGCAAAAAACAAAAGCGCCACCAGAGCGATCGCCAAAGGAATACCAGTGATCCATCTCATCGTCTCTACCCCCCTTGCCCCTCCTGACAAAGGAAGGGAACTTTGGAAACACCTCACCTACAACTAGTCATTCACCTGCTCGCTAATCAAACCAAAGCGACGTTCGCGTTTTTGGTATTCGGCGATGCAGTTCAAAAACATATCTTCCGTAAATTCTGGCCAATTGGGTTCAATGAAAATGTACTCCGCGTAGGCGCTTTGCCAAAGCAAGAAATTGCTCACACGATTTTCACCAGAAGTGCGGATGACCAAATCGGGATCCGGCATTTTTTCTGTATCAAGCGCGCTTTCAAATAATTCTTCTGAAATTTGATCCCCAGAGACCTGCCCCTCTTTAACTTGCTGACTGATTTTCTGAACCGCGCGCAAAATCTCATCGCGACTGCCATAACTCAAAGCCAAAGTGAGTGTCATTTTATCACCAGCAGACGTGGCTTCTATTGTTTGCCACAACAATTCTTTAACCGGTTCAGGGAGACGTTCTGTGCGCCCAATGGTGTGCAAGCGAATGCCGTTTTTGATCATTTTCTCTTTTTTACTGATCAAAAACTCTGTGAGAAGCTGCATGAGCCCCGCTGTTTCGTCGTCAGGACGATTCCAGTTTTCTTGCGAAAAAGCGTACAGCGTTAAATAAGAAACACCAACGGTGCGCGCAGCCTCAGTGATGTTTTCGACAGTCACAGCACCCTGCCTATGCCCCTCTAAGCGAGGCAAGCCTTGGGATTGCGCCCAGCGTCCATTGCCATCCATGATGATGGCCACATGGCGTGGCACTTTTGTTTTGTCGATTTGATCCATGAAAATTGCCGACCTAAACAGTCATGATGTCTTTTTCTTTACGCACAACGATGTCGTCGATTTTAGCAATGGCATCGTCAGTGGTCTTTTGCACCTGATCTTGACCACGTTTTAAATCGTCTTCAGTGATTTCTGAATTTTTTTGCTGTTGCTTTAAAACATCGTTGGCATCACGGCGTGCTTGACGAACAGAAACACGTTTTTCTTCTGCGATGTTTTTGAGACTTTTCACAATTTCTTTACGACGATCTTCAGTGAGCTGAGGAACTGGCAAACGCACAATTTTACCATCGTTGGTTGGGTTTAAACCAATATTGGCTTTTTCAATGGCGCGTTCAATGGCTGGGATCAACGTGGCTTCCCAAGGCTGCACCGTAATAAGACGTGGCTCGGGAACGGCCAAAGTCGCCACCTGATTCAAGGGAGTCATGGTGCCGTAGTAGTCCACTTTAATGCCATCTAACATGACAAGAGAAGCCCGACCTGTTCTGAGTTTAGCCAGATCGTCTTGCAAAGCGCTAATGGCTTTTTCCATTTTTTCTTTTGCGTCATTAATGATTGCGTCCATATGAAAACCTCATTCCTTAATAGAGAAAACAATTAGGAAACCAGTGTGCCAATATCTTCACCGCACACCGCCCTTTTGATGTTTCCTTTTTCAAATAAATCAAAAACCAAAATTGGCAATTTGTGATCCATGCACAACGAGATGGCTGTGGAATCCATGACCTGCAGGCCTTTGTTCAATACATCTAAAAACGTCAGGCTATCAAATCGCTGTGCGTCATCGTGTTTTTTGGGATCTTTGTCGTAAATGCCATCTACTTTTGTGGCCTTTAGCAAGACCTCGGCATGCATTTCCATGGCGCGCAACGAAGCCGCTGTGTCAGTTGTGAAAAAGGGATTGCCTGTGCCTGCTGCAAAAATCACCACCCGGCCTTTTTCTAAATGCCTAACCGCACGACGACGAATGTAAGGCTCAACAACTTGATTCATGGCAATGGCTGATTGCACACGAGTGTGGATACCTTGTTTTTCTAAGGCGTCCTGCAAAGCCATGGCATTGATGATGGTGGCAAGCATGCCCATGTAGTCACCTTGAGCGCGATCGATTCCATTTTTGGCACCCGACATTCCTCTGAAAATATTACCGCCACCCAACACGACGCTGATCTCGACACCCAGTTCGTGTAGCTCTTTGATTTCTTTTGCGATGCCATGAGTGACATCCAAAGAAATGCAATAGCCGTCTTTTCCCAAAAGAGATTCGCCAGAAAGTTTTAATAAAATGCGTTTGTATTTTGGTTCCATGATGCCCCTTTGTGTTTAACCCACAACGCTTTACAAAGACTTGCGGGGGATCTCAATCATTTTCATTAAGTCAATGTGCTTAGGGGCTTCCGCCTTCGTCCGCCGCGGCGGACTACGGCGCGACAGGTGACGAAAGTGTCATTGCGATCAGCCAGAGGCTGATGACCTGTTCTACGTAGCTTTAGCGAAGAAGAAAGCAATCCAGTCTTTGGAGAGCTTGTTAATGTACCTAAGTGCCTAGGTGCTTAGGTGCTTAGGTGCTTAGATGTAAAAAAAACGCTACTGATCTATTTGATCAACTGTTCTAATGATCTTTTTTGGGGACTCCTGATCAAATAAAAAAAGGGCAGGTTAAAAACCCGCCCAAGATTATCATTTTATATTCTTTTGTATTGACCGTAGTGGGCGCTCGTGAGCGGCCAGAAAAAATTACTTGAATTATGGCTGCTCGCGAGCGGCCACTACTCCGAAAAATCATCACTGAGCCATTTTGGCAACTTCATCAGCAAAGTCATCTTGTTTTTTCTCGATGCCTTCACCAACAGCATAGCGGCAAAATTGCACAACTTTACCGTTTGCATCTGTTTCTTTAATGACGTCAGCCACTTTCTTTTTGCCACCCATGTCTTTTACATAGACCTGTTGCAACAAAGAGATTTCGCCAGCAAATTTATTGAGCTTACCTTGCACGATTTTTTCGATCATGTTTTCAGGTTTGCCTTCTTGCTTTAAGAGTTCAATCTGAACTTCTTTTTCTTTGTCCAAAACTTCTTGAGACACTTCAGAAGCGTCTAAGTATTGAGGCGCCATAGCTGCAATTTGCATAGCCACGTCACGCGCTACATCAACAACTTTTTCACCAAGAGTTTCGATTAAGACAGCAATTTTGCCACCGTTGTGATCATAAAGAGTGATGTCGCCACTTTCTTTAGCGCTGAATAATTCGAAACGGCGCAAAGAAATTTTTTCGCCGATAACAGCAATCGCAGAATTAATGGCTTCTTCAATTGTTTGTTCACCAAGCGATAGCTTAAGAGCTTCTTCCAAAGAAGATGGCTTTTGCGCCAAAATGCTTTCAGCAATTTTGTTTCCAAGATTAATGAAGTCATCGTTTTTGGCAACAAAGTCTGTTTCACAGTTGAGCTCGACAAGGGCCGCTTCGCCACTGCCAACTTTTGTAAAAATCAAACCTTCAGCTGCCACGCGGTCACCTTTTTTAACCGCTTTGGCCAAACCTTGCTTTTTTAAGAAATCAATGGCTTCGTCCATATTGCCATTGCTTTCCTGCAATGCTTTTTTGCAATCCATCATGCCTGCGCCTGTTTTTTCGCGCAAAGCTTTCACATCTTGAGCTGTGATAGACATTCCGTCCTCCGTTAATTTATTTCTTTGTTGATCAGCCTGTTGCGACAGCAGCGTCTTTGGCTTTGTCAGCAATGGCTTCTTCTTTTTCTGCTTTTGCAGAGTAACCTTCTACAGAACCGTCGCCTTCTTTAGCTTCTTCTTCTGTTTTGGCACGCTTACCAACGTAAGCTGCTTTTTTATCAGCTTCTGTGCCATCAGAAACGCGGCGAGCTTTTTTCTCTGTTTGTGGTTTTGTATCGCCAGACGCTTTGCGAGCGTTTTCTTGGCGTTTTTCCAAACCAGCCAAACAAGCATCAGCCACTTTGCTAGCAAAGTATTCGATCGTAGAAATGGCGTCATCGTTTGCAGGGATCACGTGATCAACTGGATCAGGATCACAGTTGGTGTCTGTTAAAGCGATCACAGTCAAACCAAGCTTACGCGCTTCACGAATCGCAATGTGCTCGTGCTTAGGATCAACAACGAAAACAACGCGAGGGAATCCGTTAAGGTTACGAATACCACCCAAAGATGCTTCGAGTTTTTCGATTGTGCGGTCGATATCGAGCAATTCTCTTTTGGTGTAACCTTCGAATTGATCTTTTTCGCGACGACTTTCGAGATCGAGCAAGCGATCGATGCTGTTTTTGATTGTTTTAAAGTTTGTGAGTGTGCCACCCATCCAACGTTGATTCACATAGTGCATTTTAGAACGACCTGCGTGCTCTTTAACGGCTTCGCGAGCTTGTTGTTTGGTTCCAACAAAAAGAACATCGCCACCTTTAGCAACAGTTTCTTGAATAAACTGAAGCGCTTCGTTGGCTAGGTCATGAGTTTTTTGGAGATCGATAATGTGAACACCGGAACGCGAGCCGTAGATGTAAGGTCGCATTTTTGGGTTCCAACGTTTGGTTTGATGCCCAAAATGAGCACCGGCTTCCATCATTTCTGGAATAGAAACTTGAGTCATGTTTTCCTCTTTGGTTTATTTTCTGAAAATTCCCGATGAAGATCATCGGGGCAATCAGAACACCCAAGGATTTTACTAAGGTCCCCCAAAACCAGACAAATGTGGTCAACCTGGAGGAGTAAAGTCCTTGTGTTTTTTAATTGTTTGTTTTGTTTTATACTAATAGCTGTTTGCCCAATGGCAAAAAGCGTGCGGGACAACTAGCACAGCTCAGGCCCAAGAAGCAAGTGCTCCATGGTACCATATATAAGACAAATAGGGAAGACCCATGCAATTTCTTAACTCTTTATTTTTATTAACATTTTTAACAAATTCCTGCCTGATTTCGCCTGTTTGGGCACTTTCGGAACCAAGTTCCCCCACCCAAACAGCCAAAGCCACAGCGGTGGCCACCAGCGATTATCAGGAATACAAGAGTTCAAAATACGCGTCGCCCAAATGGAATGAGACCGTTAAATCCGGCATGGAGGCTTTTCACGCTGAAGATTACGAAGTGGCTTACAATCTTTTGTACAAAGCTTTTAACGCCGGCTGCGAATCCCCTCTTGTTCTTTTCATGTTGGCACTCATCAACGAATACAAAGAAACATGGTACTCGTCTCTGGAGTTTTACAAAATGGCTGAGAAAGGTTTTCAGCGCTCGCATCGCAATCACCGCTTTGCAAAAACCTTTACCGAAAACTACGGACGCGCGCTTTACTACAGTGGAAAAAAACAAGAAGCCTTGCCGCTTTTACAAAAGGCCGCCAAGCGTAGCAAAAGTTATTGGCTTTTGAAACTCATGGGCATGATCAGCTACGAACGCGGCGACAGCAACAACGCTCTTTCTTATTTTGAACGTGCTGTGCGTGTGCCCTCTTCCGATGTGACTCAAGAAGAGCTGGTTGTGGTTTACAGCTTGCTCGGCAAACTCTTTTTACACCAAGGACAAAAAGACGGCGCGCTTCGTTACTACCAAAAAGTTTTAGAGCTAGAACCCAATCATCCAGAAGCCAGACAGTACATCAATGCCATCAATAAACAGTACCAGAACCAACAATTGCAAAACATGATGGAAGAAATGTTGGATGAATAATTAACGAATACCTTGTTTGATGATCTTCTTTGCGTCTTTCATAAATTCTTTGGCAAGTTTAGCGTACTCATCACTTGGCACGCTAAAGTAATCGTGCGTGCTAGAATTACGCGTATTGATGTAAGCAAGCCACTCTTCAACATTTTCGATAAACCCAAGACGACCTGCTTGTCGGATGGTTTCTTTAGGAGATGGTGCACTAACACCCTCGTCTTCTACTTTGGCTTTTAAGGCTTTCCACGCGTACTCAACCGCAACTTCAAAAGCCTTGCTGATGGCTAAAAATTTAATATCTTCTTTTGCTTGGCCCGTTTCTTCAAAATCTATGGCATCCTTAAGATGCCTTAAAGACTCTTCAAACTTGCTCTGACTTTTTGATGCCATTCATGACCCCTAAAAAAAATTGTTGTGCAGAAACATTGCCTTTTAAAAACACAAAACTCTGTTGGATGTTTTGCAAAAACCAAATGGGCGCTTGATCTAAATTGACCACATCAACACTGCGAGGCAAGTTTTCACTTTTCTCATCGATCAAATTCTGAATCGAAAAAAATGTTTTTGTATCAAGCGAGCTACTGCCAGAGCTGATTCCTAAATCCCAATCAGAGTACTCTTTTTGTTTTCCACAAGCTCGCGAACCAAATAAAAAAATCGCCACACCGGGCCAGTGCTCACAAACAGAATCGAGCAAGGGTAAAATTTCTTCGATGTGTTTGATGTTGAGTAAGTTCTCTGGAACTAAAAGCGCAAGCGGATCAACCTGCAAAAGAACAAAGCTCGTAATAGGTGTCTGACAAAGGGCCATCACCCTCATGTAATGGTGCAAAGTCATACGATTAAAATGAGCCTCTTGCTCCAAAGCCGAAAAGGTTTTGAAGCCCTTTGCAACATCGCCTTTTTAAGTTGCGATTTGGAAACCACGTAGCGCATGCCTTATTTTAACCTAAAAAAGCCATTTTGTATATATTTTTATTATTTTGTAAAAATAATCATACAATTTAAGGTTTTTCAGATAAAAAGCCGGTACCTTGTGGTACCGGGCTAAATAATCTTACGTGCCTGTCTTAACGATCGTGCAAAGCCACAATACGAGCAGCGTCTAATTTTGCAGCACGATTGCCATCATTTAGGTCATCTGTGAAGTCATCATATAAGTCGTCTTCCAAAGCCACTGTACGGCCTCATCAACTTTCAATCCAACAGTTACGACCACCCTTAAGAACAACACCATCGCCTTGTACAGCAAGAGGGCTAATATTGCATCCTTCAAGACCCTTTTCCAAGCTAGCAATAAATTCTATGATTGAAATCACATCGATCACTGTTCGGGCTAAACGAGGGCTTTCTCCCAAGGTCCAGCCACCCATGACGCTTGCTTCTAAAACTTTTGTTGCCGCAAGCTCACCTTCGTGCACATCTTCGGGAATACCTGGTGTCACATCTTCTGGGATTCCATAACCAACAATGCGTTTTACCCAGGCGCTTGCGCTGCCACGATGCCGCCGGGATCACGCGCCAGAAACGAAACCTGAATGGCCTGAGGACTCACTTGAGTAAAACCATCGCCCTTGCACAGCAAGAGGGCTAATATTGCATGTATCAGAAGAAGCGGCATAAAAAGAATTATTATTAGCCGCTTGTGTTGGGGCTGTGTAACCACCTTTGAGTGTGATGGCTGATGGTTGAGTGTACCCGCCTTTTACAGCAAGACCAATTGGATTGATTGCGCCCATGGAATCCTCCTAAAAATTATTAGTAATGTCGCCTTATCAATGCCCCACCTCTCCAGGCAAAAGACAATCAAATATAAACCTATGATTTTTTTTGTTTTATATGCTATCTAACCAGCATGCTCGGAGTTGGTTTTACAGAAATATTAGTTGTGCTGCTCATCGCCTTTTTATTTGTGGGACCCAAACGACTTGCCGAAATGAGTCATGAGGTCGGAAAATGGGTGGGCAAGCTGCGCGCGGAATTCAAAACCGTGAAAGAAACCCAATTTAAAAATTGGGACAACGCCCCCTTCTACGAACCCAAGGTCGAAATGAACCAATCTTTGGAAGAGTTAAAAAGAAAAGAAAAATCTAAAGACTCAAATTCAAACTAAATCAAACTCGGTTTTTAATTTTATATAAGTTTTTTTGATGTGTTCCATCATCACACGCAAATTTGCCACAACAGGCATGAAGTTATGATCCCCACTCCACCTTGGGACAATGTGATAATGCAAATGCTCTTTTATGCCCGCACCAGCAGCCTCACCCAGATTCATACCGATGTTGAAACCATGAGGCTTAGCGATTTTTTTTAATACCTTGGTGCAAAGAGACAAAAGCTCGCCCATTTCTTGATGCTCTTCTGAAGTGAGTTTGGAAAAATCGCTGAGATGACGGTTGGGGATCACCATGAGGTGCGCGTTGGCATAAGGGTATTTGTTCATGATGATGTAAGCGTGTTGCCCACGATACAACACCAGATTTTTTTGACTTGCACGCCCCTTTTGGGCTTCGCAAAAAACACAAGCACCCTTGGCCTTTTTGGATTTATCAGCCACATGCTCTAGAATGTATTCCAGACGCCAAGGCGCCCAAATGCGCTGATCACTCATGAATTCACAACACGCTGTGCTGGATTTCCAGAGAGCGTTTGCGTTTTATCCGCGTTGTCTTGATTCTGCTCACCGAGAAAAGCATCGTTCACGCGATCCTTTAGTTCTTTGCCAACTTTGAAGAAAGGCACCTTGCGATTTTTAACATAAACAGTCGCACCTGTTTTGGGATTACGCCCCTGACGCGCAGGACGTTCGCGCACTTCAAAAGTGCCAAAACCACGCAATTCAATGCGGTCGCCATTTTGCAAGGCTTCTGTCATTTTGTTAAACATGGTGTCCACAATGATTTCGACTTCGTTGCGAGACAAACTTTTTAGGTGTTCACTAAGCTGTTCAATCAATTCACTTTTGGTCATGATGTTCCTCGTTTTTTGAACTCTCTTAGTAGCGCGCTTTTGATAGGTTCTTCATCTTCCAACCAGGAAGAGAATGAGAGAGTAAAAAGCGCTCCACAATGAGATGTGTTAACTCTGATTTTTGATTTCCAAAAAACTCTTCAAATGCTGTTGGCTCTTTGGGCCACAACACTTTTGTTGACTCTGGCAAACCGGCCAATTTTTTGGCCGCAGAAATAGCCTTATAATAATTTCCCAACTCATCGACCAGCTTTAATTCTAAAGCCTGACGTCCTGTGTAAACACGGCCTTCTGCCAAATGATGCATTTCGGCGATTGGGATGTTGCGGTTAACCGCCACGGCCTCAACAAATTGTTCATACATATCATCTGTAAGGTGCTGCAAATACTGACGATCGCGCTCTGTTAATTCTTTAAAAGGACTACCGGTGTTTTTAAACTTACCACTTTTGATCACACGTGGTTCAATTTTTAAGGTCTTAGCCAGTTCTTTAAGACCAAACATTTCCATGATCACACCAATGCTACCGGTGATGGTGCCCGGATTAGCCACAATGTGATCAGAGGCACACGCAATGTAATAAGCACCACTAGCAGCCACGGCTCCCATAGAAGCGACTACTTTTTTGTGCTTTTTTAATTCTAAAACTTGTTCGTAAATTTCTTGAGAAGGCCCCACTGCCCCACCAGGAGAATCCAAACGCAAGACAACAGCCTGCACAACAGAACTATCTTGATACTCTTTTAGGTCTTTTAAGATTTCTTTGGATTCAAAAATTGGTCCTGTGATTTCAACAATAGCCACAGGCTCGTGCCCACGAAAGGCCGGCAAGCCACCACCCGAAAAAGCAGCAGCTAAAATAAAAAGCAGGAACAGCCCAAATAGGGCTATTCCTGCCAAAATAATAAAAATGACGACTGACCGTTTCTTCATTTTTAACGCTGGTTAATTAGTCTTTTTTCATAAGATCTTGGAAAGTCACAGAAGCATCGCCCTGTTTATCCAAGAACTCTTTCATGTTTTCACGTTCTTGACGTTTCACCAACATCTTAACGGAAACAACCATTTTACGATCACGGTCATCGAATTTTTTGACCTGAGCGTCGACATCGTCGCCTTCTTTGAAGTGAGCTTTGTACTCAGCACGGCTCACACCAGTTTCAGAGATTGGCAAGAAAGCCACTTGCTCTGCGTCAACGCGAATATCAACACCCTTGTCACCAACTTTTTCGACTTTACCTTTTATCTCAGAGCCAATTGGGAATTTTCTCATGAGTTGTGCAAAAGGATCGTCAGAAAGTTGTTTTAATCCAAGAGTGAACTTTTGGTTTTCTTTGTCGATGTTAACAACTTGGCATTTGATTTGCTGACCTTTTTGGAAGTCATCATTTGGCCATTTGTAGTCTTTCTCCCAAGAGATATCAGACACGTGAATCAAGCCATCGATGCTTTCGTCGTCGATGCCAACAAAAATACCAAAGTCTGTGATGTTGCGGATGCTACCTTCAACAACAGATCCAACAGGGTATTTTTGGTGCAAGACATCCCAAGGATTCGGTTCAAGCTGTTTAAGGCCCAAAGCGATTTTGCGGTTAGCAAGATCAACGTCCAACACAACCGATTCGACTTCGTCGCCCACTTTAACGACTTTGCTTGGGTGCTTGATTTTTTTGTTCCAAGACAACTCAGAAATGTGGATCAAGCCTTCAATGCCATCTTCGATTTCAACGAACACGCCGTAATCTGTAAGAGACACAACCTTGCCTTTGACTTTATCGCCAACAGCAAATTTACCATCAGATTTTGTCCAAGGATCTTCAGAAAGTTGTTTAAGACCCAAAGAGACTTTTTGAGATTTGGCATCGTACTTAAGAACAACAACGTCGATTTCATCGTTGATTTTAAGAACTTCGCTTGGGTGATTGATACGGCCCCAAGTGAGGTCAGTGATGTGCAAGAGACCATCGATACCACCCAAATCAATGAACGCGCCGTAGTCAGTGATGTTTTTCACTGTACCCCGAATGATTTGACCTTCTTCGATGTTTTCCAAAATATCACGACGAAGCGTTTCGCGCTCTGCTTCCAAAATAGCACGACGAGACAACACAATGTTGCCTTTGGCTTTGTTGAGCTTTAAGATCTTAAAGCTGTATTTATTGCCAATGAGCTTGTCTAAACTTTTAACTGGTTTAAGATCGATTTGGCTTCCTGGTAAGAAAGCTTTGATGCCACCCAAATTAACAGACAAACCGCCTTTTACTTTGTTGACAACCAAACCATCGATCATTTCGTCTTTATCGTGAACGCTTTCAACACGGTTCCATGCCTCTACAGCATCGGCACGCTCTTTTGATAAGACAATGTGGCCATCTGAATCTTCAAGTTCTTCCACAACCACTTTCACTTCGTCACCAGACTCAGTGGCGATCTCGCCATCAAGGTTGCGGAATTCTTCGATGTCGATAAAACCTTCTGATTTGAAACCAACATTCACAACGACATAATCGCGCAAAATTTTGCTAACAGAACCAGTGATCACATCACCTTCTTTGATGTTCAGTTCGCTGTATTTGGCTTCAAATAGTTTACTAAATTCACTTGCTTGTGCAGTCATTTTTAAATCTCCCTTTCTTGGGAAAATGAGTTCTTTTGTTTTAAGTGGCAACGCAACCCATTTGCGAAACCAAGACAAAAACCGGGGGCTCAACCCCAAAACAAATTGATTGAGAAACCCGAAAAATAACGAAATTTTCGGCTCTCTAAAATGGAGGCGCTTTATATCTAATACTCTTTCTTTATGTCAATGAAAGAACGGCCTGTTAAAGCCTGATTATTGCTTTATTTTTTGGGGGTTTACGACGATTTCGTACTGATCTTGGTCTTTGTTTTTCTTGAACTTTCGCAAGTTCCCAGCGGCCTTGTCCTTATTATAGAGCTGTTCCTCATAGGGTTGCAGCATGAGGTCGCCATTAAAATCGTAGGGTTTTTGCTTCTTTTTTTTGGCCAAGGGATAACCAAAGTGCTTGTGGGTTTGGTACAAAGAGAGCTCATAACGATTCAAAACGCCATCTTCATCGCGATCAAAATGCTTCATGACCTTGCCTTTGACTTTGGCCGCCGTGTTGTAACGCGGGTGAGTTGCGTTTGCGACAGCGGGCAAAAAACTCACACCGCCCCAAACCAGCAAGGACAAAAACAACAAGAGAAGTTGCTTTGACAATGAAACCTGTGTTTGTGATGTGTTTTGAGTCGGCACTGCCTACGAAAAATCATGGTTAAGTGCGAATAGCAATCAATAAAATGACAACAGAACAAACAATAAAATCCTGGCTGGCCAACAACCCCTTTGTATTTCAGCACCGCTTTGATCAAGACATTCTGACTCTGATCGAAAGAGCCAGCGCAAAAGCCATTCAGATCAAGATCTCGTCGATCACACAACACAGGATCAAAAATCACCCACAAGGTTTGGGGCAATACTTAAACCTTGTGATTGATGATCATCACGAAGTGGTGCTTTGCCACGCCGGCCTAGCCTTTTCGCCTTCGTTTTTAAACACAGGCCCCTTGCCCGATGCGCCTGCGGTGACTTGTTTAACCGACTACCACAACCTCAAAGGGCAACTGTCAGCCTTGTTACAAGAAGAAGACCGGCGCCGAGAAGCCTTGGGGCTTTTTCAAATCCTGATCAGCATTTTAGATGGAGCAAAACTTGTTGGTTTTGATGTGGGGCTAGAGGAAGAAGAATTAGACAAGTGGCTAACAGAGTTCGAAAAGAATTTTGGCAAAAGCCATTCCCCGGAATAAAGATTCCCTGGACAAAACAAGAAGCCATTTTTATTTTAAACGTGTTTAAAACAAATTTTTGGGGATCCTTATGAAATTAAAAAAACAAAGCCTTGTTATTGTTCTGCTCGCGTTCTTTAGCTTGCCCGTTCTGGCCCAAGCGCCCGACACAACAGCAGCAAAAACAAACGACAAAGGCATCATTTTGCAAGATCCCAACCGTGGCATCACCATCGAAGCCCCCAATGCATCGTGGGGAGTCAATGCCGGCAAGTACACCATTAGCCTCAACCACGTCTCTTTTTTTGATGCGCACGTCACCCTCAAAAAAAGTTGGTATTCGGTGACAACAGCGCAAGAGGCTTACGAAAAACGCAAAGCGAGTTTAAAGTCCTACATGCCAGGAGCGGTGTTTTTAAAAGAAAACGAAAAGCTTTCTATTGGTGAC
Organism: Deltaproteobacteria bacterium; assembly: GCA_024233595.1. Lineage (GTDB taxonomy): Bacteria > UBA10199 > UBA10199 > UBA10199 > JADGCS01 > JACKPK01. Next base: position 52,901 of record JACKPK010000004.1, read on the forward strand.
AACGTGGCCGCCATGTCGATGATTTACAAAAACCCCAGCGACCTTAAGGTCCTGCGCGAGATTGTCTTTGTTCACCGCGGCCAACCCTATGAGTTGGTGTTTCAGGCCAAAGACGAAAACTTCCAAAAGGTAAAAGAAGAATTCGGATTCATTTTGGAAAATTTGAAGTTGTTTTAAAATAGAGTTGCAATGTATATCGATATTCGATATAATCACATATGATTGTTAGCATTCGAGCTGGGCTGACCCAAGATATCTTTGATGGTAAAAATAGCAAGCAAGCTCGCAAACTAGATGCGATGCTCCACTCTAAAGCACAAAGATTATTGGATCAAATTAACGCAGCGCCATCAATAGAAGTTTTAAGAGTTCCTCCTGGAAACCGTTTAGAGAAACTCACTGGCAATTTAAAAAATTACTGGAGCGTGCGCATTAATAATCAATGGAGAATTATATTTAAGTGGGAAAACAACAATGCCCATGATGTTTGCATCATCGATTATCATTAAAAGGAAATTTTTATGTTACCCAAAAACCGTCCACCAAGCCACCCAGGAGAAATCCTTCTAAAGGATTTTCTAGAGCCCTTAGAAATCACACAGTCAAAACTCGCCAATTATTTACAATGGCCTTACGCTCGCTTGAATGAAATCATCAAAGGCAAAAGAGGCATCACGGTTGAATCAGCTCTTGTACTTGGCGAAGCCTTAAACACAGGGCCTCAGTTTTGGCTGAACCTACAACAAAACTGGGATCTTTGGCATTCTCTTAAAGAACATAAATCAATAAAACCCTTAAAAGAATTCAAAGACCACATTGTTCAATGATCTCACAACGCATCAATGATGCGTCTCACAATGCCATAAGAGCGGTAGTTAAAATCCTTTAAAACAAATTTGGATTTATAAAACGCAACACCACCTGGGAAATTTGCTTTGTAGGGCCCTTCCACCAGTTTTGTCACCTTAGCCTGTTGGGCTTTGCTCAAAGGTTTTTTGATGAAAATCTCGACATCGGGTTTGTTCTCGTAAGAAATAGACTTAACCACAGAGTAAAACTTTTGGATGATGCTCACTGCTTTTTTGTAGTCAGACACAATCTGCAACAAATCCAAATCTTCTTTAGAAATGTATTTTTTCTTCAAAGCGTATTGCAGATCGTATTCCAAATGCTTTGGATCAGGAGAAATATAAATGATGGGCATGAGTGGCGCCTTACCTGTTTGCACCAAAGTCAGGATTTCAAAAAGCTCATCACGTGTTCCCCACCCGCCTTCGCACGCAATAAAAGCACTAGATAAAGACGCAAAGAAAAACTTACGCACCATAAAATAATGAAAAGTAGCCACAACACCCAAGTGTTGGTTGTGATCGGGTTCAAAGGGCAAAGAGATTTTTAATCCCAAAGAATATAATTTTAAGCGTTCTTTGAACTCTTTGGTTTTGCGAATTTCGTCAGCACTTTTCTTTTTGTGTTTTGCTTTGCCTTTGAGTTCTCTGACAAGAGCTTCAGCCACGCCCTCATTAGCGGCTTCCATAATGCCTTGGCTAGCGCCAGTGACCACAGCAAAACCTTTATCGTATAACAAAGCGCCAAGCTTTTTGGCATCTTCGTATTCAGGGTGTTTGGGTTTTAAACGCGCCGAACCAAACACCGACACAACTTGAATGTTTGGATTATGATAAGCCTCAAAAACCTCTAAGGCATAAAAGTACTCTACAAGAATTCGCAGCCCACGCACACTGCTTGATTTGGCTTGATCAATGTAATCCAATAAATGCTTTTTCATTCTCACTCCTCTATCTCCTAAAATAAATACGATCCCTCAACGGCAGATAATTCAACGTCCGTAAGGGTCGGACCTTTTATTGTACTCAAAAAACACCAATGTGACCAGAAAAGAAAATTCATCGCTATGGCGATCAATTGTTCTACAAATTCTTCAGCTCTTCGCGAATGGTGTTCAGCATGTTGTCTAGAGGAAGTGTTTTCTTTTCGCCTGATTTACGGATTTTCATTTCGAAAGCACCGTTTTTAAGCCCACGATTGCCCATGACCACCTGCAAAGGCAAGCCAATGAGATCCGCATCGTTAAACTTAACACCAGCACGATCTTTACGATCGTCCCATAAAACTTCAATGCCATGTTCCCAAAGTTCATTATAAAGATTCTGCGCGTGACTTTGGATTTCGTCGTCGTCATCTAACATGAGAAGATGCACATGGTACGGTGCGATCGCTGCAGGCCAAATGATGCCTTTGTCATCGTGGTTTTGCTCCACACTGGCTGCCATGGTGCGTCCAATGCCAATGCCATAGGTGCCCATGACCACGTGTTGGTCTTTGCCATTTTGATCTAAGTAATTCACTTTCATGGGCTCCGAATAACGTTGGCCCAATTTAAAAATGTGACCAACCTCAATGCCTTTCATGAGCTGTAAAGAACCCGCATCGCAATCGGGACAGGCATCGCCCGCTCGCACTGTAGAAACATCAGCCATTTGTTGTTTCCATTTGTCACCAAAATCGCGCGTGAGACTCACATTTTTAAAATGAAAATCTTTTTTATTGGCGCCTGTGGCAAACACATCGTTTTGTTGTAAGGCCGCATCAAAAATAAAATCAAAACGCAACGCCTGGCCCTTTTTGTCTTTAGGAACATTCACGTTTAAATTGATCGGACCTAAAAAGCCTGTGGGCACACCTGTTAAACTCATGACCTCGTCATCGCTTGCCAATCGCAACTCTTCGCCAGCGCCCAAAAGCCCCGCAAGCTTTGCTTGATTAAGTTCACGATCGCCAGGCAAACACACAATGGCAAAGCCTTCTTCGTGAGCAAAGCAAAGTGTTTTGATCATTTGGTCAGGATTGATTTTTAAAAAGCCCGAGACCTCTTCTATGGTTTTAAGATCGGGCGTAGAAACTTCTTCCATGGCTTGCGGTGCACCACCAGAAACCACCTTGAGTTTGAATTTTGCTTTTTCGATATTGGCCGCGTACTGACACTGCCCACACACCGCAATGGCGTCCTCTCCTGTTTCCGCAAGCACCATGAATTCGTGACTTGATGAACCTCCAATAGAGCCCGTGTCGGCATCCACCGCACGGCATTGCAAACCAGCGTGTTTGAAAATATTCAGATAGGCTTGGTGCATCACCGCGTACTCACGGTCTAAGTCTTCAAAGCTGTCGTGAAACGAATAAGCATCCTTCATGAGGAATTCACGACCACGCATAAGACCGTAACGCGGGCGTGTTTCATCGCGAAATTTTGTTTGGATTTGATACAAATTAAGAGGCAGCGATTTGTAGGAGTTAACCGTGGCACGCACCAAATCGCAAATGGTCTCTTCGTGTGTTGGGCCAAAGCAGTATTCACGTTCGTGGCGATCTTTGAGGCGCAAGAGTTCTTTGCCGTATTTTCTCCAACGCCCGCTTTCTTGCCACAACTCAGAAGGCACCAAATGCGGCAAATCCACTTCTTGGCAACCAACCATGTCTAGCTCTTGGCGCACAATGGCTTCGACCTTACGCAACGAACGCAGACCCAAGGGGAGTAATTCGTAAATGCCTGCCGCTACTTTGCGGATCATGCCTGCTCGCACCAAAAGTTTGTGGGAAATCACTTCGGCATCGTTAGGAGCCTGTCTTAAAGTGGGGATTAATGCCTTGCTGACCTTCATAGTTTTCTTTCTATTTTATGTTTCCAATTTAGGATTCAGAATTTCTTCTGCGCATAAAATAGATAAACAGCAAAGGCAAAGAAAACAAGGCAAACAAGCTAGCAAAGGACGCCGGTTCCACCCCTGGCGTTAACGAACACCAATAACCCACAGGGTTCAGGTCGTCATTTCTTTGCGACGAATCACCACCACTGCCAGCACCACCAGAACTGCCCGAGCTTCCAGAATCATCGCTGTCTGAAGATGAACTGCCACCTGTGGAACTGGTGGAGATGGTGCCAAGATTAATCGTTGATCCCGCAGTGCATTGTAAAGACGTCACAGTGGCCACCGTTTCTTCTTCAATGGTGGTGAGCTGACCATTCACACATGGCCCCACGCTAGACCCACCTACAAAACTTGAGGTGATGGCATTAACAGTGATGTCGTACTCCTGGCCTTCTGGCAAATACATCTGAAAGTAACCACAATCATCTGTGCACTCGCCATCGTCGACACGATCAGAATCATCGTTGGCATCACTGCCCACCAAGTAAGCTCCCGATACAGCTGATACAATTTGCGTGTCTGACGAAGGCACCGCCCACACATCAGCACAAGCCAACTCATTGCCATCACTATCCAACAAAGTTCCTGTCACAAAACACCAACCCGCATCCAGTTGATCCGATGGGTAGAGCGAAGCCAACGAGGCTTTATCATCTGTTGTCGCCACCAAACTCGCGTCTGTGTCAGTCGCAATCGGAAACATGATCGGGATGCGTTCGTCATCGCTTGCCACACTATTATTAAAAAGCGTCTTGTTCACCTGCGAGTGATCCAAATTTAAAAAATGCCCCATCTCGTGCACAATGGTGAATTCCAATTCATCTTCAGTCACCTCAATCACACTCTGGTTGCCATTCACATAACAAGGCGAACGCGTGGAGCTTTCGAGACAAAGGCAATTCAAAACCGCTTGCCCATCCACAATGGTGGCCCCACCATCAGAAAACCCAGCCGGACCCGCAAAGCCCAAAACAAAATACTGATTACCACTGCCCGCCACTTCCGCTGTGATCTCACCATCGTCATCAAAAACAACCGGGTTGATGTTATCCGTGAGCAAAGAACTGCTGGAAGCGCTGGTGAGGTAAAGATAGTCTTCGTAGTTATCGACATTCACCTGACCAATGGCCCCTTGAACCTGCGTGAAGGTGATGTCGACTTCGTCGATGCCTGACCACACCAACAAACTTGTGCTGAGTTTGGTCAACATGGTCTCGTTAGAAAAATCACCGCAGGTGCCATCTTCCGGATGATACGAAATGGCAGACGTGTTGTCCCAGGTTGCCGCTTCCCCATCGTCGGTGACAATAAAAGGCCCTCCCGCATGAGCTATAAAGGGCACGCAAAGCAAAATAAGCATCACTAAAAGATGATTTTTTAGAACACGGACAAACACAGCTTTTCATTATAAACACAAAAAAAGCTGCTGGAAAGATCTTTTAAGAGGCTAGCTCAGTTGAATCAGACAGATTTTTGACGTTTTAAAAACACAAAAGATAACAGGCCCATAGCCAATGCACCCACGGTCACAAAGGCAGACGGCGCGCTTGTTGATTCTGTGTTTAACGAGCAACTCAAAGTAGTGGACGAAGAGGTGCTAGTGCCACCGCTCGAAGTGCTCAAGGTGTTCACGTAAAACTGACTCACTGAGTTGGTTTGGATGGTGCCTAAGTTGACCGTGCTCCCCGCCGTGCATTGCGCAAGTAATGTAGCGATGCTGGTGCCGTTGGTGTTGGTCGTGATGGTTTCGTTTGTGACACAGGCTCGACAAAAAGCGCTGTCGGGATCGGAATCGCAAGCCGTTAGAATGGTCGATGTGCATTCCGTGAGCTGGCTATTCACACAAGGACCAATGCCGGAACCACCTTCAAAACCATTGGAACCACCCGGGATGTTGGCAACATCAAAGGTATAAGTTTCACCGGGACGCAGGTAGAACACAAAATCGCCACAGTCAGACTGACACTCGTGGCCTTCTGTGGAATCAAAATCTTGCGTGTCTGAATCGCCGTTGTAATCTTCGGCGGGTGCGTAAGCACCAGAGGTGAACGACACACTCATGGAAATGTCCGTGGCGTGATTGAATTGCAAATCCGCGCAACGCATTTCTTCGTCGTAACGATCAATCAAAGAACCAGTCACCGTGCAATAAGTGTTGGAAAAGGAACTAGACGGGTACAAACTAGATGCCGCCACAATGTCGTCTTCCATGACTGTCTTTTGCACAGCCGCGTTCACAGAGGCCGGGTACATGGTTGGCAAGGAGTCTTCTTCAGCATCGCTGCCACCCACCACATCGGCATTGATCTGGCTATGATCCAAATTGATGAAATGACCAAGCTCGTGAATCATGGTGAAGTCGAGATCATCTTCTGAAAACGACGCTCCGCGCGTGGTGCAATCGCTATTTTGAGGGTCTCCCTGATCATCTTCCAAACAGTAACAGTTAAAAACCGCCTGGCCATCCACAATGTCTAGATACAAATCAGTGTTGCTGGAATCCACGGTAAAACCAGCTGGGATCGCAAAACCCAAAATCGAAAAACGCCCGTTGTTCACACCCGTTGCGGCGTCTGTGATTTCGCCATCGTCATCGAATAAAATCGGGTTGATGTTGTCTTGCACGTTCGCGGTGCTTTGCGAAGATGTGTTGCCACTAACGCCAGCCAGATAAGACGTGTAGTTATCGCCATCGACATCTTCCGTGATGGTGCCGGTGATGATGTCAAAATCCAAATCCAAAGTGCTGATGCTCGCCCACTCGTCTAGATTATTGGTGAGCTTGGTGACCATTTGGCTGTTGTTGAACTGACCGCAGCTGCCCGCTTCTGGATGAATGTCAATGGGATCGCTCGCTGAATTGTCCCAAAGAACCGGGTCCCCACTAATATTAATGATGAGTCCCTGCCCCGCAAACGCAGAAGAAACAAAACAAACACTTGCCGCCAAACTAAGCCAAAAGGATTTTTTCATGAATTCTCTCTTTAAAATTGCTGACTTCAAAAACTAAAAAAGCGCTTCACTCCATGGTCTTTTTAATAAGACCCTTAAACGTGTTGTAAGAGTGATCTTCGTTCACAGCACCCAATGATTTTTGTAGGAACTTTGCATTGGAGGTGGACAAACCTGTCTTTAAAAAATGCGAACGCGCTTTTAGGTCGGGGACTGTTTCTTGACCATTGACCACCTTAATGGGGAAAACGCCTTGAAACAAAGCGATGGGCGCCATGAGCCCTGTCTTGGGATGCGCCATCGGCAAAAACAACACATAAGTTTTTCCCACTTCGTAAGTGGGAAAAAACATCCGCTGCCGGATCGCAATGCCGTCTTCGTTAACAAAAGTGCCATCAGCAAGCTGCTTAAAAGTAAAAGACTCGCCACAATCACCTTTGATGCACTCTTCAATGGTGAAGGTGTAATAGCGCACCATGCTGTGACTCTCTTCGGTGTCGTATTCCGCCACAGACTCGGCCAAGGTGCCACGAAAAATGGTTTCGGCGCGCCCCACCAGCTGCTCTAGATTAACAGGCTTTACAGTTGTGGCCTGTGCAGATGAGCTGATCAAAAATAAGCCGATGGCAAAGATAAAACGTTTATACATAGAAGCCCCTTGGGTTTTTATAAAGATTGTTTTGCTGGATTAAGAGTTGTCTCTTATAATAATCCTTTATTGCAAGATTTGCGACAATCTTCGTTTTTGTTTCAAAACGCATAAAATAAGACAACGTTTGAAACATTGATAATGGTTGCAAAAACTTATAAAGATTTCGATGATTTTGACAAGCAAATGGTGGTTACACATGACAAAAAAATTTTCTGGTTTGATTCTTTCGGTTTTCGCTTTTTTCCTGCTCACAGGCTTTATTCAATTCAAATCGCCTGAAGTCGGACACGGCAAACCGCTCAATCTGCAAAACATCAAGCGCATCAGCCGCAGCGCCTACTTGATTCAGCACGAGTACTACGATCCTGTGCGCATTCAACCACGCAAAATGCTCGAAGAAGGCTTTTACGAATTGGCCAAAGAAGTTCCCGAGATCTTGCCCAAATTTCACGAGAACCACCTTGAGTTTTATTTAGGCGCTAAAAAAACCCTGATCCCTTTAGACGGCATCAAAAATTTCTACGATGTGCTCTACCCCATTAGCCTGGCTTTTGATTTTATCCACGACAACTACGATGGCGAATCAAAATTTGAAGACATGGAGTACGCTTTCATTGGTGGCATGCTGTCCATTTTAGACCCGCACTCTAATATATTACCCCCCAAAGTTTACGAAGAATTCAAAACCCAAACACAGGGTGAATACGGCGGTCTTGGCATTGTGATTGGCATCAAAGACAAAGAACTCACCGTGATTTCCCCTATTGAGGACACACCCGCAGACAAAGCAGGGTTGCAAGCCGATGACAAAATCAAACAGATCGATGGCCAATCAACCATCAATATGTCTTTGACTGACGCGGTCGATTTAATGCGTGGTCGCCCCAACACCAACGTTGTTTTGCAAATCAAATCAAAAAACCGTGACCCACGCGATGTCACGCTCACTCGCGAAATCATCGCCATCAAATCCGTTGTTTCAAAAATCATCAAAAACAAAGACAGCGAATTCGGCGTGATCCGCGTCAAAGGCTTTCAAGAAGACACCTTTGAAGACATGGTGGCCGCAGTGAAATCACTTAACGAAGAAGCGGTTTCGGGACTAGATGGCCTGATCCTTGATTTACGCAACAACCCAGGTGGCCTTTTGGACCAAGCCATCCTGATCGCGGATCATTTTTTAAATAGTGGCGACATTGTCTACACTGTGGGCGCAAACAACGAAGACGAAGAAGTGGCTGTGGCCCGCAAACAAAGATCAGACGTAGAATTGCCAATGGTTGTTCTGATCAACCCCGGCTCGGCTTCCGCTTCCGAAATTGTCGCCGGCGCATTAAAAAACAACAATCGCGCCATTGTCATGGGACAAACTTCCTTTGGCAAAGGCTCTGTGCAATCGTTATTTAACTTACGCGAAGGCTCCTCTTTAAAGCTCACTGTCGCGCAATACCTAACCCCCGGTCGCGAATCGATCCAAGCGGTTGGCATTGTGCCAGACATTCACCTTTACCCGTCTCTCATTTCAGAAGAGTTTTATGATCTTTTTGAAGACGAAGGTTTTGGCGAGGTCAAACTTGATTCTCACTTGGACAACAAGTCGCTCGTAAAATCAGCCAAGCCATTTTACGAAATGACATACTTAAAGCTTGAAGAAGCCACACCCGAAAGCTCTTACGTGAGCAAAATCAAAGAAGATGACGACTTCCCCTTGCAGCTGGCGCAAACCATTTTAAAATCGTTGCCCGCTAACGAACCCAAACCAAAACAGCTTGTGGCTTTGGAGCCAATCTTAAAAACAGAATCCAGCAAACAAGATTTGCTCATTGCCAAAGAACTCAAAGAGCGTGGCATTGATTGGTCTAAAGGACAAAAAATCAAAAACCCCAATTTTGCGGTTGAGCATCAGTTCTTAGACGAACAAGGCAATGTGCTCACACAAATTCCTGCGGGCAAAACAATCACATTTAAAGTGACCATCACCAACGCCAACGAGCAAGCTGTTTTTCGCACCATCACCGATGTCGAATCGCTCAATCCTTTGCTGAACCACAAAGAGTTCGTGTTTGGCAAACTTGAAGCTGGCGAATCAAAAACAGCTCAGGTGGAAATCAAAGTCCCCAACGAGATCATCAGCTTTACCGAAAGACTCAAGCTCAACACACACACGGAGCTAACTGAAGAAGCGCCACACGTGGCTTACGTGCAAACTGAGTTTTTGGAAAAAGAACAGCCCAAACTGGCTTACTCGTACAAAGTTAAAGACGGCAATGCCCCTGGCACAACGGGCAACCGCAATGGTTTGCCAGAAAAAGGTGAAACCATTGGTTTGGACATTTCACTTTTTAACTTAAGCGAAGTGAGTTCAAAAAACACAACGATCAACATCAAAAACAACGAAGGTCGTTTTGTGAACCTGACCAAGGCGCGCGAAAACATTGGCGAGTTAAAACCAAATCAATCCATCACCAAGCAACTGACGTTCAGCATTGCGCAAGATTTTGACAAAGACGAATTCTCGATCGACTTTTTTGCTATCGATGATGAAACAAAAGCGGTGTTGTCCGACACATTGAAGTTTGCTTTGGGACAAACCAAAAGCTCTGATCCCAAACCAGGTGACAAACAGGTTCCCCCATCAATCATCATTTCGAACCAAACGCAGAAGGTCAAAGACAAGCTGCTTTTAAAGGGCATGGTGTCTGATGAACAAAATCTGAAAGACCTGGCGATTTTTGTGAAAGGCAAAAAACTCGTGTACATCAATTTAGAAGACCAATCGGATTCTAAATCAAAAATCTTTGAACACGAATTGCCTTTGGAAGACGGTGTGAATTCCGTGGTGATCCAAGCCCGCGGTAAATCAGACCTGGTCTCGCAAAAAACAATGTCGGTTGTTTATCACGAAGACGAAAAAATGCTAAGCAAGATGTAATGGATGTGCTTAGGTACTTAGGCACCTAAGCACTTAAACTTCGACGTGCTTATGATAAAGATAGTCCGTCACTGCTTCAATGATCTCATCGTTCTGATAGGCTGAAATCAAATTCTCTTCGACAATCTGACGGATTTCTTTACGCGAGTAAACGGCTTCCATGTGATGAGGGGCTTCGGTGAGCTCTTCGGGACCAAGGATTTTTTGAAAGCGCTTGGGGTTGTCTTCAACAAGAGTGGCCACCAGATCACGCACAGGAAGGTCAGGTGCCTTGGCTTTAAAAGCAACGCGTGATTTTCCTGGAACCAGAGTCCGTTTGGTGACTGTTTTTTTCATAAAGCTCTCTCCCTATCCTCTCCTAGGTTTAAGGACAGGCGCCCAAAAATCACAAGTTTTTTTTGAAAACCCAAAAATCCTGCGTCAAAAAAAAGTACGTACTGAGTACGTACTTTTTAAATCTCCTGGTGATTATTGAAACTCGTAGTGGCCGTTCGCGAACGGCCAAGAAAATTGCATTAGAATTATGGTCGCTCACGAGCGACCACTACATTTTAGTTAATAGTGAATAATCCTTAAACCTAGGCTCCTAGGTGCCTAAGCTCTACCTGTCGCGCCGTAGTCCGCCCTTAAGCGGAGCGGACGAAGGCGGAAACCCTAAGCACAATAAAACAAGCCCCTACCCAAGAACCGAGTCCCCAAAGACTAGATTGCGTCGTCGTTTCACTCCTCGCAATGACATTCGAGCAGTAGAACTTTTTCACCTAGGCACCTAGGTGCCTAAGCTCTTAGGTACAATAATCAAATAATAACGAGCCCCCTAAAAAAGATCTTTTCACAATTCGGAGCGTAGGATGAGCAAGGGGGTTGCATATTTCACTCCGGTTGAGTAAATACCCCCGATCAAATTTAAGAAACGCAGAGCTCTAAATCACTGTTTTTTAAGAGAGCCCTGCAACATCAACCGATATTGGGAGGCCGTTTATGGCAGCAATAGAAATCAAACCCGCAGAGGGAAAATTAGGTGTTTTAATGGTTGGCTTGGGCGCAGTGTCCACCACCTTTGTTGCGGGTGTTGAAGCCGCTAAGAAAAACCTAAGAAGCCCCATTGGCTCACTCACTCAAATGGGTCGCATTCGTTTGGGCAAGCGTACAGAAAATCGCAACCCCTTCATCAAAGACTTTGTACCACTCACAGACATCAACGACATCGTTTACGGTGCCTGGGATATTTTTCCAGACAACGGTTACGAAGCGGCTTGCAAAGCTGGCGTGATTCCTCGCGATCTTTTAGATCAAATCAAAGACGACTTGAGCGCACTCACTCCAATGAAAGCTGTTTACGACAAAAACTACTGCCGTAAATTAGAAGCAACGCATTTCAAAAATGCACCTAGCAAAATGGAATTGGCTGAAGCTGTCATGAAAGACATTGAAGACTTCCGCAGCAAAAACAACTGCGATCGTCTCACCATGATCTGGTGTGCTTCAACCGAAGCTTTTAACGCTTTGTCTGATGTTCACTCTAATCTTAAATCTTTTGAAGAAGGTTTGCGCAATAACGATCCTGCGATTTCACCAAGCATGATTTACGCCTACGCAGCTTTAAAATGCCGCGTTGGTTACGCAAACGGTGCACCAAACCTCACAACAGATTGCCCTGCTCTTTTAGAGTTGGCTCAAGAAATGGGAACACCTGTTTCTGGTAAAGATTTCAAAACCGGCCAAACTCTAATGAAAACCATCATTGCTCCTGGCTTGGCTGCTCGTTACGTGGGCATCAGCGGTTGGTTCTCAACAAATATCTTGGGCAACCGTGATGGCGAAGTTCTAGACGCTCCAGAAAACTTCAAAACAAAAGAAGAATCTAAACTTTCTGTTTTGGATGAAATCTTGCAACCAGAACTTAACCCAGAACTTTACAAAGACCTCTACCACAAAGTTCGTATCGAGTATTACCCACCACGTCGTGATAACAAAGAAGGTTGGGATAACATCGATTTGGTCGGCTGGTTGGGCATGCCCATGCAGTTAAAGGTGAACTTCTTGTGCCGTGACTCTATCTTGGCAGCACCATTGGTGTTGGACCTTGTGTTGTTCATGGATTTGGCTCACCGCGCTGGTTTAAAAGGAATCCAAGAATGGCTTTCTTTTTACTACAAAGCGCCAATGGTCAAAAAAGACCTAAGCCCAATTCACAACCTCTTCCACCAAGAGATCAAATTGCAAAACACATTGCGATACCTCATGGGTGAAGAGCAAATCACCTTCTTGGGACTCGATTATTACAAATCTGCCTAAGAGGAAAAACAGTGAGCGAACAGAAAAAAGAACAAAATTTTGAATCGCTCAAATCTGTTTTAGACAATCATTTAAAAAATATCTGTGGCCCTCGGATCGAAAAATCACTTTTGATCCAGGGCCACTGGAAATCAACAGTTGGGCCTCTGATTGCCCAGCACTCCAAAGTTCTCTACCTTCAAAATGGAATCTTACACATTTCGGTGGATCACCCCGCGTGGCATCAAGAACTACGCATGATGCAGAACAACATCATTGAATCGCTCAATAAGGCTTTAAAAGAAACCGTCATCACAGAGCTCAAGCTCCGTGTGGGACAGCCTTTGTCTTAATTTGTCTGAATTAAATTAACGACTACGAATCGAAAAGTCCCCAAAAGACTTTGCCTTGCGCTTGGGTGTTTCGGCTTCAAAAAGATCCAACTCAGGGAACTCATCCCACACAGCGGTTTCCCAAACAAACGCATCTGATTCAGGATCGTAAACACACTCTTGCACATCCGCGTCATCCAACTCACGATCACTCATGTGCTCGGCGGCAAATGCAAAATCATGACGACCACGCGATTCCCAAAACACCATCTTACCTGAACCAGGTCGCTTAATGTCCGCATCGCCAGCGACACGTGAAATCACTTGGATCTCGCCTTCCAAATCTTCATCACAGTTTTCTTTAGCAGGTCCCACAGGAATGCTTGTTGGTCCTGTTGCGGTGAGCGTGTCACCAACATCGTAATCGGAATCAAGGCTTTCTAAATCTGAACTCGTATCCGAAGACGCCTTGTTGACCGAACCCGTTGCGGATTCATCAGAAAAACTCACATCATCAACCGAGACCTCTGCATCAGAAAAACCCTCGCCTTCGGGAATCACACCCGTGTCAGAAAACCCTTCGCTCGCAGAAGCCAAGGCCTCGTCATCTTGCCACTCCGTCTCATCCAAGCCCTGGGCCGAATCAGCCGCAAAATCAGCAGCGTTCAGAGCCTCATTCAAAGCCTGGCCGGTCATGCCACTACAGGCCGACAAGGCCAGCAAAGCCAAAACACTGAGCGAGAGCAAAATGTGGTTTTTCTTTTTCATACCCATCCTAAGAGCAATCACCATGCCAGTTATGCCAAGCAAAATCATAGCTAACAAATTGAAATCATTTGTTAATTTTTTCTCATTTCATTTTGAGAAGAAATTGGGGTGACTTTACCCCCCAAGTTTCCAACACAGTTATCAAAATGATTGAGAACTTGTCGCTATTTCAATGATCACAAGGCTTTCCAAGGCAACTTGCTTGGCTCACCCCTCAAAATCAGAGGGGTTTTTACACTCCATATATGGCTATCAATTTTTGAGGTGTCAACTCAACAAAATAAGGTTATGATAAACATTCGATCTTCTTGTGCGGAGATGTTCCAAAACTGTTAAGATGATGACAAAACGATGGACATGATTGCCAAAAAATACCGGATTTTAAAAACCCTGGGTCAGGGGGCTATGGGTGACGTGTACCTTGTGCTGCCACCCACGGGCGAGCCCGTGGCCTTGAAGCTCTTAAAAAGTCTGGATGCCAAGGCCAATTCGGAGGCCATCACTCAATTCGAAAACGAATTCCGCACACTCAAACGGCTCTCGCACCCCAACATTGGTCGCATTTTCGATTACGGTTACGATGAAGATTTACAAAAAGTCTTTTTCACGCTCCCCTGGTTAAAAGGCTCTGATATTTTCCAAGCCACAAAAGAACTCGACTTTGCCACTTGTGAAAATCTCTTTGTGCAAACCTTGCGCGCACTCAATTACCTGCACCAAAAAGATTTGATTCATTGCGATTTAAAACCCGGCAACATTTACATCGAAGAAAATCACGCTCTCCTCATTGACTTTGGTCTAACCGGCTACTGGGGAGAAAACATTGTGGGCACACCAACCTATTTGGCTCCAGAAATTTTTCGCGGCGGACGCCACACCATTGCCAGCGATCTCTACGCCATGGGTGTGATTTTTTACAACTGCCTCACCCGCTCACAACCTTTTTCTGGAAAAAGTTTACAAGAGGTTTACGACAGGCACCGCAGCTTCACGCCACCACCCATCTCTGAAATTAACAAAGACGTTCCCAAATACTTTGCCGACATTGTTTCGACCTTGCTCAACAAACGACCAGAAGAACGTTTCCAAAGCGCTTCATCTGTCATTGAAGAAATCGACGTTTATTCCGAGCAGAGTTACTCTGTTGAAACAGAAGAAACATTGCTGTCTTACTTACCAAGTGATTCTGATTTAATCGGACGCGAAGAAGCTGTGATGGATTGCAAAACCGCACTCTCTGATTTTCAAGCGGAGCATGTCAAAGAAGCCTACCACCTTATTTTTGTAAACGGCACAAAGAACGTTGGCAAATCGCGCTTGGTCAACAAGATCAGAAATGACCTACAGCTTTCAAAAATCAGTGTCGAAAACCTCACCCCACCCATGAACGAACAAGATCAAGGCGTTGCTATGAGCGCCAAAGCCCTGATCTTTGAATACATCGACAGTTATTTGGTGAGTGCCGATGAAGTCCTGAACTTCAATCAAGTCAGCAGTCTCTTGGAACAAAAGATTTTATCACCAACCACGGAACGTTTTTTACTTGTTGTCTCATCCACCGACAAAAGTAAATTCGCCTCGATTCAAAAACTCTTCCCACAAGAAGAAACACGCATCACACGTGTTGACCTGCGCCCCTTTTCTCTTAAAGAGACCGAACGTTTTCTAAAAAACATTGTTGGCGAAACAGAAATCCCCGAAAAATTTTTGGAACAGTTTCACCGCAATACCGAAGGACTTCCTGGCATTGGCTTGCAACTCATTCAGGCCATGATCGAAAACGGCTTGCTCTTTGATAAATCCGGCAGATGGAACGAAGACCTGCTAGCCGATCTGGACAAAGCTTTTGACCGCATGGAGATTTCAGAATCGCTCGAACAGGATTTTGAGCGCATATACGATTCACTCACCTGGCACGAAGAAGAGATCATCAAATGGATGAGCCTTTGCCCACACCCTCTCTCTCGAAAAATGCTCACGACCCTAACACAGTTCGAAGGTCTAGAACGCATTGTGAATATTTTGATCGAGAAAAAAATCATCCGCGAAGAAGAAAACAAAGAACTCAGTTTTTACCGCAATGTGTTTCAAAATTTTATTCAAGCCAACTTACCTGATAAAGAAGTGCAACGCCGCCACACCTCGCTAGCTTCTCCTAAAGTGGGCTTATCCAAAAAGTGGGCTCTTTATCATTTGAGTTTTGGATCAAGCCCAGAACTCAGAACCAAAGCTTCAGAAAGCCTTGCTAAAATCTACGAAAAAGAAGGTCTTCGCGAAGACGCTGTGAACACTTACAAACGCATCCTAAAAGAAAATAAAGAAGCCCCTATTCAAAAACGAGTCGGCTGGAATTTAGAAATGGCCAACCTACTCATTTGGCTTGATCGCTTCACCGAAACCACGGACATCATCGATAAAATCGAAAAAGAAATCCAAGAAACAAAACCCAGATTGCCCGCGGGAATGTTTTTAACCCTTTTGGAAAAAAAGGGGCTCGCTTACCTGCACATGCAGAATTTAGATTTGGCAAAACGCTATTTTGACAATGGCCTAAAATACGCACTTAAATTTTCTGACTGCCGTTTTCAGCAAGTTCGTTTTGAAAATGATCTGGCAGAAATTGAATTCATGTTAGGGCGCCAAGACAAAGCCATTGAGATTTTTGAACGCACAAGAAAACAAAGCAAAAAACTAGCGCAAAGCGATCAGCAAAACATCACTAACAATGACCTGGGCCATGTTTTTCACAACATGCAAAAATACGAAGAGTGTTTGCCCTATTTAAAAGAAGACATCCGTTTGTTTTCCTCTCTTAGAAACCGCGAGCCCTTGGCCAGAGCTTTGTATTCCTACGGGGAAGCTTTACGTGCCACAAGTCAATTCGATAAAGCCGTGCAAGCCTATGAAGAGTGTGTGAACATTTGCAAAATGGGCAACAACTACCCTTTGCTCTTAAGAGCGTACAACGGTTTAGGGAACCTTTACCTTGGTCAAGAACAAGACCAACAAGCTCTTAAGAACTACCAAAAGGCCATTGAGATCGCCGTGCGCATTCACGACGACACCTCCAAAGCAGCACTTCTTTTTAACCAAGGTTACATTTATCGCAAAAGCGCTAACATCGCCTTGGCGTTTCGTCGTTACCTAATGGCCAAACAAGTTTTAGAAAACAAAGAAGGTCACCTTTTGCCTTACGAAGAAAACCTTTTAGCACGCTGCTACAACGAACTTGCTGTTCTCTCCGTACAAGAAAAGCATTCTATGAAAGCGCTCAACTACCAACTCGAACGATTAAAATTAGTCTGCAAATCAGAAACCCTGCAAGAAGGTCAGTTCTGGGTCAAAATCGATTTGGCAGAATTGTACTTAAAAAATCGTTTGATGGATCAATTCCAAAATGAAATCCAAGAACTTGAAGCTCTTGCCAAAAAAGACAAAGAGAGAGAACGCCTGCAAACCCTAAAAGACGACTATGAAAAAATGCAGGATTTTTCTGATCAAGACGCTACCGGTCGCTTAGATATTCAGCCACAACCTTAGGCAAAGTAATCGGTGCCTGGCAAGCAAAGTCCTGACAAATAAACGCCGAACAGGTCGTGACACCAAGCTTACCATCCAAACTTGGCCAAGACTTCCAACTGGCCTCAGGCTTATCAAGATCAACCATGAGCAAATTTAAATACCGCGTGGGAACCGACACAAGAATATTTTTCATTTCTTGCCAATTTGCTTCTGAAGACTTTCCCACCACAATGATTTGTTCGTTTTGATTTTGATACAGCTCAACAATCTGAAGCAATTTGGCAAAAGCTCGCGGTGATTGATTCATTGCTGCAGCGTAGTGACTAAAAATTCGTTCCAATCTGGTCTTGTAAGCTGGCAATCCTGTTAACGAAGACAAACGCCATAAATTGCCCACAGCAATTGCCAGCGCAGAAGGCGTTGCACCATCAAAGGCAGAGCGAGTACGCACCAAAACATCTTTTTGATTGGCCTTTGTGAAAAAATAACCGCACTCCTCGGCATCAGAAAACTCAGCATCCAAAAATTTTTGCGCGGCAATGGCCTTGTTTAAATAAACAGCATCCTGCGTGGCCAAATGCAAATCCAATAACGCCTGCACATAATACGCGTGATCCTCTAAAAAACCTTCCTTACTGTTAGAACGCCCCGCACCTTCTAATGCCGCCGCACTGATCCGCAACAAAGCATCGCCTTGCTTAAGGTTTGTTTCCAAGAAATCCATGGCCTTTTGAGCAAGATCCACCCAATCGGCTTTTTGTAAAAGACGACCTGCCTCACAAAGACCCGAAATCATCATCATGTTCCAAGCCGCGATGATTTTTTTATCGGTAAAGGGACGTTCGCGTTTGTCGCGTTGTTGTTTGAGCAACTCACAAGCTTTTTGCAAACGCTCACGCGCTTCTTCTAAAGAAAGCCCAAGGTCTTGCGCCACAACATCAAGGCTACGATGAACATGCAAAACATACGCCTTGCCTTCAAAATTAGGCTCACCATCAAAACCAAAGTAAGATTCCAAAACCGGATAGAGCTTATCAGATGTGTCTAATAACGACAGCAGTTCGCTTTTTTCCCAAACAAAGAATTTCCCTTCTTCATTTTCTGTATCGGCATCTTGAGCAGAATAAAACGCGTTGCTTCCAAAACACATCTCTGATTGCAGATACTGGACAATCTCTTCGCAAATGCTAACAAAGTAATCATTTTTAAAGAGAACTCCCGCTTCTGCGTACGCCGGTAAAAGCAAAGCGTTGTCGTAAAGCATCTTTTCAAAATGTGGCACCAACCATTTTTCATCTGTTGAGTAACGGTGAAAGCCTCCTGCAAGCTGATCATAAATCCCACCATGTGCCATTTTTTCTAAAGTGAAGGTGGCTGCGTTTTTTGCAGCCTCGTCATTTTGCCTCTGAGCCAGTCCACTCAAAAAACGAATGTCTTCGGCATGCGGAAATTTAGGCGCCGTGCCAAAGCCTCCGTAGACAGGATCGAAGCTACGCAAAAGCTGTTCTTTTAATTTGGTGACGGCCGCAAAGGCTTGTTGCCAATCGTTTTGTTTTGCTTCAGGCAAAAAGCTTAAAGTTTTGACATGATTGTAAAGTTCGTTGGCATTGTTTTGAATGCGCTCGGGATCTGTGTGAAACAACTCACCAAGCGATCTGATGATCTCTGGCCAGCTTGGCATATTGGGATAGCGTCTGTCTGGAGGAAAATAAGTGCCTCCAAAAAAAGGTTTTAGATCAGGAGTCAAAAAAACATTAAGCGGCCAGCCACCTCGCCCTGTCAAAGCTTGCACAGCGTTCATGTAAATTTCATCTAAGTCGGGGCGTTCTTCGCGATCAATTTTGATGTTCACAAAATAGCGGTTCATGAGTGCCGCAATGTCAGGGTTGGCAAAGCTCTCGTGTTCCATGACATGGCACCAATGACAAGACGAGTAACCAATGGACACCAGCAAAGGTTTGTTTTGTTCGCGCGCAAGACGCAATGCCTCTTCTCCCCAGGGGTGCCAATCCACAGGATTGCTCGCGTGCTGTTTTAAATAAGGGGAGGCTTCTTTCGCCAAACGATTTTCAACATCTTGTTTCATAAATGACACTCCTGTTCACAACATCGCCCTTCTGCACAAGGCTGACAAGCCCTGTATCATCATGAGCAAAAAATTCACGACTTAAGATTTTCCCAATCCTGCCGATAAGAGGTGTTGAGGGGGTTTTCTTTGTTTACAGATTTTAAAACCAAAGTATTTTTTGGGATTTTGTCCCTATGCTTGCTGTTCCATTCTGGGTCAGAAGCGGCTTTGTTTAAAGCTGGTTTTGATGTGGATCCCGTTTTGTCTGCTAAACAAACAGCCACCAAGATTTTTGATGACGAAGAACAAGCCTTTGAACATGGTTATAAAAAAGCCTTGACCGAATTAGAAAGCAGCAAAGCCTTTGAAGTCACCGCCGCTTTGCGCTTCTTGAGCAAGAACCTCAAAGAAATTGATCGCCGCAAAAAACTAGATGAAAAACTATTGAACCGCATCATTGGTCTTTTAGCCAGCCCCTCTAAAAATGTCCGGCTGCACGCCAATGGTTTTTTTAGAGCCAATATGGGCTTCCTCATCAAAAGACGCAAAATCCAAGCTCGTATTGTTCATAACTTTGCCGAGAAAATTTATGATTCCAATGAGCACTTCACCATTTTTCTTTCGCTCATCCGCATCATCCTAGAACAAAAAGTCATCAACACCGCCTTTTTAAATCCTGAATTTGGTTTTAACATCATTGACGGCCTTTACATTGAACACCCCGCTATCCCGCAAATGGCAGCCGCCATTCTCAAGAAGGATGGTCGCGTGATGATTGAAACCAGCATCATGGAACAAAGTCACGTGACCCGCTTTGTGACCATGCTCAAAGACATTCCCGAAAGCAATTATGAGAATTACCTGCAAGCCTTCGAAAAAAATCTTGGCATCTGGATCGAACGCCAGCTGATTTCAAAAAAGGATATTCAGGATATCCTGCGCTACATCTTGCGCGCCAAAGGCGACATGCAAGAGCGTCTGTTTGCCTTTTTAACCAAAAAAGAAACCACAGAGAACCTCACCAAACTTGGCATTTTCGACCGCAGCTGGGCAGTTAAAATCAAAAGCTCCATCATGAGCGCAGACGAAGACCGCAGTCAGATTCATTTGACCTTGCTCGCTCATTTGATCCCCTCGTTTGTGGATGCAGGAGCATTCACCAAAGCTGATTTTGAAGAAATCTGGAAGTACATGCAGATTCATTTAGAACAATACAGCGATCCCTTTTTACTCGTTAAAAAGAATTTTAGAAACCTGAGTCGCTTTGGTTGGTACACTCAAAAAGATTACGCCCTTTTGCTCGAAGGCTTTCCCAAACAATCCGAAAGCGCACAACGAGAGATCATTTTGCTCGTTGATGAACTTTATGATTGGTTGCGCCTGCGGGGATGGTTGAGCATCACTCCCCTGTCACGCGTTTTGCTGGATCACAAAAACGATAATCGCAACATGATCGAAATGAAGATGTCATTTTTGGAGCGACACATTGATCTGGTTGCGCAAAAAGGAATTTTTTCTCACGAGCAATTGTCCTCGTTTCTAAAGTATCTGGACGAGAACGATCCAGAAATCCTGTACCCAACATGGAAGGTTGTCGACAACGGTCTCTCCGTCTGGATCAAATCAGGCATCCTCACCAAGAAAATGTTCGAGCAACATTTTATCGCGGACCTCAATTCCATGGCAGACCGCACATCGAAACACCTGGAGATTCTCAAACATCACCTGCCCCAAAGCTTGCAACTTTTAGACAAAGACATGGCCGAAGAATTGAGCATCCTGACACAATCAACCAACCCCCAGGTGGCCAAAGCCGCTGAGGATTTTTTCCGAACCCATGCCGAAACCTTAAAGGAAAATAGCCTGCTATCCAAGCGCGCACGCAGTAATCTCAGGGATTTGAAGCTATTCAAGCGCGAGAAAAAGCGTTGAGACCACGGCTCATTTTGCCGCGTTTTTATCAAAATGAGTCATTCTTGCCCACTCTTCTAGGCAAATCTTGTCAGTTTTTGACAAGGCTAACAAAAGCCCCCTCCAAAATAAGGCATAAAAATGAGTGATCACAGTGACTTAGTAAAATCAGACCACAAGGACAATTTGGCACAGGCTGTGCATTAGTAACTAACATTAAACATTGAGGTGCATATGAATAATATTAAAGAAAATCTTGCCAACCAAAAGGAATACCTATCAGTTGCAGACATGGCGGCGGAATTCGGTATCCACGAGATGACTTTTTACCGTATGATTCGCGATAAAAAGATTCCCGCGTTCAAAATTGGCTCACAATGGCGTGTACGCCGTGCTGATTTGGACAAATGGTTGGAAGACAACTGTTCTGTTCCGACTGAATAAGACGAACATCATATCACAGAACAAAGCCTTCAACGCTATTGGACCAAAAGAGCTGCCTCTTGACCTTTTAAACAGGCCTGAGGTAGTTGAGACTTCTTAATTTTTATCGAATGGTTTCGCCTGTAGGCGGGCGAAACCCCATTGATCCTATAGGAGTCTCATTTTATGGCCAGAGTTACCGTAGAAGATTGTCTTGAACACGTTGAAAACCGCTTTGCTCTTGTCCACTTGGCGTCCAGCCGAGTGCGCCAAATCCTAAATGGATCTTACCCTCTTGTCGATTGCGATAACAAAGAAATCGTAACTAGCCTTCGTGAAATTGCCGATGGACTCATCGACCGATGCGAAGCCCCTGCTGTCGAAGAAGACGAAGCAGCGCTTAAAATTGACATCCCTGAGTTGCTCTAAGCAAAGCCCTGGCACATCTCATTAAACCACTTATTAATTGATTGAAGACGAAATCGCACTGCCGGTCTCTTGTCCGGATTGCTTCAAGGCCTCTTCCTCTTCACGAAAGATCTTGAGCTTGTTGCGTAAGGTACGCAAGCTGATGCCCAATTTTTCGGCCGTGCGTGTGCGATTGCCCTTGCAGCGGTGCAAGGTTTCTAAAATCACGCGTTTCTCGACCTCTTGCAAGGTCAAATCAGCGCTCTTATCCAGACTTGCTGTACTGGCATTGCCATCATTTTGAATGATCTGCCCAACCTGATCGGACTGACCGGTCATGTCTTCGTTAATGACTTGGTCGAAATTACCAACCAAGACAGCCCGCTCCATGGCATTGCGCAGCTCACGCACGTTTCCTTGCCAAGGGTGGTTCATGATTTTGTAACGAGCCAGTTCATCCAAGTTGATTTCTGGACGACCATGCATGTCAGCAAACTCTTTTAAGAAATACTCTGACAAGGTCAGAACATCATCACCACGTTCGCGTAACGGAGGAACAGAAATCGGGATCACGTTGATACGGTAGTACAAATCTTCGCGAAAATGCCCGGCTTTCATGTACTGATAAAGATCACGGTTGGTGGAAGCGATCACGCGCAAGTTCAAAGGAATTGGCTTGTTGCCACCAATGCGGTAAACTTCGCATTCCTGCAAAACACGCAGCAACTTGGTCTGCATGTTCAAACTCATTTCACTGATTTCATCTAATAAGATAGTGCCACCATCGGACAATTCAAATTTACCAATTTGACGTTGAATCGCTCCGGTAAACGAACCTTTTTCGTGACCAAATAATTCACTCTCTAAAAGGTTATCGGGTAAAGCCGCGCAGTTGATCGCGATGAATGGCTTTTCGCGACGAGGGCTGAATTCATGAATCATGTTGGCCAAAACTTCTTTACCAGTACCACTTTCGCCTTGAATCAAAACGGTTGCTTTACTGGCCGCAACCTTTCTGAGGTTTTCGACAAGGTTTTTCATTTTGGTGTTATTGGTGATAAAAACTTTTTTAAGCGCAAGAAGATCGTCTGACTCTTCTTTGTTGGCTGGTTTGTCGTTTGTTTTTTTCTCAGTACGACCGGCCAAAATCGCAACACGATCTTGCAAAGCCGATTGCACAACGTTCTCGAGCGTTGTGAGCTGGAAGGGCTTCACAATAAAATCATAGGCTCCGTTTTTCATGGCAGACACAGCATCTTCAATGGTGCCAAACGCAGTCATCAAAATCACAAGAGCCGACTCTTGCTTTGATTTGCAGTACTCTAAAACCTCGTATCCTGTGCCTCCAGGCATTTTGATATCAGAGATCACCAGATCGTACTGAACTTCATCCAACGCTTTTTTGGCTGCTGCTACATCGCCAACAGATTTAATTTTAAAATCGGTTTGTTGTGTCAGAAAAGATTCGATTGCAAAACGCAACGAGACATCATCTTCCACCAATAGAATCTTGTTTTCTTTCATAGCCCTGTTTTCCCCTTGTGTCCTTGCCCGGCAAAAAATGCCGTTTTTGTGCGACAAGTCTATAAATTCTAGCAGACATTTCCTATTGTGGAAAGCGGTTTCAGCATTTTTTTATACACTAAGACATCGCTTTCATTTCAAAATCAGAGCACAGGCCCAAAAAGAGCCCCCCAGGCAATTTTTTCTAAAGTCGGCATCGGGAAGTCATTGGTGCACAATGGCCCACAGGACTTAACATTGATTCACATCACAAAAAAAACATGATGAAATTGATTTGTTTGATTGACCTTCCTGCCAAAAAATCTATGATATCCGTCAAATTTCTAACATTTGGGATCACAATGCAATTCGCTAAAAATATAAAACTTTCGAACGGCCTCAAGGTCATTTTTGAACAAAACAACAACGCCGATGTTGTTTCTATTTATCTTGGTGTGCGTGTTGGTTCGGCACACGAAACCAACGCTGAATCAGGATTATGCCATCTGATCGAGCACATGGTTTTCAAAGGCACAAAATCTTTTCAGCCTGGAGAAATCGCCACGCTTGTAGAAGCCAATGGTGGCGAACTCAATGCTTACACTTCGTTTGATCAAACTGTTTATTACATCAATCTGCCTGCAAAGAATTTCTTACTGGGACTCAAACTCATCAAAGAAATGGGCTTTGACGCCAACATGGACGCCGAAGAACTTGAACGCGAAAAAGAAGTTGTGGTCGAAGAAATCCGAAGAGGCAAAGACAACCCTCATCGCGTGCTTGGCGAAAACCTTTTTAAAACATTTTTCACAAAACACAACTACGGTCGCCCCATCATCGGCACCGAAAAACACGTGCGTGGTTTTTCTTCCGAAAAGGTCATGTCCTTTTACAAAGAACACTACACCCCACAAAATATGATTTTAGGCATTTGTGGCAACATCAGCGAAGACCAACTCAGCAAAGGCCTAGAAGATCTCTTCCGTTTTGAAATCGGCCACCCTTACACACCTCGCAAAATCTCGTCCGAACCCGAGCGAAAAAGTGGCAAGGTTGTTTTAAAATCAATGGACATGGCTGCCACTTATTTTGATTTGGCCTTCCCTGCTCCAGCCATTAACCACAAAGATGTACCCGCGTTAGATGTTTTAAGCTATTTGTTAGGCGAAGCCGAGACATCACTTTTAGAGCAAGAGGTCCGAGAAAAAACCGATCTTGTTCATTCTATTTGGTGTAGCTGCTACACACCACGCCACCCTGGTATGTTTTCGATTGGTGGCCAAGTGGAACCCAAAAATTTAAACAAAGCTCTCTTGGCTATCCGTGATCAAATCATAAAAACACAAACCAGTGTGTTTCCAGAAGACAAAGTGCAACGCGCTCTGCTTTTGGCAAAGTCACAACTTGTTTACCAACAACAAACCACCGAAGGCACGGCACGCAAATGGATGAGCTACGAAACGGCCGGAGTGAGTTTTGACTTTGACAAAACCTATATGGAACAAGTCATGGCGCTCACACCGCACGACCTCAAAATGGCTGCGCAAAAGTATTTGCAATGGGACAAAGCTGTTCTTGTTGTCTTGCACCCACCAAAAGCTAAAATCACTCTTGATAAAAATTTATTCAAAAAATCTTCTTCGCTGACGCACAACAAACCCAAAGCGATCAAAAAACGCAAAGGCGTCGAGCTACACCAACTAGACAACGGCATTCAGGTTGTTCTCCAAGAAAACCACCGTTTGCCTTTGGTGTCTCTCAAAACCGCCAGCATGGGTGGCTTACGCTACGAAACCCCTGCCAACAATGGCATCAACCAATTGCTTTCCAACGTGGTCACACGTTCCACTAAAAATTTACCTTATGTGAACTTGGCAGAACAATGCGAGTGGATGGCCGGTGACATTTCGGCTTACGCTGGCAGAAACTCTTTTGGTTTTTCTTTATCGTTCTTAAGCGACAAAATTGATCAGGCCTTTGATCTTTTTAGCGATGTCTTGCACAACTCCTCTTTTGATCCTGACGAAATCAAAAAAGAAAAACAGCAACAACTCATTGCGATCCGTAACCGTAACGATAACCTAGCACAAACTGCTTTTCGCATGGCCATGGGCAAACTCTTCGCGGGCCATCCTTATCGCATGACACAAATGGGCGAAAAAGCATCGGTGC
This sequence comes from Deltaproteobacteria bacterium, assembly GCA_024233595.1. Taxonomy (GTDB): domain Bacteria; phylum UBA10199; class UBA10199; order UBA10199; family JADGCS01; genus JACKPK01. The sequence continues at coordinate 78,552 of JACKPK010000004.1, forward strand.
AAAAGCTCACAGCAAACTCCTTAAAAAGTTACTACAAAAAAATTGTCACTCCTAAAAATTTAGTGATCTCTGCTGTTGGTGATTTTAACAGCAATCAAATTTTAGATATCCTCAACACAAGCTTTGCTGATCTTAAAGGATCTAAGCCTGCTGCTCTCAAATTAAAAAAGCCAACCATGCCTCAAAAAATTGTGACTCTCTTTGAAGAGCGCGATAAAATGCAGGCTCACGTTGCCATTGGATTTTTGGGCTCTTCAATACACAGCGAAGACAAGCACGCTCTTGAAATCATCAGCAATGTGTTGTCAGGACAAGGCGGCCGCCTGTTCTTAGAACTGCGTGATAAGCAATCTTTGGCCTACACCGTAACATCCACCTTAGTAGAAGGCTTGGAAACCGGCTTTTTTGGCTGTTACATTGGAACAGACCCTCGTAAAACCGAAACCGCCATTGCGGGCATTTTAAACGAGCTCGACAAACTGCGCACAAATAACATTTCGCAAGAAGAACTAGAGCGCGCTAAAAATTACATCATTGGCAATCACGAAATCGACCATCAAAAGAACAGTGCCATCGCGATGAATTTGGTTTTGAATCAGCTCTATGGCAAAAGCATTGATGATCACTTTGATTTCCAAAAGCAAATCCGCAAAGTCACTGCTGCGCAAATTAAAAAGACAGCGCAAAAATACCTGACCTTGGATCGCTTTGTGATTTCGATTGTGGGACCAAAAAGCTGCAAAGAAGCTTTGGCTAAGCTTTAGTTTATTGTGATCAGCCAGAGGCTAATGACCTGTTCTCCGAAGCTTTAGCGAAGGAGAAAGCAACCCTGTATTTAATTGTATTGTGGACTGCTTTGTCGTTTCACTCCTCGCAGTGACAAGAGTGTCATTGCGATCAGTCCGCCTACTCGTTCTCCGTAGTTCGTCTCAGACGAACGTAGGAGGAAGGCGGAGCTGAGAAGCAATCCAGCCTTTTGGGATTCGTGCCTGACGTCTAGGAGCTCGTTGTTAATGTGCCTAAGAGCTTAGGTGCCTAAGGGCTTAAGTAGTGGTCGCTCGTGAGCGACCATAATTTTGATACAATTTCCTTGGCCGTTCGCGCTGTGCCCGGGAAGACATTCTCGTATTCTCGAATTTCTTACAATCACTCTTAATTATTCATTTTTAATTCTTCATTATTCACTAAAATTGCATAACCCCTAACATCCCCCACCTAACAATCAACGAACTCCCTCTTCCCAGTCCTGAAAGCGATCTAAGTCCTTTTGCACGGCTTTCATCACCCAGCTCAACACCGCAATGTCATCAAGCAGACCCAAAGAAAATAAAAAATCCGGGACAACATCCAAGGGCATCACAAAATACAAAACCGCGGTGAGCATAAGGACCAAACTGCGCCACGGCACAACCGTGTAGTCTCGTTTGGCGTAAGCTTTGAGTAGCCGCAAAAGAGTTTGGAATTGCTCGCGACCATTTTTAAAAAAACCACTGCCCTGCCGTTTGATTTTTTCGGCTGCCGCGCGCACCAAGGCCTGAACTTTTTTAGAATCTTTTAAGTCCTTGGCCGCTTTGTTTTTGATTTCTTTAAAGCGAGAATGATTTTGAATCGGGTCATCCAAGGTTAATTGAATACGCTGTTTGCAAACCAGAAACAAGTCTGTCTACACCCTGTCGTAATTCCTCTGGACTGGCCGCACTATAAGCAAAACGAATCTCATCAGAACCGCTGCCTACAGGAGCTCCTTCAGGGTAAAACCCAGCCATAGGAGTCACAATGACCTCGTATTTTTCAATGAGCCAGCGCGCAAGTTCAACGGCATCCATGCCAGTTCTTTTTTGAAGGCCCGGCATTTTCAAACAAAAGACAAAGCCACTCTTAGGTTTAGGGCTTAACTGAAATAAATCTGGGTGTCCTGCTAATGCTGTCTGCAAGCCATCAAAAAGAACATCGCGGTTATTTCTATAAAAAGCACTCCGCTTTCTAGCTTGTGGCCACAAACCAACAAACTCGCCAGCATCATTGTACATCTGGCCGTTAAAACCAGCCAAAGACATGGCACTGTGAATCAATGATTGCGCTGCAAATGCCGCCACAACTTCGTTATAAAGAGGAAAGACCTGGCCATTAGCAAGTTTCCATTCATTGGGCACGTGCAACCATGCCACTCGCTCATCAGGCACGCCTATTTTAGAGGCCGAAAAAGCATGCATCACGATATTTTCTGGATCATTAGCTGCCATCAAGGCCGGATACTCTTCGCCTTCTTCCAATCGCAAATAACCATAAGGAGTGTCTTCTAAAATAAAAACCCCATTTCGCGCAGCAACCTCATACAAGGCATCACGACGTTCTTGCGACAAGGTGATGCCAGAGGGGTTATCGCCATCGGGAACCAAGTAAATGAATGCACTGTGAAACCCTGTCTTTTTGGCCGTTTGGATCTGTTCCTCTAAATCGTGCGGAACCATGCCGTTTTCGTCTATGTTAACCGCAAAAGGACGCACGTTTTTAGCGTACTGCAAAGGTGATAAAACTCCCGCATAAGTTGGGCTTGGTGTGAATACAGACACTGCAATTCCAAGCTTATTATACATTTGAAGAAGCAAAGAGATCGCTTGTGTGTTTCCATTGGTTGGCAAAAGTCGGCCTGCACTCATTTGCACATTAAAATCGTTTTGATACCCTGCAAGAAAATCATCACGAATGGCTTGGTGACATTCACTACCTGTGTAGTTGCTCAAATATTGCTTGAGTTGAAACCTATTTTGAATGCCGGCAACAGAACCGCGAGCAGCCATACGCTCAATATGAGCAAACGCCAATTGATTGTATTCATCGCGATCATAAACTGCGGGGTTCGGTTTGCCACCTGCCAAACTAACAGGAGAACGCCCAAGAGCTCTTTGCTGCTGTTCTACTTGAGCAAGGTAGCGGGTGATAGAAACTGCTGAGGGAGCAAAGCCTTTTGGTGCTGAAACTAAACCGCCTGACATAATGAAACCTTTCGATTGCGTTAAATAAACCCAGCGCCCTATCGAAGATTTCAGTCAGAAAATCAATACCCCCCACCAAATCACAGACTTTTCTCCACCACCGCAAAGTAAATGGGCCCTAAGCCCTGCGCCTGATCCGGCAAGGCAATCCAGCCCAAATCCGTTGGTTCTCCCTTTTCAGGCTGTGCAAAATCACCACTTTGGGCATTGGGTTTTCGTTTCAGAAGCCTCGCCACAACCATGTCGTTTTCTAAAGGAGAAATCGAGCAAGTCGAGTACACAAGCCGTCCGCCTGGCTTAAGAGCCAAAAAAGCACTCGCCAATAAAGCGTACTGACGCTTGGCTAAACTTTTAGAACGCGAAGCGCTCCATTTGCTAAGTTCCTTGTCGTCATGCAAAACATGACGCTCACCAGAACAAGGAGCGTCGACAAGAATACGGTCAAAGACCTCAGCTTGGTGCAGACCGTAACGAGACCCATCAAAATTGGTGAGAGTGACCTTATCTAAAATAGAGGCTGGCACATACTCTTTTAACACGCGACGCAGTTTAAAAAAACGCGACCGAGAAACTTCGTTTAAAGTCAAACACTGTGGCGCACGTGTTTGCTCTAGAATCAAAAGTGACTTACCACCGGGGGCAGCACACAAATCCAATACCTGATGATCAGAACAAAGCTGCAAGGCAAGCACAGGATACAGCGAGGCTTCATCCATACTATAAATGGGATTGAGATCAGAGTCCTCTTTGGCAAAACCATTGGGTCGTTCAAAATGAAGCTTGGGAGCAAGCAATGCTGTTTTTAAACCTGCCCACCGCTCTCCCCACACTTCTTGATAATGAGCTTCAAAACCTTCTTTGCCTTTTTGCTTCTTCATGATTCTGTTTTTATAAAGTGAATGACTCACCCAATTTGGGGATCACCACTTGATCCCAATTGAACTCATCTTGCAAACGCAAGCGCAGGTGATCTTGCGCGCCTGGTTCCCCATGCACAATGAAAACTTTTTTAGGGTTCATTTTGGCTTCTTTGATCCAATTAATGATATCTGGGTAATCCGCGTGCGCTGATAAGTTATCGATAAGAGCCACCTCGGCGCGAATAGGAACATAAGCACCGTGAATTTTAATTTCTTTAGCCCCTTGCAACATAGCCTGACCACGGGTTCCCGCAGCCTGGTAACCAACAAATAAAATCGTATTTTTGGGATCACCACCAAAATGTTTGATGTGATGAATAACACGCCCACCAGTAGCCATGCCACTGCCAGCGACAATGATCATGGGTTCAGATTTTGCGTTAAGAGCAATGGAAGCCTCCGTGTCTTTTACAAAATGCACATCGCTATTGATGTCTTGGCATTCAGCTTCGCTGAGCAAATGATCTTCGGGATGCTGACAAAAAAGCTTGGTCGCGCTGGTTGCCATGGGGCTATTCAAATAAATAGGCACACGTGGAATTTTGTTTTGCTTACGCAATTGGGTTAGCAGATAAAGAATCGATTGTGTCCTGCCCACAGCAAAAGACGGGATAATGAGCACACCGCCACGCTTTATTGTGCGGTTCACAACAGCTGCCAGTTCTTCCATAGGGTCATCCTCATCGTGCTTGCGATCACCATAAGTGGATTCAATGAGCAGGTAATCAGTTTGGCAAAGCGCTTCGGGAGGCTTCATTAAAAAATCATTCAAACGCCCCACATCCCCGCTAAACACAATGCGTTTGCCTTGATAATCAACCTGCACATAAGAAGCGCCTAAAATATGACCAACACGATGAAAGGTGACTTTACAACCGGGAAACAATTCAAACTCTTCATTATAAGGTTTGGGTTTAAAATAATTCAAAGAGGCTTTTGCTTCTTCTAAAGTGTAAAGCGGCAAAGCTGGATGGTGTTTGCTAAATTTATGCTTGTTGGCAAAGCGCGCTTCTTCTTCTTGAATATAACCCGCGTCTGGCAAAAGAATTTTACAAAGATCCAAGGTGCCCGGGGTTGTATAAATGGGTCCTTTAAATCCTTTCTTAACCACTAAGGGAACATAGCCACTGTGGTCCAAATGCGCGTGTGTTAAAACAATGGCTGTTAGATTTTTAGGATCTAACTCGGGATTAGCGCGATTGCGTAAGCGTAATTCTTTAAGACCTTGAAACAAACCACAATCAAAAAGAACCTGATGCTCGTCATCGAAGTTCACCAAAAACTTAGAACCCGTGACACCTTGGGCCGCACCTAAAAAAGTAATATCCATGAATGCTCCTCACTAGAGCGTGAATTTAACGCAGAGAAAAAAAGAATCAATAGGAGAATTAAAGAAAGGAAAGATCAAATAGAACTACTTCATTTACTCAGAGAAGCGACCGCTTCTGTAAGGCCTGACCACCCCTCATGCATCTGTCTAAATAAAGACTTTACATCCAAAGGATACGCGTAACCATTTCTTTAAACCGAAAGCATGTTAATCTGGCTTATCATGTCTTTATAATCAATAACCTTGCTCTAGGTCAAAGGAAGATCGCAAGACACATTTGAATTCAAATGCAAAATATCAGCAATCTGCTCCCCTTTTTTCACTCGGTATGATCCCGCATGAGCAACATCATGAGATAAACACATAAACGGAGTATAAGATACCCTATACTATCGGAAGGAATCGATTTAGAGGGGGCTTGTACGCTGCTATGGGCAGTGGTTCGATTCTAAAAACTCAAGGCATTGCTTGATTGCCTAATTCTAGGTGAGAAAAATGCGCTGCATGATCCTTGGAAAAGCTTTGCACTTCATGATTTAGTTATCATGAACAAAAAGGCGTTCTCTTTAGCAACCAATAATCTTTATAGCTTCCCAAAACTTTTTTGTATGGCATCCAATCAATCACAACGGCATAATCACAACAAAAGCATAGCCTCTCCATAGGAGCCAAAATTTTGCTGCATAGTTGTTTGCTCGCATGAAGACATCACGCACAAATGCATCTGATGATGTTCGCACCATTGGACTAGCATGGGTCATCATTTCATTCAGCAAAACATCAAATGAGGGTACGGGCCGTAAGACGGCTTTGTTATCCCAACAACAAAATTTAAGGAATGACGTTGAACGCCAACCAATTATCTAATCTATCGGGACAAGGTCTCTGCCCAGTGATTCAACTTCTCTTAAGGCATCCATTTTTTCACGCAGGGCTTTGGCGTTTCATTCATATGATTTTCGACGAAGATAAACCTAGCTCATCATGAGGAGCAGTTGCTGCGGAAAACTTTCCTCCTGATTGACGGAATGGCACAGCAACATGACAGGCACATTTGAAAACCTCAGAAGCTGCCAAGGCCTGAACCTAACTGGTGCAAAAGATACCATTAGAAATTCTCCAAATCAGTGTTTAACTTTTAACGCCTTCCACAATTTGGGAAAAGATTCATTATAGTAATAAATTACAATGTCATCAGCCATTTGCCCAGATTTTTTCTGAACGGCTGGTTGATTTGCACCAGACTGCCTTCTTGAGTGACTCTGATACACCTGCGGGTATCTCACCCAAAATAATTCCTTCTAAGATTTTTCGGCGCACTAGTGTTTTATGTACGGATAGAATTTAGGCAACACCTAAACTTGATAAGATTTCTTTTTTCTCTCCACCCAATAAAAATCTGGGAAAACAACATGATTCTTTTCTCCAGATTTCTACTTTCCTGAAAAATAAGTGTTTTGATGATTTCGCAGGCCAGGTAATCCTGATAACGCTGTGGGGTTAAGAGTCACGCAATTCGGAACTACGATCTAAAAGCTCAGAAAAGTCGCGCGAACTCATGAATTTTTGTTTTTCTTCTGATTGTTTAACCCAAATGATCTGCAAAATGACTGAGCATGTACAAAGACAAGCCTTCCGACGAACTCTTTGCGCAAAACCTTTTGCCAAAGCCTGCATTTTTCTTTAAACCTGATTGCCGGTTTTCTAAGACTATGGATCTTTCTACTCCAGGTTGTGACATAGTTAAGCCGGTTTCGTACAGCCAGGTCAATAACTCGATCGATGAAAGCCCGACCAGTTAAGCCCGTAGGGAATGATCTGTGCTCGGATTCAAATATCATTCGGATTGCGAACAATCAGATGCCTTTGCTAACGCCCACCTCTGTTGAAATTAAGCGACTCGCTTTCACCAATAGAAAGAGCCTTTGCTGTTCTATAAGAAAGCAATGTCAGCCCAGATTCCGCGGGTTTAAAAAGCGGGCTTTTAGGATAAACATAAGCATCAAATACTTTACCCAAATTTGAATTGATTTTTAAATTCACGAAGATCTTATCGGCAACACCATAGAAATGTTGCTTATTTTTTTAATACAAATTTATACAGCTGGCCCTTACGCTTGACCTCTAAAACCATGAGCTCGCCGCCCTTAACCTTGGCAAATCGCTTGCGAAAATCTTTTAAGGACGAGATTTTGGAATCATTGAAGCGTGTGATCACATCGCCGTCTTTCATCCCCATCACATCAGCACTGGAATTCTTATGAACCTTGGTCACCACCACGCCTTTGTCATCAAGCTTATCGTCTGTTTCGATATCACGCACATCGATACCCAAAACCATTTTACTTGTCGGCAAGGTATTTAACGGGAAGGCAAAAGCTTTGTTCGGGTTGTCTAAATCTCCCAAAGTGACTTGTTTTTCTAATTCTTTGCCTGCTCGCAAAATTGTTAACACAACCTTAGAACCTGGCTTTCTCAAAGCAATCGCATACGGCAATGCGCGTTTATCCGAGACCTTTTTGCCTTCAAAACGCAAAATCAAATCCCCCGGTAAAATCCCAGACTCGCCAGCAGGCCCTTCTGGGGCCACTTCCATGACCAACACCGCTTTCTTCAAAGCAAAAGCTTCTTTTTCCTCAGGCTGCAAATCACGCACAGTCACGCCCAACCAACCACGAGTCACGCGCCCATTTTGAATGAGTTCGTTCATGACACTTTTAATGACTTTAGCTGGGATCGCAAAACCCAAGCCTTGGCCTAAGCCAATCATAGCTGAAGCCATGCCCAACACTTCACCATCCATGTTCAAAAGCGGTCCCCCTGAATTTCCAGGATTGATCGACGCATCCGTTTGAATAAAATCATCCCAGGGTCCAGCCCCCAACACCCGGCCTTTTGCCGAAATGATCCCTGCCGTGACTGTTTGCTGCAAACCAAAAGGATTACCAATGGCCAACACCCAATCCCCCACGCGCGCTTTATCGGAATCAGCAAACTGCAAGGGTTCGTACTTGCGATTGGCCGTGAGCTTGAGAACCGCTAAATCCAAACGCTTATCGACACCCACCACCTTGGTCAAAACACGCGTGCCATCTTGCAAAACCGCATGCACATCATCTGCACCGGCAATGGTGTGATAAGCTGTTAAGACCTTGCCATCTTCCGAAATGATAAAGCCTGATCCCAACGCGTTTTGCCCTTCGCTTTGTCGGTTCAGATTTTCGCGCTGCTGTAAAAAACCTTTGTAGGCTTCTTGGTATGATTCGCTTTGGTGATCGCTCGCATTTTTGGATCGCAAACTTTTGGTGGTGTAAATGTTCACAACCGAAGAAGAAGCGTCTTCAATGATTTTCGCAAAGCCCTCCGGCTTACCCGTTAAGGACAAAGAAATCGCTTGAGAAGAAAAAGGAAACGCCAAAACGAATAGGAACAAAATCAAAAAAATGCTGCGGATGTGAAAGGTCTTAAACGACATGTTTTACCCCAAAGCGCTCTGGATTTATGATTCAGCGCATTATTAAAAATCGTGGAATTACCTATGTTTAGATGCATCCTTTGTCAACTTGACCTAAAAAGCCAATTCGCACGGCACTTTGAAGAAACATCCAAGGCCCTTTGGCCGATAAACACCATAGATTCTAAATTGTTGGATTTTTAGAAAAACAAGGAAAGCCCATGAGATCATCTCCTTATTTTAAAAACTTTTTCAAAATGATTGCCGTGTTTGCGATTGCGATCACCGTTTTGAACTGCGGATCGGCAAGCAATTCAACAAATCAAAGCAGCAACAACACATCATCCACTTCGACAACAGACAGCAGCCAATCATCAAACTCATCCTCATTCACTAGCAATGTCACCATGAATTTCTTCCTGAGTCTTCTCATTGATGCCGAAGACAGTGACTTGGATTTAAACATTGAACTTCCCGAGTCTTACAGTTGGCCACTCAAAGCCATCAGTGGAGGCAGCCTACAAGCCCGTGCTCAAGATTTTCCCACCGTTGTTTATCGTGTTTGCGCTCCCGACACCACCACCACAGGTTGCGACACCATCAACGATTCACTTGGTGGTTTAGATGTCGACATTGTGATTGATTCCTGCGGCCGCTTGGTTGCTGATTCTCAGTGCGGTTCAACAGACACAACTCTTTTTAGTGGCACCCTGACTGAATCAGGAGGCCTGCTCATTAAAAGCATCAGCATCCGCATGCGCGCTTTTTTGGTCACCGATGAAGGCAACGGTTACAAGGCCGATGTCACCGACGAAGGTCTTTTGGTGATGAACCGCTTGCTCATCACTCTCACCACAGGAACCGCCACCCGCGGCTCTTTAAGTGGCACAGGAGAAGCGCTGTCGCAATCTGGCGATGCCACCTTGGTTTCGGTTGGCACCATTGGCTCCTCAACACCGGAGCTTGGTGGATCGGACTTTTTATCCACGCTCGAGGTGAACTTTTCGGAAAATCTTTTTGATTACCTCTAGGCTTTTCGATTATCTTTCCGGTCGTATTCATCGAATCAGGAAACATTTGTGCCTAAATCTCTGCTACAAAAATGGAAAGAAATCTTAAGCATCGCTTGGCCTCTGATCATTGCCAATGGCTTTTGGAATATCCAACTCACAATTGATCGCGTTTTTCTGGGATCCCACGCAACGGAATCCTTAGGTGCCGCTATGGCTGTCATGGGCGTTTTTTGGACACCCATGGCACTTTTGCAACAAACAGCATGCTATTGCACAACCTTTGTTGCGCAGTATTTTGGCGCAAAAGAAAATCAAAAAATAGGCGCGAGCCTTTGGCACGCCCTTTACATCAGCATCATTGGTGGGATTCTCTTTTTGTTTTTAATGTTCATCTCCCCGTACTTTTTTAAATGGATTGGGCATTCACCAATCATTCAAGGATTAGAGAGCAACTACTTTAATGCTCTTTGCTACTCTGCCCTGCCAACTGCCATGGTTGCCGCATTCAGTGGATTTTTCACTGGCCTTGGGAAAACACGAGTCGTTATCCTCATCAACGCATCGGGTCTCCTGGCCAATGCTATTTTTGATTACCTCCTCATTTTCGGAAAATTGGGTTTCACCGCTTACGGGATTGCTGGAGCAGGTTACGCCACATCAATTGCCGCGTACGTGAGTGCCTTTGTAGGAGCTGTCCTTATATATAATGAAAAAAACGAAAGCTTGTATTGCGTCAAATCAGCATGGCGCCCCACGCGCGATTTGTTTTACCGTTACTTTCGTTTTGGATTACCCAGCGGATTGCAATGGGCTCTTGAAGGCCTGGCCTTTTCGGTTTTTCTCATTCTCATGGGTCGTTTCCAAAATGGTGATGCTGCCTTAGCAAGTAGCAGCATTGTCGTCACAGTCATGATGATCGCCATCTTGCCAGCCATGGGAATCGCACAAGCAGTCATGGTTCTTGTTGGCCAGCACCTTGGCGAAAAAAAGCCCGAGCTTGCCGAAGAAGCCTCTTGGAGCGGTGTGCAAGTTTCCAGTATCTACATTGCTTGTGTGGCGTTGAGCTTTTTGCTCATCCCAGAATTTTATCTGAGTTGGTTTCAAAACTCACAAAACCTTGAGCTCTGGAACGAAGTCAAAACCATTGTGCCCTATCTTCTCGCTTATGTCGCTTTTTTCACGTCGTTCGACAGCCTCAATTTAAATCTGTCTTTTGCTTTAAGAGGAGCTGGTGACACACGCTTTGTCTCCCTGGTTGCCCTCATTGTGCCTTGGCCTTTGATGATCATGCCAACCTACCTGACAAGCCATTTTGAAAAAGCTGTTTATTGGGCCTGGGCTTTTGCTAGTCTTTTCATTGTGTCTCAGGCGATTATTTTTTGGCGACGCTTTGTCGGCGGCAAATGGAAAAGCATGAGTGTGATCTCTTAAGTTTTTTTGAACCTTTTTTAGCCCCATCCCGTCTTTACAAACTGATGAGCAACCGCGTCGACATTCGACAACGAACCTGCTAGCCTGGATGCACTATGAATCCTCTTGCCAAGTTTTCTGTTAACAACACTCTGCTTGTGAACATGTTGTTTGTATTTGTGATCATCGCCGGACTCTTGGCAATGAACGACATGACCCGCGAAGCCTACCCCCACTTCAGTTTTGACATGGTGGTGGTGCAAACAACTTACCCTGGTGCCACTCCCAGCGAGGTCGAAAAACTCATCACCATCCCCATTGAACGCGAGCTCAAACAAATTGATGATGTCAAAGAAATCAGCTCTGTGTCAGCTGAAGGCTATTCGCGCATTGCGCTTAAGCTTGAAGAAGACACGCCAAACAAAGACCGTGTCATTAACGAAATCCAAAGAGCCGTCGACCGTGTCGATGATTTACCCGACGACTTGCCCGATCGCCCTGTTGTTGACGATTTAAAAACGCAAGATCGCCCTATCATCGAAGTCTCCTTATCTGGAAAACTCGAAGAACAAGAATTACGAGACCACGCCTTGGCTCTAGAAAAAAAGATCTTAGACATCACCGATGTGGCGAGCGTAGACCGCAAAGGCTATCGCGATCGCGAAATCTGGGTCGAAGTCGAACCGGAAACCCTCAAACAAAAGCAGCTTTCTTTGCAAAGCGTTGGCCAAGCCTTACAGCAAAAAAACCAGGTCATTCCTGGTGGCAAAATTTACCTGAACCATGTTGAATTTAACCTGCGCACCACAGGTGAATTTGAAACAGCAGAAGACGTTGCCAAAACCGTGGTCCGCGCCAGCTCTTTAGGCAGTTGGTTGCATGTGGATGACGTGGCAAAAGTCTCTGACACTTTTGCAGAAGAAACCGTTCTTTACAAAACGCAAGGCACGCGCACCATCAATTTAATCGTCATCAAAAAATCAGATGGCGACACCATCGAGATTGTCACAGCACTCAACGACATCATCAACACCTATAAAAAAACAGCCACCAGCAATTTAAAAATACGCACCATCAACGACACATCTTATTTTATTAATCGTCGCCAAGATGTATTAGTGAACAACGGTATCCTGGGACTCATTTTGGTGGTTCTTTCGCTCTTCACCTTTTTGTCAGCTCGCACCGCCATCGGTGCCTGCATCGGCATCCCCACTGCCCTATTATTAACTTTCATCTTCATGCATTCCTACGGGATTTCGTTTAACCTGATCAGCATGTTTGGGCTCATCATGGTGCTTGGCATGTTGGTGGACGAAGACATTGTGATTTCCGAGAACATCTTCCGGTACTTGGAACAAGGTTATTCGCCCAAGGAAGCCACATTGCGCGGGGTCACAGAAGTGGCTAAGCCTCTTGTGATCACGGTTCTCACAACTGTCGCTGCTTTCTTGCCTTTGCTTTACATGAGCGGGGTCATGGGCAAATTCATTGCCAACATTCCTGTTGTGGTGATTTTGGTTTTATTAGCGTCCCTGGTCGAGGCCTTGGTGATTTTGCCTTCTCACATTTGCGAACTCAATAGTGGCGTGTTCGAAAAGAAAGTCAGCAAGAAAAAGTCTCATCATCTTTTTGATCAGATTGTCGCGCGCTACAAAGCAATCTTGCATCACATGCTCAAATACCGCTACCGCTACAGTCTTCTTCTTATCGCGATTTTTATCCAATCCGTTTGGATGGCGGCCTCAAACCCATCGCGCTTTCGTTTGTTCCCTGACACTGGGGTCGAACGTTTTCGCATCGATATCGAAACCAAGGTTGGCGATTCTCTTCAGACCACTTCGCAAAAAGCCGAACAACTCGAAAAGCTTGTGGCCAGTTTGCCAGCCTCTGAGCTAGAAGACTTCACAACAGAAATCGGCATGACGGGTGGTGGTCACGGCGCGCAAACCAAGTTAGCATCTAACGTTGGCATGATGGAAGTTTACTTAACCCCCGAGGAAGATCGCGAGCGCAGCGCTCAATCCATTATCGACGATCTCCGAGAGCAATCCAAAGATTTTAAAGGCTTCAAACAAATTAATTTTCACAAAAGACGCCCCGGACCCGATGTTGGGTCCGCTATTGAGATCCGCATAGCCGGGGAAGATTTTAACACCCTGCAAACCATGACGACACAAATCGAAGCTGGACTCAAAAAAATTCAAGGGGTGCAAGACATAGAAAACGACTACGACTTAGATAAAGATGAATTCATTGTGGAAGTTGATTTGGTGAAAGCCGCGCAAACAGGCTTGTCTGTGCAACGCATTGCTTCTAGCATACGCAATGCCTTTGATGGTTTGGTGGCAACCACCATTAAAAGCACCGAAGAAGAAATTGACGTTGTGGTAAAACTACCCGAGCGCTTTCGCTACAGTCAAAAAACATTAGATGACTTATTGATTCCCAATGACTCCGGACAACTCATTTCCTTAGCTCACGTGGCGCACTTTAAAAAATCCAAAGGCCTACTCGCTGTGCAACATTTTGAAAATGACCGCACCATCACCGTTTCAGCCAACATCAACAAAGATGTCGAAGTGTCTGCCATTGCGGTTAGCCAACAACTCGAGCCATTGGTTCAAAAATTAGAAACAGACAACCCTGGTTACCAAATCACCTTTGGTGGAGAAATCGAAGAAACCCAAGAGTCCTTGCAAAATTTACAACGCGCTTTTTATTTTGCTGGCGCGTTAATCCTGCTCATCTTGGTCAGCATGTTCGGCTCCTTGACTCAACCTTTTGTCATCATGCTCACGATCCCGTTTTCAATCATCGGTGTGATCTACGCGTTCTTCTTACATGGCGAGGATTTTAGTTTTATGGCTCTTTTGGGCGTTGTTGGACTCACCGGAGTGGTGGTGGATAGCGCTGTGATCATGATTGATTTTATCAACCGCTTGCATGCCGAAGGCAAAGCCTTAACGGAAGCCATATTAGAAGGAGCCGCCACGCGCCTGCGGGCTATTTTCTTAACCTCACTCACCACCTTTGTGGGCATTATTCCTGCTGCTTACGGCATTGGTGGCAGTGACCCTTTTATTAAGCCCATGGCCTTGGCTTTAAACTACGGCATCATTGTGGGATCATTGGTTACGATTTTTTACGTGCCTGTGTTTTTGTATATTGTGGAAGATATCAAAGGCCTTTTAAGGGCTCCAAAGCTTTTTCAGAAATGGAATCAAACTGCCCCATGCGATCATCAACAGTCGCAAAAAGATGATTGAGCTTGGCGTTGATCTGAACCTGAATTTGCCCAGCCTGAGTTTGCGATTGGTTTTTAACAATGTCGTTGCCCTCTAAAGACAAGCCCTTGTTTCTTAAAAACGACTGATCCAAATTTTTTGAGAGCTCGCGAAATCCTTTAAGGTGAAGTTGGTATTTGTCTTTAATTTCTGGCAAAAACACTTCGTCAAAACGCTGATTCACCCAATCGAATAATTGCAGATCTATGGCAAAGGCTTGCTTGAGCTTGTCTTGCAAATCTTGTGGTAATTGATCAACCAAACACGATTTTTTCTTCACGCTAAAATTAACCCGTTCCGAAATGGGCAGCATGTGCCATTCGCAACGGTCACAAAGTAAAAATAAAAACTCGTTGATGCGTTCTAAAGTTCCAAAAAAATCGATCTTATTTTTAATGGCCTCTTTGGCTTGATCCAAAAGCGCCTTGTCATCTGTTGGGGCAAAAAAGTTTTGATCATCGTTGATGGGATTGGGATCTCTTTTAAAATCTATGGCGTTGTCATCTTGCAATAAGGCCATCCAACGAGTTTGGTAGTTCACCGATTCTGGTAATTTTCTACAAAATTCTTCGAACTCAATGCGCAAGCCTTCTGTGTTACACAACCAACTGTAAAAAGATTCCACCCAACGCAAAGGATTACGGAATGTGGTGAAGGTTCTGCAAGGACGGTCTGTAAAACGCTCGGCTTTGCGCGGCGCTTCTACAAAAATAAAATGATGCTCCATCCCCAATTCTTTGGTGTCGGGTATGAGCTTGCCCCAGCTTAATCCCACCGTGTTGGTGTAACGCCTGATTGTATTGCGCACGCTGGAACTGCCTGTTCGCGGGATGCCATAGTGAATCCAATAAGGTGTTTGGGGATCATTTGACCGAGGGATTTTAAAGAAAAGAGATTGCATCCAATTTTTGTACCAGGGCTTTTTTGATGTGTCCAGAAATTGGGTGTATGGGCCCAGGCAAGCGTTTAGGCATTTAAGCTCTACTGCTCAAATTGCTCACCTGATCTAATGTCTTTTATGCGGCAAGAGAAAGTAATTTAATAAACTTCGTCGTGAGTTCCCACGGTTTCAAGCAAAATCGCTTCAGATTCTTCATGCTTTACGAATTTAAAAATGATGCGCAAATCATAGCCAGCACTTGCTGCCCAGGAATCTGATAATGGACCTGTTAATTTATGAGTTCTTAACGAATGTTGAAAGGCATCTTCTTCTAATTGAAGCAAACACATTTGTAGGTTTTCAGTTTGGTTTGGCCGCTTTTTAAGATATTTTCTAGCAGCTCTAGTGAAAGCCGTTGAGCTGATGAGCTTTCTTTTCAAGAAATGATCTCCTTGAAAACAGAGTTTGCATCACCAACAGAGCAGTTTCCTTTTTTGAACTCTTCATTAGCCTCATGTACGTCTTTGGCAAGACGCAATCTTCTGGCTTCGATAAGTCTTTTTTGCAAAACCTCTAGTAATGTTTCTTGTTCATCAAAACTTAAGCTTGAGGCTTCATCTAATAAACGACCGATTTGATTAGTCTGTGACATGTCCTTATTTTAACTCATTGGAACAAATAGGAAAATCTTTTAATTTGTCTTACCCTTGTTGGAAAATGTTAAACACTGTTATCCCTGATAATCATTAGGTTTTAATGTCTAACAAAGAAAAAACATGTGAAAAATGTACGTACATTAAAAATCAAAAGTACGTACATTTAAATCTCCTGATCCACTGGTCTAAATGATCAAATTTGGAAATTTAGGATTTGTGTCTGGAGACTCGTAGTGGTCGCTCCCTCCACAGGCGGACACAGCGTGAGCGACCATAATTTTCTTGGCCGTTCCTACATTTTAGTGAATAACGAAGAATTAAGAGTGAATATTTTTCACGCAACTTCTCCAGGAATTTAGCGACAAACACTTCATGAAATTGACCTCAGTAACCATGCCTAGCCCAGTGGCACCCGCACTGGATGTAAGTAATCTACCTCAAGATAAGCTTGCTGAGCATCTACACGCCACGCGTTCCTGGGATTTAAACAATATTTTAAAAATGGGTTTCCAAGGTCTGGCACCAATTACGGGCACAAAAAATATCTATCCCGGTTGGGCCATTTTTGACGTGAGTCACATCATAGACCGCCACCTTGTTCAACAAACCTACGATGCCCTCCCTAACATCACGGAAACAGAATCTAGCCAGCTAGTCCAAAACTTGATCTCGGGAACAATCACAGACAAAGCTGGTTCTTTAGTAAAACACCCACAGGCCGTTGTTAATACACCTTTACCTCTTGGGCTTTTATCAGTGATTCACTTTGTGATGGGTTTTCTGAATGCTGGGATCCCTAATATAAATGCCTATTACACTACAGACAGAATATTTACAGCTCGAGATATTTTTTTACGACGTAGTAATGGAGAACAAGATATCCAACCCACTGCAATTCATCAGGACCGCATGAGTCGGTTCACCATCAATGTGAACCTATTAGGAGATGGGACGATCCTTTACCCAGCATTGGAAGATGACAAAGCCGACCTTTCTCATCCCATTCAAACTTCAGAAGGACAATTTGCCATCTTATCAGGGGGCCAACGCGGGAAAGAATGTCGTAGAGGAATTAATTTTCCTGGGTGGCATGCAGCACCAAGAGTCACACGACCACGTTTAACTTTAAGTTGGACGGTGGCACATGTGCCGATTCATCAGCAGGCTTAATAAATTAAAAGAGCTCCTACGCCCCCAAAACAGTCATTTCAATCTGCTCGAGCTTTTTGATCTCATCTCGAATTTGCGCAGCCTTCTCAAAATTAAGTTCACTGGCTTCTTTTTTCATTTGCTCACGCAGTTTTTTAATCTGCTCGGGAATCTTTGACACTTCAATCTCTTCAATTTCGGGAGACAACACGTCATCAACATCCACATAGTCGGCCGCCAATTCTTGCGGCAGGCCTTCGCGAATTTCTTTAATGATGGTTTGTGGTGTGATGCCATGTTCCTGATTGTAGGCTTCTTGAATCTGACGACGTCGATTGGTTTCGTGAATGGCTTTTTTCAGAGAACCTGTCATGTGATCGGCATAAACAATCACACGCCCTTTGACATTCCGTGCAGCACGACCAAAGGTCTGAATGAGCGATCGCTCACTACGCAAAAAGCCCTCTTTGTCCGCATCCAAAATGGCCACCAAACTCACTTCTGGCAAATCCAAACCTTCGCGCAATAAGTTAATGCCAATGAGCACATCGAATTTGCCCAAACGAAGATCGCGCAAAATCTGAAAGCGTTCAATGGTGTCAATGTCGGAATGCAAATAGCGTGCGTTCACGCCAACATCGTTTAAAAACTTAGAAAGGTTTTCGGCCATGCGTTTGGTGAGCGTGGTCACCAAAACACGCTCGTTTTGCGCCACAACCTTTTGTACCTCGTCAATCAGGTCATCAACTTGATTGGTCACAGGGCGCATGTCGATCACCGGATCCAAAAGACCTGTTGGGCGAATCACCTGCTCCACCACAACGCCCTGAGACTTTTCCAATTCGTACGGCCCTGGTGTGGCCGAAACATAAATCACGCGATCCACACTTTTTTCAAACTCATCAAACTTAAGCGGACGGTTATCCAAGGCACTTGGTAACCGAAAACCAAAATCGACAAGTGTTTGCTTACGCGCACGATCACCGTTGTACATGCCACCCACCTGTGGGATGGTGATGTGAGACTCATCCACAAAAAGCAAAAATTCTTTTGGAAAATACTCTAATAAAGTTGGTGGGGGATTCCCTTCTTGCCGTTGATCAAAATGCCGCGAGTAGTTTTCGATGCCTTTGCAGAACCCGATTTCTTCGATCATTTCTAAATCGTAGCGCGTGCGTTGTTCAATGCGCTGCTTTTCGACAAACTTGCCCTGGTTTTCAAACTCTTGCACCCGACGCACTAACTCTTCGTTAATGGTCTGAATCGCCAGCTTGCGCGTGTCTTCAGGAGTCACAAAGTGAGACCCCGGGTAAATCGCCACACGATCCAAACGATCGATTGTTTTGCCCGTGAGCGGATCAATGACATTGATGTTTTCGATCTCATCATCAAAAAACTCCATGCGAATCGCACGCGCTTCTTCGTACACAGGAAAAATATCCAAAACATCGCCACGAATACGAAAGGTCCCACGGTGAAAATCGTAATCGTTGCGTTGGTATTGAATTTCGATGAGCTTGTTGACAATGTCTTTGCGCTCTACATTGGTGCCCTTTTGCAAATCCACCAACATGCCGTTGTAAGCCTCGGGAGAACCCAAACCATAAATGCAACTCACACTGGCCACAATGATAACATCGTTACGCGACAACAAAGAATGCGTGGCCGCGTGACGAAGCTTGT
The DNA here is from genome assembly GCA_024233595.1 of Deltaproteobacteria bacterium. GTDB lineage: Bacteria > UBA10199 > UBA10199 > UBA10199 > JADGCS01 > JACKPK01. The sequence continues at coordinate 97,330 of JACKPK010000004.1, forward strand.
CGATGTCGTCGTTTATGGAAGAGTCTTTTTCGATAAAAACATCAGTACGCGGGATGTAAGCCTCTGGCTGGTAGTAATCGTAATACGAAACAAAATACTCGACCGCGTTGTCTGGAAAAAAACTTTTGAATTCTGAATAAAGTTGCGCTGCCAAGGTTTTGTTAGGCGCCAAAACAAGAGACGGCAATTGCACCTGCTGAATGACCTGAGCCATGGTGAAGGTTTTGCCCGAGCCCGTCACCCCCAAAAGCGTTTGGTGATTGGCACCCGCATTCAGTCCTTGGACCAGCTCCGCTATGGCGCCGGGCTGATCCCCTTGCGGTTTGTATTCGGATTTAAGTTGAAAACCACTCATCACATCATGCGATAAAGCTGACGCTTTTTCTGCTCTAAATGCTTAAAGGAAAATTGCTGATTGAACAAGGCCATGCCTGATCTGGCAAGCTGTAAGCGCTTATCCGGCTGTTCCCCCAACTGCTTTAAAACAAGAGCCAACTCGGTGACATTTTTAGGGCGAAAGGAACGAAATGTTTTTTCATCAGCAAAGCCCGGTTCGTTTTCTAAATCGGCAAGCGAAACCAAAGCCACACCTTGTGCCATGGCCTGCGCGACTTTTTGAACCAACCCTCGTTTTAAACCCGGAACCAAAATGACATCTGATTTTAACAAAGCGCGCTTCCAGGATTCGTCACCCACTTGCCATTTGGTGCAATTGGCAATCTTTAAGCGGCTCACTAAATTTGTAAAATCGTTTTGCACAGGCACATCGCTGATGATGGTGAGTTGCCAACCCGGGTGTTGCACACGAGCCAAATCAAAGGCACTCAACACTGTTTTGATTTGATGCGGGTCTTTGTGATCAACAAAGGCAGTGACTTCACATTTTTTATCATTGATGTCTTCGGGCGCCAGTGTGGAACGAATACGAGGGAGAGCTGGGAAAATAGCTTTGGCTTTGCCTTGCAGCGATTCCGGCAAAGAAGAAAGCATTTTGGCAAGCTCGACTTCGACCTGACGTGCACTTGGCACCATCATTTTATTAAATAAATTAAAATGCTCCTCGCCAAGCGATAGGGATAAAATCCAATCGAACCCAAAACGTTTGCTCATGAAGTGCGCGGGAAAAATCATTTTAGAACCCACGGCCTGAATTAATTTCACATCACATTGTTTTAGATTTTTTCCGAGCTCTATCAAAGAGCGCAACCGAACCCGTGGTGCCAATTTAACCAAGTGCACCGTCATGCATTTGGGGATGCGATTTTGCCATTCTTCTATAAATGACTCTGGCGTCTCACTAAAAACACAGAGGAAAAAAGAAAATTCCCCCTTTAGCGATTTGGCTAAATCACAAAATAAACGAATTTGCTCTTTGTGGTCTTCGGCAACCAACACCGCAATCGCCTTACCTGAAAAAACAGCACCTGATTCTTGCTCTTTTTGTGTCATTTGATTCTCGCTTGTCATGCCACGCAATTCCAATTCTTAGGCACTTTGGTCAACTGTGGAATTGCAAGATTTCTCATTCGACAGGAGAAAAAGGATTTGGCAGAAGGTCAACATGACTAAAAATCTTGCTCTTGCTTTCATTGCTGACCCCTTAGCCAACTTCAATCCTCTGCACGAAACCACTTTTTTTATCATGGCCGAAGCCAACAAACGTGGTTGGGATTGTTTTCACATTGAACTGCAAGGCCTAAGTGCGCAAAATGAAAGCGTTTGGGGACAAGCTTCGCAAGTCAGCGTGTCGCAAAACAAACAAGGCGGTTTTGAATATAATATAAAGGACAAACGCAAAATTGATTTGGCCAGTTGCGATGCGGTTCTTTTGCGCAAGGACCCGCCAGTCAACATGGCTTTTTTAGATCACCTGTCTCTGCTCGATCTTTTGCAAAATAAAACCCTGCTCGTGAACAACCCTTCGAGTGTCAAAATAGCCAACGAGAAATTATTCCCGCTGCAATTTAAAGACATTATGCCAGACACCTTAGTGAGCCAAAACGCCGCAAGCTTGCGTGAGTTTATTCAAGAGCAAAAAACTGCGGTGATCAAACCCTTAAACGAAGCCGGTGGCCGCGGGGTTGTGTTGTTAAAACACGATGATCCCTCCTTGGGATCTCTTTTGGACTTGCTCACAAAAAACAACAGCGAGTTTCTCATGGCACAGCAATTTTTGCCCGAAGCCCGCAAAGGCGACAAACGCATTCTGCTTTTGGATGGCGAAGTTTTGGGCAGCTTTTTGCGTGTGCCCCATCAAGACGACTTTCGTGGCAACCTGCACAGCGGTGCGACTTTAAAAAAATCCCCGGTCAGCAAAGAAGAACAAGCCCTTGTCGATCAAATCAGCCCTCGCCTTCAAGAAATGGGGCTGTACTTTGTAGGGCTTGACCTCATTGGCTCCCACGTGACCGAAATCAACTCGACCTCCCCCATGGGCATCAGCGAAATCAATCATTTAGACAACACCCGCTGCGAAGCCCAGTTCTGTGACTGGCTAAAAAATAAAATCAAATCAGCAAGATAACCCCCGATTTTGGGTCTGGTCGCGTCATAAAATAAACAAAACAAAGCAATGTGGGCACGCCTTACTTGACGCATTTCACCAAAGCGTTCGCTATTTTGATAGGCTCTGTTGATGAGACTCTTGCAAACTCGTCTTCTCTTGACTACTAGTCCCGGCTCGACAGGCATCTTGATGGCCACAAGCTTTGGAGAGCGTGTTGAGATTCAGAAAAGGATTATTCATGGAACTGAAAGACTTAAACATTGATGGCTACGAACGTGTGGTGGAAGCGCAAATCGCTCCCGATGTTACGGCGATCATCTCTATTCATAATTTAAAAAGAGGCCCAAGCTTAGGTGGCTGTCGCTTCTACAACTACACCAGCAAAGAAGCAGCATTAACCGATGTGCTGCGTTTGTCAGAAGGCATGAGCTACAAATCTGCCATGGCCGAACTTCCCCTTGGTGGTGGTAAGTCGGTGATCATTGGCGATCCTCGCAAAGTCAAAACAAAAGAATTACTCGAAAACTTTGGCCGCTTTGTAAACGAATTGAACGGCCAGTACATCACAGCCAAAGACGTTGGCGTTGAGGTCGAAGACCTAGACGTGATGGCCACACAAACCAAATGGGTTCGTGGAACCAGCGACGAATCCAGCAGTGGCGACCCTTCCCCTGTGACAGCTTTTGGCGTGTTCCAAGGCATTCGTGCTGCCGCTAACTTTCAGTGGGGCAATGCTTCTGTTAAAGGCAAGCGCGTGGTTGTACAAGGTTTAGGTCACGTCGGTTTAGAAACAGCCAAACACCTTTTAGAAGATGGCGCTGAAGTTTGGGCCTGTGAACTCAATCAAGAAGCTTTGGAAAAAGCCGCCAAAAACTACGGCATCAAAGCCATTGGTTTGGACGAATGGAAAAGCACCGAAGCCGATATCTTCTGTCCTTGCGCCATGGGTGCCATCCTCACCCCAGAAACCATCCCGCAATTGCAAAGCAATGGTGTTAAAGTCATTGCCGGTGGCGCCAACAACCAATTGCTCGACATCGTTGAAGATGGCCAACGCGTGAAAGACGCAGGCATGCTTTACGCTCCCGACTACATCATCAACGCGGGTGGCGTGATCAACATCGCTTGCGAAATCATGGGTTATGATTCGCGTCAGGCAATCGAAATGACTTCAAAAATCTACGACACCACCACAGCCATTTTTGAACGTGCTAAAAAAGAAAATCGCCCCACCGCGGTTGTGTCTTTGGACATGGCGCGCGAAAAATTGGGTTTGAAGTGAGTTATTAAGTGCTTAGGTACCTAGGGACTTCCGCCTTCGTCCGCCACGGCGGACTACGGCGCGACAGGTAAGTTCCTAGGTACTTAGGGGCTCGCCTCTGTCTTCCCCGAGTTTAACTTGTCTTCCCCGCGAAGGCGCCAAACCCTCCCCAACGCTGCTTGCACTTCCCCCCTATTTGCTGCATAAGATCCCCAATCTTTTGGAGGATCTATGGCAGATAACCATGACGACAACGTCGTCAACATCAAGCCCGATGGCAATGGCCCTGATAAATTCATCAAATTTCTCAAACAACTGAGTGCCGTGCCCATCATCATTTTCTTGCTCATCGTCACTGTCCCCACCACAATCTACACCGTGCAGGCCGATGAAGATGCCGTGATCCTGCGCTTTGGCGAATACAACCGCACCGTTGGACCTGGTCTGCATTTTAAATTGCCCTTTAATTTTGAAGTCGCCATCACCGTTCCCGTGCGCAAGATTTCAAAAATGGAATTTGGCTTCCGCACCCGTTACGTTCAACGTGGTGGCAACACGGTTTATGACACCAGCAACACCTTTGATGACGAGTCCATCATGCTCACTGGTGACCTAAACGTGGTCGATGTCGAGTGGATCATTCAATACCAAGTCAAAGACGCTAAGGATTTCTTATTTAACGTGCATGACCCACGTAAAAATCTTTTTGATATCTCACAAGCCGTCATGCGCGAAGTCATTGGTGATCACACCGTGACCGAAGCCATCACCGACGCGCGCGATGAAATTGCCAACCTTTCCCAAGAAAAAATGCAGAAGATTTTAGACGACTACAAAATGGGCATCCGCTTGGTGGCTTTAGAGTTACAAGACGTGTTCCCACCCGAAAAGGTCAAACCCGCTTTTGATGAAGTGAACTCTGCCGTGCAAGACGCACAGCAAATTGCCAACCTGGCCGAGAAACAACGCAAAAAAGTCATTCAAGAAGCACGTGGTAAAGCCGAACAACTCATCAAAACAGCTCGTGCTTACAAAGTGAATCTGATCAACCGTGCCGAAGGCGACACCAAACGCTTTTTATCGCTCTACGGTGAATTTAAAAAGGCGCCCGAGATTACAAAAAAACGTCTGTATTTTGATCAAATCAAAAACACCATCAAAGACATAGACCAAGTCTACGTGGTTGACCCGCAGGTCAAAGGCATTCTTCCCATGCTCAACCTAGGAGCTAAGTAATGAAAAAAATCATTTTTATCATTTTCCTGATTCTTGGACTGGTAGTCGTTTCTTCTAGCTACTTTGTCGTGAACGAAACCGAACAAGTTGTGATCACACGTTTTGGCGCGCCTGTTCGCAACACCATTCAAAAGGCTGGCATTTATTTTAAAGCCCCCATTGTGGAGCAAGCCAACTTTTTTGAAAAACGCATTTTAGAATGGGATGGCGAAGCCTCCAAGCCCATCCCCACGCGTGATAAAAAGAACATCATCATCGATGCCACAGCGCGCTGGCGTATCACTAACCCTTTGGTGTTTTTGCAAAGTGTTGGCTCCATGGAATCCGCTCAATCGCGTTTAGATGACATCATTGATTCCAACGTGCGTGACATTGTCAGTAAACACAGCTTGGTCGAGATCGTGCGCAACTCCAACCGCGTCATCAACATCATCCAACAAGAATACGAGTCCGAAAGCTTTGCCGCTGTGCAAGACGAAGAATCCATCATCCGAGAAATCAAAGATGGCCGCGATCAAATCACGCGTGATGTGCTCAAAAAATCGCAACCCATCATCGAAAAATACGGCATCAAACTCATCGATGTACGCATCAAAGGTTTAATCTATTCTAAAGTCGTTTTAGAAAATGTGTTTCGCCGCATGACATCGCAGTATCAAATCAAAGCCCAAAACTTACGTTCCGAAGGCGATCGTAAAAAATCAGAGATCCAAGGTGAAACTGAATTTGAGCTCAAAGAAATTGAATCCGGTGCGTACAAACAAGCGCAGATCATCCGCGGTGAAGGCGATGCTGAGGCAGCCCGCATTTATGCCGAAACACTTTCCGTGGACCCAGATTTTTATCAGTTTCAACGCAGCTTAGAGGCTTATCAAGAAGCCATTAAAGAAAACGCCGTTTTGCTCATGGGAACAGAATCGGAATTCTTTAGGGTGTTAAAGACTGGAAAATAGGCCCGCCGTTAAAATCATTTAAAGGACAATGCTCGCAATCGGGTTTGCTGCGCTTGCAATAATGCTTGCCCACCGCCACAATCAGCGCGTGGTATTCGTTGTACAAACCCACGTCTTCTTCTAAATGAGCCTCAAAATAATCTTTGAGTTGATAATAATCAGCATCCTCATCCATGACCTGATGACGCACCAAAATGCGTTTGGTGTAAGCATCAATCACAAAACTAGGCCGATCGAAGGCGTACAAAACCATGCTATCAGCGGTTTCTGGACCAATGCCCGTGATGCTCAAAAGAAACTCACGCAAACGATCTGATGATAAGTCGCGCAAAGCGCTTAAGTCACCAAATTCCTCATTAACGCGCGCCACAAAACCTTTAAGACGCTTTGCCTTTTGGCGAAAATAACCAGACGGGCGAATGTGCTCTGATAAAATTTCTTCTGGAATGGATAAAAGCGCTTCGAACGAAAGACTGTTATTTTGTTTAAGATTAGCAATGGCCTTTTCGACGTTGCCCCAGTTCGTGTTCTGGGTGAGGATCGCTCCCACGCAAATTTCTAAAGCTGAATCACCTGGCCACCAATTTTGTTTGCCAAAGTGTGTGAGCATTTTTTGATACGCCTGCTCCAGTAAAACACTCATGATTCACCAAAAGGCGCAATCGGGTCACGCAAGGTTTCGAGATCTTCTTCTTTGTATTCAGGAAGCTTGGGTTTGCTATTTTTTAAGGTGTCGACTTCTTCTTTGGAATAGGCCGAAAGCCGCCCAATGGCGTCGGCATCGTGCAAGGATTCTTCCATGGCAATGAATTCGGGCAAGCTGTGATCTTCGGAATGCAGGTAATTCATGACCGCATCCAGATTATCCTCCGTTAAGGTCATGCGAAAATCAGCTAGAAAATTTAAAACAACCTGCTTTTCTTTTTCGTTATGCACCCCAAGCTTAAGCTTAAGGAAGCAAACCCCCAGATTTTCCCGCTTTTTTGGCTGCTGCTCGCGAAACTTTTTTTTAAGGTCTTTCAGTTGTTGTATCTGTGTTTGTTTCATTTTCGGCTTACGCTATGTCCATAGAAAATACATTGCAAACAGAAACTTACCAGATATAGTCAACCCAGATGAACGAAAACAGAACAATCCCAGAAAATGTCAAAAAAATATACCTGATGGCCATTTGTGGCACCGGCATGGGTTCGCTTGCGGGACTTTTAAAAGAACAAGGCTACAACGTTGCTGGTTCTGATGCCAACGTTTACCCTCCCATGTCCACCGAGCTCGAACGCCAAAACATTGCCATTTACTCGCCATTTCAAGAAAGCAATCTTCAAGATTTTGAACCAGACCTGGTGATTGTGGGCAATGCCATTTCTAAAACAAACCCAGAAGCAGCTTATCTTTTAGAAACAGACATTCCCTATATCAGCATGCCCGAAGCTTTGAATCATTTTTTTCTAAAAGACAAAGACGTCATTGTTGTTTCGGGAACCCATGGCAAAACCACCACCACAACAATCATGGCTCACTTGCTCACTGAGCTCAAACAAGACCCCTCTTTTTTAATTGGTGGGGTCGCCAAAAATTTTGGCAAAAATTTTCAAATCGGCAAGGGCAAATACTTTGTGATTGAAGGCGACGAATACGACACCGCTTTTTTTGATAAAGGCCCCAAATTTTTACACTACAACCCAAAGCATGTCATCCTCACCTCTTTGGAGTTCGACCACGCCGACATTTACGACAGTCTCGATCAAATCAAAAAAAGCTTTTCGCTGCTTTTAGAAATCATCCCCCCACAGGGTTCGCTTCACATTGGTAGCGATGACCAAGCGGCTCGCGATGTATTAAGCGCGCAGCAGCAAGCTCAAAAAATTCACTCCGAAACCTTTGTGCTCAAATACGGCTGCCAAGAAGGCGCCGATTGGCAACTCAGTGATTTTTCAGCAAACGCCGAAGGGTCTGTGTTCTCATTAAAAGGCTCGCAACAAAAAATACACTCTCCGCTCACAGGCGAATACAACGCCCTTAATGTGCTCGCGTGTTTTTCTGTTTTGACGCAGCTGGGTTTTTCTTGGGACGATATCCAAGCCGCTCTTCAAAACTTTAAAGGCGTCAAAAGACGCCAAGAAATCATTTATCAAAACGACCACACTGTTCTGATTGACGATTTTGCGCACCACCCCACTGCCGTGCAAAAAACCATTGTGGCCATCAAAGAAAAATTCCCAGAACATCATTTGTTGGCAGTGTTTGAACCACGCTCAAACACAAGCCGAACCGATCGTTTTCAAAACGAATACCAAAAAGCCTTTGAAGTGGCAGGCGAACTGATTTTAGCTCCCGTGAATAACCCCACAAAAGTGAAAAACGGCAACGTTCTCAACACAAAAAAAATCGCTGATCACCTTTGTGATGCCGGGATCAAAGCCTTGGCCGCCACAAGTAGCGACGAAATCTTCAATAACATTTTACAAAAACTGGAATCATCACAACAAAAGGTGGCCGTGTTGGTGATGAGCAACGGTGGTTTTGATGGTTTGGTGAGCAAATTAAAACAGCACCTTGAATCCCATTAGGTCCTGGATGACGGAAAACGACAAGAAAAATCCAAAGGAACCAAAACCAAAAAAAATAAAGACAAAAAGAGTCCGTCCTTTTTACGGGCTCAAATTATTTTGGTTTTTGGTTTTCACGATCTTATTTCTCATAGGCTTGGGGGTGTTGAACTACATCATCAACCATAAAAAATACCAAGATGATGCGGTGGCGTTTTTAGAAAAACGAACGCAATCAGAAATAGCCTTTTCGGACCTGAGCTTTAACTTATTCTTTGGCGAAATCTCGGGATCCAACATCAGCTTTCATTCTAATAAAACCAACTTAAACCTAGAGCTCAAAAAGTTCCGCATGCGTTACAACCCACTTTATTTGTGGATTGCTCGTTTTAAGCTCACCGAAATCTACGCGGAAGAGTTTTTTCTCGACACATCAGACCTCATTAAAAATCAAAGTTCCACAGCAGCCGCCAATAAAACAGAAAAGAAAAAAGCCGATTTATCTCAGTTGCCGCCCTTTTTAAAACGCATCAAACTCAAAAAAGCAGAAATCCAAAACTTTGTTTGGAAACAAAAGCCCGAGCAAACACTCACTATTAATGCGGTCAGCTTAAAATCGCGCTTCGGTTCCTCGTTTTACTCTAGCCCTTTAGACTTAGACATTCACAACACGCGATTCAGCTCCAAAAAAGTAGATTTGTTTTTAGACAAAGGCACCATCAGCGGTTTCTTTGTTTTTGATTTTTCACAACCACGGATTTTGGATGAATCAAGTTTAGAAATCAAAATGAGCATCGAAGGCTTTTTGTTATCGATCATAAAAAAAATAAAGCCATGGATCACTGACGAAGGCTGGGACCAAGACATGAACCCAACCCTGGCTCGTTTTTTTCCCAATGGCATCCCTGAAGACCGCTCCTACATGTTTTTAGAGGAAGCTCGCTTGTCCTTAAAAAAAGCCAAAAACCAAATCTCTCTGGAACAACTTCTGGTGAATCTGGGCGGGTCTAAATTAATGGGGCAAGCCAATTGGAATTTGGGATCAAAAAATTTTCAACTCTCTTTAAACACCAAAGACCCCTTGCCTATTTCAAAACTACCTTTGGGCCAAGCCAAAATCCGCAAAGCCTTTGGAGGTTTTCGGGTCGCTTTAACAGCAAAAGGCAAGGTCACAGATTTGCAAAGCAATAACATTAACACAGACATTGCCTTAGCCATGGTCGATAACCTTGTGACGCCAGAAAAAGGCGACCTCACGGCCGTGATCAAAGGCCAGATTCAAAATTCACGCTTAACAACCGATCAACTCAAAATCTCTTTGGCCGATGGTCTGATTGAAGGCAACGGCAGCATGAATCTGCTCAAAGGACACACAACTGTTTCTTTTAAAGCCAAAGACTTTGATGCCGAAACCATTGTGCGTTTGTTTTCGACAATACGTGTTCCCGCTAAAGTTGATGGGACAGGAATATTAGAAGGAAAGGTCAATAACCCCACTATTAAAATAAACATGTCCAGCGAAGATGCTGGCTACGAGTTTTTGCATTTTGGTCCGGCCGCAGGCACCTTGGTTTTGCAAAACAAAGACCTGATTTTAGATGTGGCCACCTCAAAAAACACAATGGGCGAGAGCAAACTCATGCTGAAGTCATACAATGTGTTTTCCCCTTTTGAACAAAAAATGGAACTGAGTTCTTCTTTTGTTGATCTCAAAATCAAAGAGCTTCTCAATTCAACAAGCATGTCCGGTTTGATTGGTGGTGATTTTAACCTCAAAAGAAAACAAGGTGTGAGTAACGCCAACGGCGCCTTTTTGGCCAAAGACTTTTCCTTCTTTGAAGAAAAAATTGGCGACGTGGCATTTGAAGCTTTGATCAAAGACAAGCACGCCGACATCAAAAATTTAAAAATCGATGTCGCTTTCCCAGAAGAGACTATCACCACCCCACTCGCATTGAGCTTTGATTTTGATGACTACGGTTACCTTGTGCAAGGAACACCGATCAAAGGACTTAAGCTCAAAGGCAAGTTTTTAAAAGCCAAGCGCGAAGAACTTAAATTAGACATCACCGCCAACAATCTCTCACTAAATGTTTTCTCATCAATCATGCCCATCAAACCCATTCGCTCGCAATTTGATGGCCAAATCGCCTTGGACTACAACATCTATGACCCTTGGTTGAGCTCCTTCACCGCTAAAATCAAAGACCTTAGGTTGTTCACAAGCGATCTTAACTACGAAGTTTTAAAACCAACAACACTGGTCTACAAAAACCAAACACTGACCTTCAGTCGCTTTGAATTATCATCCGGACAAGGGAAGTTTCTATTAGATGGCGCTCTAGGAAGAAACGCTAACTCGAATCTAAAAGTAAAAGGCAAAATTGACTTTGCGCCTTTTAACGATGTGAACCCTTTTATTTCTGAATCCGACACACCCATTGATGTCGATGTGACTTTAAAAGGAGACATTTTAAAACCAGATGTTTTTGGGCACATCGATTTTGACAAAGACACCATTAAGTTCAGACAAGCTCCGGTAGACTTAGAAGAAATTTCTGGTCGCGTGAACTTTAAAGGCAAACGACTTTCCACCGAAGCCCTTTCGCTGTTTTTTGACGATGCACCCACCACAGTTCAAGGGTGGATCGAAACCAATTACGAAATGGTCACTGCGGCCAACTTAAATATAGAAGGCAAAGAAATGCCTTTGCGCCCTATCGATGGCATGGTGATGCTCTCTGATGCGAACCTGAGCCTTAAAGGCAGCGGCGGCAACCTGACGTTAAGTGGTCCTGTTAACATTGTTGATGGCGTTTACACACGCAACTTTAGTGTGACCAATTTTGTGATCAAACCCGTGGCGGATCTTTACGAAGAAGAAAGCGACACCTTTGCCGGTTTGCCCTTATCGACTCGTTACAATCTACGCATCAAGAACACCGGTGAATTGGCGATTCGCAACAACCTCGCTGATTTAGAAATGAACGCTGACCTGAGTCTTTTTGGCACAATCGATAAACCCGATCTTGTCGGCCAATTGGACTTTTTAGGCGGGCAGATTCATGCTTTTGGTTTGGATTTTGATCGCGCCAAAGGCTTTGCTCAGTTTAAAAGAAACAAAGGTTATGATGCTAACGTGAACCTCACCGCTGTTAAAGAAATTCAAGAATACAACATCACAGCGCAAATCGAAGGACCATCTGATAACTTGCGCTTGCGTTTGAGTTCATCACCGGCGTTGAGCCACCGTGAAATCTTAGCGGTGATTTTTTACGGCCAAACTCCAGATCAGTTAAACGATGCCGAACGCCGCAATTTCACACAAACTGTTGCGATCAGTCAGCTAGCCAGTATTTTATCAGACCCCTTCACCGATTTATCCGGCTTAGATGTTCTAGAAGTCAATAGCCGTCAGCAAACATCAACGCAAACCGTGCAGCGTTTGTCTGTTGGCAAAAGACTCTCGGACCGTTTTGAAGTTTCGTTCACAACAGACATTGGCATCACCAACCCGGAACGCGCTTTTGAATTGCGTTACCAAATTTTTGATAATTTTTATTTGATTGCGGCAAAAGACATTGTGGGGCGTAATCGTTATCGCTTTGATGTGAATCTGCGTTTTTCAACTTACTGACTAAGCACTGGGTTGTGGCAATTCTTTTTCTTCGCTCACTTCTGGTGTTGGAGCTTCTGCCGCAGCGGTGGTTTCTTCTGCAGGCTCTTCTTCTGAAGCGGATTGTTCCTCGCCTGCTTCAGCTTCACTGAGCTCCTGAGGCATTTCATCAACAACCTCAGTCACATCATCAACCCGATCGCTTTGACCTTCTGGCTGCGCTAGCGCCGCAGCTTCTTTGGCTTTTTGTTGATCAATAAAATCACTCATGGTTCCGGTAAAGGCAGGAAGGAACACATGGAAGACCGCGCCATTGGACACGCTGGATTCAACAACAATTTTTCCGCCAAGCTGACGTAAACCTTCGCGCACCATGGCCAAACCAAGACCCATGGTTTTGATTTCATCTGACTTGGTTGTGAAGAACGGCTCAAAAATATCTTCTTTGGATTCATCGGGTATGCCTCTGCCTGTGTCTGAAATCACAAGCCAAACATACTGACCTTCGCGCAACATGCCCGTAAGATTTGATCCTTTGCCCACCGTGATGTTGCGCCCTTTGACACTAAACTCGCCACCATCCGGCATGGCTTCAAACGCATTGCGCGCCATATTGATGAGCATGTTCAAAAGAAAAGTCTTGGTGCCCACAACACCCCACAAACCTGGTGGTAATTTTTGTTGCAAAGTGATTCCCTTAGGAGCCAAACGCTCAATGAGCAAAAAGCCTTCCGCAATGACCTGATCCAAAACCACTTTGGTGGTTTTTTCGATGGTCAGTGGGTCAGGATAAGAAATGAGTTGTTCACAAACTTTTTTACCCTGCAAAGATGTTTTGTAAATCTCTTGATGATTCTCTTGCACTTCCTCAGCAGAGAGACTGCCTGTCATGAGCATTTGTAAAAAACCCAAAATCACATCCAAGCGACCTTTTAAATCGCGAGCCACTTGCTTAGAGACCAAATCAAGATGAGCCGTACGATGCTGACGAATGATGTAGTTCTGCGCCTTAGAAAGGTCTTTGACCATTTTGTTAAAGACACGAATCATTTTACCCATCTCATCACTTTGATTTTCTTCAAGCTGCACTTCTAAATGCCCTTCAGACGCTTCGCGAATGCCTTTGTGCAAGGCCTTCAGTGGTTTTGTGATGGAATTGATAAACCAAACAATAAAAATCAGAGTGAAGATTGCCACGACGGTCATGGCGGATAAAACCGAGGTCAGCATTTTGGCAGCCACCTCTTCGTTTTCGCGGATCAAGATTTTATTTTTTTCCGAGAAATCAGTGTAAAGCGTAATTGTTTTTTGCGTGAGGGTTTCGATCACCTCTTCAGCTTCTTTTGTGGTGCGCAATCGCAGCTGCATGGCCTGCTCTTGGTCATTCATTGTGTAGGTTTTGCGCACAGCACGATTGAGTTCCAATAAACCTTTGTAATAGTTTTCGATCTCGACAGCTAAAATTTTAAACTCTTTGTCGATCTTGCCCTTTTTCAAAACACCAATGGTTTTTTCGATGTCTTCTTTATTAAGATCCAAAAAAGTCACAACGGTTTGGTTGCCCGAAAAATAAAAACGATGCACCATCGCCACGTTCGAGATTTGGTAACGCAACTTCGCGACCTCTTCTAGGTAACGTGATTTGATAAAGTAGTTAATATTGGTATTGTTAACGTGTTTCACAAGCCAATAGGTGGACATCATGCCCACCACTGTCGACATAAAAACAAAACCAAAAGCCAGAATGAGTTTTTTCTTTAAAGTCATGCGCTCAACCAGTTATTCAAATCTTTATTTTGCCGATTAAATCAACGGATGACAATTGATTAATAAAAATTTAACGAGAACATGGAGTTAGGATTGACTGTCAGAATCTCGAAAACGCCCCCGCCAAGCCCTGTTTTCCGCCTCAAAAAAACACAACTATTTGTTTTTATTATATTTATTTTAATATTTCCCATTGCAACCCAACCCGCTCTGAGCAACGACGAAATTCTGCTGCGTGAGATTCACATCACAACCCCGCAAAACGAATTTGATACCAAAACTTGGGACAATCTTTTTCCATTTAAAAAAGGTGATCGAGTCAGCAAACAAAAACTCGAAGATCGCATCAGCGCCATCAATCAACTCAATCTTTTTCAAACAATTGAATACCAACTCAAAGAGCTTGGGAAAAACACATACGAACTAGACGTAAAAATAGACCAAGCGCCTAAAGTTCGCGACATCAACGTCAAAGGCAACTATCCCTTTTTAGCAAAAGACATCCGACGTTTGGTGTCGATTCAATCCGGCGATGTTTTTGAAAAAAGCGAACTCAGAAAATCTGAAACCATCATCACCGAGTACTTAGAAAAACACGGCTTTTACGGCTCCACAGTGTCTATTTCTAAAAGAAAACAATCAGACAAAGGTTACGTTGATCTATTAGTCGATCTCGACAAAGGCAAAACTTATCGCGTTGGCGAAATCACTGTTAAAGGAAATCACTTTCTCAAAACAAATCGCATCAAAAATAAAATCTCTCGCTTTGGTAGATTTCGTATCGAACGTTTCAAAAAAGACATCAAAAAAATAAAAGAACTCTACCGTAAAAAAGGCTTTATCAAAGCGCGGGTCAAAACCGAAGATTTAGCCTACAATAGCAAAACCGAAAAAGTCGGCATCAGCATCCAAGTCCGAGAAAACCGCAAGCTCACCTTGTTCTTAAGCGGAGAAAGTCGCTTCTCGTTATCGCGCTTAAAACCCGTGATGGGCCTAGAAAAGCGTCGTTCATACGATCGTGTTGCCATTGCCAACGCAAAAAACAGACTCAAACGCTTTTACCAACTCAAAGGTTACCCCAACGCGCAGATCAAATCCAAAATAGAAAAACCAGATGATCATCAAGTGCATGTTTATTTAGAGATCAATGCTGGAAAACGTGTTTTGCTCAAAGACATTCAATTTGATGGCAATGACGAAATCGGCAAACAAAAGCTACAAAAGAACATCGACTCTGTTGAGTCGGGGTTATTTTCGAACGAGCCTTTTAATCAACGCCAACTCATCAAAGACCAACTTAAATTAGCGGCCTATTACAAAGGCCAAGGTTTTTTTGATTCCGAAATCAAAACGCCTGAGGTCGAAAAAAATCATTTTGGAGATCAGGTCACTGTTTCTTTCCCAATTTCCGAAGGGCAACAGTACAGCATTGGCTCCATCACACTTGCTTCAGAAGACAAACTCGATACTGAGAAATTACTCAAAGTCAGCAAATTAAAAACCAAAGACGATTACAAAGCCGAAGACATTCAGGAAGCCACTTTAAAATTAAAAGAACACTTTGAAAAACAAGGACACGCCTACGTCGAGATCAAAAACGAAAACATTGTGAACCGTGAACAAAAAACCGTGTCTGTGATTTTTCACATTCAAAAAGGACCCATTGTCCGTGTTCGCAAAATCCTTCTCAAAGGCAATTTCCAAACCAAATCAAAAATCATCCGACGCCATCTTAAACTCAAAGAAGGCGAGCTTTTTGTTTTTCAAGACATGCTAGACGGGCAACTCAACTTAAGACGCTTGGGTGTTTTTAGCTCAGTACGCGCCACACCTTTGGGATTTGATCAAAGGCAAACCGAGTTGGATGTTTTAGTCAGTGTGATTGAACGTAAACCAGTTGTGGTCGAACTATCCGCAGGCTTTGACAGTCGCAACCTAGCTACCGGCGAATTGAATTTCACAAAGTATAATTTGTTTGGATCAGCACGACAGCTATCAACGCGCGTCATTGGTGGTTTGCAATACAGCCGCGCTGAGCTTACTTTTTACTCGCCGCGTATTTTTGGCGCCAGTTGGAACTTAGCCAATCAGTATTTTGGCCAATACGAAAACACCACCAACTTTAACGCCTACAGCTATGGCGGATTTATCAACACGCTCAAAAACTTTGGTCCGCATTGGACATTTGGATTCAAAGAGCAAATCACACGCACTGAAGTTTTAGAAAGTGAATCAAACGTAGCCGCTCTTGGTAACGCCTTATTTGACAACACTTTTAACGAATTTCAAGTCAGCTTGATTTTTGATGCGCGCGATAACTTTTCTGACCCACAAAAAGGGGTTTACATTTTAGCGCGTAACGAATGGAACACCGACCTCTCTGACGTCACCAATAACTTTAACACAGTCGAGCTCAACGCAAGCCACTACCTAGGCTTTTTAAAACGCTTCACGTTAGTGAACACCTTACGCTATGGCCACACCTTTGGCCTGGGAACAACACCGCGTATTCCCGTTAACAAATTATTTTTCTTAGGTGGCTCAGACACTTTGCGAGGTTTTACGGAAGATGGCGTGAACCCTTCTGGTGGTACGGTGCAATTGATCTACAATGGCGAATTGCAGTTTGCTTTTACCGAGTCAGTCAAGGTGGCCGGTTTTTTTGATGCCGGAGTTTTGCAAAATGACATCCAAGCGATTCAAAAAAGTGATGTCCGCGAATCAGCCGGCATGGGCTTGCGCTACTTCACCCCCATTGGCCCCCTGCGCTTGGATTGGGGATTTATTCTCGATAGAAAATCCGGCGAGCCACAAAGCCGCCTGCACTTTTCCTTTGGTTATTTTTTCTAAAAAAAGCTTATCTTATCTATAGTTAACCATCTCGAGTTTACTTGCTTCAGCCCAAAGCTTTCGCTATGCCATGGCTTCGGCAAAATCATTTTTTTGCTGAAAGCGAGACCAAACATGAACCATCATCAACTGATCAGCCTGGCTATTTTTTTGCCATTTGTGGTGGCTCCTATTTTATTTTTCTCGTCTCGCCTGCATCACCGCGCCGCTTACCCAGCTTTGCTTGTGGCCTTGCTTTCTTTGTTGTCTGTGTTTCAACTTTACCAACACGCTCCCAGCGAGCCTTTGGTTTTTGCCACGCCTTGGATCCCCGACCTGCAATTGAATTTTTCTTTTCTGATCGATGGCCTTTCACTCTTTTATGGTTTTGTTGTCTCAGGCATGGGGCTCTTGGTCATACTTTACGCACGATTTTACCTTGGTGAAACTTACGGGTTTCAAAGTCGCTTTTACGCTTACCTGCTCTTTTTTATGGGGGCCATGCTCGGCACTGTGTTTTCTAACAACGCCATGTTGCTCTTCGTGTTTTGGGAATTAACCGGCATTGCGTCTTTCTTTTTAATTGGATTTTCTCACAACAAAGAAAACAGCCGCATTGGCGCACGCATGGCTTTGATCACCACAGGCATTGGCGGCCTTGCCATGTTAATGGGGATCATTGTTCTTTCGCACCAAACCGGCACAAGCTCTTTGAGTGCTCTCATTCAAGAAGCCAGCAAAGGATCCTTGCAAGGGGCTTGGGTGCACGCGGTGATCATCCTGCTTTTACTGGGCGCCTTTAGCAAATCCGCCCAGTTTCCGTTTCACTACTGGCTCCCCAATGCCATGGCCGCGCCCACTCCAGTAAGTGCCTACCTGCATTCTGCCACCATGGTGAAGCTCGGCCTATTCCTGGTCGCGCGTTTTCATCCTATATTAAGCGATACCTCTCTCTGGTTTTTTATTTTGGTGAGCATTGGTTTTTTCACCATGTTGCTTGGCAGCGTGTTTGCTTTTTTATCACACGACCTCAAAGCTGTGCTTGCTTACTCGACCGTAAGCCAACTCGGTTTCATCATGGGTCATTACGGACTGCAAAGCAAAGGCCTTGTCGGTTTCGATTTTTTTCATGTGAGCAACCATGTGTTTTACAAAGGCCTCTTATTTATGGTGGCCGGCATCATTGATCACGCCGCCGGCACGCGTGACTTACGACAATTGGGGGGGCTCAAAAAACAAATGCCTTTAACAAGCATCATCTGTGCCATTGGCTTGCTCGGCATGACAGCCTTTCCTGGCACCACAGGTTTTATCAGCAAAGAACTCATGCTGGAACACCTGGTGCACGGTCTGGGTTCGACGCATAGCGCGTTCTACACTTACGCTTTGATCTGTGTGGGGTTATCGGCAAGCTTCATGGTGGCCTTTTCTCTTCGGATTTTTTGCAACACCTTCTTGGGCGCCGAAAAAAACTTTGAGCATTTTCACAAGCCTTCTTTCTTATTTAATTTAAGTCCGCTTGTGTTGTCTGTGCCACTGGTTGTCTTTGGTTTTTTCCCACAAAGCTTCCAAAACATTTTGACCACACTCCATGTCAATTTAATGCACCAAACAACGCTGCCAGCCTTGGCTGTGTTTCATGGTTTCACTTGGCCTTTGGGAATCAGCATCATGGCCTTTGCTTTGGGCTTTGTTCTTTACAAGCTGGCGCAAGGCAATGCTTGGCAATTTGCGCGTATCCCCAATATTTTGCGCTTTGATCATTTCTTTAATTTCAAACACGATGCCGTGATTACCAACGCAAAAAAAATCACCCACGTGCTGCGTTCTGACACACCCAAAGATTACCTCTTTGTCATCACGGGTTTTGTTTCGCTTTGTCTTATTCTTTTGCTCTGCCAATCCTCGGTTTGGTCAAGCTTTGTGCATTCTGATTTTAGTCTTTTCATTGAACAACCCCTTGGTTTGCTGGCCTTGATCTTAGTCGGCCTGGGTGTGTTTGGCACATTAAAAAGCCGCAACATGATTTACAAACTCATCTCTTTGTCTATCGCTGGTTTTCTGATCACCTTCTTTTTTGTTTTGTACAAAGCACCCGACTTGGCGCTCACTCAAATCCTCATCGAAGTGGTGTCACTGGTCTTGGTTTTACTTCTGTTCACAAAACTCCCCACATCCGAAATGATCGACAGCAAAAAATTCGAGTGGGGTTTACGAAAAATCATTCAGATCAGTCTTTCTGTTCTTGTTGGTGTTGTGGTTTTCTTTTTGGTCTTGCTCGGCGTTAACTTTGCCACACCCGATAAAATGGGATCCTATTTTACAGACAACACACTTGCTCTTGCCGAGGGCGCCAACGCCGTGAACACTGTGTTGGTTGATTTTCGTGGCTACGACACCATGGGTGAAATTTCTGTTTTGGTCATCGCGATGATTGGCATCCTGGCTCTGCTCATGAGCAAACAGGAGGTGAAAGAATGAATCCCGACAGCCTGATTTTAAAATACGTGGCGCGGTTTTTGGTGTTCTTCATCAACATCTTTGCTTTTCATATTTTTGTGCAAGGGCACAACCAACCTGGTGGCGGTTTTATCGCTGGCCTCATTTCGGCCATCTCTCTCATTTTACTCACCATGAGCCTTGGCTTTAGCGAGGCAAAACGTGTGATCCGATTTGACTCGGCATTTTTAGCGGCCTTAGGATTGGTCATGGCTTATGCCACATCCATCGCTCCCAGTTTTTTTGGCGTGGAATTCCTAAACCATAACTTCTGGCATGTGCACATTCCCTTTTTAGGAGACTGGCATGTTGGCACCCCTTTCTTTTTTGATCTTGGTGTTTATCTGGTGGTGGTTGGGGTCACCAGCAAAATCATCATTTGTTTATCCTTCCTTGCTTACGAACAAAAAGAAGCGTGTCTAGATCCTTTAAAATTGCGTTTTGAACTCACCGAAAACAACACAGAACAAAAGGAGGACGCGTGAACCTCATCATCGCGATCATGACTGCCCTTCTTTTTGGTGCTGGTATTTATTTGGTGCTGGAACAGAAATTATTAAAAATATTATTTGGTCTTTCGCTGCTGACTCACGCGGGTAATCTTTTCATCTTGTCAGTCTCTGGAGACCCCACAGGAAAAATCGCCCCCATCATTAAAAACACCGCGCAAGCTCCTTACGTAGACCCCTTGCCCCAGGCTCTGATTTTAACAGCCATTGTGATTGGCTTTGGTGTTTCCGCCTATTTTGTTGTCCTTATTTTTAGATTCTTCCGCGAAGAAAACGAAACCAGTTTAGAAGAGGTTTTTACAAACAATGAGCGCTAACATTGCCATTCTGCCTATCTTTTTGCCTTTCTGCATCGCCTTGCTCTTTCTTGTGTGGCGATCAACAAACGCGTTACGAAGAACCGTGGCGGGCTCGTTGGCATTATTGCTTTTTGCTTTGAGCCTAAAAATCACCCACCAGGTTTATGTCTCTGACATCATCGTCCTTAAAGTGGGTGGGTGGCAGCCTCCTTTTGGCATTGCGCTCACAATCGATTTATTCAGTGCCATCATGCTTTGCCTGAGCACCTTAACAGCTTTCTTTTGCCTGTTGCATTCTTTCACGAGCACAAAACAAAAAAACGAAAACGTCTTGTACCTGCCCTTGTTTTTCTTTTTGCTAACCGGCATCAACATGGCTTTTGCTACGGGCGACTTATTTAATCTTTTTGTGTCCTTTGAAGTCATGTTGATTTCTTCGTACGCTTTGATGACCTTAGAGGCTAAAGGAAAAGACGTTAAGTTTGCGTTCTCTTACATCACCATCAACTTGATCGGCAGCACTCTGTTTTTATTAGGTGCTGCGCTGTTGTACGCCCACACAGGCACATTAAACTACGCGGACATCGCGCAAAAATCACAAGACCTAGCGCAAACACCTTATTTTCAAATCACGGCAACAATCTTGTTTTTTGTTTTTGCGATCAAAGCCGGCATGTTCCCTCTTTATTACTGGTTACCAAAAAGCTACCCAGTGTTGAGTTTTTCGAGCGCAGGTTTTTTTGGCGGCATGCTCACCAAGGTTGGGGTTTACGCTATTCTCCGCTTATTTTGCACAATCTTGCCACACAACATGAATTTCTTGCACAACTTCTTATTGTATTTTGCTGTCCCCACCATGATTTTCGGTGTGCTTGGCGCCGTGGCACAAAGTAGCATCAAACGCATTTTGTCTTATCACATCATCAGCCAGGTCGGCTTCATGTTACTCGCCATCGGTTTTTTCACACCGCTTGGCATCACAGCCGCCATTCTTTACATCATTCACCACATTCTGGTGAAAGCCTCTTTGTTTTTAATCGGCGGCCTTGCCGAAAAAGTCTGCGGCACAGATGAGCTCGAAGACATGGGTGGTCTGTGGCGATTCACCCCCATCATCGGCATTTTATTTTTGTTTCAAGCTTTGTCACTAGCCGGCATCCCGCCACTCAGTGGTTTTTGGGGCAAGTACCTTATCCTAGTGGTTGCGGTCGCCGAAAAACATTATGCCTTTGCGTTCTTTTCGTTACTTGCCAGTGTGTTGACTTTAATGAGCATGCTCAAAATTTGGTTAGGGGCTTTCTGGAAACCCGCGGTTAAAAAACCACAGGATTTAAAATTAGATTCTTGGCAAGTTGGTGCCGCGGTTCTTGCCCTTATGGTTTGCTGCTCACTGGTCATTGGTTTGGGTGTGGGGCATTTTTATGAGCTGGCGCAACAAGCTTCTGATCAACTCCTGGATCAAAGCCATTACATTGAAGCTGTTTTGGCTCTTGAAGGAGCAACACCATGAACCTTTTATTTTTAAACATTGCACTGGCAACAGTTTGGTGGTTGCTTTCGACGCCTCCCGAAGCCTCTGATCTTTTTGTGGGCTTTGTTCTGGGTTTTTTCCTTGTCGCTGTCTTGGGAAAAATTTTGGAATTCAAGCAAAGAGAAGGCGATCAAAAATCAAAATTCAATTACCCTCGCAAAACCATTGCCTTGCTTTACTTTTGCCTGTGGTTTTTTAAAGAATTCATCAAATCAAATTTAAAAATCTTGTGGGCGGTGTGGACCAAACCCATCAGTAAAATACAGCCTCATCTTTTTCAGATTGATGTGACACCTTTATCCACTTTTGAAATTGTCATGCTGTCAAACTGCATCACACTCACACCTGGCACAACAACAGTGAGCGTGGGAGAAGACGAAACAACGCTTTTGGTTCATGCTTTTGATGGCGAGAACACTCAAGACGAAAAAGACAGCATCGATGTATTAACCAAAAACATTTTACGATTCACACGGGCTTAAAACTATGACCAATTTGAGCATCACAATCTGTTCGATCATGTTATTTGTGGGGATCCTATTCGCAGTTATCCGTCTTTACAAAGGACCTCGGCTTGTTGACCGCGTCATGAGTCTAGATGGCATTGCGGTTTGCGTTGTGGGTTTCATGGTTCTCGAAATGCTCAAGACCCAACAGGTCTTTTACATCGATTTGATTTTGGTGTTTTCTTTACTGAATTTCATGGGGGTTGTGGCCTTTGTGTTTTACCTAAACAAAGATTACAAACCCAAAGGCTCCAAAGAATTTCCCGAAGAAGGAGGACGCCTTGACTGAACTCTTTGCCAATTTCTTTCTCTTGTATGGGGCGTTTTTAATTTTATCGACCACACTTGGTATGATGCGCCTGCCCGATATTTATTGCCGCTCGCATGCCTTGGCAAAATCAATGCCGCTTGGTGTGAACTCCATGCTCATTGGGCTTTGGGTTCACATGGACCTTTACCACTCTTCTGGCTTTAAAGTTTTTTTGGCCATTCTGTTTCAAGTCATCAGCATCCCGGTTGCGGGTCACGTGATGGCCTTGCTCGCCTACCGCAAAGGTGTGCCAAGGCATAACGAACGCGAAATTGACATTTACTGATTCAACTTGCCCAAGTTTTTTTGAACAGATCCTCTTTAAAACCCACCGTGACTTTGGCGCCATCAATCACAATCGGGCGTTTCACAAGACGACCATTGCTCGCCAATAAATCAATTGCCTCGTCCTGACTCAATGTCGGCAATTTATCTTTCATGTTGAGCTCGCGGTACTGCACTCCTGATTTATTGAAGAGATCTTTTAGCGCATACTCCCCTGATTTGAGGATTTTTTTGAGCTCCGTTTTGCTGGGCGGGGTCTCTGTGATGTCGACCTCTTTAAAGCTGACATCGTACTGACCCAAAGCCTTTTTGGCCTTTTGGCAGGTGCTGCATTTGGCGTATCCATAATAAGTGACCATGATTTTGTCCTTCTCCGTTATTTTTGAATGAACTAAAAGTACGTACAAGATACGTACTTTTTAGAAATATAATGATAAATATTTGTTTTTACTTATTTATTTTGAATTCCTTGTTCAGACCTATTTGCCACCACTTTTATTTTTTTGGCGTATTCAAGATCTGTGGTTTTTTTTAAAAAAAATACGACTGACCTAGCAACATTTAAATCAATTGTTCGATAACAAAGCTAGCAATTGGAGAATTTTTATGAGTGAAATCAACGCAAGCAAACCAGAACCCAGCATGGATTTTGGCACCATCAACGTCGAATTTTCAACAGCACAAAGCCTGGTCAACGCCAAAACACGCGAACAAGTTGCTGAATCAATCGACCACATGGGTCGCGTCAAAGAAAACGCGATCATCCTGACTGATGCCAACAACAATGGTTTTTTTGATACAGACGATTATGCTCAAATTGGTCAAGCAGATGGCAAAACCAAGCTTGCTGTCTACAAAAAAAGTGGTCATGACATCTTAGGCATGGTCGGTTTTTTTAATGAAATCAAAAACGGCGACCAAGAAATCGCTTATTTTTCTAAACCGATTCCTGCAGAGCAAGTAGGCGAAGACAACATGGTTGAAGCGGGCATTTATATTTATGCCAAGCACGACTCACGTCAATTCAATTTAGAAATTGGACGCACCTCTGAATTCTGGCGTAGCATGAAATTTTTTCAAGTCGGCAAAGTCAAAGAAGTTTATAGCGATGGTAAATTAGCTGACAGTTTGTACAGCGATTCCGAAGACCGTCGTATTTGGGATCAAGGAAGCGACGTGATCCTCGTCAACGATGTGGAAAAACGCATTCAAGAAATTAAATGTCCCGAAATCACGTCTAACAAAAAAACTGAAATGCAAGAGCAAGCCGATCAGCAAAGAAAATGCATGGCCGAAAAAATTGAGCTAATGGGTGAAGCACAAATGGCTTACGGCGAGTATCTAGAAACTCTTTCGCAACCTATTGGCGACTTCCAAAACAGCACAGAACTCTTAGAAGTTTTTAATCGTCTCGAGAATGCTGAAAAAGTTGAAGACATTCCTAATCCTGCAGAACTTCTGTCTTTAGCTAAAGCAGCTCAATCTCACCGACAATCAGAAGCTTTTAAAAATTATTTGAGCAAAGTTCTTAAAATAGACGCTAAAAAGACCGACGATTCAGAAAAATAATTTAAACTTTCCTTTCGAACGAA
The DNA here is from genome assembly GCA_024233595.1 of Deltaproteobacteria bacterium. Classification (GTDB taxonomy): domain Bacteria; phylum UBA10199; class UBA10199; order UBA10199; family JADGCS01; genus JACKPK01. The sequence goes on from JACKPK010000004.1 coordinate 121,578, forward strand.
CACTTGAACCCCAAAGCCGAGAAGCTACCGGCTTTGGGGTTTCTTTTTTTATTTCTGAATTTTCCGATACCTTTCTTGCTAGGCCTTTGGCATAAGATCATCATGGACTATGTCGATGCTCCTGAACAATCACAGCAAAAAACTTTACCCAGCAAAAGACACCGCTTCTGGATCACCATAGCTGCCCTCTCGGGACTTTTTCTTTCTGCCTTAGAAATGAACGTGGTCGGCACCGCGGCACCTTTAATTGTAAAAGACTTAGGCGGCTTTGAATATTTTGGTTGGCTCTTTGCTATTTATTTACTCACCAGCACGCTGGCCATGCCCTTTTGGGGACGCGCGTGTGACCATTGGGGACGATCAGCAACATTTCAAGCCGCTCTCGGTTTTTTTATGCTGGGGTCGGTTGTTTGTGCGTTAGCGCCGTCATTTTGGATTCTTGTCATCGGGCGAGCCATACAAGGCTTAGGGTCTGGCGGGCTCTTGCCCATTAGTTTTACGCTTGTGACAGACGTGCACGACATGAAAACCCGCACCAAGTTACAAGCCGTGCTTTCTGGCATTTGGGGAATCGCCAATGCTTTGGGCCCTTTTTTAGGAGGCTACCTTGCCGAAACCCTGAGCTGGCGATTGATTTTTTGGTTCAATCTTTTTCCTGGCCTGGCGTCCTCTGTTCTCACGTATAAATTTTTCTCTGTGATTCGCTGGGAAAAAACCGAATTCAAACTTGGACCATGGAGCTTTTTGCTTTCGATCGGTTTTGTCACCCCTTTGGTGGTCGCCGCCTCACTCAAAAACCCAAAACACGCCATCTTAACCGCTTGCTTTGGTGTGATCATGGCGGTGTTATTTTTCTTACGCGAGTACCGCTCCAAGTGGCCTTTGATCCCCGTTGTCTTGTATAAAAATCGTTTGTTCTTTTTGAGTTGTTTGTCTGGATTTTTATCAACCACCTTGGTCGTGGGTCTATCAGCTTATTTGCCTTTTTATTTTCAAATGACCCAAAACACCTCGCCCACACTTTCGGGATTATTGCTTTTGCCTTTCACTGTTTCTTGGTTGCTCTTTAGCGGCGTGAGTGCGCCACTCATGATGCGCATCAGTTACCGCACTCTTGTTGCCTTGGGCATGAACGCAAGCCTCGCGGGTTGTCTCTTGTTTTTGTATTACTTTGACCAAATGAACATCACACTCTCGTGCGTGGCCACATCTTTAATGGGCGCAGGCATGGCGTTTAACTTCACAGTTGTGATGATCGCCACACAGTACTCTGTACCACGCAATTTATTAAGCTCAGCCACCTCGGGTATTTTTTGGATTCGCAACATTGGTGGCGCGGTTGGCACAGCCCTTATGGGTTTGGTCTTGGTTCTCACCACAAAAAATAAAATCGCTGCCATGACATTCCCAGATGCCTTGCTTGGCGCTAAAGAAAAAATCTTACAAAACCCCGATCTGATCGTGCAAGCTGACACCACCAAAGAACTCTTTGGTAACGCTTTACCACTCATTCAAAAGGCCGTTGCCGATGGCATCTTCGCTAGCTTCTTGGTGTTTAGCATTGGCATTTTTTTATCGTGGTTCACCATCGCGTTTTTTCCCAAACAAACTCTAAAAGACCAGCAGACTTAACAATTTAAAACTCCGCTTAACAAAGCCCCACACCAACAAAATCAAAAGCAAAACCCGCGCAACACTTAACCTGTCGCCTGATTCATACAGGCATTTTTTGCTTATCAAAATGAGAGGATCCTGCACTTTTGGGGGTCTTTCTCCAGAGTCCTTAGAAAGAAACCCTGAAAATCATTACAAAAATTTGATTTTTTTCTGGAACAGCTTTTGCACCAATTGGGAGGCATGAAAAACATCACATCCCAACACCAGTTTCTTTTAGAATCACTGCTCTTTGCTTGCTGCTTGATCATCCTGACCATGGTCTCGTTTGCATCTCATCCTGTTTTGGCGCAAAGCGGAGGCATACCTGATCAGGTTTGTGTCGACATTGACCGTGATGGCGTGACCACCTGTGATGGTGACTGTGATGATCGTAACACTGATGTTGCTCCCAATCGCCCTGAACTTTGTGATGGAGTCGATAACGATTGTGATGGCCAAATCGACGAAGAATTATGGCAGCCCTTGCCAAACCAACAAGGCGCCTGCGCAGCCAACGGACAGATTTGTCAAAACGGATCATGGGTGAATGCGCCCAATAACCAAGAACCTGGTCCCGAAAACTGTGACAACATTGACAACGACTGCGATGGCGAAGTTGATCGCATTGTACGCAACTCGGCAAACCAACAAGGCAAATGCCAAAACAACCGCGACATTTGTCTGAATGGTGTTTGGGAACCTTTTATGGTGGGCTATTACACGCCCGAGAACCAAGATTTGTGTAACGGACAAGATGACGATTGCGATGGCGAAATTGATGAAGACGATTCTATTTTTACTTACAATGCCGAGAGTGGACGCTGTGAAGCACAATGCCCAGAAGGACAAATTTTTAACATGCAAGCCAAGGCCTGTGAACCTATTTGTCAACAAGGCCAAATTTTTAATCGCGAAACAAAACGTTGCGATGTGCAATGCCCTGCTGATCAATTCTTAAGCGAAGAAACCGGGCGTTGTGAAAAACGTTGCGCTCAAGGTGAAATCATCAACCCGGAGACAGGACAATGCCAAGCCCCCTGCCCCCCAGGCCATTTCTTTGATGGCTTAAGTGGACAGTGTCAATCAGCTTGCGAAGTGTTCGAAGGCTTTAATGCTGACCAAAATCGTTGCGAAGCCAAGTGCGATATTGACCAACGTTGGGATGCCGAAGAGCTTCTTTGTGTGAACCTTTGCGAAGACGGACAGCTTTTTAATCCTTTAAAAAGCGAATGCCAAGACCTGCCAGCTTGCGCAAGCGATGAACTCACCGCTCATAAAGTCAGCTGTATCTCTGTTGATGCGAATGTGACTTGTATTTCTGCTCACGATGAAACGCACCGCACAGTGACTTTTAATAGCAATGTGGCTGATGTGGTTGTTTCTAACTCACATCTTTATGTGCTTTTGCAAAATCAAAAAATCTTCAGACTCTCTCTGACTGATGCGTTCACAATTGATAGCGCACAATTGCTTATTGAAGGCGAATCTTTGGAGGGCGCACAAGAGCTAGCGGTAAACTCAAAAGAAGTGCTCTTTGTGATGTACGCAAACGCCATCAAGCAACTCACAGACCAAGAGATGTATGTCATTTACGAAACACAGGTGGAACAGATCACAAGCATTGCAGCCATTGATGATCTCTACGCTATGGTTGGTGGACAGCTGAACAAAATCGATCCGGTGACAAAGTCAGCAACAAACCTGCACGACTACCGTGTTCTGATTGATGAAAAACTTGTCGATCAAACTGAATCGAGCAAACTATTCCCTGCGCGCTTCAGCTTACAAAAGCACATGGTTCTTGCTTCTGGCGCCCACATGGATTTTTACAATTTAGAATCCAATCAAAACCACCACGCTCGCTTTGAAGACTACGGTATTAACACCATGAGCGTGACCGTGCACAACGAAACCAATCGTATTTTGGCTTACAACCCTTACTTGCCTGACATCATCTTGATCTCAAAAGAGGGACGTGTGCTGAACGAAACAAAAATTCTAGATGTTTTGCCTGAGCCTGTTGCCCCAAGTAGTTTAAACAGCACCACCGCTTGTTTTGCGCCTGAAGTGATCAATGAAGAAACAGGTGACGAAGAAAGCGGCGATGGCACTCCTGAACAACAGGATCCTGAGCAAAATAATAACGATGAGGTCACCCAAGACCAAGAAGAGCCAAATAGCGACAGCCCAAGCGATGACCAATCGGGCAATGACGATGGCTCACTCATTGGTGATAACAGACCTGAAGACCCGACTGTCACAACCATCACTTGTCGTGACGGCTCCGTTGTAGCCGACATCGGTGACTGCAGTTGTGTGGAAACCTGTGATGATCCCAAAGTCATCGAAGAAAAATTTTCGGACGCTCAAGTGAATCCTCCTGAAGAAGACGACACCGTGAAGAAAATCTCGGACACAATGTCGGATAGCGATAGCGGCAGCGGCGATGATGTTAAGAAAATTTCGGATGTGACCGATGCATCCGACTCCTCAGAAAGGTCAGCAGATAGCTTAGACAGCACCCTTTCTGATTCTGGTGAACGTGTTTGTCCATTAAGTGGCAAAGCCCCTGTACGCAGCCTTTGCTTGGTGAATAAAAAATCCAATCGCATTGAGTGCTACAAAGACAAAGAGCTTGTTCGTAAATTTGAAACCCAAGATGTTTCAAACTTGCTCACCACAAACTCAGGCAAACTGGTAGCGATGACTCGCGATCGCATTCTTGTTCATGACATCATGGACGACAACGAAAAAGAACCCGATTCTATTTTAGAAAAACTCGATAGCTCCGAAACCATTCGCCCCAAACAAATTCAATTGGCGGATGACCAAGAGCAAATCATTGTTCTGCATCAAGATAAGTCTGGTTCTTCAAAACAAATCACCATTGATATGACCCGTAAAACCATCACAAACGAGAGTCCACAAATCACCGAAAAGGTTGATGCAGCGCTTTTGGATCAAAGGGATGAACGCATTTACACCATCAGCAAAGATGCCGGTTCGATTTCGGTTTACGACACGCACACAGGCGAGCAGTTAGAAAAAATCTTATTGTCAGAGGAAGAAAAGATCTCCTTACAAGAAAAAGACGGATCTATTAAGACTCTCTCTATAGAAGATGACGAACTGCAAGTTTACTGGGAAGACAATTCGCGCACAAAAATCATCTTACAAGATGACGAACAGGCACACATCGACGAAGACGAAAGCACAAAACTCTTCATCCCAGAACTGGGTTCCGGAGAGTATGTGGAGATCGAAAGAAAATTCACTGACCTTGCTGACGAGGAATCAGAAGACAGTATTCAAAAAATTGATTTTAAAGACGATGACCTTGCTGATCAAGAAACGCTCAGCACTCAAGTCAACGCGCGTGTGTCGCTGGCCACCAAGCAAGCCAGCAGCTCTAGCGATCTGCCTGATGACTTGTCTGACGATGCCATTGGCGCGTCTGTTTACTGTCCTGTTTGCGGCACAGGCCAATCCTCTTACTTGGCGGCAGGTTCTCCGGAAGAAGGCGACAGCAGCATTCCTTCTTCGGAATTGGGCGGCTCCAGTTCTGGTGGATCAGCAAGCGGCATGAACATGCAAATTGGTGGCGGCGCTTGTAGCTTGAACACAGCCAGCGCGCTTTCGACCAAGACTTCGCTTGTGCCCTTCCTGGTGAGCTTTTTCATCGCCTTTGTGACTTTGGTACGACGACAAAAGACGAGTGTTTAAGAATAAAAACCCGAGAATGCATAAATGCATTTAGTTTGAGAACTCGAACACATGCCCCATACCCTTGTGGCTTGCGGACCAAATACAACAGGTCTTTTGGGGAAATTTTTCCTCAGCATGATCCCACTCATATTTTTTATTAAATAATATCAAATGCTTACAAACACAAAACCTGGCACAACTCCTGCATATATATAAGATGGAAAGGACCTTCGTCATGTTTAAAGGTGTGTTTACAAGTCTCAGTATTTTGATTTTGCTCTTAAGCCAGCAGGCTTTTGCGGCAACAAGCTGCCCCGATGGCAGCGAGGCCGAGTCTCGCCTTTGTGTGATCAATCGCTCCGAGATTGATCCAGGTTTGGTTTGTTATGACAAAGACCTTAACCCCAAGATCTTCTTTGCTGGTTACCGCAACGTTCATGCTGTGATCGATAATGGCTCTGCCGAACACTTTACTTTTGTTGTGGGCGACGACATTTACTTGGTGAACAAATCAACTCTTGAAATCACCAACCTGCCTTTCTCTTCTTTTGATTGGAGTGACGAAAGCGAAGCGCCGCAAATGTTTCTTGTGCGTGATCACTTGCAATCAGGTGGTGGCGACGCGCTTTTTCTTGCCGACTTGATTCGCGGCAGTGAAATCAAAACAGAATTGATTCTTGTGGACGGTGATAGCTCGAGCATCCGCACCTTATACAGCGAGCTCGATGGCGCCGAGTGGATCGCCCAGTCTCCGGTTGATGACACTTACGGTTTGGTTGGTGGCAGCTTTGGCATCAAAAAGCTTGTGCGTTCCGAAAGCTCTTACAGTTTAGAAAATGTCATCGCCATTAGCGACCTCCCTGAAGGCTTTGGCACAATCAAAAACACCAGCTCTGGTATTTTTGCCGATGACGGTTCGCAATTGATTTTCACAGTCACCAATAGCGAAAGCGAAACCACGGCTATTTACACTTACGACATTGATTCCGCTCTTCTCACAGAAGTGGTTGGCGACAATATCCCTTACATGATCCCTCGTGGCGGCTTGCAAGCCACACCCGAGGACCCTTACTTGCTTGCTAGCGCCGGCACAAAAATGGATCTTTACACAAGTCTTGGCTCTTTTGCTTCAGACGAATTCCCAATTTCTTACACCGACCTTTCCCCCACGGCTTACACAAGCGATTCCCTGCAAGACACAGGTTCCTTTGCTTTTGTGGAAATGTGCGATGGCACCCCACAAAAAGGACCCTACACAGATGAAGCTTGCGATGGCATCGATAACGATGGCGATGTCAGCATTGATGAAAACCTCACCAAAGCTTGTGACGAAAGTTTATACAAACCAGGCACCTCCACTTGTGAAAATGGCAATTGGATCGGTTGTGAATACATTTGTGCCGTTGAAGAAAACGAAGTGCTGAATCCTGTGACCAAAGAGTGCGAATGCGAACAAGGTTACGAGCGCGATGACGAAAACAACTGCATCGCCATCCCCAGCAAAGAACCAGAAGAAGAAACCCCTGTTGAAGAAACAGACGAGCCGGAAGAAGTCATCGTGCCTGCGAACGAACCCGACACCTCATCGGACAACACGCCCGATGACAACAATGAAGCTCTCGAAGAATCTGACTCACAACAACCAGACCCACAAGTGGCCCCCACACCCAACACGAATGTGAAGATGTCCGGCGGCGCTTTGGGCTGCCAACTCAGCACCCAAGAAAACCCAGCCGCCCAAGGCTACGCGGTTTTGGCCCTGATGCTGGGCTTCTTTGGACTTTTGTTCAGACTGCGTCGCCACGCAAAATAACAAATGATTCCAATCATTTAATCTTAAAAAAATAAACAATAAACCCCAAACTGTTGACTTTCGGAACCTTTTTTCCGTAATCCGGGCAACTTGTTAAAACACCCAGCCGAATGACAACAACCATGAAAAAATCAAGCCGACAACTAATCCCATTTTTTATGACGCTAATGGCGTTTCTCGTAAGCCTATCGTGTGCCCCATCGCTAGGAGATTCAGCATCTAGAAAATCACGAAGCCCCAACAAAGATTTACACCCCATAGCTGCTCTCAAGTACAACATCACCAAAGTTGCCAATGCCAGTTGGTATGGCATGCCCTTTCACGGTCGACGCACCGCCAATGGCGAGTGGTACAATATGCATGCCCTAACGGCTGCCCACAAAAGTCTGCCTTTTGATTCATTGGTCAAAGTCACAAACCTCAACAACGGCAAGACTGTTATTGTTCGCATCAATGATCGTGGCCCCTACGCACACAATCGAGAAATCGATCTCTCTTACATGGCCGCCAAACAACTCAATATGATTGGCCAAGGCGTTGCCAAAGTGAAGCTTGAGATCTTGAAGTCACCAGAAAAATTTGTTTACAGGCAACTTCCTTCCTACGTTTATTTTTAATAGCCCCTCGATTTTCACTATTTTCTTACAAAGCTTGAGCATTTTGCTTTTGAAAAGTATCGCGTTAACTTAGATTTTTTGTTCTCTCCCTGGAGAAAAGCCAATGAGCTTTGACGAATTAAAAAAACAAGCCTCGGTTCCCGACGCCGAAGATAACCTTGCTGCCTTCGAAAAACACATGACTTGCGATTGGCAACAAGACTCCGCTCAAAATCTAGCGCGCATTTTTTTTCATTCTCGCTTTCTCTCGCGTTTTTTATTGAACCACCCACAAAGTGCAAAAACAATTCTAGAAAACAAAGACATTCAAAAAGAATTCAGTCCCTCAGAGTACCTCAACAGCGCCAATGCATTTTTACAACAATCCCCAGACTGGAAACAAAACCTCAGGCTTTTTAAATACACGCAGCTGCTACGCCTGACCATTTTAGAAATCATCGGCACAAACAGCATTCAGGTTTACCGAGAACTTTCAACGCTCGCGCAAACCATTTGCCAACTCTGCTTTGAAAAAATCTGCTCACAGGTTTTAGAGCATGTGGGCGAAAACAAATTGCCTTGCGAAAGCGCTATTCTTGCCATGGGAAAACTAGGCGGTTTTGAACTCAACTACAGTTCCGATATTGATCTCATTGGCTTTTACCAAAATGAAGGCTCATTAAAGAATACCAACCACCATGAATTTTTTGTAAAATTATTTTTGGAATTTGGAAAAGAGCTAAACCGCAGAGACCCCATTGGTTTTTTGTACCGAGCCGATTGGGACTTGCGTCCCGAAGGCATTGGCGGCACGCTGGCAAACTCTTTTGTCGCCATGGAAACCTATTACGAAAGTTTTGGCGAAGAATGGGAACGCCAAGCCTACATCAAAGCAAGACCTTTGATCGAAACCAAAAATATTGGTTCACAATTTTTAGAAACGCTAACGCCCTTTGTTTACCGAAAATCTTTTGATGAAAAAACCATCAAAAACATCTGGGCCATGAAATCGCGCATTCAAAAAGAAAACGCCGCGCGTTCATCAAAAGCCATCAACATCAAGCTGGATGCCGGAGGCATTCGCGACATTGAATTTTTTGTACAAGGCTTTCAACTGCTTTACGGTGGCCAGTACTTAGACCTCAGATCCACCAACACCTTAATCGCTCTCAACACCTTAAGCATCAAAAAACTCATCAGCAAATCAGAACAAGAACAATTACAAACCGCCTATTTATTTTTAAGACGACTAGAAAGCATGATTCAAATGGAAGAAGAAGCACAGCGACACAGCGTAAGCGAAGAAGCTTCTCACCAACTGGCTCTTGCTAAAAGAATGGGATTTACAGGTTCTCGTGACGAGATCATTTCTAAACTCAACGAGGCCCTGCTTTTAACACGCACACAAGCAAGACAGATTTTTGAAAAGTACTTTAAGCAAGAATGACAAACGAAAATCAAAAAACATCTACCCCTAACAAAGATCAGTTCACAGAATTTAAAAAAGACCCTCGTTTAGAAAGCGCGATCTACAAACAAGGTGCCTTCAAAACAAAAAAGAAGCAGCATCAGGATTTAATCTCGCAATGGGCTAAGCTCGATATAGAAGAATTTGCAGATGCCATTCGCCAATACAAATACAAAACCAAACAAGAGCTCATCACTCAGCTAGAAAACAAGCCCTTTGAAAACCGCCAAAAAATTTTAGAAAGCCTTTCTGATACCGCTGAACTTTTGACCATGGCCAGCTTAGAACGCGCTGAACAATTGCAAATCGAAAAATTTGGTGAGCCTCTGTATTTAAGTTCCTACAAGCAAATGCAACGCTCTCATTTGGCATTAGTGGCCATGGGCAAACTTGCCACTCGCGAAATCAATTACTTTTCGGACCTGGACGTGATTTTTATTTTTTCACACCGTGGCGAAACCGCTGGCACAAAAGAACCCGGCAACCAAATCAAAAACACACAGTTCTTCATTCGCGTGGCACAACGCTTTATTTCGATGATGACACTCCTGACCAGTCGCGGCCGCTGTTATCAAATCGACACCGAACTCAGGCCCTCGGGCAATCAAGGCACCTTGGTCACCAGTTTTGATTATTTTTTAGATCACCAAATGAATAAAGCCGCTTATTGGGAACGCATGGCACTGACTCGTTCTCGTGCCATTAGCCAGGACTGTGAATTTGAAGAAGCCCTCACCAAACAAATCGATGAACTGGTTTATCACAGACCTTTGCCGCAAGACTTTGCCGTGGTCATGAACGACATCCGGCAAAAGGTGTTGCGTGAGCGTGCAAAAACCAAAGACGATTACTTTGATCTAAAACTTGGTCAAGGTGGCATCATGGACATTGAGTTCACCTTGCAACTCATACAACTCAAATTCGGACGACTTTACCCACAACTCAGACGCAAAAGCGTTTTTGAAATCCTTAAGGCGTTAAAAGAGCATTCTCTTCTGAGCAACACAGAACTGAAAAACCTCACACAGGCCTATGTTTTATTCAGAAGCATCGAAAGCAAACTGCATCTTGAAAAGCGTCGTAGCTTCCATGTGATCAGCCTTAAAGAAAGTGATAACACGAATTTAGCAGAACAATTGCAGCTAAGCGAAAAGCAACTGATTTCTGATATTAAAGATGCTAGAAGCACCGTACAGAGCTTATACAGGAAATTTTATGAAAGCATTTCATGAGCTACACAACTTTGTTCAAGAACAACAAAGTCAAATTTCAAACTGGTTTGATGCCCAATGGAAAAACCTAAAACCATTGCCCTACTTTTCTTGTGACATCCGACATTCTGGTTTTAAGATTGGCATCGTTGACACAAATCTATTTCCCGGTGGCTTTAATAACCTCTGCGCATCGTATTCGCGCAAAGCCGAAACCGCTCTGCAGCAGTATTTTAAAAACAACCACCCCACAGCAAAAAAAATCGCCTTGCTTGCGGAGTCGCACACTCGCAATAAATTTTATCTTCTTAATGTTTTACGCTTGCAGCAGTTTATTATTGATGCCGGTCTTGAATGCAATGTGACTATGGCTGATTTGCCGGACCATTTAGAAGAACGCACCACCATTCCCTTAGACCAAGACAAAACTCTGGTTGTTCTTAAGCCTCATCTTGATGATCAAAACAAAATCGTTTTAGGCGAAGATTTTCTCCCTGATTTGATTTTAAGCAATAACGATTTTTCCGCTGGCGTCCCACAACCCTTTGCCGAATGCCAAACGCCTTTGATTCCTGATTCCAATCTTGGTTGGCATACACGCCGCAAGAACACGCACTTTAAAATTTTATCCGAACTCTTTGATGCCTTTGGCAAAGAATTCAATATCGATGCCTGGCACCTCACTCCAATATCCAAAACGGTTTCGGGCGTGGCACCTGATCAACTTGAGCACTTAGCTAGCGAGGTTGATGTTTTAATTAGTGAGATCACTCAAAAATACAAAGAGTATCAGATTTCCGAAACACCACACGTGTTCATTAAAAACGATTCCGGAACCTATGGCATGGGCGTGCTCATGGTGAATTCGGGACAAGATGTTTTGGAATTAAATCGGAAAAAGAAAAACAAACTCTTTAGCTCACGTTCAGATCAAGCCAATCAGTTTTTGCTGCAAGAAGGCATCCCCACTTCGGATTCCTACAGCGGTTACCCTATTGAGCCTGTGATTTATGGCATTGGCAAGGGCGGTGTCGGTGGATTTTTTCGCTTTCACACACGCAAGTCTCCTTACGAAAGCCTTAACTCACCTGGCATGAGTTTCTCTTGCCTGTGCTTGCATAAATTAGACGAACCACACGAATCAGACTTTATTGATTGCAAAGCCAAACGCGAGCTGGTGTTTTTATCGAATTTTCTTGCTGAGTTTGCAGCACTAGCCGCAGCAAAAGAAGCTTAGCCAATGTAACGTGGCGCTTCTTCCACGATGATCACATTGTCCGACTCTGACTGGTGAACATCCTTCCACCCGTCCAAAGCAGGGCTTTCGACATTTTTGTTCACGTCGTGCGAAGAAGAAAGGCTTTTAGACGAACACGCTTGCGTGCTCATGCCTAAAATAATCAGCAACCCGATTAAGGTTTTAAGTGATGTGGTTCTTGTTATTTGCATTCCACTTAAAATTGTAACACAAACAGGAAACCCTTGTAATACAATAGTTTACGGATATTTATTATTTTTGATTTGAAACTGTTAATCTTGTTAAGAGCTGTTAAAAGTTGTGAATGAATTGCGGTTCTGTACCCATCACCATATTCAAACCAAAGGAAATTCAAATGGTCTTACTCAAATCAATCGATATCCCCTTAGGCACAAAACTCCCAAGCTTCACGCTTCCAGATCCCAATGGTCAAAACTTTAAAAGCCAAAATCTTTTTGGCCCCAAAGGGCTCTTGCTAGCAGTGACCTGCAACCACTGCCCATACGCCATTGCTGTGTGGCCGCGCTTTTTAGCTTTAGCCAATCACGCTAAAGAATTAGGAATCAACACCACCGCCATCAACCCCAATATTCATCCTGACTACCCTGATGATGCTCCTGATAAAATGGCTGAGAAAATCAAAGAGTGGAACATTAATTTCCCTTACTTGGTCGATGAATCCCAAGAGCTTGCCAAAGAACTCAAAGCCCAATGCACTCCCGATATTTATCTGTACGATGGCGAACAAAAACTCGTTTACCACGGCCGCATTGATGACAACTGGCAAGACGAATCCCAAGTCACCAAAGAAGAACTCAAGCAAGCGATCAACGCGTTGGCCCAAGGCAAAGTCATCGAGGCAAAGCAACACCCCTCCATGGGCTGTTCGATCAAATGGAAATGATTGATAAAAATTGAAGAAATAAATCCACTGACGCGTTTGCTCAGTGTTTTTTAAATTTGGTATTGCGTTTTTCTAGTGGTTTGGCGCACAGTCTTTATCCAACCCCAATCCGAGGAAAGCTATGATACCAAGCATCTTGCAATTCGCCACTGGCTGCGCTCAACCCAATGACAACGGTGATGAAAACACCGGCAGTGTCGACAACACACCAAATCGCGGACGCTACTCACTGAGTGTCACAGAAGCCGATAGCATTGAAGAACTGCATGAGCTCATTTCTGACACAGTTGAACCTGGTGATTACGCTGTGGTCACCATGGCCGCAACATGGTGTGGCCCTTGTTATGAGCTTGAAGGATTTTTGCACACACTGGCTGCCTCAGACCAAGGTCGCCACCCTTACTTTCACACTTGGAATGGAGACCAAGCTGACTTTTTGGAAACACTAGAAGATAGACAAGATCCAGAATGGGGCAATATTTCACGTGAGTCCTGCGCGCGTAATATCGCCGGAGTCTTCCCCACAACCTTGGCTATGACTGTCGACGAAGACGGCCAGATTTCAGAGATTCACGACATCGATATCTACTCAGCGTTTTTCTACAACACTGAAACAGGTGATTTTGGTTACATTAACGAAACCAGAAGCAGCAACGAGCTTTACCAAGTCGAAGACGGCAATCACGATGGCGATTAATGAATAACCTTAGGCGGTGCGTCTGGCGATTGTGATGCCATCGCGCACCGGCAACTGAATGACTTCCCAATTTTTTAACGAAACCAATTTGTCGTTCAAGGCTTTGATCGCTTGCGTTTCTTCGTCTTTGTTTCCGTTTTCCAACACAGAACCAGACCACAAAGTGTTATCAAAAATCATCACACCACGGCGAGCCACCAAAGACGCGCAGGCCTCAAAGTAATTGCCGTAGTTGCCCTTGTCGGCATCCACAAAAATAACCTCGAACTCACCCGCGAGTTTTTTAATGGAATCCAAAGCTGGCCCAATGAGAGGTTCGATTTTAGAACCATGCACACTTTTGGCCCAAAACGAACGCGCGATTTTGTTGGTCTCGGCATTGATATCAAGCGTGATGACACGCCCTGTAGAAGGCATGGCCTCTGCCATGGCCAAAGCCGTGAGCCCGGTGAAACAACCAATTTCTAAAATGCGCTGCGCATGACTAATGGCCACAAATTGTTTGAGGATCAGGCATCCGAGCTGCCCCATGAGCATCTGCGGCATGTCGACATTCTCTTTTGTGTAAGTGATGATCTCTTGGCAAACATCACTGAGTTGAGTGGAATGGCCTTCGCAATAGGCTTCGATATCGCTCTGTGTGAAACTCATGGTTTTCTCCTAAATATTATATAGACGGGACATTGCTACAGCCAGATCCCTAGCGGATAGCGCACATTAAAATCAATGCCCTTCCACCAGCTGCCCAAATTGAAGATTTTTTGCCCTATTTGACTAGTTTTTAAGGGTATTTTTGCATTTTGGACAAAGAAGGGATTGATTTCTTTGTGTGCGGTTGCTAGCTGCTGCCCCTCTCTTAATGAGATAACTGCGAGCGTGGCGGAACTGGTATACGCACTAGGCTTAGAACCTAGCGCCGCAAGGATTGAGGGTTCGACTCCCTCCGCTCGCACTACATACTATTTACTCGGGCAAAAGCCCGAGTAAAAAAGGCACGGCCACTTGAAGGCCGTTGCATATACTATTTACTCGGGCAAAAACCTGGGTAAACACGGAACGGCCACTTGAAGGCCGTTGCATCTATACTTATATACCCAAATACCGAAAGCAAAAAGCATGGCCACAACAAACTTAGAAAACCTTAGCGCAGTCAAAAAGAAAATCACCATCACGGTCAAAAAAGACGATGTGAACAACTACGTCAACAAGGCCATGGACAAGGTCCGCAAATCGGCCAAAATCAACGGCTTTCGCCCTGGTAAAATCCCCAATAACGTTTTGGAAAAACATTACGGACCACAAATCGATTACGAATGTTTGAACACACTCATCAGCGAAACATTCACCAAAGCTCTGATCGAACACAAACTCACTCCCATGACAGAACCTGATTTTGACACCAAACCTTTGGACCGCGAAAAAGACTACGAGTTCACAGCGCAATTCGAAGTCAAACCAGAAGTCGAACTCAAAGAATACAAAGGCATCAAGCTCAAAAAACAAGAAGCCAAAGTCTCTGACAAAGAACTTAACGATGAGCTCGAAAGATTACGCGAAAACCTAGCCCAATTGGCTCCTGTTGAAGAAGGCGCTAAAGTCAAAAAAGGCTTGGTGGCTACAATTGATTTTGAAGGCAAATTAGATGGCGTTGCTTTTGAAGGTGGCTCTGCCAAAGATTATGTTTTTGAATACGGCAACGGCCAACTCCTAAAAGATTTTGAAGACGCCATGAAAGGCCTTGCCATTGGTGACAGCAAAGAGTTCAAAATGACCTTCCCTAAAGACTACTTTGAAAAATCTTTGGCTGGCAAAGAAGCTGACTACAAAATCACAGTGAAAAATCTTCACGTGAAAAATCTTCCCGAACTTGATGACGAAATGGCCAAAGACATTGGCAAAGAAAGCCTAAACGAAGTCAAAGAAGAGCTTAAAAAGTCTTTGGTTCGCCGCAAAGAAGACGAGTTCCGTCGCGATTACGCCGAAGAAATCAAAGCTGCTCTTTTAAAAGCACACTCTAAAATCGAAGTTCCTGAATCCATTGTGAAACAAGAAGTCGAGCGCAGCAAAAAAGAAGAAGCTGAAGTCATCAAAGACCTTCAGATCGAGCTGATTTTAGAAGCCATTTCTCAAAAAGAAAATATTTCTGTGACCCAAGAAGAGGTCAACCAGCGCATTGCGGTTTTGGCACAAATGTATCGCCAACCTGCCGAAGAAATCCGCAAGGTTTATCAAAAGAACAACATGTTGGGCTCTTTGGCCGCTCAGATTGTTCTCGATAAAACCTTGGATTTTGTCATCGACAACGCGAAAATGGCCTAATCGCAGCAAAAAATTTCATTTTTTTGTCAAATTAGCACAGTATCTGCGTTTTTGTTCACGATTAGGTTTTGACAGCCCCTCTGCGCTCCTTCAAAATGATAATCATACACACGCCCTATTTGTTATTTTTTGTAGCGCGTTGTCATTTTTAAAAAGGGGTCATTCATGTCTCATGACATCATCAAATCCACTCTGGTTCCCATGGTTGTCGAAAACACACACCGCGGTGAGCGAGCCTACGATATCTACTCTCGCCTGCTCAAAGACCGCATCATCTTCCTTGGGACTCCCATTGATGACAACGTTGCCAATCTGATCATCGCTCAGTTGTTGTTCTTGGAATCAGAAGACCCAGAAAAAGACATTCAAGTTTACGTGAACTCTCCTGGTGGCTCCGTGACCGCCGGCATGGCCATTTATGACACAATGCAATACATCAAACCTGACGTCTCTACTATATGCATTGGTCAAGCGGCTTCCATGGGAGCCTTGTTGCTTTCGGCTGGCGCGGCAGGCAAACGTTACTCGCTCCCGCACTCGCGAATCATGATCCATCAGCCTTTGGGCGGCGCCCAGGGCCAAGCCACCGATATCGAGATTCATGCTAAAGAAATCCTGCGTTTGAAGGACGAACTCAATAAAATCCTGGCTCATCACACAAAACAACCCCTCAAACGCATACAACAGGACACAGATCGGGACTATTTTATGTCTGGACTGGAAGCAAAAGAGTATGGTCTAATAGATAGTGTCGTTGAGTATCGCGATCTTGAGGCCAAAAAAGGCAAGGACAAAGATCCGAAGAAAAAATAATCTAAATATCCTGACGGTTATTTAGTCTCAAAGATAGAAGGTGATTCGTGTCAAAAAACTACGACGATCCCATGAATTTATGCTGCTCCTTTTGCGGCAAATCTCAACGTGAAGTCAAAAAGCTCATTGCAGGCCCAACGGTCTACATTTGTGATGAGTGCATTGACCTCTGCAACGACATCATTGCTGAAGAATCCATCAAACAGGAACAACAACGCGCTAAAACCCTGGTTCCTAAACCAAAAGACATCAAAAATGTCCTAGACGAATACGTTATTGGACAAGAACGCGCTAAACGCATCTTATCGGTTGCGGTTCATAACCACTACAAGCGCATCGAGTCCAAATCGCTCTCTAAAGATGTCGAATTGCAAAAAAGTAATATTTTGCTCATTGGGCCAACAGGTTCTGGTAAAACACTTCTTGCTCAAACCTTGGCTCGTGTTTTGAACGTGCCTTTCACCATTGTCGACGCCACCACTCTAACAGAAGCCGGCTATGTTGGTGAAGATGTCGAGAACATCATCTTGAATCTCTTGCAAGCGGCTGACTTTGATAAAAACAAAGCCGAGCGTGGCATTGTCTACATCGACGAAATCGACAAAATTTCTCGTAAGTCAGAAAACCCTTCCATCACACGCGATGTGTCTGGCGAAGGTGTGCAACAGGCCTTGCTCAAAATCATTGAAGGCACCATTGCCAATGTTCCTCCTAAGGGCGGACGCAAACACCCACAGCAGGATTTTATCCAACTAGACACCACCAACATTCTCTTCATTTGTGGCGGTGCGTTCTGTGGCTTAGACGAAATCATCGAGAAGCGCTTTTCACAAAAACAAATGGGATTTGGCTCTCAGCTTAAATCAACAGAGAACGACAAAAAGCTCGGCGAGATCCTTTCCAAAGCGCAAACAGAAGATCTTCTTAAATTCGGTTTGATTCCCGAATTTGTTGGCCGCCTTCCGGTCATTGCCACCTTGGGCGAGTTAGACGAAGAAGCCTTGGTCGAAATCCTCACGCAACCAAAGAACGCTTTGGTCAAACAATACCAGCGTTTGTTTGAGTTCGAAAAGGTCAAACTCACTTTCACTGACGAAGCCGTTTTTGCCGTGGCCAAACAAGCCATCAGCAAAAAGTCTGGCGCTCGTGGTTTACGCACCATCCTCGAAAACCTCATGCTCGATATCATGTATGACATCCCTTCGGAAGAAAACATCGAAGAAGTCATCATCAACGAAGATGTGGTCAAAGGTGATTGCGACCCAATTGTGGTGGAAAAGTCAGACAAAGCTGAGACAGCGTAAGAAGCTCAAAGTTGCTTCAGCTTTTCTTGCAACCAATCCTTAATCGCTTGCAAACTAGATGGATCCCAAAGATTCAAAGCTTTGGTTTTGTCCAAAATGATCTGGTCATGCTGTCCTGCAAAAAACGCTGCGCTTGGGCATTTGAATAATTCCTTTGGCTCGCCCCAGCCATGATCAGCCGCATCTTCCGGGCCCCACTCACACACAACAAGATCTGTTTCCTGCATCCAAAATAATCTTAAATCACGGAATGACCCCACTTTAATCACAGTGAATGTTCCCGCTTGCGTTGTGACCTCGTAAACCAAGCCGCAAATGCTTTGCGCACCGTCCTGAGGGTGTTTTTTTATGATTTCTTGCACAGGTTTTTCCCATCACCTTGAAGACAGCAGAGTCTTCACATAATTTTTAGAAAAATAACTGCTCTTTGTTGGGTTCAGATCTTCTTTAAGTAAGAGAACCGCGTCTATTTTTTGAGCAACAGCGTTGATGTCATTTGCCAAGTTCGTTTCTACACGCTCATCAAAAAGCTTATTATGTGCACCCACTTCTTGCTGATAAAGATTGCTCGAACCAGTTTTGCCAGCAATCTCCTGCAATACCCCCTGATAACTTGATGTCATCATTTTTTGGTAATGCGCAAAAGCATTTTTGATAAGCTTGGTCTTGGTACGCATCGCACCCCGGGCTTCTTGATTTGAGAAAGCAATCTTTCTTGATTTAAATTCAGCACGCTTTTATAAGCCTTTTAGATTTTCCTGCAAACAAAAAAGTCGGGAATAAGACATAACGAGACTGACAAGAAAAATGCTCTTTCAAAGTTAGAAGGCTGTCCTTCTAAATAGCTGGTCATCTGATTGGCAAAGAGCGTCGCCGCATTGGCTCTCAGAGCAAAAGCGATGCCTCTTTTAACTGCCTTTGAATTTTTGGTGGCGCCAAACTTTTCCAGCCATCGCTGTCACCATAAATATGAACACCAATTACCGTCTTCAAGCCAATCCAAAAACAACCAGTCGAAAAAATCTGTTATTTCAAAGAGCTTCATCAAACGATCATTTAAAGTGAGCTTTGTTGGCAAAATCAAATTTGGTGCTTGACCAACAAAACGTCGTGCGCTAAAACCACACAACACCAAGTCATCAATCAAATTCCTCTGGATCAGCACGATCAAATGAGTAAAGAATGGGCGTAATCGCCTGATATTGTCTCGGCGGGAGTGCGACAAAGACAAAAGCTGATTGATTTGCTGACTTTCTTGGCAATTGTTTTTTCTTTGCTGCAAAGTGTTTTGTGAAACATAAGTGAGCAGTTGTTTCTTGAAAATCACTGATTCCAATTTTACGATGCAAATGCGGCTGCACCGAAAAAACGTCTTCGTTTAGGATCGTTAAAAACGATGCATCATCAGACCGCAGTCCTGCTAATCAAAAATCCATGTCAAAACTAATGAGTTCCACACCTAATTTTTGCAAAACAGTCGGCAAAAATAAATTTTATGATGCACAACCACAACTCACAAATGTACATATTGAGGGTGATGATTTTTTGAAAACCGATAAATTTGCAAAACGCGCACCTGAGTCCCGGTAACCGTACCAGCTTCCGGTTGACGTTGCTCTGGAAAAAGACTTTTGGTTAAACCTGTCATCAATTGCTCTTCCAATATGGCAGCCTTTGTTTTCAAGCACTTTTGTTTTAATTCCTTCTAAAACAACGCTGTGATCAATATTGTAAATAAAGCACTGATTGTCTTTAAGAGCGACAGTCGGCAAGCCATGAAAAGCCTTATTGGTTTCTGTTAAGATGATTTCGATTTTCTTAAAAAAATCCTGCGCTGCCTGATCAGCCTGCACCGCCGCGCTGTATTCGAAACTTAAATCAGCAGGCAGGTGCTCAAAAAACACTGGCGTGAAAAATTGCAAAATCTCATACGCCAAAAGTTCAGGAGAAAAGAATCGTGATTGAATCTGGTTGCAATAGGATTGCACGGCCTCATTTTGCAGCTGAAACGATGCCGAAAACGAACTGGGCTCTCGATCAAAAGAAATTTTAATGACTGGTTTTTGTTGTGATTCGGACAAGCCCAAAGAGTAAAATGAGCGGGTTTTGAGAGCAAGGGAAAATAAGCATTTCCTTGATCCCCTTTTGGATTCCATCTTAAGATCCTAAAAACCAGGCATCACCATCATCCAGAAAAAAGTAACTTGAACTAGATCAAAGGCAAAAACCAAAATCTTTGGTTCTTGCTGGCGGCGCTGTTTCCGGGGCTGCCTTTAAAATTGGCGGGCTCAAAGCCTTAAACGACTTTTTAGTGAATCGAAAACTCGTCGACTTTTGATATCTACGTGGGCTTCTGCGCAGGCGCCATTTTATGGTTCCACTTCGCGGCGGCATCCCCTCTTCAGAAGAAAAGCAAGCTGCGTAGCTTAGACGGCCGATCCAAAATTTTTTCGCAAGCCGCGCCCTTTGACATGTACTCCCCCAACATCAAAGAATTCTTCACACGACCCGTTCGCTTTGCTTACAACCAAGCTTCCTTTTTGCCTGGAGTTTGATGTAGCCGTGCGCGTCACCACTTACACAGAGATCTTTAGGAAAACGTCAAAGACTTCATCAAAAGCCCAAGTTATTCTAACTACGAAAACCTCACAATTAAACCGATTCTCAATGTGGCTTACCGTAATCGCCATATTCCGTCTTTGAGAGCTTTTGCCCTCTGGAATCTTTTTACTAACAAACGCTTTGGCTCACTACCTGCGCCAAAACATGATCCGCAACACAAAATGCCCAATAGCTTTCTGCGTTCTTAAACGCATGACGGGCAACGCTTACATCAAGGTGTGCCATGACCCAGACACAGCTGAGCGCGCGTTCGGGTCTGATGAAAAACGACATCGACATCACTGATGCGGTGCGCCTCAGGCGCCATTCCTGGTTTCTACAAAACCGGCTCCGCATCAAAGGCGCGTTGATTACATTGATGGTGGCGTGCGCAAACAGCCAACATTGACCTAAAGGATCGAAAAAGGCGCTGATCTGCAGATTTGTTACAACTCTTTTAGGCCCTAAGTAATAACGAAATTTTTCTTGAGTATATTTGCGAAGAAAATCGTTACATCACAAAAACGCAAACGCTTATCAGATTGGGATTAGAACCGTACTCAATCAGGTGTTTCTTGAACTCTTTTTTCATTCGCGTTTGAATTTGATTAAAAAACTTAGAGAATGACCCCAATTTTAACAAGGACATCATTCTGTCGAACCAAGTGATGATGACAATGACTTCTTCACCCCAAACCTTTATTCTTTCTGAACCGTGCCAAGGTTGCCAAATTGGGTTTGATTCAGTCACCGATTCCATCACGCACGACATGACCAAACTTAAAATACTAGACGCCTATGGTATTCAGATGACACGCGATGTGATTGATGAAGACTCCCCAAAAATTGAGCGCGCCTACTTTGACGACAACGCTATCGGCGTAGTTTTAGAACAGCCACAGGCGTATCAAAAAAACAAGTCGAAAAGTCTTGAACGGTGGTAGAAAATAATGCCGGCCGGCAATTCTTGCCAGGAACAACTTAAAGCAGCTCCTGACAACTCTTAACAAATCAAACACAAAAACCGTCTTTTTAAATTGGCACCCAATTTGCTGATAAAGAGAGTAGATTGCAACTCAAGTTGTAGTCCTGATTCTCTCCTTAAAAAGCTCCACTGGTATTCCAGTGGAGCTTTTTTATTATGCTCTCGAGCAAAAGCTCGAGAACCTTTCTATGAGTCTTTTTTGATTTTCTTTTTGGCAATGGTTGTATCTCCATTGAGCACAAAATAAGCTTTCATCTTTTGCAAAGATTTCTCACCAATGCCTTTCACAAGCAAAAGATCTTCGACATGCGAAAAAGGTTTTTGTGATCTGAGTTCAACAATGGCCTGCGCTTTTGCAGCACCAATACCAGGCACGGCAGTCAATTGTTCTGCTGAAGCTGTGTTGATATTCACAACCCCTGTTACAATTTCCTGGCTTGCCGCCATCGTAAAATTCGCTGCAAAAATTTGAGCCAATAGTACAAGTGCGATGAGTGCTTTCTTCATGTTTTCTCCTTTAATTGATGACCCTTTCGGGCAGGTTGACTGTCTCGAATGTGAATCTTACCCGTGATGGGAACGGCGTCTAAAACCACATTCAGAGACTGGTCACGATTAACGAAGGCCACACCGATCTTTGTCCATGTGTTCTCACCTCGTTCTCCACGAGGCGTGATCACAAAGACATCTTTGATTTTCACGGACATGACTTTACTCCTATTTGTTCTTCAACAAACCAGCCTTTCCGGTTTGTTTTGTTTTTGCTTTAGAGCAAAGCCCGTGCCAGCTTATTCCTGCGCTAATCACCCATTATTGCTCATGTTTATTTGTACTGTCTCAATTGGTCTCACAACTGAGACTAAATGAGACTCTTGACGAAGGACTGAATATCCACAATGCTTTGATTATGGCGTCAGGAATCGACATCCCAAATAAACATGAGCTCGAAAAATACCTGGGCAATCAAACAAAACTTGATGGCTCTTGGTCTTCTATTTGGGCTCTTGAATATCTGGTGACTGTTGTGCGCGAACACCCTCGCTGGTTTGAACACATTCAGTGGGCGCCGGCCTATCTTGCGCAAATCATCAAAAGAGCCTGGGAAGACATGGGCCTGCAAGTTTTAGAACCGGAACCAGGGGTTTTAAAAACAGCGCTGTACGAACAAAATATAAATCGAGATTTCGAAAAACTACTACAACCGGCGGATCGCATCCCCACATTTTTTCATAGCTATTGGTCAAAAAGACCCGTTTTTGGTCTGGCGTATCTGCCTCACTACGCCAAAGCCGTTCTTTATCAGAATCAAGAATGGGCCAAAGGCAAACTACAAAATCTTTATCTGAACCAAAGCCACAACGAAAAATCCACACAATGGCTCATTTCAGAATTTAAATCGCAAACCTTTCACCCGGCCGAATACGGAGAAGAAACCAATCGCGTTTTAAAAGCCATTTTATGGCCCCCTTTTCCATCCAAAGACAACGAAGACGGTCGTTTGAATCTAAATAGTTTGCAAAACCTATTTTTAGCACCGCAAGCAAACTACCAAATTTTTTGTGAAGTTCTTTTGAGTTTGGTCACCAACCAAGATCTTTTTGTGAGTGTCTTGGCAAGTGCTGCTTGTTTTCAATTGCAAATTGCGCCCACCAACCCTGATGAAGCCTGTGCCTTACAACGCGCGCAAGGCTACTTTAGACAACTCCCCGAAAGCCTAGACCCAGACGGACAAGAGCGCATTTTAGAAGTGATCAAAATGCTTGCTGTCACCAACGAAACACCCGCAACGGGCAGCAATCATCCCGATTTCATTGAAGCCTTAAAGCTTGCCAACCAACAAAAATACAATCAAGCCACAGTCACACTCACAGAACTCATTCAGTCTGCTGGTGAGCAAGCCCTTTATTTTAGAATGCGTGGACGTATGTTCGAAAAACAAGGTAAACGCTTGCATGCTTTTGATGACTACAACCGGGCCATCCGCTTAAAAAATGACTTTTGGCAAGCCTATGTGAATCGCGCTAGTCTTTATGTAAAAGAAAAAGAGTTTGAGAAGGCGCATCAGGATTTTTTAAAAGCGTGCCAAATCAGACCAAGCTGTCAAAGCACGCGTGAAAATCTTTTGCGATTGTATTTTCACAGACTCTCTATTCAAAAATGAAATCTCTTGTTGTGATTTTTTTACTGACCCTGCTTGCCGCTACCCCAAGTTGGAGCGCCACAACAACTGTTGTGAATCTCACAGACCAACGCTGGCGGGTGCGTAGCGCTTTGAGTCTTTGGAAACAAATCATGCCAGGTCAAAGCCTAAAACTCGAAATCAACAAACACAGCAATCAAGTCTTTGTGCAAAACCCGCGCCGACACAATCAAACAATCTGCGAAACCAAACTCATTGACCGGCAAAACTTATTGTTGCTACAAACAGAAAACCACCCCCTTTTAAAATGCGTCAAACGAGCCGACCCACTGCCCAAAGAGTTTTAAAACCCACCCGGAGTGGCAAAGTCCATTTCCCAATGACCATCCTCCTGCAAGGTATAAGCTTCATCGCTCTCGGCATCCGCATTGGCATCCTCGACACTCACTTCATCCACAAGCGCGTCTTCTTCATTAAAAAGCTGCACTGTGATGCTATTGTTCATGGCACCACTGGGATTGCCTATGACCATAAACTCGCCAGGTTGAAATAGCGTCGATGCCCCACCGGCACTAAAATAAGTCTCTGTGTTTTCATCTCCCAAAGATTGTTCTTCGTCGGTGCCATCATTCATTTTTAGAGTCCACGAACTCAGATCCACACTTTCCTCCGTGCCATTATAGATCTCAATATACTCGTCGTTAGACCCTATGGTTCCTGAACCAGCGGCCGAATCAAAAACAACTCCATTCCCAGGACTTGATTCACCATGATCCTGCTGCGGGTCAGTGACAAGTTCCGTGATGAGCACACGGTTCCAATTAAAATCAGCAACAGGTTCTTGGACTTCTTTTTCATCGTCTGCATTTGAGGAGTCTGAAGTGTATTCGGATTCACTCTGCGGGTATTGTGGAGCCGTGTTTTCACTCACCGTGCTTTCCTGAGAAACATCATTGGATGGCGAATTTAAAATCACACTAAACCGCCCCGTGAAGTTTCTTTGATCAAATTGATTGGAACGCTGATCCAAGGACCGTCTGCTTTGATCCTGAATCAAAGGTGTTGCCAGCACAACGTAATCGCCATCCTGCAAAAGAGTGGCATCCAAAGTCACACGCACTAAAAAACCATCTTGCTCTACAGAACGTGTTCTCACCAAATCCTGATAACTTTCTTCCAAAACACCATCCGCAAGATCATCCCAATCGCCCTCTTCTTCTAAATAATCAGCCTCTTTGACCACAAATAAACTCTGTTTGCTAATCGTGCTTTCTTCAACAGCAGCACTGAATGTCAAAATGATCTCGCTCTTTGCACTGTTCAGAGTCCCTTCATTGGGTTGAACCGTTACGACAAAAAAACTTTCATCATCGCTCTGACTCAAATCATCCACACTTGGTAAAGCACATGCTGTTAAAACAGTGACCACACCAAACCAAACAGAAATAATTTTGCAAAATTTCATTCTTCCTCCACATTTTTAGCGACCAAATACCAACGATCACTCAGACGACCACCCGTTAGGGCATCTAGGTATTCAGTGAGCAATAGATACTCTTCGTATATTTTTTGCGCGGGCCGAGACTTGAGATTGGAAAACCTTAAGAAGCGTTCCAATAGTTGTTGTCTGGCACGATACACCTTGAACAAACGCTCACTCACCTGATGTTTCAGCTGTAAATGAGACCGCATCTCGCGCGACCAGGAAAACAAATCTCGATTAAAGATCGTTTCATCTAAGCGCCAAACCGCGCGCACCCGCACCACCTGCCCCAAATCGGCATCGTAGTCGTAATCGCTTTCTTGTGGGCCAATGCTCACCACACCGCTGGAAATGGAAACATTTTCCGAAGTGCCTGAACCCACCCCTCTTTTCAGACTGTGATCGTAACCGGCGTAAAGCGTTGGCAAAAAAGCCGCTGCTTTGATTTTCTTTTTCCATGAAATCATCTCGCTTGCCGACAAGCCATCGCTTTTAAGAGCCGCATCAAGAACATCATGAAAGCGAGGACCACTCAAAAGAATCTCCTCGCGCGATTCATTTGGAATCGCCCCAGCTGAAACAGAGAGAAGTGTAAAAAATGAAACGATCAAACCTGTGTGAATAAATCGTGTGAACTTCATGCGCATTGCACAGAGCAAGGCCTGTGCCAGATTACATCAGGAAAAAAGTTGAATGATTTTAACAAAAATAAAAACGAGTCTCACAAATGAGACGGAATGGGATTAATTGAGACTACTGAGACTGTGATCAGAAAAACCAAAAGCCGCGGCCAGGCCCATCAGAATTAAACCAATGGCAATGCCGTAACGAATGTAGCGCAAAATAGCCAAAGACAGTAGGCGAATGCCTTTTTTGACCAACTTGTAAAAAAAACTATACCAAATCAAATCGCCAAGAATGATGCCAAAAAAAATCAACAAGGCTTTGGCGTTGCGAAAATCCGCCACACCAAAATCAGCAGCCACCTTGGCCACCATCACCCAAAAGAAAATGAAGGCGGGGTTAGAGCCACATAAAAAGGCCCCCATTAAAAAATCGCGCGGCAAGGTTTGTTTGCCCGCCACCTCTAATCCCACTTGGTTTTCTGTACGCGGGTGATAGACCGTCCAGAACTCGTACACGCCCAACAAAGCCAAACCGACGCCGCCTACAATGCCAAACCAGCGATTAAACGACGTGCCCTGCAAGTAAACGTGATACCCCCAAAACGCCAAATAAGAATAAACAAGATCAATGACAATGATCCCAAAGGTGAAGGCCACAATAGAAGAAAAACGTTTTTTTTGAATGACCGCGCCCGCTACCCATAAATTTGCCGGGCCAATGGGGGCCGAAGAAGAAATGCTACTAATAGTGCCAAGACCAATTAAAAAAACAAATTCAGTAAAAAAAGAAAGAAAGGACATTTTAGAACCGCACTGTGCTCAAGGCTTCGCCGACACGAACAGATTCGCCAACAGGCGCTGCAGGTGGGTACGGAGAGGCCACACAGCAAGTGGAACCCAGAGCAAAAGAAGCAATCATCTGACCAATCTGGATTTCTTTTCCGACCTTCATGAAGTCTGGCAAATTAATGGTGGCCACCAATGGTCCACCCACAATGGAAAGAAACCATTTTTTGCCCTGGCGATCGACAATGTCGACATTCACTCGTTCGTTGGTGAGGGCCGGCAAAGAAGGCTTGGTCTGATAAGCCCAAGGTCTTAAAAACAAAAGCTGACCGGGAATGTGCTCGATGCGCGACACGGTGCCATCGACGGGGGCATGAATGTGATGGTAGTTGTTGTTGTGCAAGTACACGTTGGAAAAATAGTATTGGTCAGAGATTTCGGAAGCGGCATCACCAAAGATGCTTTTGAGCTCGCGGCTTTCGCCTTTGACTCGAACAACGGGCAAATCTTGAACAAGGCCCGATTCGCACACAAAACCTTCGCAAGGCCAAGCCGTGGACGTTGTGATTTTTGGAGGCTCAGCAAAGCGACGCGTGAAAAAATCCTGAAATGTTTCGAACTTTTCTTTACCACTGCCTGGCAAAAAGCGCTGGTAATGCTTGGAATCGCCATATTGCCAAAAACAGTAGGGCTCGATCAAAAGGCCTGAAAGACGCGTTTCGTAAAAACGTGCGACAATACGTGAACTAGCAACATGAAAGGAATCAGAAAGACGGCCCCAGACTTGTTCCGAAACAAAACCAACAAAAGCACGAAAAGGACGAGCCAAAAAATCCAAAAAAGCATTAAAATTTTTGATGAAAGCGTTTTCAGTTGTCAAAATCTCTTCACGGTACCGGTTCATAACTCCCCAAAATTATGCTTCTGCTCTAGCCTACAAGATTCATGTTAGCGAAATAAAATTAATTTTTTAAAAAACTGTGAGGACAATTTGCGTTCGCAGATTGCCCTGATCTCTTTTAGAGAATGCCGCTGTGACGTGTGAGTCATAATAATGTGTTCACTTTCGATCAGATCTTGCACCTTAACCCAATCGTTGATGTGGGCATGCCCATAGTTTTTGATCTTAGCAAAATCAGCGTCATCCGCAAAGAAAGAACATTCCATAATGAGAATTTTAGCCAAACGAGCCTCGGTGTGAACAAAATCGATCTCACTATCACCCGAATAAGCCAGCAAGGGTTCTCTCTTCTCATCTGTTATCGCAATTTTCTGATTCTTCAAATGGAGAATTTCATCGTGGCTAAACCCTTGAAATTTAGGTTTTAACTTGTGTTTTTCTCGGGTCACCAAATAACCGCTTGCCGTGGTGCAATGCTTTGCTGGAATCCCCGTCATTTTTAGGTCTGGTTTTAAGGAATGCGTGGCACTGGCTGGGTGAACAGAAAACTCGAGTCCACTTTCACTAATGCGCTTGAGTAAGTTCAAAAACTCGATGGTTTGTTCGACCTTTTCATCGGGCACAATGATGCGCAGCTCACCTTGGTTGTAAATTTTTCGAAGACCCAAAATGGCCGTGAGTCCACCGGCATGATCCAAATGCCAATGCGACAAGGCAAGGTGCTTGTTGCTGATCGCATAATGAGGGGCGCAACCTGTGTCTAAAGTCAGATCAAATTGCGGGACACTGTAAACAGTTTCGATCCCCGCAATGCTGTGACCAAGCAATTGAAAATCCCCAAAATCAAGTTTGATGTCTTTGGGTTCTTTGTCGCGAAAAAAATATTCCATGGGCTTCGAATGAATAGTGAAAAATGAACAATTAAAAATGAATAGTGAATGATAAATCTTTTGTACAGATGCAATTAATTCTTCATCTATTAATTATTAATTAATAGTGTATCTTTAATATACATTGCCGCTTTTCCCAATTTTTCCAAATCAACCCCAGTCTCAAAACCAAGATCCGTGCAAAGCTTTGCCACGGCTTCTGTTGCCACATTGCCCGGCGCTCCCGGAGCATACGGGCACCCTCCCAAACCAGCCGCTGAGGAATCAAAACAGCGCACGCCCTCTTCTAAACCCAGTTTAATATTGGTGAGCGCGTTGCCGTAGGTGTCGTGAAAATGCAGCGCGATTTGCTCACAAGGAACTTCATCACGCAGAAGCTTTAATAACGCCGCCACATCCTCTGGTTTGGCTTTGCCAATGGTGTCGCCAATGGAAATGTCCTCAAAACCCATTTGCGAAAGTTCCAACACAAGTGCTGCGACTTTTTCGGGGGCGATTTTATCTTCGTAAGGACAATAAAACGCGGTAGAAAGATACGCGCGTCGTTTGATTTTGTGCTCGGGGTCTTTGTTTTGCAAAACATCTAAAATGCCCTGAATGCGCTGCAAAGAATCTTCAATGGAGCAATTGGTGTTTTTTTGACTAAATGTCTCGCTCGCTGCGGTGAACACAGCCACCTTCTCTGCGCCCGCTGCCAAAGCCATTTCCAGGCCTTTCACATTGGGCACCAAAACACTGTAAAGAGGAGCTGAAGATAGCTTGTTTTTTGCTGCCCCCAAGGCTTGCAGGATTTCGTCCGAACAGGCCATCTGTGGCACCCACTTGGGACTCACAAAGGCCCCCACTTCGATTTCTGGCAGCCCAGCCTCGCTCAGCAAACGAATGAACTCCAAGCGCGTTTCTTTGCTGATGTTCTGTTTTTCGTTCTGCAGACCATCACGCGGCCCCACCTCGACAATTTTTACGAATTGATCGCTCATGACGAAGGAGTAGCGGATTGCTTTGTTAGGAGCAAGACATTACAGATTGAAAGGCTTCCGCCTTCGTCCGTCTAAGGCGGACGGACTCCGTCGCGACAGGTAGGTAAGAGTTCTACTGATCTAATGTCATTGCGAGGAGTGAAACGACGACGCAATCCAGTCTTTGTGGCTCGTGACTAGGGGCTAGGGGCTCGTAGTTAATGTGCCTAAGTACTTAAGTACCTAGGCCCCTAGGCACTTAACCACATATTTTCCATTGTCTCCCCGATCTCAATTCGTTATCACCTTCGTCATGACAGCAAGCGAACCAACAATTCAAATCCTCAACAGCGCTCGCGCGCAATTTGCCGATTTGCCGCCAGAAGCCATCATCAAAACCGTGGCCTTGCGCTCCGGATTGCGTTTTTCCAAACAAGCGCTCGATGGCTTTGCCAAACAAAAGGCCAAATCGTATTTTATTTTTTCTTTTGATCACGTGACACAAGACGAACTTTCGGAACAAGAGCGCCACGCTGTGCCTGAAGAAATCGCCCTGACTGGAGGCCCCTGGGAACTCAAACGCACCATTGTTTCTGTGCGTGTCGATCCCAAATCTCCTTTGTTAATCGATGTGGATGATCATGGCGCCCCGGTCCTAAAAATAGATGACCAGCTCTTTGCGCAAGTGGCCACACAAAAGATTCCCGATTATTATGATTGCCAGTTAGAAAACGGCAAGCCAGTCTCAGACATTACACCAACAATCGAATGGGGTTATTTAATTTACATCACCGCGTTTCGGCTTTGCCAATACTGGGGCAAAAAAGAAGAATGCCAGTTCTGCGACATCAACGAAAACTACCGCCAACAAAAAAAGCAACGCAGCTACACTGGCGTTAAAGATCCCGAGCAGGTTGTCGAATCCTTGCGCCTCATTGAACAAAGCACAAACGGCTCTGAAACCATGGCTTACACAGTGACCGGCGGTAGCATCACCACGGAACTAAACGGCCTTAAAGAATGTGAATTTTACGCGCGCTACGCCGCGGCCATCGAGTCCGCTTTTCCCGGTCGCTGGATTGGCAAAGCAGTTGTGCAAGCGCTGCCTTTACCCGAAGTGCAAGAGCTCAAAAAATCGGGCTACACCATTTATCATCCCAATTACGAAGTCTGGGAGAAAAAACTTTTTGAAAAAATTTGCCCCGGCAAAGAAAGTTACGTGGGCTGGCAAGAATGGATGGATCGCATCGTGGCCTCAGCAGAAGTCTTTGGCCCCGAAAATGTCATCCCTAATTTTGTGGCAGGCGTTGAGATGGCCAAACCGTATGGCTATCAAAATGTTGATGAGGCCATTGCGTCCACACAATCGGGCTTAGAGTACTTCATGAGCAAAGGCATCAGCCCGCGCTTCACACTCTGGTGCCCCGAGCCACTCACAGTTTTGGGCAAAGACAACAGCGCGCCCCCTCTAGAGTACTTTTTAAAATTGCTGCGCGTCTACCGCGATACTCACAGCAAATACAATCTGCCCGTGCCTCCCGGCTACGGTCCTGCTGGTGCTGGTAAAGCGGTGTTTTCGGTGTCGGCTTTTATGGATGTGCTTGGCATGTAAATGCCAAAGCTCTCCTGCTCTATTTGCTCTCCTGCTCTACTGTCACTTTATAATAAACTATAAAAAATATGATGGTATTTTCAGTCTATAACCCCGATGCTCCCTTAGAGCATATTGATGTTAAAATTGACGGCAGGGAAAATTTTGAGAAAATTTTGGCAAATTCTGTTAAAATGAGCACCGATGGTTTTGAAATTCCCGTTGCAAGCATCGATGACCTTATTGAGCTAAAAACAAAAGCTGGTCGCGAGCGCGACCTTATAGACATAAAAGTGCTAAGAAAATTGCAAAATTATGGCAGACAAAAATAAAAATAGCATCCCTTTAAACACAGAAAACGACACCGAGTTTGACTGGCAAGATATTCTTTATTTCAAAAACCTTTCCACAAAAGAAAAACTCGAGCATATGGAAAAGATGCAGAAGTTTTTTGATAAAATCACTCCCGACTCTGCCAAAAAAAAATACGCATGGCTAAAAGAACAAGGGTTTTGAAAGCTCTTAGGCTCCTAGGCTCTTAGACACCTAAGCCCTTTCCCGCATCTCTTCTACTTCTGACAAAACCACACGCCGTGCTTGTAGGCGCGTGGCCAGGCCGCATTCCTGTTTGCAATTGTTCAGGCTCCACCACACTTCCGGCTACCAAAACAGCAGAGTCTCCATCATTTTATTTTTGTGCTCCCTGTGCAGTTTGTGTTGCTAATGCACTGGGTCCTAATGTTGCGTGCAAAAAAAGACATGGGAAAAGGCATGACGAAGGACAAAATACCCCGATCATTAAAAACAAGAGTCTCGAATTGGTTAGAAATGAAAATTATTAATATCTAATTAATTTCAATTAGTTATGAGATATTTTTTAGAATGTACGTACTCGGTACGGGCGGATTCAATAACTAAGTGCAACACCCGGAGGAGAAGACCTCGTAAGGGGTTAAAAAGTTGAGACATTTTTTAGGTCTATGGTTTAGCAGATTCTGTATTTCTTTCAATCTCTTGGTTTTTACTCTCCTCAGGTCTGTCTTTTTAGGTAGATACCTTCTGATTAGCCCATTGGTATTCTCAACACTTCCTTTCTCCCAGCTATGGTAAGGTTGGCAGAAGTAGGACTTGGTTTTTAAAACCTTATTGGTCTTCCAATGATCTCTATTCTCCATCCCATTGTCATATAATTGATTTTCTCTTGTGCTCTGGAACCTCGGAAGGTTGTTTATGAAGGCCTTTCGGTGTTTGAGGCTTTTTATTGCTCTACTCTACCAATGATCACAAAACGCGATTTTCTCTCAACCGTCACTAACAACGAACTGGTATTTTTATTTGAAACCACAAGATCTGATTCCCAATGGCCAAACTCTTTACGTTCATCAACTTCTTGAGGACGCTCTGATATTGGGGTTTTGAAAGGAATATACTTTCCAGGACCAGATCTAAATGAATAACCCCTTGGCATTCTCGTTTTAAACTTACGGGTTAAATAGACAATCAGATCTGGACGATCACTGTATATCCACTGGTAGATTGTTTCATGGCAGACATGGCGAAAGTCCTTTAATTGCTTTAAACGCCCAGAAATCTGCTCTGGAGACCAATCCTGTTTGAGCTTTTCTTCAATAAAATCTCTAGTTTGGATATTTTGGATTCTTTCCACTTTTCTAGAAAAACGCCTTCTTGCATCAGATACTTTCTCGGCATTTTTACCTAAATACCGACCACTCTCTAAGCTATTACGGCTTAGCTCTCTGCTGATTGTACTGGGGGATCGTTCTAGAATCCTAGCTATCTCTCGAATGGACTTGTGATTCACATAAAGCCTTTGAATCACATACCTTTCTTGCGATGACAGCTGCTTAAACAACCTCTTTTCACTCATGAACATCCTCTAGCCCAGAGAGGTTCTTCGTGACTAGGTGTTGCATTTACTTATTGAACTCATGACGTACATTTTTAAGGTCGATTCAATAACACCACAACATAACAAAGAAAAAACTGCTGTTTTAATTCAGCAGCCTAGCTTCTCTGCTGCACTTTTGGAATGAGACCTTGCATCGCGCGTCGTTCTCGCAATCCTGTCGCAAGGTCCAAAACAAGACCTAGCATTTCCACACACTCTTTGTTTTCTTGTGTGATCTTAGCACCATCACGCTGTGCAATTGCGATTCTGACAATGAGGTCATCTAAACTTTGCAAATTTCCAAATTCATTTTCGATCTGAAGGTCTACTTCCCTTTGTAAAGCACCAATCAAATCAGACAATGTAACAAAACGCTCTTTTTGTGTTTGCAATAATCCCTTATCGCTCTGCTCTTGTGTTTGTGAAATTTGATTTGAAAGAGATGCGATCGTCTCGTCAACATCAGGCACCAGTTGGCTCTCTAGGAATAATTTTTGAACAGCAAGATCATTAAGAAACACTCTTAAAATAAACTCCCTTTGCAATGCGTGATTCTCCTGCATCTGATCAACCACCAAACGCGCACGTTTTACTTTCCAATCCTCTAAGATTTGCGCACGGTCTTCCAAATTCTCACGCATTTTTCCTCTGGCCCCATTGACCCCGGCAAGCACCCCAGAAAAAATACCACTGCCAAACACAACAGCAACTAACACTAAGGCTGCGATTGGCTCACTGGACCCTAGGGCCGAAACACAAGCCAAACTGGACAACATCCCCATCAGCACAGCAGGAATAGCAGCTGCAGCAAGATATTTTTTCTTAAAACCAAATGCCAGCGCGAGAGGAATGAGCGCACCACTGCCAGACCCTATAATACTGCTCACAGTCGCCAGGAGAGTATTTTCATTGAATACAAAGGCAAAAAATCCCCCAATAACAATAGCCATTGCCCCTCCAGCTATTCCTGTATAACTTGAAGCTCTAGCAGCACTGTCTTGCCACACATCTGTCCAACGTGTGGGTAGATTTGTTGGTTGTTTGGGGATTTCTGAAACCGCTGTTGCTAGATCATGATTCGAAGCAATAGCGGCTTGCAAATAAGCATCATTCTCTCTGGCAAAGAGACTCAGAAAAGTATCAACAAACGGAGCCTGAACTTGAGAAATTTGTTTTGCATCAAATGCAGAATGCTCTACCACACCACTTGCCTCTGCAACCCCTGCCTGAGTCACTGGGGGCGTAAAGGGCACTTTTGTGGGGAAAGTTAAAGGCATAATCTTTTAATCTCACTCTATTCATTTGAAGCAGAAAAACTTTCAATAAGTTCATCCGCAAGATAAGAGCTGCGCACAAAGGGGCCCGAAAAGACCGCTTTGAACCCAAGGTCCAACCCAAATTGTTTGTGTTCATCAAAAATATCAGGATGAATGAATTCCGTCACCGGCAAATGCTTTGGCGATGGCTGCAAGTATTGCCCCAAGGTGAGCATGTCACAACCAGAATCACGCAGGTCTTTCATGGCCTGAAACACCTCACCACGCGATTCCCCAAGGCCCAGCATCATGCCAGATTTGGTGATGATGTGCGGGTGGTGTTTTTTAACATGCGCAATGACACCCAAAGAGCGACGGTAATCAGAAGCCGAACGCACCTCTGCGGTGAGACGTTCGATGGTTTCCAGATTGTGATTAAAAACAGAAATCTGTTCCGCACAGACGCGATCAATGCAATCGCCACGACCTTGAAAATCAGGCGTGAGCACTTCGATTGATGTGTTGGGATTTAGCGCTTTGCTCTCACGAATCACTGCTGCAAAATGCGTGGAACCCAAATCGTTTTTAAGATCATCGCGATCAACGGATGTGATCACAATGTGTTTGTAGCCATGCGCCTTGATCCAGTTGGCCACATTCTTTGGTTCATTGGGATCCAAAGCCGGAGGGCGTCCTGATTTTACATTGCAAAACTTACAAGTGCGCGTGCAAACGTCACCCATGATCATGACTGTTGCCACGCCTTTGGCAAAACACTCCGAAATGTTGGGGCAACTGGCTTCCTCACAAACCGAATGCAAATTGAGCGAGCGTAATTCAGCTTTGACTTTACGCTGATTGTTAAGCGACATTTTCTTTTTAAGCCATGGCGGCTTGCGCATGGTGATGGGCTGTGGGATCTCGTTCATAAGCCTGGCCCGTAACAAATTCTAAACTTTGAAATCAACGCCTCTTTGCTATACTCTTGGTATCATGAAGCAAATTATCGCCTTTTTTGACTTTGACGACACCATCATTTCGGGGACAAACTCCTTTTACCTCTATATTAAATACATGGTCAAAAAGCGCCAAATGTCGATTTGGAACCTGGTCAAAGGCTTGCTGTACTCGGCCTTACACAAATTCAACCTTTTGGATGCCGAAAAACTCTTAGATAAATTCGCCGTCAGTTACAAAGGCCAAAGTGAAGCCGCGCTGCTTAAACAAACACAAGATTGGTTTGCCAAAGAGGTCGTGCCCTACATTGCCAAAGAAGCAATCCAAAAAATCAATTGGCACAAAGAGCAAGGCCACAAGGTTGTGCTCATCACCAGCGCCAATCAATTTGTTTGTGAACCCGCAAAAAACCACCTGCCTCTTGATGATGTCCTGCACACCATCATCGAATCCAAAAATGACAAGCTCACGGGACTCGTCGTTAAACCTCTTTGCTATCGCGATGGCAAAGTTCTTTACGCCAAACGCTATTGCGAACAACACGGGCATGACATTCAACAAGCTTACTTTTATTCCGATTCCATCACCGACTTGCCCTTGCTCAGCGAAGTCAAATTCCCCCACGCTGTGAACCCCGACCCCTTACTTGCCCGCGAAGCCAACAAACGCAATTGGCCTATTTTGCAATGGCGCTCCGTCATCGGAAAAAACTCCTCTCAATCACAAAGCGAGAAAAATCTGTCAGAATGTCAATAATCTGTCGCTAATCCCCCTCACATTTTCGTAACAAAAACCGTCATCAAGCGCACAATCAGGCTCGTCTTTTACCTGTCATCACATGCCCCTCCCTCTGCCCATCCGTCTCAAAGACTTGTTAAATCGACAAATTGAATCATTTAAACTGCAAAAAGAGGCTTTCTTTTGGATTTTAGAAAAAGCGTAGGACAGTCTTTTACAATTTTTAACTCTTGGCACCGGCTTTGCATAATATAAGGACTCAAGGAGCGGCTATGCTGGAAAACACGCGTTCTGAGGAAGTGCAGATCGAAGACAAGAAGAAGGCTCGGGTCGAAAAAAAGCCTCTGCCTATATTGGGTCCCGATCCCAACGGACCTCATTTGTCGACCACACCAGCAGAACAAGCCAAACCTGTTAGCAAAGAATTTTTATGCCAAGGCATCAGCGAAGACATTTACCAAGGCATCCCTGAATCTTGTCCGCTCAATCATTTTCGTCACGAGTTCATCACAGACCTGTCTCAAATTCAGGCCACAACATCTTACGGTGGACCCGGTTCAAAATACAAAGACATCAACGAAGATAGTTTTTTCTTTGGCCAAAACAAAAATGGCGCCACGCTTGCCGGAGTCATTGATGGCTCAGGGGGCAGCAACCAAGGCTACCTGGCTGGAAAAATTGCCAACCAAGCATTGGCCTCATCTCTTTTGGACAACAAAAGCATTCTAGAAAGTTTTAAGATCGCCGATGAAAATGTCGCTGACTTTGGCAATGGTGGCTACGCCACAGGAATTGCAGTCGCGATTGAATCAAATCGCATGGCTCATATTGCCGGCAAAGGCGATGCTAAATTACTCACCTTGCGCGATAAAGAAATTTTACTGGAAGGCCGTTCACAGATTCATAGCGCCGTGGCCAGACACATTGAACGTGGTATATTGCCCGAACACGCCATCCACACATCGTCGCGAAAAAACATTGTGACCAGTGTCATTGGCAACATCAAACTCCCTGTGTTTCACACAAGCTTTCAAACACAAAAAAACGATTTGATGATTCTTGCTTCGGATGGATTTTGGGATGTGGTGTCTGAATACGAAACAGTCGAGCTTGCCAAAACAACGCCTGCACACCGCTTACAAGAAGAACTTTTTGAATTGGCTTACGTACGCAATAATTCGACCCAAGCCTTTTTCATTCAATTTTCAAAAGCAGAAATGCATCAAATGCGTCCACTCTTTGCGCGCAAACGAGATTGCCGCGGTGACAACATCACAGTGATGGTTCTAAATATTAAATGATAAATTGTGGTTTGATTTAGTTAACTGGCGCCGGGATATCTTGCATAGCCACATCTTGCTCTTTTTCCAAGCCGTCTGTGACAATCCCCTTAGCCAATGCCTTAAGATCAAAAACAAGATCTTTTCTGTTCTTGGCCTTTTTGATTTCTTCTTTCACAAGATTCCAATCGTAACGATCAATGTTCTCGCCAGCCAATGCCATTTCTTCTTGAATCACTTTAATCTTATCAGCAACCTTGTAGTAAACATCTTGATAAACAAGCAAACGCCCATCACTCACCTCTACAAGATCATAGTAAAGCTCAACAGGAATTTGCTGTTCAACTTTAACGGCATAAGTACGGCGGCTGTTTTTTTGGTAAGTCGCCAATAGCGCTTCGTCTGTTTTGCTCGTGAGTCTTTGTTGCAACCACCACGCTAATTCTTTGGCATCTTCGCTGTACATGCGCATGCAGCCATGGCTAGCAGCTTTGCCAACAGTATGGGGTTTGTTGGTGCCATGAAACATGATCGCACTGCCAAGTTTCATTTTAACAGGTCCCAATGGATTGTATTTTCCAGGAGGAGTGTCTTTGGCGTCTTTTGCCCATTCACTTGTTTTAGGCGGATACCACCAAGGGTTCCATTCAATATTGGTGAGCTTGAGTTCTTTTAACGGCGTGCGATGACGACTGCTCCCCACTGCCACCGGGTAACTTTTAACAAGCTCGCCCTGCTCGTAAACGTAGAGTTTACGTGCCGCAACATTCACTTTGATGTTAACAGGTGGAACGACTTCGGTTTCTTCTAAAACGGCATTCGCTTCGTCCAAAAAAGCCACCGGCGTTTCATTGGACATTTGATTCGATTGCGCGAGCGCCTGAAATCCAATGAGGTTCATGATAATGATTGTAAAAAGATAGATAAAGATGCGCACTAACATTGTTGCCCCCAAAATTTCGTTCCAATAAGAACGAGCCCTATTGATACTTAACGACAAGAAAACGAGGCATCTTAAATATAAATTAAAATTAAACAGGGCTAGAGACAGGGGTGTTAAGAGTTGTTGCTCATTGCAAAAAACAGAAAATCACTTCCGTTTTTTTGCCCAACCTTTGATCTCTTTTTGCGGCACGCGCGAAAGCGCTAAAGAATCTGCCGCCACATTTTTGGTGATGGTGGAACCCGCTCCCACAAAGGCGCCTTTGCCAACTTTGACCGGTGCCACAAGCTGCGTATCGGAACCAATGAACACACCATCTTCTAAAACAGTTTTGAATTTATTTTTACCATCGTAATTACAAGTGATGGTCCCCGCGCCAACATTGACCTTTTTACCAACCAAGGCATCACCAACATACGAAAGATGATTCACTTTGCTGCCATGACCTAATTTTGTTTTTTTAGTTTCTACAAAATTGCCAACCTTGACGTCGTCGGCAAAATCACTGCCTGGACGCAGGTGAGCAAAAGGACCTATTTGGTTACGCGCTTTTAAACGGGCCTGATCTAAATAACAATTGGCTTTGATCACACTGTCCTCGCCAATTTGCGAGTTCTTGATCTGAACACCTGACTCCACACAAACACCATTGGCCAAATTAGAATTCCCCTTTAGGTAACAAGGGCTTTCTAATTTTAAACCTGTTCCAAGTTTAACATCGAAATCGATGAAAACCTGATCGCCAACAATCAAATTGCCACGTTCGGATTCGTTTTGGCAACGTTGCAAATAATAAGCCTTATTGACATCGTTAAGATCGTCAATGGTGTTCACGCCTTTGGCTTCCAATGAATTTTGTAAACACAAAGCAGACACCGTTTTGTCACGACTTTTTGCCAGCGCCACCAAATCAGTCAGGTAATATTCCTTTTGTTTGTTATTGCTTTTTAGTTTGGAGATTTCTTTGTGCAAAAAAGCCAAATCAAAAAGATACACCCCAACATTGATCTCGTTGATTTTCTTTTGTGCCGCTGTGGCGTCTTTTTCTTCTATAATTGCTTGCACATTTTTTTGATCATCACGAACAACGCGCCCCAGACCAAAAGGTTTGTCGACTGTCGCAGACAAAAAGCTCACCGCAGATTTTGTTTTTAAATGTAATTTTTTAAGAGCTTGTAAACTTTCTTTGCGCACCAAAGGCATGTCGCCATTGATCACATAGACATGACCCGTTTTGGGAAGTGCTCCCATAGCGCATTGCAAAGCATGTCCTGTACCATTTTGCTGCGCCTGAACCGCATAAGATATTTTTTTATAGGGACGATCTTGCAAAACACTTTGAATGGATTCCGCCTGTTTGGGCACAACCACCACCGTGTTTTTAGAAGCAAGCGACTGAGCCAAACTGGCCGCGTGACACACCATGGGAGCGCCACCCACTAAATGCAGAACTTTTGGCAAAGCCGAACGCATGCGCGTGCCTTTGCCTGCGGCCAAGATGACTGTATTAAAATCGGACATGAAGCTTCCCCTTAAATAAAACCTTTTGAAAAGACATACCTAAGGACTTTGAAATCTGCAAAGCGCATTTTTAACAGAAACCCCACCTAGGCCCTAACCCCCTAAACCACGGTTTGACCCTGTAATGAGGATGGTTTTCATTTTTCCGCCTTAAAAATAAAAAAGCCCCAGGTAATTCCCTGAGGCTTTTTTAAAACGTATTTTTAAATCACACAATTATTGTACGATTGGCTGATTTTTGTAGCTAACTTCTGCACAATCAACACGGTCTGTGTGACCATGCTCTTTTTTGTAACCAATACCTTGGATACGGTTTGGCAATTTAACGGCAGAGATAGAAGCTGGGTGCCCAATGTCACCATTAGGGTTCAACCAACGAGATGCTTTTGTTGTGGGGTTGTAGCATTGAATCACACAACCATCCATTTTGTCTTTGCCTTTAAGATCGCTGCAACCCAAAGCGCTCATGACTTCAGTAGCATCACAAGCGATAGTCACGTGACCTTGGCCACCAGAAAGCATGTCAGCGTTAGCGATTGAAGTTTCGTTGCCTTTGTACTGACGGCAGTAAGCGACAACAGCGTTAACGCCATCTTCGCCATTAAGGTCGTTGTAAACAATACCGTTAACACGCATGCCTTGAGGGCAACAGCTCCAAGTCGTGTGCTCAGAATTACCCGCACAGTCGTTGTTGCTCATCACCATGCCGCCACAAGTGGCTTGAGCAGCACCGCCAACAAACAACAAAGCCATTGTTGAAAGCGAAATGAGGATCTTTTTCATAATAAACTCCTTAAGAGGTTGTTTTAATTAACTTGGACCGACCATACTCGCTCCCATTAAAAGATCAAGTAAGCTTATGATAAAAAGCGACGGCCAAAATATAAAAATTTCTTTACGAAAGGAGGGAAAAAGAAGGTTTAATTTTTTTCAGCTTTATTTGAGTTTCTTAGGAATTAGGCTGTCAAAGACGCGCAAAAATCATCAGACACATCTTCTGAATCAGAATCGCAATCCGTTACAGCTTGGTCGACAGTGTCTAATATGTCATCACAACCGTCGTAGTCTTCAGAGGTCGAAGCGCAGATCTGGTAAGCGTCCACAAGGTCTTCAATGACAGGGGCACAATCAAGCGCGGCAGTGTCTTCGCTATCTTCTGTGCTTTCATCAGCACTGTCAGTGTCGGCTTCCGTATCATCCTCAGTGTCTTCGGTTTGAAAGGCCATTAAAGAGACCGTGCTCTCGCTTTCTGAAGAACTGTCATCTGCCAGATCTTCTACCAAACGACAGCTTTGAAAATCTTCTTCTTGATTTAAAGCTGAGCTGATTTTGGACTCTTCTGCCAAACGCTCTTCTTCTTGTTCGAGCAAAACATCAACACAGTCGGCTGATAAAAACTCCATGGCCTCGCACTCGGCAGCAGAAATAGTCGCCTGCTCAGGCTCATCATTTAAAACATCGTATTGCTCATCCACCACAGAGCAATTCAAAATAACAAAGGGAGAAAAAATATAATAAAGGGTAAAAAGCACTGTGAGGGTTGTTCGTTTCATACGCATGTCTTAGTTATCGAGCATTCTCATGATAAGTTGCTTGTTCTTTGGCAAGAATTTTCCCTGGAGCACAACAGCGAACACACCATAACATATTGTTTTTATTGTAATTTTAAATATTGCGACATGATTTTTTTTTTCGCCTTTTGTCACCTCGCGGCAATTTTCTGGTCCTTTGAAGGCGCCTTGATTAAAAGGGAACTTCTATGAGCAAAGCAAAACGCATTGGTGTCTTTGGATCGTCTTTTGATCCCCCACATTTAGGGCATGTGGCCGTCATTGAAGATCTGCTCCACAAAAAGCTCTTTGATGAGATTTGGCTGATGCCTGTTTTTAAACACGCTTTTGGGAAAAAACTAGCACCCTTTGAAGAACGACTCGCCTTTTTAAAAGCGCTGCAAGAGCATATCCCCGACCCCGCGCTCAAAGTGACCTCGATCGAAAAAGAACTGAACCTAAACCCGAGCTACACTGTCGACGTGCTCAAAGCCTTGGTGCAAAAACACCCCGATGCCGCGTTTCATTTGATCTTGGGTTCCGACTGCCGCAAAGATCTGCCAAAATGGAAAGACAGCAACACCCTACAACAACTTTGTGATTTTTATTTTATCCCGCGCCCTGGCCACGAATCATCACCTTACCCTGACATCAGCAGCACTCAAATTCGTAAAGCCGCGCAAGCAGGACAGGACCTGAGCACTATGACCCTGCCCGAAATTGCGCGCCTCATTGCGGATCACAAGCTGTATCGCGAGTAAAAAGGTGTGCTTTTAAAAATTAAAAAAATCTTGCCATTAGAGAATTGACAACAGGGAACCTAATCTTAGATTAGGCGCCACTATGCCATTATATGAATACATATGCGAAGCCTGCGGGCACGAGTTTGAAGAGATTCAAAAGTTTAGCGATAAGCCCATTAAAAAATGCCCTTCCTGTGGCAAAAGCAAAGCCGAGCGCAAGGTGTCACAAGCGGCCTTTCATTTAAAGGGCGGCGGCTGGTACAAAGATGGCTATAGCGCTTCGGGATCCAGTGAATCCAAAAAAAGTGCGCCTACCGAAAACAAACCCAAGGCTGATAAAAAAACCACAACCTCTTAATCTGGCCTCTGGTCTCTTACCCCCCAGAGAACTACTCCTTGACTCCCTGCGCACTCCTTGAAACAAATCAAATATGGATTTTCGTTCTGTATTTTTAGTTGGCCTTGGTGGCGCTTGCGGCAGCATTTTACGTTACCTTGTTTCTTTCTTTTGCACACGCTTGGGAATTTTATCGGGCCTGCCCTTGGGAACCATTTTGGTGAATGCCTTGGGCTCCTTTTTAATCGGGTTGTTTTCAGGAATTTTCATTGCCAAGCAAAGCCCCAACACAGTCATCTTATTTGTGCTCACCGGTGTCTTAGGCGGCTTCACCACCTTTTCGACTTTTAGTTTAGAATCAGTGCAACTGCTCAAAACACAGGGACTCAGCTTGGCCGCCATCAATGTATTCGGACAAGTTGCCTTGGGATTATCTTTAGCCTATTTGGGCTTACGGATTTCTTCTAGTGGATTGATTGCCTCATGACAGATACCAAAAACATTTACCTGACTGGCTTCATGGCCTGCGGCAAATCGCGAGCAGGACGCTATTTGTCCGAACGCATGGGGCGCGAGCTCATCGATACCGATGCCAAAATCGAAGAACGTGCTCAAAAGAGCATCGCACAGATTTTTGCTGACGATGGCGAACAAGCCTTTCGTGATTTAGAACACAACTTAATCAAAGAGCTTAGCCAACAAGACCGATTGATTGTGAGCCTTGGTGGAGGCGCTGCTATTTTTGAGCGTAATCAAAAAATATTAAACACAGGCCATTGGATTTTTTTTGAAACTCCCTTCGAAACCATTTGGACACGCTTGCAACGTAAATCACACCGACCACTAGCCAAAGCCCCCAAAGAAGAAGTCGAACAGCTTTATTTAAAACGCTTACCCGAATACCAAAAGGCCAAATGGACCATTTCCTTACAAGACCAAGAAACACATCAGGCCTGTGACGAAATCATCGCAAGGATTTTATCTTTATGAAAAAAATCAAAGTCGATTTGGGAAAAAACTCTTACCCCCTGATCATCACACACAAAGACCTCTTCCCCGCTGCTCAGATTTTAAAAAAACAATTAAAAGAAGATCGCCTCTTTATCATCACCAACCCCAAACTCAAAAAAAGCTACCAAAAGACCTTAGAAAAAGCCTTTGCTGGCTTTGTGTCTTTGCACTGGATCACCGTGCCCGATGGCGAAAAACACAAAACCCTTTTGACTCTAGAAAAACTTGCGGTCACACTCAGCAAAAAAGGCGCCAACAGACAAAGCGCCTTACTGGCCTTTGGCGG
Organism: Deltaproteobacteria bacterium; assembly: GCA_024233595.1. Classification (GTDB taxonomy): domain Bacteria; phylum UBA10199; class UBA10199; order UBA10199; family JADGCS01; genus JACKPK01. Next base: position 164,815 of record JACKPK010000004.1, read on the forward strand.
TGGTGTCGTGGGAGACATCACAGGCTTCTTAGCCGCATCTTACATGCGCGGCATCGATTTTTACCAAATGCCAACAAGCTTGCTAGCGCAGGTGGATTCCTCTGTGGGCGGCAAAACCGCTGTCGATTTGCCAACCGGTAAAAATTTATTAGGCGCCTTCTATCAACCCAAAGCTGTTTTCATTGACACCAACTTTTTACAAACCTTGCCCAAACAAGAATTTGCCTGTGGCATGGCCGAGGTCATTAAATACGGCATGATCGCCGATAAAAAGTTTTTTGATTTTTTAAAACGCCACGCAAAAGAGATTCACAAGCAAAGTCCAAAAGCTCTCGAAACAATCATTGCACAAAGCTGTAAAATTAAAGCCCACGTTGTGAGCCAAGACGAAAAAGAACAAGGACTGCGTGCCATCCTCAATTTTGGCCACACTTACGGTCACGCCTTAGAGCAAGTCACTGGATTTAATCGATTCAAACATGGTGAGGCTGTGGCATTGGGAATGCTCAAAGCTGTCGAGATCTCTATTCATAAAAATCTCTGTTCCCAAAAAACTCATTCCGAACTCAAAGCCCTGCTCACAGCCTACAAGCTGCCTGTGACCTGGCCCAAGATCAACGCACAAAAATTAAACAGCGCCATGGCCAAAGATAAGAAATTCCAAAGCCAAAATATCCGGTTTATTCTTAGCGAGAATATTGGTAAGGTTAAAATCGTACCGATCGCTTTAAAAGAATTAAAACAATGACTCAAAAAAATCTTAACATTGCAGTGATTCATGGCCCCAATTTAAATCTTTTGGGAAAACGCGAACCCGAAATTTATGGCAGCACTAATCTAACTCAAATCAACAACGACTTAAGCAAATTGCAAAGCACACACAAAGTTAGCCTTAGCTTTTTTCAATCCAATCACGAAGGCGCTTTAGTCGACCACATTCAAACTTTAGAAAACTACGACGGTGTTGTGATCAACCCTGCCGCATACACGCACACATCTGTTGCCATTTTAGATGCTCTGCTTGCCATGAAGCTCCCCTTTGTCGAGGTTCACTTAAGCGATCCCAAATCACGTGAAGATTTTCGCCATAAAAGTTTTTATTCAGAAAAAGCCATTGCAGTTGTAAGCGGCCTTGGAGCCAAAAGCTACGAAACGGGTTTGGAAAAACTCATTGATCACCTTAGGGGAGCGCAATGAATCTAAACTTACCAAAAATCAAAATTGACCAAGAAAAGATCAAAGCCTTCACAAAAAAAATCCTGCAAGACAAATACGATAAAATTCTTTCTGATTTACGCGAGCTCGAAGAAGAAAATCCCGACGACATGCGTGTTAAACAAAAGATAGCCGAAATTCTTTTTAGAAAAGATCACATTGATGACGCCATTGCCAAGTACCGTGAAGTGGCCGAGCATTTTGAACGCGAAGATTTTATCTTAAAAGCCATAAAAGCGTATCAGAACATTTTAAAAATCCGCCCCTTTTTGGTCGACTATAATTTAAAACTAGCTAACCTTTATTTAAAAATCGGTATGACACGGGAAGCCTCCAACCAGTACCGCATTGCGATCAATCACTACGCCAATTTAGGCGATGCAGACCAAACCATCACCTTGTCGCAAAACCTTGTCAAAATTGATCCTTCTTTAGAAAACCGCGCCAAGCTCGCCGAAATCTACCAAAGCAATGGCATGAAACAAGACGCCATCACGCAGTACGAGGCACTTGCTAAAGAGTACCGGCTAAAAAAAGACTACGAAAAACTTCTGCATTTTTACGAATTGATTTTGCCACACAAACCCGAGAACGCCACCTTGCTGCGCGATGTCTGCATTTTGCATCTTCGACAAAAAAGACCCGAGCGCGCTCTTAAGCTCATTGAACATTACAAGGCCATGGAACGACCTGACTTTGAAGACCTGATCAACAAAGCCAAATTAATGATCGAGGCATTAAAGAGACAGGGATAGTAAATTAAAAGTGATTTTTTTATCTTTGCTGCAAAACCTGCCGCAATTGCACAACCATTTCTGAATCGGGATCCAGTTTGATCCCTTCGTTAAAATACTTAGACGCCTTGTCTTGATCCAACTTCACGCGCAAATAAATTAACCCAAGCTGAAACATAGCCTGCTGCCGACTTTGTTTGTCTTCCTTAGAAAGATAACGACCTGCTTTTTTAAAATCTTTAATGGCTTTCTCGTGCGAAAACGCCAGCATGTGCAACAAACCACGCTGCAAATACGCTTTGCCCTGTTTCTTACTTTTTTTGAGCAAGTGATCCAAAGTGGTGATAGCGTCAGTCAACTGGTTACGCTCCGACTGCAAAATACTTTTTAAATACAAAAAGTCTTCGTCATCTGCGTGACGCGTTTCTAAATCTGCCAACACCATGCTCGCTTGATTCAACTTTCCCAAATGAATCAACGCCACACCTTGGTAATAACGCCATATATCTAAATGAGATCGCGAAGGCTCTATGGGCAATAAAAAATCAGTGGCCGGTTTAAAATGATTTTGCTGCAACCACGAAATACCAATATAAAGCTTAAGGTCTTCATCAATTGAATCTTGCCAACTTTTGTAATCACGCCAATCGGCTATTTTTTCTGCCAGAGATTTAAGATCATTGGCTTTGCGGATTTCTTTTTCGAGCTTAGAAAATTGCTCTTCGACAAAAGCCGCCTGGCACAAGCTTGGTAATAAAAAAACAAGACAAACAAGAACTGATTTTTGGACAAAAAAACGAAATGACATGCTCACAGCCTACCCTTCTGTTAGGAAACGATCTATAGTGTCTATAAGCTTTTGTTGCTGATTTGGCAAAATCCAGTGCAAAGACTTTTCTTTACGAAACCACGTGAGTTGCCGTTTTGCAAATTGGCGTGTGTTCTTTTTGATTTCTTCTGCCACCTTTTGTGGGTCATCAAATCCCAACTTAAACCACTCCTGATAACCAATGGTTTTTTCTAAAAGCGCCCGGTCTTGATTATTTTGCAACAAATCTTGCACTTCTTTTTGTAAACCACTTTGCAACATTAAATCGACCCGCTCATTGATTCTTTGGTAAAGCTCATCGCGAGGCCAATCCAAAATAAAAGCAAAATCATCATAAACAGATTGGCTCTCCCAATCGTTGTTCCAAAAAGAAGACAAAGGCTTGCCGGTTTCTTCGTACACACTCAAGGCACGCAAAATACGCTGCGTGTCACTTTGTTCGATTCGCTGGGCTTGCTTTGGATCACAGGCCTGCAAATCTTGGTAGAGCTCTTGCAAAGACTTTTCTTTAAGACGCGCTTCTAATTTTTTTTGTGTTTGTGCACTGACTGCGGGGATTTCTGCCAGGCCAAAACGCAAGGAGCGCAAATACATGCCAGTTCCACCTGTGACAATCGGCAAAATTTTATTTTGGCTCAGTTCAGAAATTTTTAAACGCGCTTCTTTAACAAAACGCCCAACATCCCAAGGCTCTGCGATGCTCGCGCAATCAATTAAATGATGCGTAATGCTTTCTTGCTCTGCTGGATTAGGCTTGGCTGTGCCAATGTTCAGCTCTTTGTAAAACTGACGGCTATCGGCATTGATGATTTCGCCAGCAAAAGATTTAGCAATTTGAATGGCAACCGAAGACTTTCCTGAAGCCGTTGGTCCACAAACAAAAATAACCTTTGGTTTGGATTGGGTCATAGAACGCGTTTGAACCATTTTTCGATTTCGTCCAACGTGACTTCCACAGAAACAGGACGACCATGCGGACAAAAGTCTGTGAATTGATATTCATCGAGCTCTTTGAGCAAGACCTGAATTTCTTCTGGGGTTAAATGATGATGCGCGCGGATCTGAGCGTGACACGCCATGGTGGCTAAAACATGATGCACTTTGTCTTTAAGAGAAACTAGCTCGCCTGTTTCTTTGATGTCATCAATCATTTGGCCAATGAGCTTCACAATATTGAGCTTGTCTTTAAGAAGCCTTGGCACGGCTTTGAGCACAAAAGTATTGCCGCCAAAAAATTCCAATTCAAAACCAAATTTTTTAAGATCGTCTAAATAGTTTTTAAGAATATCGGCATCGCTGGGTTTCAAATCAAAGGTTTCGGGAATCAGCAAAGACTCGCTCTTCACTCCCTCTTTTTGAAATTGCAGGTGCAATTTTTCGAACCCAACTCGCTCATGCGCCGCGTGCTGATCAATGAGGATCAAGCGACCATCGCCTTCGCAAAGAATATAAGTGCCCAAAAGCTGCCCAATGGGATTCATGTCGGCATAAATGGTTTGCCCAAACTGAATTTTTCGTTGCGAGTGATCATCCACACGGTGTCCAAAAGCAGATCTTGTGTCTTGAGCAAAAGAGGCTTTGCCTGAATAAAAATCCGGCCGCTGATTGCTAGCATTTTGATTTAAAAAGCTCTGGGCGGCTCCCGCAATTCGATCCTGGTAGCTTTGCGCCGAAGACGATGCGCTATTAACGGAAGCCCCTGTGTAAAAAGAACTTGTTTCGATTGCTTGATTGTCCGTGCCTGTTTTGGTCCCGGCTAAAAAATGCTCTTCTTTCTTTTTAAGCCATGGCGCCTCAGTGAGTTTATTGCGAACCGCGTGATAAACCCAATGATGCACTTGCTGGCTTTGGTGAAACCGAATCTCTGCCTTGGTCGGGTGCACGTTCACATCAACCGTTTGTGGGTCGACATCGACCTTAAGAATAGTCACGGGGTAACGCCCTTTCATGAGAAGATCACGATAAGCTTCCATGACAGCGTGCCAAATGACCTTGTCTTTAACGGGACGCCCATTCACAAAAAACAAAGTGTGATGCCGTTGGCTACGCCCAATTTGTGGATGACCAATCAGGCCAGAAACCGTGATGCCTGGCGCTTTTGCCAAAATGGGGTAAAGGTCGTCAGCAATGTCATCACCATAAAGCGTACGGGCTCGTTCGATCAAATCTTGCTGTGCAGGGCAATCTAATAAGGTGCGCGATTCGGTTTTAAGGGTCAGACCAATATCAGGGTGCACAAGTGCGAGCTTGGTGATGATGTCGGTGATGTGCGAGGTTTCGGTCGCCGCGGTTTTTAAAAATTTGAGACGCGCGGGTGTTTTGTAAAATAAAAATTTAACGCTGATTGTTGTGCCTTGTTTGCGCGCGCAATGACGTTTTTCTTGCACGACACCATCTTCCACAAGGATTTCGATTGCGTCGCTATCTTTGGTTTTGCTGGCTAAACTGACTTTGGCAATAGAACAAATACTGGCCAAAGCCTCACCACGAAAACCATTGGTGTTCACACCGTACAAATCATCAAAGGTTTTGATCTTGCTGGTGGCATGACGTGAAATCGCTAAGTCTAAATCATCTGGCTCAATGCCAGAACCATCGTCGGCAACCTGTATGAGTTTTTTGCCGCCATCTTTAATGGTCACCACAATGTTGTTGCTGCCCGCAT
>JACKPK010000005.1 GCA_024233595.1 Deltaproteobacteria bacterium
GCACCTAAGCACCTAAGCACCTACGTGTCGCGCCCTAGTCCGCCTGCTCGTTCTCCGTAGTTCGTCTCAGACGAACGTAGGAGGATGGCGGACGAAGGCGGAAGTACCTATTCTGTAATTCTTGTCCCACAAATTTTCCATTTTGCACCAATCCCGAAAGCACGGCGGCCATTTCGCAACCCGTGTCGGCAATCATTTTGATTTCGTTGATGCTGGTGATGCCACCAATTGCCACTTTGGGTAAGTTCACTTCTTTTATGATTTCTTTTAAACCAGCAAGGCCAAGATCGGTGGTGTTGTCTTTTGATTGCGTGGCAAACACAGCGCCACAACCAATGTAATTTGCTCCCAAGGTCATGGCTTCTTTGGCTTGTGCGAGTGAGTGTGTCGAAAGACCCAGTGTTTTTTGCGGGTAAGCTTTGCGCGCCATGCCAAAGGACATGTCTTTTTGCCCCAGGTGCAGGCCATCTACTTCAAATCCAGAATAGCATTCGTTGATCAAATCAATATCGTCGTTGATGATGAGTTGAAAATCGCGATGTGATTTTAAAGACAGAGCGTGGCGTAATAAACTTTGTTTATCAATTTTGCTGATGCCTTTTAAACGCAGCTGCATGATTGAGATGGAGCTGTTCTTGATGATCTCATCAATGAGGCGTTCTAAACCAAAGGCTTCGTGTTGTTTGGAATCGACAATGGCGTAGATGCCTGCAAACACGGGTTTGCTCATGCTGGGAGGCTTTCTTTGTGAGGGATCGAAAGGTCAGGGCGTTCAAAAAAGTTTCGCATTTCTTCTTGGATGATATCTAAGTCATTTAAACGCACCACTTTGTTACGAAACTCCGCGCCGCCGCGTTCGCCTTTGGTGTAGGCGCAAATGAATTTACGCATCATTTTAATGCCTTTTTCTAAACCAAAATGGTTCACAAAAAGTTCGTACTGCCGCATCACCATGTCGGCGCGTTCTGATTTACTTGGGTTCCAAGGTGTTTGGTTCACAAAATCTTTAAAGATCCATGGTTTGGCAAAGGCGCCGCGGCCGGTCATCACAGCGTCGCAGCCAGTGAGTTTCATCATGCGGTGCGCGTCTTCAGCTTCTATCACATCGCCATTACCAATAATGGGGATTGTGGCGTTTTCTTTGACATGACGAATAAAATCCCAATCTGATTTTCCTGAATACCCTTGGGCGCGTGTGCGGGCGTGAATAGCCAAGGCATCGACACCTTCTTGTTCGGCAATGTGTAAAACGGAAAGCGCGTTGCGTTTTTTATCGTCCCAACCAGCACGGATTTTAACGGTGAAGATGCCTTTAATGGCCTTGCGCATGGCGCGCAGAATTTTTGCCAACTCTTCTTCATCGCGCAGCAGAGCTGAGCCACCACCGTCATTCACAATTTTTTTAGCAGGGCAGCCTAGATTGAGGTCGATCACATCAACGCCTTGCGCTTCCACAATGCGAGCAGCCTCGGCCAGGGTTTCGGCATTGTTGCCAAAAATCTGTTTGCCAATGGGGCGTTCGGACTCGTCATAAGCGAGCATGCCAAAGCTTTTTTGATCACCCATTTGCAGGGCCCTTGCGGACACCATTTGGTTAAAAACCAGACCTGCGTCTAATTCTTTACAGAGTTGTCGAAAAGGCTTGAGCGTGATCCCACACATGGGGGCCAAAATGAGGCGGTGAGGGATTTCTAGGTTTTTAATGCGCAAGGGTTCCATGGCGGCCTGCATAGCAAGAATTGGGGGGCTTTCGCAAGAGGGGGGATTAGGTGCCTAGGAGCTTAGGAGCTTAGGTGCTTAGGAGCTTAGGTGCTTAGGAGCTTAGGAGCTTAGGAGCTTAGGAGCTTAGGAGCTTAGGTGCTTAGGTACTTAGGCACTTAGGTACTTAGGCTCTTAGGTACTTAGGCTCTTAGGTACTTAGGCTCTTAGGCACGTAGGTGCTTAGGACTTTAAGCTGCTTCTTAATTTCTCGCCCACTTCCTGCAATCCTTCCGGTTGATCACCGCCAGCCTGCGCCATTTCGGGTTTGCCGCCACCGCGACCACCAACAAGGGGAGCCAGTTCGTCCAAAAGGTTTTTAGCAGAGTACTTTGCACTCAGGTCTTTAGAAACAGCGATCACCAGAATGGCTTTGGGACCCGCTTTGGCGCCCACCACAGCAACACCCGATTTGAGTTTATCAAGAAGAGCTGTGGCAACATCGCGCGCGCCTTTGACGTCGTCTGTTTGATGATACACCGCTTTGCCGCCATCAATTTCAAAAGCATCTTTAAGAAGGTCTTGTGAGGCACCACTGAGCAACTTGGCTTTAAGGGCTTCGATTTCTTTGTCACGCTTTTTGATTTGTTTACGCAGCTGGTCGATTTTTTCGGGGATGTCTTCGCTTTTGCTTTTAAGATCGCTTGCTAATTGAGCGATGAGTTGGCTTTGTTTTTGCGAAAGCGCAAAGGCTTCTTCGCCAGTGACCGCCACAATACGACGCACACCCGCTGCCACGCTGCCTTCGGATACAATTTTAAAAAGACCAATTTCACTTGCTTGGTCCAAATGCGTGCCGCCGCAGAGCTCAATCGAGTAATCACCAATGCTCACCACGCGCACATCATCGCCGTATTTTTCACCAAAGAACGCTAAGGCTCCTTTTTCGATGGCGTCATCATAGCTCATCTCTTGTTTTTCGATAGCGAGGTTGTCTAAAATCACAGCGTTGACGGCGTTCTCAATTTGCTCCTGTTGTTCGGGAGACACGGCTTCAAAGTGAGAGAAGTCAAATCGCAAGAGCTTGTCATTGACCAAAGAACCCGCTTGGCGCACATGCTCGCCTAAAATTTTGCGAAGAGCAGCGTGCATGATGTGGGTGGCTGTGTGATTGCGCATGGTGGGTTTTCGCACAGCGCGGTTCACCTTTAATTGTGCGGTGTCACCAACTTTTAATGTGCCATTTTGAATTTCGATTTTGTGAACAAAAACTGCTGGCACAGGCTTGATTGTGTCGGTGATGAGGGCCTTTGCTTCACCAACGGTGAGCAGGCCTTTGTCGCCAACCTGTCCACCTGATTCACCGTAAAAAGGAGTTTGATCAAAAACAACTTCGGCTTTGCCTGTAGACGCGGTTTTGACAAGGTTGCCATTTTGCAAAAGTGCCACGATTTTAGCAGGGCTCTCGAGCGTTTCGTAGCCAAGGAATGTTGTTTGATTGTTCTCTGCAATTTGCAGGTAAAGTTCGTTCACGCCTTCTTGGCCAGAGCCTTTCCAGCCTTGGCGCGCGCGTTCTTTTTGTTCGTCCATGGCTTTTTCAAAGCCTTGCATGTCCACGCTCAAACCTTTTTCGCTCGCAATGAGCTCTGTTAAATCCAAAGGAAAACCAAAGGTGTCATAAAGTTTAAACGCCGCTTCTCCAGGAATGATTTTATTGCCGGCTTGGTTTTGAGTTTCGATTTCTTCTGATAAGAGCTTGAGCCCTTTGTCGAGAGTTTCAAAGAAACGCTCTTCCTCTGCCAGGGTGATTTTAGAAATGGTTTCTTGATTGCTTTCGAGTTCAGGATAAGCGCCACGCATTTCTGCAATGACTGTTGGGATGAGTTTGTGAAAGAAAGGGTGCGATTGGCCTAAAAGCTTGCCGTGACGAATAGCTCGACGCATGATGCGGCGTAAAACATAGCCGCGACCTTCGTTAGATGGCAAGACGCCGTCGTTGATTAAAAAGACAGTGGCGCGAATGTGATCGGCCAAAACACGCATGCTCACATCGTCTTCTTCGTTGTCGCCATAATTTTTACAGACGATTTTTTGAATGCGTTGCAAGATCGGCGTGAACAAATCAGAGTCGTAATTGCTTTGTTTGCCTTGTAATAAAGCGGTTAAACGCTCTAGTCCCATACCTGTATCAATAGAAGGTTTGGGCAAAGGATTCAGATTGCCTTCGCTGTCGCGATCAAACTGCATGAAAACTAAATTCCAAATTTCTAGGTATTTGTCGCAGTCACATTCGCCCAAAGCGCAGTTGGGGTTATTTAAAGAACAAGACATGTCTTGTTCGTAATGGATTTCGGAACAGGGCCCACAAGGGCCAGTCTCGCCCATGGCCCAAAAATTGTCTTTTTCACCAAGGCGTTTGATTTTATTTTTGGGAACACCAATTTCTTTTTCCCAAATCGCAAAGGCATCATCGTCATCTTTATAAACCGATACCCAGAGTTTTTCGATTGGCAACCCAATTTCTTTGGTGAGGAATTCCCAAGCAAACGCGATGGCTTCTTTTTTGAAGTAGTCCCCAAAACTAAAATTGCCCAGCATCTCAAAAAAAGTGTGGTGGCGAGCTGTGCGGCCTACGTTTTCTAAATCGTTGTGCTTGCCAGAAACACGCATGCACTTTTGGGCAGAAACAGCACGATTGTAATCGCGTTTTTCTTGACCGGTGAACACGTTTTTAAAAGGCACCATGCCGGCGTTGGTGAAGAAAAGCGTAGGGTCATTTTGCGGGATGAGCGGTGCGCTTTTGACAAACTGATGTTTGTTTTGAGCGAAGTAATCGATAAATTTTTTACGGATGTCGTTTCCAGAAAGCATAAAATTCCTATCCTGAGCCTAGAGTCGTCATAAATTAAACTTTTTTGAGGATTTACCGCTGTTTGGCTCTTGGTTTCAATGTTTTTTGGGCAAGAATCTAGAGGCTCAAATCGCCGCAGATCACACCCAAAATGCCTTGAGCCGCGCACAAGGACTGTCCTTGATTGTAGATGTCGATATCGTGAGTGAGTCCTGGCCAGGTCTTGATGAGTTTTGGGTTCAGGGTTTTGCTGATATCGTAAAATTGCAAGCCCTCAAAGCTAGGGATTGCTAGGGTGTTGCCTTGGTTCAAAAACTGGCTTCCCAAAAACATCTCTTTGCTTAAGGAGATGTCGTGAAAGGTGCTTCTCAGATTGGTGTTGAGCAAATTGATCAAAGCGATTTTGGGTTCGCCTTTATCACGGTAAAAATAGAGGATGCGGTCTTTGTTGGGAGACAGCAGCGCAGCTTGCGCATTAAAATCGATGCCGACAAGATTGACTGTTTCAATGGCCTCGGGCTCGCTGTTGCTCGTGTCGCTTAGGTCTTTCCAGGAATACAAATGCAGATCTTTGCCTGTGGCGATTAAGATTTGCTCTGTCGAAATGTGGAACACAAAGGCACGCTCTGAAAAATCAATTTTACGCACCAGACGGCCTTGGCTTGGTGATGTCATGGCATAAAAAGAAACCGAATAGGCTGGCGCGTTTGGGTTACGTGTTTTGCGTTTTTCACTGATAGCAATGATTTCGCCAAGCTCAGTTGAAAAGGCATCCCAAGAAATGACTTGATGAGAACCAATGGGAAGTGTTTGCACACGGCTAAAATCAACATCCAAATGCGAGATGCTATCGTCCTGGCGGTTATGCAACAACAAACCAAAAGGAGTGGGGAGCACTTGATCGTATAATTGTGGGCGGTTGTGTTGTGGTTCTTGTAACACCAGTTCTGGGTTCTGAAAATCAGTGGTGCCATACAAACGATGCGACTGGCCTCCTGGTGCCAATTCAAAAAGAACAAAACGATCATCGTTGAGTAAAACAACCTTGCGTGCATCTGACCCTTGGTCGGCTGATTTTTCTAACACCAAAGTGTACTCATCTTTAATGAGCTTTTCGGCACCGATTTGTGCCAGCGGGGCTTGGTCTTTTTGGTTCAGCAAAGACTCATCAATGACTTTGGCTCTTTTGATCACGTCTTGATTCAGTGAAATTTTTAAAGATTGAATGTGATTATTGGTGACGGTGATGAGAAGCCCTTGTGAAAAACCCCAGGTTTCAAGACGAGTGTTTTCGCTCAAAGCGCCACGTAAAAAACGATTCTCGTTCAGGGAGTAAAGGCGCACTGGACCGTTTTGCAAAAGGGAGTCGGCTTCGCGTCCCACAAGCAAAGAGCTCTGCGCGTCCCATTTGACTTGCTTAAGAGCAAGGCCCAATCCTTTTAAAGCGCCAATGTCTTTGATTTGGTCTTTTTGCTCTGAAAGGGTGATGATTTGAACCTGAGAGAACAACTCGGGTTTGTCTTCGTAACCCACAATCAATTGCTTTTGGTGAATCCCTAAGATGATAAAAGGGCGTGCCAAGCGAATGCTGGCTTTTAATTCTAAATCGCTTGTGTTGATCAAATCCAAATGACCCGCACGCGACACAAACAAGGTGTTGTTCACAAGCAAAGCTTGTTCTGCGTTGGCCACAGGGAGATCTTTGATGACATTGATTTTGTCGAGATTGGCTAAATCAATGAATTGAATTTTATCTGGCAGCATCAAGGCCATGCGTTGTTTGTCTAATAAGTAGGGCGTGCCATTGACTTCAAAGCTTTTGAGAAGGTGCATGCTTTGGGTGTTGTCGGCGTTGATTTGACGGCGGAATAATTCTAAGATTTGTCCTTTTTGCCAAACGGCAACCAAATAGCTTTTGGTGTTGATGTCCTGAGAATCCGCGTTGGTTTCAAGTTGTTCTTGGACAAGCAGTGCCTCTGCGGTGAGCGTGACACGTGCTTTTTCTTTAAGTTGATCATCGTAAAAGGCGAGGTACTCGGGGTAGTGTAAGTAAGTGCCAAGGCTAGCCTGAAAAACATTTTGCGCGATGCCGCCAATTTTTCTTTTTATGAGCAGAGCACCTTGCTGATTCTTTTTGCTCGAGTTGCTTTTACTTTCTTTTAAAAAAAGCGAAGCGTGATTGGCGGGTTGGTCATCTTGTGAATTGGCAGCAGGCTCTTCTTTGGGATTTTCATTTTTTTTAGCAGTTGTTTTTTTGCGTTCTGATTCAGTGGGGGCTTTTTTGGCGCGCGAGCTTTTTTTATTTTTTGCGGGGACGTCGTCTTTAGAAAAAAAACCAACGACTTCGTCTTGCAGCGTGGTCAACTGATCGCAGCTCGCAAAATTCATAACAAAGGCCAACAAGGTGAAAACAAGGATCCAAGATTTCATGTTTTCTATTCTTACCCAAAAAAACACACGAATCCATTGATTTTTTTAAGGTTTTTAAAAGATCCTGAATTGACTTTGTGCGGAGGCGGCTCTATCTTTTGGCGGTGATGTTTCTATTATTTGTGATCGCCAGCTTATTTTTTTTAGTGCCTGCCTTAAGGTTGTTGTTTTTGTTTGTTTGGCCAGTGGCAGAGCGTTTTGCTTCGCAAGATTCTGTTTTTGTCCCAGATCCTCAAAAATCATTTTTGGCCAAAGTCGGTATGGGGCTTGCTCAATACGAGTATTATCTACGGCCCTTTCGTAATGTGTTTATCACCTGGCCCTTGTTTTTAGGCACTTTTGGCCTTCTGATTTGCACAGTTTTTTATGATCCGGGAGAATCAGGCTTTTGGCTTGCGCCCTGGCTTGTTCTTTGTGGGGTGGCGTTGTTGCAACACCGGCATCGTTTGATCACCGATGTGCGCTTTTCTGCTTTTATTGCCGAAGAACCCGAAGGCTCTCCTGAGCAAACTTTTGGTCTTTATAAATGGCAAATGGCTTTTGGTGGCATCGCGTTTGATAAAATCCATTTTCCAAAACGAGAATCACACACCGCTTTTAATTTCCACAAAACGAATCGACCCGAGATCAAACGCAAGCCTTTGTTTGTGAGCTTATTTGACACAGCGGCTTTAGCGGGCATTGCTATGCACGCGTACCGTGTGGTGGGGCAAAATTACATTGGTAATGTTTTTGATGCGCTGGCGCAGCTCTGGGGCAAATTGATTTTATGGCATTGTCAGGGCGAATTTAACATCAAGGGTTTAGAAAACCTAGAAGGCAAGCGCGGCAAGTTCATCTTTTTATTCAATCACAAAAGTTCGTTTGATTTTATTCTGACCAATCTGGCTTTGGCGCATGTCAAAATCAACGGCCGTTTTGCAAGACCGCGTTTCATTTTGGCCAAGGATCATTTTAAAGATAATCAATTTCTTTATAAGATCATTGGCATGGGACAAGCTTGCGAGGCTGTGGGCATGTTTTTTATCCCGCGTAAAAATCGCAAAGAGGGCATTCAGTTTCTTAAAGATTTATCGCGCCACTTTATAGATTGCCAAGACGACATGGTGATTTACCCGCAGGGCACACGTGCGGATGGCAATGTGAGTCGTGCTGGCAAGCGTTGGGACGCGGGCTATTACACAACTTTCACAAAAAGTGATTTGGTGAGTCCTCATTCACATCTTAAAAAAGGACCCGCGCACCTCATCATCGACTTATTGCAAAACATGGCTAGCGATGGCTATCGCGATCCACTGCATCTTGTGTTTGTTGGCATTAAGGGTGCTGGCACAACCTGGCCTAAGAACGCGTTGAGTGTGCAAACCGAGAACGACATTCAGTTTGATTTTGGGCGTGTGGTGAGCCTAGATCCTGCGCTTGTGCAAGACTGGGGCATGGATCAGGAACAGCCAGATGAGCCAAAGCAACAGCAGATTCGAAAAGATTTGGTGCAAAAATTTTTGGCTCTGATTCACGGTGAGCTGCAAGAAATCCTGCAAGTGAATGACAACCTTTTGCAGCGTTACCTTACGGAATTGCGTGGCCAATTTCATTACGATGAGGAAAAGCTTGATCGCATTCACAAGCTCATCAAAGAACAAAAAACAGAAACCATATACATGATTCTGGACCGCATTTACGCTTTAACCCCTTCCAAATGGAATGGCTATTTATCACAGTTATCGCAGCTCATTCTAGAAAAGTCTTCGGAAGAGCGCCGCACCGAGCTTTTAAAAGAGGTTTCCGAGGATTTGCTGGCGAAAAAAAAGAAATAAAATTAAGCCTGATTTGGGCCCTTGAAGCGTTAACAAAATTTAATAAAAAGGGATTCTCATGAGGATTTTGAATCGATCAGCTTTGTTTGTTTTTTTATTGTTCTCCCAAGCCGCTTGGGCAGGCAATCCCCCACCGATTTTTACCGAACCCGTTAAGGTCGATGACTCCGGCAAGCCTTTGTATAATTCCTGGGAAAGACAAGAGTACGAGCGCAAACAGCAGTTGCGTCGTAAACGTTTGCAAAAAAATCAGCAGCAGGCAGAACAACAAAACGCCCCTGACGAACAAAATCCAGAGCAGCCCACTCAAAAGCAGCAGCCAAAGCAAAGCACAGTTGAGCAAGATGTCACGCCCGCGCAGTCGGTTGTGAGTCGTCCCGACCAACGCCCTTTAGAAGAGCAGGCAGAAGATTATGACTTTTAAAACGCTGTTCAAATCAAGATTGTGTTTGCTTGTTCTTGTTTGCTTTTTGGGAGCCTTTTGTGTGCAGTGTTCTGATCAGCAAGAGAACACAATACAGGCTTCAGACAAACAAGAAGAGTTGGATTTAGGAAGTCGTGTGTTTTCTGCGATTCATGTTTGGATGCAGGAAAAAACGCCTCCGGTCCGGGAAGAGTATTTAAGAGATGAACTCTAAAAAAACAGTTCTGTCTTTTTCTTGGGTCCGTTCTTGTGTTTTGCTGAGCGTTCTTGTTTTATCATTAGGAGCTTGTGCTGGTTCTGGTGGCAAGTCTGTTTACACCTCTTCTTCGGCGCAAAATTCCCAGTCATTTCCCAAAACCAAATTAGGCAATTACAAACGCAATCATTTTAATTTGTACGCGATCAAAGATGAAATCACCATTGGCACACGCTTTATGGAAAAACAAAAAAAGGAATTTGCCAAAAAGGGCTGGGAGGTTGATCCCAAAAATCAGGCGGCTTTAAAAAAACGCATCGAAACCATTGTCATGCGTTTGGCTAAGGTGTCCGACTTGCCCGATTTGCCTTACGAGGTGACTCTGTTCAAAAAAGATGATGTTGCCAATGCCTTTTGTTTGCCAGGCGGTAAAATGGGGGTGTTCACAGGCTTGTTTGATCCCAAAAAAGGTTTGGTGGATCGCAATAACGATGCGCAGATCGCAGCCATTTTGGCGCACGAAATGGCGCACGCGTCCATGCGTCATGTCACCCGCCGCATGACCAGTTACACCGGGTTGGGCATTGTGGGAACTGTGCTCACGGCTGGGGTCGCAGGGCAGCTTGGTCAAGACTGGGGTTATTTGGCCAATCAGGTGTTTTACACGGGCACGTCGTTATTTTTGCCAAGTTACTCTCGCCGTCATGAATCCGAAGCCGATCGCGTGGGTTTGTTTTACATGGCTCGCGCTGGTTACGACCCTGGCGCTGCCATTGCGGTGTGGGAAAAGGCATCGGCATTGGCCGCACAAAAAGGCAAGAACAACACAGAGTTTTTTGATTCGCATCCGGCTAGCGGTGAGCGGGCAAATTTGTTAAGAAGCTACCATGCCGACGCCGTCCAAATCCAAAAAGCCAGTCTTCAAAACCAAGCGCACTAAAACTGCCGCAATCGATTTAAACGAGTCGGACAAAAAAATAAAAAAACAGCGCATCAAAACAATTCTAAAAAAATTAGCGCCTTTGTACCAAGACAACCCCATCGAAATTGACTACGAAACACCGTTTCAACTGATTGTTGGCACGATCCTTTCGGCACAGTGCACGGATAAGCGAGTCAACATGGTCACCAAAACTTTTTTTGATCGCCTGCGCACCCCGCAAGATTTTCTAAAACTCAAACGCGAGGAACTAGAAGAGCTCATTCGTTCAACAGGTTTTTTCCGTAACAAGGCCAAAAACATTCAAGGAGCGGCTCATCAGATTTTAGAAAATCATAACGGAGAGGTGCCAGAAAAAATGGAAGACCTTGTTAAACTCCCTGGTTTTGGGCGCAAGACCGCCAATGTGATTTTAAGCGCCTTGTTTCATAAAAACCAAGGCGTTTGTGTGGACACACATGTGTTGCGCTTATCCAATCTCTTAGAACTGAGCGATTTTAACGATGCCATCCGTGTAGAACGCGACCTCATGGCGCTCACACCGCAAAAGAATTGGCATCAGATTTCTCATTTTTTGATTTTACATGGTCGTCGAGTTTGTGTGGCCAGAAAACCCGATTGTGAACACTGTGTTTTAGCAAAGATCTGTCCGAGTGTGTCTTTGAAGAGTTGAATAGGGGCTTGGTTTGGGCATAAAAAAAGCAGGGACAAACCCTGCTTTTAATATATATTAATTTTGAATAGCATCTATATAAAATATTAATTGAATATATATAGTTTTTTAAAATTATATGGATGCTTTTAAAGCCGGTTTAATTAACCGTCGTTGCCAATGGCTTCAACAGGACACTCGTCCATGGCTTCTTGGCAAAGTTTTTCTTCTTCTTCACCTTCAGGCTGTTTGTAAACGTAAGAGTAGCCTTCGTCAGGGTTTTGCTTGAAGTTGTTGGGGGCTGTTGTGCGGCAAAGATCGCAATCGATGCATTGGGTGTCTACAAACCATTTTCCCTCAACGTTATCGGTAACTTTATCTGTTGAATCTGCCATGGGGGACCTCTTAAAAAATGAAATTAAACTCTAACCCGGTTTCAAATGAAAGACAGGCTTTATAAAATTAAGTCCTGAACAATTTGTCCAGGCCCGCGAATTAACACGAATTGCACCCGATTTGGCAAGCCTTTTATTCGTTAAATGGCCTGCATGTCCGCGTGTTTATTGAATATAATTTTCAAAATTAGGAGATGTCTTTATGGATTTTCTTGGCGAGCAATTGCGCCCAATGGGCATCGTCGTTGACACAGCTCACCAGCTCAAGTGTGTCACCGCCATGTGCTTTAAAGAGCTTTTTGCTCTCGTAGCCGAGCTCATCTAGGGTTTCTAAACAATCAATGGTGAAGGCAGGGCTGACAATGAGGATGTCTTTGATGCCTTCTTTAGCCAGTTGTTGCAGTCTTTCGTCCAAATAAGGTTTGAGCCAAGGCTCTTTACCAAAACGGCTTTGGTAGCAGTGCAAGATTTGTCGGCGAGGGAAATCGATTTTATCGGCCAGCGCATTTGTGGTGGCCACGCAATGTCTGGCGTAAGGGTCACCTTTTTTAGCGTAACGCTGTGGGATGCCATGATAAGAAAAGATGATTTTTTCAGGCGCTTGTTGTCTGGCTTCTAGGGCTTTGTTGATGTTGTGCGCGAGCGGTTCTAAGAAAAAATCTTCAGCGTAAAAGGGTTCTAAGAAACGCAGGCCCGGTTTGCAGCGCATTTTGCTCACAACACTTGTGACCAAATCCACAACAGATCCTGTAGAGGTGTTGCTGTATTGCGGGAACAAAGGCGCAATATAAAGTTGGTCGCATTTATGTGTGTTGACTAAGGTTTCGACCGCTTGTTTTAAAGAGGGCTTGCCATAACGCATGCCGATTTCAAAAAAGACGGTGTTGTCGCTTTCGGGGAAAGATTCGTAAACTTTTTTTAAGAGGCTTTCGGAATAGGTCACCAAAACGCGTCCGTAAGTGGAGAACAAGCGTTGGTATAATAAAGCTGATTGTTGTGGGCGTGTTCGTAAAATGATGCCGTTTAAAATAAAATACCAAAGTGGTCGCCAAACTTCGATAACATGCGGGTCTGATAAGAATTCTTTGAGGTAACGTTTGACCGCAGCAGGCGAGGCATCGTCCGGTGTGCCCAATTGCGCGAGTATGACGCCAATGCGTTTTTTACTGTCCTTTTGAGAGGCCGCTTTAAAAAAGGGTGTCGCCTGTGTCATGTCTTTGTTTTAGCAAAGATGATTGGGATTTTCACCTTCCTTCTATAAAAAATATCACAAGGAGATCAGCTTGACCTTCCGCTTTGGCGTTCGTATCCAGCTGAGGTGAAAACAGATAACAAATTCAAATGGAAGCTTTATGTCAAAGAGGACAGTCCCAAAGGGGACATCACCTCCTTGGCCATTTTTCCAAAAAACACTCAGAAAATCCGAACGCGTTTCATTGCCAAAGAAGATTGTGTGCTTTCGGGATGGCAAGAGGTGCAAGGTTTTTTAAAAGCACAGTTCCCTTCGTTAAAACTTCAAATCAAAAAGCAGAACGCAAGCGCGGCACGTCGTGGACAAACCATAGCTGTTTTAACTGGCCCCGTTGTGCAGGTGCTAGAAGCCGAGCGCACCTGTTTGAATCTTTTGCAACAACTCAGTGGCGTGGCCACCTTGACACAGGTTTTTGTTAAAAAAGCCAAGCCTCATAAAGTGGCGATTCTCGACACACGCAAAACTGTTCCTGGCTATCGAGAAGAGCAAAAATTAGCTGTCACACACGGGGGTGGGCAAAACCACCGCTTTAATTTGTCGGATCAGTATCTGATCAAAGACAATCACATTGATGCCGCGGGATCCATTTCGGCCGCATTAAAAGCGGTTTATGCGCACAAAAAGAAACACAAACTGCGTGCGCGGGTCGAAATCGAAGTGCGTGATCAAAAAGAATTCACCGAAGCCTTGGCTTTAAAACCGGACATCATTTTATTAGATAACATGACCCCTGCGCAGATTAAAAAACTGGTTTTATTGCGCGAGCAGGCCGGTTTACGCAAAAAGGTCTTGTTAGAAGTTTCGGGAGGCGTCACTTTAAAAACGATTGATCGCTACCTGCCATTGGGCATTGACCGCATTTCCTTGGGGTGTTTGACTCATTCAGCGCGGGCCGTTGACATTTCTTTGTTATTTTAAGTTTCTATTGGCGCCTAAGATACGTTAAAAGGTTCATCATGAGTAAAAAGAAAAAAATCCAATCCATCACAGGCATGTCAGATATTTTGCCTGACGAAATCCCTTATTGGCAAAAAATAGAAGAGGCCACCAAAGAGGTTTTTGGGCGTTATGGTTTTTCAGAAATCCGCACCCCTTTATTAGAAGACACAGCTTTGTTTGCGCGCGGCATTGGCGAGGGCACACAGGTTGTGCAAAAAGAAATGTACACCTTTGAAGATCGTGGTGGCGACATGGTGACCTTGCGTCCCGAAGGCACAGCAAGTGTGGTGCGCAGTTACATTCAAAATAGTTTGTACGCTAAAGATGCCATCACCAAATTGTATTACAAAGGCCCTATGTTTCGTTACGAGCGCCCGCAAAAAGGACGTCTGCGACAATTTCATCAAATTGGTGCGGAGCTCATGGGTGTGGATTCGCCCTTGGCTGATGCCGAACTGGTGATCATGCTCGCACGTTGGGTTCAGTGTCTGGGACTTAAAGATGTTGTGTTGCAGGTGAATTCTTTGGGCACGGTGGCTGAGCGAGCTGCGTATTTGCAAGACCTGACCAAGCAGCTTGAAGCCAAACGCGATGAGCTTTGCGAAGAGTGTCAGGAGCGCATCACCAAAAACCATCTGCGTGTGTTCGATTGTAAAAACCGCAGCTGCCAAGCTTTGTGCAAAGGCTTTCCTAAACTTTTAGACTCTTTGGGCGAAGAATCCAAAGCTGAGTTCAATGTGTTCTGCGACACCTTAAAAGAAGCCAAAGTTGAATTTAGCATCAATCCTCTCATTGTTCGTGGTTTGGATTATTACGAAAAAACGGCTTTTGAATTCACTTGCGATGCTTTGGGATCACAAAATGCCTTTGTTGGTGGCGGGCGCTACAACAATTTGGTCGAAGAGTTGGGCGGACCCGCAACGCCGGCGGTGGGCTTTGGCATTGGTTGCGAGCGTGTGGTGCTCATCATGCAAGCGCAGAAAGCAGAGCAAGACGCCAGTTTTCAAGACGGAATTTATTTGATTGGTTTAGACGAAAATAGCTTCACCTTGTGTCGTCGTCTTTTGCAAGATCTACGCGATCAAGGTGTTTTTGCCGAAATGGATTACAACGTGAAATCCATGAAATCACAAATGCGACGCGCTAATAAATTACGCTTTAAGTACGCGGGCATTGTTGGTGAAGAAGAGTGCAAGAACAACACCGTTCTTCTTAAAAATCTAGAGAGCGGTGAACAAGAAGCGGTGAATGTTGGGGACTTGGGAATGAGTCTCGTGTCTGGGGGCTAGGGGCTCGTTATTAATGTGCCTAGGAGCTTAGGTGCCTAAGTTTTTATTCTCTCCTATGGTGTTCTTGGCCGCTCGCGAGCGGCCACTACATTTTAATGAAGAATGAAGAATTAAAAATGAATGATTAAGAATGAGTGTAAGAAATTTGAGAATACGAAAATGTCTTCCCGGACACATTGCACTGCGTCCGCCTTTGGAGGAGCACAAAGTGATGCAATGTAGATCCGGGATCTATCAGCTATTACCACTTTTTAGATCCCCGCCTTCGCGGGGAAGACAGAAGTATGCACGAGGATGACGGAAGTATACTCGGGGACGATAACGAGTCCCTTGACGCGAGTACCCCTCTCTGTCCCTTTGGGACATCTCTCCCCAAGGGAGAGAATAAAAACCTAAGCTCCTAAGCACTTAGGCTCCTAGGTACTTAAGCACCTAAGTACATTAACAACAAGCCCCTAATCACGAGCCCCAAAGACAATTGCTTCTCAGCTCAGCTTAATTCTTAGTCTGTTTCTTTTTCTTAAGCGCGCGGCCGCGTTGGGTTTTGTTTTTGTCTAAACGGCCCATGACCTCATCGGCTAATTTTTTATAAGAGAGTGCGCCAGAGGAGCGAGGAGCTTCTTGGTGAATAGGGTAACCATTGAGCTGTGCGCGATTGAGATCGGTGTTGATGTGAATTTCGCTTTGAAACACATCGCCTTTGAATTGCTGGCGCATGGCATCTTTGACCATTTTGTTCATAGAGACATTGCGGCGATCCACGCGTGTGAACAAAACCCCTAGCACTTTGAGTTTGGGGTTGAGTTTTTCTTTAACGGTTTCCACCGTGTCTAAAAGATCAGAAACACCTTCAAAGGCCAGCACACTCATTTCGCAAGGGATGATGATGTGATCTGCTGCGCACAAGGCGTTCACGGTCAGGTTTCCCAAATTGGGTGGGCAGTCGATGATGATTGTTTGGTATTCAGAACGCGCTTTTTTAAGGGCGTGATTCAAAATGAACTCGCGTCCAATTTTGGCGGTCAACATGCCTTCGGTTTGGTAAAGGCTATTGTCTCCAGGGGTAATATGCAAAGCCTCTAATTTTGTGCGCACGACGCCTTCTAATAAGTCGCCTTTTTTAGCTAACATGATGTCCGAAAGCGGGCTGTAGTCTAAGCCTTCTTCAATGATAGAGGAAAGGGATTTTTCGACATGACCCTGTGGGTCTAGATCTAGCAAAAGTGTTTTTTGATTGTGGTGTTGTGCCAAGGCGCTGGCCAAATTGATTGCCGTGGTGGTTTTGCCCACGCCACCTTTTTGCGAACAGATGGCAATGACTTTGGCGGAATAAGGGCCGTCTTTAGCAAGCACCGCTTTGTGTTGGATTTCGGTTTCGATGATCTCTCTGATTTTTTCACCTATCTTCATTACGACACTTCTTTCTTTTCTTCTCTAAACAGTCAAAGGTTCATTCCCAAAAATGAACAAAAAAAATTAACGCAAATCATGTCACTGTTGTTTAAACTTGTTAAGATTTGAGCGTCTCTGTCTATAGTCAAAGCGACAAATTATTGGCTGTTGATTAACGCATAAAAATTCCTCTTTTCACAGTCATTTCAGTTCGTTACAATAGGCAGTGATGACTAATTTTAAAACAGCCTTGCGCTTGCTTTTGGGTTTTCTCTTAACCTTTTTGTTTCTGTCTTGTTCACCAGGAGGGTCTTCTCTTGGCATTGATGGAACCAGTTCCGTGGGCGGCGATGGCGCAGCTCCTGCAGCGAGCGACTACAACGAGATTGAGTCAGATATATTAGATCAGATTGGTTCCGACTACGATAGCGAAGGCATAATTGTCACAGACATTCCTGTGACCCCGGCTAAGCTTGGCAAACCAACAGCAGATGCGCTTAAACTTTCCTTTGAAGAAATTTTAGAACCAGGTCTGACTTCTTCCGTTTTTATTGCCGAAGCCTATGCGGGCTTAAGTGAACTGAGTGCTGACGCAAGTGCAGTGGTTCATTTACGCGGTTCAGAAGGCAGCGTTTCTCATCCCGAGGAAGCGCAGCTTAAGATTTATTTACCAGGTAACCAAGCCAGCACCATGCTTGTTGATGTTGAAGAGGATGGTAGTTTTGATGTGGCCTTGCCCGAATCCTTTTTGATTGGGCACGCGTTCCGCATGGATGTGTTGTGCAGCGATCCCGCAAAGAAAAACCAAAGCACTCTGATTGGCGCGGAGTCTTTGAATTTTGTTTATGATCAAGATTCTGAGTCTTACTTTATTGATATTTTACCTGATCTGTCAGGTGTGTCCGGCGGAGAGTTGGCGGTTTTTGATCAGCTCATTTTTTACAATCGCACAAAAGCAGGCCAAAGCATGATTGAGGCTGTTGCGTTTAGCGGGGGTGTTTCGCTTAAAATTGCCAACACGCCCAGCACACTGGAGCAGTTTAGTTTCTTCCCGAGTTTGACTTCGAATCAAGTTAAAAAGCCTGCGGTGGTGATCGGTGTTGATACGGATAAAGATGTGATTGTCAGCAGTCCTAAATTTGATGCTTACACATTGATTGAATCACGCAACGATCGCACTGTTCTGGATGAAAATGGCGATGTGTACCAACCTAAAGTCAGCCTGGCTCCTGACTCAGCGGGTGAGGTGGCCTTTGCGTTTGGTTCGGTTGTTAAAAATGAAGTGGTTCCCTTTGTGTTGGCGCCCATTGAACGCGATACGCAAAAGACCAGCACGGCCAGCAAAAATAATATTTTGTTTTATGATCCCACGCACCCCCATATTTTGGGACGTGATTTAACATGGAAAGACAAAGACTATGTGATCGCGTTTTCAAAAATGACCTTAGACGAAGAAGAGCAACAGAATGTGCAAGTTGCCAATTTGCAAAATATGAGTGGCATGGTGATGGGAGACATTGGTTTTGAAAACAGTGAAAACCCAGAAGCCTCTACTTTGGTGGCAGCCAACGAAAATGAAATGGCGGGTGATCCTGCGAATGGTGATGATGATTTAGACGTGGCCAATTTTAATTTGAACGAAAGTGAAGAAGAAAGCCCTGTTCGTTATCAAATTCAAATGTATAAAGTCAGTGATCTTCTGCAAGATTCAGAAGTTGTTGGCCCTCCTTATGATCGTGAACGCGGCATGTATTCTTTAAAGCCGGCTTTGAGCTCGTCATTTTTTAAAAATGAAATCCGCAACCCTGTGGCCAGCGATCCTTCGTCCAATAAGCTAAAACCGTATTTGGCTTTTAACTATGTTGACGATGCGGGTTATAGTCAGATTGCTATTTCTGATTACGAACACGTTCGTTTGCTCACTCCAGATGCCAGCCAAAAGGGCAAGCCAACTATTTCAAAAGATGGAACCTTTATGGCGTTTGCGGTGGAACGCGAAGAGGGCAAAACCTTTGTGGTGATCATTCATTTGCCAACCATGCAGTATTTCTGGTTAGGCTCTCCTGAGAACCGCAAAGCCTTCCGATCGAATCACCCACAGTTTTCAAGCGAGATTCCTTTTGCGATGAACTACAACATTGTCGCCAAAGATGGCTCCACCAGCGTTGGGGTCATCAACTTGCAAGAACATCCTGTTGGCAAAAAGCTCATTGAATACAATGATTCGCTTGAGTCCGGGGTGAATTACCTGATGCAAATTGGCGACCTTAGGCCTTATTCGCCCGATAACCTCTAAACCCTGGTTTTCCCTAATAAAGCCCTTGTCAGCGCTGCTGTGATTTTCTAGACAATGCCCGCGAAACTTTTAAGTTTGGAGAAGGCATTGAAAGCTTTAGTCAAAAAACACAGAGAACCTGGTTTGTGGTTGGAAAACATTCCTGAACCCAAGATTGGCACCAATGATGTGCTTATCAAAATCAAAAAGACCGCCATTTGCGGAACCGATGTTCACATTTACAACTGGGATGATTGGGCACAAAAAAATGTGACCGTGCCCATGCAAGTGGGACACGAGTTCATGGGGGAAGTTGTTGAGGTTGGCCCCGGTGTTCCCGATATTAAAATCGGCGATAAAGTGTCTGGTGAAGGGCATTTGGTTTGCGGGCATTGTCGAAACTGTAATGCCGGACGACGCCACTTGTGCAAAGACACACGCGGTGTCGGTGTGAATCATCCTGGCGCCTTTGCGGAGTATCTGGTTTTGCCTGCAAGCAACGTGTTCATTCTGCCTGCGGGAATCTCTGACAACGAAGCGGCTATCTTGGATCCTTTGGGGAACGCCGTGCACACAACACTCAGCTTTGATCTGGTTGGTGAAGATGTCCTCATCACGGGGGCTGGTCCCATTGGCATCATGGCGGGTGCCATTGCCAAACATGCGGGTGCGCGTCATGTGATCATCACCGACATCAATCCTTATCGTCTTAATTTAGCAAAAGAGATTGGTATTGAAACCTGTGTGAACGTTAAAGAGCAAAGTTTAAAAGAAGTCATGAAAGACCTTCACATGGTCGAGGGCTTTGATGTTGGTTTGGAAATGTCTGGTAGTCCACAGGCTTTTAACGACATGCTTTCGAATATGGCTCATGGCGCTAAAATCGCCTTGCTTGGGATTTTACCAAAAGAAACCCAAATCAATTGGAACGATGTCATCTTCAAAGGGCTTAAAATCAAAGGCATCTACGGCCGCGAGATTTTTGAAACATGGTACAAAATGTGCGCGATGATTCAAAGTGGTCTGAACATCAAACCGATTTTCACGCATGAATTTTCGGTGGACGATTACGAAAAAGGCTTTGAGGTCATGCGCGCAGGACAAAGCGGTAAAGTCATTTTGAATTGGTGAGATTGGGTGGGGGCTTAGGTAAAAGAGCTCTACTGTTCCACTGATCTATTTGTTCTAATGTCATTGCGATCAGTCGAAGACTGATGACTTGTTCTCCGTAGCTTTAGCGAAGGAGAAAGCAATCTAGTATTTGTTATCTGGACTGCTTCGTCATTTCACTCCTCGCAGTGACGGAGCGTATCAATTAAGTTAAAAGGAAAAAAATGACATTTCATTCCTACAAATCCGACTATCAAAAGCAAATCGAAGAAATCAAAAATGACGGTCTTTACAAAGACGAACGTCTGATCTGTTCCCCACAAGGTGGACGCATTAAAGTCAAAAAAGACGTCAACGCGTCTGAATCGGACATCATCAATTTTTGTTCCAACAACTACTTGGGCTTGTCTAGTCATCCAGAGATTTTGCAAGCAGCGCACAAAGGCTTAGACGATCGCGGTTTTGGCATGTCTTCCGTGCGTTTCATTTGTGGCACACAAGACATTCACCGCGAACTCGAAGAAAAGGTCAGCGCGTTCTTGGGAATGGAAGATAGCATTTTATTTGCGTCTTGTTTTGATGCCAACGCGGCAGTGTTTGAAGTGTTACTTGGTAAAGATGATCATGTCATTTGCGATAAACTCATTCATGCCTCGCTCATTGATGGTGTGCGTTTGTGTAAAGCCAACCGGCACATTTACACGCATTCCAATATGGAAGAATTAGAGACTGTTTTAAAAGGCATCACCTCTGGAAAAAAACTCATTGTGACTGACGGTGTGTTTTCTATGGATGGAGACATGGCCAAGTTAGATCAAATTTGCGCCTTGGCCGAAAAATACGATGCCATGGTTTTAAGCGATGATTCTCACGCCACCGGCTTTATTGGCAAAACAGGGCGCGGCACGCATGAGCACTTTGATGTCATGGATAAAGTCGACATCATCACCACCACTTTTGGCAAAGCCCTAGGTGGCGCCACAGGAGGTTGTGTTTCAGGCCGCAAAGAAATTGTCACCTTGCTTAAACAACGTGGTCGTCCTTATTTGTTTTCGAACGCTCTTATGCCGGCAGTGGTGCAGGCGACTATCCGTGCTCTTGATTTGCTCATGCAGTCTACCGAACGCCGTGACAAACTCGAAAGCCTCACCGCTTTTTGGCGCAAAGGTTTAACGGAAGCTGGCTTTGATCTAAAACCTGGCAACACGCCGATCATCCCAATCATGCTTTATGATGCCAAGCTTGCTCAGGAGTTTAGCAAAAAGCTTTTTGATCAAGGTGTGTACGCTGTGGGTTTCTTTTACCCTGTTGTGCCCAAAGGCGAAGCGCGTATTCGCACGCAGGTGTCGGCTGCACTGGAACAATCTGATTTAGAAGAGTGTTTGAAAAAGTTCATTGCCATTGGCAAAGAATTGCAGGTGATCTCATGACACAACAATTAAAATTAGCTTATATCTTTTTGGTCTGCGGTATTTTTGATGCCTTTATTCTTCCTCGGATTTTTCAGCCGCTTGTCACCGAAGAGATCATGAGCATGATGGCGATTCCTTTTTTGGGGTCTGCCTTTGTTGTGTTCGCCTTGGGTTTTTATTTTTCTTTGCGGCAAGTGATCACCGAAATGCGTGATGGCGATAACTGGGTGTTCTGGGCACGTGTTCAGATTAAAACCATGATTGCCTTTGCGCTCAATGGCTTTATCTTTGGCCTCATGGTGATTCTGGGCATCATCGCACTTTTAGCAATGTGATTTAATGTGATTTATTTTTTTCGAATGTAAGGGCAGTAGCCAGGGCGCGAGCTGACTTTAGGGAATTCACGGCAAACATCAGGTCGGTTTTCATAAACAGAACAGCGTCTGTTTTCGTCCAAAAACTGGCAATCACCACCGGCTTTGGGTTGCATGGTGAAAATCCCCGCTTTATCCCGGTAATGTTTGATGATGCCTTGTTTCTTAAGCACCTTGGCAATCTTGCGTGGTTCTTCAGCGTCGTATTCGGTGATGATTCCCAAACGCACCAAATCGTTGGCCGTGATCTCCAAGGGCATGGTGCAGCAGGACGCGTAGCAATCGTGGCACATGCCGTTTTTGTATTTGCGCCAGTCCTTAGGTTCGTTTTTTAGTTCATATCTATACACTTTAGGGGCCAGTCGTTAGGGGTTAGAGTTTAGCTTTGCTTAAACTTTCGCGAAGGGGTCAAAAAGTTTGCTATGTTCCTCTAGCGCGAAGCGGTCGGTCATGCCGGCAATGTAGTCACAAATGAGACGGTGTTCTTCAATGTTGCGGCCTTTGTATTTGTCTTTAAAATCTGAGGGAATGGTTTTGGGGTTTTGTGTGTAAGCGTTAAACAATTGTTTGAGCACGGTTTGCGCTTTGGTGGCCATGCGTTCCACACGAAAATGCCGGTACATGTTTTCGAACAAGAAACGTTTGAGTTCGGTGTTTTTCTTTTTGATGTCGTCTGAAAAACCCACCAAGCCTTTGCCTTTTTGGCGCACATCTTCAATGGATGCAATGCCATTGTCCGCTATGCGTTTACTGGTTTCGTTTATTAAATCGGTGACTAAGGTGTTGATGATGGTTTTGACTGTGAGGCGACGAATCTGTTTGTTGCTTAAATTCTGATGTGCCTTGTTGATGCTCTGAAAAGCTTCGTCCCAAAGAGACACGTCTTTTAAAATCTCAAAGCTGATCAATCCTGATTTAATGCCGTCGTCTAGATCGTGGTTGTTGTAAGCGATTTCGTCGGCAATGTTAGCAAGCTGTGCTTCTATAGAAGGGTAGCCCTCTTTAACAAAGGTGCTGCCATCAGGGTGGTCGAACTCAGTGGCGTGTTTTAAGATGCCTTCTAAAACTTCG
The DNA here is from genome assembly GCA_024233595.1 of Deltaproteobacteria bacterium. GTDB lineage: Bacteria > UBA10199 > UBA10199 > UBA10199 > JADGCS01 > JACKPK01. The sequence continues at coordinate 22,518 of JACKPK010000005.1, forward strand.
TAAGATAAATTTAAACCGCGAAACTGTGGGTAGGGTGTTTCTAGCTCGGTCACAATGCGAAAGCTTTGTTTGTTGTGTTCAAAGCCGCCGTACTCTTTCATGAGCAGAGCCATGACATCTTGCCCTGCATGCCCAAAAGGCGTGTGCCCTAAATCGTGTGCCAGGCTAATGCTTTCGGCCAGGTCTTCGTTAAGGCCCAAAGCGCGCGCGATGGTTTTGGCAATTTGAGCGACTTCCATGGTGTGCGTGAGGCGTGTGCGGTAGTAGTCGCCTTCGTGGTTCACAAAGACTTGGGTTTTGTATTCTAAACGGCGAAAAGCACTGGTGTGAATGATGCGCGCGCGGTCACGTTGAAAAGCCGTGCGGTAGGGGTGCGCGTCTTCTTTGTGTTGTCGTCCCAAAGATTTGGCGCAGGTGGCAGCGTAAGGGGCCAAGGTTTGGGTTTCGTTTTGTTCCAATTGTGAGAGTGATCGGGTCATAAGTGATTTTTAGTTCCTTTTATTTTTTTGATCGCCGCCGCTACGCCCCGGAAAGCCAGACCCTCGATCAAAAAAACAAAAGGAATCTGTCAAAATAATTTAAAAGTCGAAGGAGGTTATTTTGCTGTTCTGCTTTGTTTTAATATATATTTTCCCAAAACATCAAATTCCAAGTTCACGGGATCGCCCACTTTCACTTTGCCCAAATGAGTTTCTTTGATGGTGTGAGGGATGATAAAAAGCGAAAACTGATTGGCTTTTAAATCACAAACTGTGAGCGAGATGCCATCGATAGTCACAGAACCTTTTTCGATGAGGAGATTGGCAAATTTTTTGGGATAGGTGATTTCAAACTCCACTGAGCCTTCGTGAATCACAATGCCTTTGACCTTGCCCACGCCATCAACATGACCCAAAACAAAATGCCCACCAAAGCGGTCACTGGCTTTCATGGCGCGTTCTAAGTTGATTTTATCGCCTTTGTTTAAACGACCAAGCGTGGTTTTATTTACGGTTTCGTCAGAGCATTAATTTTAGTTGAGTTCGCTATTTTTGTCTTATAAATGGCAGCGGCAGCCATTAATGGCACGTTTCACGCAATTTTGACCTTTGGTGAATTTTTTTTTTCTTTATTGACAGTAAAAACCCCACCTTTTTATGAGGTTTCGGAATTGGTTATTTTACCCAAGCCAGGATGATTCCAAGTACTATAGGAGTTTTCAATAATTTTGTGGGAGGATTGTCGATGGAGGATGTGTTGCTTCTTTCTATCAAGATGTTTTCCGGGCTTGTGCGTAACCTGCTACAACTTGCAAATGCAGATCATCAATGACCTTGCATTCATATTTCCATGGCGTGTTCTAGTTCTGCCATTTCGCAGAGCAGGGCGATTTTTTTTTCGGCATTACTTGGTGCCTTTAGTTTTTCAGAAGTGTGCAAAAAGAGAGTTTAAATATCTTTATTAATTCTTTGTGTTTGGAGTTCTAAATGCAGCTAACACGGAATTCTTTTTTTGTTTCGTCTTTGCAGCAATCATTTCGGGAGAGGCATCTTCGTTTCGAAGCTCTATTGTGCTCTGTGTTTGAATAAATCCTTTAAGAGCGTGTTTTGTAAAGAGCTTTCAAAATTTTTAAGGAAGCTTGAACAGCTTTTTTGAAAATTTTCGTCAAACCTTTCTGTGAACTGCATTAATAATTTGCGCTGTTGTTACTGATGTAATCTATAAATTTGCCACGGCGTGGGCTTGCTTTTTACGATTGAATTTTGAATAAGAAACACCACAACGCAAAGCATTAGAAGACTTAATTCTCCACAACATGATTTTTATCTGTTATTTGTGCCAGCTGTTCCAGCTCATGAGAAACGTTATTGTTATTGCTGGCACACCTAGTGCAGCCACTAAATCCAAAGATTGTGTTTTATCTTTGTGAGCTTGCAGGCTAGCAGGGCTAAGGGCAAGTGCTGGAAGTGCACATTGATGTCAAGAACACAGTAGAAGCGGGGTGCCCAAAGTAAAGAATTCCGATAAAGCGAGGAAAAAGCAAAGCAAAGCAGCTAACCCATCTACTATGGTATTTTTGACATAAACCGGGATAGTTTCAAAGTACCGGCCCGGCGGAGGATAAATGGATCCTGCCAGGTTGTTTGCCAAGCGGAAAGTCCCATGTTCGCCTTGTGATGCGATTTGATTCCAGTTAAGGTGGCGGCGCCGTATTTTGCCTGCCTGGTTGGGTGATAAAACCGTAAATTTTGGGTGCGAGTCTACTAAATGCCTTTGGGATTTTGTGAACACAGAAGGGTGTGGTAGTTTTTTCTGAACAGGAAGATCGTCTGCTTATCTGTTGGCGGCGGCTAAAGTTGTTGGAGTAAGCGTGGCTCTTCAGCAGGGGGTGTCGCCTGCGCTTTTTGCAGGCGTGGTGGTACTTGCAAGTGACTTTCGGGGTGCACCATACCAGTGCTTCAAGGAAAGAAAAATGGAAGAGCCAATGCCGACTTACAAGCTTTTCTCCCCATCAATTTTTTAAGAAATGTGTCGTAGTCTTCATTGAGATATTATGAGTTTTCATTATTATTTCTAAAAGCTCAGAGAGAACATTGATCCAATCATCTCTGAGTTTCTAAAGTGCCTTCCACAAAGGGTTCGAGTTTTGATTGATGACTTTGGCGACGAACTCTAAAGCGTTTTCTTTCCTGCCTGAGTTGATTCAATGAGGATCTGAGCATGGGGCTGCGCCGACAGAATCAGGTAAGTCGCCGCCGATTCACCCCAAAAATTTCCAAAACTTATGTTTTGAAATGTCTGCGCCTAATAATTCAGTGCGAAAGAAAAATTTCTGAGTCCATTCGCCAGTTTTGCGTACCATTCTCCTCCCAAGCGCGATGGTTTTCTGCGCGTAGAGTTGTTTGAGGGTGGTGGAAAACTGAGTTCTATTTTTGCGCACGCAAGAGATCGGCTGCCGTGTTGATAGCCTTGCTTAAAGCCCATAAACCAGTTAAACAAGCGAACCACCTGTGTGAAGGGCGAGAGCGTAGCAATCAAATTGGAGGTCGGCGGTTTCGCTAAAAACGTAGTATAAAGCCGAGCTGCTAAGCAACACTGTAAGACATACTAGAAACAATAAAAGCTACAAGGAGTATTGCAAATTGGGTATGTCCATGTTGTGGTGCTTCAAAACGGCTTTTGGCAGGGTCTACCGCAATATATTTTAAAAATTGTGAGCTATCATTGGAGTGTTCTATAGAATTTCCGGGTTATTGATTAACGGCGGCATCAAGCACGCCAGGAACGCTCTTGTTGGGCGCGTTGTCATGTACAGTCTATTGGGGAAGGTATGTTTCTGATGCATTCTGCCATGGCCGGTCCAACTCGCTCAGTGGAATCTTGTTGCTTTTACAGTCTGTTTTGCGGTGCGTTTTGGGCAGGTGCCTGGTAGCATCTACAAGTTGCTGCATGGCTCGGTCAGAGGAGAATTCGGCTTTTGTAGTCGTTGTGTTTCTACTTTAGCCGGAAGTCCCGACTTTCGCAGCGTAAAATTGGAGTGAGAGTGCTCATGAGTGGGGATTGACATTTAGTTTTAATGTGTCACAAGCTTGTTTAGGGAATCATGGCGAAATCAGCGACCTCAAAATCTGAGGCATAAGGCAGCAGCTAATGCAAAGCGTTCCTGCTTAGCTCTATAAATGAAATGTATGTGCAATTGTTTCTGAAGTCTGTTAATGGATCAAACACAACTTTTTCTGCAGAACCATCAGTAGTACTTTAGAATGATTTATCTAAAAATCAGTTCCGCACATCATCTCTTCCCTAAGGAAACCCTTCATAAGCATTAGGTTCTCCAAAATGCCTGAAGTGCTTTCAAACCCACATCACCCAATTCCTCTTTTAAAAATCTAGCAGTCTTTCCATCAAACATTCTGATTTGCTAAATTCGCCATTTGGGCACCGCTGCTGCTTTTGTTGGTAAGTCAGTTGAATCAGAGACCTTGTTACGGAAACGGGAATAAGTTGTCAGCCGGTGTTGTTCTTGCATCCATTCGTCGAATTCTCCTGATATGTTGCGTGTGTCAGGTTTCTTTTAGCGTTTCTTTCATAAAGGCTTTACCAAGCGCACAATTGTTGTGATTAGTTGATTGTTGGTTAAAGCGCCGCAATGACTGATAAAAACGCGAAAAAGATCATCGTCTCGGGCATGCGTCCCACCGGCTTTTTGCACCTAGGCCATTACCATGGAGTTATTCAAAACTGGGTGGAGCTGCAAAAAAACAAAGAAATTTCATCATGTTACTTTTTTGTTGCTGATTGGCATTCTCTGACCACCGATTATGACAACACCGATCAGATCAAAAAATACACCGAAGAGGCTGTGATTGATTGGTTGGCCTATGGCCTGGACCCTGAAAATGCTGTGATTTTTGTGCAGTCGAAGGTGCCCGAGCACGCTGAATTGCAGCTTTTGCTGGGCATGATCACGCCTGTGGCTTGGTTGGAGCGGGTTCCCAGCTATAAAGATCTGCAAAAAGAGCTTTCTAATAAAGATTTATCGACCTTTGGGTTTTTGGGTTACCCACTTTTACAAACGGCAGATGTGGCCATTTACCAGGCCAGTCACATTCCTGTTGGCGAAGATCAGGTAGCGCACATTGAGCTCTCGCGCGAGATCATCCGCCGTTTTAATCATATTTATAAGAGTGATTTTTTGGTGGAGCCGCAGCCTTTGCTCACCAAGCTCGCCAAAGTGCCTGGCACGGATGGCCGTAAAATGAGTAAAAGCTATAATAACTCCATTTTTTTAAGTGATTCTTCAGAAGACACCAAGAAAAAGGTCATGCCCATGATGACTGATCCAGCGCGTGTGAAACGCACCGATCCCGGAGATCCTGCTAAGTGTCCGGTTTTTGATTATCACAAGATTTACTCAGATGCTGAGGCGCAAGCCGAAATCACAGAAGGTTGCACAAGCGCAGGAATTGGTTGCGTTGATTGTAAAAAACGGCTTTTGTCGAATATGGATGAGGCCTTGGAGCCTTATCGTCAAAGGCGCATGGAACTTGCAGACAAACGCGATTTGGTGCAACAGGTTTTAGAAGAGGGCAACGCGCAAGCACAGCGTGTGGCGCGCGAGAACATGAATCGCGTGCGTGAAATCATGAAGGTCTAAAGGAAGGCAATGAAGCAAAACGCAATCACCTTACAACTGGATGTCTTTGAAGGTCCCTTGGATCTTTTATTGTATCTGATCAAAAAGAACGATTTGGAAATCTCTCGTATTTCCATTGCCGCTGTCACGGATCAGTACTTAGCGTATTTGGAAACACTCAAAGAACTTGATGTCGATTTGGCAAGTGACTTTCTTTACATGGCTGCCGAGTTGGCGCACCTTAAATCCAAAACCTTATTGCCGCGTGCTGACGAAGAGCAAGAGGAAGATGAAGAGGCGCAAGATTTGGTGGCGCGTTTGCGAGAGTATCAAAAGTACAAGCAAGCGGCAGAGTCTTTAAAAACAAGGCATTGGTTAAACCGTGATGTTTTTGCCAGAGGGTCTTTTGTTGAAGAAGAAGCAGAAGACGATAATAAAAAAGTCAAAAAAGTTTCTGATGATGACGATGAGCAATTTGATGTCGACATGTTTGAGTTGGTGAAAGCATTTTCGGATATTTTAAATCGCATGCCAAAAGAAGAAGCTCGTCATCACGTTATGGCCGAGCGCATTTCGATCACGGAAAAAATTTACGAAATTTTAGATTATCTTAAAGAGAGCGAAAGCATCGCGTTTTCGAGTTTGTTTAAAGACAGCAAAACCCGCAGCGATGTCTTGTCTTTCTTTTTGGCTCTTTTAGAAATGGGCAAGCTCAAGCTTGTTCGTTTTTATCAATCGGAAGCCTTTGGGGACATTCAGTTACAGCGTCGTGCTGATGTTAGCGAAGACGTCTTGAGGAAAAGCAGCGAGGTCGATGCTTTAGAGAGCTATCGTTAAGTTTAGAGTTATTTGGAGTAGAAAGTTATGTTGTCAAAAGAAAAGCAAAAAGCCATCATTGAAGCCATGCTCTTTGTGAGCACGCAGCCTGTTCCGGTTAGCAAAATGAAGCGTCGTCTGAAAAAAGCCAATGATCGTCTTTTTCCCGATAATCAAAATCCAGAAAATCAAAATGAAGATTTAGAAACGCTCAACACAAACGAAGACGAAGAGTCTGCAAACAACATTGTTACGCAACCTGATGTTGTGGACAGTGAAGATCAAGAAGCAAATCAAGAAGAAGCTCCCGCAGAACAACTTGAAGCGGCTGTAGATCAAGAAGAATCTGATGACAACGCAGACAACACAGACAACGAAGAGTGGGAAGCTGATAACGAAGAAGACAACGACGATGCTTTGGGTCAGCTTTTGGCTAAACAAAAAGAATTTGATGATGACATTTCGGCATCTGACATCAAAAATCTTCTTAAAGAAATCCAAGAGCAAATGGATTTGGAAGACCGTGGCATTGAGTTGGTGCAGGTGGCCAAGGGCTATCAGTTTCGTACCAAATACGAAATTTCCGAATTACTCAAAGACGAAAAGGTCAAAGCCCCATCACGTTTTTCACCAAGCAGTTTAGAAACCCTAGCCATTGTGGCTTATGAACAACCTGTGACACGCCAAAAAATTGAAGAAGTGCGCGGGGTAGACTCTGGTGGTGTTTTAAAAACACTTTTGGACAAAGGCATTTTAAAAATTGTTGGTCGTAGTGATGAACCTGGCAAACCATTGATCTACGGCACTACCGGCCGTTTTTTAGAAGTTTTTGGTATCAACCGCATTAGTGATTTGCCAAGCCTGCATGACTTTCACGCCTTGCAAGGCCCAGTCGAAGAAGAAGATCAAATCAATGTTGAAGAGCAAGGTTACTTTGCTGATTTGGAATCAAGCGAGTCGGAAGTTTTTTCTGTGGATGAGGCTGAAATTTTAAATAGCTTAGATTCCTCTTTGCAGAATTTAAAAGAAGTCGAAAAAACGGTGTTGGAATCACAAAGACAAGTTTTGGGAGAAGAAGAAGCGAACGAAGAGCAAGCTCAAGATGTGGAGCAAAGTTCGTCAGAGTCGTCGGTCTCTTCTGAATCAAAATGCTGAAAACGCGCAGGCTTAAATGGAAAAGCAAACGTCTTCAAAAGTAGTGGCCGAGACCGGTTTGTATTCGCGTCGCGCCGTCAAAGCTCATCGATGAAAAAAAGGTGAAGGTGAACGGTGTGTTGAGTCACAACCCAAAGGCCTTCAAGTTGATCCCAGCCAAGATGTCATTCAGGTTCAGGGCAAAAACATCAAACCCAAGCTCGATCAAAAACAGAGGTGTTGCTTTTGCAAAACCGCGTCGTGTGATTGTTTCGCGTTCAGATCCAGAAGAACGCAAAACAATTTATGATTTGCTTCCCAAAAAATACCACACCTTTCGCAACGTGGGGCGTTTGGATTATCAATCGCAAGGGGCCTTGTTGCTCACCAACGATGGTGATCTCATTAACAAACTCACGCACCCTAAGCATCATGTCGAAAAAGTTTACCATATAAAATTATCGTCTCACCCGGACGAAAAGCAATTACAGCGTTTGGCTCGTGGTGTTATTTTAGACGGTGTGCGCACCTTGCCGGCTAGCATGAAACTAGTAGAAAAAAGCATGACCTCGGCCATCTTAGAAATGGTGTTGACCGAAGGACGAAACCGTCAGGTCAGACGCATGTGTGAAGCTGTGGGGCTAACAGTTAAAGAATTACGCCGTGTTTCTATTGGCCCGGTTAAGCTTGGTAAATTGCGTTCTGGCGCTTACCGTTTGTTGACCTCAAGAGAAATCAAAGCCTTAAAATCCGCTTAAACTCTAAAACACTTGACCCCGTCTGTGCTCTGCTGGCATCGTGCTTTCATGAAACAAACCTACGAAGTGAGCATCTTGGGCCAAAAATTTGTGCTCAAAACAGAAAACGATGAAGACCGCGTGAAGCGTGTGGCTGATTACGTGAACAAAGTTATGCATGGTATAAAAACAAGGTCTTCAACTATTTCGACACAAAACATTGCGATTCTTGGTGCTCTGAATATCGCAGAAGAATTGTTTTCTAAAGACGAACGCTACAGATCCTCTATCGAAAACTGGCGTGATCGTCTGATCGACATTTGCTCAGATGAAGATCAGCAAGCCTCTTGACAAACAGCCGTTTTTCAACATCCTCCCGGGTTTTATTTTTTTAGAATTTTCTCAGAAAGCTTGCAGGCGCAGGTGTATTTTTGGCATAATAACAAGAGTGACCCTGCTTTGTGCGTGGCAACATTAAATAATTGAGAATCTAAGATTAGAATAGGGATCTGTCACTGTTCTTGGTGAGCAAGCCGTTCGTTCGGAAGCCTAAAGAGATTAAATGGATCCCACCTGATGAGTCAGGTTCTAATTGCAATGTTGGGCATCGGCAATGCGGGGCACACTTTTATATAATATAATTTTCTGCAGCACAGCTGCAGAAAAAAGGGCACGGCCACTTGAGGCCGTTGCGATTCATTTTCTACAGCATAGCTGCAGAAAAAAGGGCACGACCACTTGCTTGTCGCGACGAAGTCCGTTTGACGCGGACGTAGTCGGAAGGCCGCGTTGCGATTCATTTTATCTTTTAATTTCTAACATTTTGATGAGTTTGCTGGAGGCTGTTGTAGGGCTGCTCGCGAGCAGCGGGAGCAGGCGCGACGAGCGACCACTAGAGTCCTTGCCCTAGTCACGAACCACGAGACCCAAATACTGGATTGCTTCTCAGCCTCCGGCTGATCGCAATGACACATCCTCAAACCTAAGCACCTAAGCTCTTACGCCCCTAAGCACCTAAGCCCCTACACCTACCTGTCGCGCCGTCGTCCTGCGGACTATGGCGGATTAATTCGCACGGGGAATTTCGTATTTCTCCTTAGAGTGTCAGACCAGGTTTTCTAAAACCATCATGGAGAGCAGGCAGTGCTCATTAACTTGACCGCTGAGATTCGGCACACTAGTGTTCGCGCAGCATGAATAAAGATCAACTTCGCAGCCAGTTTTTGGACCGGCGCCTTTCCCTGTCCAAAGAAGAGGTCAATCAGCAATCTGAAATCATTCAGGAGCGACTCTTGCGTTCGTCTTTGTGGCCCAAAAGTGGGCGAGTCGCCTTGTATTCCGCTGTCAAAAACGAAGTCAAAACTGGAACGCTATTTCAAGCGGCCTTAGAGCAAGGCTTGCATGTTTATTTCCCTCGTGTTGAACAAGGCATTGCTTATTACGAAGTCAATGGCCCGGAGGATTTGCAAAAAGGATCTTGGAGCGTTTTGGAACCCAAAATGGAATGTGATTCTTTGCCAGAAGAGGCTCAATTTGATCTTTTGGTTTGCCCTGGCATTGTGCTTTCAAAAACAGGACACCGCATTGGTTATGGACGTGGATTTTACGACCGCTTTATCGAAAACCTCCCTGAAACCACACCGGTGATTGCGCTGGGCTATGATTTTCAAGTGGTCGATGAGATTCCCAATGATAGCTGGGACCATTCTCTGCACGGCATCATGACCGAAAAAAATCTTTATCAGCTAAAAGAAATTTCCAAAAAGAAAGCTTAGAAGACTCATGGCGGAAACGGTAAAATTGATTTGCTTGGGCGATATTTTTGGAGCCCCCGGGCGCCAAGCCTTAAAAGACCGGCTTAAGGACCTAAGGGCTGAGCACAAGGCTGATTTGGTGATTGCTAACTGCGAAAACGCAGCCAATGGTCGCGGCATCACAACCAAATTTGTCAAAGAACTCACAAACGCGGGCGTGGATTTTTTCACCAGCGGTAATCATGTTTTTGGCGTCGCTGAAATTTTTTCTTATTTAAACGAAGCTGATACCAAAGTCATTCGTCCCTACAACATGTCGAACTCATCGCCCGGAAAAGGATTGGGCGTTGTCGAAACCTCATCCGGTGTTAAAGTGGGTGTGTTGAACCTCATGGGCCGGATTTTCATGGAGCCCGGCGTGGACTTGCCTTTTGATGCCGCTGATCAAGCCTTAATGGAGCTTAACTCGCTTGCCGATTTTGTGATTGTCGACATGCATGCCGAAACAACAGCCGAGAAACGCGCCATGGGATGGCATTTAGATGGCCGCGTGGCCCTGGTGTTTGGCACCCACACTCATGTGCAAACGGCAGATGAAGAAATCTTGCCAGGTGGCACCGGCTTCATCACCGATTTAGGAATGTGTGGTCCCTATGATTCTGTGATTGGCACGCAAAAGGAAATCATATTAAAACGTTTTAGAACCGGATTGCCGCAACGCTTTGAAGTCGCCAGCGGAGATGTTCGCGTGTGCGGCATTGTTTGCGAAATCGATGTCAGGCTCAAACGTTGCAAAAGCATTGTCCGGATCAACGAAAAATTAGATTCCTGAATGGCTTTGGAGAAAAAATGACGAGTGTTTCGGAACAACTAGAAATCATCAAACGGGGCTGCAGCGAACTCATTGATGAAAATGAGCTGAAGAAAAAGCTAGAGAAAAAACCGGTGTTAACGGTGAAGGCAGGATTTGATCCCACAGCACCTGATTTGCATTTAGGACACACGGTTCTTATTAACAAACTCAGACAGCTGCAGGACCTTGGTCATCAGATTGTTTTCCTCATTGGTGACTTCACAACCAAAATTGGTGACCCGACAGGGCGCTCTGCTACAAGACCACCATTGAGCAACGATGAAATTGCTGAAAACGTGAAAACATACTGCGACCAAGTTTTTAAAATCTTAGACAAACAAAAAACAAAGGTTGTTTATAATTCTGAATGGCTCGAAAAACTCGGTGCCGAAGGCATGATTCGCTTGGCTTCTAAGTTAACAGTGGCACGCATGTTGGAGCGCGATGATTTTTCAAAACGCTATCAATCAGGCCAACCCATTTCGATTCACGAATTTCTTTACCCACTTTTGCAAGGTTACGATTCTGTCGCACTAAAAGCTGATTTAGAATTGGGCGGAACAGACCAAAAATTTAATTTGCTCATGGGGCGCCAGTTGCAAAAAGAAGAAGGGCAAGCGCCGCAATGTGTGTTGATGATGCCGCTTTTGGAAGGCACTGATGGTGTCAAAAAAATGAGTAAATCTTACGATAACTATGTGGGCATCCAAGAAAACCCGAATGACATGTTTGGCAAAATTCTCTCTATTTCCGATGATCTCATGTGGCGTTACTATGAGCTTTTGAGTTTTCGTTCTTTGGCAGACATCAAGCAACGCAAAGAAGATTTTCAGTCAGGCAAGTTGCATCCCAAAACTGTTAAGGTCGATTTGGCAAAAGAAATTGTGGCTCGTTTTCATGGCGACTCTGCAGCAGATGCAGCCGAAGAGCATTTTAACACGGTGTTCTCAAAAGAATTACCGGACGAGATCGAAGAGTATTTGGTGAATACAGCCGATGCAAATTTAGGTTTGTTGCAGCTCATGACAGATGCCGTTTTAACTGCCAGTAATGGGGAAGCCAGGCGTTTGGTGACTCAAGGTGGTGTTAAAATCGATCAGGAGAAAATTTCTGATCCCAAATTTGCGCTGAACGTTCCTGGTAGTATGTCATTCAAAGCAGGAAAAGACGTTTTAAAAAGATTGTTTTAAAAAGCACATGAAAAAATCAACGTCACAAGATCAAATAAAGTCTTTGATTTTAAACAAAGGGCAGTCCATTGCTTCTAAATACGAAGTGATCTCCAAATTGGGCTCTGGTTTAGAAGGCGAAGTTTATCTTTTGCGCGAAAAGAACACCAATATTGAACGTGCTGGTAAGTTTTTTTCCCACATCATAACAAAGGCAACCGCGCGGTCACCCGTTACGCAAAAAATTGCACAAGCTTCGCCATTGTCCCATTGTCATTCAGTATTTTTCTCAAGACACCATTCGCTTTAGAGGGCGTAATATTACTTTTTTGGTTTCTGAATTTGTTGAAGGCGAAATCTTAGAAAATTTTCTCAAGCGTCAATCGGGTAAACGTTTACCACCTTTTCAGGCCATGCATTTGCTTTATGCTTTGGCCAAAGGAATCGAACAAATTCACGCTCATCGTAGTATCACGGTGATCTGCATACCAAAACATCATCATTCAACGCTTTGGTTTGGGGTTTGAGCTCAAAGTTTTGGATATGTATAATTGGGACAAAGATTTTCTCGTCCAGAAAACATTCGTGATGATATTTTTTGATATCATCAAATTTTCTATGAATCCTTAGGGGCAAAAAATCTACGCTAATTTGCCTAAAAAGTAAAAAGCATTTGTTGCGGTAAAAAGAAATCGTTGGTGCTCAAAAAATTTCGCACAGCTTCTCGTCTCAGACGGGCTCTTGAAAATCTGGAGTGGCAATAGAAACAGAAAATACCCCAAAGCAATCGCCTGCTTTTTATTAGAGCACGACTTTGAAAAACCTCAGCATGTGGTGGTTGATCTTGGTCACGTGTATTGCTTCTTAAAGGCTTGTCCCGGGGAAAATAAGCCCAGTGAAGATGCTGGTCTTGTTTATCAAACAGACGAACTCATTGTTTTGGCTGTGGCCGATGGTGTTGGTGGCAGTCCTCGTGGGCGCGATGCTGCTTTGGCATCAGTGCGGATTTTGGCTAAGGCGCTGGAACAAGGTCATTCAGAAGAACGCGATACGCGTCTCATCATCATCGAAACATTTGAAAAAGCTAATCAAGAGATCCTTAGCTGGGGTGTGGGGGCTGGTAGCACGCTCATGGTTGTGTTGATTGAGCATGGGCGTATTCAAAGCTTCCATGTTGGCGATTCGGCTTGCTTGCTTGTTGGGCAACGGGGACTTGTGAAGTACCGTAGTGTGGATCATTCGGTTGTTGGTTATGGGCAAGAGGCAGAGCTTCTTTCGGACGAAGAAGGCATGCAACACCAAGACCGGCACATTTTATTAAATTGTTTAGGTACCAAGGAAATGCGCATTGACATAGGCCCCCTAAAGAAGCTTAAAAGCAAAGACCGGCTGATTTTGGGGAGCGACGGCTTGTTTGATAACCTCACTCAGGAAGAATTGGTGGGGTTCATTCGTAAAGGCAGCGTTCAGGATAATGCGAATCAACTTCAAAATAAACTTTTTGAAAGAATGAATACTCCCGAAGAAGGGGCGCCAAGTAAGCCAGATGACGTTGTGTTTTTGATGTATGGATTGTGATAAAAATTTTTGAACTTTTAGGAGGAAAAATGAAAAAACTATTTTTAACATTGGGAATGACCACTTTATTATTTGGTCTTACTCAGTGTCAGGGTGATGCTAGTAAAACGAGTTCGACGCAGGTGCAAGGCGACCAGAGCAAACGCGAGTATCTGCTAGAAAAATTTAATAATGGCAAAGTGGCTGTTGTGCGCAGTTATTTGGATGGATTTGAGAACCTTTCCAAGAATGACAAACTCAAGCTTTACTATTTATCGCGTGCGGCCATTGCAGGACGAGACATCCATTATGATCAAGTTCATGAAAACGGTCTAAAACTTCGTGGCTTCTTTGAAGATTTGGTTTTTAATAAAAAGCTAAATGGCGATTTGGCCAATCAAGCTGAAGACTTTTTAAAAATCATTTGGGCATACAATGGGCAATACCATGGCAAAACAGGGCACAAAATTGTTCCGTCTTTTGACTGGGCAGAGTTGCAAAATGCGTTGCCGAAAGAAAATTTAGAATGGCTAAAACCTCTTTTTGATAAAAGCGTTGAGCCAATCTTGACTAATCTCACTCCTAAAGGAGCTGAAGGAGACATCATCCAAGCCAGTGCCACTAATATATATGACAATGGCTTAAGCTTAGAAGACATCAAAGGTGTGGCCTCTGATTATGCAGGTAAACTCAATGTGCGTTTTGCTAAAACAGCGCAAGGTATTGAACCTCAGGTTTACAAAATTGGTGGTGTCTATGGTGACCAACTTAAAAATGTGGCTTACTTTTTAAAGAAAGCTGCTGAATTGAGTGACGGTGATCAAAAAGCCGGCTTGGAAGAACTCGTGAATTATTACGAATCAGGTGATGAAGAAACCTTTCGTAAAGCCAGCATCGCCTGGTTAAAATCTGAACCCAAAGTAGACACAATCAATGGCTTTATCGAAAGTTACATGGATCCACGCCAGGTTGTGGGTAGCTGGGAAGGTGTTGCTTATTACACAAACACAGATCCCGTTTTGGAAAAGGTTTCTGAGAACGTGGCTTATTTTGAAAAAGGCATGCCTTGGAGCGAAGAGTACAAGCGCACTAATTTTGAAAGCAAGCCAGTGGCCACTCTTATTAATGTGGCGATGATGGCTGGCGAGAGCGCGGCTTCTTCTGTTATTGGAATCAATTTGCCAAACTACCAAGATATTCGTTCTAAGTTTGGAAGTAAGAATGTTATTTTAACTAACCTGATGGAAGCTTACACGCAGAGCTCGGGTGGAAAATACATTTCCAATTTTATTCTTCCAGAAAACCAAGATGTGGTAGAAAAATACTCTAGAAAAACAGACGACTTCTTGACCTTTTTGCATGAAGTCATTGGTCATGGTTCAGGAAAAGCGGCTGATTCGTTAAAAGGTGACCCTCGTGATCACATTGGTCCTAACTATGGCGCTTGGGAAGAGGCGCGAGCTTCTTTGGTGGCGTATCATTATCTTTTAGACGATAAATTTTCGGAATGGGGTTATTATCCTAAAAAAGACAAAGACGAATTTGCTAAAGCGTTTTTGGTCGATACCTTCACAAGTCCTTTGTATGGCTTGCGCAGAGCGGAGCACGAAACCATTTTGAGAGAAGCTCATGATCGTGCGCGTCTTTTGATTTCGGAATACGTTCGTCAAAACAGCGATGGTTGTTATGAAGTGGTGAATACAGAAGGTAACTACTTTGTTAAAATGAATGACGTGAACAAATGCATCAAGGCTGCAAGTGATCTTTTAAAAATAGTTCACGAAGCCAAGGCCACTGGCGATCGCAAAACTGTTGATGCTTATATGGAAAAATACGGCACTCATATTAACACACAATGGCGTGACAATGTGGTGGCTCGTGTCAACAAGCTCAAGTTGCCAGAGGCAAAGACATTGGTTTTCCCTAAGCTTGTGCCTGTTATCGAAAATGGCCAGGTTGCTGACATTAAAGTCGACAATAGCGAAAGCTTTTTTGAACAGCAAAAACGATTTGGCCAAATTTCAAAATCAACTGAAGTTTCGGATGTGATTTTCTAAAAAAAATCACGTAAAGAGAATTAATAAAAAGCCTCATGTTTTTAACATGGGGCTTTTTTTTAATATCGGCCTTGGCTTTTGGTTTCGTCTTCGTCTGTGAGACGTTCTAAATAGAAGCGAGATTTAAGATCTTCTAAAATATCTGCAACGTCGTTTTTAAAATCTGGTGCAACGGTGATTTGAATTTTAGGGATGGATTCATCAATGGTGGAGACTTGCACCATGTTTTCGTAAGACTCCAAGATGACTTTGATCATGTTGATGTCTGGTTTGTGGACTTTGTAGAACCAGTAGAGCATTTTTGTCCTTTGTTTCTAAAAAAGTTAGAACAAGCAATTATTTGAATTTAGAATTGCAGCAGTCGGAACAGCAAGGCAAATTCTAGCTTTTACTCGGATAAAAAAAATGCTCTCTATAGATCAAATATAAAATCGCTTTTCTCATTTAAATTATTGAAAATTGCACAAAGCCCGCAAATCCTATAAATTAAATATTCTATGATTTCATTTGCCTCTCCAGTTCGCAAAGGTCTTGTGACCAGTCTTTTTGTGCTTTTTGTGGCGCTTGTGTTTATTCGTGAAACGTCTTGGGTGATCAATTTAGACCAGCACATTTACGAACAGGCCATGCAGTTCTCGGTTTCTAGGGCGTGGTTGATTTTTTGGCAGGCTGTCACCATTTTGGGAAATGGGACCAGCGTGTATATTCTTTGCGCGATCCTGGCTTTTGTTTATTTGTTTCAGGGGATTTCTAAACAGCGCTTTCTGCTGATTTTATTTTGGACATCTTTGTTTTTGATCAATCCCTTGTTAAAAATTTTATTTGCTCTGGACCGTCCTGTCGGGCTTTCGCCATTTTATCCTGAACTCACCACTTTTACTTTTCCCAGTGGGCACTCTTTTAACGCGGCCATTTTGGCTTTTTTTATTCCCCGACTCATTCTTGCTGTCAGTCAAAATAAAAAAGGCCTTGTTGTTTGGGTGATTCAGTCTCAAATTTTTCCGCTCATCCAATGTGCCTGTGTTTTGCTGATTCCCCTGAGTCGTGTGTTTTTGGGGGTGCATTGGTTTTCGGATGTGGTCACCGGCGCTGTGCTGGGCAGTTTGGCCGCATTGGTGAGTGTGGAGTTTTTGGAGCGGGTCAGTTAATCTTTCCCATTTTGAGAAAAAGTGGTGACTTTACCCGCGTTTATCGGAGCATTCTGGCTGGCCCCGATGAAGTTGTCAAAAAATACCAATGATTTTAAATGAATAGCTGTTTGTAGGGATTCTGTCTTTGGCATGTGATTTGCTTTTCAGAAAGGCATGCTTGGAAAAATACTAAAATTTAAAGCTCTGCTTATCATTGTTTCTTTTCTCTTTATCTCCTGCGATTTTAGCCCGCGTCGCGTTTTCGTTGGTGGCGAGACCAAATCAGTGAGTTCTGAAAATGAGATCTTAGAAAATGATCCTCTTGCCAATGAAAACAATGATCAAATGGAACAAGAGCCATCTTCAGAAAAAACAACGTCCCCGTCGATCGATGTGGAAGCGGACACAAGGGGTGTTGAATCAGAATCAATCATTGTTGAGTCGGATGGCATTGATACTGAAATGGAAGACAATGATATCGAAGTGGAAGACAATGATATTGAATCGGGAGTTGCAGAAGAGGAAGATCATGGCAACGACGGTTTGCTAGGAGGCATTTGGAACTTCTTTGAAGAGCAAGCCAGTGACGACACAGAAAAACCACAGGCGATGACAGAAGATCATTCCACAGACAGTGTTGATACGGAAGAAGCAGAAGAAACTATCGCCGAAGCCGATTCTGATGTGCGTGTTTTAGAAGCAGAGACTGAAGCTGAAACCGAAAGTGAAATCGAAACAGAAGCAAGTGCAAGTGATTCAGAGTCTTTGAGTGCAACAACTGCCAATCACAAGGATGTTGGCCCAGGTGGTGCGGGAGCAATCATCGCCACGAAACAAAACCCTTATGATGCGAATGAGATTTTTGCTTCTACCGACGTGAATGGTATTTTTCGCAGCAACGATGCTGGCGCAACATGGAAGAACATCAGCCATGATCTTAAAGAAGGAGAAGTGGCTGCCATTGAAATCTTTAAAGACAGTGTAGGTAAGCAAACACTTTTGATTGCGACAGATGGAGGTTTATACCGCAGCCAGGACAGCGGTGATTCTTGGGTGCAAGTGAATCAAGGATTACAAGAGGCCACAAGTTTAGAATCAAGCAGCGTGCAATTGCTCACCCCCATGCGTTCTTTGGCCATTGATCCAAAAAATCCCAACATTGTTTGGGCTGGTGTTGGTCGCGGCAATCTCATTGGGCCGCATCAGTACAATTACCCTTTTCACGTTTATCGCAGTGAAGATGCCGGACAGACTTGGGAGCCCAGTGTTCGTTTTATGGCAAAAAACGCGACTGTTTACGACATTGTGATCAACCCTTACGATTGCGCGACGTCTTGTTCTGAATTGTTTGCGGTAACAGATCAGGGACTTTATGGTTCGCGTGATGGTGGTTTGAGTTGGTCGCTTTTAGGACAGAAGAATGTTGTGCAGACAAAAAACCAAGGGGACTCTTATGGCGTTTGTCGTTCCTCTTGCGACTTCCAATCAGCCTGCGAAGATTCTGGCAAAAATTGTTTGTCTCTCTCCAATCATCCCGATCGCGACTACGCCAGCCTGCGTGGTTTTAGTATTTTGCGCGACGCAGAAGGTAAGACTGTTTATCACACCTTGATTCAAGACGATGGCTTTTACGATGACTCTGCTGTTTGCTCTGGTCGCGATTACAAAAATGATCCTGAATTATCTTTCTCTGTTGGTGGTGTTTATCGCAGTGATGATTTGGGAAAAAGCTGGCAACGTTTAGCGGTAGCCAGTGATGGCAAAAGCTTATTACCTGTGGCTTTGCGCTGTGAAATCGATGATGACCTTGATCTTTTCGGTAGCAATCATAGCATTCACACTGATTTTGCTGTGAACCCTCAAGATTTGAATCACATCATTGTACAAACGACTGGGCGCTTTAAAGGTCTTTATGAACACGCTCCCAATGGTGATGGTTCATACAGTTGGAAGCGTTTTTTTGGATCATCGATTGATGTTTATCAAGTGGCAAGTTTGTGTGAGTCTGGTTGTTTTGAGGGCGATTCGGGAGATGGCCTGTGGAGTCAATCAGAAGAATCGTCTGATGAGATCCGAGGAATTTATGGCATCATGGATATTTATTGGGAGGATGCGCGCCCGATTTTATACACCAGTGGTGGGCGAGCACTTGCCAAAGTGACTTGGTCTGGTGATCATTATGAATTGGAGCATTTGGACCAAAACCCTGTTGCCACAAATGCGGAAGGCTACCCCGACTCATCCGTGAGTTTAGAAAGTTTTGATCACCAAAATGATTATTGGCACAACACGGGCTTGAGTGACGCGTGTGTGTCGGGTGGCATGGCGAGTTTGAGCAAAGACGGACGCGAGGTTTGGTTTGCGGGCATGATGGATTATGGTGTTGTGCATTCTTGGGACCAAGGCTTCAGTTGGGGCGGTTACTTTGAAGAGCATGCGAGCATTCCCTTTAGCAAAGATCGTAATGCTTGGGATGTGATGGCCGATGAAGAGGCCAAAGTGGTTTACGTGAGTTTAGATGAATCGTTAAAAACAAAAAATGGAGCGGTGATTCGCAGTAAAGATTATGGCAAAACCTGGGAAACCATTGCGAGTCCAGAGATAACAACAGGCATTGATGCAGAACACACAGTGACTAAGTTTGCGATTGATCACGCAAGCAGTGCTAGTGATCGCCGTATTTGGGCGGGCACAAAGTTGGGTGGGCTTTATTCTTACCACGCTAAGACATCAACTTGGCAACAGCTGAGTGGTTCAAACTGTCCTGCCAGCAATTCTACAATCAAAGACATTTGGACTGATGCGAGTCAGCCAGGCAAAGCCTTGGTTTCTGTGCAGGATGACAACGATAATGGTTTGATCAGCCGTGCCATGGGGCAATACAATTATGACACCAGTGAAGGTGTGTATCTCATCGATAGTTCAAGCACGAGCATCAGCTGTCAGCGTTTGTTCACAAAAGGTTCCGATAAAATTCCTGTTTATGATCCGGGAAACATTGCGCTTGCACAAAGCAGTGATGGCAAAACCAAATTGATTGTGAGCGGCGAATGGGATTACTGGCCTGTGATTTACAGCACCAGTTTTGATTTTAAAAAACCTGGCGAAACCAATTGGGAAATTGTTTTAGACTTTTACTACAAAGAAGAGGGTGGCGAACGCGTTGCGCGTAATAGTTTGGTGATTCAAGAAGCAAGCAATTACTGGTGGGATACCGTTTTGAATGGGCGCTCTGCTGAAGATAAATTAGAGTACAGCGATACGGACACCATCAAAACAAAAGATTTTGCAGAAATCACAACCTACCCCCATGACCCTTCTATTTTGATTGCCAGCCTGGCCTCAAGTAATCCGAATTTCCAACGCTACATCCCACGGCATTTGTACATCAGCCGTGATGCTGGCCAGACCTGGGATATTGCGGATGAGTTTGCCGATTTGCCGATAAAGGGCGCTAGCTTCATTGATTACAAAGAGAGCACGGGAAAATGGTACTTCGCTCTTTCTTGTTCGTCACTGTATGAAGTGGAGAATCCTTTTTAAATTAAAGCCAGCTGTGGATGATCTCAAACAATTTTAAATAATGTATCTATCAAATACATAATAACGTATCTGGTAAATACGTTGTTTTTACCCAACCATCTTGAGTCTATTCTTCGACAAACTCACTTCCAGTTTGTCGCCGTACTCCAGGCTATAACAAACAGTTGGTCCGTCTAGATACAACTTGGAATCAAGCATTTTTGAAACAAGCGTGAGCTTTTGTTTGGGATTCACAAAACCTTGGATGAGTTGGTAGGGATTAAAAATGCCTTGGTAAGGTTCGCGTGTTAAGAACTGCAGACGATCATCGCCCATGGTTTGCTTGAGTCCGCCAGCGGCTTTAATAGCTGCGGTTGAGCCCACAGCTGTAGACACCCAAATGCCACTGCTTTTGTGTTCTTCAGCTTTACGATTGAATTTGATCATGTAACGGCTGGTTGCCGCAGGGCTGATGCTGGTGTAAAGCAAATCGTTAATGGGTTCGATCGGAAGTGTTCCCCCATTAATGGCAATGCGCATGCGGTGAAGCAGTCGGATGTCACAATCGCCGCTGAGCAAGCGGATCATTTTTTGTTCGAAGTTTTCTTTAACCACGGTGCAAAAATTACCAACACTGAATTGTGGGGATGAATTCATGCCCAATAAAAGTTGGTCTTTGATGTGATGAGAGGTTCGTAAAAAGGTCCCGTCGCCACCAATGGTCACCACCAGATCATAACGTTGGATGTTTTTGATATTGGCGCGTTGCACGGTGGTGAATTTCAATCCTAGTTTTTTAAGGATTTTCTCAACGTGATCCAGTGAACGCAAATGATTGTCGTGGTTTTTGATCAGGTTTTTTGTGGTCGGGTGCTTGGCTTTCAAGAGGGCCAACAGGCGTTTGTCTTTTTGTTCTAGAACGTATTTGTCATAAACAGAACGTTTGTAGATCACGTAAACTTTTTGGATGGCATTGGTTTTCATGTGAATCCCTCAATAAAAAAGGGCAGATTAAAAATCTGCCCTTTTAAAAAATAGAAGTCTGAATGGTTCCTCATGCTGATTTTTTTAAATCAGCAGCGATTTTGTTTAAAGCAGAGCCCGCTTTGAACCACTCGATCTGCTCAGCTGTGAGCGTGTGGCGAACTTCGATACTTTCTTCAGCACCATCTTCGTGTTTGATTTTGACAGTGATGTTTTTTTCGGGTGCCAAATCAGCAAGCCCAACAATGCTCACACGATCATTTTGCATAAACTTATCGTAATCTGCTGGGTTTGCAAAAATCAAAGGCAACACACCTTGTTTTTTAAGGTTGGTTTCGTGAATACGAGCAAAGCTTTTTACAATCACAGCTTTGCCACCCAAATGCCGTGGTTCCATGGCAGCGTGTTCTCGGCTTGAGCCTTCGCCGTAGTTTTCGTCACCAATCACAACCCAACCTGTGTTTTTGGATTTGTAATCGCGAGCGATTTGCGGAAAGCCAACGCCAGTTTCACCCGTGATAACATTGGTGCCATGGCCGATTTCGTCGGTGAAGGCATTGTTGGCGCCGGTGAACATGTTGTTGGAAATGTTATCCAAGTGACCGCGGAATTTTAACCATTTGCCAGCAGGTGAAATGTGATCGGTTGTGCACTTGCCTTTGGCTTTGAGCAAAATGGGCAATTCAATGTAGTCTTTGCCATCCCACGCGTTAAAAGGGCTCAATGCTTGCAAGCGTTCGCTGCTTGCCGCAATGTCGACCTGAACTGCGCTGCCGTCTTTGCTGGGTGCAATGAAGCCTTCGGCTGCCATTTCGAAATTTTTGCTGGGCAATTCATCGCCGCTTGGTTCCGCTAATTTGACTTCCTCACCTTTGTCGTTGGTGAGTGTGTCGTTCATCGGATTGAATGACAAGCGTCCTGCCAAAGCCAAGGCGGTTACGATTTCGGGTGAACCAATGAAGGACAAGGTTTCGGCATTGCCATCGTTACGCGCTCTAAAGTTACGGTTAAACGATGTGATGATTGAATTGCGCTCGCCTTCTTTGATGTCATCGCGCTTCCATTGACCAATACAAGGTCCGCAAGCATTGGCCAATACGGTGGCACCAAGCTTGGTAAAAACCTGCATCTGGCCGTCGCGTTTGATGGTGTTAAAAACCTGCTCTGAACCAGGAGTCACCATAAGAGGGGATTGCAATTTAATGCCTTTGTTCACCGCGTCTTCTACAATGCTCGATGAACGGTCCATGTCTTCGTAAGAAGAGTTTGTGCAAGAACCAATCAAAGCGAATTTGAGATCGTCAGGGTAACCTTCGCGTTTGATTTCTTCTGCAAAGGCCGAAATAGGACGCGCCAAATCAGGCGTGTGCGGACCCACAACATGTGGTTCCAATTCGCTCAAATTGATTTCGATGACGCGGTCATAATATTTTTCTGGATTGGCTAATACCTCGGGATCGGCTTGCAAACAGTCTTTAACACCATCTGCCAAAGTGGCCCACTCTTCACGGCCAGTGGCTTTGAGATACGCGGCCATTTTAGCATCGTAAGGAAAAACAGATGTGGTGGCGCCATGTTCAGCACCCATGTTACAAATGGTGCCTTTGCCTGTGCAAGAAAGGCTTTCGGTGCCTTCGCCAAAGTATTCAACGATGTGACCTGTGCCGCCTTTGACTGTGAGGATAGAACAAACTTTTAAGATGACATCTTTGGCGCTTGCCCAACCACTGAGTTTGCCAGTGAGTTTGACCCCAATGACACCAGGCCAACGCAAACCAAAAGGTTGTCCAACCATGACGTCAACAGCATCGGCACCACCAACGCCAATGGCAATCATGCCGAGGCCACCCGCATTGGGTGTGTGCGAGTCAGTGCCAATCATCATGCCACCAGGGAAAGCGTAGTTTTCTAAAACAACTTGGTGAATGATGCCGGCACCTGGTTTCCAAAATCCAGCGCCGTACTTTTGGCCAACGGAGCTCAAAAAGTTATAGACCTCTTTGTTTTCTGAATTGGCAATTTCCATGTCCTTTTCGGCACCCACATGCGCGCGAATGAGGTGGTCGCAGTGAATGGTAGAAGGGACTTGCACTTGTTCAATGCCGGAAGACATGAATTGCAACATGGCCATTTGCGCGGTGGCATCTTGCATGGCAACGCGATCCGGGGCTAAATTGACAGTGCTTTTTTTGCGTTCAAGCTCTTGGCCTTCAATGGGGCTAAGGTGCACGCCTAAGATTTTTTCAGCAAGAGTGAGCGGGTGCCCAATGACTTCGCGTGCTTTGTTAACGCGAGCTGGGAATTCGCCATAAACTTTTTTAACGAGTTCTGTTGGTGTCATGTTATCTCCACAAATTAAATGATTTTTTTGGCGCAAATATAGTGACAAAAAGGCTTTGTGGCAAGTTTTTAAAGTGAGAGAAGAGCGCCCAAACCATTGAAATTCTTTAAACTACGACTTGGGTTTCCAAAAAAACAGAGCCTAGATTTTGATTTTCAGTTTCTGTTTGAGCAGGGTGATTTGAGCATCGCCATGACCGTAAACCTCACCATCCATTTCGTAGCGTAGGGCGTCTTTTTCACCCAGGCTTTCGATCTGAATGCTGGCGGATTCATGATGATCCAAAAAGCTGGCGCTGGCGACTTTTTTGCGCGCGTAGATTTCGGGGAAATGCAAACAAAGCTTTAGAAAGCTCATGTCTTTTAAAAGGATGATTTCAAAAAGCCCATCGTCGAGCCTGGCGTTAGGGGCGGGGTGCATGCCACGTCCAAAATAAGAACCGTTGGCAATGATCAAATTTGTGAGCTTTGTTTCCATGGCACCTTTGCCGGCCAAATGCAGACGCACGTCTTGGTTATGGTGCGAAAAAAAACCTTGGAACGATCCCGAAAGATAACGCGCCAGTGCTGGCAAACGTTTGTATTTGGAATTCACTTTGCTCATGATTTCGGCGACAAGCCCGACATTGGCAATGTTCACAAAGTAACGATCAGCTTGTTTACGGTCTTTGAATTTGATCCAACCGACATCAATGGCTTTTGTTTTTTTGCCTTGTAGATGATGAGCGGCCTTTTGGTAATCGCGTTCGAATTTGAGTGAGCGGATAAAGTCTCCACCGCTGCCAAAGGGCAAGATGCCAAGGCAGGCTTCTGGGTGAGTGTTTTTCCCTTTTTCAAAAAAACCGTTTATGACTTCGTTGATGGTGCCATCGCCACCCATGGCCACAATCAGGTTGTAACCGTTTTGCAAGGCCTGCTGTGTTAGCTCTGTGGCATGGGCTTTGTTTTTGGTGAATTCAAAATCAAAATGCGCGAGCTCTTTTTTTAAAAAAGGCTGAATACGGGATTTCCATTGGCGTTTGAGTTGACCATGACCAGCCGTTGGGTTCGCTATTAAAAAAGTTCGGAATCCATTGGCCGATTTGAATTTCATGAAAGCGCCTCTTCAATGCAATCATTTAAGTAACTGACTAAGTCTTTCACAACAATGCGTTTGCTGTTTTTGCGCATTTTAAAAACACAGCTTGGGCATTGTGTGACAACGGTGCGCGTGTCTTTTTCGTAACACTCTTTGAGTCGCTCTTTGGTGATGCGGTCGGCACGTTCTTTTTCGATCACCGAATAGCAACCACCCTGACCCGAACAAGAGGTGCTGTTTTGATGATCAAAAAATTCTCCCGGCGGGTAACCAGAGACCTCGGCAATGAGCTCTCGCATGAGCAAGCCTTCGTCTAGATAGCGGACTGAATAGCAAGGGTCGTGTAACATGAGTTTGGTGCGTAGTTTTTTCTTGAGCGTGAAGTTAATGTTTTTAAGATAGGGTTTTAAAAATTCGTTAATGGAAATGACTTTGTCTTCAAGGTCAAAGTGGTATTTTTTATAAGCTGTTTTAAGAGTGTAGGTGCAGGCAGGAGAACCGCTTACAATTAAAGGGAGCTTTTTTAAACTGTGGTAATTGACTTCAGCCAGATCCACAAAATCACTTTCGGCACCTGCCGACAGCAAAGGGTAACCACAGCACTGAATGGCTTCGCGGTAAGGAGCCACAAAATCAATTTTGAGTTTATTCAAAAGCGAAAAGGTGTCGCTGATGATTTCGGGTGTTTTTGAAATGGTGGTGCAAGACGCAAAGTAAATGGCTTTGGGGTCTTTTTGTTTTTTTTGCGCAGGCAAAATTTCATCAAGTCTTTTTAAAAGATCTTTAGAAAAAGGATTGTTGTGGCGATGAAATTTTTCGACAAAACCTTTGATGTTGCTTGGCAGAATATCTGACTTAACAGCCTTTTGGCGGGCTTCTTCTAACACAGGTGGGATTTCGATGCCGTGCTCGCATTGTGTGGTGCAGCCTTTGCAACCGACACAATGATAACTCATTTCGGCCACGGTTTCGTCAAAAGGGATTTGACCACGACGCACGCGGTTCATGGTTTGCATGAGTCCCCAAGGCGAATGACTGCGATTGCTGTCTTCTAAAAAAACAGGGCAGGCCGATTGGCAAAGACTCGGGCAAGTGAGGCAGGTGTCTAGAGCTTTGGCATGATCTTCAAACATAGCGTGTCCTTAAAACTGAGTGCTTTGGGTGATGCTTTTTTCTAAATCGCTTTGGCGTGTGTTGTCGGTCGAAGGCCAAAGGAATTGCCGGTATTGTTCGCGAATCTCGCGGTAACTTTCTTGTGTGTGAATCCAATCGGTGATGTTTTTGACATCTTCAGCTTCGTTCATTTTAAACCAGGTGAAATCATGTTCTTTGCAAAGCGCAAACAAAACCTTCTTTTTGGCCATCACGACTTCGGCCAGTCCAGAAAAACTGAGCAATAAGATTTGTTCTTTGGCGTTGTTGATGCTGAGTTGTTGTAAAAGATTTTTGGCTTCGCTCTGCATGGCGTGTCTAAAATAAAGTGGGTGGCAAAATTTTCCGACCAAATGCGAAACCACTTTGCGGGCAGCGTCTTTATTGGGAAGCAGCACCACAATGTGACTGATTTTTTCTGGCAAAGGGGTCAGGCGGATGGTGATGGAACGAATCTGGCCAAAGTTTTCTTTGCCGCCCACAATCAAGGCTTTAAAATCAGGGCCAATGGCGGAGCGTGGGGCTTCTTTGAGCTGAAAACTTTTCTCGTTGCGGAATTTAACTTGCAGCCGGTTGGTGAGGTCAGCCAAATCACCGTACTGAAAATGATAAAGATTGGGAGTGCGGCGATGAAGATAATGACCAAGAGAGTAGTGCGGGTCATCTAAAGGGTTGTAACCAAAGTACAAGCCTTCTTTGATCACAGCGTTTTTAACCGCGTTGAGTTTTTCGTCAGGAGAGACCGTGAGCAAAAGAGATTTTTTATTGAGGTGTTTCATGACGGGATCAAAACTCCTGGGTTCAAAATGTGATCAGGGTCTAAATTCTTTTTTAAATGATTG
The DNA here is from genome assembly GCA_024233595.1 of Deltaproteobacteria bacterium. Classification (GTDB taxonomy): domain Bacteria; phylum UBA10199; class UBA10199; order UBA10199; family JADGCS01; genus JACKPK01. Next base: position 48,759 of record JACKPK010000005.1, read on the forward strand.
TAAATGGCTTTGGCTTCGCCCCATTCTTTGACCAAATGATTTTTCTTTAAGCGGCCAATGCCGTGATGATGACTGAGCACGCCGCCGGCTTTTTGCACAGCGTTTAATCCCACGTCCCAAATTTTGTCGTATTGTTTAAGACTGCGTGTGGGTCCTTTTAAAGGCGCAACCATGGTGAAGTAAATGGCGGCACCGTCTTCGTACACATGAGAAATATGTGCCAACACCAAGCAATGTGGCAAAAGCGCATCGTGCACTGTTTGGTAAAGGTTTTCGAGATTGTCCCAAGTGGTGGCGACTTCCATGGTGTCGGTGAAGGCGCCTTCTAAAAATAATTTAGAGGCTTTATAGGAAACGCTGTAGCGATGTTTGTGCCAGTGAATCGCAGGGTCTTCGCCCATATGAGAACCACCCAAATCTTCGCAAATTTTTGTGATGAGTCGTTGTTGGGTTTTAATGACTTCCGAATCGCCTTCTAACATGACCACCAGCAAAGATCCCAACCACGAAAAGCGTGATAAGCGATCGACCAGTTTGCGTGCGCGCAAGGTGCCGCGTGTGACGCTGGCTTTGATCAAATCAATTCCCTCTTTGAGAGCGTTGGGCATGCTGTGAGTCAAAGAGGTTTTGTGTTGGTGTTTGTTCATGCCATTAAAAACCATGATGGTGTCGATCTCGTCGTAGAGTCTGAGCACATCGGGTTTGATTCCGGTTTGCATGATGCGTCGCATGGCCTCTAGGCCGTAACTTAAATTTTTAAAAGTGAACGAGGTGTAGCTGCGGTCTTGAGGGTATGGGAAAATTTTTAAACGGGCCTTGGTGATGATGCCCAAAGTGCCTTCGCTGCCAATGATCGCTTGTGTGAGATCCAAGTAACGACTGAGTTTGGCATCGGCGGTTTGGTGAAGACGGCCCAAGCCATCGATGAATTCAAGATCGATGACCATGTCTTCGATCTTGCCATACTTGCTCGAGAGTTGCCCTGCAGAGCGAGCGGCCAAATAGCCGCCTAGACACGCTGACAAAATGGATGAGGGAAAATGTCCAAGCGTGTAGCCTTGTCGTTGCAATTGCTTTTCGAGCTGCAGGCCCGAGATGCCTGTTTGCACATCAATAAAAAGACGTTCGCTATCTAATCTTAAAACGCGATTTAAATTTTTCAGGTCGAGCGTCATGCCACCAGAATAAGAAATGGCACCGCCACAAACGCCGGAACCCCCAGAAAAAGGAGTGATGGCCACTTGGTGTTTTTTGGCTGAGCGAATGAGTTGGCTGATTTGTTCGGTTGTGGATGGCCACACCACAACGCCGGGCAGGTGTTCGTTTTGATTGTGCAGAGCTTGAATGGCGGAACGAAAATTAGAGTCACGGCAGTAGTTCACGCGATCGATTTCGGAAATCGAAAAGCCTCCTTCGCCAACAATGGCGTTGAGTTCCGCTAAAAAACCTTTTTTTAGGCTTTTGGTTTTGCTCATGCCGCCTTTCCGGAATCTGACAAGACTTGCTTGGCTTTCACAAAATGAAGAATGTCCATGATGGGGACGTTTTCTGGACAGATCTGCTCGCACTGTTGGCAACCTACGCAAAAATCCAACGTATTAGAGAGGCGAAGGTCGGTGAGAGAGCGAGAAAAGCTGTTCACAAGATAGCTTGGGCTTATAAATTGTGGGTCGCTGGCCAGTTTGGGGCAGTTTAAATCGCAAAGCTTGCAGGTCATGCAATGCGAGTAAGACGGCATCTGTGCGCGCTCTTTGTCGCTGAGCGCAAAAATATGGTCTTGTCGGTAATTGTTTAAAAAACGCTTCAAACCGGTTTTAAAAAATGGAAAAGGCTTTTTGAGGGCATGGATCATAAAATGCAGCCCGATAAAACCTGTGGATTTAAATTTTTTTGGCGAAATCACTATGTTATCGCTCCCTTTGAGTTGATCATTGGCTTGAATTTGCTTATCAACCTGAAAGTTTGTCATGCTCCCCTAGGGGACTTCTGATTCTTGGAGACTTTATGCACTTTGTCAAAATCTCTTTATTAATTTTTTTGATGATTTCAAGCCTTTGCTCGCTATCGTCGTGTGGGAGCAGCCCTTTTCATCAAAAAGGCCCCGGTTTGGATTTGCGCGAACGCGTGCAACGGGTGGTTTTGGACAACGGCATGACATTTCTTCTCTTAAAAAGAGAAGGGGCGCCGGTTTTTTCTGCCCAAATCAAAGTCCGGGTTGGCAACATCGAAGAAGAAGCTGGCTCAAGAGGCTTGGCGCATTTTTTTGAACACATGGCCTTCAAGGGCACTTCAAAAATCGGCACCACAGATGGCAAAAAAGAAAAAGAAATCTTAGACCAAATCTTTGAGGTGGGCACTCAAATCGTAGAAATGCGTAAGGCAGGTAAAAAACCAGAAGAGTACGCTCATTTGGTGGCGCGTCGCAAAGCTTTGGAAGAGCAGCAAAAAGAGCTGATTGTGCCAAACGAATTTCATCACATTTACCAAGCCAACGGTGGCATTGGTTTGAACGCCAGCACATCAAATGACTTCACCACTTATTTTATTTCTTTGCCCGCCAATAAATTAGAGCTTTGGGCTTACTTAGAAAGCGCGCGTTTTACAGACCCCTTCATGCGTGATTTTTTCACCGAAGTGAATGTGGTCGCCGAAGAGCGCAAGATGCGTATCGATAACCCCCCCATTGGTTCCATGTACGAAACCTTTGTGGACTTAGCTTTTAATGAACCCAACCCGTACAAAACTGTTGTCATTGGCCCAGCAGAAGACATTCAGAATTACACACCGAAGGTCGCACAAGCTTTTTACGATCGTTACTACATCCCTTCGCGCATGGTGGCGACGCTGGTTGGTAACTTCGACATGGATGAAGCCAAGCGCGTGATCAAAAAGTATTTTTCAAAATTGCCAAGTCATGACGACCAAAATAAAAAGTTTGCCACCACAACCTTTGACGACACTTTCCCGCGGCAGCAAACCATTTATAGAGAAGACAAGCCACGTTTCTTTTTTGGTTATCACCGCCCAGCGCATCCGGATCCTGATGACATTATATTAGATGTGGTGCAGCACATTTTGTGTCATGGCCGCACGTCACGTCTTTATAAAGAGCTTGTGTTAGAAGAGCGCAAAGCAGTGAGCATCAGTTGTTACTCGGCTTTTCCTGGAGCGCGTTTGGATTCCTTGTTTTTGTTTCACGGCATGCCTCACGATGGCGTTAGCAACAAAGAGCTCAAGGACCTCACGCTGGGGATAGTCAACAAATTGGCTCAAGAAGGGCCTAGTGAGCAAGAACTGCAAAAGGTGATCAACAACATCGATGCTTCGCTCATTTATTCTTTGGAATCTAATTCAGGATTGGCTGATTCACTGGCGCATTTTGAATCTTTAACAGGCGACTGGGAGTACATTTACGATTGGCAAAAGCGCGTGAAGCAAATCAAAGCCACAGACATTCAGCGTGTCATCAAAAAATACTTTGTGCCCAATCGAGAAGTGACGGTGTTTATGGAGCGTAAAGTCGAAGGAGGCAAAAATGATGAGTAAGCAAATCATTAAATTTTGTACTTTGATTGTATTGAGTTTTGCACTTGTTGGGCCTGCTTTGGCGGCGGACCCCATGGTGGAAGAGCTCACGCAAAAAAAATTACCTGCTTTAGAAGAGCCTGATTACAACATCATAACCCTGCCAAATGGCGTGAAGGTTTATTATCTGCAAGACACGCAGCTGCCGATTTTTAAAATGACCGCGTATTTAAAAATTGGCGCTATCCAAGAAGAAAAAGCCGAGCGTGGTTTTTACAGCGCTTTCTTTTCGACATGGCGTTCTGGTGGCAGTCAAAGTTTATCGGCTGATGAGGTCGATGAAAAACTCGATTTTCTTTCTGCCAGCATTGGTGCCAGTGCTGGTGTCGACTTGTCTAAGTTTGGGATCCGCTGTCTCATGAAAGATCACAAAGATCTTCTGGCTCTTTATTTTGATATTCTAAAAAACCCGGGCTTTGATCAAAAACGCATCGATGTTTACAAGAAGCAAGCTTTAGCCTCTATCAAACAACGCAATGAAGAAGCCATGGATGTGGCGCAGCGTGAGTTTGCACAGCGCTTGTATGGAGAAGAGAGCCCCTACGCGTGGAAAACAACTCCAGAAACAATCAACGCCATCACACGCCAAAAGCTTTTGCAGTTTCATAAAGAGCGAGTGGCCCCCAATGTGATGATGATTGCGGCCACGTCTCCTTTGAGCTTTGACGATTTTCTTAAAACATTAGAACCTCATTTTAAAGGCTGGGACAGCAAAGCCCCGGTTTATGAATTCCCCATGTTGGTCAAAAAAGAATGGCAGCAAAGCACCGAGATCATCCCCAAAGAAGTCAATCAAAGCGCTTTGGTCATTGGTCACTTTGGAGACAAACGCTTTAACAAAGACAAATACAAAATCATCTTGGCTGATGAAATGTTAGGCGGCGCAACCTTTGGCACCATTTTAGGTGATCGCTTGCGCACAGAGCTAGGGTATGTTTACTGGGTGCGTTCTAATTTTGGATTAGGCCAAGACTACGGCTCGTTTAAAATCACAACGCAAACCCGTTCCGAAGTCACTGTGGATGCTATTCAAGAGATTCAAAAACTTTTTAAATCGTTTGTCGAAGAGCATGATTTTGATGAGCACGATTTAAAATTGGCCAAAGAACGGCTTTTGAATCGTTTGATTTTTGAATACGACAGCGCGTTTAACTTGGTGGCCATGCGTTTAACCTACGACTACTATGGTTACCCTCCCAATTACTTGGCTGTGTTCCAAAAGGAAATTGAATCGGTGACTGTTGATCAAATCAAACAAGTTGTGGGGCAGTATTTTTTTCCAGACAAACTTAAAATCATGATTGTGGGCGATGTGAACAAGATCCCGCGCTTGAATGAATTGCCAGGCCTCAAAGTGGGCGAGCTGGATCAGGAGTAGAAGAGCATGCAGACTTTAGAAGCCTTAGTGAAAGCGCAATTTGAGCAGGCGTTGCGGGTTGTTGTTGGCAAAGAGGGAGCCGATCCCATGGTGCGATTGGCTGGCGATGAGCGCTTTGGTGATTTTCAAAGCAACGCGGCCATGGGTTTGGCTAAACAATTACAAAAAAATCCGCGCGAGATCGCTCAGCAAATCATGGATAATCTTCCTGACACATCTTTGTTCGAAAAAACAGAAATTGCAGGCCCTGGTTTTATCAATATCACTTTAAAAAACTCTGTGCTGGCAAAGCGACTTGAACAAATGGCAAAGTCTTCGTCTTTGGCAATCGATCCAGATCCCAAGCCGCGTCACACTGTCATTGATTTTAGCAGCCCAAACCTAGCCAAAGAAATGCACGTAGGGCATTTGCGTACCACGCTCACCGGCGAGGTCATTGCGCGTGTGTTGGAGTTCCGTGGTCATAGTGTGGATCGCATGAATCATGTTGGTGATTGGGGCACGCAGTTTGGCATGCTCTTGCAATACATTTACGAACACCAGCCCGAGGTTTTACAAAATCCAGAGAGCTTTGCGGTAGAAAACTTAGAAGGGTTTTACAAAAAAGCCAAAGCGCGTTTTGATGAGGACGAAGACTTTAAAAATGCCGCGCGCGAAAAAGTGGTGTTGTTGCAATCCGGCGATGCCGTGGCCACAAAGGTTTGGCAGGCTTTTTTAAAAGAGTCTCTTAAGCACTGTCATCTCATCTACGATGAATTGGGTGTGCGTTTAGAAGACAAAGGCGAGAGTTTTTACAATCCGTTTTTGGCGGATGTGGTGAAAACTTTTAAAGACAAGGCTTTGGCCAAAGAAGATGATGGGGCCGTTTGTGTTTATTTAGAGGGTTTTCAAAATCGCGATGGTGAGCCTTTGCCATTGATCATTCAGAAAAAAGACGGCGGTTACAATTACGCCACAACTGATTTGGCCGCCATTCGTTACCGCGTGAACGAACAAAACGCCAAGCGCATCATTTATGTCACAGACAATCGTCAGGAACAGCATTTTAAAATGGTTTTTGCAGCAGCGCGTGCCATTGGCTGGGTTCCAGACGATGTCGAATTACAGCACATTGGTTACGGCATGGTTTTGGGATCTGATCGCAAACCGTTTAAAACACGCGATGGCGGCACTGTGCGCTTAAAAGATCTTTTGGGTGAGGCGGTTGCGCGTGCTCAAGAGGTGATTGTACGCAATAAAGAAGAGCGCGGCCAAGATTTATCAGACGACCAGGTCAATGACATCGCAAAAAAAGTTGGCTTTGCGGCAATCAAGTACTCGGACCTGAGCCACAATCTTTCTAGCGATTATCAATTCAGTTGGGACAAGATGCTGGCTATGGACGGCAACACGGGGCCTTATATGCTTTACGCTTACGCGCGTGTTAAAAGCATTGGTCGCAAGGGGCAGGTTGATTTTGATCAAATTTTAAAAACGGCTGCCATCAACTTAGATCATCCCACAGAGCGGCAACTGGCCAAGGTGCTCAATCGCTTTGGTGATGTTTGCGAAACAGTCGGACAAGAATTGCGACCGATCTTAATCACCGAGTATTTGTATCAGCTGAGCAAGGCGTTTAGTGGTTTTTACGATAAAAAAGCCGGGGTCAGTGTGTTGGAAGCTCCAGATCAAGATACAAAAAACAGCCGCTTGGCCTTGTGTGCCTTAACGGCAGCAGTTTTAAAGACGGGGCTTGGTCTGCTTAGCATTGAAGTGTTAGAAGAAATGTGATGAGTTAGCATAAGGGGGAAACGACTCATGAAACGCGTCACCACGAACATCACCTTTGGTCAGATTTTATTTATTTTACTCACTGTTGTGTTTGCTTCTTTGGTCTTTTTTTATTTGGGAGCAAAGTTTGGCAACGATGTTTTTTCGTTTTCTAAAGAGCGTCACATGGAGAGAAAAATCCTTCCGGATGAACACCTCATGGACGACATCCAAAAGCAGCTTCAGGCGAACAAACATGAGTTCGTGTTTTTTGAGGCTTTGCAAAGCAAGGATTCTTTAAAAGAACTCGAACCCACCATTAGCAAATCAACCAATCTTCCCGAAAAAGAAATCCTGCAAAACAGCATTCAAAAATTAGCTCAGCAAGAGAGCAAAGAGGCCGAGCTGGAATCTAAGAGCAAAAAAGAAGTCAGTGAATCTAAAAAAGAAGAACCTCAAAAGCCAGTTGCTCAAAAAGAAGAGAGTCAAAAAGTTGCTGTGCAAAAAGTCACAACAAATGATCAAAACAAAAAAACGGCATCTTTAGAAATTGTGCAAAAGAAAAAACCATTTGTAAAAGAAGAGCCGCAGGAAAAAAAGGTGGTTGTGAAAACGGTGGGGCAAATGGCTGTGAAAGTGGCTGATCCTAAAGTGATCACGGTGGGAGCACAGGCAGCCAAAGACAATAAGCCTGAACCGGCCGAAGAAATTCAAGAAACAGTCACGCCAAGTTCAAAATACACTTTGCAAATTGGTTCTTACGCCACCACCAAAAAAGCCGAGAAGGCTGTTGGTATTTGGCGGCAACGTGGTTTTCCGGCCAAGGTGGTGAGTACAGAGATCAAGGGCAAGGGCAAATGGTATCGGTTGCAGCTTGGGGGGTATCCGAGTATGGATGCCGTGTTGCAGGCGCAACGAGACATCATGAGTCGCTTTCGGCAGAGCAGTCGAATCATCAATTTATAAAGTGTTTAAAGGGTTTGGGTTATGAGTCAGCTCAATAAATTTTTAAAGCAAGAGATCAAATTGGCTAAAGATGGCCTTTGGTATCACGATGGTGTCGAAATCACTCATGGCCGCACAGTCGAACTTTTATACAAAAGCGTTTATAAAAAAGGCGGAAAGTATTTTCTTAAAGGCGAGAAAATGCCGATCCCGGTTGTTGTTGAAGATGTGGCTTTTTTTGTACGCGCGCTCAATAAAAAGAAAAATGGATTTTCGGTTTCGTTATCCGATGGTTCAGAAGAAAATCTAGATATCACCACATTAGACATTGGTTTAGAGAATCAGCTCTATTGTTCGGTCAAGGATGGTAATTACAAGGCTCGCTTTGACCGTAAGGTTTATTACGAGCTCATGAAGCATCTTGAAATGCGTGATGGGTATTATGGTCTTGAAATAGACGGCTTGTTCTACCCGATACGCAGTCAGGCTGAGGCCGATGCCTTTGAGGGCAAGTCGTCAGTTAAGAAAGCATCTCAAAAAGCCGCTCCCAAAAAGAAGAGTGCGAGTAAAAAGAGCGCTACAAAAAAGAAGGCCGCTAAAAAGAAAACTGTGAAAAAGAAAGCGGCTAAAAAGAAAACCACAGCTAAGAAAAAAGCAGTCAAAAAGAAAAAGGCTGTTAAGAAAACAGCACCCAAGAAAAAATCTGTTAAGAAAAAACCGGTGAAGAAAAAAGCAGTGAAAAAATCAGCTGCTAAAAAAACCGCGACGAAGAAAAAGGCTTCTAAAAAGAAAGTCGCTAAGAAGAAAGCCACCAAAAAGAAGCGTCGTTAGGTCTGTATACAAGCGAATACAGATAATCACCTCTCTCTCTACCTTATCATCTCCAAAACCCTTATCCTGATCCTGCTCTTGTTGAGGATTGGGCTTCAACAGGGGACAAACCTGGGATCAAAGCAAGCTTCCTAAGCGCTGTTTTTGGCAGTAAAAACAGGGATTTGCTTATCATTCCTCACTTTTGGAGACCTTATGAAACAAAATATGATCAGCATGATGCTGCGTTTGGCAATCCCGCTTTTGGCTTTGGGAAGCTACGCTTGTAACACGGCTTTGGAGTCGGCGACTCAAGACAGCTCATCAACAAGCACTTCCAGTGGATCTAGTCCTCAGCTCACTTCAATTAGCGAATTGCCATTGGCGACTGACGAGGTGCAAAGCTCATCAAACTCTTCTTATTTAAGAGGGCATCGTGACTCGCGAGAAGGAGAGAACTGTTTGCACTTTGATTCTCAAGAAGAGCAAAATTTTGATGCGGATGTGAGTGTTGCCGCTTGTGAAACTTACAATATGTCTCGCCAGGCTTTGGCAGGGGCGGCTCTTGGTGATTTGATTTTGTGTCGCACGCAGGTCGCGGCTGATCAAGCAACGGAACAAGGCGTCGATCTTTATGATGGTGAATACCATGTTTTGGCGATTAATCACGAGCGTGGTGATGGCTCTAGCGAGCAGCATAAGGTGCGTGTTCGTGTCACCCAAGGAGAAAACAATACAATTTCTGAGTTTGAGGTGGCGGCCTGTGATGAAGATGGTGATCAAGAGATGTATTCTCAGCAATCGCTTGATGGCAACGCTTACAGCTTGGTGAGTAAACATGTGCGTAGTCGTCACGGAGAAGATGGCATGAATTCTTTGAGCGTGACAGGCACCTTGGATGAAAACGGGAATTTTGTTGGCGAGAAAAACATTAACCTTGAGTACGATGTGAGTGATCGCGAGCACGGTGACGATTTGGTTTCGTCTTGGGGACGCTTTGATTTCACTCAAGGGGCTACGCAGGCGAGTCTTTCTGGTCAAGAGAGTGGCTCTGTTGTTTCCGACTTGGGTGATTCCACGTTTGAAAATAAAATTGCGGGATTCATTGAAGTTTCTGTGGATGCCAGTGCCAGTGAATTTGATTTGAGAAACTTTGCCTTGGGTGATGGCCATGTTTTTGGTTTGTGGTCTGGCGTTGGTGAAGGTCAAAATTCTTGGGACATTCGTTTTGAAGAAGCCTGGGAAGGCGAGACATTGACTTCCATTGCTTTGGCTGATTCGATTTTTGCAGACGCGATTTTGGACACGACTTTGCCAGACGGGGTCGAACCAAACTTGGGTTTCACAGCAGAGGAAAGTTACGATTGTTCTGATGAAGCAGAAGTCACCATCACAATCACAAGAAACAGTGCTGAAGACGAGCGTTGCGAGCAATACGAATTGGAAGAGCGCTGGGTTGATTGTTTGGAAGCCGTGAATGCCAATATTTCGACTATGGAAGATGAAGATGATGATTCTCTGTTTGAAGATGAGGATGATGATCATGATGAATTTGAGAACGAAGATGAAGACGAGGACGAGGACCAGGATGAAGATGAAGATGAGGAAGGGGGTGACGAAGACGACGACTAGTCGTCAGTGAAAATGCGTTATCATTCTTCCAGCAAAGTGGGGCGCCCGTGGCCCCACTTGTTGTTGCATGTTGCATGCATGTTGCATGACGAAGGTCTGAATTTACATGACGAAGGTCCAATGCCCGCGATCAATTTTTTAACAAAAAACAACAGATTTTTGATTTATTATTAATAAATATTTGAAATATATAAATAATTTTGTTAAAATCTTAACAAGACTAAATTGTTTTTGGAGAATTAATGTCACCGCGTCAAAAAGAGCCCCTCATTTATGATTACAAGGATTACCGGGCTTTTTTGCGTGATTGGTACGACCATAAAAAATCCGGGCCACGTGGTTACTCGTACCGGAGTTTTTCTCTAAAGGCTGGGTTCACCTCTCCTAATTTTTTGAAGCTGGTCATGGATGGGGACCGCAACCTCACTGAATCGAGTTTATCAAAATTCGCAAAAGGACTTGCTCTTAACAAAGGTGAGACCGAATTTTTTATAAACTTGGTTCGCTTTAACCAATCTAAAACTCACGAAGAGCGTGATCAACACTACCAAAAATTACTAAGCTCGCGTCGTTACAATCAACTCAAACCTTTGGAAAAAGAATTCTACGAATACTACTCACAGTGGTATCACCCGATTGTGCGCGAGCTTGTTGCGCACCCTGAATTCAATGGCACACCAGAGTGGATTTCAAAACGCATTTTCCCACAAATTCCGGTTGAGGACGCGCGCGATTCTTTGGATCTTTTGCTTAGCCTTGGTTTTGTCACCAAGAGCAAACAGGGGTGTTGGGCGCAATCGAGCGCACTCATCACCACAGGTCCTGAGTCGCAAGAGATGGCGCTTTTAAAATATCATCAAAATCTTTTGCAACTGGCCAAGCATGTACTACCACAAATTGAGCAAGAGCGTCGGGATGTGAGCGCTTTGACATTAGGGCTGGCCAAATGCAAAGTGCCACAACTCAAAAAAATGGTGCAGGAATTTCGCAAACAAGTTTTAGAATTTGTTTCTGACGATGTGCATCCCGAAGAAGTGGTGCAGCTTTCGATACAACTTTTGCCGTTAACGCGTCCAAAGAAACCAAGAGGCAAGGCATGAAAACATTCCTCATCTTTTTTATTTTGCTGCTGAGCTCTTGTGGTGGATTGGGCGGCACGGAAGCTGGCAACCCACCCACGGTCACGGTGGCTTCTTTGACGGGCACTGTTTCCTCCACTGATAATTCGGTTAGCGCGTTGGTGTTTTCTTCTGGGTCTAGTAATTGTTTTGCGGATCTGATCATCGCTACTGATTCCGAAGGCAACCAAAGCACAGCCACACCCAATAGCAGTTGTATTTTTACTTTGGACCTGACTGCCGGCAAAGCCTTTCAAATTGCTCTTTATGAAGATGATGAGTTTGTTTCTTATTTAAAATTTTTAAAAAATCGTGAGACCCAAGGTTTGAGTCAAAGTTTATTTTTACCGAACCAAGAGCTCAGTATCAATTTAGGGCGCATCAGCTTGTCTGAATTAGGTGCGCGTCCAGAACTGGAGCCAGGCGATTTGATCGATGCGGATGACGACGGTCTTTTTGATTTAGATGATGATGACGATAATGATGATGGCACCAATGATGACGAAGAACTTGATTGTGATTTAGATGGTTTTGAAGATGATTACGATTTGAGTTTTGATGATGAATTCGATTGTGATGATGGTGAAGAGTTTCAACCTGGTGACGTGGTGATCTTCCACGCCGAGCCACGTCAGGGCGAGCAGTTTGTGGATGTTGATGCGGAAATTTCATTTCGTGCCAGTTGCGAGATTGACGAAAGCACATTGACCTCAAGCAAATTCCGTGTGCGTGGTCCGGGAGATGTTGCCGTGGCTTGTGATTACAGCACTCAAAGTGGGGGCGATGAAGCCGTGTGCGAACCCAGTTCCGAATTGGCAAGTGACGCTACTTACCGCGTGACTGTCGAAGGCGTTGCCTGCGAAGGGGGCGCTCTTCTCCCTGTGGTGACTTGGCAGTTCACAACGGAATGAGGGTTTTCTAAGCTGCTACCGAAATATCAACCGATGGTCTGAGCTTAGCGCATTCCGCCAAGGCCGCATGCACTTTATGCGTGCCAAAGGCTTTCATGGGCGCATCGCTTGCCACATGACCGGCGTGCAATGGCGCTAAAACTTCTTGCTGCACAATGTGATCAAAGCGCGGTCCCCAACGGCGTGTTCCCAAACGCGCTGTGATAGAACAGTTGTCGACCATGTAGGAAATGCCGCGAGCGTGCATGTAAGGGTTGAGCGAATCCACGGCTTCGATCACTGATTCGTTGCAGACTTCGCTGTAGCAATGACCTTGGTTTAAGAGCAGATCAATTTGCGCCATCATGCAGGCCACGTACAAGCCCGCTGTTTCGGGAAAGATCTCAGATTGATTTTGATCGCGTTGCTTACGAATGGTCTCGCCGATTTCCCACATGCGCGTGGCGCCGACATTGCCCATGGGGTACTCTTCAAGACGTTTGCCTGAAAGAATCACAGATTGCAGTTCAATGCCCGAGGCGACTTCTTCGTAGATTTCTAATAACAAACCATAAAGAGGTTTGTAAGCTTGGTTGTAAGTTTTGGCAAAACGCTCTTTGCCTTGCTCGTTTAAGGATTCGTAAACTGCCAAAATGCCTTTGTGTGAGATTGTTTTTGAAATAGGACCTGTGATGCTTTCACACGAATTCAAAAAGGCTTGTTCTGGTGTCATGTTGTGGTTGTGAATGAGATCTTCGAACAAGGCTTCCACGATACCATGCACCGCGCCCAATAAAATACCGCGCTCGCCAAAAATATCGCTTTTGTACTCGTCTTCTAAGGTGGTCAAAAAACAAAAGGGAGCTCCCACCGCAATGGACCACGCAATGGCTTGGTCTGTTGCTTTGCCGTTTACATCTTGATGAATCGCAAAGCTTGCGTTGATGCCCGCGCCGTTAACTTCTTTGCCTTGCACATACAAACGACGTACAGAAGGGCCCATGCCTTTGGGGCAAACGCCAATCACGTTGATGTTTTTTGGGAAGTCGTCACCTGTTGTTTTAAGATGACCAACCAAAAAGCCGTGTGACAAACCCAAAGTGGCGCCGGGTTTTAAGGCTTTAAAAATTTCTGGGTAGAGTTTGGCTTGCGCGGCATCAGAGATGAGTAAAAGCACCATGTCGGATTCTTTGATGACGGTAAACATTTCACCAAGTGTTCCTGCCGATTTAGAAAAACCGGCTTTTTCGGCGTCGGCAAAAGATTTACTGTTTTCGCGCAGGCCTACTTTGACCGTGATGCCTGTTCCTTCTAGTGTGTCGCGTAGGTTTTGTGCTTGAGCAGGGCCTTGTGATCCCCAGCCGATGACGCCAATGGTTTTGATGCCGTCTAAGGCGCCTGGGACTTTTGAGAATTGGTCGCGGCCACCAACAACAATTTGTTCTTCGGTTTCGGCAAGTTTGATGGTCTGGACCGTGAAAATATCAGATTGAAAACCACGCTGGCTCATGAGGAACTCCTTTAAAAAGACTTGAATCTGCGCTAACGACTAGCAGAGGATCAGCGCAAATAGCAAGGCCTTCGCGTTTTAGATCAAGGTTCACATGAAGCACATTTACATTCATTTTCCCTACTGTCTTTATAAATGCCATTATTGCGATTTTAATTCGCATGCGCGTAAGCCAGGCGAGCTAAAAGACGAAACAAAATTATTTTTGTCTGCATTGCAAAAAGACTGGCAGCAACAATTTTCTGATTGCTTGGATTTTGATCACGCTTTGGCAGGTGAGTCGGTGCAGACAATTTTTTTTGGTGGTGGCACACCGTCTTTGATGAAAGGCGAGCACATCAAAATCATTTTGGACTTCATCCGTGCTGATGTTGTTTTTTCGGACAATATCGAAATCACTTTAGAAGCAAATCCCGGCACCTTGTCGGCAGAGAATTTGCAAAGTTTTAAACAAGCGGGTGTGAATCGCTTATCAATGGGAGTGCAGAGTTTTTCTGATCAAAACCTGCAACGTTTTGGTCGCATTCACACAGGCGAAGAGGCTGTGGCCGCCATTGAATTGGCAAAAAAATACGGCCCCAAGGAACTCAGTATCGATTTAATCTTTGGTTTTCCTGATCAAAGCCTGGCAAGTTGGGAATCCGATTTGCAACAAGCTTTGAAGTTTAAACTCAAACACCTTTCTTGCTATCAACTCACAGCCGAGGCGGGCACAAAATACACGCAAGATTTACGACAGGGCGTGTGGCAAGATCCCGATCAAGAAGTGATGAATCAAATGCAAGATTTGACGATTTCTCTTCTGAATCAAAATGAATTTCATCGTTATGAAATTTCCAATTACGCGAAGCCAGGATACGAATCGCGTCACAATTTGGCTTATTGGCATTTTGAATCTTATCTGGGGTTGGGGCCGGGAGCGTGGGGACAAATGCGTCGCAGTGATGCCAAGCTAAAAAGCTTTCAACTACTCCGTCGCGTTCTCATCAAAGACCCCCTGTCTTACCAAAAGGCTGTGGGCAGTGGGAATTTTTGGCGAGAAGAAAACATTCCTGAGGACACCGCTTTGGGTGAGTGTCTGATGATGGGCTTGCGGCTCAGCGATGGGATTGAGCTCAGCGTATTGCAAAAAATGTTTCCCAACGCTTGTGGGGAGGATTTTGAAGTGGCCAAACAGCAGGCCATTGCGAAGGGATGGCTGAGTCAAAAGGCTGGTCGTCTTTGCCCCACCGAAGAAGGTTTACGCTGGAACAATCAATTGGCAGCTTTGTTTTTGTAGATTTGGCGACGACGACTGTTTGATTCCCGGAAAGCCCTTGCTCTTCGCTCTGGGTCGCGCTAGTTCACAGAAGCAGCGGTTTTGATTTCTCATCTTTGTCCTTAAAATCTCAAAGGATTGCTCATGACAAAAATCAGTGTTCAAGAATTACAAGACATCGCCCAAGAGTCGCGGGAAAACATTTTAAAAATGGTACACAAAGCAGGCTGTGGTCATTTTGGTGGACCGTTTTCCATGATCGACATGATGACGGCACTTTATTTTTACAAACTCAACTTGGATCCCAAAAACCCAAGCCACGAAGATCGCGATCGTGTGATTTTATCAGCGGGTCATTGTTGTGCTGCGCTTTACGCCACCTTAGCAAAGCTGGGTACTTTTCCAGAAGAAGAGCTTTGGAACTTTCGCCAAATGGGTTCTCCTTTGCAGGGGCACCCCAAAATGAAACTCGAGTGGGGCATCGAAATGTCTACGGGTTCTTTGGGACAGGGCATGAGCATTGCAAACGGCATGGCTTTGGCCGCACGGGTGTCTGGGAAAAAATACCGTGTTTACAGTTTCGAAACCGATGGTGGCACGCAAGAGGGCATGACCTGGGAAGGCATCATGACAGCAGCTCATTACCGTCTTGATAACCGTTGCGTGTTGTTTGATCTCAACAATGTTCAGATCGATGGTTACATGTCCGATGTCATGAACATCCAACCCATCACCGAAAAGTTTCAAGCCTTTAATTGGCATGTCATTTATATAGATGGCCACGATATGCGTGAGATTTGTGATGCTTTAGACGAAGCAGAACGTGTCAAAGAACGACCCACAGCGATCATTGGAAAAACTGTTTTGGGCAAAGGTGTTTCTCTGTTCGAAAACAAGCCCAAGTATCATGGTGTGGCGCCTTCCGATGAAGAATTAGAAATTGGCCTTAAAGAATTAAGAGGTGGTCATGAGTGAAGAAATTAAAAAAGTAGCAACACGTCAGGCTTATGGCGAGCGCTTGGCCGAGTTGGGTGAGCGTCATCCCGAAATCGTTGTTTTAGATGCTGATCTTTCGGGTTCGACCAAAACAGCGATCTTCGCTAAAAAATTCCCCAAACGTTTTTTTAATGTCGGTGTTGCGGAACAAGATTTAATGGGAACAGCCGCGGGCTTGGCTCATTCGGGTCACACGGTTTTTGCATCCACTTTCACCATGTTTGCCACGGGGCGCGCTTGGGAGATTGTGCGTCAGTCCATTTGTTACCCGCATTTAAACGTTAAGATTTGTTCTTCGCATGCTGGCATCACTGTTGGCGAAGACGGCGCTAGTCATCAGGTGATCGAAGACATCGCTTTGATGCGTGTGATTCCTGGCATGAAGGTTTTTGTTCCTGCTGATGAGCACGAAACAAGGGCCATGATGGATTTTATGGTGCAAGACCGCGGACCAACTTTTATGCGTTTGGGTCGCGCCAATGTTGATCCCATTTTTGATTCTTCTTTTAAATTTGAACCGGGCAAAGGGCATGTGTTGCGCGAGGGTCGCGAAGTTTGCTTGTTCACAACGGGCTATGTCACCAAAGCGTGTTTAGATGCTGCGGAGCAACTTAGCGAGCAGGGCATAGAAGCAAGCGTTGTTTCTCTTGGTTCAATCAAACCCATTGATTCTGATTTGATTGCGCGCATGGCCAAAACCCACGATCATCTTTTTTCTGTGGAAGAACACACTACAGTGGCCGGATTTGGTTCTGCCATTGCTGAGGTGCTCACAAGTAAAGAACCAAAAATTTTGCATCGTCTTGGTTTGCAAGATGAGTTTGGTCAAAGTGGACCTGCCAACGAGCTGCTTGC
Organism: Deltaproteobacteria bacterium; assembly: GCA_024233595.1. Classification (GTDB taxonomy): domain Bacteria; phylum UBA10199; class UBA10199; order UBA10199; family JADGCS01; genus JACKPK01. The sequence continues at coordinate 65,485 of JACKPK010000005.1, forward strand.
GCATTATGGTTTAGATGCCGAAGGCATTAAAAAAAGTGTGCTTAAAGTCACCAAAGGAACAGCATGAAAACCAGATTGTCCTCAACAACTGTTAAAAAAATCATAAAGATTTTTACCGCTGCTTTTGTGTTGGCGAGTTTGTTGTGGATGAACAAAGCTCAGGCCCTAAGCGATAAAATTTACAAAGGCCTTTCGACCTTCACGCGTGTCTTAGAGATCGTGGATCAGCTTTATGTTGAAGCTCCTGATGAAGACCTTTTGGTTGAAGGGGCCATTCAGGGCATGTTGTCTGTTTTAGACCCGCACACCGTTTATTTTCCAAAAGAGATCTACAAAAACTTCAGCTCTGACACCAAAGGTCGTTTTGGGGGTGTGGGCATTGAGGTCTCTATGAAAGACGGCGTGCTCACGGTGATTTCTCCTCTAGAAGACACCCCAGCTTGGAAAGCGGGTATTAAATCGGGTGATCGCATTGTAGCAATTGATGGCGAGAGCACAAAAAACATGTCACTTGGTCACGCGGTTTTAAAAATGCGCGGCGCCATAGGAAAGAAAATCGATTTAGCGATTTGGCGCGATGGCAAAACTAAGACATTTGAAGTCACCCGTGAGCTCATTCGTGTGCCTGCTGTTAAGGTTTCTCTTAAAGAAGATGGCATTGGTTATTTTAAAATCGTCAGCTTTCAAGAGGGTGTGACCAAGGCCTTCAAAAAAGAAATCGAAGAGTTTCGCAAAGAGTTTGGTCCATTGAACGCGATGATTCTCGATTTGCGTGATAATCCTGGTGGCCTTTTAACAGAAGCTGTGCGTTTGAGTGATTTGTTTTTAGACAAAGGCATTATTGTTTCTACAAAAGGGCGAACGCAGCCTGAAAAAATCATTCACGCGCATAAAGGTGGTGGCCTGACCAACATTCCCGTGGTGCTTTTGATCAATGGTGGTTCGGCCAGTGCGTCCGAGATTGTGGCGGGAGCGTTGGGTGATCACAAGCGAGCTAAGCTTTTGGGAACAACGAGTTTTGGTAAAGGCAGTGTGCAGACCGTGGTGGATCTAGATAACGGTGACGCTGTAAAAATCACCATCGCGCATTATTTTACACCTAAGAATAAACTCATTGATGGCAAAGGCATCAAACCAGATATTCTTTTGGATGAAAAACTCTACAAGGCAAAACACAAAGCTCCAAGTGTTGAAGACGAATCAGATGAAAAAGCCAAAGATAAAAAAATAAAAATCACACGTGATGAGTTTAATGAGTTTCAGGTGACTGAGGCTGTAGAGATTCTTAAAAAAATGATGTGATGAAAGCGCTTACTTCTTTTTAGCGGCGGCTTTTTCAGCTTTGAGCTTGGCTTTCTTTTGTTTGAGCCTTTTTTTCCGCGCTTCTGCTTTTTTCTTGGCCGTGATTTTAGCGGCTTTGTTCTCTTCTTTAAATTTGTGCCTCATTTCTTTGTAGGCGGCAAACCAAGGTCTAAAATCCAAATGAGAAATCACCAGGTGTAAAGAAATAAGCCCTGATATGGCAGAGACAAGCACGGGCCAAAAAAGGTATTCATAGGGGATGATCGAGACAGCTAAAAAAGCAAAGCCAATGGTGGAGATGATGCCGAATAAAAAAACCAAATAACGTAGAGCGAGTTTTTTGATGTTAATGGGGGGTTCGATGTATTCAAAAAAAGGCAGCCAAAAAAGAGGACTGACAATCCAGAGGTGCAGCATTTTGATGCGGAACCAAGTCCAACCACGACTCCTGAGTTCGATCAGGGCTTTCTCGTAAAGATCTTGTGGGAAATTGATGTCGCTATACGGAAGCGCCATGATGTCGACTGCCTTTAAAACTTTTAGCCACTTTGGTGCGCGGCTCGGATCAAGAATCAATTTTTCTTCTGATTCATCCTCTTCAGTCTGGGGGGTGTTGGCAGTTTCGTCTTCTTGATTAGGTTCTTCTGTGTTTTCGTTGCTTGCGGCTTCGCCTTCTGCCAGCACTTCTTCAGCCCCTTCGGGCGCAGCACTAGGGGCTTCTTGAGCTTCGGCCTCTTCGGTGGGAGTTTCACTTTCTTTTGGTTCTTCTTCTGCCATAATCGCAATCTATTTTAGCAGAAACGGCTGAAATCAATAGTCTTTTTTTAGGATCTCCAAGACCTCTTTGTTGGCTGGCAAAAGGTCAAAGTTTTGGATCTCTTTTGCTGAGCACCACTGGGCTTGATCGTGGTCAATGAGTTTGAGTGTGCCGGCGGCGTGTTTGGCCAAGTAGAATAAGATCAAGCAAGCGCCGTGTTCGTAAACAAAGGGTTTGATGTGCAAGAGTTTGATGTCTTTGATGGAGATGCTGAGCTCTTCTTGAATTTCACGTTCCAAGGCGTCTTCGACTTCTTCACCGTGCTCCAGTTTGCCACCTGGGAATTCCCATTTTCCACCGAGGATTTTGTCTGGGCTGCGGCGGGTGATGAGGATTTTATTTTGCTCGTTGAGAATGGCTGCGCACACGATGACTTTAAAATCGTTTTTTTTATGGGAAGATGTCATCATGCACTCTCGAGCATTTTTTTAAGAAGTTCGTTAACAATTTGAGGGTTGGCTTTGCCTTGCATTTTTTTCATGATCTGACCGACAAAAAATCCCATGACCTTTGTTTTGCCTTCTTTGAATTCTTGCACTTGTTCGGGGTGTGCTTTTATAATTTCGGCGATGGTATTTTGTATGACGGAGGTGTCGCTGACTTGCTTGAGTCCTTTTTGTTCAACAATTTCTTCAGCAGAGCCGCCTTCACGAAACATGATTTTAAAAACATCTTTGGCGATTTTTCCACTGATCACCGCGCTGTCGACAAGTTTTAAAAGATCAGCCAATTGCGTTGGTGTGAAGCCAGAGGCATTTAAATCTTGTTCGGCATCGTTGAGCTCACGCATGAGTTCGGTCATGATCCAATTAGAAGCTTTGCTGGCATCAGCACCTAGCTTGACGGTTTCTTCAAAAAAATCGGCAAGGTCTTTGTCGGCAATTAATACCTCGGCACTTTCTTTACTGAGCTGAAGCTCATTTTGAAAACGTGTTGAACGTGCTTGGGGCAGTTCGGGGAGTTCGTTTTTACAGCGAGTGATCCAGTCTTGAGAAATGTTGAGCGGGACAAGATCAGGGTCAGGAAAATAGCGGTAATCGTGTGAATCTTCTTTGCTCCTCATGCTCACTGTCACGCCTTTATTGGAATCGTACAGGCGGGTTTCTTGTACAATTTCTTGGCCTTCGAGCAGGGCGGCTTTTTGTCTTTCGATCTCATAGGCAATGGCTTTTTCGATAAATTTAACAGAATTGAGGTTTTTGATTTCAACTTTGGTGCCCAGTGTTTTGGACCCGACTGGTTTGATCGAAACGTTGGCATCGCAACGAAGCGAACCTTGTTCCATGTTGCCATCGCAAACATCGGCATAGCGCACAATGCTGCGTAGAGATCGTAAGTAAGCGCCGGCTTCTTCAGGAGTGCGCAAAGCGGGTTCGCTAACGATTTCGCACAAAGGTGTGCCGGCTCGATTCAGATCCACAAGCGATCCTTCTCCTTCGTCATGTATGAGTTTGCCAGCATCTTCTTCCATGTGAATGCGAGTGAGTGGGATGAATTTGCTTTCGGTTTCAGTTTTGATGGGGACTTGCCCTCCCAAGCAGATGGGGTGGGAAAATTGCGAAATTTGGTAGCCTTTGGGAAGGTCAGGGTAAAAGTAGTTTTTTCGATCCCAAATGGAGCGTTCTTGGATAGCGCAGTCCAGAGCAATGCCCAATTTAATGGCGAGTTCTACCGCGGATTTGTTTAAAACTGGTAACGCGCCAGGCATTCCTAGACAAACTTCGCAAGTGTTTTGATTTTGTTTTGCTCCAAACGATGTGGGACAAGAGCAAAAAATTTTAGATTCTGTTTTGAGCTGGGCGTGAACCTCAAGCCCAATGACGGCTTCGTATTCCATGACGAAGGTCTTTAGTCAGGATCAAAATCTTGATCAACTGGTTAAAAACATGACGAAGGACTAATTTTTTTGACGTTTGTTTTTCTGTATTATTGCTTCATTGCCTCAATCATAAGCATGTTTAGACTCGTTAAATTCTTAACTTTGCTTAACTTTGGATGGAGTTTTATTGGAGAAACTTGGTTTCGAGCTTTTTTTCGGAGTTTTTAGGTGTTTTGCACGTGACTGTGCTGAGTTTGTTTTTAGGATAAGAAATTAAAAGAGGGAAGATGTTCTCGTTTTAAGTGACAAACTGTTTTTCGCGAATCATCTTTTTTGCTAACCATTGCTTTTTTTTATCGCGAGCAACTTCTAAAAGTTCTTCATGTCGGCTTCTGGCCCAACTCGGGTTGCCAATAAAGAAACGTTGTCTTCCGTTTTGCTGCTTAAAAGGGTTGTGATATTTTTTTACTTTGGAATCGTTTTCAAAAATTTCCTGAATCATATTTCTATAATTCTTTTGTCTTTCCTTGGGTGTATTGCCTAGCTCTAAATAGCATTCGGGGTCAGTTAATAAGTCGTCAGATTTGCCGTAAGCATAATGCTGGTAAGAGCTCCAGCGATGTTCTTTAGGGTGTATAGATCTCACAGTTCTTGCCGGATTCATGTCGGTATAGATGATCATGCGTAGGAGTTGGTCTTGATTTTCAGCTGTTGGAGATTTGAATCGATCCATAACAACCTGACCTTTTCGAGCTAAGAATTTGTTCATTGTTTTGGCAAAACAGGAGTTAACCACACGAAAAAAATCGGACATTAATTTTTGTGTGGTGCATTTTCCAGTGAGATGGGGATGATTGTCCATAAAACAATAAGAGTGAAAAATCATGCCGTACTGGTTTTTGTATTTGAGAAGCAGTTTATAGTAGAGAGATTTTGCAAAATCAGAAGAGAGCAACCAGTCGTCATTGTGGCACTTCCAAGTGACATGGAAAATATCGTTATCTAAAATAAGCACACTACGTGGAAAATTAGCCATAGAAGATCCTCCAAAAAGCTTCGTTTCCAGTATGAGCACAGACTGTGCCAAGAAAATGAGAGGGGCTTAATTTTGTAAACACCCGTAAAATATAGAAAAGAGAGGTGAAGTTGAAGGAAGCATCTGGGCGAGTCTCAGAGGTGAGACGAATTGGGACTCGGGTGAGACCTTCGTCATGCATCGTCCTTCGTCATGTTTTTTGTTTTTTGTTTGGGGCTAAAATTCAAAAAACAAAGTTGTTTTAGCGGCTACCGCTAAATCGGCTTTATCAAATAAAATGGTGTCGACAATTCCTGTTGGGGCGCTGCTGTCGTTTTTGATGTCGTAAAGCGGGCCCGGAATGAAAACGCCTGCGGTGGTTTTCCATTTGAGCGCTTCAAAGAGCGTGGCTTCCACGCTGGCATCCACTTCAAAACCATACCAACGCGATTTGTTCTGAATGTGAGGGAGCGTTGATGCCCCTGTGATGGCCGCTAAATCTAAGTCGAGGTTATTTTTTGGAGCAATCGCCGTGATGGCTTTGAGACCAACTTTAAAGTCTTCGGCCCAAGGCACGCCACTGGTGATGTCGAATTCATGTTTGTACTCGACTGTAAAGTAAATGGCGTTGTTGATGTAATTAGGACTCATGGGCACGCGACCTAGTTCCGTGACTCCACCAATGACAAGGGCAGGCGAAGTACCAATGGGCTGATCAAAGAGAATCAAAGCGATATCGTAGTCAGGCCGGAAACCCAATTGCGTGATTTTGGAAGACAGTGGGTTTTGATCACCACTGGCGTAACCAGTCTGCACGTGAACCTCGCCACCAAAATCCCATTCGGCATCGAACTCCAAAGCCCCCATGATCACACTCAAGTCGTTTTGTGTGCCAGACAAAGGCAATTCAATCGGAGATGTTAAAGGGTTGGTGATGCCCGCTTGCGATGCAGCATCTAAAGCAATGGCGTCCACTGCTAAGCCTGGTGCAATTTTACCGCCAAAATAAACCGCTTCAAATTTTACAGTGTAATTTTTTAAGAAGTGAATGTGCCCGTACAAATCGACAAAGTAAACAAGGGTGTCGCCATCGATGCCCGCTGGCAATTCAATCAGATCGTTTGTTTGGCCATCGTTGTCGATGTCGACATTGGGATCAGTTGTGTCGGTGAGGTCATTACATTTATAACTATTGGGCCGGCGATCGTCACTGGTACAATCATCAATGTATTGTGCCGTGGTCGTGTAGTCGCCATCGTTGCCATCACGAAAACGAACGCCACCCAAAGCACCAAAGGCAAAATTAGGGCCTTGGTACAAAACCAAAGCGCCGGCTTGCATGACATCATTCCAGTTTGATGAAAACGGAACATCAAAACCTTGTACCGAAGGATCCAAAGACGCTTCGTAAGCAAAGTCATAAGAAAAACCAAAATTAAGACGGTGACCATTTTTTAAAGGCAGACCTGCTAAATAAAGAATACGATCATAGGTGTCGCCGAAGTCACCTTCCATGCTGTTGCCATCGTTGTTGAATATCCCCAGACCAAATTGAGAAGCCTGACGACCAATGCGAAACTGACCAGCACTGGTGAGGATGTCGACCCAAAGCCGTCTGACATTCACAGCGCCACCGCCACCACCAAGAGGATCACCACCAGAAGGGCTGATCACACCAAAAGGACCGTTGGCGGGAGTCATACTGACATCGCCAACAACGGGGTTAGAAATAAGAAGCGAGGTGACTTGTGATTGACCAAAAAGCAGGTTGTCTAAAAAATCTAACTGACCGTGAATCGAAATGTGGTCGTTGATTTTTAAACTTGGGTTCAAGCGAAATCGTTGCTGCGCAAAAGCAATGGTGCCAAAACGATCGTTGGTGTCGTTTGTTAAATCACCAGGAACCACACCCGCGTTTGGTTTTTGTAAGTCGAGATCGTGGGTGTATTCGAAACGCAGACGGTAATAACCGTGGGCAGAAAATTCCAAAGCATGCGCCAAATCCGAATAAAGCAGGGTAAAGCTTAAGAGTAAAAATAAGATTTTAAAGGTTCTCATTCTGTCCAGTTTCCTTGTTGTGGTCGGTGAAATGCCGCCAAAGCGCGTAAACACCGATTTTTGCAAACTTTGCTTTCCCATGCTTGGAATCCACCCATTAAAAACTTAAAATTTGAAATAAATCAATAAGTTATTGTAGTAAGCGGGGATGACAATTTTGCAAAAGGGTTTTTGTTGTCACGACCTTTTTACTGTCTTGGCTACACAAGTCGCCTTGATCGCAGAAAGGTTGCGCTAAATCGCATTGCAAAATGCTGCACCTTGTCGCAGAGAGTCGTGATTCTTAATTTTGGTAAAGTTTATGACAGATACAGTAAAAGGCGTTCGGTTGATTCCATTGGGTGGTCTTGGGGAGACTGGGGCGCTCAACACCATGTTATACGAGACAGAAAATGACGCGATCTTAGTCGATTGTGGCGTCCAATTTGTGGATGACCGCTTTCCAGGAGCTTCGGTCATCATTCCCGATTTTTCTTATTTGGATTTTATCAAACACAAAATACGAGCGGTGGTGTTAACGCATGGTCACGAAGATCACATTGGCGCCTTGCCTTACTTATTAAAAAATCACGGACTACCCGTTTACGCGACTGAATTCACAAGAGGTGTCGTGCGCGGCAAATTAGAAGAGTTTGGTTTAGAGAGCACCGAAATTTGTCCTCTTGAATTTGGCAAGCCAGTCACCATCGGGGATTTTCAAATCGATCCTGTGTTTGTGAATCACAGCATGATCGACGTGGCGGCGTTGCTCATTAACGCCTGCGACCAAAAAATATTTCATTGCACTGATTTTAAAATCGATCACTCGGCACCAGAAGGCAAAGCCACGGATTTGGCACGCTTTAACGAAATCGGAAAGCAGGGCTTGGATTTGTTTTTGTCAGATTCCACCAACTCATTGTCACCAGGTTGGACAAATTCTGAATTCCAGGTTCGTTCTAATCTCATTGAAGTCTTCACCAAAACCCAAGGGAGGATCCTGACCTGTTTATTTTCATCGAACACCATCCGCATTCAAAGTTTATTAGAGTGTGCTCGCATCACAAAAAGAAAAGTCGCGTTCACCGGACGCAGCACAAAAGAGTATGTGCGTATTGCCATGGCGCAAAATCGTTTGAACGATAGCGGCGTGGAGATCATGGATATTGAAGAGTTAGCCGGTTATCCTGATGAAGAGGTGTTGGTGATTGTGACAGGCTCGCAGGCAGAGCCTCGTTCTGTTTTAAGTCGCATGTCGCGTGGCATGTTCAAGCCTTTCCCGATCAAAGAGGGCGACACCTTGTTGATGTCATCTAAAATGATTCCAGGCAATGAAGGTCGTATTCTTGATATGCTAGATCGTCTTTGTGCCAAAGGCGCTCGTATTATCGAAACCGATCGCGAGCACCCGATTCATGCCTCTGGTCATGCCAAGCAAGATGAATTGCGTGAGGTCATTCGCTTACTCAAACCAAAACACTTTATTCCGATTCATGGCAGCTACCGCCATTTGATCAAGCACCAAGAAATTGCCATTGAAGAAGGTGTGTCACCACAAAACACCGCTATTGTTTTGAATGGCGACTTGGCAACTTTGAACGAACAAGGATTGCAAAAGCAACCAGGCTTGGGGCCCAGTGTTGAATTTGTCAGCGAAAATTTAAACGACATGATTTTAGGCGATGCGATTCAAAGACGCCGCAAAATGGCGTGGAATGGTTGTGTTTTTGTTTCGGTGATTTACAATCATGCTGAATCAAAGGTGCAGCTGCCAGTGCAGGCTTTTTCGGAAGGGATTTTTGGTGGTCCTCGCGAAGCCGAATTGATCAAAAAGCTTAAAGAACATTTGGAAGAGAAAGTGCTTAACGAAACCTATCTTGATTACGAAAAGGTGGTTAAGTTTTTTAAAGTCGAAACCCGACATTTTTATAAAGTGAACACGAGCATTCGACCTGAAGTGGTTGTGGTTCGACACGATATTTAAAATTCCCAAGAAATGAGGAGAAAAAATGGGACTGAATTGTGGCATCGTTGGCTTACCCAACGTTGGAAAATCAACTTTGTTTAATGCGCTCACCAATGCGGGCGCGGAGTCTGCCAATTATCCGTTTTGTACCATTGAGCCCAATAAGGGCATTGTGACAGTGCCGGATCAGCGTCTTCAAGAAATCAGCGCACGCATCAAACCCAAAGAGCTCATTCCCACTGCGATTGAGTTTGTCGACATTGCTGGTTTGGTCAAAGGCGCTTCCAAAGGGGAAGGCTTGGGTAACCAGTTTTTGGGCAACATCAAAAGCACAGATGCCGTGGTGCATGTGGTTCGTTGTTTTGAAGATAGCGATGTGGTGCATGTGGATGGCAATGTTGATCCTATTCGCGACATTGAAACCATTAAAACAGAATTGATGTTGGCTGACCTGGAATCCGTTGATCGTAAAATCGAAAAGAATCAACGTTTGGTCAAAGGACAAGATAAACACGCGCAAGCACAACAAGAGGTTTTGTTGCTTCTTAAAGCCCATCTTGAAGATTTTAAAATGGCGCGTTCGCTTGAGTTGTCAAAAGAGCAAAAAGCTTTGATCCGCGAGTTGTTTCTGATCACGATCAAACCTTATTTTTATGTTTGTAACGTTGATGAAGCTCAAGTGCAAGAAGATGGTCCTGCGGTCAAAGCGGTTAAAGAATACGCACAAAAAGAAGGAGCGCAAGCCATTAAGATTTGCGGAAAGCTGGAATCAGAAATGGCAGAATTAGGTCCAGAAGAAAAAAAGGAGTTTTTAAGCGACTACGGTTTAGAACTTCCTGGATTAGAATTAATGGCGCGCACAGCTTATGATTTATTAGACCTGATCACTTATTTCACTGCTGGCGAAAAAGAAGTGCGGGCTTGGACCATTCACAAAGGTGATTTGGCGCCGCAGGCAGCCGGCGTGATTCACAGCGATTTTGAAAAAGGTTTTATCAAAGCAGAAGTGTATCATTACAATGATTTGGTAAAACACGGCACAGTGGCTAAGCTAAAAGAGGCTGGTTTGTATCGTTTGGAAGGAAAAGACTACCTTGTTAAAGACGGCGATGTGATGTTGTTCAAATTTAACGTGTAAGGAAAATAATGCGTTTTTTAACTCTCATCTTAGGTTTTGTGTTTTGTTTGCTTAGCTCTTTGGCTTTTGCACAAGCCATTCCCTTAGATAACTTGAATATCACCATTGAGCCGCAAGAAATCTCTGATTCAGGGGCTATGGGGCAAAAATCCATTCGCGTTGATCAAAACGCGCGCGGGGTTAAAATCAGCTGGTACAGCTTGGTTAAAGAACTCGACAAAGAAGCCTATTACCCCACTTATAAAATCCGAGCACGTCGTGGCATTATGGAGGTCGATGGTTTCGAAGGAAAGGTCGGTTTTTTTCAGCCCATCCTTTGGGGCAATGGTTATTTGCGCTTAGACACAGTATTGCCTTTGTGGTTACCACCCGAGGTCTTAAACTTAAAAGGACGCCAACGTTTAAAGTTCAACGCGGGCATCATTGGCAACCGTAAGGTTTTACTCAAGGCGGCACCAGATGCGGCGTTTGAGCAAATGAGCTTCATAGATTCTCTTTACCGTCAGTATGTGAATGCGGGAGAACCGCGTGGTGATCTTGACATCAGCAGGAGTGAGCGGAAGCGCGTGAAGGATTTTGTAGATGAGTTTTTTGAAGTGCAGCGTTTGGCCAAAGTCGATGCAGAATTACAAATCAATGGCAGCACCAAAGAGTTTCCGGCCTTGGTCATTGGCAATGATTACTTTCAGTTCGTGGTTATAGACGACCCCTTGAACCCCTTGGTGTTGTCTTTTAAACTTTTTCCCAAAGAGGCGCCGCGCTTTTTAAGAAAAATCTTTAAGGCTTTTAAGAAGGATGTTGAGTTCCGTGTGACTCAGATTCAGTATTAAGGAAAGACTCATGTCTGAATTGCAGCCCAATACCCCTGTGCAGTATTTAAAGGGGGTTGGTCCGCACATTGCTCAGCTTCTCAATAAAAAATCAGTCTACACCGCTTGGGACATGTTATTTTATTTGCCAGTTAAGTATGTTGATCGGCGTAAAATCCACAACAGTCACACTCTTCCCATAGATAAAGCACAAACTTATTTAGGAGAGGTTCAAAAAATATCGCAACACCGCTTGGGGCGTACAAAAAGAAAAGTGCTCGAAATCACGCTTTCCGATGAATCGGGGCAGGTGAAAATCAGTTTTTTTAAATTCAACGAATCTTATCTTAGAAAAAAATACGCACCAGGAACCAAGGTTTTGGCCTTTGGGGATGTCAAAGCTTATCGCGGTTTCAAATCCATGGTGCATCCCGAAATGGATGTTTGGGACGAAGATCATCAAGATGATGTTGCTAAAATAGTGCCTTTTTATTCTCTGACTGAAGGGCTGTATCAAAGAACAATACGCAGAATTTTTGAAAAGAATTTAGAAGATCTATTAGGTGTGGTTGTCGATGACCCGCTTTCTGTGCGTGATGAAGGTTCTGTGCAGATCTCTTTGAGTGATGCTTTTAGAAATGTGCACAGCCCTGTAGCAGATTCACGGATCGATGAGTTTAATGAACAACGGTCGCCGTATCATCAGCGAATCATTTATGATGAGTTCTTTTATTTGCAGTTGGGTCTTATCTCAAAACGTTACAAGCAGTCTCAGAAAAAAGCATTTGAGATCAAATCAAGCAAAACACTTTACGGAAAAGCATTGGGCCTTTTGCCCTTTAAGCTCACGTCTCATCAAGAAGAGGCTTTGCAAGAAATCGAAAACGATTTTGCCACTGGTGTGGCTATGAACCGTATGTTGCAAGGCGATGTTGGTTCTGGAAAAACCATCGTGGCCTTTTTGTCATCGCTCATGGCAATTGAGTCTGGTTACCAAGTGGCCTTAATGGCTCCCACAGAAATTTTGGCCGAACAGCATTTTAAGAATTTATTTTCTTACGAAGAAGAACTCGGGATCCGGATTGAACTGCTAAAAGGTTCTGTGAAAGCAGCACAGCGCAAACGCATTCTTTATGATTTGGAACAGGGAGTGGTTAATTTATTGATTGGCACTCACGCTTTACTGACTGAAGATGTGATTTTTAGAGACTTGGGTTTTGTGATCATTGATGAACAGCATCGTTTTGGTGTGGAACAACGGGCGCAGTTAAAAAATAAAACCAAATACAAGCAAGGTGACATCAGCCCGCATTTGCTCTTCATGAGTGCCACGCCTATCCCGCGATCTTTATCGATGTGTGTCTATGGTGATTTGCAACTGAGTCTGATCAAAGAACGCCCGAAGGGGCGCAAGCCAATCACCACTAAAGTGTTTCGTGAAAAACAGCGCAACAAAATGTACACGCTCATTCAACAAGAACTTCAAAAAGGTCGTCAGGCCTATTTTGTGTACCCTTTGGTCGAAGAAAGTGAAAAATTAGATTTAAAAAACGCGACACTCATGCACCAAGAATTAGAAAAGGCCTTTCCCGATTTTAAAGTTGGTCTTGTGCATGGCAAAATGAAAGCTGCTGATAAAGAATCTGTGATGACCGAATACAAAGCAGGCGAAATCTCGATTTTAGTGGCAACCACTGTGGTTGAAGTTGGTGTTGATGTTCCGAATTCGACTATCATGGTCATTGAGCACGCTGAGCGTTTTGGTTTGGCGCAGTTGCATCAATTACGAGGTCGCGTTGGTCGGGGGAGCGAACAGTCGTTTTGTTTTTTGATGGCAAGCTACGCACAATCGGAAGAATCGCGCTTTCGTTTAAAGGTGATGGAAGACACTAACGATGGTTTTGTGATCGCAGAAGAGGATTTAAAACTGCGTGGTCCTGGTGAGTTTTTAGGAACCAAACAAAGTGGTGTGCCTGATTTTCGATTGGCTCAGTTGGTCAAAGATGGGCATTTGCTCAAAGCAGCCAAAAAACGTGCTGAGATCATTTTAGAGCAAGATCCCGAGCTGCAAGATCCCAAACATCAAAAGCTCAAAGCCATCATGATGGAACGCTGGGGCAAGCGTTTGGATTTGTCTTTGGTTTAGATTGCTGCACTTAGACTAAAATGCTCATGCCTTCACGGGCCACATCTATTTTGAATTCTTTTGTCTTACTGTCTTTTAAATTTTTGATTTGATAAGCAATGTCTTTGTCGGTGTTTTCGGGGGCATGATGTGTCAGAATAAGCTTTTTGGCGTGAGCTTCTGAGGCAAGGGCAATGGCATGCTGCCAAGAAGAATGCCCCCAGCCGCGGTGCTGTTTGTATTGATTATTAAAAAAATGCGCGTCACTGATTAACACTGATGTTTGCTGTAAAAATTTTTGCGTGTTTTTTTTGTGATTAGCAATTTGCCTTTTTGGAAGGTGCTCAAATTGGTTCAGAGGTTCTTGGTCGCAAAAGTACACAACGCTCTTTGATCCCGTGGTGATTTTTAATCCATAAGTTTGCCCGGGGTGGTTGAGTCGAATAAAATCAAGAGTCGCATTGGCTTTTTGCATGATCTCTTTGTGTGTGAGGAGTTTGGGTTTGCCAAGCAATTGGTTCCAATTGACGGGGAAAAGTTCACGATCAAAAATTTTATTTAATGAGGTTTTGAGTTTGCTGACAGACGAGGCGGGTCCGGTGAGAAAAATATTGTGATTCTTTTTATAAAATGGCGCAAAAAAAGGCAGGCCAGCGACATGATCTAAATGAAAATGAGACACAATGATGAAAATGTTTTGGTAAGGGTTGTGTTTGGCGAGCTCGTCACCAAGGTTTTTTAAACCGGTGCCAGCGTCACAAATATACAAATTGTTTTGGCAGGCAATGCTGACACAGGATGTGTTTCCCCCAAATTTTGAAAATTCTTTGCCTGGCCGGGCAATGGATCCTCTTGTCCCCCAGAATCTGATTTCAAAATCCTTTTTCATCATGGTGTCTATTGAGCCTTTTGGAGCAAGATGGTCAAGTGTTTCTCAAAAAGAAGCTTTTCGTTTTTTGTGATTGTTGTAAGAAGAAAGCATGTCCGAACAGGCTTTAAAAAAAGCAGTGGTCTTTGCTGATCTTGTCGATAGCACCAAGCTCTATCAAGAAGAGGGCGATGTCGCTGCAGAGAGTCTTATCAACGAAGCGTTTTCTTTGGTGCAAGAGATTGTGTTTGATCATGCTGGTGAACTGGTCAAAACCATAGGAGACGAAGTTTTACTCACCTTTGAGGATTCATGGTCGGCCATTCATGCTGTGTTATTCATTCAACAGTACTTTAAAGAAAACCAAGACCCTCCTTTGCAATGGCGAGCGGGTTTAGACTTTGGCTCTGTGGTGTTGCGTGAAGGAGATGTCTTTGGAGACACGGTGAATCGTGCCGCCCGCATTGTTAAAAAAGCAAAACCCAATCAGTTATTGTTGTCTGAACAAGCTTTGCCAGAAGAGCAAGAGGGTGATGGCATTGGTTTTCGTTTTGTGATCGAAACTGAATTAAAAGGTTTTAAAGAAAAGTGTCGTTTGCACGATGTGCTGTTTTCGGATTCAAGTTCTGGTGTGACCATGTCTCTTGACGATGAGTGCGTCGATGACATTTTAGAATCCGCTAGTTTGAAACTGGCTTATGAATCCAATGATTTTATTTTAGATAAGGACAACACGGTTTTTAAAATTGGGCGAGAACCCGATAACCATTTGCAAATCACGGGCGATTCGGTTTCGCGGCACCACGCCTTTATTGAATTCGATAAAGGAAAATTTTATTTGATCGACCAAAGCACAAACGGCACTTATGTAAAAGATCATTTGGGAGATTGGCATTTGATCAAGCACGATCGCTACCCGCTCATAGGAAGTGGGTTCTTGTCTTTTGGCAAGATCGTCGATAACAACAATAAACTCTTGAGCTTTGATTACCAGATTTAGCACCCGCTTTAGAAAGGACCAGGTATGAAATTTTTAGACTGTGAAAAGCAAGATGGTATTTACATTGTGACCATGAAAGACGGCCAGAACCGCATCCGATCAGAAGTCATGGCAGAGCATCATCAAATCATGGATCAAATTGCCAAAGACCGAGACAACACGGCTGTCATCCTCACCAGCAGCGACGAAAAATTCTGGTGTAATGGCATTGATGTCGACTGGCTCATGCAACAGCCTTCGGAATATTTTCCAGAGTTCACCAATTTATGTGACGAATTAATTTTACGTTGGTCTCTTTTTGATGCGCCAACCATTGCTTGTATCACTGGGCATTGTTATGGTGGTGGCGCTGTTGTGGCGGCATGCATGGATTTTAGAATCATGCGCGAAGACCGCGGCTTTTATTGTTTTCCCGAAGTGGACGTGCACATCCCGTTCACCGAAGTCATGCACGATGTCATTGAACTCTTGCCGAACAAAGCCATTGTGCACGAGATGATTCTCACAGGCCGTCGTGTTGGTGGTCAGGAAGCAAGCTCTAAAGATTTAGTGCACGCTTGCTACAACCAAGAAGAGCTTTTTTCAAAAGCCATGGAATTGGCGACTCATCTTAAAAGCAAAGACCGTGCGACCTACAGCAAAATCAAGACAGGCCTTAAAAAGCACCTTTTAAAATGGCGCTAGTTTTGCCTTTTAGAAGCCGCTTTTATCCTATATAATATGTGTTTGGAGAGAGCGGTGGGCTACCACCTGGGGTTGTGTTGCTTTCGGGAGGTCTAGGTGTCGGAAATCATTGTTAATATTGGTTATTTACTCATGTTGGCGGCTTTTGTGGTGCGCGATATGTTGCGTTTGCGTGTCTTGTTGGTCACAGCGCAAACCTTGCTCATTGGTTATGCTTTGAGTCAGGGGGCCATGGCGGTGGCGTTTTGGAACGCTCTGTTTGTGGGTATTAATGGTTTTCAGGTTTACGGGATTTTAAAAGACCGGCGCGAAGTGACTCTTCCGGAATCTTTGCAGGGTGTTTTTAGAACATCCTTTGCGCAGCTGACCCCGCAAGAGTTTTTAAAAATATGGAATCTGGGCATTGATCAAGAAAAGACAGATGATCTTTTGGTCGCCGAAGGCACAGTGGAGCAAGATTTGCTTTATTTGGTTTCTGGTGAAGTGGTGGTGCAGCGATCAGGATCCACCATTGCGCATTTGGGCTCTGGTTACTTTTTAGCAGAGATGAGTTTTTTAACTGGTGAAGAAACCAATGCCGCTGTTGTGGCCAAAGGTGATGTCAGCTTGCGAATCTGGAGTCGTAAATCTTTAGAGCAACTTCGTTTGCGTGATTCAGGGCTCTTCATTAAATTTCAAAATGTTCTGGGAGCCGATATTGTTCGTAAATTTCAGCGCACCGGAACAGGGCATGCCAACCCCATCATGGAAAAATCCTGGGGTGAAATTCAATTGTGCACAAGTTTTGAATCCTCCGGTACCGAGCAGGAGAGAGAAACAGAAATTTGGACTGAGTACAGCGAAAGTCAGACACATTGTTTGCGTTAAGATGACAACTTAAAATGTGACTTTGGTGTTGGGTAAGGCTTCTTCAATGCGTGTTTGTTCTTTTTCTGTCACACGATTCCCTGATAAATTAAGAATCTGTAATTTTTTAAATTGAGACAAATCCTTTGGCAGCTGGCTAATGAAGTTGTGGTGTAGGTCAATCACGAGCAAGTTCTTTGTGTTGAGCAATTGGGTTGGGAATTTATACAACTGATTTTCGCCAAGATAAATTTCGGCAAGCCGTTCTGCTTTTGCAAGCTCTTCAGGGAGTTGGCGCAGACTTTGGTTTTCTAAATAAATCACATCAAGTTTCGCGATCTCGTTTTCAGAGAGATTTTCCAAACTGGTTGCGACGCGTTTGTCGTGCAGGCGGCTTCCTGAATTTTTTTTGAGATCTTGAATGTCTTCTTGTGAGAGCTCGTGTCCTTCTAAATAGACTTCTTGTAGTTTTTTGAGTTTGAGGATTTCTACGGGAAAATTTTTGATGGGGTTGTCCGAGACTCTTAGTGTGCGTAGGTTTTTGAGTTCTAATAAATCGTCTGAAAGATCGTTGATGTTGTTTCCTGAAACATCCAATTCTTCTAAGTTTGCTAAAGAAAAAACCTCGGAAGGAATGGATTTGAGTTGGTTGTGAGCCAGGCTCAGGTTCTTGAGATTTTTGAACTGATCAAAATTCACTGGCAACTCAGTGAGCTGGTTCTCGCTCAGGTCTAAAGATTCTAATTCTGCAAAATCTTCCCAAGGGGCGATCGCGTCTTTGAGCTTGTTGCCGGAAAGATCCAAAACCTGCAAAGCCGGTGTGTTTTTAAGCAAGTTGACTGGGATTTGCGATAATTGGTTATGAGACAAACTGATTTCTTTGAGCGCCAGGGTCTTATCGGTTGTGGGCAATTGGCTGATTTGGTTGTGGTCCAGGTAAAGGATTTTGAGTTTACTTAAATCCCAGATTTGCTTGGGCACGGACTGGATTTGGTTATGACGAAGGAAAAGCCATTGCAGATTTTGAAGCTTGCTCAGCGATGGTGGTAGGTTTTTGATCTGGTTTTGGTCCAAGATCAGGGTTTCTAAAGAACCCAATTTGTGCAGCGGCGCAGGCCAAGTCTCAAAGTTGTTTTGTTTTAAATTCAAAGACTTAAGTTGCTGAAGCTCAATGATTTGTTCAGGCAATTCCCCGAGCTGTCCCTCTGTCCAGGTTAGCTTTTGCGTGTCTTTTGGCAACTTGCCGAGCTGGTAGACAAAGTCGCGTTCGTAGCGATTCAGGGCTTGGGCCTTAAAACTCAGCAACATCAGTATGACGAAGGTAAAGCGTCTCATGACAGAGACCATATCAACCCAATGAAATCATTGACAATCTTTTTCCAATGGGTAGTGCTAAGGAAATTTTTGTCTTTGGAGAGCCTGTCTGTGAGTCAACCTAGTCTTTTTGTCGTTTCTGGGCCAAGTGGGTCAGGAAAAACCACAATCTGTCGTCGCATTGCTGATCAATTCAACTGGTATTATTCTGTTTCGCACACCACAAGACCAATTCGTCCTGGTGAACACAATGGTCGTGATTACTTTTTTGTAAACGAAGCTGAATTTAAAGACATGGTTGCTGAGGATGCTTTTTTTGAATGGGCGCGTGTTTACGATAATTTTTATGGCACCGCAAAAGAACCTGTCATGGATCATTTGCAAAAAGGTCAAAGCGTGATCCTCGATTTAGACACACAGGGAGCGGCTTTGGTCAAAAAACTCAAACCGGAAGCGGTTTTGGTTTTTATCAACACACCCAGTGTTGACGAATTAGAAACACGTTTGAAATCACGCGGGCAAAATTCCGAAGACGAAATCAAAAAACGAGTGCAAGGAGCGCAAAACGAGTTATCTCATATAGACGAATACGATCATGTTATTTTAAACGATGATCTCGACAGCGCGATCGCTAAACTGCAAGACATCATCAACGAGCATCGTCAACAAAGCAAAACCCAATGATTTCAATTGAAGACATCATCAAAGACGTTCAGTCTTATAACCCGCATTCTCATCTGGACCAGATCCGCAAAGCCTGTGCGTTTTCGGCAGATGCGCACGAGGGTCAAAAGCGTCGCTCGGGTGAGCCTTATTTGGTGCACCCTCTAGAAGTTTCTAAAATCCTCACACAACTCAAAATGGATGACGCCTCAATCATCGCTGCCATTTTGCACGATACGATCGAAGACACATCGGTCACCAAGATCGACGTGCAAAACTTTTTGCAGTGATGTTGCCGAAATCGTAGACGGCGTGACCAAAATTTCTAAGATTAAGATTAGCAATCAAGAAGACCGCCGCCGAGAACTACCGTAAAATGATCTTGGCCATGTCCAAAGACATTCGTGTGATCATGGTGAAGTTGGTTGACAGGCTTAACAACATGCGCACTTTGCAGTTCATGTCGGAGACAAAGCAGGTCAAAATCAGCCAAGAAACCTAGGACATTTACGCGCCCATTGCAGGGCGTAGGGTATTTATTGGATCAAAGAAGAACTAGAAGATCTTTCGTTTAAATTCTTAAAGCCAGAAATCTACAAACAGATCAAAGCGCGCACAACCCGGTTTCAACAAATTCGTGAAGAGTACATCAACCGAGTGATGGACACTGTGCGAAGCAGGTTGGACCAGCAATCGATAGCTTGCAAATTTATGGGCGTGTGAAAAAGCCTATTCGGTTTTTTCGTAAAATGCAGCGTCAGGAAATCAATTTGGACGATGTGCATGACCTCATTGCCTTTCGCGTGTTGGTGGATTCCATTGAGCAATGTTACGAAGTTCTGGGTGCGATTCACTCGTTGTGGCGTCCGATTCAAGGGCGTTTTAAGGACTACATTGCCATGCCCAAAGGCAACTCCTACCAGTCTTTGCACACCACTGTTGTTTGTTTTGATGGCGAGCGCGTTGAGTTTCAAATCCGAACCTTTGCTATGCACGAGATTGCCGAAAAAGGGATCGCGGCGCACTGGAAGTACAAAGAAGATGGTCGCTTGGACACCAAGGACGAAGAAAAATTCCGATGGTTGCGTCAGTTGGTCGATTGGCAAACCGAGTTGCAAGACTCTCTTGAATTTGTCGACACCTTTAAAATGGATTTATTCGAAGACGAGATTTTTGTGTTCACGCCCAATGGCGATCTCAAAACTCTTTGTCATCATGCCACGCCAGTGGATTTTGCTTACGCTGTTCATTCAGATGTGGGGCATCGTTGCGCGGGAGCAAGGGTCAACGGCAGAATGGTGCCTTTGTCACAAAAATTAGAAAGTGGCGACACCGTCGAGATCATCACAAAAAGCACGCAAACACCAAATAAAGACTGGCTCGACTTTGTGCAGTCGTCCAAAGCCAAAACTCACATTCGGCAATACATTCGTCGTGAACAAAAAGAAAAAAGCCGCGTGATTGGTCAAAATATTTTTGAGTCTGCTTCGCAAAAGTCCAAGTTAAAACCAGCTAAGGTTCTTAAATCCGAAGAGCTGCAGGCGTATTTAAAAAGTAAAAAAACAAATTTAGAAGAGTTTTTCACAAACATTGCGTACGGAAAAATCGATGCCAGAGAAGTGATTGAAGAGCTTTTTCATCCTGATCCCGTGGAAGAGGAATCACCTGAGCGTGATGAAAACGTCATCAAAAAGATTTTTAAGAAAATTGGTTCTCGCAACAAGAACCTGATTTTGGTCGACAAACAAGATGGCATTTTGGTGACCTTTGGTAAGTGCTGTAACCCGGTTAAAGGCGATGCCATCATTGGTTTTGTGACCCGTGGTCGTGGTGTGGCCATTCACCGTACCGATTGCCCGCGCGTTTTCAGCATCGATCCAGATCGTCGCATGGATGTGGCTTGGAATGATGACACCGAGCAAGAAAGTTTGGCACGTATTTTTGTGATCGCGGAAGACCGTAAAGGCATGTTGGCTGAAATCACCAAAACCATTTCAGAACGCGATGTGAACATCATAAAAGTTTGGGTGAAAGCGCAGTCCGACGGTGTGGCTCGGATTTCTTTGGATTTGAGTGTTAAAAACATTCACGAGCTACGCAGTGTTGTAAAATCCCTAGAGGGCATCAAGCATGTTTTGAATGTGGTGAGGGAATGATGCAAAAAGACAAGCAAGGTTCAATTCAGCCCACGGCTAAACAGCAAACAGGATCACAAGGCGAAGAAATCGCACAAAAACATTTATGCCAGCAAGGTTACCGCGTGATCGAAACCAATTTTTTTTGCAAGTACGGAGAAATCGACTTGATCGCGCAGAAAGATGATGAATTATTTTTTGTCGAGATCAGACGCCGTATTGGCCAAGAATACGGTTCGGCATTGGAATCAGCATCAATTAAAAAACAACAAAAAATGCGTCGCTGCGCACAATTTTATTTAAACAGCTCGCCCGAATGGCACGAAACGCCAGCGCATTTGTCTTTTTTAGCCATAGACGATTTACCCAGTGGCGAACAATTTATTGAGTTCATTAAAGATGTGAACGACGCTTGATTCTACTTTTAAACGCACGAGGCTTTTATGACTGCTTTTCAAAATTTAGTTGCTGCTTTTAACAGCACGGTGCAAAAAAAACCGGAAGACACGGCCATTCGTTTTTATGAAGACAAATCGTGGCAGACCTTATCCTGGCAAGACTTGCAATCTGCTATCCAAAGAGTAGCAGGTGGCTTGAAGCGTTTGGGTGTGCAAAAAGGTGATCGCGTGGCGATTTTTTCTCGCACACGTTACGAGTGGACCATTGTGGACCTTGGCATTCTTGCCGTTGGTGGTGTTGTTGTTCCTATTTATGAATCCAGCACAGATGATCAGGCGGCTTACATTTTAGAAAATGCTGAAGTGAAGGTTTTGTTTGTCGAAAACAAAGAGCTTTTTTCGCGCATTGAAAAAGAAAAAGACAACATTGCTTCTTTGCAACAGATTGTGTCCTTTGAAGAACTTCCGCAAAAGGCGGAAGGCATTTACAGTTTGAACGAGTTAAAAATTTTGGGTGTCGAATCAGGACAGGAAATTTACGAAGCGGCTTTAAAGCAAATTGCTCCTGATGACATTGCTTCTCTTGTTTACACCTCGGGCACAACAGGCAACCCAAAGGGAGCGGTTTTGACTCACCATAATTTTATGTGCGAGGTTGAGGCGTGTATTGATGTTTTCCCTCACAGAGAAGGTTACGAAAGTCTTATTTTCTTACCCTTGGCTCATATCTTGGCGCGAGTGGTGCAGTACTTTCACCTGCGCTTGGGTTTTGTGCAGGCCTACGCCGAAAGCATTGATCGTCTTCTCGAAAACATCGCCACCATTCGTCCTCATTTTATGGCGAGTGTGCCGCGTATTTTTGAAAAAATCCACACGCGCACCATGCAGAATGCCGAGAACGCTAAGCCTGCTCAGCGTAAAATATTTGATTGGGCGGTTGCTGTCGGAAGAGAACGCTCGCGTTTGGTATTAAACCATCAAAAAATCCCATTTTATTTGCAGGCTAAATGCAACCTGGCCGATAAACTTGTTTTCCAAAAGCTGCACAAAAAATTGGGTGGGCGTCTGGAGTTTTTTATTTCAGGTGGGGCTCCTTTGTCCGAAGAAGTTGGTGGCTTTTTTCATGCCTTTGGGTTCACCATTTTAGAGGGGTATGGCCTGACGGAAACCACAGCGGCTGTGTCGATCAATCGCATGGAGGCAACAAAAATTGGCACGGTTGGTTTGCCACTAAAGGGGTGCGAAATCAAAATTGCTGGCGATGGCGAAATTCTTGTGCGTGGCGACATGGTGTTTCAAGGTTATTTTAAAAACCAAGAAGCCACTGATGCCGTGATGAACAGCGAAGGCTGGTTTCACACAGGGGATATTGGGCAAATCGACGAAGAAGGTTTTATTAAAATAACTGATCGCAAGAAAGATATCATTGTGACGGCAGGGGGCAAAAATATCGCGCCACAAAACATCGAAAACCTCATGAAAACCGATCCTTTTATTTCGCAATTTGTGGTTCATGGCGATAAACGCAAGTTTTTGTCGGCTTTGGTGACTCTGGACCAAGATGAAATCATGCGTTACGCAAAAGATCATAAAATAGCTTTTAACGATTATCCTGACTTGATCAGGCAGGAAAAAATCTTTACCTTTGTCAAACAGCGTATAGAAGAAAAAAACAAGGAGTTAGCAAAATACGAAACCATCAAACGGTTTCAAATTTTGCCAACGGACTTTTCGGTCGAGTCAGGGGAGCTCACTCCGACTCTAAAAGTGAAGCGAAAGGTCATTACTAATCGCTATAAAAAGATTTTCGATTCGTTTTATAACGAATAACCTTAAACCAAGGGGAATGTATGTCGGAAGAGAATTATCAAAACCAATCGGGGCAAGAACACCCTTACTCGGCGCAATCGGGCGGCAGCCAGGGTGGTGGCTCTGGGCTTGATGCTAATTTGGCATCTTGTCTTTGTTACTTGTGCGGCTTTCTCACAGGATTCATTTTTTTGTTGTTGGAACGCAATAACAAGACAGTGCGTTTTCACGCATGGCAAGCGATCCTATTAAATTTTACTTTGATCGCGCTTTACATTGCGACTTTCATCATGATGCAGATCCCATGGATCGGTGTGCTTTTTTGGGTGGTTTACTTTCTCATGGGGCCAGCCTCTTTGGTATTGACCATTGTGCTCATGGTGAAAGCTTACCAAGGGCAACGAGTCAATTTGCCTTACATTTCTGATTATGCCGACAAACTAGCGAATGGCGCTTAAGCAGTCAGGCAAAGACTGGGGCGCAGCACTTGTTTTTTTTGGTGCTCCGCTTGTTTTGCTTGCGGGTCTTTTTTTGGACATTGGCGATCTTCCTGGTCGCACCATTTGCACCATAAAACGTTTGTATCTTTTAGACTGCCCGGGTTGTGGATTGACCCGGGCTTTTCTTTTGATTCCTCAAGGTGATTTTCTGAAAGCCTTGCAACTGAATGCGGCCAGTTTATCTTTGTACCTCATTGGTGTTTTGGTTTGGCTCAAGGCAGGCTTTTCTTTATTTAAAAAAGCTTCTTTATTACCGCCGTGGTTTTCATTTTTAATTAAAATTCTTGGCTTCTTGACCCTGGTCCTGATGATTGGTCATTGCCTTTGGAAGGCTATTGTTTTCTTTGAAAACCAGGGTTTTTCCGTTTTTTGGGACCAGTTTGTGAAAAACGGGCCTTTTTGGTTGTCATTGCTTTGATGTTGCAATACTCCCGATGGGATTTTATATTTTTTGGGGCCCCAAGGCCTTTTGATCAATAAAAGGAGAAGACATGACAGGTGAAGAAATCTTTAAAGGTAAAATCGAAACAAGACTTAACGAAAACGTCGATAAAGTAAAAGCCATCAACGCGGTTTATGCTTTTGAATTGACTGGCGACAACAACGAAACGTGGGTGATTGATCTCACAAAAGACAGTGGTTTTGTAAGCCAAGGTCCTGCCGACAACGCAAACTGCACAGTGACCATCGCGACAAGCGATTTGGTTGATATCATCGAGAAAAAACTCAACCCACAAATGGCTTTTATGACCGGTAAACTTAAAGTTAAAGGTGATATGGGCTTGGCTCTTAATTTGGGTTCTATTCTTTAAGTGAAACCAGAAACCCGCGAATTTCTGCAACGCCTTCAAAAAGGCGATGCCCGCTCTTTAGCGCGGCTCATGACTTATGTAGACAATCGCCATGAGGACCTTATGGAACTCATGGCGGCTGTTTACGATCTGGGTGGCCACGCTTACCGTTTAGGTGTCACGGGCCCTCCTGGCGCCGGTAAATCCACTCTCGTCGATAAACTCATTAAAAATTTTCGCGATCAAAACAAAACTGTTGGTGTGGTTGCCATTGATCCCAGCAGTCCGTTTTCGGGTGGCGCTGTGTTGGGTGATCGCATCCGCATGCAGGATCACAATGCGGACCCAGGTGTTTTCATTCGATCATTGGGATCACGTGGCGCTCATGGTGGCTTGTCTCGTGCCACGCGCGATATTGTTCAGTTGCTAGACGCCTATGGCTGCGATGTGATCATCATTGAAACCGTTGGTGTTGGCCAAACTGAATTGGATATCATGTCGGTGGCGCAAACAACATTGGTTGTTTTGGTTCCCGAATCTGGTGACACTGTGCAAACCATGAAGGCTGGCCTCATGGAAATCGCTGATATTTTTGTGGTGAATAAAGCCGACCGTGAAGGTGCTGATCGCATGGCGTCTGAGCTTTTGGCTCTTTCCGAAATGTATTCTGAAGATTGGAAGGTGCCCGTTTTAAAATCGGTGGCGACCAAAGGTGACGGGTTAAACAATGTGATCAGTCATTGCGAAGAGCATCAGCAGTTTTTACAAAAACAAATTGCGGATCCCAAAAAACAAAAGGCGATCAAACGTTCTGAGCTCATGGAAATATTAGTCTCCGAAATTGCTGAACGTCTTCATGAGTCTTGCGATAGCAATAAAGATTTTAAAGCCACGATCAAAGATTTTGATGAAGGCAAAATTAATCCCTACCAAGCGGCACAAAATTTAGCGAAACGTGTGCGCTTTTAAAATATTCTTTTCAAAAGGAGTTCATCATGTCGCAAAACATTCAAGCTCCAGCATCTCGGGAAATCATTTCAACTAATCCTGCTACAGGTCAAGAAGTGGGGCGTGTTCCGGTTTTTTCACAGGAACAAGTCAGCGTTGCCATTGCCAAAGCAAGAGCGGCGCAACCGGCTTGGAATCGTTTGGGATTTAAGCAAAGAGCAAAATACATTTTGGCCGCAAGGGATTGGCTTTTGGATCACACCGACGAGGTGGCTGCTTTGATTTCTGAAGAAAACGGCAAACCGGTTGTGGAAGCCATTGGCAATGACATCATGCCGGTTATGGATTTGATGACCTACTTTGCGAAGAAAAGTGAATCGCTGCTAAAAAAGGAAAGACTCAAATTAGGCAAGTGGACGGTTTTGGGCAGGGCCTCTCATTTGGAATTTTATCCTTACGGTGTGGTGGGGGTGATTGCGCCTTGGAATTTTCCTTTATCAATTCCTTTGGGAGAGGTCACCATGGCCTTGTTGGTTGGCAACACTGTGGTTTTAAAACCCAGCGAACACACCCCCATGGTTGGTGAAAAAATAAAAGAGATTTTTAAAGCCGTTTCTTTGCCAGAAGGCGTGTTGCAGGTGATTAGCGGTGATGGCATGACAGGAGCTGCTTTGGTGAGTGGTGGTTGCGATAAAATTGCTTTCACTGGTTCTGTTGGCACCGGTAAAAAAATCATGGAAGCCTGCTCGCATGACCTCACACCGTGTACGCTAGAGTTGGGTGGTAAAGATCCTCTGATTGTTTTTGAGGATGCTGATCTAGATGTGGCAAGTTCAGCAGCTGTTTGGGGCGCGTTTTGTAATAGTGGGCAGGTTTGTGCCAGTGTGGAACGTGTTTACGTGCAGGAATCTGTGTTTGAAAATTTTAAAGAGCGCGTGGTGCAAAAAACCAAACTTTTAAAACAAGGTGTTGGGAGTGACCCTGATGTTGAACTAGGTGCCATGACTGCTGAGATGCAGATCAATAAAGTTGCGCAACAAGTTGATGATGCGCGTGCGCGTGGGGCTCAAATTTTAACCGGTGGTGAACGCATCAAAACCACAAAGGGGATTTTTTATCCCCCAACGGTCATCACGGGAGTTGATCATAGTTTTGATGTGGTCAAAGAAGAAACCTTTGGGCCGGTGTTGCCTCTTATGAGTTTTAAAAACGATGAAGAGGTTATCACACTTGCGAATGACTCTGCGTATGGTTTGAATGCGTATGTTTGGAGTAAGAACGCGAGCCGCGCTAGACGAGTGGCTTCGCAACTTGTTGCGGGAACAGTGAACATCAATGAATCACTTTTTACCCATGCCTTGCCGCAAACCCCGTGGGGCGGACCAAAACTTTCCGGTATTGGACGCACGCATGGGGCTCTTGGTTTGTTGGATTTGGTCCAGGTTCGCCATGTGCACGAGAACAAACAACCCGCTAAACGGAACTTCTTTTGGTGGTACGATTACAATGCGACCAAGATCAGCATGATGAAGGATTTGAATGTGGCTTTGTTTGGCAAAGGGACAAAAAGAGCCAAAGCGTTTTTGCGTTTTGTGAAAGCAAGTTTGAAAGCCAAGGTGAATTAGGGGAGGTAAAATGGCCTCTTGCAATTTTATGAGATATATCTCATAATTTTATGAGATGAAACTCATATTTAAACAATTTGATGAATTAAATAAAAGATTTCAAGAAGATAATCCTCTTATACAAATCATATTAGGTCCTCGTCAGGTTGGGAAAACCACCTTAGCGCGGGATCTTTTTGATAAATGGCAGGGGCCGAAGGTCATGGTCTCTGCGGATTCTCCAGCTCCCCCTAAACCAGATTGGATTGAATTTCACTGGCTGTCTGCGCGTGAAAAAGGTCAGGGCACCTTACTTATTATCGATGAAATTCAAAAGGTTCCTCAATGGAGTGAGCAAGTTAAGATCCTTTTTGATCAAGATCGAAATCGTTTTGATATCAAAGTTTTACTATTGGGTTCATCAAGTTTGTATTTACAAAAAGGATTGAGTGAAAGTCTCGCTGGTCGTTTTGAACTGATTCACATGCCTCACTGGAGTTTTTTGGAATTTCACCAAGCCTTTGAATGGGATTTTGATCAGTACCTTCGTTATGGCGCTTATCCAGGAAGCATTTCTTTATCCAGTGATGAAACACGGTGGCGCTCTTATATTTTGAACAGCATTATAGAGCCAGTGTTGGGAAAAGATATACTGGCTCTGCATCCTGTGAATAAACCAGCTTTGTTTCGTCAGGCTTTTGAAATAGCTGTTCAGTACCCTTGTTATGAAATTAGTTATCAGAAAATGTTAGGACAACTTCAAGAACGAGGCAATGCAGCTACAATTAAAAATTATCTGAATTTGCTTGAAAAAAGCTTTTTAATTCGAACGCTGCAAAAATATTCTGGAAGTTCTATTCGTGCCAGAACTTCAAGTCCTAAAATTCTAGTTCTCAATTTGGCATTAACTCATGCTTATCAAAGTCAATCTCGTTTAGAGCAAGATTCTGATTGGTTTGGCCATGTTTTCGAAAATATTGTTGGGAATCATTTGAACCTCATACCAAATAGTGAGCTTTATTATTGGAGAGATGGTTCTTATGAAGTTGATTTTGTTTTAAAGACCCCTCAAAAACTTTATGGTATCGAGATAAAATCGGGTCGTAAAAAACGTCGTTCTGATGGGTTGATGGCCTTCAAAAAAACATACCCAAAAGCAATTTGTCTTCAATGGAATCGAGATGATTGTTTAAGGTTTATGACAACGATGCAAATTGAAGGCAAGGTTTAGGGTGATCACATCCTAAAAGTCCCAAAGCGCATTTGATCGGCTACTTTTTCCTTGAGCAAGGGTTGCGATAATCCCAAAAGCAAAGCCAGTGTCATGCGTGTGCGTCTTGGATCAATAATGCCATCATCATACAAACGGCCTGTGGCGTAGTAAGGCGAAGCTTGTTCTGCAAACATATGCTTAATAGGAGCTTTGTAGTTTTCTTCCATTTCGCTGGTCCAGGTTTCACCAGCAGCTTCCACGGCTTTTTTACGAATCTCAGCGAGCACGCCCGCTCCTTGGTCTGGTCCCATGATCGAGGTTTTGGAGTTGGGCCACGCGCCGATGTAAGCGGGTTCGAAGGGGCGACCACACATGGCGTAGTAACCAGCTCCATGAGCACCACCAATGATGATGGTGAATTGCGGGACGGTGGCGTTTGACACCGCGTTGATCATTTTAGCACCGTGCTTCACAATGCCACCACGCTCGTACTCTTTTCCAACCATGAATCCAGACACATTCGAAAGATAAACAAGAGGGATGCGGCGTTGTTCGCAGAGTTCAATGAAGTGTGTGGCTTTAAGAGCGGATTCCGAAAATAAAATGCCATTGTTGGCAATGATGCCAATAGACAAGCCATGGATTTTTGCAAAACCAGTGACAAGGGTTGTTCCAAAGAGGGGTTTGAATTCATCAAAGTCGGAACCATCAACCAGGCGTGCGATGACTTCTTTGCAATCAAAAGGGAAGCGAGGGTCGCTGGAAACAATGCCGAGCAATTCTTCGTTGGCATAAAGTGGTTCTTGGTGTTCGGTGTGTGCACTAAAATTGAGCTCTGAAGGCGGCAAGGATTTAACGGATTCGCGAGCCAGCATAATGCCATGAGCGTCGTCATTAGCCAGTTGATCGGACACGCCTGATTCTTGTGTGTGCATCTGGGCGCCACCCAACTCTTCGTCAGTGGCGATTTCTTGTGTCGCCCATTTCACCAAAGGCGGACCACCTAAATAAATCATGGCTTGGTCTTTGACCATAATCACTTCGTCACACAGTGCTGGAATGTAAGCGCCACCAGCTGTGGAGGAACCAAAAACAACTGAGATTTGGGGAAGGCCCTTGGCACTGTGTCGCGTGATGTTTTTAAAAATCTCGCCACCAGGAACGAAGACCTCGCCAGCGTACATTAAATTAGCACCAGCTGATTCAACCAAATGAACACCAGGAAGTTTGAATTGCAACGCGAACTCTTGTGCACGCAGGTATTTTTTAATGGTGATGGGGGTCGAAGAACCGCCTTTGACAAGAGGGTCAGCACAATAAACCATGACCGCACGGCCTTCAATAAAACCAACCCCAGTGATGAGCGAAGCGCCGACCAATTCATCGTCATAAACCGTGATGCCCGCTAGAGTCGATAACTCTAAAAAGGGAGACCCTGGGTCTAAGAGCGCATCCAAACGTTCACGAGGCAAGAGTTTGCCGGCGTCTCTGAATTTTTTAATGGTGCGTTCTTTGCCATTGTGAATAGTGGCTTGGGTTTTTTTCTCCCATTCGGCAATGAGCTTGTTGTTTTCTTCGACATTGCGTGTGTAGTTTTGCGAGCGTTTATCGATTTGGCTTTTGATGAGTGTCATTGTTAACTCGCTTGTAATTCAATGAGAACATCGCCTAAGTTGACGGAATCGCTTTCGCCAAAAAAGACTTTTTTAACCTTGGAGCCTTGCGATGCCTTGATGGGGTGTTCCATTTTCATGGCCTCCACAATCATCAGGGTTTGTCCTTCGCTCACTGTGTCGCCTTCTTTGACGAGCAACTTAAGAACTTTGCCAGGTAACGGGGCGGTGAGCCCTCCCTGAGAAGCGTTTGCCCCGCTGGATTGTTCTAAATTGTCGCGTTGCCAAATAGAGCTTCCAAAATTCCCTTTAAGATGAATTTTGTTGTGATGAATGTGAAATAAAAAGCTGATGAGTTCACTGTTAAATCGAAATTGAATGTGGTGTTTTTCGATTTTAATCTCTGTGATTTTGAATTCCTTGTCTCCTTGTTTAACAAGAACACGATCCCAAGAAAAAAACTGATAGCTTAAAGCAATGGGTTTTTTGTTTTGGTAAAGCGTGTCATTGACCCAAGCACTCTGGCTCATTCGGAAACCAACGAAGGGGTTTGGCGTGTTGTGAATGAGTAAAGCCAGTGCGGCAAAGGCTTCTGGGACTTTGTGAAATAAGGGGGACTTGAGTTGAAGTTGTTCTTGTTTTTTGGCGATGGTGCCGGTGTGGAAAGTGCTTTCGATAAATTCAGGCAGTTCCAAAAGCTGTTTTAAAAAAACAATGTTATTGGTGACGCCAAAAACAGCTGTGTCTTGCAGGGCTTGAATTAAATTTTGACGAGCTTGTTCTCGGTTTTCGCCTTTGGCAATGAGCTTCGCAATCATGGGGTCGTAGTTGATGGTGATTTCATCACCGCTTTTGATGCCGCTATCCCAACGTGATTCTGCACTTGAGCTTGTTTGCAAGTGCATGATGGTTCCGGTGGCGGGTAAAAAATCGTTTTCGGGATCTTCCGCGTACAAGCGCGCTTCCATGGCGTGACCACAAAAATTGATTTGTTCTTGTGTCTTAGGGAGCTTCTCTCCTTGCGCCACTTTGATTTGCCATTCGACCAGATCTTCGCCTGTGATCTCTTCTGTGACGGGGTGCTCGACTTGCAGGCGAGTGTTCATTTCTAAAAAATAAAACTCACCATTTGGTGTCCAAATGAATTCGACCGTGCCGGCGTTAAAATACGAGACTGCTTGTGCAGCCTTCACGGCGGCACTTGTGATCGCTTGTCTTTGCGTGGGGTTCAAAGTGGGAGACGGCGCTTCTTCAATGACCTTTTGGTGTCGTCTTTGCAAAGAGCATTCTCTTTCAAAAAGGTGCACAATGTTGCCATGCTGATCTCCAAAAACCTGCACCTCGATGTGTTTGGGGGTGGTGATGAATTTTTCGATCATGAGGGTGTTGTCACCAAAAGAAGATTCTGCTTCTCGTGCTGCGGACTCAATGGCCGCTTGTAGTTCGGATTCAACTTCGACCATTTTTAAACCTTTGCCACCGCCGCCTGCAGAGGCTTTGACCATAAGTGGGAAGCCCACTTTTTTGGCTTCTGCGATGAGTGTTTTTAAGGATTGGTCTTTGCCTTGATAACCAGGGATAATAGGAACACCTGCTTTTGCCATGATGTTTTTAGAAGCCTGCTTGCTGCCCATTTTTTCGATGACCTCAGGAGAAGGGCCAATAAAAATGAGTCCTTCGTTTTGAGCGCGTTTGGCAAAGGAAGCGTTTTCTGACAAAAAGCCATAACCGGGGTGGATAGCATCGGCACCGCTTTGTTTGGCAGCGGCAAAGATTTTATCTTGATCCAAATAAGACTCTTGAGCACTGGCTCCACCAATACTGATAGCCTCATCGGCATTTTTGACAAAGAGGGCGTTTTGATCGGGGTCAGAATAAATGGCAACTGTTTTGATACCAAGTCGCTGTGCTGTTTTTTGAATGCGGCAAGCGATTTCGCCCCGGTTGGCAATGAGGATTTTTTTGATTTTTTTATTCATAATAAACTCTTTTTTTTGCCCCTAGTCTCTAGCTGCTAAATTTAATATTTCCCTCGCTTCACTCACGGAAGCAATTTCTCTGCCGCAATCCTGAGCCATTTGCGCAAGTGCTGTAATGAGTTCGCCATTACTTGTCGCTTTAGAACCATCTGGCAAATAGAAAGTGTCTTCAAGACCAGTTCTTAAATTAGCGCCCAGTTCAGCGGCCTTTTGATGCACAGGCCAAATGTCCTCGCGGCCAATGGCTGTGACTTGCCAAGGTTGTTCGGAGCTCATTTCTTCACGCAAAAGTGGCAACCAAGTTGCTTTAAGTGGCATACCACTGGCAACACCCATGACAAGATTCACGGAAGGGTTTTTCGCCATGCCATTTTTTTCGAACATGTTCACGCAACGCACATGACCGGTATCAAAACACTCGAACTCGGGACGTGTGTTTGTGTCCTTCATGATGTCAATGAAGCGTTGGATTTTTTCGACGGGGTTATCGAACACCATGGGCGGCCAAGCCCAGTCGCCATTGGCTCTGATTTTGAGATAATTCAATGTGCCAGCGTTGCAGGCGGCAATTTCTGGTTTGATACGGCGCAAACAAGATTCGGGCCCGCTGATGTCTTTGCCAAGCACACCCGTAGAAAGATTGATGATGACATCCCCAACTTTGGTTTTGATTGCTGAAATGACTTTTTCGGCATCATTGGCATCCCAACTTGGCAAATGCCCCATGCCTTGGTTTTGATTACGGATGTGAATGTGCAAAATGCTTGCCCCAGCATCCACAGCGCGTTGAGCCTCATCAGCCATTTGCTCTGGTGTTACAGGAACGGGGTGTTGCTCAGGGTTGGTGAGAACCCCTGTGAGTGCGCATGTGATGATGGCTTTTTTTGTCATAATTTTTTCCTTCATGAATTCTTTTTAAAAAGCGTAACCCAGCATGGTGTAAACGGAGTAACCTTCTTTGCCATAAGCAATATCAAGTCGACCGACAACATTGGGGGGAACCACAGCTCTTAGCTCCCAAACCAGCCACAGGCTGCCAGTTATCAAATCCCAAATTATTCATGTGATTAAAAACACGACCAACTTCAATGAAAGGGTCAGCATAGAGTTCGACATTGATGCCAAATAAACTGGGTGACCAATAATTAATGCGTTGTTCCCACGTGAAAATCATCTTGCCCGTGTCGGTAAAACGATTGGGAATGAAGGAGCGTAATTCGTTGGCGCCTCCAAGATCAGACTGCAAATAAAAAGGGATGTTGTCGCCATACATGTCTTGCACAAAAAAACGCATGGCGGTGATGGTGCGCTCTTTAAGAAAAGGAACCAACAAGACCCCTTCGGCTTTAAAGCCTTGGAACCCGGTATCGGAAAGTAGATTTTTGATGGAAGCAAAATAGCCCGCTTCTAAAAACAAACCACGTTTGCTATTGGCGCCTTTGGGTCTTGAATCATAACTTAAAGAAATGTGGTGTAAAAGATTGGTTTCGTCGTTCACTCCATTTTGGTTACCATAACGAGTCAGTGTATCGCTCACATTAGGGAAAGCGCGTGTGAGCAAATCCATGGTGAAAAACTCTTCACGTAAATTGAGGCGGATGTTTTTTGTTAGATGATAACCGGCTAGCAAGTCGAAACGAAAACTACGCCCGACAAAGTTGCTTTCGTCGCTTTTAGCCGATGCCGCGCCATAACCATAAAAGCGCCAAAAAGGAGATTTGAGCCAACGGAAATGCGCATCCAAATAGAGCTTATCCAAAAACTTGGGGTTGGTGTAGCGGACTTCGCCTTCGCGATAATACTTTTGGGCAAGCTCAACATAAAACTGAAACACCTCGTCTGGATTCTCAACAGGGTGAGGGTAATAATAGCCCAAAGAGGCACCACTGGCTTTGATCACAGAATTCCATTGCCCAATGGCGGCTAAAATAACAGAAATGGCTTTGCTATCTTTGTCTGTAAAAAGCACCACTGGCATCAAGCCATATGATTCGCCTTCGTCGGGGCGGGTTTCAAAAATAGGAATAGGGAAAAAATCGATCTCTTTGTTTTCAAAAATACCATGGCTTTGTGAAAGATTAGCTTTAGCTTGCTCAGTATTATCCGCGGCGTGAGCCAAGGGTGTTTTTATAATAATAAAGAAGAGAGCGGCAATCAGTCCTGCGCAAATTCTTCGTAACAAAGTTTTACGAACTTTGAATTTGGGCGCGCGCCTCGTTTTGGATACCGTCACAGTTTGTGACAGATTAGGGGTAAGAAAGACTGAATTCAGATCATGCATTTGTGCCAACCTGGCACAGCTTTGCTTTAATCGTCAAGGAAATCAAAGGTTTAACTTGTTTGGCACGGCGGTTGCTCATTAGGGCTGTGGGTTTATGAAGCAGGGGGACTTGCTATGAGAAGCAAATCTATTTGGAAAATGTTGAAAAATGCACGCGGTTTTAGCGTTATTGAATCAATCTTGACCACCACAGTTGTGGGGGTTGGCTTGTTCTCTGGATTGATTGCCATGCAAAACTCAGTCATCCATTCTGTTGATTCTGACTTGAACACAGTGGCCACAGAATTAGCACAACAGAAGCTGGATGATATTCTCATGGACAATGTTCATCACGGTTATGATTACCTGACTGTTGGGAATTATCCGGCTGAGAATTTAAACGGCCAGTTTTCTGGATTCACACGCGAAGTGCTTATTTATGAAGTGAGCCCTGATGATTTGGTTAGTCCATCGGAAGGTTCCGGAATGCAACGTGTGGACATTGAAGTGACCTGGGGAAATCAAAACTACCAAAAGGTCAAAATGAGTACCGTTATTTCTGATTACAGTTAAGTTTAAAAAGTTTCATGCTCCGCCCAGAGCCCTTTAGCCCCCGGTGCACTGCATCGGGGGCACCGCCCCAAACCGAGTCTGGTTTAAGGGGCTTCATGATTTTTATCTCTTCTTACTTTTTAAAGCTTTAATCCTGCTTCCAACACAATTAAATTCACATTAAGATCAGCAGCGTTTTTTCTGAAAAGGTGTTGGTTTTGATAAGAGACCACAAAATCAAAAGGCGCTAGCTTAGGGAATTTTAAACCAACTTTAATGCGGTTTTGATCAAGAGGGCGTTGGCTTCCCCAATCTGTGTTGTTGAAAGAAACAAAAAATTCATCAGACGCCACAAATTTAGCAACATCGGTGAAACCAAGGTCTTTTTCTATAGCAAACAAAGAGCGCGATCGCAAAGCGAACTCTTGTGTGTAGCCAGGGTAAAATCGCTCTTCTAATTTTTCTTGTAAGGTAAAGGTGGCAAAGTCGCAGGGCAGTTTGAGCGCAATGGCTTGCCAAGGACGATACTCGTCTATCATTGTTTGGCGCAAAGTTCCCATGTAAGAAACACCAGCCAACAAGCTGAGATTTTTAGTTAGGTTTTTCTTTGCGTAAAGGTGAAACAAAAACTGGTTCCAAGATTTAAAATCGTGAAAGGTGCGTACTTCGGCAGCAGCCCCAAGGCTCCAGTCGTTCCCTAGGCTTTTAGAAACTTTAGGATTGATCCACATTCCTGAATCGACCTGTGCGGCTTGCGTTGTTTTGCTAAAGCCAAAGCTTAGTAAGATGCTGATGATGACAAGACTGCAGGCAACAGGACGACGACAAATTGCTTTTAACATACGGGCTCCTTTTTGTTTCCCAAGTAATTCATGTAAAAGAATGAGAAAAACACAACGGTGTTGATTGATAAAACATAAAAAGACTCTAAAACCAAATGTGGTGAGACACGGCTTACATCATGCACAAGTGATTCCCAAATAAAATAACTACCAAGTCCGGGAATCCCGATGATCGAAAGCCCTAAAATAAACAGAAGGACTTCCACCGTTTTCTTAGTTGAAAAATGGGGTTCAAAATTCTGAATGGATAATTTTTCCTTTTGGAAGAATGAGAAAGCGCCAACTGATAAAATAATCAGGGCAAGAGCGTGTTCTGTGTAAACAAGATCAGGAACAATTTTTGCTTCTAAAACATCAAAACAAAGAATGACCGAAAGAGTTAAGAAGAGCCAAAAGAAACCTTTGCGGTACATGTTTTTAAAGGCAAAAGCTGAGCTGAGTAAGGCAAGTAGAACAAAAGTTTCTTCTAAGTATTGAATTGGATCTTGCCCAAACTCAACAAAATACATTTCTAGAAGCAGCCAAAAGAAACCAGCAAAGAATGAGAATTTTAAAAAGGATTTTTTATCTATTCGCGTTTGTTTCAAACCTAAAAAATGATCCACAAGACCAAAACTTGATTTAAACAAACCAAATTCTTTCATGGTGATGGCATAGAGCCAGTTGCGAGCGGCTTTTGGCAGAATGAATTCCCAGTGTACGCCTGTTTTGTCGATGAACGCGGTTCTTGTTTTTTCGATTTTATGGTTCAAGTAAAGTTGCGACGGTGACTTGAGGTATTCGAAGCCACGGAAGAACGCGTGGCCCAATGTGTGCAACAAGGCCAAGTTCGAAAAACCGAGCATGATCTCAATGTAGATAAGAGCCAGTTGTGAAACCGTTGCGTAGGCTAACGAGTTTTTCACATCGGCAATCTGGCGACCAATTAATGTCGAGAACAGGATTGCTGTAATCAGAATGATCATGAGGGTGATAAAAAGTGGGTGGCTTGCTGCTATGTGATGAGGCCACACCCGTAAAAAAATGAAAACGGGCAAATGTGTTGCGATGGACCCATAAAACAAGGCCGAGGATGTTGTTGGGCCTTCCATGGCGCGGGGCAACCAAAACCAAGGAAAAAGACCTGATTTGATCAAACAAGCCAAGGCCAAACAAAATAAAATGAGTGGTGAAATGCTTGTGTTGCTGGAAATGCTGTTGATGTCTGTGATGCCGATGTGAAGAAGGTAAAGAAATGAACCAAAGAGAAAAAGATCACTGATTTTATAAGCAACTAAAACACGCAGAGAATTCTTGAGCACATTGGGGCGGTGTTCGTAAAAAGCAATGAGCAAAACAGAAGACAAGCCCAGCAATTCCCATCCCATGAATAAAAACTGAGTGCTTTCGCTAAATATAAAGAAACAAGTCGAAAATTGAAAAACAAACAGAAGCAAATAGAATTTGGTGAGGTAGCGGTCTTTTTGCAAATAGCTTAAGGAAAACTTTCCGATGATATTAAAGCACAACACACAAAGTGTGAGTGCCGCTAAGGTGATTTTATCCCAAACCAAAAAAAGTTCCCAACCGTGGAAAATAAAATGATCAAAAGTCAGTGTGGTCTTTTGGAGTGGGAATTTTACAAAGGCAGCTATTAGGGCAAATGTGTCCAAGACGAGACCAGTGTTAACGATGATACGGATGGCTTTGTCTTTGCTGCTGTCTTGTTTTGCACACGCTCGCGCAAAGCAAAGGCCTGCCATTTTTAAAAGTGGCAGAACAGCAAAGTAAGAAAATAAATAGTATAAAGATGAATTCATTTTTATTCCTCAGTCGAAGCGGAGTAAATGCCAAAGTCTAAATGTTCAGCGGTTTTAAAAATATCTGTGTCGAAGTTCTTGTAGCGAGAAGGTGTTGTGCGTGCTGTGAACTCTTGCAACTGACCATGTTGGAACCAATAGATTTTTCCGTCTTCTGGGTCATGCACGCTTAGTTCCACCCATCTGTTTTTGACTAAATTTTGAAAACCACCAGAAGCACGTAAAAGGTCTTCCATGGTGTTTTTTCGACAAATGATGAGCATGAGAAGGCGCGTTGGTTCATGAATTTCGACCATTTGCCAAGGCAGTCCCAGTTGCAGATCACTTTGAAATCCATTGGAAACACCAAGAAGCGAGGTCACGTTGTGTGGCAACTTTGTGCCACAACCAAATTTTTCGTTGTCGATAAAACTGTAATAGTATTCCAAGTTAATGCCAGAACAAACCGGACCAACAGCTTGCAAAATGGCGTTTAGAACCTGTCCTGCTGGATCTGTTTTGTGATCATAAGAAACAAGAAAGGCACGTCGGTCTAAAAACAGTGGTTTTGTGTATTGTCGTGGTCCCACCACACAGAAAGTGTTTGTGGCGTGTCCGTATTCAGGACGTGGTTGTGAAAAATCTAAGGCTCTGCCTTTGGCATAGCGGTAGTTGTCTTTTGTTCGGTTCACTTCAATGAAGCGACGACAGCGTTCTTTTGCGTCCCACTCAGCGGCTTTGTAAAGAGACTTAAGGTGTTTTTTTAATGCCTCTGAGTCGGGTAAATCATAAAACTCTAACTCATCACTGCAGGTGTTGTGGTAGCCACCAATAAACTGGGTGGAGTCAGGAATTGCAATGCCCAAGTTTGCAAGACCAGCACGGACTTCTGTTTCGTTTAGAATAAGTGCAATGAGCCTGCCGTTAGGCCAGCCGCGGCCGCCGCCACAAGCGCCGCAGTCATGAGCGGCTTCGTGTGGATTGTTTAAACTTGATGAACCATGACCGATGAAAAACACAAAAGGAGAAAAATCTTTAACAAGACCTGTTGCGGTGAGCACACCATTAGCGATTTGGATGCGTTCTTCTAATGTGAATCCTTTTTGGTTTTCAGGGTGTTTGTAGGAGAATGTTGTTTTAACATTGGCTTTTACTTTTTTAGAAACAAACTCTTTGATTTGCGCAGAGGTTTCTGGAGAAAAAATATCAAGAGCAAAGGGGGCTAAGTTTAAAAAGCCAGAAAAAAAGCTTTGGAACACCCCGCGTGTGAAGGTCTTGGAACTGACAGCAGATAGCCAAAGTAGTTCGCCATACAAGCTCAAACTTGTTGGTTTTTTTGAGTCTTCTAAGACCTCTTCAATGATTTTATCAGGGGCAACACTAACAGGGCACAGCGCGCGGCTGTGTTTATCAAAAACACCTTTGAACTTAATGGGTAAATTAAAATGACCTGCTACACCAAAGGTTTCGCACTCGGGATCTAACTGTTCCAAATAACGTCGTAAGGATTCTTCTCGATCGTCAATGCAGAAAAAAGCCTGGTACTTTGATTTTTGTGTTGGGGCTTTTACATGCTCAAGACCATGTTTGTAAGTGGAGAGAAAACGATGGTAAAGATTGCGTTCGTAGGCGTAATGCCAAATTTCTTTGCAGTGACTGACTGTTAAATGGCTAAGCAAGTTTTTTAAATTGGTTTTATCCACTTTATCTGAAAAAAACTGGTGCGCCAAAAGGACTAGTTTATCTTGGTAGGGGTCGTTTTTTTGAACCAAAGGAATGCAAGCTTGGTGGGATCCAGCTATGGTTTTGTAGGCAACAAATTCAAGTGCCATCAGCACAGCAGCAAACTCTGTGAAATCAGGTTTTATATCTTTGGATTTGTTCCAGTCCGGATGTTCCTCTAGGCTTTTTACAAGAGCAGACCAGCCTTTGTAGCGGTAAAGTGTGTTGAACAAGTACTCATGAATTTGGTTGTCTTTTAAACTGAGTTCTTGTGAGATTTTTAAAAGAATGGCTTCTGCGTTCTTATCGCTGTTTTCTTTTAAAAAACCACTCAGGTTTCTATGAAAACGAGATTCTAAAAAAATACTTTTGCTGTAGATGCTTTTAAAACAAGTCCAAATGCCAAGTGAGCGGTCTTCCATTTTCCAATAGCTGGCCCCAAAATCAAAATAAGAAGCCATAAACTTTAAGAAAGTCGGAGAAAAATAAGAGTCGATGTCTTCATCAAAAAAGCGAGAGCTGTATTCTTTTAAAAACAAGTGTTTGATAATGGGGGCGCTGGGGCAAACATCTTGTGGCAGTTCACTTTGGGCATTGTTTTTATTTTCATCAGAATGTGGGTCTTGCTGAAGAAAACTTAACAAAGGTTCTGCCAAGGTTTCTGGCAGGGTTTGTTTTTTAAGAAAATAGTAAATGCTTTCGAGAAGGTCTTTTTGCGATATTCTGTTGTTTTGGAAATGATTTTGGTATTCCGAAAGATTTAGAAAATCGCGTGTGTTGTATTTGATTGCTGCTTTTCGTGTGCCTTCAAAAAATTCATCGTGTTCAAATTGATGAATAGTGTTGTGGTGCACAAAAAAATCCAGCGGACCTTGTTCAGGCAAGAAATTCTTGGCCTTTTCAAGCGCTTCATTAATGACATGGCTCATGAGAGGGTACCTTTTTATAATGTTCTGACAGCGAGATGATGAGATGATGATGGGTTTAGTTTTTCTAACCCAATGATCTGGAATTGATCATCGCTTGTTTCGTTCTTAATGTAGTCTAGCTTATCCAAAATGGTGTGATCCACAATGCTAGCTTGGCTAAGATCAAGAATGGTTTTTTTATTCTCGCTAAAAGAATTATTTAAAAGAGATTTGGCTTTTAAATAATGCATAAAAACAAAAGGGCCTTGTATCGAAATCCGGTTGGTTTCGTTTTCCTTTTGCTCGTTAAAATTGAGTTTGAACAAACCAGTTAAGTTTTTTGCTCTGATCATGTGGAGCAAAACTTTTAACACAATGCCTATGGCAACGCCGGCAAGCAGATCGACCGCAAGTGTGATGATGAACGTGATGAAAAACAGAGCAAATTGATCTTTGCCAATTTTATACACATGCACAAATTCTTTTGGCGAAGCCAAGCGCAGACCTGTGAAAACTAGCAATGCTGCCAAAGCGGCTAAGGGGATTTGTTGAATCAATCCAGGAAAAATCACGATTGATAAAAGCAACAACATGCCGTGAAAAAAGTTAGAGTACTTGGTTTTTGCTCCGTAGTCGATGTTGGCTTTACTACGAACAATTTCGGAAATCATAGGTAGTCCGCCAATGAGTGCGCTCACCAAATTACCAACCCCAACGGCAAAGAGATCTTTGTTTAAGTCGGATTGTTTTTTCTCGGGATCGATAGTGTCAATGGCACAAACAGTCAGCAAGGATTCGATGGATCCAACAAGCGCAAACATGATGATGTATTTGATGCTTGTTCCTGAGAGGATATCTGAAAAATCAGGAAAAGTGATGGCCGAAACAATGCTGCTTGGGAGGTTGATGAGGTACTCGTTTCCAAGATGAAAGCTTTTGCCCATAAAGGTGTAATCGTGAGCAACGGAGAGGTCGAAGAAAAAAGACAAAGCGATAGCACTCAATAACACCGCAATTGACGAAGGGATGACGGCTAGCTTTTTGATTCGAGGCCACAGAAAAGACAGCGCAATGGCTAAGCCACCAATGAAGAAAATTTCAGGATTGGCGTTCATGATGGAGTTGGGGATTTCGACAAGCAAGGCGAGTGGGCCTTTTGCGTGCGGGGTGACTCCCATCATGACATGAGTTTGTTTGCTCACAATGATGACACCGATTGCCGCTAGCATGCCATGAATCACCGAAGGGGGCATGATTTCGGCAACAACGGCTTTTCTGACAAGCGCGATTAAAATTTGAATGACAGCAGCGATAACGCCAACAGCCAGGGCTCGTTTGTAGCCCAATGCCAAGTCGCCGCCACCCAGGTCGTTAACGGCTCCCAGGGCGATCACAATCAACCCGGCGGCAGGCCCTTTAATAGAGAGTCGTGTGCTTCCCAAAAAGGAAGACAGCACACCGCCAACAATGGCAGTGAAAACCCCTGCAATGGGTGGAAAGTTACTGGCCATGGCGATGCCGAGGCAAAGAGGAAGGGCTAATAGAAAAACACTAAAACCGGAAACAAAGTCAGCTTTTAAATCTTTAATATTGAAAGAAGGCATTTGGATCTCCTTAAGAAATACCTTGGGTGTCTAGGAACGAACTTAAATCAGCAATAAGAGGGATTAGGCTGCCAAAGGAGGAGATCGGGGTGCAAAGGATGTGTGAGTGCGTTGTGCTGAGTAAATTGAATTTTGATTGCACAAAGAAGAATGAGAGATTTTTGTAGGGAAGTATTGAGTGAAGAGATTGAGTGCCGCAAAAAAAGACTCTTCAAGCAATTGGGTTTGATCGCTTGCTGCTAGAGTTTCTGCTGGGTTTGCCAAGCTATTGTTGGGAGCTGCTGTTGTGTTATTGATGCTTTTTTGTGTGAAAACTTGTTTGTAGGAGACTCGTTTTTCTTCGGAGAGATTTTCAAATAAACAGAAGGACGTTGATAACAAACACGAGAAGAAGAAAACGATGAAAAGGTTAATGTGACGAAACAATTTTGTACTCACAGCTCATTAGATGCTGCAACGCGTTCATTCTGTCAAGTTAGAATCAATTAAATAGCTTGTCCAAATTTCTTTTTGGAATCCAACCTTCTTCTCCTTTTTGATTTTTGCACCAGATCCACCCAGATTCTTCCAATAGCGTTGTTACAGTTTCATCTTTGTGCACGGTAAGCTCTTTTGCTAAATAGTCACAATTTAGTACAGCCTGATTATGATTGAGTCTGTTCAAATAAATTTTAGGTATCCATCCTTGTTTCTTAGTTTTCTCGCAGATGCATTTAATCCACCCTGGCCATTCACTGTCTTCGTGGAGTGTTGTGACAAGGTCATCTTTCTTTAAATTTAATGGATCTGGATAGGCGGATGTATAGGAACTGATAACTTTATGTTTTTCTTTCATTTGCCAATTTCCCTTGCCAATACAAAAGGCTGTACAATCACAAATTCAAAACGCGTGCGTTGTTTTTCCCACACGCTCACTTGTTCGGGAGTTGGCTTTTTGAGTTTTCCGCTGGTGATGAGGTCTTGAATCAGGGTGCTGTTGTCTTCAGCAACCGCAATGGCGATATCGATGATGTCTAAGTTATCGTCGACAAGAATCAGTGCTCCACGTTTGTAGTGAGGAGCCATAACGATCCATTCTTCATCACCAAATTCTTTTTGGAATTTTTCTTTAAGAGCTGCCATAAATGCCTTTGTTTTTACCCATATTTAACTCAATTTATTTTAAATTAAAAACATATAATAAATTATTAAAATTATTGCATTTTTAACATAAGCAGCTTATAATAAAAAAATGTCTGATCCGGTTAAGAAATACCTATCCCAAATTGGTCAAAAGGGTGGTCGTAAAAGCAAGCGTTGTTTAAGCCCAAAAGAAGCTCGTCGTATGGTGAAAGTGCGAGAGGCGCGACGTGCCTTTAAAAATTTTTACACTGAGTGTTTTTGGTCATTTGATGAAGACTACAAAGTAGAGCTAAAAGATTTGGATTGGGTTGTTGATCAGCTTAGAAAAAATGGCAATCGTA
Organism: Deltaproteobacteria bacterium; assembly: GCA_024233595.1. Taxonomy (GTDB): domain Bacteria; phylum UBA10199; class UBA10199; order UBA10199; family JADGCS01; genus JACKPK01. Next base: position 108,007 of record JACKPK010000005.1, read on the forward strand.
AGGCCTGGGAGGTCGCAGAAAAATTATGCCGCTAACAAAGTTTCAAAAAGACCTCGCAAAACTACTAAGTTGCAATCGAAAAATAGAAAGTCATTTGGCTGGTGGGGCTGCCCTGCATTTTGAACCAAATTCCGTTAGATTTAGCAACGATCTTGATTATTTTCATGACTCTATTGAAGACGTGGCTGCTGCGTTTGGCAAAGACGAAGAGCTGCTTTGTAAGAACAAATATAAAATCCAAATAGAAATCAAGCAACCTGGATACATTCGTGCGAAGGTGGCCAATAAAGAAGGGGCTTCAAAAGTTGAGTGGGCTCATGATACAAGCTGGCGTTTTATGCCTGTTGTGAAAAAAAAAGATCTCGGTTTTGTATTGCATCCTATCGATCTGGCAGTGAATAAGGTTTTGGCATTGGCGGGTCGTAACGAAGCGCGAGATTTTTTAGATGTCATCGATATTCATAGTAAGACCTTATCCTTAGGAGCTCTCTGTTGGGCTGCGGCAGGCAAAGACCCTGGATTCACACCGGCGTCTTTATTAGAATTGCTCAAGCGCAAAGGGCGGTTCCATGCGGATGACTTTAAAAGATTAAAACTTAATCAAGAGATCAACTTAGTTACTCTGAAACAGATATGGTTAGATGCTTTGGAAGAAGCTAGCCAGTTTATTCAATCAAGGCCAGCAGATGAAATAGGTTGTTTGTATTATTCTACAACGAAAAAAAAATTCTTTTCGCCTGAAAAAAACATGCCCCAAAAAGAATTCGTTTTGCACTTCGGTCGACCAGGAGGGATTCTCCCTAAGGTATCTTAGTTTAATCAGAGAAACGCTTTATTGCCCCTGGTAAAACCAGGGTGCTGTATGCCCAAATCAGCAAAGACCCAATCGCCATGATGAATCCAAAGCTAGCCAAGCCGGGGTGTTGCACAAAGCTCAAAGCCCCAAAGCCAATGGCTGTTGTGAAACTAGAAAGCGTGATCGCAAAAAAAGTGCGATCTTGTTCCTGTTTTGTTTTGCTTTGTGTGCTGGCAATGTGGATGCCATGATCTATGCCTGTTCCAATTAAGACAGGGATTGCAAAAAAGTTTGCTAAATTGATGCTTTGATCCAAGAGCATCATGATGGCGTTCAAAACAATGAGGCTTTCGATTAAATTTAAAAAGATTAGCGAAGAGAGTCTTAAAGAACGAAAATGGAAAAGCAACAGAACAATGACAATGAAGGCCGCTAAACTGGCCACAAGAAAAAAGCCCTGAACAAGATCTTTGGTGGACTCATAAGTTGTGATCGGCGCACCTGTCACAGAAGGCAAAATGGAACGCACTTCTTCAATGAATTCTTTTTGGTGTGTTTCGTCCCAAATGTTTTTGTTTGGCCAAATGGTGAGGGCGTACTGACCTTGCGAGCCAATCAGTCTTTTGGAAAGAGCTTTTGGCAAGGTTGATGGCGTTAAGGGTTCGGGGTGAAACAAAAGCGTGAATAAATTTTGATGATCTTTGAGTCGTGCTAAAAAGGGCGCTTGTTCTTGTAGGGCGCCGGCTTTTACACCTTGTTCCAGTTGTGTTTGCAGATCATGTAAAGATTCAAAATCCTGTTCTTTTCCGGCCATAAGAGCTTGGTTTGCTTTTTGTTCAATGCTTTGAATAAAAAGTTTAACTTCTTCGCTTAAATCCTGTGCTGCGGGCGTGTCGACTTTTGTTTTTAGGTGTCTGACAAGTTCAGAAATAGCCTCTTGTCGTTTTTGATTTTGTTGGGGGATAAAGTCGAGAACAGACAGGGTGCTTTTGACAGTTTTTAAGTTTTGGATTTTTTGGCGAGCGACTTTTAGTTCATTTAAATCTGAAAAGCTTGTTGCCAAAAACCAAGTGCTCTCGTTTGTTTTTTCTTGGATGATTTTTTCGTAGCGCACCGATTCTAAATCTGGGCTTTGCATGTTCAAAATATTTGCGTCAAAGCGAATTTTGTAAAGTGCTGGCAAGCTAATACCAAAAAGTAAAATACCAAAGAAAAGAACCCCTTTGTTTTGGCTTAAATTCCTGATGCGAGCGCCGAAAAAATCAAGAGCCTGCGTAGACAAGGCGCCTTGCTGTTTTTGTTTAAACAGGCCAATGATGCTGGGTGTGAGCAAGAATTGCGCAACACAACAAATGATAAGACCCAGGGCCGAGATCACACCAAGTTGTTTGAGGCCTTCAAAATTTGTGAATAAGGCTGTGGCAAAGGCAATGGCTGAAGTCACACAGCCTAAAAATATGGGTGGTAGGGTGGATTTGAATTTTTCCCATTGCTGCTCTGGTGCAAAATCGTAGGCACTCAAAACATGCACGCCATAATCAATGCCCAATCCGATCAGAATCACACCAAAAACCAAACTCAGTAAATTGATAGTGCCATAAAGTAAGGTCAGAACACCAAGCGTGATGGCAATGCCGGCTGCCAAAGAAAACAAAGCGGCAATTGGCAATGCTTTGCGTTTAAAGCAAAAGGTGATCAGGGCTGCAACGGCAAGAAAAGCCACTAAACCTGCTGTTTCAGAATCTTGTTCGGTCGAAGTGGCTTCGTCATTTTGCAAAACAGGGCGACCGGTGATGCCAATTTGCAGTGCGGGGTAATTTTTTTGCAGGTCTTCTATGGTAGAGCGCAATACAGCCAGAGGTCTGGCGATGATCTCGGTTTGGTTAAAATCCTTACGCGGCAAAACTTGCACAAAAAGAATGTCGCCCTTTGGCCCAAAAAGATGACCACCAAAATCTTGGTACTGACCAGAGATCAGAGTCAAAAGAGATGTTTTGTAAAAACGTTGTTGGGCGTCTTTTTGAAAAGGAGACAGCAGAGAATCGTGCCAGTATTCACCCCAACGAGGGTGATCATCAAACAAGCTTTCTGTGTTGGAGTTGGCGTTTTCTAGAAGGTGTCGGTTCCAGCGATAGAAATCGGCAAGGGTGTCTATTCGTAAGAATTCAGAAAACACTGCGCTTTGTTTTTTAAAAGTGCTTTCAAATTTTTGAAAGTCTTCATCAGAAAGATAAAGAAGGGCATTTGAAACAAGCGAAGCATTTTTTGGGTTTCTGTAGATGATTTCTGGGAAGAGTTGTTTTTTAAAAACGAGTTTTTCAGCCAGTTGATCAGCAAAAAGACCCGCTTGTTTGCGGAAATCATCCAAATGAGTTTCTGTAGCAGTATTTTTTGGAACAACAACAATGTAAATGCTTTCCCAATCGCCAAACTCTTTTAAAAAAGACAGGTAATCTTGAAAATAAGATTGTTCCTTGTCCATGAGATTATCTTGATTGGTATCAAACTTGAGGTTTTGCTGGGCTAAAAACAAGCTCGCCACACTGAGCAAGACAAAAACAATGATAGTCAGGATCTTGTAACGATTTGTGAGGGAATTGATGACGGCGTAAAGGCGCTGCATGGTTTTTATCCCGCTGCTGTTGCTTTTTTGTTTTTACGGCTCACAACATGTTTGGCGAGATTCTTGCTGATAGTAAAAATAGGACCGCCGACTTTTTCGCAACCTGTTAAGACCTCGTCGAGTGCGCTCACAAATCGCTCTACGTGTTCGTTTGTAAGCGTGAGAGGAGGAATGAGTTTGACAATGTCTTGATGGTGTCCTGACACTTGCGTGAGGATGCGGTGTTTGGCCAAAAGAGGCATCACAATGATTTCCCCAAACAAGCCCTTGTCCATTTTGTGAACCATGTCCCAAGCCAATTTCTTTTTGAGTCCTTGTGGGCGACCAAACTCAATGCCGATCATCAATCCTTTGCCGCGCACTTCTTTGATCCAATCGTGTTGTTTTTTAAGTTCGTTTAGTTTTTGCAAAAGCATTTCGCCTTTGGTCTTAGCATTTTCTAAAAGTTGTTCTTCTTGCAAGATTTGCAAGGCAGCCAAGCCGCAACCCATGGCCAAATTGTTTTGTCCAAAGGTAGACGAGTGCACCACGCAACGATCCATGCGCGAAAACACTTTGTTGTAGATTTCGCTTTTGTAGACAACAGCGCCAACAGGAACCATGCCGCCGCTCAGTGCTTTGGAAAAACAGATGATGTCTGGTTGCGCCGCAAAATGCTCGCAGGCCACCCATTTGCCAGTGCGACCCAATCCGGCTTGCACCTCGTCTGCTATGGCAAGGGTGCCGTAACGGTGACAAAGATCAATGGCTTGTCTTAAGTAGTTTTGTTCGGGAACATAAACGCCTTTGCCTTGAACAGGTTCAAATAAAAAGGCAGCGTATTCTTTGGTTTTAAGAAGGTCTTCTAATGCGTTGAGATCGTTCTGTGTGACTTTATCGGAAGGCAAAAGGGTGCCAAAACCTTCTCTGAATTCTGTGTTGCCGTTCACCGAGAGCGAGCCGGTGCTCAGGCCATGAAAGGCATGGTCCAAGTGAATGGTTTTGTCGCGGCCTGTGGCGGCACGTGCAAACTTAAGTGCTGTTTCGACAGACTCAGTGCCTGAGTTTGTGAAGTAGACGGTGTCGCGTACGCCGTGCCCTGTAAGACCCAAAAGTTTTTCGGCTAATAAACCGCTTAAAGCTGGGGCTTCCATTTGCACCATGTTGGCCAGGTCTAAGTCGATGAGTTCATGCAAGGCTTGTTTCATTTTGGGATGATTACGTCCCATGGCATAAACGCCGTAGCCAGATAAAAAATCCAAGTACTCGTTGCCTTCGTTGTCAAAGAGCGAAACGTCTTTGGCCTTGGTGTAGTTTTTGTCAAAACCAATGGTGTGTAAGACTTTGGCAAATTGTGGGTTGATGTGGTTGTGCAGTTTTAGGTGCTCTGCGCTACGGTTTTTTAATAACTCTTCAAAGGAAAACATTTTTGATTCCTGATTTATAATTCTAATTTAGATGATCAAGCTCTTGAGTAGTTTTTTAAAGTCCTTGCGATCGCCCATAAAGGTTTCGAGTTTGAGTTCGACTCCTTCAAAGCGTTCGCGCAGTTCTTGGATCATGCGAGGAATGTCTTCGGTGACATGCCGACCAGGTGCCAAAAACAAAGGGATGATTCGGATTTGTTTGGCGTTGTTTTTAACATGAAATTCTAAGGCATCTTGTAGATTGGGGGAGCCCGCTTCTAAAAAGCAAACGTTCACTGAATCATCGTTGGTGATTTCAGCAACAAGCTGGCGAAAAAATTCGTTGGCAGATTCTTTTTTGGAACCGTGGGCAAGAAAAGTGGTGGCAAATGGCATTTTAACAATCCTTTACTAAAGACAAAAAGATGAAAACTTGATGTCAGATTAGTCAGGAATGGTAAAATGCTCAAGGGAATATAAAAAAGCCGTTTTCGGGCTAATCCTCTTAAACCCTCTTGGTTTCCCAGGCCAAAGAGATGATCACAATGGTCAAGAATGCCAATGTGATGAGTTCCATGTAATTGAATTGAGTCATCGTTGTTCCTTCTGAAGATGAGTTTCATTTAGGGCGTAGCTTGAGCGCGGTTGCCATTGTTTGATTCGTGGCAACAAGGTGTCGCTGGCCGCCTGTCGAGTGATTTCATCATTAGGAAGTTGCGCATGGTCAGGCTCGGCTCTATCCAAATGCATGCCAACCAAAGTGATGCTCATGATCATGAGAAAGCTGATTAGCAGTGGTTCTATTCGCCAAGTTTCTTGCACGGGACCTCCGAGTCTTGTTTGCTCATCGGGCGATGAACAAAGTCCTTCCAAGGCCTAACTATTGCAATGAGAATGCCAAAAAGGAGGAAACCCTTGAATAGCAGTCATTTCAAGGGTTTATAAAATTGCCCGCAAAGGCTTGCTGAGGGTATTGTTTTTGTTAGGTCCCATTTGTGGCTTGTTGCTGCAACGTTTTGTCACGAAGAATCATCATAAGACTCTTTGAAACAGCTTTAAAACAGCGGGCAAGAGCAGTAAATCGCAGAGCAAAGCAAACACGACTGTTAAGGCTGTGTAGAAGCCAAACTGCTGCGTTGGGATGAAAGAAGAGATCACCATGGTGAGGAATCCCAATGCCAAAATGACCGAGGTGGAAATCACTGCCAAGCCAATGTGGTGAAAAGCAGAGACAATGGCGTCATCAAGTCCCATGCCTTCGGTTGTTTTTTTGCGGATGTGGATTGTTAAATGAATGGTGTCGTCTACGGCAATGCCAATGGCGATGCTCGCAATCATCAAGGTGATCATGTTCAAGGGGATGCCCACCCAACCCATAAGACCAAACACCATCACGATGGGAACCAAATTAGGGATCATGGATATCAGCCCCCATTTCCAGCTTTTGAGCACGAGCATCATCATGATGGTGACGAGGATGATGGTTCCCACAAAAGAACGGGTCAGAGAATCAGCAATGTAGTTTTCCATATTGGCCCAAACCACATTGGTGCCAGTCACTGTGAAGCTGATTCCTTTTGGTAAGTTTTGGTTTAGGATTTTTTCCAAGCGCATCATGATTTGGCTGCCCACGCGCGATCCCAAGGCCTGGATGCGGCTTGTGAGACGCAACTCGCTGTATTCGTCGCGCAACACATCAGAAAAAGCTTCTTCGCCTTCTAAAAATAAATAGACTTGCGCAATCTCTTCTTGTGATTCTGGGATTTTAAAAAAGGCAAGGTCGCCATCGTGCAGGGCTTGGTTTGCGCGTTTGAGGTAATCAATGGCAGTGAGTGGTGGACTAACGCGATCATCTTTTTGGTATTCATTCAGAATCTTTTCGACCGCTTTTAGATTTTGAGGGTCTTTGAATGCTCCCGCGGGGCCATTGAGCAAGATATCGATTGTGGTTGAGCCACGAAAGTTGGCGTCAAAGTATTCAAAGGCGTTTCGAATGGCAGAACCTTTTTTATAATACGAAATGGGTTTGGTTTCGACATGCAGGTCCTTTAAACCCAAACCAAAGCCTAATGTGAGTAAAAGAAAAAAGAGTAGAATGAGATTGCTGTGATTTTGATTCCAGTGAATGAGTTTGTCTGTTGTTTTAAAAAGGGCAGGATGAACGCGATGACTTTGTGATTGTTCTTGGTCTGGCAAGGCAAGCAGCATAAGACAAAAGAGCCCTAAGGCCTAAAAACAAAGCTGTGAGATTTCCACCACCATAAAGACCAAAGTCTTGGATGACTTCCATTTCCAAGCTCAGTTACAAGTTCAAAACCAACCACTGTTGTTAGGTGGTTAATAAACAAAGGATAAAAACCTGCTTGAGTGTGAGTTGCAAACGTTCTTCTGCTTTGTGAGTTTAGAGTCTTGTTTGAAAGATCAGCGTAGATGTAGATGCAATCAGAACCAAACAATCAAGATCAGGAAGGCAACATGTTGGTCCACAAAGTTCAAACTTTTGCAAGTGCCGCTGCCAAATAATAATTCAAACAGAAACAAAACCAATGATGGTAGCTAATTAATAAAAATGCCAAGCGATGCCGAAAGAACATACAGAATCACCACAATCTTGAACAAGACAAGCAAGGTTGCTTCGATTTGAGTGGAGTCTAGCGCTGATCAAGTTTGACTTCTAATGTGGGGCTGCCACGCAGGTGGTAGGTAAAAGGTATTGAAACCTTTTCGTTTTCGATGATGCGTTCGACAGCATGCCATTTCATCCAGGCTGTAGACTTTTGCTGACGCCGTCTTGTACCTGATTTTGATGTAAATGGCAGAAACAGGTTTTTGCGGGTGAATCAAAGAGCGATTAAAAAAGCACATCATTCTGAACGCGTTTTTTAGTGCTTGGAGTTCTTGTTCTGAAACAGAAGGTCTTGGAGCAAGGCTCTAAAATGATTTCACTCATCGCTAGCTAGTAGCTGTTGGGCGTTGGCTGAAAGAATACAGAATCAAATTAGGCAGTTCTGAATTTTTTGTGATCCGTTCGATACTTACTGGGTTCTTGTGTATAAAAGTTTCATCAAATTCCAACTTGAGCATGATGATGAAATCGCCGCCATAGGCTTCCGTTGAATTCACGATAGGCCTGAAGATGCGTGTCGTTCTTGGGAAGCATGTTCTCGAGAACGTTGGAGTTCTGATTTGGGCCCTTGCCAAGCAAAAGCAGAAAGCAAAATGGTGATGGAGATAAATGGGCCAACGGCGTTTTAAAAATCGCACATGTGACGAGGCAGAAGCATGCGGCCCCTTATTCCTCTTATTATGAGGAAGGTGCAAGATTAATTAGGAATAAGGATCAGAGACGGTTAATCAATTCCATCTTTCCAAAAAGGCTGGATTCATAACACCTCTGACCCTACACCCTATTTTGCATTTAGTGATCATGCCCGCTCATGTCGTCACTCTTACCGCATGATGGTCGCCAAGGTGTTGGTGAAAAGGCTGCTAAAGTTATCCACAAAGGTGTCTTCTTGGCTCGTCAGAATCAACAGTGAAGTCGATGTCAATAAAACCATTTAATTATATTTGGTTCCAAAACAGGGGCTGACTAAATCTTCGTCGCTGTCAAAATGCAAGCGTGGTCAGTGGTCACATCATTTCTTTGGCTTTGAAGCGCTGCTGGCAATTCGGTATCAATGGCAAATTCAAAACTACCAGTGGTGCCGCCCTGGGTATCAGTACCCGCTCACTAGACACGCTGGAGCCAATGAGATCACCATGCATGCCGTAGCGTGCATGCTATCATGATGGCAGGAGCCAAAAGTGATGCAAGCAGCAAGGTGAGAGAACCGCATGATCACATCGTCGACACCTGTTTCAGACACTTCAAGTCGGTTCCAAAAGTTGTAGATGAAATTGGTGTCATGACCGCGCTATGAGTTGGGTCGCAATCTGTGTCCCCTTCTTCAGGGTACAAATCAGCTTTGGTCAATGACCCAAAGCCTTGGTGAGTTTAACGGTGAAAGCAGATTAATTTGTGAATTCGGGCGCCGTCGTCGGTTGTGAAATCATGGTGCTTCCTGCATCTTCAAAAGGGCTGGGTGGTGCATTGGCCCATAAACTTACTATTTAGAGTGTGCTGGCGTCACTGGATAAGGATGTGTCAGTTGTGTCTAAGAGTGTTTAGCTGACAGTTTAAAAATAAAGAGTCATTGCCAAAGTGTGATGAGTTCTTCATTTTTGTTCTCCATTTGTTCTCCATTTTTTTTTCTAAGATTTTTTATCTTTGCGAAAAAAGAACTTGTTGCTTTTATTGTCCCTCTCATTTTTGATCGCCGCCACTGTGCTCATTGCATTCGCTCCGTCCGGAGCGCCAGTCCCCGATCAAAATAAGTCCAGGTTTCACAAAAATTAAAGTAAAGTTATTTACCTAAAAAGGCTGATCCCCAGCTGTCCGGTGAAAAAACTATCAGCTAAAAGCAGGGTGTTGGTTTGAGAGAGAGTCACTACTGGCGCGCGATAGGTAATCATAAGCTACTGGTTGCCCTCATGGTGGCAAGCCAGCGTTGTTATTATCTATATATGTTGCTTGTGGCATCGGGGAAGAGTTGCCTGAGTTGTTGGCAAAACATCAAACCATAAACAAAGGTGTTCATCACTTGTAACGAAAGCACGACACGATCCTTGAGCAAGCTTGGTGTTTGCAAACCAAGCACGGCGTTCCACTGTGGCATGGGGTCATTGTCATAACGCACGGTGAAGTTTTGTGTGCTGTAAACACGCCACTCACCAAGCTTTAAGGACAACCCAGTTGCGAATCCTGCGCCACAAACCCAGAGCCAAGCCCAACAGAATCTCTGCCTGTGGGGAAGGTGAGGGTGATGCCCGCAAAGGCAAAGTGTTTGTTCTTTTCGAAAAACACAAAACGCGTTTGCACGCCCATGTCTCCTAAGCCGAACTCATTGGATCGTCTGGAAGCTTGCAAATAGCGCAATGGCACAAAAGCCCCCACATCGAGTTTGGTTGAAATGGCGTAGCTGCCACCCAAGGTTGTTGTGTAGAGTTCTCCTTGGCCTTCATCCAAAAAGCTCACTTCTTGGTTTAAATAGACAAGGGAAACTGGTTTTTGTGCGTTGCGGATGGAAAGTCCGTTTAACGACGACAATTGTGTCGAGATTGCCGACGAGGACGATCCATGATGAGCAAACGCGGTTTGGGTCATTAACAAGGCCCAAACAAGGGTCAAAAGACCCATTTGTTTTTTGCGCATGATACTGCCTTCATTCTTAAAAATTTTTCGTGATGATGATGTAGAAAGAATCAAGCAGTGATGGGAGGGCGGATGATTTCCGCTTCAAAAATAGGAAGGCGAAAAAAAGCCGCCTTGAGAGAATGAATTTCTAAATGCATTATAGGGCGCATGGCGAATGGAGAGATCACAGCGGGATCATCAGTGAAGTTATTTTTGAAGTGATCTTGTCCTTGGCAGGGAAGAGCCGCAAAACCTTGAGATGCTTTTTGGCTTTTGGCAATTTTACTCTGTTTATTTCTTTGGCAATGCGAAAGTTTTTTATGCTCTGACTTTTGGGGGCTGTGACCAACCAATGCGCAACGCCGGCAACCGGAGTTTTGAGCGCTACAGCACAGACAGGCTTCTGGATTGAGTATTTGTCCAAAGACTTCGGCGTAAGGCAGCGCATGACTCAAGGTGATGAGCCAGAATAAAAAGAACACATTTGATTGTTGACGCAATGCCCTTAACACGCGACGGTCTATACTGTAGCAAGGGGCATATTCGTCAAGTCCGTTCTTTATTTGGTTTTTGGAGGTCAAAATGGCGAGATAAAGCTGGTTTTAGAGCCAAAAGGCCCCGCGTTTTCAGGGATTTGGTTCAACGGGAAAAAAAGTGGGTTGGCCGATTCAAGGCAAGTGGGTGATTTTTGTATTTTACCCCAAACCTTCACTCCAGGTGCACAGCACAAGGTTGTTCGTTTGCAGGATCACCATGCCGGTGGAAGCACAGAATACGGTGATGATTGGGAGTCAGACTTGGATTCTCCTGCACAACTCAAAAGGTTTAAAAGAAAAATACCGCTTTCTCTTTATATGTTGCTGACGACCAAGACAAATCAATTGCCGGAGCTTACGACTTGGGGCTTTTGGGGGCTACACCAAACGACATAGTTTTTTAATAGATCGAAGGGCAGCTCACTAAGATCTTGAAAGAGTCGATACAAAAATCATGGAGAAGAGGTTTATCATCTTCTTGAATCCATTTCTGCTTAGGGTTGTGACACTGTTGCTTGTTGGTAAAATTGTTAGTTATATTAGTTAATATTAGACAAAAATAAGCTGGTCATTAAGGTCCAGGTCTCTTCAAGAATTGCTTCCTGGTAAACTTCTTTCTGCTAGAGTGGGAGATGGTTTTTCTAGAGGCCGGGTGAGAATCAGAGTCAAATTATTGTTGTTTTATTCAGTAATCGTTATTGCCAGCTGTTTTTAACGACCTGGTTTTTTCTTTTTACCGAAATCTTCTTTACCAACAAACATCTCAAAATGAGCTCTTGGTCGTGGCCGAAAAGGCACGTTTTTTAGAAGAGAGCTTTTGGAATCTGAAACGTGACCTTAACATCATTTCTCGCTTTCCTCCCATTCAGGGGATCATTCGTTCCGAAGAAACGGGTATCGATGAGCTTGATCAATCAACGGCGCAACAGTGGCGTGATCGTTTGAATCAACTCTTTGTTTCGATCGTTAATGACAGACCCTCTATGATGCAGATTCGTTATATTAAAGCCAATGGTGATGAATTAGTGCGTGTCGACCGGCGATCGAGTCAGATTCATGTGGTGGGTTTGGATCAATTGCAAAACAAGTCCCATCGTCCTTATTTTAAGGAGATCATTAAAAACAAGGTCGGCGAGTTTGTGGCGACCGAGATCAGTTTGAATAAAGAGAATGATAAAGTCACTTACCCGCTGCAAGAAATGCAGCGCTTTGGGATGCCCATTGCCGATGAGCGAACGGGAAAAGTGTATGGCGCTTTGGTGGTCAATATTAACTCGCGTCTGTTTTTAAAAGACATGTTTCGCAATGTTTCAAATTCGGATAGTCGAAAATACTTTGTTGTGAACGAAAAGGGCGATTTTTTGTATTACCCTCTAAAGAAATTAGGGTTTCAATACTTAATCGATAAAGACGTGCCCAAGGCTTTTGACCTGTACCCTGAGTTGTATGATGTCGTTTTAGAGAATTCATCAGGTTTTTTTCATGATAAAGATAAAAATTCTTTCATCACTTGGGAAAAAATAAAAATCGGCAACGGTGATTTTAGACCGGGATGGACGTTTTTTTCTGAAAATGACGAAGACAATGTTTTTGGTCCTATGGAGGACATGAACACTCTGGCGATTGCGGCCATTTTGATTTTTGTGTTTGTGTCTTCGGTTATAGGATCCATTTTTGGAAGACGCATCACGGGGCCATTGAGTGACTTAACAGAAACCGCCCAGCTCATTTCAGAAGGTCAGCGCGATGTTGATATTGTGATTCCCGATAGACAAGATGAAGTGCATGATTTGGCCTTGGCTTTTAGTAATATGATGAAAAACTTGAACCTGGCCGACGCTAGGGTTTCTTCGGTTTTTAAAACAGCTAAAGATGCCATCATTGTTTTTGACCAGTACGGTGTCATTCGTTTTGCCAACCCGGCTGTTTTACCTATATTTGGTTACACCACCAATGAATTGATTGAGCAATCGGTGGGTCTGATTTTTTCCTCAAAAAATGCCGAAGGCGATAAGTTCACGATCGAAGACATTGGGCTTGCGGGACTTGTTGAGCAAGGCTCTTATAAAGAGCTTGTCTCTGTTAAAAAAGATGGAGTGAAGTTCCCAGTGATGATTTCGGTGAGTGAGTTTTATTTAGAAGGGCAACGGAATTTTACTTGTGTCATCAGAGATATCACTGAGCTCAAAGAAAAAGAATTGGAGCTCAAACGCATTAACAAAGAGTTGGAGCAGTTCACTTATGTTGCGTCTCACGATTTAAGAGAACCGCTTCGTAAAATTCAAAGTTTTGGTGATTTATTGTTAGAAGATTTTGCTGGTGGTTTGTCGAGCGAAGGGCAAAAATGTGTGAACACCATGCGGGATTCGGCTAAAAGAATGGCTGATCTTATTTCGGATCTTCTCAAATACTCGCGGGTGCAACGTCTGAATGACCCTTTTGAAAACGTGGACCTTAACGAAGTGGCCAGAGAAGCGCTTTCGGATCTGGAAGTGTCCATCATCGAATCAGGTGCCAAAATAGAGCTTGGCAAGTTGCCTATTATTCACGGCAATAAAATTCAAATGGCACAATTGTTTGGAAATCTAATTGGCAACGCTATTAAGTACGTGCCCAAGGATCGCAAACCCCAGCTTCGTATTTCATTTGAAGACGATGTGGAACGTTTTCGTTTGGTTTTTTCTGATAACGGCATTGGTGTGCCAGCAGAACATCAAAAGAAAATTTTTGAACCGTTCCGACGCTTGCACACGCGCGAAGAATACCAGGGAACAGGCATAGGGCTTTCGATCTGTTACCAAATTGTTTTAAAACATGGCGGCAGACTTTTTGTCGAAAGCGAAAACGAAGAGGGAAGTCGTTTCATTGCGGAATTCCCAAGTGAAGTGAAAGTGCTGTGAAGTTTTTTAAATAAACTCTAGACAAAGCTATATAATTATAAAACCATACTCTTCTTGGCCAAGTGATTGTGAACTTGATGAACAAGGAGATTGTGTGAAAGCCCCAGCCGTTAATGCTTTTTTGCCCTTTGTGAGAGACTTGCCTTTGATTTCTGGCTTGAGGCCAGGACCTCAAATCCAAGCAATAGACTCACAGAAACCCTTAACACAAGTTTACAGAGTCGAAAATACAGGGCTTGTTCTTGTTCGTCCTATAGCAGCTGAAACAAATGGCGATCGTTCTGTTTACATTGGTGATCAAGGCACGCGTCAATATCATCAACTTAAACTTGCAGGCACAGAACTTGATCGTTTGGTCATGCGAAGCTCTTCGCAACCGCATGATTGGTTTTATTCTGCCCAAGGCTTATCGTCCCCTTTAAGAATTCGTTGGGTGCTTGATGGAAAACCTGGTTTTTCAGGAGTTTTTGCAAGCATGAGCCGGACCCAATTTGGCAAGGAAACTGTTTTTCCTTTGGCTAGAATCAATTCAGGTCAGTTGAATGAGGATGAGCAGGCCGCGTTTGATGCTTTATTTGAAGGAGCTCAATTTTTTGCTGCCAATGATTATCAGTCATCTCATTTCATGGTGAACTGCCACAATCGCGATTTTCATTTGGTTGTGGCTTTGTCACCAAGCTTTGAAGACAAACCAAAGGCCACCTTGTTTGACTTAGAAACAGGAAGAAAAATTAGCGTAGAGAGTGATCAGGTTACAATCACTAAAACGCCTGAGGGCGCGCGTTATACCTTTCAGTTTTTTGAAGGGGCCTCGCTGACCTTTTTGGTTGATCATAATGGGCAAGCTCTTCCAGAAGAACGCAAAGGCACCTTTGTTTCTGCCTTACAAACTTTGCCGGTTGATTTGTTTTTTAGGGATCAAAAATAAAATCTCTTGTACAAGAGGTAATTCACCAAAACTTTTTTCACGTATTTATTTGTTTCTATGTAAGGGATGAGTTCAATGAACTCATCCATTTCCATATTGGGGGCTTTTTTGCGCCACCTTTGAATAGCGTCTGGGCCTGCGTTGTAGCCCGCGATGGCGTACACCAAAGTGTCGTCGAGTTGGTCTAAAAGATGTTTTAAATAAAAGGTGCCAAACAAAGTGTTCAGCATCGGACGATTCAAATCTTCGACCACAAAACCTCTGTAATTGATCAAACCGGCGATTTCTTCTGCTGTAGGGGGAATGATTTGCATCAAACCGTAAGCAGCAGCCCAGCTCAGAGCTTCGGGTTTAAAAGTTGATTCTTGTCTCATAATCGCAAAAGGTAAAGCTTGATCCAGATCCCACATTTTTGTGTGTGGCAGAATGTAATCTTGATAGGCTAAGGGAAAGGAGATCGCAAAAACATCGTCTTTTTGCGCGCCTGCGATTTGCCCACTGTAACCAAGTTTACGCACAGCGTAGCCACGGTGATAGTTTTGAGCACTTTGCAGCTGCATGAGTTGTTCCAAGCTGGGAACGCTTTTGCCGGCTACAGAAAAACGAGTTTCATCAAAGGCGTAATTGTCTAAACCGAGGCCAGCCAAAAGAATAGCGCGTTTTAAATGATGGTCTTTGATTTTTGCCTCAAGACTTTTGCTTCTTTGTTTTGATAAATTGATTTTTGCTGGAAAATGCGAAAGCATTTTTGGGTCGATGAGTGTTTTGCTGTTTAGAGATTTTTGTTGCAAGCGCTGCTTGGCCAGTAAGCCATAGTAATCAACAGGATCACTAAGCATGATTTTTTTATAAAGGGCCTGCGCTTTGGATTTTTGGTTTTGCTTTTCAAAAACACGTGCTTGCCAGTAATCAAGCATGATCAAATCGTTTTTGTTTCTTCGGTAAAAAGGACGCAAGTTTTCGATCTCTTTTGAGGCTTGTTCATATTGCTTGGTGAGGTAAAAGCTCCACAAACGAAACCAGCGCGCGCGGTCTTGTTGCCAACGTCCACCTTTGTTTGTGAATTCGGCAAAGTAATCAGCCGCTTTTTTGTACTGTTCAGAATCAAAATACAAAAACCCTAATTTAAAGCGCGCCAGCGAGGCCTGTCGAGATTGGGGGAATTTTTTTAATAAATCTTTATTTGTTTTAATGGCCTCTTCAAAGGCATCGTAACGAGAGTAAGCTTGCGCAATGAGTTCTAATAATTCCGGTTCGCTGAGCTGATGATTGCCGTTTTTTAACAAAGCTTCGTAGCGCTTGGCTGATTCGCGGTAGTCACGCGAGCGATGAAAACCATAGGCAACGCGTTCTTCGTATTTGGAATCGTTCTTGTAAAAGCCTTGCCAGATTTCGAGTGCTTTGTGTGGGGAACCATTTTTAATGAGCTGTTCTGCACGCAAGTTCCACATGGCGGCGCTCATGATTTTTAAGTCAGGTGTTGAGCGACTTTTGAGGAGCGTTAAAATGCGTTGGTCGTAAAGTGTGCCGGGGTTTTTGACCAAGATGTTTTCAAAATGAACTTTTGCTTTTGCATTGTGGCCTTTGTGGAATGAGGCCATGCCTTTGGCAAAACTTGATTTGATCTGCACCCATTTGTCTTTGCGGTATTTTTTGAGCAGAGGGGCGGTTTCGGTTTCGATGCTTTGTTCCTGTCCGGCTAAAGCCAAAGCTTCTTGTCTGAGCCAAAAGCGATCAAAATCAATTTTTTTTATGGGATTTGAAATGCTTGGCAAGAGCTTGAGTGCGTTTGCAGCATCCTTTTGTTTAAGATGTATTTTGGCCAAATGATAATCGCGGTAATCTTTTAATATGGAATTTTTGCTGATGCGTTCGAGCAATTTTTGCGAGGCATCCCCATGGCCTTGTTCGGCTTGTTGCAGAGCCTTTTGGAAAAGCTTGGTGTCTTTGAGTTCGCTACGGTTCGCAACGGCTTGTAATTTTTGGAAGCGTTCGTCGTGAATTTTTTGAATGTCTTGCAGCCAATTGTTTTGATCGAATTTTGTTTGTTGCTCTGCTTGCACCAGAGACGTTGGTGTTGAGAACAAGATGAGCGCTAGTATTGCGAAACGTTTTAGGTCAAAACGCATTTTGGTTCCTTTTATTGATCTTTGGCGTGTTGCCAGAGTTCTTCCCATTGTGTGGGAGAGAGGGTTTCTAGATTGATGTTTTTGGAGCGGGCTGATTCTTCCATGCTCTGAAAACGGCTTTTGAATTTACGATTGGCTTTTTGCAAAGCCAATTCGGGATTGATTTTTTTAAAGCGCGCGATGTTGGCCACGGTGAATAAAAGATCACCGATTTCTTCTTCGATTTTGTCGTTGTCGTTTTGCGCAATGGCTTCTTTGACTTCGTCTAATTCTTCATTCATTTTTTCGAAAATGCCGGAAACATCAGACCAATCAAAACCTGTTTTGGCGGCTTTTTTGCTCATTTTCCAGGCTTCAAAAAGGGCAGGCAACCCATTGGGAATGCCATCTAGCAGCGAATGAATTTGTTTGCCCTGATCTTGCTTTTCTTTCTTTTTGATCTCTTCCCAGTTTTTAAGCACCTCGCCAGAACCCGAAACCGACTTGTCGCCAAAAACATGCGGGTGGCGGCGGATCATTTTTTGATTAATCTCGTTGGCCACATCGTTAATGTTAAACTGCTTGGCATCGGTCGCAAGCTGCGCGTGCAAAATGACCTGCAAGAGCAAGTCGCCCAATTCTTCGCGTAGGTGTGGTGTGTCGTTGTTGTCGATGGCTTCTAGGACCTCGTGAGTTTCTTCTAATAAATAAGAGCGCAGGCTTTGGTGAGTTTGCTCGCGATCCCAGGGGCAACCTCCTGGGGCACGCAAACGCCGCACGGTTTCGATGAAGGCCACCAAATCGGGCAGGTCGCTTGCCTGTACTTGCTTTTGATCATTAGGGTTTTTGGATGCGTCGTTCATGACGAAGGTCATCGCATGGAAGGATTTTTAGGGCAATTTCTTTTGAATGCTTGGTATTTGTTCTTATCTTTTGATTCTAATTTAGCATGATATATGCTACTATATTAGCATGAAAGCAACTACCATAAAGCTAGAAGGTGATCTGCTAAAATACCTTAATAGACACAAGCCTCGCAAAGAAAGCCTGAGTTCCTTTGTGCGTCAGGTTTTAGAGGGTTATCTTGAGGAACAGCGCGCCATTACGGCAGCTAAAGACTACAACAATTTTTTACAAAAGAACCCTGAAGAAGAAGAGTGGTTAGAAGAGTGGGGCAATGCGGATTTGAGTGAGGCGCCCAAGACCGCTAAGAAAAAGGGGCAAAAATGAAGCGTGGGTCTTTGTATTGGGTAAATCTGGAGCCCAGTGATCCTCCAGAATTTGGTAAGCTACGGCCCTGTTTGGTGGTGTCTCGCTCGGAGTATAATTCACGCTTGCCCACCGTGGCGGTGTTGCCGATTTCGTCAAAAGCGCCAGAAATATGGCCTTTGCGTTTAGAAATTCAGGTCAGCGCGCTCAAAAAAAAGTCATACTTGGTTGTTCCTGGAATCCGTCAGGTGAGTAAGGCGCGGCTCACAAAGTTCATTGGTCTTTTGTCAGATAAAGATTTGGAACAGGTTGATGAGGCGCTTGGCTTGTATGTGGGGTAGGCACAATGGAAAGTGTTCCGCCGTCAGGGCGGACACAACTTCAAGGTTTTTGGTTAGAGGTTGGTATTGGACGAAAAAAAAGGTCTTTAGAGAAGATACGTATTCCGTGATCATCCCCAAAAACCTTGTTAAAAAGAGCGGGAGACGGGACTCGAACCCGCGACATCAACCTTGGCAAGGTTGCGCTCTACCAACTGAGCCACTCCCGCTTACAATTGTGATTCCAACCCCCTGGAGGAGGATGGAGCGAGCATATTACTCAAAGTCTTTGCCAAGGCAAGCGGAATTTTTCGTTTCTTTACATATTCTCCCCAATGTGCGATAAGCCGCGCCAGAGATGGGGCAGGCCCATCTTTTAACTAACTCTTTTTGCGATTCATCTGGTTGGTGTTTTGAAGGGTTCGTGGTCATTGTTGGTTCTTCCTATATAAGGACTTGCAATGACAATGAGCCTCTTCTGTCCGACTCGAGAGTTTGCTGTTTTCAGGAGAAAACTATGTCTGTTTCACCCGAGGTGAAAAAAGAATTAATCGAAAAATACCGTCTTCATGGCTCTGATACTGGATCTTCCGAGGTTCAAATCGCCATTTTGACAACTCGCATTGCTAACCTTACCGATCATTTCAAAACGCACGAAAAAGATCATCATTCTCGTCGTGGATTGATCAAGCTTGTGAACCGTCGTCGTCGCCTTTTAAAATCCTTAAAAGGAACTGACCTTCCCAAGTACCAAGATTTGGTTGCGAAGCTAGGAATTCGTGGCTGATTCAAGCATTAAGAACTCCCCAAATCCCTCATTGATGCAAACGCAAAATTTGCGCTCTGGTTTTTTAACCAGGGAATTTGCTGTCGTCTTGCCTTTGGCAGACAAGAGGGCTGGGGTGCGTCTTTTGCCATGAGTCATCAAGACGGCTTTGTTTCTTGATGGCAAGAGACAAAGAACAAAGCAACGCCATGGGGTGTTTGCTTTTAGTAGGAGTAAAAAATGACAGTAATGACAGTAAAAAACGTAACGTTTAAACTAGGTGATCAAGACATCACGCTAGAAACAGGTAAAATGGCTAAACAAGCCGGTGGTTCCATTGTGATCAAATCAGCTGATACAGTTGTTCTTTGTGTGGCCACATCGGCAGCCAAACCAAAAGATGAGTGTGATTTTCTTCCACTCACAGTTGAATATTTAGAAAAAACTTTTGCGGCGGGTAAAATCCCCGGTGGGTTTTTTAAACGCGAAGGACGTCCTTCTGAGCAGGCGATTTTGACCGCTCGTTTTATCGATCGCCCGATCCGTCCTTTGTTTCCGGACAATTATTACTACGACACGCAAGTGATCAGCACTGTGTTGTCTGCTTCTGATCAATGTCCACCAGAAATGTTGGCGATCATTGGATCCAGTGCGGCCTTGGCTATATCTGACATCCCAATGACAAAACCGATTGCTGGTTGTCGTGTGAGTCGTATCAATGGTGAATTCAAAATCAACGTGACTTTGGATGAGCTAGAAGAAAGCGATTTGAACTTGGTTGTGGCTGCTAGCGAAGACGCAGTGGTCATGGTGGAAGGTGAAGCCGAGCAAGCGAGCGAAGAAGATTTGCTTGCTGCTATTGAGTTTGCTCACAACGCTTTGTTGCCTGCCATTGCAGCACAAAAAGAACTTCAAAAAATGGCTGGTAAGCCTAAGCGTGAAGTTGTGGCTCCCGAAAAGAAAGAAAACATCTGGAGCACAGTTGAATCTTACCGTGATCAAGTGAAAGCGGCTTTGGAAATCAAAGAAAAGCAAGAACGCTATGGTCGTCTTGATGAGATCAAAGACGAAATCAAAGCCAAAGTCATCACAGAAGACAGCACCTATGCTGATAAATTGCAGCTTAGCGAAGCCTTTGGTGGTTTAAAATCAGAGCTCATGAGATCAACTGTTGTGGATCAAAATGTTCGTATTGATGGCCGTGGACCTAAAGACATTCGCCCCATTAACTGCGAAGTTGGTCTTTTGCCACGTGCTCATGGTTCTGCGCTTTTCACACGTGGTGAAACGCAAGCTTTGGTTGTAGCCACTTTGGGATCGGCTGACGATGAGCAACGCATTGATGGTTTGCTTGAAGAGCAAAGCAAGAGCTTCATGTTGAACTACAACTTCCCAGCTTTCTCAGTTGGTGAGGTTCGTCCTTTGCGTTCCCCTGGTCGTCGTGAGATTGGTCATGGTCATTTGGCAGAGCGCGCTTTGGCGACTTTGGTTCCTGATGCCGAGACATTCCCTTACACCATCCGCATTGTTTCTGAAATTTTGGAATCAAACGGGTCTTCTTCTATGGCTTCTGTTTGTGGTGGCTCTTTGGCCATGATGGACGCCGGTGTTCCTATGGACGCTCCTGTTGCGGGCATTGCCATGGGTCTTATTAAAGAAGGCGACAAGAGTGCGATTCTGTCTGACATTTTGGGTGATGAAGATCACTTGGGTGACATGGACTTTAAAGTGACTGGTACCGAAAAAGGTGTCACTGCTCTTCAAATGGACATCAAGATCGAAGGCATCACTTCTGAGATCATGAAGAACGCTTTGGCACAAGCCAAAGAAGGGCGTTTGCACATTTTGGGCAAAATGGCGGAAGCCTTGAACTCTCCTCGTGAAGACCTCTCAGCTTACGCGCCACGCATTGAATCCTTCCGTATCCCGGTTGATAAAATCAAAGACGTGATCGGTTCTGGTGGTAAAAACATCCGTGGCATCATTGATGAAACAGGCGTGAAAATCGACATTGAAGATGACGGTTTGGTGCGTATTTTCTCTCATGATGGTCCTGCGATGCAGCGAGCCAAAGAAATGGTTGAAGAGTACACTGCCGAAGTTGAAGCCGGCCGCATTTATGATGGCCTTGTGAAAAAAGTCACCGCCTTTGGTGCCTTTGTGGAAGTTCTTCCAAAAACAGAAGGATTGCTTCACATTTCGCAAATCGCTAACCGTCGGATCGCTCAGGTGACTGATGTCATCAACGAAGGCGATCGTGTTAAGGTCAAAGTCTTGAGCATTGAGCCTAATGGCAAGTTCAAGCTTTCTATGAAAGAAATCGACCAAGACACTGGCGAAGAAGTGATTGCTTCTTAATATTTAATATTTCATCCCCTCCTTCTTCCTCCCCTTTGTAAGGGGAGGATTGAGGTGGGGTAGTTCCCCTCTCTAATCCTGAAAAAATTTTTCTTTGTCCAAAAAGCCCAGTGATGTTAGTCTGTTTCCCATATGGGCTGTGTTGAATGTCGCACCTATTTGTTAAGGAAATCATTAATTTTCTTTGCCTCATAGCGCGAAACTTTCAGTCCTTGCCTTCGTAGTAAAGTAGAGTCATACAAAAAAAGACTCTTAATTTAATTGGGATTTTTAATGAAACAGACACAAAAGACTTTTGCCCTTTGGGCCGTGATCATTCTCTTGGTTCTTTCTGCCGTTATGATTTTTGAACCAAAACCAAAGCCAGATGAAATCAGCTGGAACGAATTTTTAAGCGCGGTGCAACAAAATCAAATTGCTGAAATCAGCATCAGTGAAGATGAATACGCGGGCAAGTTTAAATCCGAATACGACAACGGTTCACACTTTTTCACCATTGGTCCAGTGAACTCTGAATTTGTTCAACGTGAATTGCAAAAAACCGATGCCAAATGGAATTACCAAAAGCCAGCGGGCACGCCATTTTGGCAACAGTTCTTGGTGTATTTGCCGGTGCTCATCATTGTTTTTGGTTTCATTTATTTGTTCCGTTCCATGCAAGTGGGTGGCGGCAAGGCTCTTAGCTTTGGCAAAAGCAAAGCCCAGCTGCTTAACGAAAATTCTCGCAAAGTCACATTCAAAGATGTTGCGGGCGTTGAAGAGTCCAAAGAAGAGTTGCAAGAGATCATCGAGTTCCTCAAAGAGCCGCGTAAATTCGTAAAATTGGGTGCGCGCATTCCCAAGGGTGTTTTGCTCATGGGCCCTCCAGGAACAGGCAAAACTTTGCTGGCGCGTGCGGTGGCAGGGGAAGCCAGTGTGCCGTTTTACTCCATTTCTGGTTCTGACTTTGTCGAGATGTTTGTGGGTGTCGGAGCAAGCCGTGTTCGTGATCTTTTTGAACAAGGTAAAAAGAACGCGCCTTGCATTATTTTTATTGATGAGATCGATGCTGTGGGTCGTCACCGTGGTTCTGGTTTAGGTGGAGGTCACGATGAGCGTGAGCAAACGCTAAACCAATTGTTGGTCGAAATGGATGGTTTTGAATCCAACGAGGGTGTCATTATCATTGCGGCTACCAACCGCCCCGATGTTTTGGATCCAGCCTTATTGCGACCAGGTCGTTTTGACCGTCGTATTGTGGTGGCCGCTCCTGATCTTAACGGTCGGGAAGCGATCTTAAAAATCCACGCGGCCAAAGTTCCTTTGGAATCCGATGTCGACCTCATGTCGATTGCGCGAGGCACGCCAGGTTTTTGCGGTGCTGATTTAGAAAACCTTGTGAACGAAGCGGCATTGCAAGCCGCGCGCGATAACAAAAAGAAAGTCGCGCAAAGTGATTTGGAATTGGCAAAAGATAAAGTTCTTATGGGATCAGAGCGTCGCAGCATGCTCATTAGCGACGATGAAAAGAAAATCACAGCTTATCACGAAGCGGGGCACACTTTGGTGGCCGAGCTTTTACCTGATACAGATCCTGTTCATAAAGTCACCATCATCCCACGTGGACGCGCTTTGGGTCTGACGCAGCAATTGCCGGAGCAAGACCGTTACTCGCAAAGCAAAGAGTACAGCGAGAGCATGATCTCTGTTCTTATGGGCGGACGCATTGCGGAAGAGGTTGTTTTTAATCAGGTCACAACAGGTGCCAGCAACGATATCGAACGCGCCAC
Source organism: Deltaproteobacteria bacterium (assembly GCA_024233595.1). Lineage (GTDB taxonomy): Bacteria > UBA10199 > UBA10199 > UBA10199 > JADGCS01 > JACKPK01. The sequence continues at coordinate 130,941 of JACKPK010000005.1, forward strand.
CGAGATCGCTCGTAAAATGGTTTGTTACTGGGGAATGAGCGACAACCTTGGTCCAGTGAAGTATGGTAGCGATGACCAAAATGTTTTTCTCGGTAAAGAAATGGGCATGCATCACCAGTCTGATTACAGTGATGTCACTGCCAAAGCCATTGATGAAGAGGTGCGTAGCATTGTGTTGCGCAATTACGATCGCGCTTTGAATCTGGTAAAAGAAAATCACGATAAGCTAGACAATCTGGCCAAAGCTTTGATTGAATTCGAAGTCCTTGATGCTGAGCAAATTCGCGCAGCGATTGCCGGCGAAAAAGTAAAAGCAGTTGCGAAACCAAGTGGTTCAGGTGGCTCTGAGGACAAAAAAGAAGAAAAAGAAAGCAAAACTGTGATTGCTCCCGAGGGCATTGCTTCTAAGCCAGGTTTACAAGGAGCCTGATTTGAGCCACCGCTTACGGGCTTTATTACAAGAGGATCGCCCTTTGATCATGGGCATCCTCAATCTCACTCCTGATTCCTTTTCGGATGGCAAACCTTCTTATCCGCTTTCTCTGCGTCTTTTACAGGCGGAAGAGCTTGTAGAGCAGGGCGCTGATATCATCGACATTGGTGGCGAATCCACGCGCCCACAGGCTGATGCGGTGTCTTTAGAAGAAGAGCGCCAACGTGTGTTGCCATTTTTACAAGCCTTTCGAAATCGGCATCCCGAAGTTTGTTTGAGTCTGGATACCAAAAAGCCTGCTTTGGCAAAAGAGGCCTTGGCTCACGACATTGATATCATCAATGATGTTGGTTTTTTTTCTGATCCTGGATTTTTAGCACTCGTTCAAAATCACGATGTTCATTACGTTTTAATGCATTCGCGTGGGGATTCTCAGAGCATGATGAATCTTTGTGACTACGGGGGCGATGTTGTTGCTGGTGTGCGGGCTGAGTTCCAGAACAAGTTGGCGCAGATGCAGGCACAGGGCTTTCCGTTTGAAAAATTGATTTTGGATTTGGGCTTTGGTTTTGCCAAAACCGCCGAGCAGAACATTCAGCTCACAGAAGATCTTTCCCCGTGGGCTCAGGAATTTTCCTTTCCTTGGTTGTACGCGATTTCGCGTAAGCGCTTTTTGCAGTCCTTGGGCGGAGGAGAAAAAGCCGAAGACCGCGATGAGATTTCGGCTAAGCTGGCTGCAAAAGCCCTTGGGCAGGGGTTTAAGATCGTGCGTACGCATAATCCAGAGCTGACGCGACAGCATTTGGGGTTGTGATCCCAGGTTGATATTTTCATTTGTCCTTCCTGCCTCCGCATTGTATCCAGCTGATTATGAAAAAATTCTTTGGAACAGATGGCATTCGCGGGCTTGCCAATCATCACCCCATGACGCCCGAAATCGCAATGAGACTTGGTCAAGCTGTGGGGCTTTATTTTCAATCCGAAAACAAAACCCATCGCATTGTCATTGGCAAGGACACGCGGCGTAGTTCCTACATGATTGAACTCGCCATTGCTTCCGGTGTTTGTTCCGTGGGGTCCAACGCCATGCTTTTAGGACCCATGTCGACGCCAGGGGTTGGTTTTGTGACGCAGGCCATGCGAGCCGATGCCGGCATTATGATCAGCGCCTCTCATAATCCTTACGAAGACAATGGCATCAAGATTTTTGATCAGCAGGGTTACAAGCTGACCGACGAAATGGAAATGGAAATCGAAGCCCTGATGCAAAAGGATTTGGCTGATTGTGATCGTCCAACAGGCGAAAAAATCGGCAAGGCCTTTCGTGTGGAAGACGCGACGGGTCGTTACATTGAATTTGCTAAAAAAACATTCCCGCAGAATTTAACCTTAGATGGCCTGAAGATTGTGGTCGATTGCGCCAATGGTGCTGCTTACAAATTGGCCCCGCAGATTTTTTGGGAACTGGGTGCCGAGGTCGTTAAAATTGGTGTGAAACCAAATGGCACGAACATCAACCAAGATTGTGGTGCTTTGCATCCCGAAAAACTCACTAAAGTTGTGCAGCAAGAAAAAGCCGATGTGGGCATTGCCTTAGATGGCGATGCCGACCGCGTGATTCTTTGCGATGAAAACGGGCAGGTGGCCGATGGTGATCAAGTCTTGGCGATCTGTGCGGAACGTTTGTTGGCTGCTGGCCAATTAAAAAACGACACCATTGTTGGCACCATCATGTCGAATATGGGAGTGGAGTCCTACTTGCAATCCAAGGGCATTTCTTTGCAACGCACGCAGGTTGGGGACCGCTACATTTTAGAACAGCTGCGTAAAAATAATCTTAATCTAGGGGGCGAGCCTTCTGGTCACGTGATCTTTTTGGATCACACCACCACGGGTGATGGTCCCGTTGTGGCTTTACAAGTTCTTGCCGCCATGGTCTCGCAAAAGAAAAAACTGAGCGAACTCACAAAAAATATTCCTTTGTACCCACAGGTTTCAACCAAGGTGAGGGTTAAAGAGAAACTCCCTTTAGAGCAGTTTCCCGAATTGAGTGGCGAGATCGATCAGCTCAACAAAAGATTAAAAGGCAAAGGTCGCACCGTGATTCGTTACTCGGGCACCGAACCTGTTTTGCGTTTGATGATCGAAGGCGAAGATCAAAAGATCATCACCAAAGAATTAAAAGCTTTGGAAGCACAGGCTAAGAAATTTCTAGGAGCATCATGAGACGACGTTTGGGCGTAAACATTGATCACATTGCGACTCTAAGGCAGGCAAGGCGTGTGCGCTACCCTGACCCTGTGGAGTCCCTTGCTATTTTAAAGCAATGCCAGGTTGATCAAGTCACGGTTCATCTTAGAGAAGACCGTCGTCACATTCAGGATCATGATGTCAAACGACTCTTGGCAGCTGCGGTGCTACCGGTTAACTTAGAGTTGGCTGTCACCAGCGAGATGGTTGCTTTTTGCGCCCAACACAAACCTAAAATGGCTACCTTTGTGCCGGAAAAGCGCGAGGAGATCACAACCGAAGGCGGGCTCGATTGTACCGCTGTGGCAGATCGTTTAAAACAAGCCATCAAACAGTTAAAAGATGCAGGGGTGCATGTGAGTCTTTTTATTGAGGCCGACCCCAAGCAAATCGCTTTATCGCAAGAACTTGGAGCCGATGCCATTGAGCTGCACACGGGCAGTTATTGCGACCTTTTGGAGAAACGCTTTGAAACCTTGAGTCACTATGATTTTGATCAAGCCAGTTTAGATGACCCCATTGCAAAAGAGCTCATGCGTTTAAAACAGGGCGCGAAGCAAGCTAAGGATTTAGGTTTAAAGGTTTATGGTGGGCATGGTTTGCACTGCGATAATCTGCCCCCGGTTGTGCAGATTGAAGAGATCGAAGAGTACAACATTGGTCACGCTATCATAGCGCGTTCTGTTTTTGTGGGTTTAGAAACCGCTGTGCGTGAAATTCAGGCTGTGTTGAATCCTTGAGGCGTGTCGGTGAAAAAGCAATTCCAAAAAACCGTGACCCTTGATGACCTGGCTGTCTTTTGTGAAAACTTTCGTGATGAGTTTGAGCCTGGTGATGTGGTGAGCTTAGAAGCCGAAATGGGCGGTGGTAAAACCACTTTGTTGCGTTGTTTGCTGCAAAGTTTGGGTATGGCTGACGACGAGGGGTTTTCGTCCCCCACGTTTTCGATTTTGAATCAATATGACTGCGATGGTGTCTTGATCAATCATGTAGACCTTTACCGTCTTTCTGATTTTGAAGAGTTGGAAAACACCGATATTCTGGCTGAATTCACCAAGGACCGCATCAGCTTTATTGAGTGGGGCAATAAGTTTGCCGAGCTCAATAGTCTTTATAATAAAAAAATCATTTTAATGGCCGATCAACAAGATCCTGAAGAGCGCCTCATCTCATTTTTTAAAAGGTGATTTGTGACAAGCATCACCATCACAGCCGCAGCATTAAAAAAAATCAAAGCCCAGGCTCAGCATTTTGGTTTTGATGATTGTGGTTTTGTTTTTGACCTGCGTCCCAAACATCCTGATTACTTTTTGCAATGGCTGAAAGATGGCAAGCACGCCAGCATGACTTGGCTCGAAAAAAACACCGCGCTGCGTTTGGATCCTGCCGCCATAGAAGAGGGCATGAACGCTGCTTTGGTCGTGGTTCGTAATTACAATCACCACCAAGGGCACAAAGAATTAGCTGTGGCTCGCTACGCTTGGGGTGAAGATTATCATCACGAATTGCGGCGTGACCTTGATGCTTTTTCTGAGAACCTGCAGGGTGATTTAGGATCTACATTTCGCTTTCGCCGTTTTGTGGATACGGGTCCCATTTTAGAACGTGATTTGGCAGAAAAAGCGGGGCTTGGTTGGGTCGGAAAAAACACCTGTGTGATTTCTGAAGAGTTAGGGTCTTTTGTTTTTATCGGTGTGATGTTGTGCAACCTGGATTGCAATGAATCAGAAAACCCGGTTCTTGATCAATGCGGCGCCTGTTCGCTTTGCATTGATTCCTGTCCGACACAAGCTTTGACGCCTTATCAAATAAACGCGAGTCGCTGCTTGGCTTATCATAATATTGAACACCGCGGTGAGCGCGATCAAAAGTACTGGGGTGTGTTGGGGGATCATCTTGTGGGCTGTGATATCTGCCAAGAGGTTTGCCCCTGGAATCAAAAAGCACCGCTCACGCAGCGTGCTGCTGAATTTGAAAACACAGAATTTAAATTAGAAGATTTATTGCAATTGAATCCTTCGCAATACCGCAAGCAGTTCGGCAAAACCGCTATTAGTCGTATTCGTTACGAAGACTTTATGCGCAACGTGTTTTTGCTGATCGCAAAACAAAAACGCAAAGACCTTTTGAACGCTGTGATTGCTTGGAAAAAGAAAAATTCAAAACGGGTGTTGGCAGAGTGGGATTATTGCGTGCGAGAACTTAAACGTTAAAAGAAAGTCCGCAGCCGCATTCGCCTTTGGCTTGTGGGTTTTTAACGATGAAGCCTGTGCCGTTTTCGTTGCTCACATGGTCTACAATGGATCCTTTGATGTAAGTTTCCGAAGCAGGGTCCAATAAAATAGCAATGTCGGCGCAGGAAATGACTTGGTCATCATCTTTTTGTTCGTCAAAGGTGAAGCCATACTGAAAACCGCTACAGCCACCGCCTTCTACGTAGACACGAAATTTTTTATCGCCGATCTTTTCTTTGTTGCCGTCGATAAAACTTTTGACCTGCGTGATGGCTTCTGGAGTGAGATCAAGCGCTTTGCCATGGTCAAAGTTATAGACCTTTTCGGCAGGCTTGCTGGTTTCTTCGTCTCCAAATGTAATGGGTGCTGGTATGGCCATAATGTCCTCAAAAATGTGATTCAGTATTGCCTTATTTTACAATGTTTTGCTGGTGCCCGTCAAATCTAAGCGCAGGACTTGGCTTTATAAGTTCTGAACATCACGCCTTTTTTTGGGTTTGCAGCTTTACGCTCCTGGGGCTATGAAGAGAGCATGAAAATCATCTCTGTCCCCAAAACCATTTTGTTTTTATTATTCACCCTCGCGTTTTTGACTCAGTGCCAACAAGGCTCTGATTCGTCACAAGAGTCCGAAAACAAAGAGCCTTCGGCAGTTGCCAAGCAGGTTGATGCCGAGCTCTCAACCCAGAGCCTAAAAATAGACGCTTCTATGCTCATGGCAAAAACCATTAAAAATGGGGACACGCCTGTTTCTGGGAGTTTGAATTTTTCTAAAGGCAATGTTGTTTGGATGGGCGAGCAGTTCAAAGAAGCCAGTGCGCATCTCTCGTTAGCGTCTTGGAATTCGTCCTTGGCTTTGCGCGATCAGCGTGTGCGCGATATCTTTTTTGGCGTGAGCCAATTTGGGGATGATCAACTTGAAATCAGCTTTTTTCCAAAGGGCAAAATCAATCTGACCGAATTGCAAGGTGACGAAGCCAAGCTGGTGCATGGTGATGTGGCCATTCGATTTCGTGGTAAGTTAGATTTAAAAAGACCTGCTGCTGTTTTTGTGAGCAAAAACCAAGAAGGCAATTTGGTTGTCGAGATCAAAGACCCGGTGACAGTTTCCATTTCTAAACTGGGACTTTCTCAACCTTTGGATAAACTCATCGAAATCTGCGCTCACAAAAGCGTGGATGATCAAGTGGAAATCACTGGTCGTTTAGAATTTATCGCGCCTTAAATCACCCATTGTCCGTTCAGCATCACCTGATCGACCTGATTTTTTTGCTTTAAAAGCTGTAAGGGTTCCAGGTTTTCTGTGTTGTGCATGAGCACAAGGTCAGCTTTGTAAGATTCTTTCACATCCCCTTCGTCAGCAAGGCCCAAGGCTTTTGCCGCGTTGAGGGTGATCATTGGCATCAGCGTTGCCAAATCCGTTTTGGGATGAGTCTTTAAAAAACTTTGGATTTCGCCAAGCATGTTCAGTTCGGTATTGCTCACCAGCCCATCTGTGCCCAGAGCCACAGGGATGCCTTCTTGTTGTAGCCTTTCAAAATCAAAACCACCGTGATCAAAAAAAGCGTACGAGTTGGGGCAGTGCACCACACAAAGGTCTTTGTGTTTGGCAATGAGTTTGATGTCATTGTCGCTCAGGTGATTGCCATGAACAATCAAGCTGTTTGAAAATGCATTTTGTTCCCAAAGAATTTGCAGAGCCGAAGAACCATTGCTGAGCTCCGCTTTGGTGATTTCGGGATTGGTCTTAAGAATGAATTCAGCAAACTCACCTTGCTGTGTTTGCACAAGTTCATTTTCTGACTCGCATTCGGCCAAATGGATCGAGAGCAAACGGTTTTGTTCTTTGATAAAAGCGTTTTTCACGTCGGGATGAACCGTGTGCCCGCTGTGCAAAGTCAGGTGTGATGGCAAGGGCGCACTTGCGCAAAATTCTTTGCCTTGTTGCCAGCTCTTGAGTGATCGTTCTTTATGACTGCCTAAGATTTCGACAAAGCCTCGCACTTTAAGGGGAAGGTTTTCAAAAACAGTCGCTGGTGTTTCAGGAGAAATGTGGTCAAACACACGCACGACTCCTGAGCGCAATAGCTCGCGACAGCCTTTGATGATCCCGGCTTGCATATTGTTATTAGCGAGTTTGTGTTTTTGTCGCACCAGTTCAATGATCCACGGCACAAAACGTTGTTCTGGCAGCGGGCCCAAGGCGGTGAGCTCTAAATGACAATGAGCATTGGTGAATCCTGGTAAGGCCGTGGCGTTTTTGTAATCTGTGATGGGTGTTGTTTCTGCTGTGCTGGCAACACGAGTGAAGCGACCCTGTTGAACCGTGACAAAGGCAGGGGATAGCACAGAGCCATCAGACTGCACCAGATTCTTGAATTGGTAAGTTTGGGGAGCGGGCACAGAAGTAATTCAAGCGGCCTTGCGGTCTTTTTCGGAATAACCGTATTCAGCAAGGCATTCTTTATAAAGCTTGAAGCCGTTTTTGATGTTGTCGTTGACTTCAAAACGCAAATTTTGCGTGAAGTAGTTGTGAATCAGCCCGCGTTTTTCTGGTTCAAACTCAAGGGCAATTTTATCGAGCTCAGCCAAACCTTTTTGTTTTGCCTCGCAAAGCTCATTGAGCTCGGCTTCTGTTAAATCGCGTTTGGATGCCCATGATGCAAACATAAAACCATGGCCGGTTTCGGCTTTCCAAAGTTTGCCCAAATCCCAATAAAAATAATGAGGTTTGTTGAAGAACAATGCTTTGTCACCAATTAGCATTTGCGCATCAGCCATTTCGCGGTTGTCTTCGTGGAAGAACTCCAAATCGTAAAGACTCACGCCATAAAAACGCTTCAAGATGATTTTTGCAAGATGCACAGAGGATAAAGATTCTTTGTCTAAGTAGAGCGATTCGATTTCAGAAAGGTTGGTGATGTAGGGGCGCGTGAAAAAACCAACGCTTTTGACAGCTCCGTCGCAACCGATGATGCCGGCATCGGGATGCATTTTTAAATTATTTTTGATGATGCTAAAACTTGGGATCAGGCCAACATCGATGTCGCCATTGTTGAGCGCGTGGATGAGCTCGGCGGGGGGAAGTTTGATCACGGTGCCATTCAGGTGTTTTGTTAAAGGAAGACAATTAATATAAGGAACGGATCCAATGATCATAAATTGCGCCAGAAATGATTTTTAAAAAGGTGCCGCAAATCACGCTTTAAAAAAATAATCTCTGCTCCATCGGTAAAATTTAGCCGGCAAGGGTTTCCCTGTTGTATTTGTTTCACAAAATGACCCAAATTGAGAAGAAAAAAATCAATTTTTGTGACGCCACTATCAGTTAATCAGGTAAAGGCTAATTATTTTATGTGGTTAAACCTCAACCGATTCTTCCAAAAGCTCCACAATGTCTTTTGATTCCATGCCTGTGGTGTGGGTCTCGTTGATTGCATCGCTGATCATGATCTTACAGAAAGGACATGATGTGGCGACCAAAGAGGCCTCTGTCTTTTTGGCATCTTCTAAACGCATTTGGTTCACGCGTTTGCCGAGATTTTCTTCTAACCACATGCGACCCCCACCAGCGCCACAACAACGACCGGCGTCTTTGGAGTTTTCCATTTCGGTGAGTTCGATTCCCGGAATGCTTTGCAAGATATTACGAGGAGCGTTGTAAATGTCGTTGTAACGACCCAAGTAACACGAATCGTGAAATGTGGTTTTTTGAGAAATGGCCTTTGTTGGTTTTAACAAGCCTTTTTGAATGAGCTCGTCGAGGAAGTCTGTGTGGTGGATGACTTCGTAGTGGCCATTGAATTGTGGGTACTCGTTTTTGAGCGTGTTAAAACAGTGAGGACAGGCTGTGATGATTTTTTTGATTTTGTATTTTTCTAAGACAGCCACGTTTTCTTGAATGAGTGACTGGGCAAGGTATTCGTTGCCCAAACGACGCGCGGAATCGCCGTTACATTTTTCCTCGTTGCCCAAAATGCCAAACTTAACGCCCGCTTTTTGCAAAAGCTTAGAGAAAGCCACAGCAACTTTTTTGTTCTTTTCGTCAAAGGACCCTGCGCAACCCACAAAGTAAAGGTACTCAATGTCGGGGTTGGAATCCATAGTGGGGACACCAATTTCTTTTGCCCAATTGGCGCGATCGTTAAAGCTGATCCCCCATGGGTTTGAATTGCGCTCCATGTTTTGAAAAACTGTTTGCAACTCAGCAGGAAAAGCCCCTTGCATGAGCACCAGGTTACGGCGCATGTCGACGATCTCTTGCACGTACTCGATGAACACAGGGCAAGCTTCCTCACAAGCACGACAAGAGGTACAAGACCAAAGCACGTCGTGACTGATGGTGTCGCCAAGCAAAGGCTTTTCATCTGGGATCAGACCGTTGTCATCCAAAGCACCGTCGTATTTGCCTTCTTGTTTTGCGATGAGTTTTTCTGATTTGTTGTAGAGGTAATCGCGCAGATGAATGGTGAGCATTTTAGGGTTCAAAGGTTTGTCTGAGTTTGTGGCAGGGCATTGTGAAGTACAGCGGCCACATTCTGTGCACGAAAACCAATCGAAGTAGTTTTTCCATGAAAATTGTTCAATGCGATCCACACCAAAAGTAGTGAGGCTCTCGTCAGTCAAATCCATTTTGGTGAGCTGACCCAAAGGCTTGTTGTTGAACAAGAACACGTTGGGGATAGCGGTGATGACGTGAAAGTGTTTGCCATAAGGCAAGAAGTTCAAGAAACCCAAAACAAGAAAGACATGAATAAAATAAGAGATATCGGACAAGCCAACTAAGAAAGGTTTGTGGCTGCCAGCAAGATGTTGTCCCACAACGGTGGCCATGAAAGCACCGTCTTCAATGTGTTTGCCAAGAGCAAAGCGCGCGCCTTCGAATAAAAAGTCGCTCACACACAAGCTCAAAATAACACAGAGAATAATGACTGCTTCCCAAGAATCAGTGAGGCGTTTGGGTTTGATCACCAAACGGCGGTAAAGGCCATAAAGGCAGGCAAGGCTCACTAACACCAAAAAGATGTTGAGGGTAAAATTATAGAGAGCGCCAAAACTGCCACCAAGGCCAGGCAGAACAAAGTGCTCGTTAAAGCCCAAGCCAAAAAAGGTGATGGTGCGCAATGAAATCACACAAAAGCCCCAGAAGATGAGAGCGTGCATGAGACCAGATTTAAAATCTCTGAAGAGGAGTCGCTTTTGGCCAACGGCAAATTCCAAAACTTTTTTGACCCGGCCAGGAATGTTGGTGAAGCGATTGTCTTTTCCAAGGGCGGCAAAAAGCAATTGGCCACGACGATAAATGCTAAAGGTGAATGTGGTGAGGGCGATGAGTAATAAGAAAGTGATAGCAATTGGGAACATTTTTTCTCCGTATTTATGTGATCTTTTTAGTTCATAAAGACGAAGGAGGCCTACAAAACTCCCTTTCATCCATCAACAAAAACTTAGTTGATTTCAGGATGCTTTTCATGATCGAGAAGGGATTATGCTTAAAGAACTCTACATTAAAAACGTTGCCGTGATTGCCGAGCAACGACTCAATTTTGAAAATGGCTTTCAAGTTCTCACTGGAGAAACCGGCGCGGGCAAATCTGTGTTGATGGCTGCTTTGGGTTTGCTGCTGGGGCAGAAGGCGTCGCAAGATTTGATTCGCGAGGGTTCGGAGCAGGCTGTGGTGGAAGCGGTGTTTCTGATTGAACACCTTCCTGCGGTGCAAGAGCTGCTCAGAAAAGAAGGGTTGCTTCTTGAAGGCGAAGCGAATGCGAGCGAGCTTATCATCAAAAGGCAGGTGGCTTTGGTGGGAGCGGGGCGCGTGTTCATCAATCATCAACGTAGCACTGTGGCTGTGTTGCAAAAACTAGGACGTTTGCTTGTTGATATGACCGCGCAGAACGATCAGTGGCAGCTCAAAGACGCGCAAAACGACATTAAAGTATTAGATGATTTTTTGCCGCATCAGAATCTTCTGACTCGCTATCAAAATGCTTACACGCAATGGAAACAAATTCACGCTGAGTATCTGCGCTTGCAAGATCTAAAAGAGCATCAGGAAGAGCGTGCCGAGTGGCTGCGATTCAAGCTCAAAGAATTCAATAAACTCGATATCGAGTCAGCAGAGCAAGAAGAAGAACTGCGCCAAGCCAAAAACTGGCAGAAGAGCCGCGAGAGCATTGTGAAGTTTTCTTCGTTAGCTGATCAAGCCTTGTTAAACGAAGAAGCCGGTGCTGCCTCGCAACTACGTTTGGTAGAAGAACGCCTGTTGCGAAATGATTCTTTACAAAATTTATTCCCGCAGGTGGCTGAGCGTTTGGCAGATCTACGCATTCAGGTAGAAGACATTGCTTTTGAGATTTCAAAAACAGCACGTGACGAAGATATCTACGACAACAAAGACCATGGCGATATCGACGCGCGTTTGTTTTTATTGCAAACACTCAAGCGTAAGCACGGGCCCAGCGTGGAGGAGGTCTGGCAAAAGAAAAACGATTTAGAAGAAGAGCTGCGCGTGCTTTTGGATGCCGATGTCGAGATCGAGCGCTTGCAAAAAGAAGAGCAGGCAGCATTTCAGGAGTTAAGAGATGCCGCGCAAAATCTTTCGTCTTCAAGATTGGCTCTAAAAGAAAAGCTCGAGAAACAAGTGCAAAGTGAATTGGCTGCCTTGCAAATGAAGGGAGCGCGTTTTGTGGTGCAAATCGATCCGCGCGATCTCAAAGACACCTCTTCTTACGAAGAACGTGGCATTGATAAAGTGCAGTTTCTGATTTCGGCTAACCCTGGCATGACACCACGGCCTTTGGCGCGCATTGCTTCAGGT
>JACKPK010000006.1 GCA_024233595.1 Deltaproteobacteria bacterium
GCAAAGCCGCTGCCTCTTCAAAACTTAAATGACTCGGCTTGCGCCAAAGCAATCCTTCCGCAATGTTTGTGTACTCAGCATAACCACCGCCCTGCAAAAGACCAAAAACCTCGTCGCCTTTTTTCCAATTTGTAACCGAGCTCCCAAAGTCTTCGACCACACCAGCCATATCAACACCCAAAATAGAAGACGCATCATCAGGCAATGGGTAACGGCCTTCGCGCTGGATGATGTCCATCCGGTTCAATGCCGTGGCTTTCACCCGAACAAGAACTTCGTTATCTTTTACAGAAGGCTTTTGCGCGTCACCAATAAAAAGAGTTTCGCGATTACCTGGATTATTTTGCAGAACTGCTTTCATTGTCACTCTCCATTTCGCTGCGGTTCAAACATGAATCAGCATCTCATTCAAGCCCAGTCATGTGTCCAAATTTCTAGAATTTTGGACACAGCTACGTCCGTCTAAATGAACATGTCTTCCAAAATTTTCGGCAATTTATTGAAAATACGACACTTCTGTTTTGGCACAGCAATTGAACAAGGAGAAGAAACAGTTTAACAAAAAAGGAGATTCCCATGTCGGAAGCCAAACAACTCACGAACAAATCCACAATCTACGAGGCACTTGATCTAAATACAATCGAGACAGCACTCAAAAAAAACACCCGCAAAGAAACACTTTCTTCTGGCCAAGTTTCAAAATCAGCCAGCAACCCAAATGCAGGACAATCACAAGTTATCTTTGCTGATCCCAATTCAAATCCAATTTGTCAGGCATCCCCAGCAAGCGAAGCAGGACTAAATGCAAAAGATTTAAAACACACTGCTGTTTTGCCCGAATACAAATTGTCGAGCACGCGTTACAGCCTTTTGTCAGACCAATCGCCCAATAATCTGGTGCGACTCAAAGAAGTCAAAGTCACCAAGGGCAGCGCTGCCATTCATTATCAGACCGGGAATAAAAAAATCTGTTTACCGGAAGTCATCGCCATTGGCAAAGACGCAACAGAATCAGCCGCCTTGCGCAAAAACATCCTCACCAACCCCAAAAACCAAGGTTTCTATTGGGATTACAGCGCTCCCAAAACAGAGAATTTACAAACCGCAGCCATGGAATTCACATTCGATGTGTTTGTGAATGGAAAATGGGAAAGTGCCGAACTCAGGATTGATCCTTATGCCACTTTGGTCACCAGCGGCTTTTACTTTTCGCACGCAAATCAAACGAACAGCTCTGCGGTGATCTCCGCTTTACGTGAAGACCTAGGCCTAGCACCCGGAGTTGCCTCTGAACAACCAGGCGTGGCTGCTGCCTTGAACTTTCAAGAAGTCAGTGCCCCACACAAAAACAAAACGAGCTTTTCAATGAACACAAAAGAAGCAAGCCCAAATCTAGAACAAAAAGAATTGCCTCGCGCCCTTGTGTCTTCTCCCGATAAAAAAAGCCAAACTTACACTCAGCTTTTACACTTGATTCAAAATCGTGACTCACAAAAAAATATTCTGAGTCGAAGTTTAGAAAATATCAGTTCTTATTACAGAAGTTTAAACACCACAAGCTACGACTATGCCAATGTTCATTACGAAACCAATGAACACACGACCAATTACAAACCTGAGGCTTTTTCTTCAGGCTCAACAAAGAGCGAATTGAATTCTGTGAAAAAAGTCAGAACCGTCGACACAGAAACAAGGCGCTATTACAACACCTATGAAAAACAAGAATGGATCAATTGTAGTTTTTACCACGGCAACGATCCCAACGTTTGTGACGACGAAGACGACAGCCATGAATGGATCACTGTCACAGAGAGCAAATTACAAAGTACAGCTACTGATAGTAGCCTGGACAGCGAAAATTGGATTCTTGGTTTCACGGTTCCTTTTAGAGCAACCAAAAACAACGGCGATACTTTGCTTCTAAAAAGCGCGTGTTCTCTGACTGTAGAAAGAGCTGACAACCTTGAAGAAGCAAGCTTGGAACTAAACTGCAAGCAAGGTCAACGCGGATTCAAAAAATACGACATCACTTTTGATCCCTGGGACATGGCTAAAGAAGCCCTGGGAATCTAAAAGCGCTTATTTCTTAGCGGGGGCAAGAATCACAGATAAGGTTCTGCCCTCGCGTTTTGGTTCGCCCTCGGCTTCCCCAATGTCTTTGAGCATTTGAATAGCTTCTTTAAGATGATCCATGCCGCGCTCTATAAAAGCCATCTCGCGACCACGGAATTGCATGGTGAGTTTCACTTTATCTTTGTCTTCCAAAAAGCGACGCGCGTGTTTCATTTTGAATTCGATATCGTGCTTGTCGGTATTGGGACGCATTTTAACTTCTTTAACCTGGACCTTCACCTGATTCTTTTTATTCGCCTGCGCCTTCTTTTGCTGCTCGTACTTAAACTTGCCATGATCCATGATCTTACAAACTGGCGGTTTCGCAGTTGGAGACACCTCAACAAGGTCAAACCCCTGCTCTTCTGCCAAACTAAGGGCATCACGCGTGTCCATAACGCCAAGCTGCTCGCCATCTGCTGCAATCACACGCACTTCGGGGACACGAATACGACGATTCGTTCGGGGACCTCTGTCTTTTGGATTTGGGCGCTGAAACCCTCTTTTCATGCGAATAAGAACCTCCTAGTTTGGTAGACACTCAATCTACTCAATATCAAACTCTTTCATTTCATCAGTTAATTTTTGTAATAAATCTGGAACCGCTAAAGATCCCAAGTCGCCATCTTTACGATGACGCACGCCAACCAAATTGGCTTCGGCATCTTTTTTGCCCACAATGAGCATATAAGGCACCTTCATGAGCTGAGCCTCGCGAATTTTAAGACCCAATTTTTCGTTTCTTAAATCGGCTTCAACCCGATACCCGGCGTCTGTTAATTGTTTTTGAACCGCCAAAGCGCGCTCATGCTGATCTTCGGATACCGACAACACCTTTGCTTGCACCGGAGCCAACCACAAGGGGAACGCCCCCGCGTAATGCTCAATGAGAAAACCAATGAGACGTTCGTGTGTGCTCAAAGGCGCACGGTGAATGCAAAGCGGCACTTCGTCTTCGTTCTTTGAATTCTTAAACGACAAACCAAAACGCTCTGGCACAGCAAAGTCCACTTGGTTTGTTGCCAAAGTAAACTCACGACCAATGGCACTCCAAATTTGCACGTCAATCTTAGGACCATAAAAAGCCGCTTCGTTTTCGACTTCGACAAAAGGAATATCGCCTGCCTTTAAAGCATTACGCACCATGTCTTCGGTTTTGATCCACAACTCTGGTTGATCAACATACTTTTTGCCCAAGCCTTCTTTAGAATGCGTGCTGAGTCGCATTTGGTATTTTTGAATGCCAAATAATTTAAAATAACTTTGATACATGCGGCACACTGCTAAAAATTCATCTTGGAATTGATCGAGTGTGCAGTAAATGTGCGCGTCGTTCATTTGCATGCTGCGCACACGCATGAGCCCAAATAACTCACCACTTTTTTCGTAACGGTAACAAGTGCCGTACTCTGCCAAACGCACTGGCAAATCGCGATAGCTGCGCGCCTTAGCTGCAAAAATCTTATGATGATGCGGGCAGTTCATGGGCTTTAGATAATACTTGATGCCCTCGAGCTCCATGGCCGGGTACATGCTTTCTTCGTAGTAAGGCAAATGACCACTGGTGTAATACATGGTCTCTTTGGTGATGTGCGGTGTGCGCACGCGATGGTACCCTGCCTTGCGTTCTGTTTTTTTGGCAAGCTCTTCCAAGGCATCGATCATGGCGCCACCGTTGGGCAACCACAAAGGCAAACCGGGACCAACTTCGTCATCAAAAGTAAAAATCTCGAGCTCTTTGCCAAGCTTGCGGTGATCCCGCTTTTTGGCTTCTTCGAGCTGCTCTAAATAATTGGCCAAATCTTCTTTGGAAGCAAAGGCTGTTCCGTAAATGCGTTGCAACATGGCGTTGTTTTCGTCACCACGCCAGTAAGCCCCCGCCACCGAAAGCAATTTAATCGCCTTAACCTGCTTGGTGTAATTAGCATGCGGGCCTTTGCACAAATCAACAAATTCACCATGCTTATAAAAAGTGATGTCTTCGCCTTCGGGAATGCTTTGCAAAATTTCTAATTTATAAGTCTCGCCATTTTCTTTGAACATTTTTAAGGCGTCGTCGCGAGACATGTCGATGCGTTCAAATTTTTGGTTTTCTTTGATGATTTTTTTCATCTCCGCTTCGATTTTTTCTAAATCGTCTTCAGAAAAACCCGGAGGGTAATCAAAATCGTAATAAAACCCATTCTCGATAACAGGACCAATGGTTGGCTTGGCATCGGGATACAAACGCGTGACCGCATCAGCCAATATATGAGCGGCGGAGTGACGCATTTTTTCAACGGGATCGTTTTCGTGACCAGGGCGACAAACCATAAGACTTAGGAAAGGGAGAAGTTGTGAGAAAGGTTGATATACATAAAAAATCTAAAAATCGTTTTAGCTCCGCGACTTTAGGGCTTCGGCGCGCGAGCGTCAAGTAAAGTGTGTAAAGTTGGGCAAAACCCAAAACAGAGAGCCCGCCTTCGTCCTTCGGACTACGGCGGACATTGGTGTTCTAACTTCCTTCGTCGTAAGAACACCAATGTAGTCCCGAGCGGACTCGAACCGCTGACCCCTACCATGTCAAGGTAGTGCTCTAACCAACTGAGCTACGGGACTAATGTATAAAATCGCCAGCCCCCCTCTATAGCTCATTTGGCTAGAGCTGTGCTCTCTGCCTCTTGGTTTGCTACTCGCAAAACAACTGAGCTACGGGACTAATGTATAAAATCGCAAAAACAACTGCCTGTCCGCCGTAGCCTTGCGCGAAGGCGGAAGCTACGGGACTAAAGGCTGCGTCCGATAACCCCATTGACCGAAAACTGTCAATATTTGCAAATAGATAAAAAATTCTGGAAAAACAGAAAAAAAGTAAGAAAACACGCAACTTTACCAAGCTTTAACCGAAAGCAGCTTCATGACACCTCCTACAACCATATCAAGCACTATCGTTCATCAAGCCAGTCTGTCTGCAGATGCAGCCAATTACCTTACTGATTGGGCAACACAAACCCCTGCCTACGCAGCGCAAACACTCGGTACAGCGCAAGATCTTCAAGCCCTACAAAAAGCAGTGCCCACAAAACCGCCACTCACAAAATACTGGGATGAGCTAAAAGCCAATAGCAAAACCATTGGCGCAAGTGCGCTCACTGGTTTGATCGGTGGGCTTTGCGGGGGAACGCTGGCCAGCATCACCACTCTAAAAAGCGACGGCGACCTACGAATTAAAATTTTACAAGAATCCATGTTTCCACAACTTGTCCCTAGAGAACTTTTGCTTGGACCTAGCATGCTAGCATCATCTCTTTTAGGAAGTGCTCCTGGAGCATTTTTAGGCTGGTTAACAAGTCTTTTTACAGCAAAAATTTTAATTGACGATGCATTCCTCCGAAAAATGGCCCGAACCGGCAGTGTACTCGCAGGCATTGTATCGGCTTTGATTATGATCAATTTTTACCACCAAGGATTTTCTATCACTGACAACATCAGGACTTTCAACCCCGTTATGGTTACTGAAAATATTAATTCTTTTAGAACTTTCGCCACTTTAGCAGCGGGAGCATTCAGCGCTTTCGCCAGTGCCGGTATCCCCATACTAAAAACAATCCAAGAAACCTGGGAAACGCGCAGACAAGAAAAAGCCAATTGGCCAGAAAAAAAAGCGCAATTGATAGAAGACCATAGAAAAGCAAAGGGACTTTTGAGTTCTAATAGAGTTTTTGAAGAACTATTAAAAAATCTAGAGCTTCAAATTGAAATTTTATCCGCACTGATTGCTTCTTTACCTGCCATACCCAAAAATGCCGAGATGATCTATTTGCTTGAAACACTTGTGGCGCAAATAAAGCTACAAAAGACCAATGAAGCCAATGGCAATTTGAATGACTTAGACAATCTGATTCAAAAATTAAGCACCATGAATTCTGATGAAGATAAAATGGCAGACCCGCAAATCAACATAGCCACCGAATTGGCCTTGCAAATTGCCCAAGAACTCAAAGCCAGACGAGAAATAAGAAAAACAATAGCGCCTGTTATTAATAAGCTGGCAACTTAATTGCCCAAGACCTTTTGTTCAAATCCCCCCTGATAAGCACGCTGAAAACTCTCTAGGGATTCATTGAACAAAACTTGTCCATTAAATTGCCACTGCACCTGATTTGATGTCACCTTGCCCAAAGGCAGGCACGGGATTCCCGATTGCGAAACAATTTGCTCAAAAGCTGCTTTGTTATCTGCCGACACACTCACCACCACGCGCGATTGCGATTCCGAAAATAAAAATTCCTGCGCGCGCAAATCAGATTGCGTGCTCAAATCAAAACCCATGCCTTTTGCAAAAGCCGATTCAAACAAGGTGACCAGCACACCACCTTCCGAACAATCATGCGCGGACTGCAAAAGAGATTTTTGATTCAGATCCAAAAGCACATCCCAAAGTTGCTTCTCTGTTTTTAAATCCAAATCAGGACAACGACCCTGGATCGATCCCGTTTTTAATTTAAGATACTCACTGCCACCAAACTCGGCTTTGGTTTCACCGAACAAAAAGATAGCATCACCTGGATTTTTAAATGCTGTGTCCAAACGTTGATTCACATTTTTTAACAAACCCACCATGCCAATGGTCGGGGTCGGGAAAATCGATTCTCCATTGGTTTCGTTATAAAGACTCACATTGCCACTGACCACCGGCGTTTCAAAAAAATCACAAGCCTCAGAAAGCCCTTCGCAAGATTTGGCAAACTGCCACATGATCTCTGGGTTTTCAGGATTACCAAAGTTCAAACAATCGGTGATCGCTAATGGCTTTGCTCCCGTGCACACAATATTACGCCCACACTCGGCAATCGCAATCTGCGAGCCCTTTACCGGATCCAAATACACATAGCGACTATTGCAATTGGTTGTGATCGCCACAGCTTTGTCAGAATCAGGCACACGCACCAAAGCCGCATCACCACCAGGCAACTGCACAGTGCCCGTCATCACCATGTGATCGTATTGACGATACACCCAACGCTTGCTCGCAATGGTCGGTGAAGACAAAATATCTAATGCATCTTGTTTTAAATCTTTAGACTCCGGAAGTGCCACGTCTTGACAAATACTTTTAAAATACGCTGGCTCTTGTTGTGGTCGATTGTATTCGGGGGCAGCGTGCGCCAAGGGTTCAATGGGAACATCAACCACAACTTCCTTGTGATGCGTGATCACCATGCGTTTTGTGTTTGTGACTTCACCCACAACCGCCACATCCAAATCCCATTTTTCAAAAATCTGTTTGACCTCATCTTCGCGACCCTTTTGCACAACCATGAGCATGCGTTCTTGTGATTCCGACAAGAGCATCTCGTAAGCGGTCATGTTCTCTTCGCGTTGCGGAATATAATCTAAATTCATTTCGATGCCAGTGCCTGCGCGGCTAGCCATTTCGAATGAGCTTGATGTGAGTCCAGCAGCACCCATGTCTTGAATGCCCACGATCGCATCTGTTTGCATGAGTTCCAAACAAGCTTCCAAAAGTAATTTTTCGACAAAGGGATCGCCCACCTGCACAGTGGGGCGCTTTTGCTCGCTCTCTTCATCAAAAGAATCGCTAGCCATGGTGGCACCATGAATGCCATCGCGCCCCGTTTTGGAACCAACATAAATCACCGGATTGCCAACACCCGAAGCGTAGCCCAAATAAATCTTATCTTTCTTGCAGTAACCAACGGTCATGGCGTTCACCAAAATATTACCGTTATAACAGGCATCAAAATAAACCTCGCCACCAACAGTGGGAATGCCCATGCAATTGCCATAGCCCGCAATGCCTGCCACCACACCACCAACCAAGAAAGCTGTTTTGGGATGACTGGCTTCACCAAAGCGTAAGGAGTTTAGATTGGCAATGGGACGCGCGCCCATGGTGAACACATCGCGCAAAATCCCACCAACTCCTGTGGCCGCACCTTGGTATGGTTCAATAAAAGACGGGTGATTGTGACTCTCCATTTTAAACACAATGGCGTCATCATCGCCCACATCAATCACACCTGCGTTTTCGCCTGGGCCTTGAATCACCCAAGGGGCCTTGGTGGGAAATTTTTTAAGATGCACCTTGGAACTTTTGTAGGAACAATGCTCCGACCACATCACCGAAAAAATCCCCAATTCGTTGATATTGGGCTCGCGACCCAAGATCTCTAAAACTTTTTGGTACTCTTCTTTGGACAAGCCATGCTCGGCAATGAGTTCGGGAGTGATTTTCATGCCGACTGGATAATCGCCTGCGACAAGCCGGTCAAACAGCTTTATGAAGCAAAAAAACGCCTAAATGACAGAAGAATTAGGTGCAAAGAGTCAAAAATGGAGACGTTTTTCACATAGGGTCTTGCGTAATGTTTAAAAATGTGGCCACGCTAGCTTTTTAAGGAGGACACCCATGGCACCAGCAGCTTCCCCTATTATTTACCAACCTCAAGGCACCAATGCAGCCAACACAGGTTACCCCTACCACCTCAGTGGGCCATACAAAAGAGATGTTCTTAAAGAAGCAAGAGCCGTGGGGGCTTTGCCCGCTAGTGAAAAAATAGGATCTAAAAATCCCATGCCGCGTGGTTTTGCTGATCGTTACCGACAACTTGATCGACCTGGTTCCACCCCTAATTTTTTAAAATACCTCCTTGATGGTTTTGTGCACGGTCATGGCAAACCACTTGTCACAAGCTTACAAGACTTGGGCAACATACAAGACGCAAAGCGCCACGCGCGCTGGGTGCAAGCCTTTAATTCTGATCACGATGCCTTCCTGCGCTTTGTCACCGAGCAGGTAAAAAGCATTGCCAAACACAATCATGGCCGCATGGGGGACAAATCCACTGGTGAAAAAACAGCGCTGAATTTTTTTATCCCCGTCGATCTGGCTCACGCTAATTTATCAGACCTTAATTTAAGGGGGATTAATCTTTCTAAACTCATTTTAATGGAAGCTGATTTTGATCGTGCCATCCTCAGTGGCGCTGTGTTTGCAGGTTGCGACCTAAGAGGCACCTCGATACAAGACGCTGTTGGTTTGGTTCAGAGCATCGAAGGAGCCGCTGCCTACATCCCGGTCAGAGACAAATGGGTGGAGCTTGTTCTTGGACCAAAACCAGAAATGCCAAATGACCCACCAGGAACCTTATCCGATCAAAGTTTTCAAATCGCATATCGCAGGACAAGGGACGTCATTGAAATCTCTTATAATATGGCCGAACGAGCCCGAGCTCTTGATGATTTTCCAGATGGCTATGGCACCAACATCGGCGAACAAGACTGTACCTTAAGTGGCGACCCTGTTCCCTATGGGGATAAAGACCTCATGGGCCCTCCGACAGATTCAACAAAACAAAAGAAAGCTTCTTAAGAAAAGAAAAAGCTTAAGAAAGTAAGGAGCAAATATGCTTGTAGGACAACACATTCAAATACCGCGAGCTTACCAACCCAATTATGCCTTTGCGGTCAGTTGCGGTTTTCCCTACCATTTAGATGGTGTTTATAAAGATCAGGTTCTTGCAAGAGAGCCTTTTAAAAATGAGCCTTCATTAGACACCCCGGCGCGCGATGTTTTTGAATTATTAAAAAACGGTTTCTTGCATGGAGCCAGAGCGGGCACAGATCTACGCAATCACATCAACACAATTGGAACTTACCCTCGCGAGACAGCAGAAAAAAGAAGCCTTGTGAGAGCCTTTAATGATGCAGTGCAAGCCTTTTACGATGCAACTCTGCCCAAAAGTAAATCCAGATTGTTGAGGCAAACCAAATTCAAGCTCTAGGAAAAACCGGACACAGAAGGATTAAAAATGTTAAACTTTATGGTCCCTGTCGGTTTAGAAAAGACGCCAATTTTCGTCATTTAGACTTAAGCGGCATGATGCTTCTCAATCTTGTGTTAAAAAACGTGCACTTCTTTACAGGAAGCGTTTTGAGCACAACCACTCTTTCGCACACTGCGACCTAAGAGCAACAAAAATTGCACAAATGGTGGCCATTATTTTTAAACTTGATCAATGTGCCATAGATAAAGGTCTTCTTGAAACTTGGGTTCGTATCGGTGGCAGAAGAGCCACCCCTAGTAAGGAGCAATTTCAGAAGCAAGAACATTTGTTTAGCCGCCAGAAGACAAGTGCTTGCTATATCGACTGGAGAAGGATTGAGTTTTGTAAAATGCAAGACGTTGCCGCACTTGTTGCTGTTTTCCCAAAGGCTATGGGCCCTACGTTGGTTTGCTACACTACAGAAGAATGGATATTTCATACAAGAAATATTGCTCATAATATTCCATCCGCAAGGCCAGACACAACTCTTGCTCCTTACATCCCCTGACATGGCAGTCCCACCCAGATGCTATTCCTTGGAAACCGCTCTTGTAAATGGGAGTAAAATCGTTTAGGCAGCAGCAAGACGAGGCCGATGATAAAATGAACGCACCCCCACACTGTCAACTGGAGACTTAGGAGAACACCATGTCCCCACGCCCGGAACAGGCCTACAAAACAGCCCTTTTCAATGCTCAACAACAGGGTTTATTACCATCAGCGCTAACACCGACAACAGGCCAGATGAATTGCTCACCAGCCAGGGACTTCAGCCATGCCATTAGTGCCCAAAATAGCCTGTTACCAGAATTAATCGTACAGCTAAAAAGCAGGTTACACAGAAAGTAACGACACACCTTATTTGGCGCTTGCTTCTGGAATGATTTAGTTCATCAACGTGGCGGCCCCTCAGTGACTCAATTAAAACGCATGGGCACAACTGATGACGAGCAAACACGTGCAACATACAGGTGCAAAGGCTTTAACGCCGACAAAAGTCTTTTAAAACTCCTGAGCTAAGCTGTGCAAAGCATTGCAAAACATCAGGTTGCCACATGGGCCTCCAGAAACAGAACACAACAGCATTCAGACAAGAACTCAGAAACTTGGCGACTCATTTTATGGTGCCTGTTGGATTGCATCATAAGGACTTTAGCGGCTTAAACTTAAGCGCTTTAGATTTTAGCAAGCTTGTCTTGCGTGGCAGTGTTTTTGACAACACTCTTTTACAAAGCGCTCGTTTTGTTGCCTGTGACTTGCGCGGCACCTCTGTGATTGGTGCTAGTGGCCGGCCTGATGTCAGTTTTGCTGCAGCCGAAGAAGCCATTGCACAAGCCTGGGGTGAACGCGCCTTGACTCGCCGTTATGACGCAAGAGCAACTGACGATATAAACAGCATCATTGAAAATGCTTTTGAAAAAACCTTGGACACACTCATCATTTCTGGATCGTTTGCAGACCGTGCAAGAGCCTTAACAAATTTTCCGACTGGCTACGGACCCATCGGTTTGGTTTTTATCTCTGACTTTGAAGGCCAACCAATAGCCCACGCACAAGGCCCCTACGAAGACAGGCGACCAATGCCTAAACCCATGTACGTCGTTTAAGCAACAAGCCCTTCAAACACAAAGCGACCATCTGTGCCGCCCAAAAGATCATCACAAACACGTTCAGGGTGTGGCATCATACCGAGCACATTGCCTTCTTTGTTTTGAATGCCCGCAATGTTATCGACCGAACCATTGGGATTGTGTTGATACCGCAAAACAATTTGATCGTTGTCTTGTAATTTTTTTAAGCCGTTTTCATCGATAAAATAATTGCCATCCATGTGCGCAATGGGAATGCGATGTGTTTTTTGAACATCACCTTTTTTTGTAAAAACAGATTTTTGATTCTGCAATTTAAGTTCCACGGTATCACAAATAAAATGCAAACTTTTGTTACGCATAAGCGCACCAGGCAACAATCCACATTCAGTCAGAATCTGAAAGCCATTGCAAATCCCCAAAACCGACCCGCCTTTTTTAGCAAAGTCTAAAACCTGATTCATAATTGGTGAAAATTGCGCAATGGAACCGCAACGCAGGTAATCGCCGTAAGAAAAACCACCAGGGATGATCACCGCATCGGGCGATTGTAAATCATGATCCTTGTGCCAAATGTATTGTGGCTCAACTCCCAAAACATTCTGCACGGCCCTGCCGCAATCGCGGTCACAGTTGGAACCAGGAAAAACAATGATAGCAATCTTCATGAAGCACTCACTTTGATTTCAAAGTCTTCGATCACCGGGTTTGCCAAAAGCTTTTCACTCATTTTTTGCAGCTCGTCTTTGGCAGATTTTTCATCACTGGCATTCAAATCGATTTCGAAAATTTTTCCTTGGCGCACGGAGTTCACGCCTTGAAAACCCAAGGTACTTAAGCTTTTGCCAATGGCCACACCTTGTGGGTCCAACACGCCTTGTTTTAATTTTACGATCACTTGTGCTTTCATAATTTTCCTTTTTAGACGAAACCTGCATCGAAATTCGTAATCTGGATTGCTTCGTCGTCCGCCCTAGGCGGACTCCTCGCAAAGACATTCAAGCAGCAGAGCTCTTTTACCTAAGAAAATACTCTATTAAAAATCGTATCCACATTTTTGGTGTGATACTCTAAATCGAACAAAGCCTCGATCTGCTTTTGATCCAAAGCTTTGCTGACTTCTTCATCACCTAAAAGTTCTTCTTTAAAATCTTTGCCCTGTTCCCAAACCTTCATGGCGTTGCGCTGCACCAAGCGGTAAGAATCTTCCCGACTTACACCTGCATCTGTGAGCGCCAACAACACACGTTGCGAATTATACAAGCCTTTGTGGATGTTAAGATTCTTCATCATGTTGTCAGGGTAAACCAAAAGTTTTTCGACAACACCACTCAAACGATTCAACATGAAGTTTAATGTGATGGTGGCATCTGGAGCAACGTAACGCTCGGCAGAACTGTGCGAAATATCGCGCTCGTGCCAAAGCGCAATGTTTTCCATGGCAGTGACCGCATAGCCACGCATCACACGCGCCAAGCCAGAGAGGTTTTCGGTCAGGACAGGGTTGCGTTTGTGCGGCATGGCAGAAGAACCTTTTTGCCCTGGGCTAAAATACTCTTCGGCCTCGTAAACTTCTGTGCGTTGCAAATGACGAATCTCTGTGGCGAGTTTATCGATAGATGAAGCGATCAAAGCCAAAGTCGAAAAGTAATGCGCGTGACGATCGCGCTGAATAATTTGTGTCGAAACAGGGGCCGGTTTTAATCCTAATTTTTGACAAACATGCTCTTCTACTTTTGGGTCCACATTAGCAAATGTTCCCATGGCACCAGAAACTTTCCCAACCGCAACCTGCTCTGTTGCTTCTTGCAATCTGAGTTTAGCCCGTTGAAATTCTTCGTAGTACAAAGCAAGCATCAATCCAAAAGTAGTGGGCTCGCCATGAATGCCATGTGAACGCCCAATGCGGATGGTGTGCTTGTGTTCGTAAGCACGTTTTTTGAGTGCCGCAAGCAAGCGGTCTAAGTCGTCTAATAAAATTGTGGATGCTTGTTTGAGTTGGTAAGCCAGACAAGTGTCTAATACATCGGATGATGTCATGCCTTTGTGAAGCAAGCGCGCCTCGGGACCAACATGTTCAGAAACACTGGTCAAAAAAGCAATGACATCGTGTTTGACCTCGGCTTCGATTTCATCAATGCGATCACAATCAAAGCCTGCTTTTTCCCGACAGACCTTGGCGATTTTTTGATCGATGACCCCAAGCTTGACCCAACCTTCCATCGCCAATAATTCGATTTCGAGCCAGATTTTGAATTTGTTTTCTTGGGTCCAAATGGCCTTCATTTCGGGCCGGGCGTAGCGTTCAATCATGCGATTCTTATAGTTTTTTGTTGGGCTGGAAATCAAGCGGCTTTGGCCTGAGCTTTTTTCACCGCTCCCTTATGAGCCCACTTGAACACCCAAATCCCCCGGTTCCTAGGCCTCTAAGCTTTCCTGCCTATCCTGTTGTTTCTCTTCCCGCCATTTGCTACAATAGAGTAATGCGGGCTTTTGTCTTAACATTCTTAATCAGCCTTTTACTTTTTTCCACACCCTTGACCGCTTTGGCACAATCCGAAGAAGTTGGTGTGGATTCCGATTTTACAGGCACACTTTCGGAAGAAGATGAAGACAGCGAAGCCTTTGAAGAAGCGCAGCTCTTTGGGTCCGAATTTGAAGAAGAAGCCTCCGATGGGGACGAAGAAGAGCCCTACTTTGAACCAACTCATCTGATCACCTTTCAGTTTGAAGCAAAACTCCTCATTGTGGACACAAAACTTGATCGCACCCTTGTCGAAATCAATTACAACGTGCGCATGGAACAAGAAGTCGAAATCAAAAAAGCCCGATTCCGCACCAAAGGCAAAGCCGAAGTCTTTTCCGAAAACATCGGCGAACTCGCCAGCAACGAACTCTTCAGTTGCGAGCTCAACATCCAGATCGGCAAAGAAGAAGAGCCGGAACCCGCTGTGGTCGAAATCATGACTCGCCACAACGAACGCGAAGAAACCGAAGAAGAGCCCTTTGTTTCGGAGTTGGCTCTGCAACTCAAGTTCGACAAAAAATTCATCATGGAAGATTGGTTCTCTAATTGCACAGCCATTGATGGCAGTGTTTTAAACACCAAAGGCGAACAAGAAGAATTTTTGCATATGATTTTAGAAGGCGTGGAGCCAAATCTAAACTCCCTCACCTTTGAAGACTTTGAGCCCGATGCCCCCGTCAATTTAAACATCGAAACGCCCGAAACCATCATGGAAGACATCGATTCCAATCAAGAATTCATCTACACAGGCCAAGGCAGCATCGATGTCGAACCACTATAGCCTGCACATTGAATTCTGAATTCTTCGTTGTTAATTCTGAATGACTGTCCTAAACAGCTTCCCATGGCTCTCTTTCACTTACTTTTAAGCTTCATCACTGTGTTCTTTGCCAGCACAGCCTTTTATTTTGTTTGGTTTGCGCCAGACCTGCTTTACCATTTTTATTTTGGTTTGGTCGCCACCATTGCAGCTCTTGTGACACATTGTTGGGTGTTCTTTTATTTTATTGGGACAGGCGAAGGCATCCGCGAGGGCATTTTAGAAAACAACCTCGATGCTTCCCCCATTAAGCTCACAAAAAAATTCAAAGGCATGACCTTCCCCTTCGCTTTGTTTTCGATGATCTTTTTAATCGTGGCTTCTATATTAGGCGGTGCGTTGCGTTTTCACAGGGTTTCGATCTACTGGCATTTGGGATTTGTGTATTTTGGCCTGGCCTTTAATCTATTTAGCTTTTGGCAGGAAAACCGTGTCATCAGGCGCAATGCCAAGCTCATGGATGAGCTCAATGCCAAAGTGGATGCTCAAGAAGAACAGAGCGTTTGACCTTAGCCTCTTTTTATTTCATCCTTTTTTTATGATCATCTTAGGAATCGACCCCGGCAGCCGCATCACTGGCTTTGGCCTGGTGCAAAAATCAGGCAATCGTCACAGCCACATCGAAAACGGCGCCATCTTTTTGGATGATCGCTTGGATTTTTCTGCCAAGCTCAAAGAACTCAACGACAGAATCACCAAACTGATCAAAGCACATCAACCCGATGTCTTGGTGGTCGAAAACATTTTTTTTCACAAAAACCCTAAATCAACACAAAAGCTAGGGGAAGTGCGTGGCGCTGTGATCCTCACAGCCGCTTTGAACGAATTGCCACTTTTTGAATACACCCCCTTGGAAGTCAAAAAAGCCATCACCGGTTACGGGCGCGCTACTAAAGACCAAATCCAATACATGATTTGTAAATTGCTCAATCTCAAAGACCGCGCCGAAGAAAACGCCAGTGACGCACTGGCCATTGCGTTGTGCCACGCGCAAAACCTTGGTGGCACTGCCAGAACCGCTGCCACTCCCAATACCTTGACCCCAGCACAATCTTTATTGCGCCAGGCCTCTTATTTTCGTAGTCCAAAAGCAAAAAGGAATTAAAACCTATGATTGGCTATCTTGCTGGAAAAGCACAATTCACCGACAACAATCACATCATTTTAAATGTCAATGGCGTGGGCTACGAACTTTCTGTTCCCGAAACCCTTTTGCAAAGAGGAATTGTCACCAACCAAGATTTAGAACTTTATGTTTACACCCACGTGACCGAAGCCAATTTACAGCTATTTGGGTTTGAATCATTGCAACAAAAGAAACTGTTTTTAAAAATCATCTCGATCAACGGTGTGGGCCCCAAACTGGGCTTGGCTATTCTTTCTGATTTATCAGTCAAAGGCTTCTTGCAAGCGGTGTTCAATGGCGATGTCACACGGCTCACTAAGGTCAGTGGTGTTGGCAAAAAAACAGCCGAGCGTTTGGTCATGGAGCTCAAAGACAAACTCAAAGCCGAAGTGATGTTTGAACCGGAAGTGGCTGCCAACGATGACTTTCAATCCGATAATCGTTTAACCGAAGTGCAACAAGCTTTGCAGAGCTTGGGTTATCACGAGAACATCGCCAAAAGGGTTGTCAAAGATTTACGCGTGACCGAAAACGACACAACACAGTCCCTCATTAAAAAATCACTGATGCAGATGCAAAAACAAGGATAAACCATGAGCCGTGCCGTTAAAGAATTAGACCCCAATGAAGTTTTTGAAGACGAACCGCGTTTAGAAAAATCCCTACGCCCAAAAAGTTTAAGCGACTACATTGGTCAAAAGAAACTCAAAGAAAAAATGCACATCTTCTTATCAGCTGCCAAAGCAAGAGAAGAATGCTTAGATCACTGCTTGTTCTGCGGCCCTCCAGGTCTTGGTAAAACAAGCTTAGCCCACATCATTGCTTTCGAAATGAACGCGCAATTGCACGCCACCAGTGGTCCTGTGATCGAAAAAGCAGGAGATCTGGCTGCCATCCTCACCGGACTAGAAGAAGGTGATGTGCTTTTTATCGATGAGATCCATCGCCTGTCTCCACAACTAGAAGAGATCCTTTACCCAGCCATGGAAGACTTTAAGCTCGATATCGTGATTGGCCAAGGTCCTTCGGCAAAAACCATTCAGATCGATTTACCACGTTTTACTTTGGTCGCCGCCACAACACGCGCCGGACTTTTAACATCGCCCTTACGCGATCGTTTTGGCATTGTAGAACGCTTGCAGTACTACACAAAAGATGATCTCGCGACCATCATCAACCGCAGCGCGCAAATTCTAGAAAGCCACATCACCAACGAGGGCGCACAAGAAATCGCCGGCCGTTCTCGCGGCACACCGCGAGTTGCCAACCGCTTGTTAAAGCGTGTGCGCGATGTCGCTGACGTCAAAAACAAAGGTGTGATCGATTTAAACTGCTCCAAAGATGCCCTGCACATGCTCGAGGTCGACGCGCGTGGCCTAGACCCCATGGATCGTAAAATCCTTTCGACCATCATCGAACGCCACAATGGCGGCCCAGTTGGCATTGATGCCCTAGCTGCTTCGCTCAATGAACAACGCGACACCCTAGAAGATGTTTACGAACCCTTCTTGATTCAAGAAGGTTATTTGTTGCGCACGCCACGTGGTCGTACGGTTAGTGATAAGGCGTATGATCATTTGGGTTTGGACCCAAATCAAAAATCAGAATTGTTTTAAAGATTCACAGAGACACGTCTCTAAGTCCTAAGACTTCTAAGCGACCATCTGGAAGAAGATTGCTCTCGTCGTATGTTTGACACACAATGAAATCACAATTTTCAATACGCTGCCCTTGCGACACAGAAAAACCAGAAGCTTTGCTATCAAAAATTTTTTGTTCGGGAATTTTCACAAGCTTAGCACTCTGTTGCGGTTTGTTGTACTCGCATTGCACCAAACGCGATTCGTTCCCAACCTTCCAGACATCGATATAAACAAAATGCGCGCCGCCTTCGGCCACAACTGTTTTTTCTTTGGGGCCGTCTAAGCTCCATTCAGTTTCTTTGTGAGACATGAGCTCGGAACAAAACTGATTCACGCTCTCTTCCCAAGTGGGCTGCTGCACAGGGAGTTCAACCCCTAGCTCTAAAGCCATTTGCTTTGCCATCACTTGCTGAACGTTATCAGAAAATTGTTTGGATAGAATCCCAGAACCACCAAAGGTTTCGTCGGTGATTTGTTCTGTAGCGCTTCTTAAGGCGTAGCGAAGAGCGTCACCACTGCATTTCCACATGCCATTCTCACTGGCACATTGTGCACCGGTAGTAAGAGACAAGCCCTTTGAATCAAAATACGTTTCTTCTTCGAACAAATAAGCTTGAAAGTTTTCACCCAGGGTTACGAAATCATCAGTAGATGCTAATCCGATGTCTGACATAAAGCCTATTCAGCCTGTATTTGCGAAGAAGTGCAAGAGGAAAATTTTACAAGAAAAAACTAGCAACTTATCGCGTTATAAAGCGATATGAAGTTGCATGAGCCGCATCAACCCCGAGTACACACAACGCCTTTATGAGTACCTGCCAAAAGCCACAGCACTAACAGAACAAGACTCCTCCACTTTTGATCCTGTTCCCGATGGGACCATCCGACAAGAAGAATTAAAAGAAGAGCAAATTCCAGAACTGATTGCTCGCTTTCTAAAAACCACTTCAGAGGCTGATGCTTCAACCTACCGTAGTAAATTTGACTTCCCTCTTAGGGTATTAATCTCACAACACCTGAATTCACTTTTAAATGCCGTAGACAACGACCCCGAACTTGCTGAGCAATTGCATTTAACCGCTCAAGATTTAAATCGTTTAAAAAAATGGCTAAAAAACGATTTTAGGATCACAGGAAATTCTTTTGGTGCCTGGACAACTTTTAGCTATTGGCAAGGCAATTACAAATACGGTTACAATTTTTATGAGCCAGAAGGAGCCTACAAGCTTGATATAGAAGGCGAGTACACTGGGAATAGTTTAAACATAGGCGCTTGGACACAATATCGAAATCTCACCAAGAACAAAAAATGGGTCTATAAATTCTATGGCGAAGGTTCCACATCACTCCGCTCAGAAAAAGAAACGGAAAACTTCACTCAAACCTTACCCAGTGGGGAGCAGTATTTTGGAGAATACCCCAACGAAGGAACTCCCAAAACTTTAAGAGGAGAAATCTCATCATCCATTTCGACAGTTGATAGTAAAGCAACTTTTTGGGGTGGCTTCGAAGCAGAAAAAAGATTTGAAGTTTTACCGGATTCCCAAATTAAAAATAGAGGCCCCTGGCTTGGCTTTGAATTAAGACAACTCACCAAAACGAATATTTCTATTAGCGGAGACGCAAGCTATAACGAATACGAATACAGCCCTCCAGAAATTGAGGATCGACAAACAAGATCAGGAAATAGCTTTTCATCCAGTTCTGATATCAGCACACAATGGTCAGATACTTGGGGGATGACAATCGAAGGCGAATGGAATCGCTCGCTAACAAATAGTTGGTACGGTTACGATAAAGACTTAAGTCAAAATTACCAATGGAAAAATCGCTTTCAGTTACATCCCAACTTGTTTTTAAATTGGTCCAATGAATACGAATTCAAAAGAGCCGAAGAATTTGAAAGCAACATCAATCGAAAAAACATTTCGAGCGATCACGAAATTTCAGAAGATCTTGAGTTAGACTGGCAACTCGGAAGGTTTTCGATCACTCCATACATAGACGCTTCTTTAATTGGAACAACAGGCTCTTTAAATGGCTGGTACCCTAGTTATGTAGAACGACTTGATTGCGCCTACCAAAAATCAAAATGGAAAGCCTCTGCTGCATTGGAGCATTCAGGATTTTTCTACAACCTAAACTACATTAAAGTCGAAGGCGATGAATCACCTGAAACAGAAGGCCTTAAAAACAAATCATCCAATCGATTTAACGTAGAATCAGAATTCTCATTTGATCCCTTTGATAATTTAGAAGTTGGCGTTTCGGGTTATATCGGAAACAAAAACCAAAGCGGCTTTCGCGCCAATGATGCTTATTGGCATGGAACAGGCACACATTTTAGATGGCGCATTACCAAATCACCATCAATTTGGTTGTCCGGTAGTGTTGACTACTCAAAAGACAACACCACCCCAGACAACCCTTACGACAACGATTCTAACTCTTATTCGCTATCGAGCTATGTCAGCAGTTCCGTGAGTTTTTAAAATTCATCAGGCCTGTACTTTCCTCACCCCAAACGAATACAAAATCGGAACCAACACCAAGGTAATCGGCGTGGCAAAAAACAAACCACCAGCCAACGCAAGCACCAAGGGCACAATAAAAGGCTCATAACCCCCAATGCCTAAAATTGTTGGTGTGAGTCCCATCATGGTTGTGATTGTTGTGAGGATCACGGGTCGCAACCGGTCTTGACAGCCTTCGATCAAAACCGAAAGATCCAAGCCATTATTTTCCAATCTTAAATTATTTAGATGAGAAACCATGACCAAAGAATCATTCACCATGACACCAATGAGTCCCAAGGTGCCAATGATGCAAAGAAAACTAATGGGCATGCCAAACGTAAAAAAGGTGTAAGCCACACCAGCCAAACCAAATGGCACAATGGCCACAATGATAAGTGGCTGCACAAAAGAATTAAACAACATCACCAAAATAAAATAGATGATGATCAAAGACCAAATGAGCGCCACACCAAAGTTTGCGATGCTTTCTTGGCTTTCTTTTTCTGCACCACCAAAAATCATCCGGATGCCAGGTTCTTTTTCGATGCGCTGCAAAAATTCATCACGAATGGCTGTGTTCACCGCATCGCCAGTTGTGATGGCTGGATCGACATCGGCTGTGACTGTGATAGAGCGTTTGCCATTGTAATGCCGAACAGCCTCGTACCCCTTAGAAGGCAGCATTTTGGTAAAAGAACCAATTTTGATCAAACGCCCCTGTGGGTTCATGATGGGCAGGTCTTTGAGCACATCCGTGCGACGACGCATCTCTGGTGTGAGCTGCACACGGAAATCAATCTCTTCGCCCTCACGTGTGATCTCGGTTGCCACCACCCCATTGTAAGCCGCTCGAATGGTCTCTGCTAAATCACGCGATGTGACTCCTAGTTCTGCCATTTTAGGGTAGTCTGGCACCAAAAGGAGTTCCTCTTTGCCCATTTTTTCATCTTGATCGACATTCAAGACCCCCGGCATTTTTTTCAAAAATTCAAAAGTCTCTTTGGCGTAGCGTCGACGCAAAGCGTCCTCGCTACTAACATAAGTGATGGTGATGGGACGACCCACCGGAGGACCATCGTTAAATTTATCCAACTCGAGTTTCTCAAAGCCTTTTAAGGTGCCCAGTTTTTTTTCTAGATCCTCCATGATCTTTTTGCTCGAGGTATCACGGTACTGCGCCGGCTTTAAATAAAGAGTCATCATGCCCCAATTGTTACGCAAACCCGCCGTGACGCCATAAACATCGCGATCATGATGACCAATGGTTGTTGTGTGATTCACCAAAACATCACGCGAGATCTGATCAACAATGTTTTCGACCTCGCGCATTTTATCAGAGGTCTGCTCCAAGCTATGGCCATCTGGCAACTCCGCCACAACGTAGATGACATCAACATCGTCATAAGGAAAAAGTTCAAAAGGAACAATTTTTGCAAAAACCAAAGTCAATCAGATACAAAAACAAACAGAACACAATAATGCAATCACACGATGCTGAATGGCTGTTTTTATCAATTTCCAGCGCTCTTTGACACGCGCAAACCACGCGCTTTTGTTGCACGAACGACAGGGCTTTCTGTGATGTGGCTTAGCGTAAAACAAACACTCAAATAAACTCAAAGATAAAGCCAGAATCACCACAACGCGGGAATTTTGGCGCACAAACTTACCGGTGACACCGCCCATAAACTTTAATGATAAAACGCGACTATTGTATTGCGGTGACCACGGTCACCACCACCAGCCATCACTTCTCTGAATTGCGCATGATAGCCGCTTCTCCTGGCAGACGCTACCGGTTTCTAAAGTGACGACTGATGTTTCGGCAGCAACCACAATGCATCATCCACCAACATACTTTCAAGCCAAAATAAGGTGATGAGCGTGATAAAAAAATTAAACAATGGTAATAAAAAAGCAGAAACAAAGGCAAAAGCACAAACAGCATTTACCGGGATCCCCACTGCTGTCAAGAGCTGTGTAACGATTTAAGAAAATAAAAAGAACAATCAACACAAAGAAAAAACCGTAAACAGCAGCATTGTACACAATGCCAAGCAAATTCGATTGTAATAAGAAAAATCAATGACCATCGAGAGGCATTCATCTTTGGGCCTGCAACACTGTTTTCTTTTGCGCAATGATTTTATTAATGTCTTGGCTAATGTCGATGATATCGGCATTGGCTTGCGAACGCACTTGCAAATTAATGTTACGGCGTTTGTTGCTACGCGTGATCACATCAAAATCTTCGTAAGTGTAATCAACACGAGAAAAATCAGCCAAGCGTAAATTGTTTCCCTGAAAGTTCTTACGAACAATCACATCTTTTACATCCAGTGGGTTTTCAAATTCAGAAAAGGTGACAATCTTTTTTTCGTTTGTGAAAGATTCCAAGGTGCCGCCAGAAGCACGAATATTACGATTCGCAATGGCTGTGATCACCTCACCAATGCTTACATAATTTGCTTCCATGTGTTCAGGGTCCAAAAGAACCTGCACCTCTTGTTTGCGATACCCGACCTTTTCGACACTGCCCACACCATCGACTTCTTTGATTTCGTCTT
Source organism: Deltaproteobacteria bacterium (assembly GCA_024233595.1). Taxonomy (GTDB): domain Bacteria; phylum UBA10199; class UBA10199; order UBA10199; family JADGCS01; genus JACKPK01. The sequence goes on from JACKPK010000006.1 coordinate 22,730, forward strand.
CTAAATCGCGAGCCACCTTTCGTAAAATAGACTCATCAGCTTCACCACTGATGGCAATTTCAACCACCGACACATTGGATGACTTCAACTCATCGATCAGGGGTTTTTCCACCACAGAGGGAAGATCCTGCACACGATCAACAGCCCGGCGCACCTCGTCCTTGACCTCATCGGGATCCTGAGCATCAGGGTCGACCCAAACATAGATAATAGATAGATTTTCCAAAGAGTTAGAAATGGTGCGGTCAAGATCAACAACAGTTTCGATTTCATCCTCTAGTTTTTCGGTGACATTGATTTCAACGTCTTCAGCAGAAGCACCCGGGTAAGTCGTCGTGATTTTTAAAATATCAAACTCAACGTCTGGGTAACTGGCCCTTTTGAGCTGCAACATGGCCGTGATGCCAAAGGCAATCATGAGAATGGTGATGAGATTAACAAAAACCTTTTTATTGAGAAAAAATTCAATCATAAAAAGGGTTTTACGCTAATTTTTTTAAAAAATAAAAAAACAAACAAATTTTTTTATCACCTGGTGCGTATAAGGTCAGTTTTATGGTTTAAGCTGTTAAAAAATAATCGATTTTTATCAGTCCGTTCTTGAAAGATCTGCCAAGCTAGGTTAGCTTTTTGTTAAACTTTTTGAAAGACCAACGGGGGGTCTCCTTGTCTAAAACTCGATTTGCATCTTTGCGTCTAATCTTGAGCGCAACGCTTTGTTTATTTTTACTCAACCAATGTTCCACCGCTCCTTCCCAGGGTTATAGCGCGCGCGCTAGCCGCACTGGTAGCGTTGTCTCCGATGCGTCTCCCGATCGTGCTTGGCGCCCAAGTCAAAAGCACACCATCCCTGTGACCATGAACAACCAGGTGCGCAAATGGGTCAAAGCTTTTAATGGTCCCTTGCGTAAATCATTTAGAAAATGGGTTTACCGCATTGGTCGCTACGGCGCTGTCATTGAAGAAATCCTCAAAGAAGAAGGTGTGCCCAACGACTTAATCTACCTGGCCATGATCGAAAGTGGTTTCAACTTATCAGCAAAATCCCACGCGTCTGCCGTTGGCCCTTGGCAGTTTATCGAAAGCACAGGCAATATGTATGGCCTTAAAAAAGGCACCTTCATTGATGACCGCCAAAACCTGGTCACAGCAACACGAGCCGCAGCCAAACACTTAAAAGATCTGCATAAAATTTACGGCGACTGGTACCTGGCTTTTGCCTCCTACAACGCTGGTCCCGGCAAAGTGAACAGCGCCATTCGTAAAGCCGGTTCAAAAGATTACTGGCGCATCGCTCGTCCTGGCACACGCTACCTGTGGAGCGAAACACAAAACTACGTTCCAAAAATTTTGGCGGCTTTGCACATTGTTAAAAATTACCGCCAATACGGTTACACGGCCAATAGCTTTGGCCCCCCGCTTTCTTACGAAGCGGTCACCGTTGATGACGCCACTGATATTCGTGCCATTGCCAAAAGCGCAGGCACCAGCGTGAACACCATTGAAGACCTAAACCCCTCATTGGTTTTGGGAATCACACCGCCAAATCAAAAGACAATCATTTATGTTCCCAAAGGCAGCAAAAACGAATTCCAACGCCGCTACTCACGCCTAAGCGCCAGCGAGCGCGTTTCTCACTTACGCTACAAAACAGGCAATGGCGAATCCATCAACTCCATCGCAAAAAAATACGGCATCAGCAGCGCTTCGCTTGCTAACGCAAATAACGCGTCATCAAGAAACAGCAAGCTCCGCAGCGGTACTGTTCTTAAAGTTCCCGCCAACGAAAAAACCTTAGTCGCGCTTGCAAAAAATAACCCTGCGGCTTCGTCATCAAAAACTCAGGTTCGTTATTACCGCGTCAAACGTGGTGACACACTCAGTCGCATTGCCAGCAAGCACGGAACCTCAACAAACAAACTGGCACAGCTAAACCGCATCAAAAAAACATCACCAATCCGTGTTGGTCAAAAACTAAAAGTTTACCAACGTGTCCGCTCTGGCAGCTCCAACGGTCAACTTTTGGCTTCTTACACAAACCCACAACGCACACGCGTTTCCGGAGTGGCTCACATTATTCTTAACGACAAGTCACAACCCATTTCAGGTTCTGAAGAAGCCTTTGTAGAAGGCATCGATGAATCAGACGAGCTACCTCTTATTGCTGCTGTGTTTGAAGAATTCGAAGCCGGCGTCACCACTGAAGACATGCCTGCGGTGATCAAAAGTCTTGATGGAAAAATTTTAGACAATCGGGAGCAAGAGCAAGAAGAAGAGAAAACAAAAGAAATCACAGCAAAGGTCACAAAAAAGGCTCCCGCTAAGCCTCAATATCACGTTGTTCAAAGCGGCGAAACGCTCTCTCACATTGCCGCTAAGTACGACCTAAAACTTTCTCAGATCAAAACGATTAACGCTCTTAACTCCAACACCATTCGCACCAATCAAAAACTATTGGTCTCTACAAAAGGCGCTGCTAGCAAGTCGATTGCCTCCGCGCGTGTTCACACCGTTAAGTCTGGCGAATCACTTTGGGCAATAGCAAAACGCTACAATGTTTCGGTCACCGATCTAAAAAATTCCAATAAATTGCAAAACAACAGCATTAAAAACGGACAGCGTTTAAAAATCCCAACAGGCTCTTCTAAAGGTGTTGGACGCACAGCATCGCGAACCATAGTTCATAAAGTAAAATCAGGGGAAACACTTTGGGAATTAGCCAAACGCTACAAAGTCAGCATTGGCCAAATTAAAAAGTGGAACGACTTGCAAGGCAACGCTTTAAAACTCAATCAAAAAATCACCATCATAGACGCGCAATCCTAAATCACGCCTGTCCGTGTAAATCATCAAAACAAAAGCAACGAGTGTCATCATCACCTTCATCAATAAGGTAACTCTCGAACGCATCAAAGAGAATCCCCTCTTGCAGCTCATTGGACATTGGCTTCAACAAAGCCTTCTTGTCTGCCAATGGTAAAGATTGAGAAATTTCCCCTAAAAGACGATCTAACTCTTCTTGATTTTGAATGATGTTTTGTTTCCGCGTAGGAATTTGGGCCATAGCCCTCGCTTATTCAATGCCTCGCGTTTTAAGAAGCAAACTCCATTCCAACTTTGTAAAAATATAAGTACTTATTATCATTAAACTTTTAAACAGCATTTTCATGACGAAGGAAAAATATTCCCCCCAAACAGCGTGGGATCAGGCCAATCTCGCCACATCACACCCTACATTGACCAAAGACAGCAAAAATCGTTATGAAGGTCGCAAAATATCACCTTTAATTCATGAGATTTTTATGACCAATCAAGAGATCAAAATCACAGCGCAACCTTCTGCGGATCCAAACCGTTGTGACTTTATTGTAGCAAGAAAAAAACTTTGCTGATTTTGGAGCCTTTCGATTTTCCAATCGTGAAGATGCTGCCAGCTCTGCCTTGGCTGAAGAAATTTTTGCCGTAGATGGTGTTGCCGAAATGCTTGTGGTTCAAAACACCATCACCGTCACCAAGCAAAACAACAAACCTTGGCCTGTGATTGGAAAAGAAATTGGACAAGCCATTCGTAAAGCCTTCGCCAATCAAAACACTGCTCTTTTATCAGAAACTCTTTTGGCAAAATCAGAAGATGAAAAAAATCTGGCCAATAAAGTGCGACAAGTGATCGAAGCACAAGTCAATCCTGCTGTGGCGTCACATGGTGGTTACATTGAACTTCTAGATGTAAAGGGCAACGATCTCTTAATCAAAATGGGCGGAGGCTGCCAAGGCTGTGGCATGGCGGCTCAAACATTGCGACAAGGCGTTGAACAAACTTTGCGTGATGCCATCCCACACTTAGGCTCGGTCTTTGACACCACAGATCACGCCTCTGGAAAAAATCCTTACTACTCTTAATTTTATAAAATCATTTGAACTGCGGCACTTGCCAAACGTCTTTTAGAATTTCGCCCTTTGCCGTCATGGAGTCCAGATAAGTGCGGCCAGTGGGAATCATGGGCAGAACATGTCCATGAAACTTATGGTTATAAGGGTACTTCACGTCGAGCACATAAGGACCTTTGTGCTTCAACATGGCTTGCAGTGCGGGCTTAACTTGTTCGGGCTTTGTAACAGTGGCCGATTTAATCCCAAACGCCGCTGCAATTTCAGCAAAATTAGCTTCACCCAAATAGGTGTGACCACGCACAGAATCATAAAAACGATCTTCCCATTGCGCCACCATACCCAAATGATTGTTATTGAGGATCACACACTTAACAGGAATGTTTTCGGTTTTGAGTGTTTGTAGTTCTTGGATGTTCATTAAAAAACTACCATCGCCATCGATATCAATGACCGTGCGATCAGGAAAAGCAATCTGCGCGCCCATTGCCGCAGGAAGACCAAAGCCCATGGACCCCAAACCAGATGAAGACATCCATGTTCTTGGTTCTTGAAACCCATAAAATTGCGCCGTCCACATTTGGTGTTGTCCCACACCAACACTAATGATGGCATCTTTGGGTGCCAAATTAGAAAGCTGAACGATCACGTCTTGTGGCACAATTTCTTTTTTGGGCTCTGCATAAGAGTGAGCAAATTCTTTTTTCCATTTTTGGATTTGCTTCACCCAATCATCGATCTTTAATTTTTTAGCCTGCTCGTTAAACGCCTCTAAAGTTTGTTTTAAATCACCTTGAATTGGAACATCGGCAATTTTGTTTTTATTGATTTCGGTTGCGTCAATGTCGACATGAACAATTTGCGCGTCTTTACAAAACTCTTCTAACTTTCCGGTGACACGATCATCAAAGCGAACCCCAAGCGCCAACACCAAATCCGCGTTATTAATAGCAATGTTCGCGTACACAGCCCCGTGCATCCCCAGCATCTGCAAAGATAGAGGATCATCTTCCGGAAAGCAGCCCAGCCCCATGACAGTGGTGGTCACCGGGATACCCGTTTTTTTCACAAAGCGACGCAATTCCTCACTTGATTCAGAAGAGATCACCCCACCACCAGCATAAATAATAGGACGCTTTGCTTTTTCTAAAAGTTCCATCGCACGATTGATTTGTCCCTTTGCTGGAGACTGTTTGGGCAACAACCCCCAACGTTTTCTTTTTTTAGAAAAATCTGGAACCAAAGATTTTTGCTGAATATCTTTGGGAAAATCGACAAGCACCGGACCAGGGCGCCCCGTGCTAGCAATGATAAAAGCCTCTTCAATGGCCTGGGGGATTTCTTCTGCGGTTTGCACCAAATAACTATGCTTCACACAAGGCAAGGTTGCTCCCACAATGTCCATTTCTTGGAAAGCATCCGTGCCAATCACCGATGTTGGGACCTGTCCCGTGATCGCAACCATGGGCGTGGAATCAGAATAGGCATCGGCAATACCTGTGATTAAATTTGTAGCGCCTGGCCCCGATGTGGCCAAACACACGCCAGGCTTACCGGTTGCGCGAGCGTACCCACAAGCAGCAAAAGCAGCACCTTGCTCGTGTCTTGGCAACACCATACGAATTTTTTTACTGAGCGTAAGAGCTTGGTGAATTTCCATAGAAGCGCCACCAGGGTAGCCAAAAATGGTATCAACCCCTGCTTTTTCTAAGCACTGAATAATGAGATCGCGTCCTTTGATTGCTTTATTTTGCTCGTTTGCCATTTTAACCCCTCAACGCTTGACCGCGCGATCTAGATCTCGCTTCACTTCTCTGTCTTTAATGGTACGTCGTTTATCGATTGTTTTTTTACCTTTGCCAAGACCCAGCAGAACTTTGACCAGACCATTCTTTAAGTACATTTTTAAAGGCACCAAAGACATGCCTTTGGCTTGTGTTTGGCCTATCAAACGAGAAATCTCCTTACGGTGCAACAAAAGTTTTCTGGTTCGTTTGGGTTCGTGATTAGCATAGCCACCTTTTTCATAAGGCTCAATGTGAGCTTGCTGCAAAAAAGCTTCCTCATTGCGAATATCGGCATAGGCATCTGTTAGGTTGGCTTTGCCAGCACGCAACGATTTGACCTCCGACCCCGTTAAAACAACACCAGCCTCAAAGGTTTCTGCTATTTCGTATTCAAAGCGCGCTTTGCGATTTTCACAAATGGTCTTGCCACCATCAACGCTGTTTTTTTGTTTTTTGTCTTTCTTGGCCACGTTAAAAAACCTCTGCCTCGCACTATCACCAAAGATTTTCTAGAAGCAACAAAGCACTGATTTTTTAATACAAATCCCTTGCATTGCCAAAAAAGATGACTCAATTTGAACGTATGAAAACCAAACAAGCTTTTTTTATCGGATTTTTTGGCGTTTTGGCCGCAATCATTCTTTGTTTTACGACAACCTCTGGCATTGCCAAAGAGTCGCAACTCATCAAAGACCCTAAAATGGGCTTCCAAATTCAATTTCCCGACGAACCTGTTGCCAAAGAAAAAGAAACATCTGACTACAAAATTAAAAGCCTAGAGCTCCGACACAAAAAAATTCTTTATAAACTAGTTTTATCGGTCACCAACACAGCTGTGCCAACAGAAGAAATCGAAAGCTATTTTTCTGATTCCAAAAAAGCCTTCACCACATCTTTAAACGCCCAAGTCACCAGCGAAAGCGATATCAAAACATCCTCATTAGGATCCTTTCAAGATTACACTTTTGAAACAAAAGACAAGCTCATCATGAAAACACGTTTGATCCTAAACAAAGAAAAGATGGCCACTCTTTATGTGATCCGCAAAGGAAAATCACCAGACGAAACCGAGGTAACGCAATTTTTTGATTCCTTTAATTGGTCCGAAAAACAAAGCAGCACTGAAAAAACAGAAAGTGATGCCAGTGAAAACACTAACGCGGAGACTTCAACTCAAAATCCAATAGAATAGGATCATGAGACGAAACAGGCCTTCCTTCGTAGAATAAATGCGAAATCACTTTAGGCCTTTCAGCCTGAGGAGAAGAACTAGCAACGATTTGCGGAGAACCCATAAACCAATCATTTTTTAATGAAATTTTTTCTTCATGATCTTTTAGAAGTTTTTTAATGAGTTTGGCCGCAAAGCCATCGCCAAGGTCACGAATTAAATCGATTGGCTTGGCATGAAAACTCCCACGGCTTTCTTCGTTTAGATCTTTAAAATGCCAATCTTTTCGTTCTAAATAATGAAACAAACGACGATCAAAGTGTTGATCAGGTCGACAATGATGTTCATTCACAATGTAATCGTAGCCGCGAAAAACTTTGTTGGCGACGCTAAAAAAGAACATCCAATCGTTACGACAATTGTAAGTTGATGTTTTGAGATCGCCCCCAATTAAAACCGGTTTGTTGCGCACCATCTCTCGTAATTTACGACTGATCTGGCGCATGTGCAAAAAACGTTGCCGTTGCGATGAAAAATCCGGCAAATTCACACACACCGCGGTCACATCGCCTTCGGGAAAAGCAACATCGGCAAGCACAACTTTTTCACAACCAATGCGTTTAGGGTTTTCGGAAGCTGGGTCGCGAAAATTAGGCAGCGCAAAAGAACGCAAGTTTCTCAGAGGGTATTTGCTTAAAATGGCATTGCCCTCAATGGCCACGCGATTATTTGGTGAAATCTGGCCATCTTTATCAATGTCATTGAGATGAACAAAACTAGTCGCAAAATAATAGTTATAGCTAAGCTCTAATGCCAGACTGCGAACAACATTGAGATTATCCGTGCGCTCTAAACCAATATCGACTGCCGGTAAAAAGTAGAGATCCGCCTGACTCACAAGCGCACGGTTACGCATGGTTTCCAAAATGCCTTCAAAATTTTTGCCATGCTCCAGGTACCAAAGCACAGCTCTGCGAAAATCACGTGGTTTTTCTTTTTTTGTTTCTGCGTAACGACCAAATTCATAACCATAAATGATTTTTAAAATTTCATCTTTCATGGCTTGGAAAGCGTTGGAATTTTCGATCTCTTTTGTGGATTTAAAAACAGATAAACGATGCAACTCAGCCGCTAGCTTGTGATTGAGCACTGCCTCTTCTGACTTGTGCGATTCGTGTTTTTGATGAGCCCATCGATCGAGCTTGTCTAAAAGCTTCATGCTGACCCTTAAGCCTTTTGTTGCGCTGCCGTCTTTTGGTTTTTTTGCGCTTCTAAGGCACGCGTCTCTTTAGGAACCACTAGTTTAAAAAAGATTTTATGACTCTCTAGATTTTGCAAAATTTCGGTTGCTAAAGGACTGCCCGTTAATCCTTGATGCCTCTCCAACAAAGAAACAAATTCTTTCATCATGGGATCATCCCAATCAAGCGTTTCTTGCACCTCGACATCATCACGATTGTGCCTGATGAGCAAGGTGTCTTCGGCATCGTAAACAAGAGCAAAACCACCTGTCATGCCGGCTCCAAAGTTATAACCCACACCACCCAGCACAAGAACCAATCCGCCTGTCATGTACTCGCAACCATGATCACCCAAACCTTCGACAACAGCAACAGCCCCGCTATTACGAACAGCAAAACGTTCGCCGGCTCTCCCATTAGCAAAGAGATCTCCACTTGTTGCGCCATACAAACAAGTGTTTCCACAAATGATATTTTTTTGCGGCACAAAGCGGGATCCAATGGGAGGCGCAATCACAATACTGGCACCAGAGAGCGCCTTGCCAACATAATCATTTGCTTCACCACGTAAATTCAAACGCAAACCATGCGCACCAAATGCTCCAAAACTTTGCCCAACGGTGCCTGTTAAATTTAGCACAACACTTTCTTTGGCTAACCCTGTCGGCCCAAAAGTTTTGACTATTTTTCCGGATAGCTTTGCCCCCAAGGAACGATGCACATTACGCACAGCATAGTCTTTGCTGAATGAACTTACTTTTTGATCAAAGAGATCTTGGCAATCACGCAAAATAAAATCATCAATCGATTGGTCATCTAGCCAATCATTGCGATCTTGTTTACAATGACGATCAATACGCAACCAATTGGGATCAAAATACAATAACTTCGACAAATTCACTCGCTGAGCCTTTTGCGTGCCCATGCATTTGATCTGCTCTAATAAATCGCTGCGCCCAATGAGTTCGTTAAATTGACTCACACCCAGCTTGGCCATGATCTCGCGAACCTCTTCGGCAATGAATTGAAATAAATGCACAACGCGTTCCGGCGTTCCTGGAAATTTTTTACGCAATTCTGGATCTTGGGTGGCAACACCAACAGGACAAATATTAAGATGACATTTGCGAACCATCACGCAGCCAACAGCAATCATCGCCGCTGTGCCAAAACCAAATTCTTCTGCTCCCAAAAGAGCTGCCTTCACCACATCTAAACCGGTTTTTAATCCGCCATCTGTGCGGAGTGTGACACGTGATCGCAAGCCATTTTGCAACAACACCTGATGTGTTTCCGCCAGGCCAATTTCCCAAGGAAGGCCCGCATTTTTTATGGACCCCAAAGGAGATGCCCCTGTGCCACCATCGTGACCGGAAATTAAAATCACATCGGCATGCGCTTTGGCAACACCGGCTGCAATGGTGCCAACACCTGTCTCAGCAACCAGCTTCACACAAACACGCACACCTGGATTAACCTGCTTTAAATCGTAGATGAGTTGCGCCAAGTCTTCGATAGAATAAATATCGTGATGTGGCGGCGGCGATATCAGCGTGACTCCTGGAGTCGAATGTCTGACTTTTGCGATTTCGACCGAAACCTTGTGACCGGGAAGTTGCCCGCCTTCGCCAGGTTTGGCCCCTTGTGCGATTTTGATTTCTAATTCCTCTGCGTTGATCGCGTATTGCGTGGTCACCCCAAAACGTCCCGAAGCAATTTGCTTGATGGCTGAGTTTTTTGAATCGCCATTTTCTAACGGCGTGAAGCGCTCAGGATCTTCACCACCCTCTCCGCTATCCGACTTTGCTCCCAAACGGTTCATCGCCACAGCTAAAGTTTCGTGCGCTTCTTTTGATAAGGCACCATAAGAAATCCCTGGCGTGCAAAAGCGCTTGATGAGTACGTCTGCGGCTTCAACAGCTTCAACTTTGATCTGCTTTGTGCCGTCTTTGAGTTTTATTAAATCGCGTAACGCCAAAGGTGGGCGAGCATTGATCTGAGATGAGTATTCGTTATAAGCGTTTTGATCTTTATCTGTGACTGCTTTTTGCAAAAGTTTTACAAACTTTGGATCAAAAGCGTGTCGCTCACCATCGCGACGGTATCGATAGTGGCCGCCAATTTCTAAAACATTATCGGGAAGATCAGCATACCCGATTTGATGCCAACTCAGGTAGTCCGATGCAATATCAGCCAATGTTGCGCCCGACACCACTGACGGGGTCCCCACAAAATGCCTTTTGATGAGAGAATTGTGTAAACCCACGGCTTCAAAAATCTGCGCCGCATGATAAGCCTGCAACACAGAAATGCCCATTTTCGCCATGATTTTTAAAAGACCTTTTTCAGAGGCTTTCACATAATTTTTAACAGCTTGTTCTTCGGCAATATCGCTTTCGCTAGATAAAGCTTTGACCTGAGACAAGGCTAGGTAAGGATAAATGACAGAAGCACCAAAACCTATGAGACAGGCAAAATGATGAGTCTCGCGCGCCTCTGCTGTTTCGACTAAAATTGAAACCTTAAGACGCTTGCCTTCGCGCATGAGATGATTATGAACAGCGGCAACAGCCAGCAACATAGGGATTGGCGCGTATTCTTGATTCACAAAGCGATCAGAAAGAATAATCAAAACTTTTCCAGAATCAACCGCACGCTCTGCCGCCAAACACAAATCGAGTAAAATATCTTCCAAAGCCTCTGGCCCTTGAGCAACCGAGAAACGTGTCATCAAGGTTTCACTTGGAAAATCGGGATGATGACGAAGCATATCAAAAACAGTACTGGTCACAATGGGGCCCCGCACACGCAATTGCAATGCATGCTTGGGTGTTTCTTCATAAATGTTTCCGCTGCGCCCCAAATACATTCGCAAACTTGTTGTGTAGCGTTCACGGATGGGATCAATGGGAGGATTGGTGACCTGCGCAAACGCCTGTTTAAAATAAGCATAAAGCAAGCGCGGCTTTTCCGAAAACACAGCCAAAGGCGTGTCATCGCCCATAGAACCTAGGGGTTCCTTGCCCTCGTTCATCATGGGCTTTAAGACAAAATCAAGATCCTCTTGGGTGTAGCCAAAAACTTTTAGCAATCGTTGGCGGTCCTGATCTTCTAAGGAATCGGCTTCGGCATAAATAGATTTTCCCTGAGCTTTTAATTTTTCATCGACCTTAATGACACGACGATCAACCCAATCTTTGTAGGGCTTTTGATCAGCGAGCATGAGTTTAATGTCTTGATCAAAAAGAATTTTACGACGGCGTAAATTGTAAGCGATGATTTTACCGGGCCCCAACCGACCATTGGCAATGACCGACTCATCAGGAAATTCCACGCAGCCCATTTCGGAACAAACCAACAAATAGCGATCGGTCACTTTAAACCGCGCTGGCCTTAACCCGTTACGATCAACAATGGCGCCAACATGCTGACGATCAGCAAAAGCAATGGCAGCAGGACCTCCCCAGTGTTCCGAGACACAGGAGTGGTATTCGTAAAAAGCGTACAAGTGTTCGTCTAAACCTTGTTGATTTTGCCAAGCTTGCGGCATCATGTGCAACAAGCTGTGCAAGACAGAGCGGCCGCCATTCACATAAGCCTCGCAGGCGTTATCAAAGGATCCGGAATCCGACATGCCTGAGCTCATGAGCTGAGTGGCCGCGGCTTTTTCGGGCAACCAAATGCGCGCCTGTTCGGCAAATTCACGCGCTCGCATCCAGTTTCGGTTGCCGCGAATGGTGTTGATCTCGCCGTTATGGGCAATCAAACGAAAGGGCTGAGCAAGTTTCCACGCAGGAAAGGTGTTGGTGGAAAAGCGTTGATGAAAAACAGCGAAGGCACTTGCAAAATCCTCGTCTTTTAAATCTTGGTAAAAAGAACAGAGATCCGCGCCCATGAACAAACCTTTGTGCACAATGGTGCGCGACGATAACGAAGCGATGTAAAAATCATCGTAAGATAACTCGTTGATGCGGTACTCGATTTCTTTGCGGACAAGAAAGAGTTGGTCATCAAATTCATCTAACGTCATGTACAGTGGGCAAGCCAGAAACATCTGATTGATTTCGGGCAGAATGCTCGCGGCTTTCTTACCCAAAACCAAAGGATCAATCGGCACCTCGCGATGCCAAATGAGACGCAATTCGTACTTACGCAAAATGGAACGCATCACACGCAAACACGCAGCTTTTTCGGCAGGAGTCGGCGGGAAAAAAACCATGGCCACAGCAAAATCAACCGCACCGGCCAGATTCACACCTTGTTCGCTGGCTTTTTTTAAATAAAATTGTTTCGGGATTTCGGTAAGAATGCCAGCACCATCACCTGTTTTACCATCGGCATCAATCGCCCCACGATGCGCCAAATTAGCCAACGCTTCTTGTGCTTTTTTAATGACCTCGTGACTGGCTTCACCTGTGGTGTCCACAAGAAAACCAACGCCACAGGCATCGCGATCAACACTGGATTTAAATTCGAATCCCATCTTCACCAAAGCTTAACGCATAAGGTCAAAAGGGCACAAGCACTATGAGTGAAGAATCGACACCGCAAAATCATTGAAAAAACGAGAGTAATCGGAAATGAGCTGTTCATGACTGCTCAAGAAAAATCGTCTTACCGCCATGTCTTGGTTTTAGGCGGCCACAAACTCGCGACCTCGTACGCTCACAAGATCACACAAGCCAAAAGTAAGGGCGCGCTTTTTTATCATGACCTCACTTTGGTGGACCCCAAAGCAAACTGCGAAGCCAGCAAAACAAAATTTGCTCAAGACGTGGGCATTAAAACTCAAAGTTACGCCGATGCCATTGCACAAGCCATTAAGGCCCCTAACTTAAATGATGAAGACATTCTGATCCCCGACCACACCGCCAAACACGTTTTGCTACAGCTCTATATAAATGTGGCAAAAGAACAAAGCGGCAAAGAGCCCAGCTTGGCCAAAATCACAAAAAAACCAGACACGCCTTTTTCTTACCAAAGTGAAGACCAAACTGTTTTGGCTTTGAGCTTTGCAACCTGGACCTGTCCGGCTGATTGTGATGAACCCGCAATTTGTCCTCACACAAAATCAACGCGCGACTGGGAAATGGCTGATAAAATTTCTGATCTAAAAAAAATATTACTGAGCAAAGAAAGCAAGGCTTTGTTTCACAGCTACGCCTGCCCCAGTTTTTATGAAGAAATCTGCCACATTCCACTGACACTCATCCGTGACCGCGTGGCCGAATTAAAAACACACCTAAGCAAAAACCAAGCCCCCGTTTACGTGGCCACACACTCGCATTGCCACGGGATTGTGGGTGGCATTGAGTTTTAATTTGAGGCCGACCATTCTACCGATGGCTTCACCTTTCGGTTCACGCAAACTTACCCCAACAAGGCATTCACGTTCTTCACAAAGGTCACCGGGTCCTTCAGCTGCCCCCCATCCAACAACACAGCCTGATCATACAGAACCTGCGCCAGTTGCTGAAAGGCAATTTCGTTTTCCTCGCCCAAAGCTCTTTTAATGAGCTTGTGATTAGCGTTGATTTCTAAAATAGGTTTGTCCGACGGAACAGTTTGTCCCATTTGCTCAAACATGCGTTGGAGCTTGGGGTCTAGGTCGTTCTCGCCTGCGACCAAGCAAGATGGTGATGAGGTCAGGCGCTTAGAAACACGCACTTCTTTGACATCATCAATTAGAATTTTTTGCAAACGCCCCAACAGGGCTTTGTGTTCGGAATTGTCTTTGTCTTCTTCTTTTTTATTTTCTTCTGAGCTTTCGTCTTTGTCTAAATCAATTTCGCCACGCGTGATGGATTGTAGTTTTTTCTCTTTGTATTCAGAAAGCTGACTAGCCACCCAGTGATCCACGCGATCAGAAAGCAAAAGCACTTCTATGCCTTTTTTACGAAACACTTCTAACTGCGGGCTATTCTTTGCTGCCACAAAGCCATCAGCCACAATGTAGTAAATTTTATCCTGATCTTTCTTCATGCGAAAAACGTAATCGTCTAAAGAAACATCTTGTTCTTCTTTGTCATCAAAGGTGGATGAAAAACGGCAAAGCTTAGCCAAGCGATCACGGTTCACAAAATCTTCCACAAGGCCTTCTTTAAGAACCTTGCCAAACTGTCTCCAAAACACTTTGTATTTTTCTTTATCGTTTTGCGCCATGTCTTCTAAAAGATCTAAAATCTTTTTAACAGCTGTGGTGCGAATCGATTGAATAATCTGATCGTCTTGTAAAATCTCACGCGAAACATTTAGAGAAAGATCGCTGGAATCAATGACCCCGCGCACAAAGCGCAAATAACGCGGCAAGAGCTTTTCGGAATCATCCATGATAAAAACGCGTTTTACGTAAAGCTTTACGCCAGACATTTTTTCGGTGGTGAATAAATCAAAAGGCGCTGTCTCTGGAATGTAGAAAAGCAACGTGTACTCTAAAGTGCCTTCCATTTTGGAATGCAAATGCGCAAGCGGTTTACCAAAATCATGAGAAACCGTTTTGTAAAATTCATCGTACTCTTCTTGTTTAATTTGTGACTTGGCTCGTTGCCAAAGCGCAGTTCCCGTGTTGATGGTTTCGTCTTTTTTAGTGGTCTTACCCTCTTCTTCTTCAATTGTTTTTTCCAAAACAATGGGAAGAGAAATGTGATCAGAAAAGCGCTTCACAACACGCTCAAGTCTGTAATCGTCTAAAAACTCATCTTCACCATCTTTAAGATGCAAAACGATTTCTGTGCCGCGCGATTCCTTGCTCACACTTTCTAAACTGTACTCGCCAGCGCCTTCGGATTCCCAACGCACAGCTTGATCGGCAGCTTCACCAGCACGACGCGTTGTCAGGGTGACTTTATCCGCCACAATGAATGCGGAGTAAAACCCAACACCAAATTGACCGATGATCTGAGCGTCTTGTTTTTGATCTCCTGTGAGTTTGGAAAAAAATTCTTTGGAACCAGATTTGGCAATGGTGCCAATGTGGTCAATGACCTCTTGGCGATTCATGCCAATGCCGTTATCAGCAATTGTGATCGTGCGCTGATTGGCATCATAACTAATGCGCACCTTTAAATCGTTATCGCCCTCGTAAAGCGCATCGTTAGAAATGGCTTCAAAACGCAATTTATCGCAAGCATCAGAAGCATTGGAAACCAACTCTCGCAAGAAAATCTCTTTGTTGGAATACAAAGAGTTGATCATCAGATTCAAAAGCTGTTTGACCTCGGCCTGAAAGCCCAAGGTTTCTTTTTTGCCACCGGTTTTATTTTTTGAAGTCACTTCTGCCATGATAAATTCCTAAACATTTAAAAACACTAATAATTTTTGACAGCCCTTTGTTTTCAGGGCTACCTGGCAGGATAGGAATCATCGTGGATTTGTCAACAGCAGGAAATGAAATTTCTTCATTCGCCTCAATTTGGCTGCAAAGAACAGCCCGGCGTAAACAGATCTTTAAAGCTAAAGCCATTGCCGCCAGAAGAGCCCGAGGAATCTTGGTCGATCAGAACAGGACAGGTTTCTTGGTTTAAATACAATTCCAGAATGCTGCTGAGTTCATCTTCGCAACTTTGCACAGTTTCTTCCTGATCACAGCCCAAATCAAAAAGCTCGGCACAGCGGATTTCGGCGTCACAGTCTTCGTCAAAAGCGATTTCATCTTCAAGCAAACACAGACAGTGTTCAACCCATTCATCTTGAGTCCATGTGGAAAGCGATTCTTCATGAGACAAGCCTTGTTCATTTAAACAGGCATCAACAAGACTTTGATCGAACACGAATGAAAAGAAAGTTTGAGACTGGCTCAATACCGGAAACAATGCCGCCACAAAGAGCAGAAGAAGAAAGCGCGTTTTCAAAAGGTCTCCGGTTGAAATGTTTAAGCCACTTCAAATTCTTCGTAGAGACCCTGCCAACGTGGTGGCAAATTCACCTCAACTTCGGAACCCATGGCCGTGTTTTTGGCAGAAAGAATGCTCGCGTGTGTGTACAACTCGTTAAGCACTTTGCCTTTAGCGTGCGGAATCAAAAGATGCATGCGACGGTAGTAGCACTCACTTAACTTTTGTTCCACTCTATTCAACAACTGATCCAGGCCATAACCTTGCAAGCCAGAAATCTTAACCACAGAACGCGATTCACCCACCAAGGCGTTGTTCTGGAAGAGATCTAGCTCGAGCTTATCGATTTTGTTCATGACCTTGATGACCGGTTTGTCATTCAAGCCCAATTCCCACAAAATCTTTTCAACTGTTTGAACCTGTTGTTCACGGTCAGGATGACTCGCGTCAATCACGTGAATCAGAAGATCAGAACCAGCTACTTCTTCAAAGGTTGATTTGAACGACTCAACCAATTGGTGAGGCAGGTTACGAATAAAACCCACGGTATCGGACATGAGCACTTTTTGTCCTGACGGCAATCGTAGCTTACGTGTTTTGGGATCTAAGGTCGCAAAGAGTTTGTCTTCTGCCAACTCGCTGGCCCCAACCAATTGATTAAACAACGTGGACTTGCCGGCGTTGGTGTAACCAATGAGAGAGATAGTGGGAATGGGAACCGACTGACGCGTGTTGCGGTGCAATTCGCGCGAGCTCGTGACTTTTTTAAGACTCTTTTTAATTCCTGTGATGCGTTCACGCACACGACGACGGTCAACCTCGAGCTGGGTTTCACCGGGACCACGCAAACCGATACCACCTTTTTGTTTTGATAAGTGAGTCCAGGCGCCCACAAGTCGTGGCAAAATGTATTGGTATTGCGCCAACTCCACTTGCAATTTACCTTCTTTTGATTGCGCGCGTTGTGCGAAAATATCGAGAATAAGGCCTGTGCGATCAATGACTCTGACTTTCCAAAAATCTTCCAAGTTTCGATTTTGAACAGGAGAGAGCTCGTGATCGACAATGACAACTTCAATTTGTTCTGCTTTTAATTTGACTTGTAACTCTTCTACTTTGCCCTGACCGAAAAAAGTAGACGGGCTGAACTGCCGGAGTTCGATGAATTCTTGACCACAGAGCTCTGCGCCCGCAGTCATGACAAGATTTTTGGCTTCCTCTAAGCTTTCCCAAGCTTCAAATTGAGAATTCTTAGGGCTATGCACACCGAGAACAAATGCCCGTTCGGGCGTCGTCTTTTTATTCATTGGCCTCCTTTAGGGTTGGGATCACTGAAAACGCACCACCTTCCGTTTAAAAACTTGATCCAGTTGGTGCTGTAAACGCTCGCATGCCATCACACGTATATTACCTGGTAAATCGATGGTTGCTTCGTAAGAGTTGTCTTTTTTGAGATGAATGCAAACCTGGCTGTTGCCAGAAAATTCTCTGAAAATATTAAGAGCTTGTTCTGCTCTTTGGGGTGTGAATTCTTGATAAGCTAAATCCAGATGGATGCTCCTTGTTGAGTTAATCAAACTCTCACTCAAGAGTCCTAAACTTTCAACTATTATTTTATCACCCTCATCGCTGTGGTCAATAGTGCCTTTTACAAGCAAAGGCTCATCATCTTGCAGTAAGTCACCTTCTTTTTCGAAAGTCCGTGAAAATACGATGATTTCTAGCTTTCCTGTCAGATCCTCTAATTCAGCAAAAGCCATTTTTTTTCCAGATTTTGTAAAAATCACCTTCTTAGAAAGGATGGTTCCACCCAAAGTCACATTCTGATCTTTCCCCACTGTGCTCAGTTCGTTAATGGTGTGGGAGGTGAGGCGCTTGAGGCTGTGTTCGTAAACTTGTAAAGGATGTCCTGAAAAGTAAAAACCAAAAGCGGATTTTTCAAAGCTTAGCACCTCTTGCTGCGACCACTCTTCTTCAGGAATTTGAATGCCCGTTGGCGTTTTGGCTTGTTGATCCACATCACCAAATAAATCATTTTGACCCAGCTCTTTGTCTTTTTGATTTTTTAAAGCCAGATCAACCATGGTGCCCAACACCGCAAACATACCGTTGCGCGACAAACCAAAACCATCAAAGGCACCACTCTTGATCAAAACCTCGACCACTTTTTTGGTGACCCGACGCAAATCCACACGCGAACAAAAATCAAAAAAGCTCTGATACGGTCCGCCTTCTTGTCGAGCCTGCAAGATTGAATCAATGGCACTGTGACCAACACCCTTTAGAGCCGCCAAGGCGTATCGGATTTTCCTTCAGACTCGACTGAAAACTCACGCTGACTAATAATGTAACATCGGGAGGCAAAAGCTGAACGCACCATGCGCTTTGCAATCGCTCCAAGAAACGCAAAAAGCATAATTGTCTTCCATCTCTGTCGACATGATTGCTGCCATGCACTCACGCAATTGCGGTGTCTTGAGGCCGCCGTTTGATAAGAAATGAGTGCATAAGCTGCCGAATGCGATTGTTAAAACCGTATTCCGCAAACTTGGCCATCAAATCAAAAATCTTCCGGCCTTTTCAAGATCGAATTTGTTTTCTTGCGCGCCTCTAAAAACTTGATGCGCTGCGCAATGGGCTGTTCGGCTTTTTTCTTACCCGCTGGCGACGCAAAGATCGGCTACCAAGACTGTAATTGGCCAATCGCGATGCAATCTGCATACCTGCTCTTAGTAAACAATGACACCGTAGTATCTTTAAGAATGTCTTCGGGCTGAGAAAAATCGTATTCCGATTTCTTTTTTGTCACCACGCTTACATCAGCAAAATCATCCACCATGCCTGAGCCCAAAAGGACCTGGACGATAAAAGCGCCACCAAAGCAATGATGTCTTCAAAACAACCGGGCTTGAGTCGACGCGGATCCTGCATGCCGAAAGTTCCAACTGGAACACACCGCAACCATCACCCGAAGAAAGACTCTCAAAACTTTAGGGTCATCCATGGCAATGGCCGCAATGTCGATATCGAGACCCTTTGATTTTTAATATTCTAGACGGCTTTATCGATCACCGTGAGCGTTTTTAAACCAAGGAAGTCGAACTGATCAGACCGATTTTTCAGCGCTCTTCATGTCAAACTGAACAACCACGTCTTCACTGGAGCCTTTGTACGAGAACTTAAAATGCCACAAAGGTTTATCGGTGATGATCACACCCGCTGCGTGCACAGAGGCATGGCGACTCATGCCTTCCAAACGCAACGAAGTGTCGATGAGTCGTTTAATAGTTTCGTCTGACTTGTATAAATCTTTAAATCTTTTTCGGTTTCTAACGCTTCCTGACAATTTGATGTTCAAGCATTTGGGATGAGCTTGGCGATTTTATCCAGCTTCCTCGTAAGGCGAAATCCATCACGCGCGTCGCGCCACAACCGCTGGCTTTCATTTTACACCAAAGGTGATGATCTGAGAAACATTGTACTTTTTTATTCCGTACTCAATGACCTGACCACGCTTGTCTTGGCAAAAGTCGACATCAAAGTCGGGCATGCTGATGCGCTCTGGAGTTCAAGAAACGTTCAAAAAAGTGGTGTAGGTATTGGATTGATGTCTGTGATGCCGCGCAAAGAATACGCCGCAAAGAGCCCGCACCCGAACCACGACCAGGCCCCACGGGCACATTATTTTCTTTTGCCCAGTTGATAAATCAGCAACGATCAAGTAACCCGCAAACCCATGTTCTTGATCACATCCATTCGATACGATTTTCAAACGCTCTTGGTATTCTTTCCAATCCTCTTCTTTGGCTAAGCCGGTTTTAAGATCGCAGCCCAACGTTCGCTTTTAAACCTTCGCTAGCCTGGTCTGCTAATACTCATCAAAGTTTTGCCAGCGGGGGATCCGTATAGTGGGAAGATGATAAGTGCCGTGAAAATTAAACGAACAGCGCTCTGCAATTTTACCGGTGTTGCTTCGCCTGCTTCCGGGGTAGTCAGCAAAGCCTCCTGCATTTTCTTCGGCAGACTTTAAATAACCAGCCATCCGGTCAGCGCTGCGCATCAAAGGCGATCAATGCTGCGACCCATTTGAACACCGCGCAGACATCGAACGCACCCGCATCTGCTGGCGTGAGGTAATGCACATCGTTGGTGGCCGCAAGGAAGCTCTAGCTCTTTAGCAAATTCAACCAATTGTTTATTAACCCAGACCTGCATCTCTAAGCCATTGTCCTGCAACTCCACATAAAAACGACTGGAAAAAAAATCAGCCCATTTTCTTAGAGCCTTTTAGCGCGTTCTTCGTCTTCGTTAAAAAAAAGATGATGATTGGTCTCGCTCAAAAAATACCCGAAAGACAAATCAAACCCTCGGTGTGATCTTTAAGCAATGCCGTTGAAACACGCGGCTTGTAATAAAAGCCTTCTAAATAAGATTGCGTCAACAACCACGAAAGATTCAAATATAGCCGGTTTCGTTTTCGACAAGAACAACAATGCTCAATAATAATCTTGCCACTTGACAGTACTGTTTAAAGTGTGATCACATCGTAACTGGGAATAAAAAAGTTCGCAACCCAGAATGGGTTTAATGTCATTAGAATCTGCAGAGCCAAAAAATTCAACGGCACCAAATATATTGCCGTAATCAGTGATAGCAATTGCGTTTTGCCCCAACTCTTTTGTTCTTTTGACAAGGTCAAATACGCGTAACCATTGAAGGCTGTATTCTGTATGCGTACGGTTGACAAAAACTCATGAAAACAAACTAAATAAAGCATTTCTTTATACGCCAAAAAACATCGCGGAGAGCGATTTCACCAAGAGTGGCGTTGGTTTCAGCAGCCTTGATGATGTGCAGCATGAGGTTGTCTTGTCCCTGAGCCGCTGTTCTAAAACCTCTAGACTGTGAGGTCCACTTGCTTTGCGTCACGAGCTTCACTTTGAATTTTTTTCAGGCAGGCACTGCTCTTGCCTAAGGCTTCATCCACTTTTAAAATATCGGGCTTTAGATTTTCTTGAATCGTAACAATTCCACCCACAATCTGCAGATCTTTTGTTCTCGATTTTTTCTGGTAGTCATCAGCCGAATTCTGAATCTCTTTTTGCATAAAAAACCAGACTCAATGGCGGCAACCGCTCCACCCAAATCATCAATTTTTTGAATGTACTCCAAGGCCTTTTTTTCAATCTGTGTTGTGAGCGATTCAATGTAATAAGATCCTGCCAAAGGATCGATGCTGTCATACACCGTTTCACACGCCAAAACCTGTTGCGTTCTTAAAGCCAAGCGGGCGGACTCTTCGGTTGTAAAGCAAAAAGCTTCATCGACTATTGGTGTGCAAGCTTTGCGTGCCGCAAAATAGCGCTCATGGCCTGGTAGGCAACGCGCACCACGTTGTTATCGATTTGTTGTGCGGTTAAAGTGCAGCCCCCGTTTGCGTGTGAAAACGCGTTGGCAAGACCGGTCACTTGCCCCAAAGCGTTCTTTAGAAAGCTTTGCCCATATTTTTACGCGCGCTGCTCGAAACTTACCCAGCTTCTTCAAAAAAATTATTGTGCGCATTAAGAAGAACGACAAACGCGGCGCAAAGTCATCGATCTTTAAACCCGCTTTGATAGCAGCTTCGTAGGCCAAACCGTTGGCAATGGTAAGCAATTTCTTGCACGGCTGTGCTGCCCGCTTCGCGAATGTGATAGCCTGAAATCGAAATGGTGTTGAAGTTGGGGAGCGCTATCTTTTACAAAAAGAAAAAATATCGGTGATGATGCGCGTAGTTCGCGCACGGGATAAATATAAGTACCGCGCTGCGTACTCTTTACCAGCAAATCGTTTTTTGAATGGTGCCACGCACCTGATCCACCTCACCCTTTGCGTTTAGCCACCACCAAATACATGGCTAACAAAGGAAAACAGAGGCCGTCGCGTTGATCGTCATGGACGTTAACTCACTTTAGAAAGATCAATTTGATCAAAAGCACTTCCATGTCTTCAATGCTATCAATAGCAACGCCAGATTTTCCAACCTCACCCGCCGAACGGTGGGTCATCGGAATCCTAAACCCATTTGTGGCAGGCAAATCAAAAGCCACCGACAAACCCACCGTTCCGCCAGAGGCAATGAGTTTTGTAGCGATCATTTTGATTCTTTGGCTGTTCCAAATCCCGCGTACATACGCATAGTCCACAAACGACCACGGTACATGGTGGCTGCACGCCACGTGTGTGGGGGAAACACACCAGGGACTTCTGCAGCCAGGTTCTTCAGAACTTGGAAGGCAAAACGCCAGCACACCCAACCAGACAAAGTCTCAAAGCGCTCTTTGCGCTCCTTGAGCTTTCTTTGGATCATCATCCTGCCAATTTTTGTAAGCTGCTTGGTATTTGGAATTCATGGTTAATCAACGATATATTTGAAACAAACAAGTTTACAGAAACTAGAAAATTCAATTGATTCCCCAGTTGATCAAAATGTGGATCCCCGCCTTCGCGGGGATGACACTGCACCCACAAAATAAGGTCTGCAGCATTCAGCCCCTAGATGACCTAGAAGGGATGTCGTCATCCGGCATCAAAAGGGAGGTGGCCTTGGTCATTGCCGCCTGCAGATCGTTGTGATCCGTAGTCGCCAGAGCCAGAGCCTTTGCGATCTAAATTGCACTATGTTGGCTAACTTCTGTTGTGTAGCGCTTTTGACCGTCTTTATCGTCCCAGAACGTGTTTGTAAGCGGCCTTCCATAAACAGCATTCTTTAGAGAATACTCTTTGCACAATTCGAGTTTTCCCCAAACCACCACGCGGTCCCATTCCAGTTTCTTCATGTTGCTGACTGTATCTTTCCAACGCTCTGTTGTAGCGATTGAAAAGTTTGCGGCCTGCTCCTACCTGTGGCGCACCTCGGGGTCGTTGCCCAAATTTCCAACGAGAATGACTTTGTTGTACTTGCCATTGTTGTTTTTCCTTTTTGTTAAATTAATCGATACCTTGCTCTTCGCCAGTTTGCAGATGAGCAAGGCGCCTTCAATCATTAGATGGGAACGCAATCCTCGTCAACAGGAAATAGCAATAAAAACATAGTGCCGATACTGAGTACGTACTTTTTATTTACACCAATAACCAACTGCAGTTTATTTTATGTATTTAAATTGTTAGACTTTAGGGTGGGTGCGAGACCGATTTTTGGGACTGGGGGCTCGTCACCCCAGTTTCTACCTGTCATCCTCGATGTATCCTCACCATTTTTCCCCGCGCATACCTCTGTGTCTTCCCCGCGGGCACACTGTCTTCCCCCACGGAAGGCGGGATCTAAAGTTAACAGGTGAATCGGATCTACATTGCATCACTTTGTGCTGCAATGTGTCCGGGAAGAACATCTCAATTTCCGAATTCTGTGACCCTAGACGCGAACCCCGAGACCCCAAAATAGAGCAGTAGAACTCTTTCACCTAAGCACCTAGGCTCTTAGGTACCTAAGTACATAAGCACTTAATCACAAAAATTCCGAATCACTTCTTCCGCGCGCGCTTCAGCATTTTTTCAATGTGCTTTTTCTCTTTGTCCGCTCCCGGCACTTTCTTAATCAAGCGCAAGGCTGTTTTAAAACTTTGAGCAGCCTCTTTGTAGTTTTTCTGTTTGTATAAAATCTCTGCTTTGGTCTGATGATTTTCAAAAGCTTGGGGACCAAAGGCAATGGCCTGATCTGCATAGACAAGTGCTTTGGATAAATCGCGCGTGTGCCCCTCTCCCAAAATTGGCATTTTGGGTGCCTTCAAAAAAAACTGCGCCAGAGCCAAATACGCACCCCCCTCATCGTGAGCAGGGCTTTGCTTGGCAACAAACTCAAAATCTTGCAGCAAGAGCTTGGCGTCGTTTTTTAAACCAAAACTTTGTGTCTCCATGTAAAGACCGCGATTCACAGCGCGCACGTAAACACAGTCAATGTTTTGTAAATCCAATTGCAGGCATTTTTCAGCAAACTCAATGCCCTGCTTAGCCAGACGCGCCTTCTCTTGAATATCGCTTGATCGCTGCGCCTGATCTGCCTTTTCTTTTGCCAAAACAGCCAATGTCCGCGGGTCTTTTAAATTGCAAACAGGTGCTTTGGCAAACAGCGCCGGAGAAAACAAAAAACCAATGCAAAAAAAACAAAACAACAAAACACGAAGTAAAAACATTTTAGAATTCATCCTTTTGTTTTCTTAATTGCGCAAACTCAGACACCGAAGTCGCTCGCAAAAAAGGATTGTATTTTAGTTCATCCCCAAGAGAAGTCGGAACAGTTGATTCTTTGTTCGCACGCAAAGCTTTGGCTTGTTCATAAAACGCGAGCAAGTCGTTATTGTTTGGCTCAACACGCAAAGCAAACGCAATGTTTGATAAAGTGTACTCATGGGCGCAGTAAATTTTTGTGTCCTTTGGCAAAGCGCAAAGCTTTTGCAAAGACACAAACATCTGCTCGGGAGTGCCTTCAAAAAGCCGCCCACAACCACAAGCAAAAATAGTGTCTCCACAAAACAATAATCCATTACCATGATACGCAATATGCCCACTGGTGTGGCCAGGAACAGCAAGCACGCTAAAGCTGGCTCCCGCAAACTCTAATTGATCACCTTGCTGCAAGCCAACAGGGTCACCAGGAATGCGCTGCACATCGCCTTGCCCACAAAACACCTTGCAGCCCGTTTTTTTAACCAACTCTTCGTTGCCACCCGCATGATCCCAATGATGGTGCGTGTTCCAAATGGCTGTCAGATTTAAGGCGTGCTCCTGACAATACTGCAAAATCGCCGTTGGGTCCGGTGTGTCTATACTAACAGCCTGAGCGCTTTTAGCATCCACCAAAAGGTAAGCGTAGTTGTCTTGTAAAACTGGGATTTGTACAACATGCAGCATGATACAACTTTACTTTCATAGAGCACCCTGTGAGCTCAAGGTCTTTTAAACAACACTTTGTTTTTCAACTGTTAACAAGCACTCATATCCGTGGATTCAAAAGCCAGAAAAGCGGAATTCAGAACTCAAGTTGGCCTGTAAAACAACCGTTAAAACCAAAAGGTGGTTTTGACATTTTAGGTTGGGGCATGAATCAACAGAAGTTATCAATCATTGCTTTTAGTGGCGATCTCGACAAACTCTTAGCCACTTTTGTGATCGCAACAGGTGCTGCCGCATCCGGTTGCGACGTTTCTGTTTTTACCACTTTCTGGGCCACACCATTTTTACAAAGCCACTCTAAACCCCCACACAAAAAAGGCATTTTAGAAACTCTCTTTGGTTTTTTATTGCCCAAATCACCGCAAGACCTCAAACTGTCTCGATTCCACTTTTTGGGATTTGGCACCTGGGCCATGAAATACCTCATGAAAAAAAAGAACATTGCTGACTTAGAAACTCTATTGGTTACAGCGCAAGATCTTGGTGTTAAAATCAACGTTTGCGAAATGTCGATGAACCTCATGGGCATGGAACGTTCTGATTTTTGTGAATCGCACAATCTTAATTTTTGCGGTGTGGCGGGATTCATTCAACAAGCCGAAAACGGACAGGTGATTTTTATATGAAAACAGTCGATGCCAAAAACATGCAATGCCCCATGCCCATTGTGCAGGTGGCAAAGTTCATCAGAGAAAATCCTGAAGAAACATGTTTTCTGATTGAAGCCACTGATCTGGCTTTTGAGGCCGATATCAAAGCCTGGTGCGAAAAAACACATAACAAACTCAGTGATTTTAAAAAAGAGGATGCGGGTCACTTTGTCGCGACGATTGAGATTTTAGAATAAAACACAAATATGAGTCACTTTAAAGACATCCTGATTCAAGCATTCAAACTAAACAAAGAGTTTGATGAATCTGCTTTAAGCGCAGAACAAAAAAGTCTTTTGGAGACAGCCGACAAACTGCAACTGGATTTTGAAGAAAAAGAAAAAGCCGTTGCCACAGCAAACGTCAAAGCCGCAGAAGCCATTTTAGAATTAGAAGAAACGCGCGATAAATTGCAAATCAAGTCGGCACAGCAACAATTGCTCAACGACACCATCACTCAAATGGCCAAAGAAACCTTTTTAGAAACCGGTGGTGATTTTTTAAATGCCTTTGTCGAGACCCTCTCTAAAACCTTTCAATCAGACTTTGCCTTTATCGCCAGTTACGATGAAGCCGAACCAGATAAAATCGATGTCTTGTCTGCCTATGGCGACGGTCATTTTCATGCTCCCTTTGAGTGCGTTGTGCAAGGCACCCCTTGCGAAACCATAATCAATCAGCAAATTAGAATTTTTCAAACCAATGTGCAGGCCATTTTTCCTGACAGCAAAAAGCTTTGTGATTTGGATGCTCAAAACTACTGCGGTGCGCCTTTGTTTGACAGCCAAGGCAAACCCATTGGCATGATCGCGGTTGTGAACACCAATGCTGTCAACAACGTGGAACTCATCACATCGGTTATGGATATCTTTTCGTTGCGCGCCGCAGGCGAACTAGAGCGCATGCATTTTTTACAAGAGCTCAAAGGCTTGCAAGATCAGTTATACCAAGCCCAAAAAATGGAATCGATTGGCTTGTTGGCAGGCGGTGTGACGCATGATTTTAACAACATCCTCAACTGCATTTTGGGTTATGTGTCTCTGATGCAATCTAAATTACCTAAAGACGAAAAGTTAGAAAGGTACCTTAAAACAATCACCACCAGCGCCAAACGCGGTGCCTCTTTAACCCGACAACTTTTGGATTACTCGCGATGCAGCGACCCCATGATTGAAAAAACAAATTTAAATGATTTGGTTGAAGAAACTGAATTACTCATGTCGGCAGCCCTTCCAAAAACCATTGAACTAGAAACCCAAAAGGCAACTCAACTTTTATTAGCTGAGGTCGACACAGGAAGGCTTTCGCAATGTTTGATCAACCTCTGTGTGAACGCAAGAGACAGCATCACAAAAGAAGGAAAGATTTTAATTTCCACACACAACCAATGCAAAACCTTAGCCGACGGCAAAGAGCAGTATTTTGTGCGTATTGATGTCGAAGACACCGGCGGTGGCATTCCTGAAGAAGTGCAAAGCAAAATCTTTGACCCTTATTTCACCACCAAAGAAAAAGGCCTAGGCACAGGACTTGGTTTGGCCACCATTAAAAAAATCATGTCCGAAATGGGTGGCGATGTTTCCTTTGTGACTGAACTCGGCAAAGGCACGACTTTTTCTCTGTTAATCCCCGCCATTTCCAGCAACGTAACAAAAAACAATGCCTGCGACGAACCCAGCCTGCATCAAAATTTAAAAACACACCCACAACCACTCTCTGGACTCAGTATTTTGATTGTCGACGACGAAGAGCTGATCAGAGATTTATTAGACGAGGCATTCAAAGCAGAAGGAGCACAAACACATCTTGCTCAAGACGGTATTGAAGGATTAGAAATTTTAAAAATGACGGATAAGAATTTTGATATTGTGATCCTAGACGTCATCATGCCACGCCTGGACGGCATTGGCTTTTTCAAAAAAGCCAAGCAGATCGCTCCTAAACTCAAAGTCTTGTTTTCAAGCGGTTATGCCGAAAGCGATGAGCTTTGCCTGTTGCTGCAATCCGGTCAAACAGAGTTCATTCAAAAACCGTATTCAGAATCCGAGATCATCAAAAAAATGCAATCTCTTCTTAATGCCAATGCGCCAGACAATAAAGCGCAGACCAACGAACATCCAAACACGCCAAGCACTCAGCCAGAAAAATGATCGAAACCTGTTTTAGCAAACAGGCTTTTTTCACCGTCTTTTATTAAAACAATTTTTCCCTGCGTTTCTTTATGAGCTTCATGCTCAAGAACTCCTATAAGCGAAAACCCCAAACCTTGCTCAGAACAAAGGCTTTGTAGTGTTTCTTGATGCGATGGTTCTAAGGTGAACAACAAGGCGTAATCTTCACCACCACCAAAAGCCAAAGCCTCGGGATCAAGCTGCAGCTCTTGGCAGACCTGAAAATACGAATCGCCCAAAGGCAAAGCCTCCCAGTTCACCAAAGCTGTTAAATTCTTTTTTTCCAAAAGCAAGGGCAGCTCTTTTGCCAAACCATCACTCACATCGATCAACGCACTCACACCCGAGCAACTTCCTAAAATTTGCCCCATTTTTATTTGTGGTTCAGGGCGCAAATGCGCTTTAGTAAAAACAGTTTGGTTTTGAGGATTGTTTTGCAAACACCGTAAACCAAGAGCTGAATGCCCCAGCTGCCCAGCAAGACAAATCAAGTCGCCTTCTTTAGCACCGTTCCTGGTCTTGACATGATTTGCGTTTAGCTCGCCAAGAGCAGTGACTGACACCACCAATTCTTTGCCACGATTTAAATCACCACCCACAACAGCAACATCAAAACGTTCACAAATTTGCCGAACACCTTGGTAAAAACTCAACAGGTTTTCATCATGAACCCAATCAGGCAAAATCAGGCTAATGGTCACCCAGCTTGGCTTAGCTCCCATGGCGGCCACATCACTCAAGTTAACCGCAATCGACTTCCAACCAAGATCTTCCCAGCTGGTGTAACTCAAATCAAAATGAACATGATCCACCAAGCTATCTGTTGTGATCACAGTGGCAGAGCGCTGCGAATGATTTTCAAAAACAGCAGCGTCATCACCATTGGGAACAATCAGTTTCTGATCAGAAACAGAACCCAATAATTCAGAAATTTTTTTTAATATGATTTTTTCTGCAGAGATCACTACTGCAATCCGTCTTCTTTGATACGCAAGACACTGGGTTCGATCACCGCAGCATCGCCAACACGAAAACCCTTGATACCTGTCACACCGTTAAGAGAGCGACCTTCTTCGAAGTAATCTTGAATGCGACGACTGCCCTTGGATGCTGCCATGCGAACCATATTGAGGATGTCGTAACCATACGCTTCCAAAACACGCGGTTCACGACCAAAACCTGTCACAAACATTTGTTTGAATTCTTTCACATCGCGATCATCGCTATAGCCGTTGTACAAATCCACAAAGAAGGACCCCGGAAAACGATCCGCAATGCTGTCATTTAATTCAGGATCATTCCACGCGTTGGTGCCAAGCAATGGCACCCCGCTGATGCCATTGAATTCCAAACCAGGAACAAGCTTGTTCACTGTTTGAAAACTATCAGGAATGAACAAGGCATCAAAACCAACGCGACTAGAAGTGCGCTCCATGCGACCTATGGTTTGCTTGAGTTTGCGCGCTTCGGCAAAAGGATCTGTAGAGTGTTTACGGTACTCTGCTTTGGCGGTGATCACACCATCGGCGGCTTCGACTTCTTGAATAAAAAGCTCCGCCATGGTCTGACCATAAACCGTGTTGGGGTAGAACACGCCAAAACTACGATGCCCTTTGTTAAAAGCAGCCGCCACCAGCTGTTGAATCTGTTGTTTTGGTTCCATGCCAATTTGAAAAATATACTGACCCTGACTCATTAAAGATGTTTTTTGCGTGATCGGAAAAATAGGAACTTCTTTAGACGAAGCCAACACCGAGGCTTCAATGGCCAAGCTCGCCGACAAGGGCCCCACAATCGCCACCACATTTTGATCCAGAAGATCTTGCACAGCCGCACGCACTTCATTGGTGGTGTTGCCAGAATCACGCACAACCAACTCAATGCCACTTGGCCCCGCACAAACACCACCAACCCCGGCCGCGCACTTCACACCATCTAATACAGAATAACCATAGCTTTCGTAATAACCACTTAAGGGCAAGAGCACGCCCACTTTGTAGTCAGCTTTTTTAAGCATAACTTCTTCGGCATCGGGCCCACCTAAAGCCAATAAGTTTTTTTGCGCGGTGGGAGCCAATCTGTTTTTGGGGTATTGATTGATAAAACGAGTGAAAGCACGCTGCGCCTTTTTTTGATCACCGGCGTCTTGGTAAGCACTTGCCACTCTAAAGTCGACATAGGCTTTAGCCGGAGACTCTGGGTAACGCTTGATCCAATTTGGCAGGGATTTGGCGTTCAAAGGTTGTCGCACCCAAGCATCAAGCTTGTTCAAAACATTGGCGTAAGAAATAAGATGCGCTCCTCGCAAACGTTTTAAAGTTTCGTCTGCGTTACCTTCGTAAGCGTTGTACAAAGCAAGCAAAGCGGGTTCTTGCTTATCGGCTTCTACGTGCTCTTCAGAGCGTGCTTTTAACGACAAGGATTGCAAACGCATTTTGATTGGCAGTTGTTGCGATGACACTTTAGACAAATAATTATACGCCTCGGAAAAGTTGTCTTCTAAGTAGGCGGCGTACCCAGCCATGTGCCAAGCTTTGGCCGCGTAATTTGCGCTCGGCGTTTTTTGAGCCAACTCTTTGAATTTTTGCAAAGCATCGAAGTAACGCTTTTGCACAAAAAAGATTTTCCCTTGTTTATAAAGAGCCTCGTCTGTGAGTTTGGTGTAAGGCTGCGAGTGAATGAAATTTTGATAGCCATCAAAAGCGTAGTCGTAATTGCGTCGGCGGTACTGTGATTCAATGGCAGCAAACTCAGTTTCCATTTGAGGTGTGGCGTGATTGGGGTACTGCACTGTTTTGGAGCCGCCGCCAGAACCACCACCACATTGTAAACACAAAAAGCAGACCAATAAGATGAAACTCGCTTTGATGATTTTTTGCATCATGGATTTGTCCTTCGCAAAACTTTAAAAACTTTTTGCCACCACGGGTGTTTGCGTTGTTTTAAAACAATCACAAGATCACCGCGCGCTTTGTGATCTTTGCCTGTGTAACGACCCAAGCCCGCAACCCGGACAATGCTTTTGGGTTTGGCATTGGCCTTGATCGAAAACAAAGCAATGCCCATGGGGGTTTGCACACGCACATCGCGTCCTTCGGGGTGACGCTCAAAATCATGTTGGTATTCGCACAGCAAGTCGTGATTTGCAATTTCAAACACCGGGTGATCTTTGACAGCAATTTCCAAAAATAATTCGCTGGGTTTTTGTGTCTTTGTGTCCCAACCCGATGCCGTGTACACCTGGCCTGGCACCCAAAAATCAGGGATGTTGATCTTGTACTTTTTGTGCTCTTTTAAACGCCCAAAACCCGCGCAACGTTCGCAGGCGTGTGACATCATGCGACCCCGTCCCTGGCAACGCTGACAAATTTTGGGCCGCGCGTTTTGCTCATTCTTTTTTTGTGTGAACCCTTTACCAAAACAATAGGTGCATATTTTGGTCGAATGCCCCAAAGGCACGCCAGCGCCTTGGCAATCGGGACACGAGCGATACCCTGTGAGCTTTTGCTCCTTAGACACGCCCTGACAAAGCTCTTCAACCGTCAACGCAACAAGCTGTGGCTCGCGATACCCCAAAACACGCCCAGTTTTAGCAAAGCCAAAAATGTCTTCAAAGATATCGTCCAGATTCTCAATGACCGCCGAAACACTCTCTTCTTCGACCGCACTGGGCACCTGATCAAAATGAGAAAATAATTCGGATAAATTGGTGAGGCAAACACGGTAAGCTGCAATGAGCTCCTGAAAGCGCTCATTGGCTTGCGGGTCATCGCTTTTATCGGGATGCAGCTCGTGCGCACGCGCGTAGAATTGCGATTTAAGCTCTTCAACCGAGTTCAATTCTGACAACTCTAATATTCTGATGGCCTCTTTGATCTCCACCGGACAAACTCTCCCTCTTGACTATTGCCAAACCCACCCTATTTTTAGTAGCAAGTGCCTCATTATGGGCAGAATGGATGATAAAGTCTCAGAATTACGTAGGATTCTCAATCAGAAAAAAGCCATGGAAGAACAAAATCAAAATCAAGACCAACAAGCGCAAGAAAACGAAGACAATATAGAAGACGAAAACGCGCAGAGCGCTGATTCCTCTTCAGAAAACCAAGGCGACGAAACCGTGCGGGCGCTCAAAGAGCAAATCGAAGAGCTCAAAAAAGCCAATTCGATGCAAAAAGACATGTACCTGCGCAAGGTCGCGGAGTTCGAAAACTTCCAAAAACGTCTTAAAAAAGAACAAGAGCAGCACTCTCAATACGCCAACGAAAAAATCCTCGAAGAACTTTTGCCTGTTCTCGACAGCTTAGACATGACACTCACACACGCCACTGATCGCAAAGATGATCCCCTGGTGAGCGGTGTGGAACTGACCTTCAAACAATTCTTAGCCGCCTTAGAAAAATACGGCATCAAACAAATTTCTGGAGAAGGCGAAGATTTTGACCCCAATGTGCAAGAGGCCATTTCGACCGAAAAAAGCGAAGACCTGGAATCCGGCAAGGTTTGCAAGGTGCTTCGCAAAGGCTACACTCTGCATGGCAGACTCATTCGTGCTGCCATGGTGAGCGTGAGCGAATGACCTGTCGGAACACACCCCTATCTCCCCAAAATTATTCATTTGTTTTCTGACATTATTCGCCTATAGGCAAAATCATGACGGGTTCAGTCGCAACAAAACAAACAGGCAAGGCATCGAGCCTCACCAAGGTGGTGTTTTTTCTTTTGGTTGTTTTCGCAAGCCTCACCACAACCTATATTTATAACGAAGTGCAAGAACCAAGCTACCAAGCTGTTGCACAAGCCAAACTCATCATTCCCGAAACCGCAGGCACGCAACGTTTTCAATCGTATTACTCGTACCAAAGCATTGTCAAAGAGCACATGAACGCCATGCGCTCGCCACAATTTTTAGAAGCGCTCAACAATAACCCTCTTTTGATCCAAGTGTTGGAGTACGAAAAAAAATGGCGCGACACCCAAAGCCATCCTTTTAAAAAATACTTTCACCAAGACAACCCTGTGGGCGAAACAAATTTGGTCGAACGCATCATTGCCAACACCGCTGTGCACTACAACGAAAAAAACGATCGCATTCAGATTGTGGTCACAGACACCTACTCCAAATTTGCCACCGTTGTGGCCAACCTGGTCGCCAAGCTTTACCAACAACACCTAGAAGATTTGGTGCCTTCCGAAAAAATTCAAACCGAAATGTCTTTGGTCAAACAAGATGTGGCACAAAGCTTACCAGCTGTATTGGATTTACAGGACCCCAAAGAGCAAGTTCACAAAAACACAAAAAAATTACAGGCACGCTTGCAAGATTTACAAACAAGGCAAACACGCTTGTTATTAAAACAAGCTGCTCTCAAACAATTGCTCAAATCAAAAAGCTTTGCCGTGCCAAGCATCATTCAAGACAGCGAGCTTCTTAAAACAGCACGCCACCTTGCTCAAAAGCGCATCGATAAAAATGCAGTTCGTCGTTTTCTAAAAAGACAAACAGCCCTCACACAAGAAATTGCTTTCTTAGAAGAACAGTTCCATCAACGCACACGCCACTTGCTCAAAACCATAAACGATCAAATAAGCCACACCGCGCAAATACAAGACACCATTAAAAAAGCCATGATCAATCCCGAATTAGGCTTGGACTTTCTTCCAGAAAAACTCGACGAAACAGCCGCTTTGTTTGCAGCGCTTTTAAAACAAAACAACAAAGGCAATGCCTTGCACCCAGCACAATTGCTCATCACAGACCCAGCACAAGAGCCAGAAATCCCCAGCGTGCCAAATAAAACACGCAACCTCATTTTAAGCCTCATTATCTCATCGTTATCAGCTCTTTTGGTTTTACAGCTCAAAGAAATCTTCACACAAAAAATAAATGTTCCCGAAGAACCAAAAAGTGACAACCGCTTTAGAATTTTAGGGGTTATGCCCTAATGCTTGATTCCGCTATTCAGAACCTTATTGCGCAAAGCCAGAATCAAAAACACTTTCAGCTCATTCAAAGTTTTCAATCCAATAAATCGTGTCGCGTGTTTGGCAGAGCCCTGGCCCGCAGTTTGGCGCGTAAAAACAACGATGTTTTGGTGATCTCGTTGGTGGATCAACGACCAAAAAAAAGCGCTCTCGAAAATTTATTCCAAGACATTTATGGCCCCGAGATTTCCGAACAACTTTTATCTTTTAGAGCTTTGCCAGACATCCTGAGTTTAATCGCTCTTAAAGAAGAATCCGGCACCCTTGTTCTAAACAAAAAAGAAGGGGCCCCCTTAGAATTGGTTTTTGTAAAAGGCGAACTCCACGACCAACAAAACCCTGTTCGCTTTTCTAACGCAAAAGAAATTCTAAAATCACAGCTCTTCCACAAGGTTTTTCGCCAGCGATTTTTATCGCTACAATTCAAAAAACAAAAATTCAAAAAGCAGTCCCTTAAAGACTTACAAGCGATCATCACTGCAAAAGAACTTTTACAACGCGTTGAGCTCACAGCAAACAGCTTAATGGTCATGCGTTTTAACAAACACCTAGAAGAACGCGATGGGTACAAAGAACTTGCCCACAACCAAGATAAATCCCTGACTCTATTACAGATCAAAAATTTGGTTAAAATCATGCCTCTTCTTAAAGCTGAGCACGAAAGCATTTTGCTGCTGGTGCCATCAGACATATCTTCCAAGGCCTGGCTCAGCCTTTCACAAAGTGTAGACGCTGTGGTGCAGATTGCCGATTTAAAAAAAGACAAAGCCCTACTCAAACGCTACGGCAAACACGCACGAGCATTAGAAAAAAATCAGTTTATTGTAGAAAGTTTATAAAGAAGACAGTCGATTAAATTTTTTCGCTCAATTCCAAAATCATCTTTTCTGTTGTTTCCCAATCAACGCATTTATCCGTAATAGAAACACCGTAAGCCAAATCTTTTGGATCATCTGTTATTTTTTGATTACCCGCAAACAAATTGCTTTCGATCATAAAACCAATGATCGATGAATTGCCTTTTTGAATCTGCTGCGCGCAGTCTTCTAGAACAGCTGGCTGACGGTTGTGATCTTTGTTTGAGTTCGCATGCGAACAATCCACCACAATGTTGGCTTTTAAACCGGCTGCTTCTAATTTTTGTTCACAATCGGCAATAGAAGAAGCGCTGTAATTGGGACCATCGCTGCCACCACGCAAAACCACATGACCATAAGCATTGCCTCGTGTCGAAAACTTAGCGACCTGACCATTGCTATTGATCCCCAAAAAATGATGCGGGTGTGTCATGGACTGCAAAGCATTAATAGCAACTTCAATGCCGCCATCAGTGCCATTTTTAATGCCCACAGGCATAGATAAACCGCTACTCATTTCACGATGCGTTTGCGACTCTGCTGTGCGCGCGCCAATGGCCGACCAAGTGATGAGCTCTGATAAATACTGCGGCGTGATAGGGTCTAAGGCTTCTGTACCAGTTGCCAAACCAATCTGATTGATGTCGATCAAAAGTTTGCGCGCAATTTTCAAACCTTCTTCAATGCGAAATGAATCGTCCAAGTAAGGATCGTTGATAAGCCCCTTCCAACCCACTGTGGTGCGCGGCTTTTCAAAATACACACGCATGACCAACAAAAGCTTGTCTTGTACCTTTTTAGAAAGCGCATGCAATTTGTGTGCGTACTCAAGTGCCGCCACCGGATCGTGAATAGAGCAAGGTCCCACCACCACAAAACGACGCGCGTCTTTTTTATCCATAATGGCTTGAAGAATCTCGCGCTGCTGCAACACATGATGCAAAACCTCATCGGCCACAGGCACTTCTTCTTTTAAACGTGCTGGTGTGATGAGTTCTTGAAACCCAGCAATGTTTACATTCAGTACTTTATTCAGATCGTTCATAAGATTCTTTCAAGGCAAGGCCGTAAACTTAGTATTTTAAAGGTTTGCTGCCAGTTCTTCAGCACGTTCCTTCTGCCTCATTAAATTTAACAAATAAAACTGATCGCATAAATAGCGCTGCGTTTCTTCGGGCAACTCTTGTTGTGCTGAAGCTCCAAAAACATGATGCGCTTTGTATTGCAAGGACCGACCAACACCAGCATTGTAATTCACCAAAGCAATGCCCCAACTTCCCGCTGCGTTTAAGCTCACAAATTGATTTTTATAATACCGCGATCCCAGATTCACGTTGCCCTGCCAATTTTGCGCGCCAAAATGCACTTTCATTTGCTCAACACTAAAATTTGTTCCCGTCACACTCTTTGCGGCCTCTGGCCCTATCTGCATAAGCCCTGTGTAGCGGCCATTTTGCGCACTCGGATTGCCCGCTGACTCCACAAGAATCTTGGTGGCAATCATCTCGTAACTTAAAGGGTACAAACTTGAGTTTTTAGAAAGCAAGTTTTGAATGTAAGCCTTTTGTTTTAAATAACGACCATCTGGATGCTGACGATAAAAATCCAATTTTTTTGCCAAGCTGTTTTGTCTGCCTGACGAATCAGATAAACTGAATTCTAAAATGGCTTTGATGTCCTTAAAAGCAAGGTCAGCAAAATAAAAACGCGCCTCGTGCAAACTCAAATCACTGGCATCAATAAGATTTAAAAAGCTGACCAGGTCTTTAGAATCCAAATAAGAAAAGTGTAGCGCAAAACTCAATTGCTCCAGAGAACTGGCTTGTTCCAAAGCACGAAAATCAGGCATTTCCTTTAAACCGGCAAGCTGCTGATTTGCTTTTTTGGCATTGTGAATAAAACTCACCAAATCATAATGTCCTGCAAATTGATCACGCGCGGCCTTTTTGGCCTTGCTGCTTGATTCGCCTTTTAACAAACCACAAGAACGCAAAAGCGCACTGGTGTTGAGCTCATCCAAACGATTACGATAAAATCCCAAAAGCTCGTTTAAAAAAGCGATGATTTCCGAATAAGAAAACGACGAAGAAATTAATGATGCGCTCAGATCAATCAAAGCTAAACTTGCGTCATAAGAACAAGAGCGCAGCGAATCATTTGAATCACAAGCCCTTTTAGCCAACTCAAAAATGCTATTGATGAGTCCAATCGCCTGCACCTGATCCAAGCTAGAAAAAAGGGAAATGGCGTTGTTAAAATCCTCACCAGAAAATTCAGCAGGCTTGTTTTGCAAAATCTCTTTAAGCGGCATCTTAGCCAAGTCAAAATCAAGCTGTTGCACAATCGAATCACCAGTTTTTAAAGGAGACGCCGTGGCTCCGGCTTGAAACAGCATACCAATGGTTTCTTCGCTGTGATGAAGGTCTTCCCACTCATCACCAAAATGCTTTTCAAAACTCTCGACACTCAAGGCGCCTTTGGCCGAAACAAATAAGTCCGGTGAGCTTGTTTCAAGACGCGGTAAAAAATTTTGATTTTTAAAGTCGTAAAATAAAGCGCCCTTTTCCCAAATCAAACGATCGATATTTTTTTCTAAATAGCCAGCGCGATCAATGAGCGCATCAAGATGCCTGGGGTCACAGGTAAAAAAACGATAACAAGATCGCTGCGCATTCTCTTGTAAAAATTTTTCCAGATCTTTTGCTGATTCAAACTCGGCAAACAAAGCATTGCGATCCTGCAAAGCAGGAATCAAATCCAATGCCAGTTCATTGCGATCGGCCTCAGGCATTTCGGAGGTGAGCACAGCGAAATCACGCACGAGGTTGATCTGGAAATCATGTTGGGACTCTTGGCGGTCGTACAGTAGACGCATAAGCCTTAATAAAGCAAAAACTTTGCCAGTTTGTAAATAGTAAATACATAAAATCGCTAGGCTTTTTAGCTGCACCGCGTCCTTTTAGTGGTTTGAGTCTCCAGTGAGGCCCTCTGCTGGCGTGTCGCCACCCCCATCTTTACTTCTGGGGACCTTTTTTGATAGAAAGGCCGCCTCATGAACACCCTTTATCAAGACAATGCATTTGTGGACAGCAACGACGCGCGCGTTTCTGTATTTGATCGCTCTTTTTTATTTGGCGAAGGCCTTTTTGAAAGTTTCCGCAGTTACGAAGGCCAACTGCCATTTTTACGCCACCACCTGGATCGCTTGGGGTGGTCGAGCACCGTTTTGGGTCTGACAATACCAGATCTTAATTTTGAAAAAATCTGTTTAGAGCTTTTGGAAAAAAATGGTTTTGAAGACGCGCGTTTTAAAATTGTTTTGTCACGACAAGGCAAAGGCTTTGGCCCAAACATAGAACCTGAAGACGATACCCCTTCGCTCATCATCTTTTGTGAAGAGCTTGCCAACAAAGAAGAAACAGTCTCTAGCCTTAAAGTGTGTCGCAACCATATAAACAACACAGCTCCTTTGGCGACCATGAAAACCACAAGCTACCTCACCAAAATCATCGCCAAAAAAGAAGCAATGGAAGCAGGGTTTGACGATGCGATTCTGTTAGACAGCAAAGGTCATGTCACCGAAACCTGCAGCGGCAATTTATTTTGGATTGATCCCAGCGGTAAACTCAAAACACCTATGGCTGAACAAGGCTGCCTAGCAGGTGTCACACAAAATATTCTTAAAAAATTATTAGCCGATCAAAAATTCAAGATCGAAGAATCTGTGATTTCACCCAACGACCTTTCGAGTTGCAAAGAAGTTTTTGTAACAAACGCGGTGCAAGGTGTGATGCCTGTTGGTCAAATTGACGATCGTAATATTTCTGGTGGCGACATCGGCGACGTCACAGCCATGATTCGCGATCTTTGGGTCAAGAATATCAAAGATCAACTCAAGCATTGATTGAATTATTTTAGGGGGATTCATGAACAAGATTAAAACCGCACTCATCAGTGTCACTGATAAAAACGGCATTGTCGACTTTGCCAAATTTTTACAAAGCCATGATGTCCACATTCTTTCCACAGGTGGCACCGCCAAGTTATTAAGAGACAACAGCGTCAACGTGACCGATGTGGCAGAGCACACAGGCTCCCCTGAAATTCTAGACGGACGTGTTAAAACACTTCACCCCAAAGTGCACGGCGGTATCTTAGCCAAACGTGACGACGCCAAACACCAAACACAATTAAAAGAAAACAACATCAGTGGCATCGACTTGGTTGTGGTGAATCTTTATGAGTTTGAAAAAACCGTCGCAAAAGACGGCGTGAGCTTAAGCGAAGCGATCGAGAACATCGACATTGGTGGTCCTTCTATGTTGCGCTCGGCTGCTAAAAACCACAAAGACGTGGCGGTGGTCACAGAACCTTCCGACTACCAAACCATTCAAAACGAATGGAACAATGGCGCGCTCAACGAAGGCCTGCGTTTTGAATTGGCTGTGAAAGCCTTCTTAAAAACGGCGGCTTACGACACAGCGATTTCTTCTTACCTGAATCAAGAATTGCAAAAATCAAAAAGCGAAACCGCGGTGTTTGAACGCATTCGCAACTTGTCCTTGGCCAAGGTGCAAGATTTGCGTTACGGAGAAAACCCGCATCAAAAGGCGGCTCTTTACCGCGAAACCGGCGTCACCAAAGGCGTTGTGAACGCAAAGCAGCTGCAAGGCAAAGAGCTGTCATTCAATAACATCTTAGACACCGAGGCTGCCTACCAATGTTGCCGCGACTTCACTAAACCAGCCTGCGTGATTGTGAAGCACCTCAACCCTTGCGGCGTGGCTTTGGCAGACAAACTTAGCGAGGCTTTTGTTTCGGCACGCAAAGGCGATCCTGTGAGTAGCTTTGGTGGCATTGTGGCCTTAAACCAAGAAGTCGACAAAGACACGGCACTCCTTATGGCCGAGACTTTTTTTGAAGTGATCATCGCTCCTTCTTACTCTTCCGAAGCCAAAGAGGTTTTTGGCAAAAAGAAAAACTTACGTCTGCTCACCTTGGAAGATTTTTTTAAAACAGAAGAAAACGCCTTAGACTACCGACGCGTGAGTGGCGGCATGTTGGTGCAAGACAACGACACTGGCAGCATAGACATTAACACCTGCCAAGTTGCCACCAAACGCAAACCCACTGAACAAGAATTAGCCGATCTTGATTTTGCGTGGAAAATTGTCAAACACGTTAAATCAAACGCCATCCTAGGCCTGCAAAGACAGCAAACCCTTGGGTGTGGGTGCCGGGCAAATGAAGGCAGTGTTGATTCAGTGAAACTCACGAGCAAAGCCATGGAAAACTTTTGCCGACACCCAAGATCTTAAACAATACGGTGTGGCAAGCGATGCGTTTTTCACTTTTAGAGATGAGCCATCGATGAAGCCGCCAAACACGGCGTGAAAGCTATTATTATTCAGCCAAGATGAAGTTCTATTGCGCGACCAAGAGGTCATTGATGCCTGCGACGAACACGGCATTGCCATGATTTTTACAGGCATTAAGCATTTTTAGGCATTAGGGATTATTTTCTTCAAATACTCCACTTCCATAACAATTTCTGTAGATTGATCAGGAAGACTTTCTAAACGCGCTATTATTTTTTAAATTCTACCACAAACCATCATTCAGCTCACGGAACTCGTAATCGACCATATATAAATATGAAACAAAAGTTTTCTCGATCTGGAAATAAAGAAAAAATATCAGTTCTTTTTATCGTTTTTAATTATGCTTTCCCAAATGAAGAATACCGCAAATAATCATAGTAACTATAACTAAAACTCATCTCGCAAAAAAGATATATATTAAACCTTAAAGGTATCGAAGCCTCTCAAGACAATGTTGAAAAATTAATTGAAAGGTGTGGTAAATTTTCTGCTAAAAGGTGATAATCAGATCTACAACCTTAATGGAACAAAGAAGAACTGGGTTCAAAAGCAAACAAACACTCCAATGTGTATTATAAATGCGATGACAATCTCTAGGCAGTTGTTTCAATAAAACCAACAAGACATTTCATCCAAAATTATTCGAGCCTCTGCAAATGTCTTATCAGCCAACTTTCCTGCCTGTTTCGACAATGCAACTAAAGCTGAAAGCTAATGTTTGTGGCCGTCATGAAATTTGTTGATGTTCAATCGATTATATTATAAAATTTAAATTACTATAAGCTGCATTAATACTCCAACGAAAACAAATTGATGATCCGCAGCAAATTTTAAGCGTAACGGATCAATGAGCATACTGTCTTGTAAAGAATCATACACATCACCCAGTTAAGAAAGTGATACAAAGGCTTTCTACCTCGCCATCCACTAAAATCATTTTAGAATAAAAGTAATATCGCCTTTTTGATCTTCTGATTTGAGACTTTGCCGTAAACAGCAATCGCTCCAAATGATGCAAACCAAACCAAGAACTTGGTCTCCTGCTCATTAAAGTAATACCCTCTTTCCTAACGACTCAATTTCTGCAGCCTCCTCTAAAATCTTTCTGTTTTTTGCCGAAAATGCTTGTTATTTCCCGCTCTGCAAGCATTTCTTGATGCGCCGCAAAAACCAGTTTGATGTTTTGCTAGAATTGCTGAATAAGATACCTGTCTATACTTCCTACCGTTACGTGATCTGAATTTGGTCTCTTTGTATTGCAACAAGGTCAAACTGGCTTCTTCAAATTTTCACGAGCAACCCGCGAACGCGCTCATGCAGCCTCACCATCACAGATTCGCCCACCTCATCACGATCTTTGAGCAAAGACAACTGAGGCCTTCTGCAAAAGTGCTTCCAACTCTTCATCCTGCGCTAAAGCGCCGGCTTAAAATCCTTCAGGGTCCATCTGCAAAATCAATGACATAATCTGAAAAGCGTGTCACTAATCCGCAGTTTTTATTTCACTGCTTCAGCAAGCAAATCAATACTTGGTAGCAACTTTTAGATGAACGGCGGCTTCCAAATTTCTGAAAACCAAGAGATAAAGAAAAATTTGGTGAAGATGAATCGCCTCCCAAAAAAGATCTCTGTGCGCTTTTCGTCCCAACCAAAAAGATTTTTGCAGACTCAATGGCATATTACTGGATGATAACCGCCAAGAGCGACCGTCCACCATTACTTACTTTCTTAGGTATAGTCACTATGGTCCTTGAGGATCAACTTTGCAAGGCATTTAAATCATAAATGCTCGCTGAAAGTCGATCTCATGAAGCGCTGCATCACTTCCTGACTACGGTTCGATAACAAACCATAACGTTGGTTTTTGAGCTGCAAAAACCAAATTTAATGAAAACTCAAACACCAAAGGCACAGCAGGTCGTAAGCTTAACGCCGAAACTTCAATGTTTCATCAACATCAAGATAGTAATTTTAAGGTGTAAAGAGTCGATTAAGCATCCTTCTAACAACTCACATCCTACTCGAGATCATGATTTTGAAGCTGTAACTTACGAAGAAGACCCAGAATAGAACGCAAAACCAAAACATTTTTGTTCTGCGAAATAAATTTGTTCTAGATCATCTTAGATAAAGTTTTTCTGACCAAACTTCCCGCCCTAAAACAACCGGGTGGTTGATCACAGAATCCCACAACACATCACCACACAATTCATCAAAGCTGCATAAGCTTTCTCAGCTGTAGGAATCAAAACAGGTGGCATAGCATCACTCAAAGCCTGAGGCAATTTAGTGTAAAACTTGTAGCCTAATGCTGCCACCGCCATTGGTACTGTGCCCAGGTGGGATGGCTGTGATTCGTGCTGTACTGGCGACTCAAAGACATCCGCATCATGCGGCGGGTTCAACGATAAATCTGCTCAAATCCATGAAGTGCTCGCAGAAAGTGGTGCCACCACTTACTCAAACAGGCAAATCATCATAACAAAAGCCACTAGCAGCAGCACTTTGAACAGACATTGGTTTTGAAAGGCAAAAGGCATAGTTGGGCATTCTTAAAATAGCATGACACTTTGGATCCCAAAAATGGAGTCACCTTCCTTATCGGCCAAGGGGTGAGAAAGTTGCTCAGCACCGAAAAACAATGCTTAAAAAGATTAAAAATATAAAATAAATACAAACTTACAAAACAATGAAAAAACAGACAACTTTTCTCCAAACACATTTCGATAGATTAATCATGATGCTGATTTTATCTCCGGGTGAGTTTTCTTTCTACCTTATAACTCCTATTCGCCCGGTTCTCTCGCGAAGCAGCCGTAACAGGTTTATATGGCGATCCTGGATGTCCCTTTACTGGTCTACCTGAAACACTCCACCGGCGAGGCACTGCTCTAGAAGCAAGCAAGTAATCTCCCAGAGACTGAAACGGCATCCGCAACAACAACACGCTATGATCAAACAGAAGACGGTTTGAATTAGATTATGGTTCCTTGCCTAAGAGGGTATGACAGGCGAAATCGGACGATTGGCCCGCAATTTCAGGTTTACCTCCTGAGGTTCTTGCACGCTCTTTCTCCGGAGGGCATCCTTGGACATAATGTTATCAATTTCACATCTCATAAGCTCCCCACCAGACTAAGGAAACAACAACACATCATTTCTATCAGACAGGATAAAAAAGCCTTGAAGACACTATGATCTCTTCCATCAATCGACACCAAGGTCAGCCTACAATGATGTTAGGCATGCGCACGACCAGAACTTTAAGAAAAAAATATGAGCATATTTACCCAAAAAATACGGAATTGGGCATCGTAGATTTATTGGATGCAATTTTATCAATAGCAAGATTAAGATTCGCAGATGGGAAGATCCACCTATCATCAACCCTCAATGGCGGCAGCGGACAGAAACCGCAATTTACCAACGCAATCACATGGTGGACAATGGACAATGGCTAAAATTTGCAGCCAAACCAACAGGACTCAATAAAGAAAAATACTGAATACCCTATTGGAAGATGCTTCGACCGTTTGCTATAAGATTTTTTATCATTCTTGGAAAGAAATGCTCGTTTTTCAACCTGGTTAAAAAATCTCTGGGG
The DNA here is from genome assembly GCA_024233595.1 of Deltaproteobacteria bacterium. GTDB lineage: Bacteria > UBA10199 > UBA10199 > UBA10199 > JADGCS01 > JACKPK01. The sequence continues at coordinate 66,228 of JACKPK010000006.1, forward strand.
ACGCTAAAACACCACCACTAACCTCAACTTCTCCACAACCTCTTCAAACAAGAGATCAGGAACCATTTTGAGAAGCTTCACAAAACGCGCGTTATCAATCGCACGCGATTGATCAATCATAACGTCGCAATCTTTTTGATTACCGCAATGCCTTGCTTTTGGAAGACGCACACAAAAATATTTTCTGGTGTGAGCTTTGTGGTGCAGGCCATCAGAATGGAAGGGTGCCTACATCATTTAAAAGATGCGTTCTGCACGACCAGCACGGGCCGTGTTTTACCCGCCTCTGTGCCTTTACTGGGATTTAAGTTTGCTAAATAAAGATGGCCTCGTTTGATTTTCAAAATTAATCCTCTATGTCTTCCAATGCATCTAACTCTTGCATATGCTTTATTTAAACTTTTACCTCTACAATATTCAAAATGGCTAAAATTGATTTTTAATGATTTGCGATCGAGGCTTTTTTTAAGCTCTTGCAAAACTTCACGAATCGCTGTGTTTATCGAAGATTGAGGTCTATGTCTTGACCAAAACAAGTCTGCCGCTAACAAGTGGTCAAGGATTTTTCATGCTGTAATCATACTAAAAAGCATGGTTTTTATCAACACTTATCAGCCCCTAAACTTTATGAATCCTTTCTTTTTTTCCTTATCGTGCGCAAGTGAAACAAAAACCAAACAAACTCCCAAACTTCACGCAGTCACTTTCCCAGGTGAATTTGGCGAAGCCAAATACGTTTATAAAACCTCAAAAGCCTTATCTTTTAGAACTAGAACAGGCCTACAACCTTAAATCATAAAGCCAAAAATTCAAGACCAATTCACAAACAGCACGTGACTACATTGGTCGCCCACATACTCTTTGCCGATCAGCTCCGGTAAAATTGGGCGCAAAATTTATTTAAAACAAGACCTCTGCCACACTGGCGCACAAAGTGAACAACACTTTGGGCCAATGCTGGCCAAAATAAAGCAGCGTGATCGCCGAAACCGGAGCTGGGCAACATGGCGTTGCCACAGCCACACTCTGCGCAAAATTAAATTTAGACTGCGAAGTTTACATGGGCGCCGAAGACGTGGAACGACAAGCACTTAACGTTCACCGCATGAAAATGCTTGGCGCCAAAGTGATTCCCGTAACAAGTGGCAGCCAAACTTTAAAAGACGCTCTAAACGAAGCACTGCGCGATTGGGTGACCAACATTCAAAACACTTTTTATTGCATTGGCACGGTGGCAGGCCCTCACCCTTACCCCATTATGGTGCGCGACTTCCAAGCAATCATTGGTCAAGAAACAAAAGCGCAACTCAAAAAATACACAAAGAGCGATCCTGATTTTTTAATTGCCTGTGTTGGCGGTGGCTCTAACGCTATGGGCTTGTTTTACCCTTACGTAAACAACAAAAAAGTAAAATTCATTGGCGTGGAAGCGGCTGGTTCGGGAATCAAAACAGGAAAGCACGCTGCCACCTTAAGCGCTGGTTCTGTTGGGGTATTGCACGGCAACAAAACTTATTTACTACAAGACGCCGATGGCCAAATCATCCCAACCCATTCCATTAGCGCTGGCCTAGATTACCCAGGCGTTGGTCCCGAACACGCTTTTTACAAAGACACAAAGCGTGCCGAATACGTGGCCGTGACCGATAAAGACGCGCTCAAAGGCATTGATCTTTTATCGCAAACAGAAGGAATTATCCCGGCTCTAGAAACCGCACACGCTATTGGTTATTTGCCAAAGCTGTGCCGCGGCAAAGGCAAAAATAAAATCATTGTTGTGAACGTGAGCGGCCGTGGCGATAAAGACATGCACACTTTAATAGGAATACAGGGATTAGGGAACTTGGGGACCAAATAAAGATTACCCAACCCCCTCCTTTGTAAGGAGGGCTAGAGAGTAGAAACTACTAAAGCACACATCTCTCATCACAAAAACACTGAATGATCTTCGTAAAAAAAACAAAAAGGCTTTCATTCCTTTTTTAACATGCGGGGACCCCAGTCCAAAAATCACCGAAGACGCCATTGATGTTCTTGTGGAACAAGGCGCCACACTCATTGAATTGGGCATGCCTTTTTCTGACCCCATGGCAGATGGGCCAACCATTCAAAAATCATCCGAGCGTGCCTTAGCAAACGGCATGACACTGCAAGGCACATTAGAGCTGGTCAAATGGGTGCGCACCAAGCACGACATCCCTCTTTTGCTCATGGGCTACTACAACCCGATTCTGCATTACGGCCTTAAGAAATTTGCTAAAGATGCCAAAAACGCTGGCGTGAATGCCTTACTGATTGTGGACCTGCCTGTAGAAGAATCAGAAGAATTACGAACTCATTTAAAAGACAGCAATATCGATTTGATTTATTTGCTCACGCCAACAAGCACCAAAGAACGCATTCAATTGGTTAACCAATTTGGTTCGGGTTTTGTGTACTATGTTTCGTTTACAGGAACCACAGGAGCACAATCTTTAAACACGACTGCTGTTAAGAAAAATGTTTTGTCTCTTAAAAAACAAATCAAACTGCCAATCAATGTTGGCTTTGGCATTTCGACAAAACAAGACATTAAAGCTGTGCAAGAGTTTGCTGATGGAGCCGTGGTGGGATCTGCCATTGTGAAAATGATCGAACAAGCCAGCCAGTCAAACAACTTCAAAAGCAACTTCAAAAAAGAACTACAAAAGCTGTTTTAATGATGCGGCTGCCGTCGTTTTCCACCCTTGTCTAAAAATGCATAAAAACCCTCGAACAGCACCGCAATGCTCGGGGTTTATGGAGACACGGTTTAAAAACCAAACAACTATAATGTAAGAGGCTATACCTTAAATAGCATCACGCAAACTGACTTTGCATCAGAGACAAACGGTACTCTGTAGGGGTCATGCCAGTTTCTTTACGGAAAAGGTAAGTGAAGTAAGCGTGGTCTTTAATGCCAACCAAGTAAGCCACTTCACCAACAAATTTTTTATGCTGTGCAAAAATCCTTTGGCGCTTCAATGCGCATATCTAACAAAACATTTGTGTAAGTGCGTTTTAAGAACGAAAACAAGCGTTGAATTTGCGCACAGACACTTCTAAGCGTTCAGCCAGGTCAGATATATTGGCATCGTTATGCAAGTTGTCTTGCATCCAGGTTAAACTTTTTGCGAATAGTAATTCGTCTTTTGTGGCGTTAAATGTGCTCGCTTCAACTTCGCGAACAAATTCGCCAACACTGTTACGCTTGGTTTCAAAGAATCGCGCAACAGTTGCTCTTTTATTCTTAAGTAAGTTTTACGAATCGATACAGTTTGGTTTCAGATGCAGTGTTCATGGTGGTTTGCCCTTCATTTTGTTTTGTTGATTTGTGTTTCCATAGTCATAGAAGCAATTGTCAGTTGCCAATTTTTTTAGTTTAGCGACAAATCCTTTTTATTGCTGATTTCAAGGACTTGCAGTGAATCCTTCTCCTACCGAGGACTTTCACACCCATTCGGCCCATTTATGGGGTGTCACGATCTCCTATTACAGGTGGGGACACCTTCCCCCAAACCCATCTTAGAGTAAAAAGCTTTTAAATTTTTCTTCTCTCCACTTCTTTTTTGCAAAAGAGCGGGATTTTGATCATTTTGCAATAAGTTTTTTCGTAAAAAATATAAGCTATTGTGATTATTGTGAATTTTTGAATAGAAAAAATAGGGTGAGCACTCTTCACGACATTTTTGAGAATACCCACCCATTTAATGTGACAATTATGATAGTTTTGTCAGAGGTGGGGTTAACACCTGATATCAAGACTGGTCTAGAGTCTGTTGCAACTCACGTGCAGGTTTTGTTTCTAAGGTGATGTCACAACCCCCAACGAATTGACCATTAATGTACACTTGCGGGATTGTTGGCCAATTTGAAAAGTCTTTGATGCCTTGGCGCAACTCTTGGCTAGCCAGCACGTTGCGGGTTTCAAAAATCAACCCAAGCTGTCTGAACATCACCAGCGGCCGAAAACCCACATTCCGGCATGTCTTTTTCTGTCATGAAAACAATGACTTTATTGTTTTCATCGTTTATTTGCTCTTGAACACTCCATGTTTCTTCCTTTTAAATTATTTTTGAATTTGATTTACAAGGTGATTCCTTGGGCCTGCAGGCAACAAAAAGCTTACTCTTGCGAGGTACAAACCTAATCAAAAGCATGAATTGGTCCTTAGAGCTCTTTAAGAACTTTCGTTTCTTGCATTTGTTGCGCTTTTGCCCGTAATTTGCAAAAGATTTAGATGCGATGCGATGATGGTAGATCGTTTGGTCTAGACAGTGGCCTCGCTGGACGCAGTCCCTCTTATGTCTTTAACCTGAGAAGGTTCCATTAGCACTCCAGAAATCTCCATTTCTGAGACATGATACAACGTCCTAAATACAGTTGATGACTTGGAATAATGAAAGGAATAGCAATATATCCTTCAGGACCAGCCACTAATAATGCGAATTACTTTTAATGAAAATAGTTGGAAAATAAATGGGATAAAATAGAGCCCCAAATCCTCCGCTTTTTTATATTAATAGCAAAAAATGGCGGGACAGGGAAAAAAATAAAAGCAACTACCTACTGTATTTAATTGGAATGCTTTTTGAAAAGCTATAGAAACAAAGTAAGCCCCTGTCTAATCGCACTCAAATAAAGTGGGCGACGGTGGGGAGCGCTCAACAAAAACGATCGTACAAATAACCCGAAAAAAATTCTTCCGGAAACATACCACCGAAGCTTGAATCAAAATGTGGTTGAAAGCCAATGGGAATTTTTAGCTGCGTGAAATTCAGCACCAAAAAATGACACTTTGATAAAATGATTCAAAACAAAAAGCGCTGGAAAAAATCATAAGAACAAAAGCACAAAAGCTTTTTAAGAACGAATCAGAAAACCGTTTTTCACGACAGTAATTTAGAGCCTCTTTGGCACCAAATCCCAACATAAAGGGAGGATACACCATGAGCATGGCCGTGATGGCGGCGAAGATTACTTTCGATAAAAAAGACCAACTTTGAATTTATGAAATCATTGATTTTTTTTGTCCAGTCTCACATTTGAGACAATAAATGAGACTAATGACAAGCTCTACTGCTCCACTGATCTATTTGATCAAATGCTCTTTTCCCATTTCAGATCAGGAGATCAAGTTGATCAGTTGATCAGGAGAGCATATCTATTTATTCATAGACTCTAAGAAATCAGCGTTGGTGTCTGTGTCCTTAAGTTTATCGTGCAGAAACTCCATGGTATCAACCACGTTCAAAGCAGCCAATAACTTACGCAACACCCACACACGACTCAACACCTCTGGCGGTTGCAAGAGCTCTTCTTTACGCGTGCCAGATTTGTTCACATCCATACATGGGAACACACGTTTTTCCATAAGCTTGCGATCAAGATGAATCTCGCTATTACCAGTGCCTTTAAACTCCTCAAAGATCACCTCGTCCATACGCGATCCTGTATCGATCAAAGCAGTCGCAATGATGGTTAGCGAACCGCCCTGCTCTACGTTACGAGCCGCACCAAAGAAACGCTTTGGTTTGTGCAAAGCATTGGAATCAACACCACCTGAAAGGATCTTGCCTGATGGCGGAACAACAGTGTTGTAAGCACGCGCCAAACGCGTGATCGAATCCAAAAGAATCACAACATCTTTTTTGTGTTCAACCAAACGCTTGGCCTTTTCGATGACCATCTCGGCAACTTGCACGTGTCGTGTAGCAGGTTCATCAAAGGTTGAACTCACCACTTCGCCTTTAACGTGGCGCTGCATGTCTGTGACTTCCTCTGGACGCTCATCAATGAGCAAGACAATCAAAGACACTTCAGGATTATTTTTAGTGATGGCGTTAGCAATTTGTTGCATCATCACAGTTTTACCTGTGCGTGGTGGCGCCACAATCAAAGCGCGTTGGCCTTTGCCAATGGGCACTAATAAATCGATGATTCGCGATGTGTAATCTTTTTTGTCGTATTCAAATTTGAATTTCTCTTCAGGGTACAAAGGCGTGAGGTTATCGAACAAAATTTTATTACGCACTTTATCGGCTTGCTCAAAGTTCACATTGTCGACTTTGATCAACGCAAAATAACGCTCGCCCTCTTTGGGAGCACGGATCTGCCCGTAAACGGTATCGCCCGTGTGCAGGTTGAAACGACGCACCTGAGATGGAGAGACATAAATATCATCAGGACCAGGCAAATAGTTAAAATCTGGAGAACGCAAAAAGCCAAAACCATCTGGAAGCGTTTCCAAAACACCTTCACCATAAATTTCACCAAAGGCATCGGGCTGCGATTGCAAAATGGCAAAGATCAATTCTTGGCGCTTTAGGCTCGAAGGGTTTTCGATACCGAACATATCGCCCACCGCGATGAGTTCTTTGATATCGACCTCTTTAAGATCTTTTAGGTAGATGGTTTCGCCAGTAAAATACTGTGCTAAATTAGGAGCTTCTTTTTCCAATTGTTTTTTATCAATCTCAACAGGCTCTTTTGGAATCGCATCACGAACTTTATTAGCATCGCTAGCGTTGCTGGTGTTGCCATTGCCATCGCGATCATTGCGTGGTCTGGTGTTACGACGACCACCGTTATCGCGACTGCTGCGACGACCGCCACTGCGACGATTTGAATCTTTTGATTTGCTAGAACCTTGGTTATCAGGATCTGATGTTCTCATGCTCATATTTTACTCTTTTTTGGATTGATGATCGGCCAACCTGGCCTCTTGGAAAATGAAATGATGATTTTAAAATAAATGATATTTCAATAAGGTTGAGATTACGCCTGCCTTAGCTTTTATTTCACAGGATTATCCTTAACCAGCTGTGCAAATTTTTGGGGAAGGCAGAAAGAATGGCCCTTCGAAAAGAACCTCTACGATTATCTCTTATGAGTCGGCATGGGTCAATAGGAATTTACCTTGCTTCACGAGCACAAAACATGAAATAGCCTCGCCCATGAGCAAAAAAGCCTGGAGCGGCCGATTTTCTAAGTCAGAACACCCTCTTATGGAACGATTCAACGCGTCGATCCCCTTTGATATCCGCCTCTACCAAGAAGACATCCAAGGCAGCCTGGCTCACGCCCAAACACTGGCCGAATCTGGCATTTTAAGCAAAAATGAGCTCAAAAAACTGCAAAACGGCCTCGAAAAAGTAAAAAAAGAACTCGAATCCGGCGATTTTAGTCCAAACCTAGCTCACGAAGATATTCACATGGCCGTTGAAGCGCGTCTGACCGAAATCATTGGCCCTTTGGGGGGCAAATTGCATTCGGGACGCAGTCGCAATGACCAGGTGGCATTGGACACACGTTTATTTGTACGCCGACAAACCTTAGAAACATGCCACCGCATCTCGGCATTGCAGCAAAGCTTACTGAATTTAGCCGACAAAAATCTAAACACCATCTTGCCTGGCTACACTCATTTGCAACGTGCTCAGCCCATTAGCTTAGCGCATCACTTGCTTGCTTACTTCGAAATGCTAGAACGCGACTTCTCACGCTTTGCCGACAACTTCGAACGCATGAATGCCTGCCCTCTTGGCGCTGGCGCTTTGGCAGGCAGCCCACTTAAATTAGATCGCGAAAAAACAGCGCAAGCACTTGGCTTTGAAGACATAACCCACAACAGCTTAGACACTGTTTCTGATCGCGACTTTGTTTTAGATTTTCTTTTTGCAGCCAGCACTCTCATGATGCACTTGTCTCGCCTGGCCGAAGAGCTTGTGATTTGGAACAGCCAAGAATTTGGTTTTGTGAATTTGCCACAAGAGTTCTGCACAGGCTCATCCATGATGCCGCAAAAGGTCAACCCAGATGCGCCCGAATTGGTGCGCGGAAAATGTGGCCGCGTTTATGGCAACCTGGTGGCTCTGTTAACAACCATGAAAGCCTTACCTCTTGCGTACAACAAAGACATGCAAGAAGACAAAGAACCTCTTTTTGATAGCGCAGACACCATCTTGATGTGTTTGGAAGTTTTTCAAAACATGCTCGCGCAAACATCATTCAACACAGAAAAAATGCGGGCCGCAACCAAAGACGGCTTCGTGCTCGCAACCGATGTTGCCGATTATCTTGTCCAAAAAAACATCCCTTTTCGCGAAGCCCATGCCGTTGTTGGCCAACTGGTCCAGCATTGCCAAAAAAACGCCATTGGTCTGGAAGACTTGGATTTAAGCACCTTGCAGAGATTTTCAAATGCTTTTAAAAATGATGTCTCTAAAATCATGAACATCGAAAACAGCGTGAACGCTCGTCAAACATTAGGAGGCACTAACTTGGCTCTGGTTAAAAAAGAACTGAGCCGTGCCAAAGGGATTTTGAAAAAAAGGAATTCACCATGACACAATTTGCTCACTTTGATTACAAAGATGGAAAGCTCTTTTGCGAAAACACCGATGTGGAACTCATTGCCAAAAAGCAAGGGACTCCTCTTTATATATACAGCTACCAAGCGCTTGTTGATCAGTACCAGGCCATGACAGGTGCATTTGAAAAACACGATCACCTCATTTGCTTTTCTGTTAAAGCCAATTCGAATAAATCCATTTTAAAAACATTTTTTAACTTGGGTGCTGGTGCCGATGTTGTGAGCGGTGGCGAATTACGACGTGCGCTTGATGCCGGCTGCGATCCAAAAAAGATCGTGTTTTCTGGTGTCGGCAAAACCAGCGAAGAAATTCATTTGGCACTCAGCGAAGGCATTTACCAATTCAATGTCGAAAGTGAGCAAGAGCTAGAAAACATCCAACGCGTGGCATCCTTTTTAGATTTTAAAGCCGCCATTGCTTTACGAGTGAACCCCGATGTCGATGCCAAAACGCACCCCTACATTTCCACAGAGGACTCAAAAGAATAAATTTGGCATTAGCTGTTGCCAGCAGCACTTTATCAAAAAGCCGCTCAAATGAGTCACATCAGCATTCAAGGCATCGATTGCCACATTGGTTCGCAGCTAACTGACATGCAACCCTTTGCTGATGCCATGAAAAAAATCCGCGATCTTGTTTTAAATCTAAAAAAGTGAAGCAATCCCATTAAAAAAACATCGACATTAGCGGAGGCTTAGGAATTCGTTACAAAGACGAAGAAAACAAAAACTCCTCACACAGTTGAAGCCATTTTTGAGTCAACTGTAGAGACCTTTGATTGCCGCCTTGTTCTAAACCGGCCGTTTCTCTTGACAGGTAACGGCGGGCTCGTCAACAAGTTGTTACCTAAAAAAGGCGGAAGAAGGGACAGCAATTTCCACCAATAGGACGGCGCTTAACGACCTGATGTTCTATGGTTTATCAAGCGTATCACGAAATCAACCCTGTGGAATGATCAGCAACGTCACTTGACATTGCCGGTCTGCATTTGCGAAACCACCGATTGCTTTTGCTTCCGCGTGTGAAGGCGCAGCTCACCGCTCCTATGAATACTTTGGCTATCATGAGCGTGAGGCGCTTACGGCATGTCCATGGCCAGCACTATATACAGCTATCGCCTTAATCAGAGGTTTTATGAGACAAAGAATTTTATGTGATCAAAAACCAGACTTCCGTTTGAAGACATCACACAACGCGAGTCTTTACCTGAATTCTCAAAAAAAGATGTTGGTTAATACAAAGATACCTTCCTCCCTTTGTAAGGGGAGGATTGAGGTGGGGTAGATTTTTAATTACTCAAAATTAGTACAAAGCCATTTGTTGATTTTGCTTTACGTGCTCCTGAATATCTTCGTTATAAAGAATTCCTAAGCGTTTGGTCACATTGCCACCACCTGAAGGAAAGGTGACCACTTCACCATTTAAATTCAGCAATGCTTTTTGACCGGCATGACCCCACGAGTGGCGCTAGAAACAAAACACTCTGTGGCGTTTTTAAGATCTTCCACTTTAATCAAACGCAAATGAAATGGAATTTTATTCACCTGACACAATTTGTGCAAAGTGGTGCGCGTGATGCCTTTTAGGTTACCGGATTCGTCCGCCGGTGTAGCCACCTCGCCATTGATCACAAAAGAAATATTGGAATTAGACGCCTCAGTGAATTCACCTTTGCGGTTTAAAAATCACAGCGTCATCCGCACCCAAATCTTTGGCCTCGGCAACAGCCAAAACGTTATTCAGGTAGTTGCCACCTTTAATATTCGGGTTCAACGCCTCGGTAGGGTTACGACGCACAGAAGGAATGGCCAAATGCACACCTTCGTCATAAAACTTTTGATTCCAATTTGGTTTTTGTTTGACCAAGATCACATACCGCTCTGTGGAAGCCTGGGGTTCAGGGTCTATGGCGCCTTCACACGCGTGATGATGAGACGCAGACGTAAATTTCGTCTTGCCCACGCAGCACTGCACCTGACTCTTGCACAGTGCGCTTGGGATCTGATCGTAAATTTCTTGATGAGGAAAGATGCTACCAAGCAAATCGCACGAGTTTTTCCAACGCTCCATGTGTGCTCTTTTAAAAATGCAAGGCACGGCATTAATCGTGCTGTCACTTCGTAAAATGGAAATCACCATATAAAAACCCACGATCTAAATGACGGGAATCTTGGTGATATCTTCGATCGGCGTGATCACGCCGCACATTGGCTGTGGCTTATAACACACCCCAAAATCGTTATGGCCATGGACAATTGTCAGGACTATATAAAACTGCGGAGAGTCGGCTCGCTCCCCTTCAATCATTTCGCATGTGCCCGAAACCTTGGTCCGTCCCTTTTGTGTTGCGAGAGAGGGATTCTCAGCCTTTACGTTCAATCGCTCACTCGGCTTCGAGCCGCCCATAGCTTCGCTTGCATCCGCTCTGGCGTATTTCCATTCTACCGTCGGCGCTCGCTTTCGGTCTGGCTCTCCTCAATCATTTTCTCAAATAAAAAGCCTGCCCCTTGGTCCGGTCCTTTTGTATTGCGGAGAGAGGGATTCGAACCTCGTTACGCGTTAACGCAAACACGCTTCAAGCGTGCGCTTCAACCACTGGCTACCTTCTGCCTTGCGGGCAGACAGCCTAATGTTCTACTTTCTACTGCTCGTAATCATTTACCCCGCAGAGTTAAGGTCTAAGAGCTCCCAAACCGTTCCTCGTTATGATGCTCTAAGAGAAGATACCAGTTTCGCCCGGCGGGGCCTTATAAACTGAAACGTCATCGGGAAAACGAAGTGCCATTGAGAACGTTGGGGCTTCATTTTGCTCCGATGAAGTTTAGCGAAGTCGGGCCTTCAAAATTCAATTATCAATGGGGACTTTGTAGGGTCCCATACTTCGGCAGAGCGTCTAAAAATTTGTAAACTTTCTTTAACATTCATATCCTGCGAAGTTTCAGCCGGCTATGAACGCCCTTAACGTCATCATCAAGCAGGAGAATCACAATAAAAAGCTGCTCTACCGTCTTGACTAAGGCCTTAAACCCATTTGATAAGAAATGAAAGCTCAACACGCATCTCAAGCCCAGAAGCCTGAGCAGATCCCAACAAACCGGTGCCCTTCAACAAAACTTTCGCAGTTCTATTTGGATCAAAGAAAAAAACGAATGGAAACTGTATTTTCACCAAGCCACACCTTCAGCATCCTGAAAGCAAAATTTTCTGGATCCCCCAACAGAGAACAGAAACTGCGCATCAATTGCAGTATGACATGATAGGATAGACGCAAAAAAGCCCCTAAATCTAAATTAAGATCTAGAGGCTATTTTTAAAATTCAGAAATTTGCCAATGCTGGCAAAAATTTAGAAGCCTTTAACTTGCGCGCCCTTTTTATAGAGCAAATAAACCACAACCCATCCAAGTGCCACCGCACCCATGAGCCAGAAGTAACAATTTGCTCCAACAGTAACTGTGTGCGCATTCACCATGGCGTAAACCAAAGGCACTGACATGTAGGTGTTGTGCTTAGAGCGAAGACCCGCCATTGCAGGATCTGCTGGATCTGGTGCTTGTCCATTTTTGGTCGCTGTGATGATGCGTTGCTGAGCTGGCCAAATGCGGAACCAAACGTTGAAGGCCATGCAAGTTCCAAACAAAGCACCCAAGTGAATCACGTAGGCACGGTAACCAAAGTGACCAATGTAAACAAAGCCCAAGATCGCCACACAGGCCAATGCGAATCCGATGATCGCACCCAATGGCTGCTGCGCCTTAATGGCTTTAAACACAGCGTCGTAAATGAACACGCCAAGGAAAGTCACTGCCAACATCACAAAGGCGCCAGCATGCCAATCTTGATCGCCTTCGAACATAAGGCCACCATGATAAAAAACCAACATGAGCAAAAGCACACCAGTGATCCAAGTGTAGGCTGCGCCCCAACGAAACCAATACAAAACACGAGGCATTAATTCAGGAACAACTTTCTTTTTGGTTTCCCCATCCATTGTGGCCACAATATGACCGTTCATCCAGTTAAAGTAATACAACAAACCAATCCAAGTGATGCCGGCAACAATATGCACCCAGCGAATCAAGACTTGTAACAATTCCATTCATTCCTCCTTGTTCTAAAATTTGCCCAAAAGGCGCGCATTGAATACAAGCGAATCGCTTGAAATGCAACCGTGATTTGGAAGTCTCAACGCAGTAACTCACAAATCTTATTGGCTTTTTTTGAAAATCGCATTCAAAATGCTGTCGCTAAAACCACGCCTGCACAAAGCCAAAAACACTGCGCCCAGGCAAAGGAAACCCTACAGCATCAACAACTTGCGAGTTGGTGAGGTTCTTAAACTGTATGCCCGCCTTGTAATGCTTAAGAAAGCGATAAGAGAGATCAAAATTAAGAATGACGCGGTGATTAACTCGCTGTGTGTTCAAGCGATCCAAATGCATTTTATCGATATAGTTCAAATGCAAACCAGTCTCCCAAGACCGATACGCCCAAGACAAATCAACATCCCATTCGTGAACCGGTAATCCCACCAGATAATTTCCAGGAACCGCCGAACGATCTTTGGCCTGTTGAAACGTGTACTGCGTTTGCAACTTTATTGATTCCCACAAATCAAAACGCAAAGAGGTTTCGACACCATAAACTCGCGCCTTTCCTATATTAGAAGCACGCGCGTACCCACTGGCCAATTCAAATTGAATAAGATCAGATGCGAAGCGATCAAAAAAACTCGACTGCAAACGCACGCGACGCAAAGGCCCCCAATGCAGATCCGATCGATCATACAAAAAACCAGCATCGTATTTAAGAGCGCTTTCGCTACGCAATTGCGGGTTTCCCAAAACATTGCCCTGATCCCCAAACATTTCTACAAACAAGGGCAGACGCACATTGCGCGACACACTCGCTTTTAAAACCCACTCGGGTGAAATTTTATAATGCGTGGCTAAAGACAAAGCGTATTGATTGTCTGTGCGCGAAGAAAAGAACGTGCCTGGCGTATTAAGAGAAGGATCATTGTTGTTCACACGATAAAAAGCGTTCAAGCTTTGTGCTTGCAAGGCGACAAAAAACCGTTCTTCAAAAAATGATTTTTCGACATCAGCCGACACATTGATCTGATACCGCTTGCTGGCATCACCAACGCTTGGATTTGCATCGTAATCCTTTGGCAAAAAATATTCGCCAATGCTCTCACTGGTGATTTTTAAATCAAACGGGACAAGCTGAGAAGCATTGATCTGAAAACGGTTGCCAACAATTGCAGTGAGATTGTCATTGTCTTGCGTAGCGCCCAAACCAATTTCAGCGTTAGGATCCGCAAATTGAGATTTGATCAAACGCAAATAACTTAAATTAGTGATCGCAACCGGACCACCAAAGAGCTTATCGTTTTCTAAACGCAAGCTAGATAAAGATTCTGTAAGACTACGCGTTGCGTTTTGCGCCTGAAAGTTGGCAAGCCCCGGCACACCATGATTGATGCGAAACAAACGCTGAGAAAAACTCAAGCGATGCGTGTCATCAAAACGATGCTGCCATTTAAAATGGGGCTGATAAAGACGCTGGTGATTATTTTGTCTTTTGACACGCGCGTCGTCATTAGGATTAAGGGGGGTGCCGTTATTATCCAAAAAACTAAAATTGCCTTCGGTGCTGCGAAAATAAAAACCAAATTGCAGATCGTTTTTGTCCCCACCATAGGAAGCGCTCACTTGCGCTTCACCAGTTAAAAAACTACCAAAGCCCAATTTGCTACGAGCATGCCACCCTTGCTCGGTTTTTTTAGAAACAAGTGACACCACACCGCCCACCGCAGAAGCACCAAACTCACTGGGGCTAAAACTTTTAAAAATAGAAATGCGATCAAAACCCTCGGAGGACAAATGGTCCAAACCAATGCCCTCGCCCGCAGCATTACCCAAAGGAATGCCATCCAAAAACACACGCACTTGCTCAGAGCTAGACCCACGAATCGAAATGGCTGTGGAGCCTTCTAGTCCTCCATAACGTTTGATCCGCACACCACTTTGTTCGCTCAAAACATCCGCCACGGTTTCGGAACGCGCACGCCGCTTTGTGACATCGACCAAAACATTAGCCTGTGTTGCGCCTGTTTGATCTGGCTGCTGATCCTGAATCACAATGCGGTCAATTTCGATAAAATCTTCGGCAAGACACAAGGGCCCCACTAACAAACAAAGCAAAGATACCAATTGGAAAATAAGACGTTTCAAAGTGCCGCCAGCGCTAACCGAGTTTGGGGCCGATATCAATATTTAGGCCATGCTTTCCAAACTCCCTCATTGACCCAAACCAGACCTGGCTCTATTGATTGAGTCTGTGAAATCCTTCTTAAAGAAAGCCCTGCCTTGGTTTGTTTGCGTCCTGCTTTTTGTTTATTTATTTTACCAAGTGCCCCCTTCTGAACTGTGGCAAGCCACCCAACTGGCTGATTTTTCATGGCTGATTTTTTACAGTCTCTTGTATTTCTTTTTAAACCTCATCATGGACGTGGCTGCCGTTCAGCATTTTTTGTCGCGCTTTGCTTCACCCATCACTTTAAAAGAAAGCACCTTGGTGCGTGGCGTGTCTTACCTGATCATGGTTATTAATTATCACGCTGCGCAAGGGGCCTTTGCCATCTACTTTAAAAAAACCCACAACGCCCCTTTATCAAAAACCTTGGGCTCGCTGGCTTTCATTTCGGTCATCGATTTGGTCCTGGTTTTAACTTCAGGCATGGTGGCCGCTTATTTTTCGGGTCCAAACGATTTGCCCCCGCCACTCAGACACACGCTCATCAGCTTTATCCCTGTTCTTTACATTGGTTTGTTGCTTTGGATTTTATTTTGGAAAAACACAACGCGCTCTTGGTTGGATAAAATCAGAAAATTTAAAGCGATTGATTGGGTGTTAAATCACGATGTGTTTTTTATTTTCCGCGAAGCCAAACCCAAAGACTACCTGATTGCCTTTTTGTATCGCATCCCGCTCATCATTTTAGTGATTGGTGGCTACAACTGGGCCGTGATGAGTTTTCATGGTTTCATCAATTGGGTCGACATCTTTTTATTCAACCCGCTCATCATGCTGGTGAGCACCTTGCCGATCACTCCAGCTGGTTTGGGCACGGGCCAAGTTTTAATATTAGAATTTTTCAAAACGCGCCTGCACAGCCCACTCATTGAAGCCGGCACCATAGATGCCGAAACGCTTTTGCTGGCATCGAGTCTTTTGTGGATTTTATTCAATCAGATCATCAAGGCGCTGTTCGGCGCGCTTTGCTTAAGCCGCACCTCGCGGGAACTGTTTGAAGAGTAATATTAACTTTAAGCTTCAAAAACCAATAGCTCGTCCAAAGCTGCCATTAATTTTTCGTAACGCTCTACAATATTTCTGTGATGATCACGCTTCAATTGACTCTCACTTTGTTCCTCAGGAACTTGAGAAGAAGGCAGCAAATTTTTAACTTCTGAAATCAGAGCTGGGGCATCTTGAATTTCCAAAACAAGCTCATCGAGCTGACCAATAAGAGCTGGGATCTTTTCTGGCCAAGTGTCTCGCACTCTTTTTTTGGCTTGCTCTTCTGGAGTCGCGTTCCTTGCTGTTTCTAATGCAGCCAACGCAGTAGGAATTTCCACTTCAAAAGACTTGTTTAAGTCACGAAAGCTTTTGCGCAAATTATCGCACAATTCTTTATCCTCATCACTTAGGCAATCGTCACCTGGCAGCTCTCTATCCTCTTCCTCACAAAGCCCTTCAGAACCATCAGAAATCAGATGCACAAGAAAAGCTTTTAAGCTCTTTAAATGCAATAATAAGTTTCCTTCGTGACCCAAGACAGCAAAGAGGTGATTTTCAAGCTTGCCTTGTTCTTCAAAATCCAAAACCGTTCTGGTGTTTGTTACTAATTCTTTTCTGATTCGTTCTTTGTCAAATGAAGGATCTAAAGGACCTACATTTTTTAAAAGATGTTTATGCTGTGGAAAAAAACTGGATAAAAAATCTAGTCCAAATACTGCCCAAATTCCTATTGGCATAATTGATAAAAAATTCGTCCCCAACACATACACAAAAAGAGAACCTAAAAATTTTGGGTCTAGTGCCACAGCCTGATCAAACATGGAAAACAAATGCTCTCGCAGAAAAAGCATCATGACTACAGAAATTGCCGACATGCCACATGCCCAAGCTTTGTTAAAACTTTGAGGAACTCCTGGAGCATTCAAAAAATCAGCAGAGCGCTGCAACACATGCTGCCTCCGAAACGGCTCCCACTCTTGCACAAGCTCTGGCAAGGCTTGTTGTGCAGCACGGTACTTTTGCCATTGCTGAAGCTCCAAACCCTTTAGCAATGGAGCATGATCCAAATAATGCGTTAGAGCCCGAACACTGGGTTCACTAAGGCGATAAGATGATGTTAGAAATGGGGATCTTGGGGGTGTGGTCTCAGGCCCTTTAGGCTGGGGGCCTTCGGTCTGAATCCCACTTGTGCCTCCGCTTACCGAAGCCACAGGAGGCAAAGGGGCAATTGTTCTTAAAGCCATAACCAAAACCTTCTTAGATGCGAAACTTAAGCTGCGTGTTTTTGTCTGATCCTAATTAATGATCAGATTTAAAATGCGGTTTTTCACAAAGATCACTTTTCGAATGCTCTTGCCTTCCGCCAGCTGATTCTTAACAAAGCCCACTTCTTTAGCTGCTGTCAAGACCGTTTCTTCATCAGCATCGGCGTCAAAATCCAATTTAGCTTTGGTTTTGCCCATGACCTGGATTGCCAACGTTACTGAATCTGCTTTAGAATAAGACTCATCGTGCTCTGGCCATTTGGCCAAACACACCAGGCCCTTGCCACCAGCCTGCGACCAAATCTCTTCAGCAATGTGTGGTGCAAAAGGCGCCAAGACTTGCACAAAAGAACGAATCAAACTTTTGGGACGTGTTTTGGTTTTACTCATCTCGTTCACAAAAATCATCATTTGAGAAATGGCTGTGTTGAACGAAAGGTTATTGATATCTGTTGTGACCTTTTTGATGGTTTGGTGCAAAACTTTCAGCTGCTCTTCTGTTGGTTCAGAATCATCTAATAAAGACTGTCCTTTGTCATCGTTCACCAAACGCCACAACTTGCTCAAAAATTTAAAAACACCCACCAAGCCATTTTGCGCCCAAGGCTTGTCGCGATCCAAAGGCCCCATGAACATTTCGTAAACACGAAGCGAATCAGCACCATACTGCGCCACAACATCGTTGGGGTTCACAACATTGAGTTTTGATTTACTCATTTTCTCAACTTGCGTCACAACGCTATCACCTGTTTTGGTCACAACCCATTTGCCTGGCGACTCTTCTTTCACATCATCAGGGTGATGGTACTTACCGTTTTTATCACGGTAAGAATAAGCCAGAATCATTCCCTGGTTAAAAAGTTTTTGAAAGGGTTCTTTAGTGTGCACCAAGCCGCAATCGTAAAGCACTTTGTGCCAAAAGCGTGAGTAAAGAAGATGCAAAACCGCGTGCTCAACTCCACCAATGTACAAATCAACAGGACCCCAAAGGTTTTCGGCCTCTTTAGAAAAAGGAGCTTGGTTGTTTTTTGGGTCCATGAAACGCAAATAATACCAGCAAGACCCTGCCCACTGTGGCATGGTGTTGGTTTCGCGTTCAAAATTTTTGCCATCGCGTGTGACCTGCACCCATTCTTGGTTGCGAGCCAAAGGCGGTTGGCCATCGGCAGTGGGCTTGTACTCTTCCACAAAAGGCAAACTCACCGGCAAGTCTTCTTCGCTTAAAGGATAAACCTGGCCATTGGCATCTTTTAAAATAGGAAAGGGCTCACCCCAATAACGCTGACGCGAAAACAACCAGTCACGCAATTTGAATTGCTCTTTGCCTTTACCGCAACCATTCACCTCTAAAGCCGCAATCACTTTGGCTTTGCCTTCTGCGACACTCAAACCATTGAAGCTATCAGAGTTCATGAGCTTGCCATCGCCACTGTAAGCACTTTCTTGAATGTCGATTTCTTTTTCGGAAGAGATGACTTGCACAATCGGAAGATTGAATTTTTTAGCAAAAGCATGATCACGCTCATCATGAGCAGGCACAGCCATGATCGCACCGGTGCCGTAAGTCATGAGCACATAATCAGCCACCCACACCGGGATTTTTTGCCCATTCACCGGATTCAAGGCATAGGCACCCGTGAACACACCTGTCTTTTCTTTTTCGGCCGCCAATTGGCGATCCATATCAGAACGATTTTTTGCCCACTGCACATAATCCTGAACGGCGCTTTGTTGTTCACTGCTGGTGATTTGAGTAACCAAAGGGTGCTCTGGCGCCAACACACAATAGGTGGCTCCAAAAAGAGTGTCTGGTCTGGTGGTGAAAACAGTGAACTTTGTTTCACTGTCAGCAATGGCAAAATCAACTTCAGCACCACGCGATTTTCCAATCCAAGCGCGTTGCATTTCGATCACACCAGCTGGCCAATCGAGCAATTCTAAATCATCAAGCAACCGATCCGCATAAGCTGTGATCTTGAGCATCCACTGCTTCATGTTACGACGTTCAACAGGATCGCCGGTTTCAACATACTTGCCATCTTGCACTTCTTCGTTAGCTAAAACAGTACCAAGCGCAGGACACCAGTTCACAGGCACATCAGCCTGATAAGCCAATCCCTTTTCGTAAAGTTTTAAAAAGATCCATTGCGTCCAACGGTAGTATTCAGGATCTGTTGTGCTAAACTCACGTTCCCAATCGTATGAAAAACCCAAAGAACGAAGCTGCTGTTTAAAATTGCTCACGTTCTCTTTGGTGATCTCTTCGGGATGGCGCCCTTCACGAACCGCGGCGCGTTCGGCAGGCAAACCAAAAGCATCCCAACCCATGGGGTGCAAAACATTGTAACCTTGTGCACGTTTGGCGCGCGCAATAATATCAGAAGCCGTGTAACCCTCTACGTGACCAACATGCAGCCCCGCCCCACTTGGGTAAGGAAACATATCCAACACATAGTATTTTTTTTCGGAGTCTTGGTTTTTAGCAGAAAAAGCCTGCGCCTCATCCCATTTGTCCTGCCACTTGGGTTCGATTTCTTTAAACGGGTAACTCACTTTGCCGCCTTTTTCTTAACACTTTTTTTCTTTGCCGCTTTCTTCGTTGTGGCTTTTTTCTTTTTAGCAGGTTTCTTGGCGGCCTTTTCGGCAAGCAAGGGCAAGGCCTCTTCAAGTGTCATGTCCTCTGGCTTTTTGCCTTCGGGAAGACCTGCATTGGTTTTATTGTGTTTAACATAATGGCCATAAGGACCGTTGTAAACAGCCACCAACTCACCATCTGCAGGGTGTTTGCCAAGCTCTTTTAAAGGAGCAGCCTTACCACGACCACGCCCTTTTTTGGGCTGTGCCAAAAGTTCAAGCGCGCGTTCTAAATTGACTGTGAGTGGGCTATCGCCATCTGCAGGTTTTAACGAACGGTAATCTTTTCCATCTTTGCCCATGTCGTGACAAATGTAAGGTCCAAAGCGGCCCACGTTTGTGAAAATGCGTTTGCCTGTTTCAGGGTGTTCTCCCACAGTACGCGGCAATTCCAAAAGCTTTAACGCTGTTTGAAAATCAACATCTTCAACCGACATGCCTTTTAACAAAGACACACGTTTTGGCTTGGCGTTTTCTTCAGTGATGTCGCCAAGCTGAACGTAAGGACCGTAACGACCATCCAAAACAAAAATTGGTTGTTTGGTTTCGGGGTGCTCACCCAAAATATTCGGGCCTTCTTCTTTTTGTTTGATGATTTTTTCAATGCGTTCCAAATCCAAATCAGCTGGTGTCACTGATTCAGGAATAGTGGCCTTAACAACTTCGCCATCGCGCTCGGTTTCTAAGTAAGCACCAAAACGCCCTACCTTAATATCGGCAGGCAAATCTTGAAAATCAAGAGTCCGCGCTTCCTCAGGATTGATTTGGCCTTCGTGTTCATTAATCTGTGTGCTCAAACCATGTTGCCCCAAATAAAATTTCTTAAGGTAAGGAAGCCATTCCACGTTACCAGTCGAAATCTCATCGAGCGTGTCTTCCATTTTGGCAGTGAACCCAAGGTCCACCAAGTCAGGAAAATGTTTTTCCAAAAGACCAACAACCGCAAAAGCAGTGAATGATGGAATGAGCGAGTTGCCTTTTTGAATCACATAGCCGCGACTCACAATGGTTGAAATGATTGACGCGTAAGTTGATGGACGACCAATGCCTTCGGCCTCTAGTTTTTTAACAAGCGAAGCTTCTGTGTAGCGTGCTGGTGGTTGCGTGTCGTGACTCAAAGAATCCAACTCTTTGCAATTAAGACTTTCGCCTTCTTTTAAATCCGGCAACACCACCTCTTGGTTTGCCAATGCCTCATCAGGATCATCAGATCCTTCTACGTAGGCTCTGAAGAAACCAGGAAAATCAATGCGTTTACCAGAAGAACGAAAGACAGCGTTTTCAACAGTGATATCGGCGCTAATCATTGTCAAACGGGCTTCTGCCATTTGTGTTGCCACAGTACGTTTCCAAATTAAATCATAAAGCTGTAAATCTTTGCCGCTTAAACCCGTGTCTTCTGGTTTTTTAAACTGAGCTCCTGCAGGACGAATTGCTTCGTGCGCTTCTTGTGCGTTTTTACTTTTGTTGCTGTATTGTCTTGGCGATGGGCTCAGGTAATTTTTACCGTAAAGATCCGCCACGCAGTTGCGAGCCGCATCCACTGCCTGAGAAGATAGGTTCACCGAATCGGTACGCATGTAAGTGATAAAACCGCGCTCGTATAATTTTTGAGCGATCATCATGGTGTTACGTGCCGACAAACCAAGTTTTCTGTTTGCCTCTTGTTGTAAAGTAGACGTGATAAAAGGCGGGGCTGGTTTACGTGTTTGCGGTTTTTCTTCAACCTTGGTGATGGTCCAAGTCTTGTCTTTTAACGAAGCCTGTAAATCCTTGGCTTGTTTTTCACCAAGCAAGAGAACGTCTTTGCCTTCAGCAATTTTACCAGTGTTCTCGTCAAAGTCTTTACCAGTTGCTAAGCGTTTACCATCTAACGAAATCATTTTGCTCTTAAACGCTGACTGGCTCTTTTCTAAAAGCGCTTCTAAATCCCAGTAAGTGCCCTGATGAAAAGCACGTCTTTCGCGCTCGCGTTGCACAATCAAACGCACTGCAACACTTTGCACACGTCCTGCCGATAAACCATAAGCGATTTTTTTCCAAAGCAAGGGCGACAAGGAATAACCAACCAAGCGATCTAAAATACGACGCGTTTCTTGTGCGCGCACAAGTTTGTCATCAATCTCGCGGGTGTTGCGCAACGCATCTTGAATGGCTTCTTTGGTGATCTCATGAAACACCATGCGCTTTGTGGAAACTTTTGGCTGCAACACTTCGAGCAAATGCCAGCTAATGCTTTCTCCTTCGCGGTCTTCGTCGGTTGCGAGAATCAATTCGTCTGAGTCTTTAAGGAGATCCTTGAGCTCCTTCACCACTTTTTTCTTTTTACTGGGAATCACATAAAGAGGCTCAAAATCGGCATCCACATTCACGCCCAATTTGCTCCACTCTTGATCTTTGACCTTAGAAGGAATCTCCTTAGCCGACTGAGGCAAATCACGAACATGGCCCATAGACGCCACAACATGATAACCATTGGGTAAATAATTCTTAATGGTTTTGGCTTTTGTGGGTGACTCCACAATGACTAGCTTACTCATAAAATCCTCTTTCTCTCGACTCAAACCCGCTTTGTTTTTCTCTTATATATATAAAGATTTCTGCAGCGCTGTCCTTACTCAAACTGATTGGCCGAGATCAATGAGCTTTCTGAACATATTTTTTAAGTTATTGAATTTATTATGTTTTACTAAGAGATTTTATGACGAAGGTCCAAGCCCAAAAACAAGGAAGCCAAAAAGCAAAAAGCCTGTTGTTTTTTAATTGAAAACAATTATCAATTTCATTTATAATGAAGAGACAAATTGGAGGTCAGAAAATGTGTTTCCCTGTTAATTTCAATATGAGTAACGAGCAACAAGCCAACCGCATCACTTTGTGTGGCAAAGGCATGGTCCACATTCAGTGTGGCAGCACCACTCTGCACTTTTCACAAAAAGATTTTGTGGAATTCATCAAGGCAGGCAGCCAAATCTGTCACGAGATTTACGCCCTGGAAGAAAGCCGCATTTTTAAAGCCGGATAAAACTCAATTATTGTTATCCATGAACTTTGGTTTTTTTGAGGTGATCACCCGGCCGCGACCATCAGGGCCCATGGCCTCTTCCGCTGCCGAAACAATCCCTTCAAAACACTCGCGCATTTCTTCCAAGCATTGCTCACACAAGCGGCCCAATTCCTGCACCGACTCATCTGGCGGGTAGTGATTGTTCAAGTGAATGAAGGTTTCGACTGTGCTCACACGATTGCGATAGTGATGAGCCCACTTGCGAATATCAGCACGCAAGTTGCTGAGTTGTTCGGAATCTTTCATTACTGTTCCATTCCTTTGATTGTGTAGTAGATTTTACTACGGCTCACATTCAATTCACGAGCCGCTTGCGTGATGTTGCCATTTTTGTTGTCAATCACATGCTGCACATACTGGCGTTCAACACGAGTCAAAAAGTCTTTTAAGTTTTCAGTCAGTTGATCGTTTGCCAATTGCGCAATGTCTTTAACAATTTGTGATCCCGCTGAATGACCATTGATCTCTGCTGGCACAGCTTCTCCTGAAGATTCCAAAAGCCATTTTGGCAAATCACTTTTTGTGATTTCGGCTCCTGGCGCCATGATCACCAAACTATGCACCAAGTTTTCGAGTTCACGAACATTGCCAGGCCAAGCATAGGATTTAAGAACAGTCATCGCACCTGAAGATAATGTGCGCTTTTGACCATTTGAGTAACGCTCTAAGAAATGATTGATGAGCAACTCCACATCTTCCTTACGGTCTCGCAAAGCAGGAATACTCAAAGCCACCACACGCATGCGGTACAAGAGATCATGGCGGAAACGCCCGTCATTAGCCTCTTTCATCAAATCAACGTTGGCAGCCGCAATCACACGAAAATTAACTTTGATCGGACGCGCCCCACCCACACGGTAAAATTCTTTTTCTTGCAAGATACGCAACAACTTGGCCTGCATGTCTGGCTTGAGCAAATGAACTTCGTCTAAGAAAATATCGCCACCGCTGGCCAATTCAAATTTTCCAATACGACGTTTTTGAGCGCCCGTAAAAGAACCTGCTTCGTGACCAAATAATTCAGACTCCATAAGATTTTCTGGAATGGCCGCGCAGTTCACCGCAATAAAAGGACGCGCTGATTTACCCTCTTGACCATGAATGTAACGCGCCAAAAGCTCTTTACCTGTTCCGCTCTCACCTTGAATCACAACGTTAGCATCATGACCACGCAAGTAATTGGCTTGTTTGATGAGATCAGTAAAAACTTGTGAACGCCCCAAGAATGGTTTCTTTGAAATATTATCGTTTAAGTTTTCGACCAGAGCATCGTACTGATCTTTGACATTACGGTTCTCTAAAACTTTTTCCAAAACAGCATGCAATTCATCGGGACGGATCGGCTTACACAAATACTCTGCCGCACCAAGCTTCATACACTCCACAATCACGTGCGGGTCACGACGACCAGAGAGCATGATCACATCGACCTCTGGTCTTTCTTTTTTGATTTCGCTCAAGACCTGCAAGCCATCCTGTTGACCCAGATTGATATCCAGAATCACAACATCAATTTCTTTGTCAGCCAAAACCTCTTTGGCCTTGTCCAAACTCATTGCAGAGAACACCGCGTAATGTTGTCTGAATGCCGCTGTGAGCCCTTGAAGAAACACCACATCGTCGTCCACAAAAAGAATTTTATGATCTGCCATAAACTCATCCCTTATTTGTATAATTTAGAAAATTTCGGCGACCAGACACGCGCAGTGCCCTTGATCACTCTCTCAGTTGCCAAGTAAAGCAAGGTCCCTGCCAAAACTCTTATATTTAAAAAGTCTTGGTTTTTAGGTACTTACTCATATTCTCTTGTGGGGCTCACTTTATTGTCGGATATCTACGACAAAAGTTGTCAAATTTCTTGAACAATTGTCAAATTTTTTAGACGAATGCGTCGCTCAGCATAAAAAAATCCCTAAAACCGTCCAAATTTTAGACAGTTTTAGGGATTCGCGAAGAGCTCTTTGTGCAAAAAAGACAATAAAACCTGATTATTTAACAGATTTATGAATTCATTGTGATTCACTTCCAGCGGAGCCAGCACAGCTGATTTCCCCAGTGATGGATTGAAAGACCTCTTTGCCTGGTTCGCGAAATTGCAATTTGTACCCGACAAAGCCACCCTGTGAGTTCAAATCAAGTGAGTAGCGGCCACCTTTAAACGCGCTAAGGTCTCGCTCAAAATTCTTACCGGCTTTTTTTCTCTCTATTATATAAGAGCCGTATTCGTAATCATGACTCAAAATGATTGTCACAAGAAAGCCATGCTCTCCACCTGGCTCACAAGAAACCTCATCAACAGGTGGGATCGCCGCGTTCGCAAAAGACAACAACACAAAAAAACTCATAAGCGCTGTGAGTGTAAAAAATTTAATTTTATTCATATTCGTGATTCCTTTCTTAATCGTCTTCATTGGCTCTCTTATAATCAACGGCTCTGATCAAGAAAATGTTCTTTCTGTAAAACTTCTCAAACACACAGTGATCAACTGTTTAAACAATCACACAAATTGCAAAACACACAGCAATCAAGTCTCCGAGCGCAAACTCTAGAAAACACTCACTAAAATAGAACGCCAAGGTTTTGGCACAGGCTTTGCTCTAAAGCGAACCGGAGGATTGGTATGACGACATTATTTATCAAAAAAGCCATCAGCAATATTTTAATCATCACGTTCTTTTGGGCAAGCTTGCCTGTTAAAAGCGCGTTTGCCAAAACAAGCAAACGTCTTGCGCTTGTTGAAGTGCAACCTGATACAAAATCACCGCACGCAAACCTGCGCTATAAAATTTTAACTTACCTTGGTAAGAAAAAAGATTTTGAGCTTGTTCCAGAAGATCAACTGGCCGCTGCCTTTCTTGAAAACCGCTTGAACCGCGAGCTCATGACACAAGGCGATTTGCTGCTACACGAAGCTGAAGATCTTTTTAGCGCTTTTAAAGTCAATAAAGCACAAGAGTTTGCTGTGATGGCCATAGAGGAACTTAAAAACCACCCTGGGATTTTAGGCTCCTTGCAAAAAGCGTATTTATTACAAACCCAAATTTCTTGGGAACTGAATCAAGACAAAGCCGCCAATCAAGCGCTTAGAAAAGCAGTGCAAATAAACTTAAGTGCCGAAACTCTTGATGGCGCATCTATTTCCCCTAAACTCAAAAAAGAATACGAAAAGATGCGTAACGCTTACCTGAATCAAATCGCCGCAAAAAAAATGACGATTCAGCTAAAGGACAACTCAGTACAACCCATTTATGTTAACGGCATGTTCCGTGGCATTGGGCCGCGCGTTGAAATCATGGTTGATCCAAGCCAAGTTCAGTTCATCCAAGCCGGCACCAATATCAAACAACAAATTGAATCCACAGACAAACGCGAGATTGTGATCAATGCATCCAATGCCAAAAAGAACAACGCACTGGGTTTTGATTTGATTAAACCTCATGAGCTTGTGCAACGAGCGCAAATCATCGGACGACAAGTCGGTGCCGATTGGGTCGCTCTTTTGAATACACCTAAAAATCGTGGAGAACACGAATCCACTCTGCAAGTGATTAACGTTGCCGATGGCACTGTATCCAAAGAAATTTCAGAAATGCTCATTAAGAAAAAACAATCAGAAGAACTCTTTGCTAATAAAGTGAGCTCCTTTGTTTCTTCTCTAAATGCCTCTGATTTTAACCAGCTCCAAAACACCGTGCAAACCGCCACAAACACAACAGGAAAAACCATCAAGAAAAAATCCAAAGCCGGAATTTATGTTGGCATTGGCCTTGCCGTTGTGGCTGCCGGCGCAGCAGCGGCCTTTGCCCTTGGTGGAGGCGGCGGTGGCGGTGGTTCGTCCTCATCAGGACCAAGTACCGTGAGCACAAGTTTATCCGGACCAGTCCCCAGTGGACCCAGCAACTAAATTTATAAAATTTTTAGGAGATAAAAATGGAACGCAAACAAACACGACTAACACTCTTAGTTCTTTTCACAATGATCTTGGCCACAGCCTGTTCCGGGGGAACAAGCTCACAAAAAAATCCTGTTAATCAGCCAGTGGCTCATTCAGGAATCGCACTGCCAGCTTATCTGACGGGCCTCAACGAAAGTGATATTTCGGCTCGCCTAGAGGTGTACAATAGCATTGGCGAATTGATTCACTCTGAAGAATTAGAAATCAACAACACTTCGGTGAGTTCCGGTAACTTTGATTTAGACAACAACGGTTTGTATACTTTTGTTGTGGCCTTTTACACCACAAGCGGTGACACCGAAGTTGCTCTTTGCTACGCACTCATTAATAAAACGGTCACAGCTAAAAACCCAAGCATCTCTTTTTCGGAAGAGGATGTGATTTACCAAAATAATTCCAGCGGCGAATTTATTTCTTCATCGATCAATCTGGGTCTTTATTCTGTTCCAAACCTCGACCGCGATGGCGATGGTGTCTCGAACCTTTTTGAAATCATCGAAGGCAATGACCCTTTGGTCGCCAACCAAACCGACAACAACGATGACACTGATACAGGCTCTGATGAAGAAGTGGATCCCGATGCCGTAAGCATTGAATCTTTTAAAGCCACGCGCACAGCGATTCAATCTGGAGAAACCACCACCTTGTCATGGAAAGCAAGCAACTACAATTCTCTGAACATCACCCCAGATGTAGGTGACGTCACCGATTTAACAAGCATCGCTTTGTTTCCAAGTAAAACCACCACCTATGTTTTGCTTGCCACAAAAGATGAGCAAAGTTCATCAGCAGAAGTCACAATCTCGGTGAACCACTCTCCTGTTTTTGTAAAACACCTCACTTCGCAGGCTTTGCACAATGCCGCAGAGGGTTCTCTGCTTTCTTGGAGTTCTTCTGATTCTGACAGCGACACTGTCACAGCAACAATTAAATTTTACGACACCAAAACTTGCACCTGTGATAACGCAGCCAATTGTTTTGAAAGCAACACGACCGATTCTGAATACATGGTGGATGGATTGAGTGTTCTCAAAGACTACTCTTATTCCCTAAGCCTAGATGATGGCAAAGGCGGCAGCGATGAAAGCCCTTGCTTTGCTTTCACCACAGGCATTGATCAACTGGCGGCTTGGTGGCGTTTTGATGATGAAGGCGAAAGTGAAACAGCAGATGTTTCTGAAAACGCAAACACACTCACCTTAGCTGCCACAAGTGGTGACCTGCCTGTTTACAGCAGTGGCATCAAAGGACAAGCCATTGAACTCAGTGGCACAAACTACTTGGGCGCTGTCGACAACGATTCACTGGACTTGGGCACAAGCGACTTCACTTTGAGTTTCTTTTTCCTTGCTCCCGAAGAAAGTTCGGATCACACAATTTTCTACAAAAAAGGTGGCTCTGCTAATGCCGCTGGATTTGAAGTGTACCAGAGCAACGATAACGACGGCATGCGTTCTCGCATTGCTAATGGCACCAACAACATCGCCATAACATCGTCGCATTCAGATCTTGATGATAACAATTGGCATCATGTTGTCATCACTCGCCAAGATCAGCAATACTCAACCTACATTGATGGGCAGCTTTCAAATCAATACTCATTTTTAGAAAGCATGAACCTTGATAACAGCAACAACCTCACCATTGGAAGCAATGGCTCTAATTACTTTCAAGGTTCACTCGATGAGATTGTGTTAACTAAGTCTGCAATGAGTGCAGCACAAGTTCTTGCTCTCTGTGAAGAAGGTTTAGGAAGCACAAGTTGTGGCGCAAAAAATAATCAGCCCACAGCCTTATCGCCCATTCATGGATGGACTTATCAGTACAACCGCGTGAACCTGACTTGGCAAGAATCCAGCGATGGCGCAAGCTACTACGAAGTTTGTTGGCAACGAGCGACCACAAACCCTTTTGCAGATGAAGAAACCATGACTTGCGAAAATTCAGCCAGCACAACAGAACCTTATGTGACGCTAGACGAAGACCAATTGCGTCTTCCTGAAACCAGCGACACATACTGGTGGCATGTACGCGCGTGTTCTATCGGTAGTGATGACAGCATCAGCTGTTCCTCTTACTCCGAACCTCGCTCGTTTAAAATTCAAAATAAACTGCAAGCGTGGTGGCGCTTTGATTCTAAAACGGAAGCGTGTTTTGACTTGAGCGACTTCAACAACGATGGTTTTCACAGGTGATCGCTCCTCTTTGGGCCGATGATTTAGACTGCCTTTTAGAAACTCTTGCTTGGATTTTGATGGCGCCAATGACTGCGCAAGTCTACGATGCTGACGCTTTGGTTGGGCACCGGTGATTTTAGTTTATCACTTTGGGTGCGTTCAATTATCTCACTGGAAGACTTTTTGCATAGAATCATCATCAACAAACAAAATGAAGGTAGCAATGCAGGGTTCACCATCAAACAAGTTTATGGCAGCCTAAATTGTATGCCAAAATCTCAGATGGCATTGAAGCACTTCACTGATTTCAGATGAAGGCTACCTTCTAAACGACACTCTTTGTATCATATTTTTATTGGTCAGAAATGGTGAAACTCTTAGTTTTTACTTAGATGGTCAACTCCTTGCGACACAATAGGAGGCAACCATCAACGTGCATCTGGCTCATCCCTTTTACTTTGGTGGACCAAAGAGAATACAGCAGGGTATCACGCTGGTATCATAGGTAACTTACCAGATGATGTGAGCATTCTGGAATCACTCATCACAGAACCACAACTCATAGCGGAAACAATCTGCTGTTTATAACAGTCACAGCGAATCAGATATTTTGCAGAAGGTACAGATTACTGCCAACAATAAACAGACACTAAAAGATCCGTCTTAAAGATCTTTTAATCTCATTTTTCGATGGCATTTGCATGAGCGGTCAACCCTTCTAGCTGAGCAATGCGAGAAGCGGTTGGCCCCAATTTTTTAAGAGCCTTGGGACCAAACTTAACCACCGGAATGGTTTTTTGAAAATTGCTCACGCGCAATGCCGAGAAGTAACGAGCCGAACCATGCGTTGGCAACACATGCGATGGTCCCGCAATGTAATCACCAACAGCTTCTGGTGTGTGTTCGCCCAAGAAAACCGTGCCCACGTGACGAATCTTCGGCAAGATTTTTTCAGGTTCTGCCGTGCAGATTTGCAAATGCTCTGGAGCCAATTCGTTGATCAAATCCAAAGCTTCTTTCATGCTGCGCACCAAAACAATCAGGCCACGCTTTTTAATGGACTCGTTGGCAATTGGTTTGCGCTTAAGACGAAGAACCTGCTTACGCACTTCGCCTTCCACACGGATCGCGTAGTTGGAATTTGTGGTGATCAATAAAGTGCTGGCAAGTTCATCGTGCTCTGCTTGGCTCAACAAGTCGCTGGCCACATAAGCAGGCTTCACAGTGCCATCGCCCAAAATCACAAGCTCAGAAGGACCTGCCACCATGTCGATGTCAACATCGCCGTAAACCAATTTTTTAGCCCACGAAACATAGATGTTACCAGGACCCACAATTTTATCGACCTTGGGTACTGTTTTGGTGCCATAAGCCATGGCCGCAATTGCTTGCGCGCCACCAATTTTGTAAATGCCTTTTACTCCGGCAATGTGCGCCGCAACCAAAATCGCAGGATTGTATTCTCCACCTGTCCATGGCGTGCACATGTTGATTTCATCAACACCAGCCACTTTTGCAGGGATCGCACTCATCAAAACACTAGACGGGTAACTGGCCTTGCCACCAGGAACGTAAATCCCAACACGCTCCAAGGGATAGGTTATGACTTTTAAATCGACGTCTGCTTTTTTGTAGCTGAGCTTCTCTGTTTTTTCGTGCTTGTAAAAATCTTCAATACGTCCAGCCGCTTCTTCCAAAGCCTTAATGTCTTCTTTATCGACTTCTTTAAGAGCCGCGTTGATTTCTTTGCTACTGACTTCCATGAGCTTGTTGCTCAAATCAAAAGAGTCATACTTAACAGTGTATTTCACCAAAGCTTGATCACCAATGCGTTTGATATCGTCTAAAATATCGGCCACAATTTTTTGCACGCCTTCAGAAACTTCAAACTGGCGCTTAAAAACCTTGCCAAAATCGTAGCGAAAATTGCGATCAGTGGTTCTCAATATTTTCATAAGAAATTCCTGCTCTTTGTGATCAAAGTCTAAAAACTTAAATTATTTTATGCACTTGAGGTTATATCCCCGTTTTGAGGGAAATAGCCGTCCAATGGGTGGGCTTAAATAGTCGGTTTATCCACAAATGTCTAAGAGTTTGTGGATTTTTTAATGATCTTTAGTACTTAACCTTGGCTCGACGGATACGAGCACCGAGTTTTCTGAGTTTTTTCTCGATTGATTCGTAGCCACGGTCAATGTGGTAAACCCGATGGATTTCGGTCACGCCTTTGCTGGCCAGACCCGCCAAGACCAAACACGCACTGGCACGCAGATCGGACGCCATAATGGGGGCCGCGTTAAGATGCTCAACCCCTTTCACCACAACCGTGTTGCCTTTTATTTTTAGATCCGCTCCCAAACGTTTGAGCTCAGGAACATGCATGAAGCGATTTTCAAAAATGGTTTCCGTGATGGTGCTGGTGCCTGCCGCAATGGCCATGAGCGCCATGAACTGTGCCTGTAAATCAGTCGCAAAACCAGGGTAAGGATCAGTGATGACATCCACCGGGCGCACAACCTTGGGACCAATCACACGAGCTTGGTCATTTTGCACCTGCACCTCTGCGCCCGCGTCGCGCAACTTTTGCGATAAAGCATCAACATGCAAGGGATCAATGTCTTCGATAACCACATCACCACGAGTCATAGCCGCGGCCACCATAAAAGTACCCGCCTCAATACGATCAGGAATCACACGGTGTGTCGCGCCACTCAGTTCATCAACGCCTTCGATGGTGATCTGACTTGTGCCATCACCAGTGATTTGAGCACCCATTTTACGCAACAGGTTTGCCAGGTCTACAATCTCTGGCTCACGCGCGGCGTTCTCTAACACCGTTGTGCCCTTAGCCAGTGCCGCCGCCATCATGATGTTTTCTGTTCCTGTGACTGTGACTTTTTCAAAAACAATGCGTGCGCCCTTTAAACGTTTACACTTTGCTTCCACGTAGCCTTCGGCAAGTTTGATCTTGGCGCCCATTTTTTCCAATGCCGCTAAATGCAAATTAATGGGACGCGCGCCAATGGCACAACCACCCGGCAATGACACACGCGCAAGACCCGTGCGAGCTAGTAAAGGGCCCAACACAAGAACGCTGGCACGCATCCGGCGCACCATATCGTAAGGGGCTTCATTTTTTTTGATTTTGGTGGCGGCAAAATTCACGCGACCAAACAAAGAACGTGTTTGCACACCCAAGGCCTGTAACAATCTCAACATGGTTTTAACATCGGCAAGATCAGGCACATTGCTCAACACCACTTTTTTAGAAGTCAGCAAGGTAGCTGCCATTAAGGGTAAGGCTGAATTCTTAGATCCCCCAACTTTAACACGACCTTTTAAAGGCCTGCCGCCTTCAATGACAATCTTATCCATGCATTTTCCTCGTTAGGGTTTCTGAATCGCAAACACCGCACGATCATGACCGGCTAAATCTTTTTTAACAAGAACATCAGAAAAGCCAGCGTCTTCAAAAAACTTTTTCACAGCCATGCCCTGAGACTCACCAATTTCGACAACCACCACGCCATTTTCATTCAAATTCTTTTTCGCAAACGTGGCAATTTTAGGATAAAAAGCCAAGCCATTGTCATCAGCCACCAATGCCAAACGCGGCTCATGATCTTTAACCGTAGCGCTTAAATCATTAAACTCAGTTTCCGAAACATACGGCGGGTTGCTCACCACAACATCATAAGACGCATCCCAAAAATCGCTTTTTAAAAAATCACCTTGTTCAAAATGAAGCCGCGCATCAACACCATGGTACTCCGCATTTTTACGCGCCACAGCCAAAGCCTCTGCCGAATAATCAAGACCCACAACACTCAATTGTGGCAACTCATTCAGTAAAGTGATCGATAAACACCCAGAACCCAGCCCAAGCTCAAAAGCCCGCATCGGCGATTCTCGCTTTTCTTTTGGCAAAGTCTTGATGTGATCTAAAACAACTTCGATCAGGTGCTCTGAATCTGGTCGTGGGATCAAAACATCTGACGACACAAAAAAATCACGCGACCAAAATTCTTTTTTGCCAACCAAATACGCAACAGGCTCGTTGTCTAAACGTCTTTTGATCAGGGCCTTAAATGATTTGAGTTCATCTTGCGACAAGGGTTTTTCAAACTGCAGGTAAAGATCAATGCGACGCAAACCCAACACATGACAAAGCAAAATCTCGGCTTCCAAGCGTGGTGTTTCAATAGACTTTTGCGAAAAGTAATCGCTGGTCCACTCTAACATTTTTTTGATTGTCCACTGCTCGCTCATAATCCTTGCGCCTGATCTTTGAGAGCCTCTGCTTGAAAATGGGCCTGCAAAGGTTCAAATATTTTGTCGAGATCACCACCCAGAACACCATCTAAACTTTGTAAGGTTAATCCAATGCGATGATCTGTCACACGTGATTGTGGGAAATTATAAGTGCGAATTTTTTCACTGCGATCACCAGAACCCACCATGCTCTTGCGTTTTTCGGCTTCTTTGGCAGCCTGCTCGCTTTGTCTTAAATCTAAAATGCGCGTGCGCAAGATAGTCATGGCTTTGGCTTTGTTTTTATGCTGACTGCGCTCGTCTTGGCAAAGCACCACAATATTGGTTGGCAAATGCGTGATGCGCACTGCTGAATCGGTGGTGTTCACGTGCTGACCACCCGCGCCACCGGCACGCATAACATCAATGCGCAACTCGGAATCGGGGATCTCGACTTCCACCTCTTCTGCCTCTGGCAAAACCGCGACGGAAACTGCCGAGGTGTGCACACGCCCACTGGATTCGGTTTCAGGCACACGCTGCACACGATGAATGCCGCTTTCGAATTTTAATTTAGAATAAACCGCGTCACCGGTGATCTCGGCAATGATTTCCTTATAACCACCTTTGCCAGTTTCGTTTGCTGATAAGATCTCGACACGCCATTTGTTGAGTTCAGCGTAACGCGAGTACATGCGAAACAAATCAGAAGCAAACAACGCCGCTTCTTCACCACCCGTTCCCGCACGAATCTCCAAAATGGTGTTCTTTTCGTCGTTGGGATCTTTGGGCAATAATAAAATCTTTAAATGCTTTTCTAGATTTTCTTTACGGTCCTGCAGATCAGAAATTTCTTCTTTTGCCAGCGCTTTCATTTCTGGATCTTTTTCGGCTTCCAGAATTTCTTTGCTTTCTTTTAGCTGGTTATCAACTTGAACATACTCTTGATAGGTTTCGACCGTTTCGCGCAAAGCAGCTTGCTCTTTGGCAATACGCTGCATCTCTTTAGGTTCCAAAGTTCCCGAGTTTAAGCGACTAGTAAGGTCTTTGTATTTTTGCTCAACACTTTCGAGTTTCTTAAACATAAAGAACCAAGGCCAAAAAAATCAGGAGGCAGGAACAGCTTCTTTGATGCCTTTTCCAGGAAACAAGCGCTGCAAAAATAAATAAAAAGGCGACGCAATAAAAATAGAAGAGTACGTTCCAAAAACAATACCAATGAGTAAACAAAACGCAAAGTCGTGCAACACACCGCCACCCAAAAAGTAAAGCGCCAACACCACAAGCAACACAGTTAAAGATGTCACAATGGTACGTCCTAAGGTTTCGGTCACCGAAATGTTAATGACCTGAAGCGCAGGCGCATTTTTAGGTAAGCGACCAATGTTTTCGCGAATGCGATCGTAAATCACAATGGTGTCGTTAATGGAGTAACCAATGATGGTGAGCAAAGCCGCCAAAATAGGCAAACTGAACTCTTTGTTGAAGAGCGAGAAAAAACCAACAGAGATCACCACATCGTGAATCAATGCAACAACAGCTCCTGGCGAAAACAAAAAGTCAAAACGAAAGCCAACGTAAATGAGAATAAACAAACAAGTGAACAACACCGCCAAGCTGCCCTTCTTTTGCATGTCAGCGCCAACCTTTGGACCCACCACTTCTTTGCTGAGGATTTTTAAATCTTCTGAACCATAGCGTTCTGTCAAAGCACGTGTGAGAACCTGATCCACATTCTGCCCGTCCTTATACTTGGCTCTGACCATGAATTGATTTTGAGCAGGGTTGTTGCCAAACTGAATCACCTGCACATCGCCCAAATCCAGTTTAGAGGTGATGCCGCGGATTTCTTCGGCTGTGGCATCCTTAGGAAATTGATAGATCATTTTTGTGCCACCAACAAAGTCGACACCAAAATTGATCCCGTTGATGCCAATTTCGTAAAGGCTAAACAACACAAAGAAAACAGAGACCGCTATAAAAGCCCATTTGAACTTCATGAAGTCAAAAGGAGTTTTACCCGTACAAGTTTTATAAGAAGACTGTGACATAGTTTAAATCCAAATTTTTTTAATTTTAACGCCGTGAAGCAAACCATCGTAACAAAAACGTGTGAACAACACCGCCGTGAACAAGGTTGTGAGAATCCCCAACATGAGCGTGGTCGCAAAACCTTTGATGGGGCCTGTTCCAAATTCAAACAACACAAGACCCGAAATAAAAGTCGTGATGTTACTGTCTAAAATAGCGCTCAAAGCATTGCCATAACCGCTCTCGACAATGGAAGCAGCATCGTGACCCATGTGGCGTTCTTCGCGCATGCGTTCAAAAATAATCACGTTCGCATCCACCGCCATACCAAGAGTCAGAACAATACCGGCCATGCCAGGCAATGTTAAAGAAGCTTGGAATAAAGTCAGCCCAGCAAAAACCAACAACACGTTGAACAACAAAGCCAAGTTAGAGATCAGTCCACCAACACGGTAATAGAACAACATGAAGAGCAACACACCACCAGCCGCAATGATGAGCGAACGAATCCCAGCATCAATTGATTCTTGTCCCAAGGTGGGGCCAATTAAGTTCTGTGTGGCAACCGACAAGCTCGCAGGCAAAGCGCCCTCTTTTAAAATAAGAACAAGATCGCTCGCTTCCTTGTGTAAGTCTTCGTAGCGGCCGTAGCCAAGTTCAATTTGCGCCTGCCCACCATAAATGGCCGAACGAATATTAGGAGCGCTCATCACCACACCGTCTAACACAATGGCCAAAGCCTTACCGACATTGTCTTTGGTGAGATCACCAAATTTTTTAGCACCCGCTTTATTAAAAGCCATGCTCACGTAAGGCAGGTTGTTTTGCACTTGCACGCTAGCGTTGTCGAGCATGTCACCAGTGACTTCAGCTCTTTTTTCCAAAAGAAAAGGAGACGCTCGTAAGATTTTTCCTGTGCGGTCATCGCGCGTGTAACGAAAAGCCACTTCGCTTTGATCAGGTAACTCCGCTTTTAAAGCATCGTTGATGAGATTGACGCTTTCGGCATCGTAAACATTTTCTAGTTTAAGCTCACTTGCTTTGTCGTTGACCAAGGCATTGAGCTCAGCTGTACCCAGGCGTTCATCAACAATACGAAACTCCAGCTTACCTGTACGACGGATCAAGTCGATCACAGCTTGCGGTTCTTTAACGCCCGGCAATTCCACAACCAAACGATCAGAACTTTGACGACTCACAGAGCTTTCGGCCACACCATAACGGTTAATGCGGTTACGCACTGACTTAGCAGCTTGCTCAATGATGTCTTTGGTGAGTTTTTTAACGTAAGCTTCGCTCAAAGAAACGTAGAACACACCCTCTAAGGACTGTTCACGAATCTGCCACGCGTCTTTTTCTGCAAATAAATTTGGCAACAAGGCTTGCTGCTCAGGATCGGCCGCGCTGATCGCGATGGTGGAATTGCCCACCATTTGCAGTTCACCATTAAAATCCTGAATGCTTTCTAAAAGCGAGTACGCTTGTTTGCGCACCATTTCGCCATCGCCTTTGTACTCCAAATAGAGTTCCTGCGGATCGCGATCAATGGTGATGATCTGGTTGCCGTAGTAATCTATGAGTCTGGATGTGAGCGCGTCGATTTTTTCAGCATCAGTTGTGACGCGGATTTTAAGACCGGCAATCTGACTGGCCTTGGTGCCTTTGATGTCTTCGCCTTCTGCCAAACGCTCCACGTCGCTGGCCATAAAATCGACCTGATGCTTTAGGGCATCGTCAGTGCCCACATTCATTTCTAAATAAAGGCCACCGCGCAAATCCAAACCCAAATTGAGTTCTTTGTCCGAAAGCAGTTCGGCATACCACGGTAACTCGTGCCCTTCTTTTTTGGCCAAACGTTTTTGTTCTTTAAGGCCCAAAACACTAGGAACGAGAAGGTAAATGGCTAAAAGGAACACAGCCAAAAAACCAAAGAGTTTGAATTTCCAACTTGATGACATTTTATTTCTTTCTTGAATAGAGGCTTAAGCCGCTTTTTTAGATCCTTTGCCGCCTTTTGCATCGGCTTCGTATCCTTTGATCGACTGAATCGCAGAACGATCAAATTTAAGAGTCACATTATTGGCCACTTGCACCATCACGAATTCTTCTTTTGTTTCGACAATGCGACCATGCAATCCGCTTGTTGTGATGATCTCA
Source organism: Deltaproteobacteria bacterium (assembly GCA_024233595.1). Taxonomy (GTDB): domain Bacteria; phylum UBA10199; class UBA10199; order UBA10199; family JADGCS01; genus JACKPK01. The sequence continues at coordinate 103,467 of JACKPK010000006.1, forward strand.
TCACCACGTTTGGCGTCAGCAATCATTTTTTTAAGCGCCTTCTGCTGTTTTTGCTGGGGGCGAATCAATAAAAAGTAAAAGATCACAAAGATCATGCCGATCATCACCAATTGGTGCATGCCAGCGTTAGCAGGTGCAGCGGCAGCTGCGGCGTCTTGTGCGTAAGCAACGTTAATCATGTTCATTCCTTATTATGTATTTTAACCAGAGCGTCGGCTGAAAAATTCTTTTTGAAATTCTTCAAAGCGCCCATCCAAAAGGCTTTGGCGGCAATGGCCTAACAAAGTCAAAAAATAATGTAAATTGTGAATTGTATTGAGGATACTCGCGATCATTTCGTCCGCCACATAGACATGACGAAGGTAAGCCCGGCTAAAATTCTGACAGGTGTAGCAGGAACAATCGGCGTCCAAAGGCTCAAAATCCTCACGATAACGGGCCTGTTTGATTTTCACATTGCCCGTACTCGTGAACAACATGCCGTTTCGGGCATTTCGAGTCGGCATCACGCAGTCGAACATATCCACACCCAAGCCCACGCAGGTCACCAGATCTTCCGGCGTGCCGACCCCCATGAGGTAGCGCGGCCGGTCCTCGGGCATATGCGGGCTTAAGTTTTGCACCACATCGTACATGACCTGGTTTGGTTCCCCCACCGAAAGCCCGCCAATGGCATAGCCCCCAAATTTTTTGTCGGATTGGGATTCGATTTCCAAAAGACGTTCGGTGCACTCTTTGCGCAAATCGTGCTGATCACCGCCCTGAATGATCGCAAAGAGTTTGTTGTCTTCGCGGGTTTTAGCCGCAAGCGAGCGTTTTTCCCAATCGAGCGTGAGCTCCATGGATTTTTTAATGGTGCTGCGATCGGCTGGCAAAGCCGGGCATTCGTCAAAACACATCATGATGTCAGAGCCCAGGGCCTCTTGGATTTCGATGGACAGCTCAGGAGACAACATGTGTTTGGAGCCATCGATGTGCGATTGAAAACTAACGCCTTCTTGAGTGATTTTGCGCAACTTGGCCAAACTAAAAACCTGAAAGCCGCCTGAATCCGTTAAAATCGGCCCATCCCAAGCCATGAATTTATGCAAACCACCCGCAGCCTTAATGAGCTGATGCCCCGGCCGCATGTACAAATGGTAGGTGTTCCCCAAAATGATCTGCGCACCCAAATCTTTTAGCGTGGTCGGCAAAGTTGCTTTAACCGTGGCCTGTGTGCCCACCGGCATAAAAACCGGCGTGCGGATTTCGCCATGCGTGGTCTTGAGCACCCCGGCTCGCGCCCCACCAGGACCAAAATCGGATTTTTCTAAAGTAAAGTCGTTCATGAAGGATTTGCTTCTATTAAATAGATCGCCAATCGGTCAATGAAGGGTTTAGGAGACAAGCGAGCGATGAAACGCCATGACCTCGGGCGAGACTTTAATGGAGCTGCGGTCCCAGCCCAAAAGATGCAGACCCGACCCGGAGCGCAAGCGACTGAGCGCCACATAGGCCTGACCCGGTTCCCACAGGCGGCGCAAATCGCAGACCATGCTATCAAGTGTTGCCCCTTGAGATTTATGAATGGTGGTGGCGTAAGCGAGGCTAATCGGAAAATTTTTGGCAACAGCGGCTTCGTTGCCATCGGCATCCAAATACGAAAAACTCTCTTTGCTGATCTCGACCTCGCGACCACTCTTGAGCTCAATTTGCAGCTCGTCTTCCGAAATGCCAACAACGCTGCCCAGCGAACCATTAAAATACTTCATTTCAGGATCGTTCACACGAATCATCACCAAGGCATTTTTTTTGATCTGCAACACCTCTGGCACCGGCGCGTTCTTTTTGATTTGCTCCAGCGCCCCGCCCTTGCCGGTGTACTCGGTGGGGAATTCGTGCAGGTCTTGTTTGATTTCGGAAAGCTTAGAAAGATTGTGTTCTTCGACCGGAGCTTTGCGCGCGTAAAGCCTGGGCACATCGTGAGGGATCTCGTATTCGGACGTGATCTTGCGGTTCAAATAATACTCGACCTCTTCGTTGACCACACCCAAGCGCACCAAGTTGAGCACGCGCAGGAATTCGTTGTCGGTGGTGCGGATCATGGTTTTTAAAAGTGCTGGCTGAAATTGTGTTTGATCCCAGACCTCGTCCTGAAAGGCCCAAGGCTTTTCGGGACTGTGGCGATCGATAGGAGGCAATTGCGCAAAATCGCCAACGGCGATCACCCGCAAGCCACCCCAAGCACGTGTGTTCTCGCGCGCCATCCGCGCCACGCGCTCTGCCGCTTGCAAAACGTTTTTTGGAACCATTGAGATTTCGTCAATCACCAGGCCATCAATGCCTTTGAGCCGACTCAACACGCGACGGTTTTTGCGCGCTTCCTCAACCGCTTGCTCGACACCACCTTGCAAAATGCCCAAGCCAAAAAAACTGTGAATGGTGCGACCACGAACCAAAACAGCGGCCGCGCCCGTGCTGGCCACCACAGGGAATTTTTTGGAATCTTTGGTGCGGATGAACTCGCGAATGAGATGACTTTTGCCCGTGCCCGCGCGACCAGTTAAAAAAACGTTATCACTGCTTTGTGTGAGGAGTTTAAAGGCCTCTTCTTGGCATGGGCTGAATGGCATGTTGCGACTCATCACTTGTTCATAGTCTGATACAGGAGGAGTTCAAGGAAGAAAAGTGACTAGACCGTGGCTAAAGCATGCCTAGAGCCTGATGACCTGTTCTCACTAGATTTATTGCTCTAAGGAGAAAGTAATCCATTTGGGGCTCGCGTCTAGAGACTCGTAGTGGTCGCTCGCCTACGGAGAGCGACCATAATTTTGATACAATTTTCTTGGCCGTTCGCGAACGGCCACTACCGAAATTCCGAAATCACATGACGAAGGTAAAAAATATTCATTCTTAATTATTCATTTTTAATTCTTCATTATTCACTAAAACTACACCCCCGAATTTCTCACTTCCTTTGTGCTATTTCCGCCGCCCCATTATGAATATCCAAGCGCGCTTGTAAATTTTCAGCAATGCCTTTTAAAGCCCAAAGCATGTCTGCAAGCTCTGGATCTTCCGATAAATGCGATCCATGCTGTGCTTCAATCTTAGTAAGATCATCTAAAAGTCTTTGCAGTGATGCTGTGCGATCAGAAATTTCATCCTTAATCTGCAACTCTGTTTCGGTTATTAACAAATAAGCCACCTCTAAAAGATTTTGCAGACAATCACGCTTGGATTGCAAGTCATTGTCCATTGCATCTAATTTGCTGATGCCTTGTTCTGCCTCACCGCGATAGCGCGCTTGGGTCAATTCCAAAATTTCTTGCGAGACAGCACTAATTTGTTGCTGCAAAGCAATCTTAATTGTCTCGTCTAAAAATACACGCTGCACCTCAAGGTGATCTTCCAAAAACCGGAGGATGTTTTGAGGTTCCAACGCCTTTTGCGCTTTTTCTTGCTCAGCAAGCAAGCGCGCTCGTTCTTCTGGCCAAGCTTTTTTTTCCTGAGCGCGGATTGCCATATTTTTTTGTAGCAAGCGCCACCGGCAATCCCATTGTGATCACCACTCCAAGATAGAGGTCCTATTCCTCCCAAGCCCAAGGCCCATGAACCAAGCTCCTTCCCATAAACAGCCGAAAATCCGGCTCCCACGGCAACAAGGACCCCACCCAGGCGCCACACAATCCGCCACCCGCTCCGCCACGCATGCGCCAAACACTAAGCCAAACACCCGCCAGCCAATCCGCACCCGCCAAACCTACGCCACCCACTACGCCACCCACTCAGCCAACCACCACTACGCCATAACACTAGCCAAACAATCCACCCTTCACACCTTGATCTTGCCAAAATCCTGCTAATTTTGGTGTTAAAGTGGGTTGTTCGGGAACATTCGCTAAGCCAGATAAGCCTGCACCAGCCAAAACTGTGTCTAAAACACCAGGCCTAGACAACACAAATTCCGTGAGAGCACGACCCTGCCCAGTTAATCCAGCTGTGCCGGCAAGAGCTGTTGAGCCAGAATCATCTATTTTTTGTGCGGTTTTCGCTGCCTGAGCAGCAACCGCCGGTCCACTTCCTAAAGCCATCGCAAACATGCTGGGCTCCTTTCGGTTTTAAAGGTCAAAAGGCTTATCGACAGGATCCGGCATTTGTTTCGTCTTTTTTGAAAAAAGAAATGACATAAGAAGAAATCACATGACGAAGGTAAAAACTGCTGACGCAATCTACTAGTATTTGATTATGTTCTGGACTGCTTCGTCGTAAAACTCCTCGCAGTGACGAGAGTGTCATTGCGATCAGCCGGAGCCTGATGACCTGTTCTCCGTAGCTTTAGCGAAGGAGAAAGCAATCTAGTATTTGGGACTCGTGGCTCGTGCCTAGAGACTCGTTGTTAATTAGGTTCTAGTACCTAGGTGGTTTTATTCTTCTTGGAGATGTCCCAAAGGACAGAGCTCGTAGTGGTCGCTCGTGAGCGACCATAATTTTGATAAATTTTCTTGGCCGTTCGCGAACGGCCACTACCGAAATTCCGAAATCACATGACGAAGGTAAAAAATATTCACTCTTAATTATTCATTTTTAATTCTTCATTATTCAATAAAGTGTGGAAAATAGTATTACGACGGCTATTGTAGCCGTGCCTTTTTTTCTCAGCTTTTGCCTTAGAAAATAGTGATGCGACGGCTATAGTAGCCGTGCCTTTTTTTCTCAGGCTTTTGCCTGAGAAAATAGTATAAACCATAATAAACAAAAAGCCCCGTTTTGGAGCATCCCACACCAAAACGGGGCCTTTCGACACTAAGGAGAGCTTAAATAAACTAACGATTTCATCCATGAAGGGGGCTGGGGGTCCTTATGAAGACTTCGTTCACTTTAAGATTACGGGTCTGTTTTAAAAAAGATCTAAGCTGTATCGATTTTTTTAAAAAAAGATCATTTTAAAAAGTACGTACATCAGAAAATTCAAGTACGTACATTTAAGGGCCTAGGTGAAAGAGTTCTCCTGCTCTATTTGTTCACCTGATCTACTGATCTTTATTCAGGTTATTCAGGTTATTCAGGGTAGTGCGATACTGGATTGCTTCGCCCGCCGCGGCGGACTCGCAATGACAGCAGAACTACAATAATTAAATAATCACGAACACCTAGACGCGAGACACAAGCCCCTAAAAAGATCATTAGAGCAGATAGATCAGTGGAACAGTAGAGCTTCCTTAACCTACGCACCTAGGCTCATTAATGAACATTAATGAAAAATCACCTCCGTCATACTTTTCTTCACTTTTCCCATTGCCATATCAAATTCTTTTTTGATAATGACTTTCAGAATTGTTATTAAAATAGTCAACCAGGCCTATAGAAATGAACGCTCCCGCAATAGCGACCACAACCCAGACCAGCATCCCTCCTTTTCTTTTAAGATTAGACAGCATGCCTGCGCCCGCACAGCCAAAAGGAAGATTCTGGCCCTGCCAAGGTTGCGCCCACGGCGATCAACCCAAATGCCGACAAGAGTCTCCTTTGCCAACACATAGCAGCGGCCCTGTGAATTCCTTTTACTTAACCGACGAACCACTCAACCCCTTGGTTTTGCCAATCGGCCAAACAACACCCAACACCATCGCAAGCATCACCGCCGATTTTAAAAATTATTACACGATCCAAGCGACAACACTCGCAGAACACCAACCCCTTGCTGCTTCCCCTGCTGTTCTCAAATCAATCGAACAAGGCCTGCAATTTGCCACCGAATGCGAAGACACCGGCTTTAAAATGGGATCGTTTTCTGAATTAGAACTTGGCCAATGGAGTTTGGATTATTTTCACAATGAAGAACGCAAAGAGCTCCGCTTAACGGACACATTAACAAGCTTCAAAAACAAAGTTTTAGCCGCTTTAGAACCCTATCCCTTTTTGCAACGCAGCGCCCATCTCTTTGCTGTTGAATCTGGCGCCGGCGCTCTCTTTGCTTTGGGCTCATTGGCCGGATCCTTTCTAGCCAACAATACTCAACTCATCACCAGTCTTGCCCCTGCAATAGCAACAGCACTTCGTTTCTTCGACATTGAACTTTCAGAAACAGAAGTAGAAGCCATTGCACGCGGTGTTCTTATCACAGGCTCCGCATTAACAGCCGAAAAAGCGGTCTTCATTGCTGACGGTCACCGCACCGTGAAAAAAAATCACCCAAGCAGCAAGTTGTTTTCATCGGCTTACTGCAAAGCCTTTCTCGCGGAATCCTTAATTCTTGTAGACCTTCTGCTTCACGACACCAGCTCATCAGCCCTGTCGTTTCTTTTCACTAGCTCTTTAGATTTAGCCAACATGTCGCAGTTCGAAAACATAGCAGCAGGACTGGCCTTTGTGATTGCGGTGTTCATTGCCGCCGCTCTGGAACCAAAACTTGAATCTTTGATCGAAAAAATCACAGACCCTGAATCCAACATTCGCTCTCCTTTTAAAAACACCGAGGCTTGGTTTCAAAACGAACTCCTGACAAAGCTCGCTCAAAGAATTCAGCCTTAAAATCAACACGGCACTAAGCCCTCTTGTCTTTTACCCGACACATCGACTAAAACGCCTGCATGTCCATTAGTATTTTCGATTTGTTTTCCATTGGCATTGGCCCATCAAGCTCACACACTGTGGGGCCCATGCGCGCGGCTTATCGCTTTGTGCAGTCACTCAAAAAACACAGCCACTTTGAACAAACAGCCACAATCCAAGTTGATCTTTACGGTTCACTAGCCTTGACCGGCAAAGCCCACGGCACACACAACGCAGTTGTCTTGGGACTTATGGGCGAAGAACCCGCCACGACTGATCCCGAAAAAACCGAAAGCTTTTTTGAAAATTGCCAAAACACTAAATCGCTCAATCTCAATCACGAACGCGCTCTTTCTTTTGATCCGCAAAAAAACATCAAAGTGCATCGTCGTAAAAACTTGCCCTTGCACCCCAACGGCATGAGCTTCACCGCCTTTGACGAACAAAAAAACGAAATTCACAAACGCATTTATTATTCAGTTGGGGGCGGGTTTTTAGTCACCGATGATGCTGACGAAGACACGCAAGTCATTAACCACAAAGCAAAGGTGGCCAATCCTTTTAAAAGCGGCACAGAACTTTTACAGCTTTGCAAAGACAAAAACAAAAGCATCGCTCAAATTGTTTTTGAAAACGAAACCGCTTGGCGCAAACCAGCCGAAATTTACACGCAACTCGATCTCATTTGGGACGCCATGAAATCTTGCATTGAACGCGGCCTGAACAAACCCGGTATTTTGCCCGGTGGCCTTAAAGCCAAACGCCGCGCCAATGAGCTTTATCAAAAGCTCAAAAGCCAACCCGAAAAAAACATGCACGATCCTTTAAGCGTTTTGGATTGGATTCATTGCTACGCCCTGGCCGTCAGCGAAGAAAACGCCGCGGGGGGTCGGGTTGTGACAGCTCCAACCAATGGTGCGGCTGGCATTATCCCTGCTGTGCTTTACTACTTTGACAAACTCACACCGCATAGTTCCGAAGACAAAATCCGCACCTTCTTGCTCACCGCAGGAGCCATTGCGATTCTTTACAAAATCAACGCGTCTATTTCTGGTGCCGAAGTCGGTTGCCAAGGCGAAGTGGGTGTGGCCTGTTCCATGGCGGCAGCAGGGCTGGCCGCAGTTAAAGGCGGCACTCCGGAGCAAATCGAAAACGCAGCCGAAATTGCCATGGAACATAATTTAGGACTCACTTGTGATCCTGTTGGCGGCTTGGTGCAAATCCCCTGTATAGAACGCAACGCCATGGGCGCTGCCAAAGCCGTTAACGCCGCCCGCATGGCGCTCAGCAGCGATGGAAATCACATGATTTCTTTAGACCGCGTGATCGAAACCATGCGCCAAACCGGCAAAGACATGATGAGCAAATACAAAGAAACCTCGCAAGGCGGCTTAGCTATTAATTATGTAGAATGCTGAGCGAAGCGAAGCATTCTATCGTGCCTGTCGCGCCGTAGTCCGCCGTGGCGGACGAAGGCGGAAGCGAATGTAATGAGTCGAAGGATTAGTGAAGGCGGACCTGTCGCGCCGTAGTCCGCATCAAGCGGACGTAGGCGGAAGCGAAGCATTCTAAAAAACCTAGCAACAAATAATCATTTTGCCCGATAAACACCTTATGCACACTCTTGGCTCAATATTGTCCTCGTTTTTCCTGCAGGCTTGCACCGCGTCAAATACAGATCCACAAGGGGATTTTAACGCAGAGATTTCGGATGCCGACATTTACTCGCTCGCGCTACCAGACACCTACATTTTAGAAGATGGCAGCTTGCCTCTACTCGACAATCAAGACGGCAGCTTTACAATCCCCGAAGGCAAAAGCTTGGATTTTTTTGGTCTCTATTTAAACGAGGACGAGCCCCCCATCACCATGACCACCTCTGGCAATTCGAGTTTGCGTTTAGATTCTAGAATGAACGACAGCTATGATGTTTTAGAAGGAACATGGACCGTCGATTTTGACTACCGCTTTTGTCAGCTTAAAGGGGTCGAGGTTTTTTTCACGGCAGATTTTTTAGAACCCCCCGGGTTTGCCTGCACAGGACATGCTTTAGCAAGCGATGGTTACACTAAATTGGCCGGAGCCAAAAAAATATCCGAACTCATTGAATACTTAAAATGTGATCATTCCAAAAACAAAGTGATCGAAGAACTTCAAGAAGACGCTGAACAAGAAATTTGTATCGAAATGACTTTGCAAAGCAAAGAACTTGCTGAAGCCGCCGAAATCTATTTGGATCCAGAAGACTCGGGTCTGTAAATTTTAATTTCTTTTAAAAAATTTTCATTCCGGTTTAAAGCGCTCGCATGAGCATTTCTAAATCAAAACCCTCTGTCCTCAAACACGCTGATGGCGAATTCTACACCCGTTACTTTGCCAAAGCTTACGACACCCTCACCACCTTGAGCGGTTGGAAACGGCACATCATGCCAGCTGCTTTCTTAGATTTACCAAAGGGACGACTGCTCGATGTGGGCTGCGGCACTGGGGATGTTTTGAACGAAGCTTTATTGCGTGGCTACAATGCCACCGGCATCGATGCCTCAGAAGGCATGGTTCAAAAAGCCAAAACAAGACACGGCTTAGACGATCAGCAAATCAAAGTGAGTTTGGCAGATGACCTGCCCTTTGCAGACCAAAGTTTTGATGCGGGCATTGCCTCGGGCTCGCTTGTGCACATCCCGCAAATCCAAGGGGCCGTTAAAGAAATTCATCGCGTTCTTAAACCCGGCGGCATCATGCGCATTCTCGATCACGCAGTGCCTGTTCAAAAATCCATCACCACACCAATCTTCTGGGCTTTCTCGCACGCCTCTGGCGATATTTTGCACGACTATAAACATTATTTTGAAAATGGATTTGAACTGGTGGATCACAAGACCATTGCACGCGGTGGCTATTTACAAAAATTCGATTTTAAAAAGATTTAATTTTTTTATTCGATCTCTTGCAAATTACTTGTGTCCAAATCTTTCATATCGATCACATTGATCTGACGTTCAGTCGTTTGACCACGAACATAAAAGAACAGCAAATCATCATCACTCAAAGTGATTGGCCCTTCACAGGCGTCAAAAGTGTTTTCCGGAGTCAAATAATAATAAGACAACACCCCTGAACTTTCGCGTGCGTACACCAAAGTCTCTGCATCGTTATCGGCATTGGTATCGGCACAGAACACAAACTCAACAGCCGATGCCGTAGCATCCGAAAGCAACAACACAGGATCCGCGCTCGCAACATTATTAAGGTCTTCATCAGAACCCACAAAGTCTAAAGCCAAGCTCTCGCCAACCGCGTAGTAATCCACAAAGGTGGTGTCAAAAGCCGAAAAGAGACTCACGCCTTCCGGGTTGGTGTCCAACTGCAAAGGACTCGAACCAAAGTTCACGGTTCTTAAATTACTAGAATTATCAAATGCAGAAATGCCATCACTCAAATCAAGCTCGCGCAACTCCCAAGTGGTGGTGTCTTTTCTTTTTAATAAAACTGTCAAAATCAGGCTTGATTCATTGTAAGAAAAAATCATGTCGTCGTAGGTACCAGAACCAATCACTGTTTGTGTTTGCGATAAAGCACCTGAAGACGTCATGGTGACTAAAGAAAGCAATTGATCTTCAGCCGCTCCGCCATCGTTGCCGGTCACATTGCCTCGGTTGGCCACAAAAAATTGTGAGTCACTGACCCAGTAAACCTCAACAAAACTAGGAATGGCCGCGTAGGTGTCGGTTTCAATCCACGAATCCGTGCTGTACAAAGGCTCTTGGTTGTTTCCATAACTCCATGTTGTGGTGTCACCGCTTGTGCTTGCCAAAGCGTTCATGACCTCGCCCGTGCGAATCACGTAAAGCACATCATCATCACGAGCTGTCACATAACGCACATTTTGGCCCAAGTCTTCCGCAATCAGATCAAACTCAGACCCCATAAATGCTTTACGGTAAAGATTAAATTTAGGCTGGTCACCACTAGTGTCTTCTGTGGCAAAGTAAAAATAACGCGTGTCATCGCTAGATGTTGTTAAAGAAACAGGAGAAACACTGTTAATGGTTTCCGCATTGGTTAAAATGTAGCGTATGACTCCATTGGAATCGCGCTTTACAATAAAAGGCAAACCAATCTCGCCCGTGCTTTCTGTTCTAGACGCCACATACACAAGATCACCCGTTTCGGCAGACACAGTCACCGCATCAAACGAACCATCATCATTCACCGTTTGTGAAAAAGTTTCGTCTCCAACAATAAACACAATTTCATCGTTATCAACCGCACCCGCAGTTCCTGAAAAGGTAAAACCGCTGCTGCCACTGCTTTGGTATTTTAAAAAAGAGCCACTGCCAGAAACAGAGTTAGAAATAGAATCCGAATAGGTCGCGTCCACTTTGGAAAAGTCCACGCTCTCTAATTTGGCAATGGTCACTGGCAAACTCTCTGGTCCCGATTCAAATAACTCAGACTCAACGCCATCAATCTCACCAGCCGCACTCGATGTGTCTGATCCACCTGCACCGCCACCGGATCCACCACCAATTGACCCACCAATGCCACCACCAGCTCCAGAGCATGAAATGAAAATTGTTAAGGAAAATAATACAAACGCGCGCGCAATCGTGCCCAATAATGTCTTCTTCATAGTTGTCGTTCCCATAAGCCGCACAAAAATCGAGAAAAAAACAGCTGTTATAGCCTACAGCTCTCCTAAGTCTTATTCATATTTTATCACAACAGCACCAAACCGCGAACACACTCATTTTTAAGTCTGAACGTCATTCTTTAACAGCACTTAACAACATGATTATCTCATTGCCGACAACTTGACGTGATTTCGATTTTGGCGCAAAGATCAGCTCAGAAAATTTTAACTGTATCTATTATATATAAGGACATACCCATGAAAAAAGGTCTTATCGCTCTCTTGGCCGTGGTTGGCATCATTGGCATTTTGGTGATTTCTATCATTGGTCGTTACAACGGCTTGGTCGATCTAGAAGAAAACGTGAACGAAAAATGGGCGCAAGTCGAAAACGTTTACCAACGCCGACTCGATCTCATCCCCAATCTTGTGAACACAGTTAAAGGCTACGCCTCTCACGAAAAAGAAACCCTAGAAGCTGTTGTCAAAGCGCGCGCCAGCGCTTCGCAAATCACTCCCGAAGGCTTGGGCAATGTGCTGAACAACCCACAAGCTTTTGAAAAATTCCAAGCCGCGCAATCTGGTTTGTCTTCAGCTCTGTCACGACTCATGGTTGTGGTGGAACGCTATCCTGAGCTTAAAGCCAATCAAAACTTTTTGAATTTGCAATCGCAGTTAGAAGGCACCGAAAACCGCATTGCCGTTGAACGCATGCGTTTTAACGAAAGCGTGCGCGAGTTCAACAGCACTGTTCGCAAATTTCCAACCGTGATGATTGCAGGACTCTTTGGCTTCCAAAAGAAAAATCTTTTTGAAGCAAGCGAAGGTGCAGAAAAAGCTCCGGAAGTAAAATTCTAATGATTCATTTAAAGAAGAACTTATTTCAATCTTTTGTAGGGGCGGGTTCTAAACCTGCCCCAAAAAGATTATTCGCGTTAATTTTATTTGGATTATTTGCCTTATCTCAGTCGGCATTTGCCCTTGATATCCCACCATCGCCCAAACAATACGTTGCCGATTACGCCAATGTTCTTAGCGACGCCACCGAAGCGCAACTCAATCAAACTCTAGACCGTTTCGAAAAATCCGACTCCACCCAAATTGTAGCAGCCATTTTTTCTTCCTTAGAAGGCGAAAGCTTAGAAGACTTCACGATTCGTTTAGCTGAAGCCTGGAAAATTGGACAAAAGGGCAAAGACAACGGCGTTTTGTTCACTGTTTTTATTCAAGACCGTAAAATGCGTATCGACACTGGTTATGGCAGCGAAGAGTTCCTAACCGATTTGCGCGCAGCCGAAATCATCCGCAACGTCATTGCGCCTGAGTTTCAACAAGGCAATATCGACCAAGGTGTTTTAAACGGCGTGAACGCGATGATCGCCACACTGCGCGGCGAATTTAAAAATGTTAAAAAATCAAAAGGCTCTACTTCTGGCAAATTGGTCAACATTGTCTTCTTCATTTTCATCTTCTTTTTTGTTATTCCTTTTATTCGCGCCATGCGTGGCAAAACCATTGGTGTCCGGCATTCTGGCTCTAGACGCTATGGCAGTGGTTTTTCAAGCAGCCGTAGCAGCGGTGGTTTTTCTAGTGGCGGGTTTTCAGGTGGTGGCGGCTCCTTTGGTGGCGGCGGTGCCAGCGGAGGGTGGTGATCATGAAGTTTGATAAATCTAAAATTGAACAAGCCATTGCCAAAGCCGAAGAACAAACCTCCGGCGAAATCAGCGTGCACCTTACCTCGTTCACAGGACAAGATGTTTTAGGCTCTGCTAAAAATACTTTTGAAAAACTTGGTTTGACCGCAACGCGCGAACGCAATGCCATTTTATTTTACATTGCCAAACGCTCTCATAAATTTGCCATTTTGGGCGACACTGGCATTCACGAAAAAGTGCAGCAAGAATTCTGGGATGCAATCCGCGACAAAATGGTTTCGCATTTTAAAAAAGAAAAATTCACTGAATGCTTGGTGGAAGCCATTTTGCTCTGCGGAGAAAAACTAAAGGCTTATTTTCCTGTCACAGAAGACAACCCCAATGAGCTTTCGAACGTGGTGTCGGAAGATTAATTCAAAGATCAGGCAAAAGCCATTCCAACGCCATCATAAGATGCGTATTCTGATCCATCTTCCGAAACATCCCATAAATCTAGACCTTGCATAAAGTTTGGATACACCAATCCCGCCGGGCCATTAGAATCAAAACCACAATACTCCTGCAGCGATTTATAAAACACCGGTGGAACAAGAGAAATATCCTGCTCACGATGCACTTCCTGTTTAAAACTGATGGCAAAAACAGGAACCCCTTTTTGAATTTGCACATAAAAAGACAAATCCTCTGCACCAACATTAAGAACACTCGCAATTTCGCGCGACACGCTCATTTTTAAAAGCCCTTCGTGCCAAACTTTGTGCGCAAACATTTCAGAGAGTCCTTTGTCTTTATTAAAATCAAGTATGTCATGAACACGTAAAAAGTCGGCTAAAATCTTTTCTACAGTCAATTGCGCCATTAAGATTCTAGGGTTGTGTACTATTGATGCTATTTTCTCTATGACCAATTTAGCAATAAATTTTGCAAGTTCTACTTCTCCTAAAACACTGCTTAAAAATTCCATTTCTTCTTTGTCTAATTTGGAAAGATAACACTCAGTTTGATTCTTCTTATCTTGTGAATTTCGCTTTGGAATAGAAAGCACACCCATCTCTTGCAGGTCCTTGATGTGATCTGGACAGTGCTTTTGAAAATCTCTAGCCGATACAGAAAGATAACAAAAAACAGCTGTTGTTTGACATAAATCTAAAGCAGAAGAAAACAACGCCTCTTCTATTGAAGTCCCCCAATAAGCACTTTGCTCTACTTTTAATTTCATTGCTCGGTTTTGAGCTGAAAAACGGAGGGCACCAATACTTGGATCAAGCCTAGCTCTAAACTGCCACTGCAAAGGCATTGATCCCGGCATGGCATACTGAAGATTAAAAGGGTCCCCGAATGATTGATTAAAGAAAGGTCTTGAATACACACCATTTAAAAATTTCTTTAAATTAGCTCCGACCAAAGGACCTTGTTCATAAGAAGGCTGTCCTGGCCAAGCATCTTCTTCACCATATTGCGGCAAAGGCACGCTGGGGATGCCTGTTGCCAAATCCATGGTGAATAAAGGGTCGCCGTTAGGAGTGATAAAAATTGAATTCGTTGTCGGGGTCATTAAGCTACTCGCAGTTTATACACTTTACAGTCCCATTCACATTGCCATCTCGGTATCAGACTCATCTAAATTCTCCAAAGAAACAAAATCTCCTATCGCGCTAGGCCACTCATCCGACATGCTGTACGCGACATACAAAGATGTGACTTCCGTTAAAAATCCCCTAGGGACCAAATTAATTTCAGTTTCTTTGAAAACCATTTTTCTGTTATTAAGAATTGTTTTAAATTCTCCATCTTCAAACACAGCTCCCAATGTCACCCCTTTCCAAAGAGGATTCAAATGAGGCATCAGTGTTTTACAGACATAAAGATTAACGAGTGCCTGACTCCAAACAGGACCTTTAAATAAATCTTCAGGAGACACTACATTTAAATCCGGCAAGTGATTATTTGTGATCAAAAACTGCATCATCAAATCAATGAAATCATCACGAGAAATTTTAGGATTTAAACTTTCAAAGTAATGACTCAAAACATCAAGAACACACCTTATAATAAAACGATTCACCTCTTGTTTTGGCAATATTTTTAAAAGCCTTTGGATCAGGTTTGTATCCAAAGAAGAAAATGAGGTCGAATAACTACAAGTCTCGCTGCCCTCTTCTATTTGTTCAAAAAACTTTCGTTCTTCGGGCGGGAATCTTTTTAACATAGCTCTTCGCAGCATGGGCTGCTTCATGCTCTGAGCATGATCATAATTTAATAAAGTCACCGAAGGGGTCCTTGGGACTAAAATGCCCGCAGACAAAAGCAGCGGGGTGTAACGAAAGGGAATGTGGCGAATAAGATCTGTTGCCACCAGCCCAACATGATAAAAAAGCTGGGTTTCATGCAATATTCTTGGTGGCAGACCATCACAAACCAAACCTTCAAACGAACGATCCCAAGTTGCCTTTTGTATAATCCTGGCCCAGTCTCCATATTGCAAAGCAGAAAACGCAAAGCCATCTCCCCAATTGATCAAAGCTTCATGAACCCAGCTGCCTCCTCTTAATTGCTCTTTTTTATACCCAAACCGCATTTCACAATCGCTAAGATCAGTTTTTTTTCCCCTGGTGCCAATGCTCAATTCTCTTTTAACCCCTGTTAAAAAATCCTTAACATTGCTCGGCACCAAATGACGTGATTCATAAGAAAGATCATAAGCATCAAAAATAGGAACACCCAGAACACCACTATCTAGGTTTATACGAAAGGTAGGAGAAAGCGCGCAGTCACGATCAACTAAAGTGTCTCTAAAAAAGAATGGCAGGGTTGGTTCAAATCTCATTTTGCTGTCTTATCTCTTTGATGTTCTTTTACGCAAAAGCCAATCGGCTATAATCTGGACGCGCTTCCTTAACCCACAAAGGCGCCTCTTGAACTAAATTCAAATAACTTAAAATGTTGGCGACTAAACCCTCAGGCAATTGCTCCATGGCCATTTCGGAATCGGCAGATTGCACGTACTCCAACTGCAAACGTGGCAACTGACCAATGCCAATGGGTTGCAAGAAAACCCGCACACCTTCCATGGGCATGTGGCTCAACACACCGTACTGAGAAAAATCAATGCCCCCAAAATACTTTAAGCGCATGCCGTGGATTCCTTTGACTGTGCCTTGATCTGGCTTATAAGGATCCACAACACCTTCTTGTTCCAAAAGTTCTCGCGCATGGTTTGGCAACACAGCACGATTAGATAATGTGCTCAGCCCAAACAACTTACGCAGCATTAAAATGACCGCACCCTGAATGATTTGATTTTGCACCGGACGAGCAAGCGCACTTAATAACAAAACCTCATCCACCCGCAGGTGATCGGAGCTAAGTGCGATATCACTTTCTATTGATTTGGATGCCATCACACCAGAATGATCGGCAAAGACTTTAGGGTCGATCTGAGGCAAGGCATTAAAAAAATGAAAATAAGGAATCTCCAAAGGCAAATCCAAAACGGTTTTTTGCAACACACTGCTTTGGTCGTTAGGCCTGGTTTTCCAAAAAACACTTTGCCGAACATTCACTCCATTTGCGGCATTCAGGCCAAGTCGAACACAACGCAAGGACCGATCAACACCGCCAGAAAATCGAAAACCAGCTTCTTTTCCAGGGATATTAAAATGAAATCTATTTGAAGGTGCGGCTCCCAAAAAGGGAGTGAGATTTTTACCAACAAGCGGCACAGGTTCAAAACCAGATGGGCCTAAAACAGGACCGCAAAGCACACCTGAGTTAAGATCGAGCGCAAAAGAGGTCGGCCAGGATGACAGTTGGGGTTGGGTCATGTTCCTCGCAGTTGCAAAACGTCATAATTAAAGAGGCTCTTCCAAGAACCTTCCAAACCGCGACTCAATCAATTTTGCTTAATTTTCGCAATAGCGAAGTTTATCTTTCCCAAACCCAATTAAACTCTTTATTTTCAACAGCTTATAAAAAAGACATTCAAAATCAAAATCCCTTATCCATTTGTGGATGCAAAATGAAGCAAATGGAACAGAGAAATCAGGCCTAAAAACAAAAAAAATAACCCACGCCCTGTTGACAGCAACAAAAGCGAATCTATATTGCCTTCCAATCTTAGACACAGCGCTTGGGCTTGTCCCAAGCTGCTTTTAATAAATTTTTGATTTTGTTGGGCCTTTTGCATTGGCAAGTGGTCCATTCAACTTTTGATGCCGTTAGGAGGTAACAATGGCAAAAAAACTCAAAATTCGTCCTTTGCATGATCGTTTGATCGTCAAAAGATTAGAAGAAGAGCAAAAAACAAAGGGTGGAATCATCATTCCTGATTCTGCAAAAGAAAAACCCCAAGAAGCTGAAGTCTTAGCCGTTGGCAATGGTAAAACTTTGGAAGATGGCAAAAATCAGCCCTTGGATGTTAAAGTTGGCGATAAAATCTTGTTCTCCAAGTACGCTGGCACAGAAATCAAAGTGGAAGGTGAAGACTACCTCATCCTTAAAGAGGATGACGTTCAAGCGATCATCGAAGCTTAATTCAAATTCCAGTTTGCTCAAATCAGTTGAGAACTTCGACTCTTTTGACAAACAAATGGAGGTAAATCATGGCTAAGGAAATTATTTTTGACGAAGCAGCCAGAGGAAAAATCCTAAAAGGTGTTAACACTTTGGCAAACGCAGTCAAAACAACATTAGGACCTAAAGGTCGTAACGTTGTTATCGAAAAATCTTTTGGTTCTCCTGTGATCACCAAAGACGGTGTGACAGTCGCAAAAGAAATCGAACTCGAAAACAAATTCGAAAACATGGGCGCGCAAATGGTGAAAGAAGTTGCTTCTAAAACTTCTGACACTGCTGGCGACGGCACAACAACAGCAACAATTTTGGCTCAAGCGATCTACCGCGAAGGTTCAAAAATTGTAACAGCTGGCCACAACCCTATGGCAATCAAACGCGGTATTGATAAAGCTGTTTCTCACGTTGTTGAGCAACTTCAAAAAATCTCTAAGCCCGTTAAAAACAACAAAGAGATCGCTCAAGTGGGTACAATCTCTGCCAACAACGACGAAACAATCGGCAACATCATTGCAGAGGCCATGGAGAAAGTTGGCAAAGAAGGCGTGATCACAGTTGAAGAAGCAAAAAGCATGGAAACAACATTAGATGTTGTAGAAGGCATGCAATTCGACCGCGGTTACTTGTCTCCTTACTTTGTAACAGACGCTGACCGTATGGAAGCTGTGTTGGAAAATGCTTTGATTCTCATCCACGAGAAAAAAATCGCCAACATGAAAGAACTTGTTCCTCTGCTAGAAGCTTCTGCAAAAATGGGTCGTCCTTTGTTGATCATTGCTGAAGACATTGAAGGCGAAGCCTTGGCAACTTTGGTTGTGAACAAATTGCGTGGCACATTGCAAGTGGCTGCTGTTAAAGCACCTGGCTTTGGTGACCGTCGTAAATCTATGTTGGAAGACATTGCTACTTTAACTGGTGGCCAACTTATCGCTGAAGAATTGGGTCTTAACCTTGAAGCCGCTGGCATTGAGGTTCTTGGCCAAGCTAAGCGTGTTGTTGTCGACAAAGAAAACACAACAATCGTTGATGGCGCTGGTAAAAAAGCTGACCTTAAAGCTCGTGTTGATCAAATTCGTCGCCAAGTTGAAGAAACTTCTTCTGACTACGACCGCGAAAAACTTCAAGAGCGTTTGGCTAAATTGGTTGGCGGCGTTGCCGTGATCAATGTTGGTGCTGCAACAGAAACTGAAATGAAAGAAAAGAAAGCTCGTGTTGAAGATGCATTGCACGCAACACGCGCTGCTGTTGAAGAAGGCATTGTCCCTGGTGGCGGTGTTGCGCTTCTTCGCGCTGGCAGAAATCTTGATTCACTTCTTAAAGAAGTCGAAGAAGAAGAAGCTTTTGGCGTGAAAATCATTCAACGTTCTTTGCAAGAGCCATTACGCCAAATCTCTGTGAACAGCGGCATTGAAGGTGCTATTGTTCTTAACAAAGTTTTGGAAGGCAAAGATAGCTTTGGTTACAACGCTCGTACTGACAAGTACGAAGACCTTATCAAAGCTGGCGTGATCGATCCGACTAAAGTGACTCGTAACGCTTTGCAAAACGCAGCTAGCGTATCAGCTCTTATGCTCACAACAGAAGCCATGATTGCTGATAAGCCTGAAGAAAAAGACAACGCTCCTGCTGGTGGCCCAGGAATGGGTGGCATGGGCGGTATGGGAGGCATGGGCGGCATGATGTAATTTGATTTTGCTTTAGCAAAATCAAATTACCCTGAGTCCTTCGACTCTTCGCCTGAAGCGAATCGCTCAGGACAAGTCGAAGGTATCGAGGAATATTCTGCCGCAGAGCTTCTCTCTGCTTAAATTTAAAAAACGCCTCTTAATATTAAGAGGCGTTTTTTTTGTCATCCCGGACTCAAGTCCGATAATCCAAGCGCCTCAACCCATGCAAAATAATTATCCAAAGTCACAATCTGTCCCTTTTGTAAAGACAGCTCCTGACGAGCCTGATCCAAAGCTCTGCTTTCTCTGAATTCAACAGCGGGATCATCTAATGAATAACACGCCTGAAACAAATCGAGAGGTTCTCCATTTTCCGTTGTCACAAAATCAATTTCATACCCATTTTTAGTCAGATAATAAGACACATCATAACCTGCTCTCCTCAAATCCAAGTAAATAAGATTTTCAAACAACTGACTTTTAAATTCCTGAGCATGTAAAGAATTTGCAACAACCAAGCCTGTGCCAATAATGTAATTTTATTAGGATTCACATTTTACGACGCTCAGATTCAGAATAAAGAGAAAAGAAAGCTATGCTTCCTCTAGATGATCGATATATTCATACAGAGAATCTTTCCCCACTTTAAAACCCTTACTCTTTATAGTATTAAAATGTTTATAACTGAAAAGCTTGTTGCCGGTTACGAACCAACTGACGCACCAGATTACGCACAACCGCAATATTACTAATTTGATGTCGTCACAATATCGCGAACAAGGTCTTATGAAGATATTCTGTAAATAGTTTTTCTATAATTTGTATTAAGGATCTGGAAAAACCACCAACCATAAGATAATCTAAAAGATGTTTTTTACATTATGATTAAATTCTTTGCCCAAACGGTTAATAGGTAAAGTGATGTCAAAAGAAAGATACTCAATTAGCTACTTCTGTTGTCCTGCCTCTATGCAGGGTTAGGAAATTCTTTGCTCAGAAGTTTGCCGAAGAGCCTGTAACAAATATTTCTTTTTTTTTTGACTGTCTATAACCTTCAAAACAACAGACCAACAGAGCATTTTGAATTTCATCAAAAAAGAAAATACAAAGTTCTATTGTGATTTTCGGGTAGCTCATAAAATGATCACCAATTGTCCCAAATCTTCTGCAGAAAAGGGCAACAAGCGCTCATCTTCAAAGTTAATAAACAAAATCTGTTCGGGCTGAATTCCATTATCCAATAATTTTTGAATAGTCTGAAAAAGAAAAAACGATTTTCCTGTTCTGCGCATTCCTATGGCCACACGAATTTTTTGTGGCAAATCAGGAAAACAAAGGGGGCGTTTTACGAGATTGTGCGAAACCAATTTATCCCAAAATTCTCCAACCAAATCAGGGAGCAAGGCTCTTAAATTTTCCTTCATATGAAGAAATTTTATTACAAATTCATCATTATTCAAAGTATAAAAAATATATATTTTATACTTTTTAAAATGATAAAATACAATAACTTATTGTTTTTGCTAATCAAACAAGCGGGGGCAATGCTTTTTCGATATTGCCCACACCAAGCGCGCGAGCAAATCGAATATCGATTTCGCTAGGAGTTCCATCGTTATAAAAAGCTCGAAAAGCCAAAATGAACTCAGTGACACTTTGCCTTAATGGTATTGATGTAAAAATATGACCTTTTGAGTCTTTTGGGGCCAGCCAATTCATGTAATTTAAAATAACTTTTTCTTCTTCTAAAGCGTGCTGCCGATCAACAAGATCAACAAGACGAATTTGCTTAGATTTATTTTTGCTTTGCTCTGTAAATCTGTTTCCAAGACTTGTTGCATCCGCAGGATTAAAATAAAGAAAAGCCATAACTGAATAAGCAAACAACTGAAAATCTTCATTATCCTTAGGTAGCGGAATCCCACTAAAACTAAATCTCTTTCTCTTTTGTGACATCACAATCATGATAAAATCATAAAGATCTTGCGCTCCTCAGAGCCTCTTTCTGAGCCTCAGAAAAACTTTTTTCATTCTCAGAATCAAGATAGTAACGATCACTAATGATATGCCTACGCTCAAGCCGAACCTGCGGATCTTCACCCAAGATAACCTGAACAAGGCTTCTTCTGCTCGCTTTATTGTGTTTAAAAACCCAAACAGCGTGAGTGCGATGCATTTCATTCATAGCCGAAAAAGACTCATAGACTTTATCAGAAATAAGATCTTTGACTTCTTTTGTATATCGGGCCATGGAAAAGATCTTCTAACAAAATACAAACGAGAGTCTGTTCAGAAGCGGCAATTTGACATGACAAAATAAAAGTCGACTACTTTTTTCCAAATGCTTCAGTTTTTAATTCTGTTTGTTGCTTGCACAATGCAATTTCTACTTCATGCAGCATTTTCGAACAACGGATTTAAATTGAGAATAACGCTTTCTTAAACAGGAAGCCTTGTTAACTGACTCAAATGATAGGAAGAATTTGCTTAGACCAAAGCTTTACTTCGTCATCACCCATCACACTCCAAGCGCAAACCCAGCTCCATGCTTGAAGAAAACTCGAGACGCACAAAGTCGGGGTGTCTGTCGGTAAACGCGCCAGATTCAAAGATAGCAGTAAAATCGCTTTTGAAACGACTTAAATAAGAATCATTTTGAGTCAAATGACTTCATTTAAAGCAACTGAGATTTTTTCAAGACAACCACTGTTTTCTGGATTCACAAAAGGCATGGGCCTTGTTCAAAAACTAAAAGATGCAAAAACCGTATTCGTTCTTTACTAACACGACGTTTATAAAAATCATTGGATAAAAAATTTGTAAAGACGCCTGCGAAAAATCAGCCCCATTTTTCTCGCATTCTGAAAACAATTAAAAAGCTCATTTAAAACGACAAATGAGCTTCTCAGCGCAGTCTCAATTCGTTTTGAATATCATGTTCTTAAAATAATATTTGTGTTGAAACACCGTGCTCAATTTAAGAAACCATCAACGCAAAATTTTTCATTAACTCATCAAAACTAATTTCAACAAATTCAGCGTAGGAGGCACAGATCACTCTTGGAGCTGACTCACTTTCTTTGCTGACGTAATATCAATAGGATGCTCGTTGTTGAGCGCCATGCGCCTTCTTTTGATTCAAGGCCGCACGCCCTTCTTCTGTAGCATCAAGTTTATTTTGGCAAAATAAAAAAATCAAATACGATGTCGCCAGTCCCGTAACGCTAGCAGCACCCAATAAAAAAACATTCACCCCCTGCTATGGACAAAGCTAATTATTCAAAACAAATTCGGTCGCACTGCTTAAAGAACTAAAAACACCTCATCAGAGATATTTCTTAACACAAAAAGCTGCCTAAAGTTCATAATGGCGGCTTTAAATAAATGTGTTTGATTTTGACGCAAGACTCAGTACGAAATTTTGCCACTGCAGGTCTTAGCCGTTTGATCTGTTGCTTTAACTGCTTTTACAACTAGTAGCTCCTTGCTCACGAAAATAAGTCGTATTTGTGACGACATTAACAATTTTTCCAGCCCATCCCGCAGTGGGTACGCTTGCGTGGGGCCCAAATAAAGAAACCATGGTTTGATCCAAATCGAAGATTATTCAAAACAATGTTCTTGGCTCCTGTTGGGGACCAGAACAACAGCACCCAACATCGCTTGGGTGCGTCAAAAGTTGCTAAGTTTTTTTACTAATGATTTTAATAACTTGGCGGCTTATACCATGTTTTTCTGACGCAATCCAAACAAATTACAAACATTGCCTTTACAAAAATATTCGCTCCTGGAAATATTTTTTAAATGCTCACAACAAGCCCCGTACCCCTTAGCTGCCTCAGTGTTACACCATCATATGCGCCCAGCATGGTTAGCCTACCGGCTTATCCGATTCTTCCGGCTCTTTCTGGAGAAAATGAAGCGTACAATGGCTTGACCCCCAAAAATGCGCGCATCTTTAGCGCCAAGCAATGGCCCGCCCAAGGCCAATACAACTTTTGCGATTTAGAGCTCACAAGTTGGATCGAAACCCACGAGCCGCATCTGAGAAGAGGCGCCAAAGCTCAGTTTTACATTTCGACACAAACAAACAGCACCTGGGAAACTCAAAATCAAGATGCTGCTGCATCGCTTTTAGAAAACAGTGCCGCATTTGCATCACTTCGATGGAACGAACATCATCTGAGCGCACCTAAAATTTCTCAGTCTCTTTATGATTACGAAATGAAACTGGCCGCCCTACGCTCCACTTTAGATCCCGAACTCAAAGTTTTTTTTGAAGACTTTGTGGGAAAAGACTTTGTCAGAAAAAGCATCAAACAACACGGCATTGAATTAACAGCGAAACTTCTAGACCCCCTCATTCGTCATTTAAATGAATGGTATCGTGATTATAAAACAGCCACAGCAACCTACCGCCATCATTTGCTCACAACCCCAGAAGGGCAAATCAAAAGTCGCATCATACAATACAGCGCTTGGCCTTTGGCTGTGATCAGCGCCATTCAGTTTGCGGCTGCGGGTCCCGCGATTTTTAAACACATTCTCCCAGACAACCTGCCTGTTGCCCATGATTTTGCCACCTTTGTCTTAACAAGCCTTACGATTGTGACCTTTGCGTTCACAAGCATCACGTTTTTAGAAAACATCATGCCCAAAGATGTGCGCAAGCTCAAAGCCGATTGGATGAATTCCAAATTTGATTTTTTACACAACGTGGTTTCAGCAGGCGTTTCTTCCGAAGTGATCAAACTCGGTTTGATTGCCGCGGGAAGTGGCATCGGAAAAATTTTAAAAGATCAATTTGGTTTTGGATTCAACGCTTGGAACATTGCGATGGGCTCAAGCCAAAGCATATTTAACTCAGCAATCGAATACATAAACAATATTGATCCCCTTGCTAGCACAGCATTTACTTTAATGTGCTTTGCAGCTTTACCAATTGCAAAAGGTCTTTTGACTTTGATTCCTGTTGAAACCGCTGTGTATCCTATACACCGTTGGGAGCACAAAAGTCCCCTTGGCTGGATCTTACACAAAGTGCACCACCTCCCGCGTTTGATGCGCGGCACACGAGCCGGATGGGAGACTCCTTTTGTTGGCCCTTTTAAAGTGGCTCTGGGGTTTGCCATTGCCGCACTCTTGGGTGTGCCTCCCGAGGTTCTCTTGATTGCGTCTAGCTGGGTGGCTACTAACGGCATTTACCAACACACACTGGCTAGAACCGGCGTTGATTTGGCAGAACGCCAGGCTTGGTTGCAAAGCATGCAAAATGAAATAGAAACTTTACCGGAACAGTTAAAAAATTCTTGGGAAAACTTTTACAATGAATTCGACAAATGGTGGTGCGGCGCCAACTCACATGGTGTTGGGCATCACGCTTTAGACCCAAGGTTCTATGATAAAAATATGTCGAATACCTTTGGCGGCTACGACATCTTATTTGGAACATTCCTTATGCCCGAAGATGACTTGCCAGTCGGCATAGACGAAGACCTGGGAAAAGCTTACAAAGAACACGCGTTGGTGCTGCACACCGAAGCCCGCAAAGCACTGGCGCAAACGCTTCCCGCCTACGCCACTCGCCTTACGCAAGAAAAAACCAAACGCGCCTTTCGCATCGCAAAAATTTTATTGGTCATGTACCCCAAACTTCTTGGCGAAGAAGCCTATGCCGCACTCACTGCCATGGTGGAAAGCATGCAGGCCGAAAAAGCAAAGATGTCGTGAGTCAATCTGGCAACATGCCAGCAAGCTTTTTAAGACTTTTTAATTTTTCAAAATTTTCTTTGGCTATTTTTTTAAACGAAGCAGAAACCTTGTTGTGCGCAGCAACGTCTTTCCAAAACTCACAAGCCAAGTCGTAAGCCTCTTCCCATATGCTTTTTTCAATGAGACCTGGAAGACGTGGTGAAAACTCCTGATCAATTATCTCTGAGGCCAGGGGTCGATAAAGCATGGGCAACATGTCATAAACAGGAGTAAGCGATTTAATTTTAAAATTGTCCCATTCAAAAGAAATATTGCCGGCATGACGATCAGCATTGGCGATTAAATCGCCAAAAATATCTAAAAGCTGAATCTGGGCAAGCAATGTTTTAGAAATAAATTTATTTTTAAAAAGCCCCTCACCCAAATCCGTCCAAGTCCCATTGAGCTCACCTAAAAATTCCACACAAAAAGACGATAAGGAAATTACCCCTGAACGTCCATGATCACCATGGCGATCAAAACGTTCCACTTCTAAAAAAACACGCTGATCCGAAAATACCAAACACGATTCCGCAGGTCGCACAGATGAAGAGCGCAAAGCCTGCAAAGCAATGTGTTCGCAAATAAGAAGATCCCCCCAACGTTGCCCGACTTTTTGATTAAGCGGCGGCGAAAACTTAACCAACACATGTTTACGTGGTGTGTCTTTTAACGAGAGTAAAAATTTGGCTTGGTCGCCGCCCGCTGAAGACCCAACATCGCCATCTTCTAACAAGGCCTCTGCCAATTTAGGATAAACTTTAGAACGTGATCGCTTTGCATACAAATGCGTTTCTTGAGCTGCGTGCTTTAAATGCAAAGCAAAGGCTTTATCGCCCACAATGAGATCGCCAAGCAAATTCCAAGCGTAATGATAAAAATACTGCAGACAATGATCGCCTGTCCAAACACGAATATCACGAGGGACGTTTAAATCTTTACACTGACGAGGAATGAGCTTGCCTAGAAACCCTGCTGGACGCATGTCTTCTAAAAAATAAGGCAGGTCCTCAAAAAATTGTGAATGATCATCAGAGACAAAACTTTTAAAATAATATCCCTTTGGCCACACCCCACAGAGCACGCCCCATTTTTTGGCTTTGCCATGATGATCGACTTTATAAATAAGTGTTTCGAACCCAATGGTCGGGATTTCTCTTTTAAGAGCGTATTGGGTGCTACGCGATTGACCAATGACAAGAAGCTCATCTGTTATTTTTTTTAAAAGCCGAGCCACATGACTCTGGCTCAGATTGAGTTTTTTTTGCAGATCTAAAGACGAAAGCAATCTTTGAGATTGCATGACCGCCTTAAGCTTTTTTAACTGCTGTGAATCTTCCATTAATTAAGGGTAGCAAAATGGGTAGGAAATATCTATAAAATTATAATAAATTCAATTATTTATATGTTTTTATTGGGATTTTATGGGTAGAAACAGGGGTAGGAAAATTAATAAAATCATGCCTTGGTTGTTATAGCTTTAGAGTAAATAAAGCAGATAGCATTTTGTGACACACTAAAATGATTCTATTTGATCTCTATAATACACTTCTGGTCATCAACTTGAATGCCAGCTGTAATCTTAAAATCTTTCACAATGCTATCTTCGTCAGGATTCACAACTCCTTCATAATGAACAATCATAATAGCGGTTGACTCTAAAATTGAAACACTACGTTCTACAGAAAAAAACAAACCATCTTCCGAACTAGAAGAATCAATGACTGTCGCATACATTTCTCCGTAATCACGACTATCCTCACCAAATCCTTCTATGGCAACCATGTCATCATGACCATAAATCTTAATTGTATCGTTCCAATAATCTATTTCTTCAGAACCCACATCAATTGCGGCTTGTAATTCAGCATCACTTCTAGAAGAGTCTACAAAAAAATCATGCTCAAGCATAAATTCAGCAGTACAACCCTCTGAATAACTAATGGTCATTTTGTCTTTTAAATCGCGCTCAATAATAAAGGAGGATTCGTTTGTGCCTGAAAAAGCAGAATAAGATACTTTGTAATTTTGAGTTTGCTGTTTCACATCAGTTACATTCACAATAAATTTTCTTCGGCTTCCATCAGCTCTCACCACATAAAATTCAATTTGATAAAAAATAGCATCTCCTAAATCATGAATTAACTTATAACCTTCATCACTCAATGAAAAAATAATAGAAGAAGAATCTTCATCAAAATAATCGGAAACCAAAAATTTAATATTCTCACCCCAAAAGTCTGAACCTGATTGAAAATCAAGAGATGCTATTACATACGCTCCTTCAAGTTGGTCTTTGCTAAAATCAAAAGCACTAAAGCCAATTTTCACCTCATTGCTACCATCAGAATTGCTTGTTATCACCAACGGGTAATTGTCTACGAACCAGGAATCACTCGATGCTCCCAACGCACTCCCACTCGTCAACACCGCGTCACTCTCGCCTTCATCCGACACAGTGCCTTCGTAGCTAGCCGAAGCAGAAGATGAAAGCGTGATGGTCACAAGAATGATGTCGCCCTCTTTTATTCCAGAAATTGTAAAACCAACTAAGCCCGTGGTGGCATTGTAGTAAGTTTCCGCATTGATGCCGGAGTATTTCTTCACATTGTTCACAAAGAGCGCGATGCTCGCACCAGAGATATTCTCCGCTCCGCCAAAGATCGCTTCAGGGATTTTAATGCTCACCTTGCCATCAACAGTCACTTTGCTGATGGTGATGGTGCTGCTCTCGGATGAAGTGCTGGGATTGCCAACATTGGTGGTGCCTTTGTTATCGGACGAGCACGCCCCCAAAGCCATGGCGAAAACGATTAAAAAGATGAATCCAAAACGACGAAGCATGGTGATGTTCCTAAATTAATGCATTGGAGAATGCAGTTTTATCTA
Organism: Deltaproteobacteria bacterium; assembly: GCA_024233595.1. Lineage (GTDB taxonomy): Bacteria > UBA10199 > UBA10199 > UBA10199 > JADGCS01 > JACKPK01. The sequence goes on from JACKPK010000006.1 coordinate 131,168, forward strand.
CCGCCTACTTACTATCGTATGAGAACAGATAAAGTTGTGGGAAATGTCGTTTTTTTTAAATTTTGGGTATACAGTGTATACGAATCACTCACCCAACATATTCACAGCCATGCTGCAATCACCCGCGTAAGCGTTGGTGATGGTCTCGCCATCTAGGGTGATTTTGGCTGTCATGGTGGCATTGAAGATACTTGTAGAATCGCTTGTGGTGAAGCTGCCTTCTAACATTTGGTATTGGTAATTGGTTTCGTCAGTGTATTTGTAGGCAAAAAGTGTAAAAGTGCCATCGTCATCAATGCTGCCTGACATATTGAATTCAGAGTCATCATCAAAATCAAATATGATGCTGCCATTTGATTGTGTGACAGTGACTGTTAAGGCCACTTGTTCCGAACCGTTTTCTAAAATATCAGCAATCTCAGATGTATCAAGATCGGAGCCAACAAAAAAATCAGTTTGATTCACAAAAGTCGCATCGCACTCATCACCAAAAGTCATGCTGCCCATAGTGACTGAGTAAACACCAGAATAAGTGCTTCCTGTTGCAGAACCCGTTTCAGAAACAACAGACTCAAAATAATCTTGAATCGGCGTTTCTTCAGGAACAGTCACAATATCAAAGTCAGCCACCGCAATGCTGGCAAGACTGTCTTCGTCTGCAGAAGCTGTGCCTTCGTAATAAAGTGTTCCACCATCAGCACGCGTGATGCCAAAACCAAGAACATCGCCATCAGTGACCGGCGTTAAGTAAAAACGAACATCGCCTGTTGAGTAAAAGAAAGCCGAAGCATCTAATTGATCTACCAAAGCGCCATTAAAATAAATATTAATTGTAGCGCCGTTCAAATCATCTGTTGTGGTACCAAAAACACCAAGAGGAATGGCAACAAAAGAACCGCTGTCCAAATCATAAATTTGCCCAATGGTGATCGTGAGCTCTTCTGGATTCACATCGGCATCCACAGAAACCTGCGACACATTGTTGTCACAAGCAATGCTGGTTAGAAAAAAGAGAGCTGCAAAAATGCTAAAAAGTTGTTTGATCATAGTCATATACCCGTCCTTTTGGGATGAATTTATCTTCGAGACTATTATCGAACCTGTCTTTGAAATGTTGCGTGGTTTTAGAAGAATTTTTTAACAGTAAAAATACTTGTGCTTTCAATAACTTACAGGAAATCTTCTTTTTTCTTTGTTAGGTTCTTAGACACTTAAGCTCCTAGGCACTCAGGCACCTAAGCTCTTAGGCTCTTAAGCACAATCATTACGGTCCCCGAAATTTCTTCACTTCGTAACGGGAAATAGCTGAATGTTCAGTTGCACCACTTTAGTGGGGTCTTCTTCCATGCCCTGCAGCTCTTGTTGAATCTCATCTCTGAATTCAATGACACGTTGTTTGACCCAGCGCAGCTGTGCCTCCGAAAGACTCATGGTCATTGCTGAAACATCTCGCTCTTCAGCGGGAATCAAAAGACTTTGTTTAGATAACTCCAGTTGTTCTTCATGGTAACGATAAACTAAATCCGAACTGACTTCGCTTCTGGTGGTCAAATGTTCATCGCTCTGATGCCATTTGCCATTTTTTAACTCCACCATTTTGAGTTTTTCTAAAACTCGCAAAGCATCGCGTATGTCTTTTTGATCCACCTTTGGCTGCAATTTTTTAGAGATCCAACCCAAATTAGAAACAAAGCTCTTAAGCGCCACAAGCTCGCGTAAAACAGGAATGTACCATTTGCTAAAATAAGCAAAATGTTCCGCATCCACCAAACGACGCTTGCCACCCAAAACTTTTTGCAACTGTGCTTTATGCGTTTCTTTGTCTTTTTTATTTTTTGCTTGGTTGAATAAAACAAGCTGATGAAAAAACTTTTTTTGCTGAGCCGACCAACGAAACGCTTTGGAAATTTTTTGAATGGCCTCTGTGCTCAAATTACGCTTAGCACTGATCACAAGATGCATGAAGTTACTGGCATTAAAACCAAGGTCTTCCGAAAATTTACGGTAAGAGTAACGCCCAGCGCACTTTTGTTTTTGATAATTGTACTGATCTTTTAAAAAGATACGGTAATCGCTATACGAAAAAAGATCGGGTTTCAT
>JACKPK010000007.1 GCA_024233595.1 Deltaproteobacteria bacterium
ATTAACATCTAGTCGTGGCCTTTCGCGAACGCCCAATAAACTTGCATTACAATTGTGGTCGCTCGCGAGCCACCACTACGAGCCCCAAAAAAGATCATTTGATCAGATAGATCAGTGGAACAGTAGAGTTTTCTTTAACCTAAACTCTTACGCACTTAAGCTCTTAGGTACTTAAGCACTTAGGTACAAAGAAAATTATAAAAGGAAATTGCGATGAAACAGATTACAAAATTTATTATCTTCTTCTTACTTCTATCAACTCCCGCTTTTGCCAACAGCATCACTCATAGCATTGGCAATGCGGGTTACATGATTCGCGAAGCTATGTTTGCGGATGCAAAAAAATTGTCTCCAGAAAAATACCAAGAGGCCATTCGTCACCAAGGTTTGGCCAAGCAGTACATGCGCGGCAATCACCCTAAAGGGCGCAGCGAACAAAAGGCCCTGGAGTTGAGCAAAGTGGCCTATGATCTGGCTAAACAAGCACGCGATGAAGCGCTGGCGATTTTAGGCCAAAAAGTGAGTCGTTAATGTCAGGGGTTTTTCAAACCAGTTTAAAAGACATTCCTTTGCTGTTTAGAGGCAAGGTGCGCGATGTCTATGACTTGGGTGATGAGCTTCTCATTGTCACCACTGACCGTCTTTCGGCATTTGATGTTATTTTTGATCAGCCCATTCCTGGTAAAGGCAAGGTGTTGCAAAGTGTGAGCGATTTTTGGATGCAGCGCTTGCAAGGCATTGTCTCTAATCACCACGCAAAAACAAAGCTGACTGATGTTATAAAAAATAAAGAGGAACTGCGTTTGTTGCAGGGGCGATCTTGTGTTGTCAAAAAAGCCAAGGCCTTGCCTGTGGAATGTGTGGTGCGTGGTTATCTTTTGGGTTCGGGATACAAAGATTATCAGAAATCAGGAGAAGTCTGCGGTATCAAATTACCACAAGGCTTGCAGTTAGCAGAGCAATTGCCAGAGCCCATTTTTACGCCGGCCACAAAAGCAGAACAAGGTGATCACGACGAGAACATCAGTTTCACTCAGGTGATCAACACATTGGGTTCCGATTTGGCTGTGCGTTTAAAAGACATCAGTTTGCGCCTTTACAAAGAGGCGGCTTGTTTTGCGTTGCAAAAGGGTCTGATCATCGCAGACACCAAATTTGAATTTGGACTTTTGAATGACGAGATCATTTTAATCGACGAAGCGCTCACCCCAGATTCATCACGCTATTGGGATCGAAGCGATCATAAACTTGGCGAAAGCCCACCCAGTTTTGATAAGCAGATTGTACGCGATTATTTAGAAACCTTAGACTGGGACAAAACGCCACCCGCTCCTGTTTTGCCGGATCATATTATTCAGCGTGCGCAGAAACGTTATGAGGAATTGGGATGTCGTTTGGACATCACGTCACAGTAATTCTCTTCATAATACACGCAACCTTCGCAATGTTTCTCATTGCTCGTTACAGGAAAATCATTATTGATCAAACACGTGCCGAGTTGTTCTAAAGTGTTTTGTAACTCTGATTCAAAGGCCTGCAATGAATTTGCGTCGTGAATTACTTCGGAGGTAGTCATGTCTGATGTAAAAAGAATCATGGTTTTGACACGATCAAGTCCTTTGGCTTTGGCCAGAGCAAGCGCGTAGGTGCTGATCTGAAAATAAAATTCATCTAAAAGACGGCTTCTTTGTGCTTCGGAACGAATGTTGTGGGTTTTGTAATCCAAAATGGTCCACTCTTCGTTTGTTTCTGATTTTTTATGCAGGACTTTGTCTATTTGCCCAGAGATCACACGCGTGCCCAGTTGTAAAACAAAGGGCATCTCTTCAAAACTAAAGTCCGGTTCAATGAAAATTTCGTCAAAGCGCGGGCTGTCTTTGAGTTTGTGCAGAAGACCACTGAGTTCATCGGCCAGGGTTTCGGTGCTGGCGGTTATTTTTAAAGCAAAAGCAGCCTGCTCAATGGCTTCTTTTAAATTAAAGCTTTCATCAAACACAGCGTTTTGCATCACAAGGTGAATCAGGTTACCGCGTTCCGCAGCAGAAAGTGTTGCGCCTTTTTTGTTTGTGGCAAAACCAAATGACCCCCTTATGCCAAGAACGTGCTTCAGGTGATATTTTTTAGGGCATTGCACAAAGGTTTCGATTGCGGTGGGAGCATGATGTTGCAAAGGCAAACGGCTGAGCAATTCTTGTTGCGCTGTGATGGGGGTGAAGTCTGTGGGTTCGTGTTGATTTGGGTCTTCTAAGCCTAGTCTTTGTTGTCCGGTGATTAAAGACGAGAATTCAGGAGAAGGTTGTTCTTTTGCTTTTGTGGCCAACCAGTAAAGCCATTCATTGTAATTGGAAAAATCTTGGGTTTCTGATTTGAGTTTTTTTGCCAAGGTGCCTGTGAGGTTGTCAGTGTAAAGGTGTAGGCTTTTTTTGGTTCTGGTCAATGCGACATACAAGAGGCGCTTTTCTTCTTCTAGTTCGAATTGTTTGTTTTGTTCTTCGCTTTTTGCTGAGGCTTCCGAATGAATCAAAGGGTAGTCTAAGCCATCAATGGATTTTTCATCAGGGGCTTTAAAGGTGAAGTTGTTGTTGCTTCTTAAAAAAATGGCTTTGTCTTTGGGAGAGCTTTTACCAGGAATCACAAAAACGTGATCAAACTCCAAACCTTTGGAACCGTGCACGGTGATCAGAGAAACCGCATTGGGGCTGTCTTTGGCTTTTTTAAAAGTAAAATCAGGGTTGTTTAGATCGTTTAAAAAATGGCTCAAGGCGGCTAGGTCCTTATTACCTTGGTCTTGCCAGGTTTTGATGATGGGTCGTAATATCCCCAAGGCTTTTAGATCGATTTGATCAGAAAAGTGACGCAGGTCCTCGCTAATGAGATCAAAAATTTGAGTTGGTAAAAGATCGCTTGTGGCTTGGTGCCATTTTTTTAAAAACTGTGTGAGTTGATCCCAAAGCTTGGCTTCTTTTTGTGACGCAAACAAGTCTAAGGTTTGGTTTAAGAAAATATTCTCTTCGTTTGTTTTATTGATATGAGAAATAAAATTTTCTGAAAAACGAAAAGGCTCTAATCTGAGTAAACCCAGTTGCACAATGCGAGAGGCATCTTTGCAAAGGATGCGTAAAATATGCCAGTACAAACTGATTGTGGGGATGTCCGTGTAAGGGAATTTTGCTTCGTGTAAGGTGGCAATGCCCAAAGTCTCTAGTCTTTTTTCAAACTCTGACAACGCGGTGCGGGCTCTTAATAAAATGGCGATGTCTGCCGGAGCCGCTCCGTTGTCGACAAGTTTTTTGATTTTACTCACGCAGTCGCTCACCATTTGCTCGGTGGCGCTGTGTTCCGAGTCTGCTTTTTTATCTAAAAGCTTGGCGCTCAGGCAAAACGCAGTGTCTTGCTCAGACAGGGCCTGATGATAAAGTTTGTCTCCCAAAAGATTTGGGAAAACCGCATTAAAATAATTTGTTAATCCTTTGGGGGTGCGGAAGGTTTGCGAAAGGTAGACCTCTTCGCCACCAGCATTTTGAATGAGCTCAGAGGTTTCAAAAAAGTAGCGCGTGTTGCCGCCGCGAAAACCATAAATTGACTGTTTGGGATCGCCGACAATGAAAAGCGTGTTGTGCTCAGCTGTGAATAAACTGTGGATAATCTGCATTTGCTGCTGCGAAACGTCTTGAAACTCGTCTACTAGGATTTCGCGGTAACGATTTTGTAAGGATTTTAAAATATCCGGGTGTTGTACAAAAAGGCGCAGGCAAAGGGTTTCAAGATCGTTGTAGGACAGCACTTGGCTTTGAATGCGTCTTTGCAAAAGGTATTCTTGGAACTCTTGATTTTTTTGTAAAAACTGCGTGAGCAGCGCGTGCTCTTGTTGGTTTCGACCTTGTGCAGTGAGTTGCTCTACCGAAACTTGGGTGAGGTCTTCGCCAATGAGGTGGCGGATGGTTTTGCTTAAGTTTTTGGTGCCGTATTGCTCACAAAATTGAGTGAGGCTGCTTTCGGGGTTTTCTAGCTCGCTTGCGATCCACAATCTGGTTTCTAAATTGTGCCAAATTTTTAAGGCTTCGTCAGAAGCAATGTTAAAGCCTTCTTCCAGGCCAAACACCGCGCCGTGTTTGCTGAGCAATTTGTGGCAAAATGAGTGAATGGTCGAAACATTTAAATGAGCACGATCTAAAAGTGACAGTGTTTCAGAGCGCATAATACGCTCTTTCATTTCTCCAGAAGCTTTTTCGGTAAAAGTAAAAGCCAGCAATCCAGAAACAGGGATGTGTCTGTTGGTGATGGCATACAGGAACCTTTGCGTGAGCACTGTTGTTTTGCCGGTGCCTGCGGAAGCAATGACCGCCATGCTTTTGGGAAGAGTGATGGCTTTTTCTTGTTCAGGAGTCAGCTTCATGCGGTATCCTCCTGAAAACGACCACAGGTCATGCGGAATTCACAGAATTGGCAGTCGCTTTCTTTTAAAGGCTTTGGTGCAAACACGCCTTCGTGAATGCCTGTGACCAGTTCTTGCACGCGCGCTTTGATTTTTTCTGTGAGCTCCAGCCAGTTTTCTGCGGAGATTTGATAACTGTGGTGACTCAAAACTTTATTGTCACAAGAACTTTTGATCACAACGCCTTTGGTGCTGTTGTCTTTTAAGGAATAATAAAGTGCTGCAGACGGTGTGAAGGCTGGGAATTTTTTTTGCACGGCCATTAAATAAAGCGGCATTTGCAAGGCTTCGGCTTTTTTGATGTCGGCACCGCCTGGCAAGTTACCAGTTTTGTAATCAATGACGGTGAATTGCTTAGCGCTTTGACAAAAATCAATACGGTCTATGCGTCCTTTTAAGTGAATGCTTTGGTCATTGAATTCAAATATTAGATTTTGTTCTTTGCCAAAATCCCATTCACAAAGTTTGGGTGTGGTGCGTTTTTTGCGTTCAGAAAAGTAATGAGCTTCTTTGTTGATGAGCGCTTTGATAGCGTCAGCTGTTTTTTGAATGAAAAAATCACGCAGAGCGCTGCTGCATTTTGCCCATTGTTCGTCTTCGTTAATGAGCTTTGCGGCCAGTTCTTCTAATTTAGCAAAGACCTTATTGCGGTACGAAGCGTACTCGAGACCTTCTAAATAGATGGTCTCGTTTTCTTGAATGAGGCGTTGCAGAATTTGATGAATAACAGTGCCCTTGGTGCGTGCTTCTGGTTCTAAGTTTATTTCTTCGGGCTTTTGCAAACCAAGGACGTAGCGTGCGTGGTATCGGTGTGGGCAAGTGAGGTACTCTTGTAATTCTGTGATGCTAAAGCTGTTTTTCTTTGGTTTTGTGTAGCTGGATTCTTTTTTGTGTTTTGTTTGTTTTTTAATTTTCCAAGGCTGTTTTTGTGAATCAGTGATTTGCGTTAAAGGTGGCGATGACAATGCCTTGCCGCTTAAATCGGTTTCGGAGCGTGTTAAAATGAGTTGTTCGCTTTTGACAAAGGCACTCTGTAACATTTGCAGTGCGACTTGCATCTGTCGGTGCGCGGGTTCAATGATTTCTGAGAGCGCCGGATCCAGTGGGGTCAGAGGTGAAACAAAATCTGAATTTTTTGTTTTGATGATGTTCTCTAAGGCAAGTTGTGACACAAAGGTGAGTTTGCCGTTTGTTTGTGCCTGTTGCAGCGATACAATGTTCACGCCTTGATTGGCGGGCGCTGTCTGAAAACGCAACGATTTGCCAATGAGTGTGGCTAATTCGTTTGGAAAATCGTTGATGCCTAAGTTTTGCAAATCACTTTTTATGAAATCGATTTCTTTGTTAAATTGCTCAAGAGCTTGTTTGGCAAGGTGATGCCAAGTGGCCACTTGCAGGTTGTCTTTGATTAAAAATGCCAAGCTTGCTGGGTTGTCTGGGTTTTTGATGTGTTCTTTAACAGGCAAACTGCTTTGCACCTGAGACAAGATATTTTTGTTTTTAAGAGTTTGGTGAATGAGTAAGCTGTGTTCTTCTGCAAGGCTGACCACCTGGATGTTTCCCGGACGCAAACCTTGTTTGATGAATGCAGAAATTTGGCTGGCAATGAAATCGGCTTCGTTAATGGGATCATCAAAAACCAAAAGTGATTCTTGTGGGATTTTGCCTTTAATGTGTTTGCTGTGATCGCAAATCATGCCCAGATCTTCGTAAACATAACTGAGGTCAGGGTGATTTTGCCCAAAGTCTTCGTCATACCAAATGTGAATGTTGAGTTTGGGGTATTGTTCTTTGAGGACACGAATGAATTGGCGGTGCCCCGCTTTAAGGGGATAAAAATTGTAAAGGTGCAACGAACTCAAAGCGCTGAGTTGTTTGGATTTGTTGTTGGCTAAAAAGCTCAGGCTATTGAGTAGCAAATCGCCTTCGTCTTGTCGGTGACATTCGGTTAAAATTTCTTGGTAGCGTTTGAGGATTTCAAAAATGATGGGGCTGTTTAGATTTTTAATAAAAATTTGTGGCAGGTCTTTTGGCAAAAGGCCACACTCTTTGCAACGCTTGGCAAGCTCGCTTAAATTTTGCAAAGCGCTTGCGGGGTTGCCTTGTGCGTTAAGCCAGGACTCAGCAACCTGACAAGCTGCCAGATGCATCAGGAACACAACGTGTCGTTGAGAAATCAATCGGGTTTTTTGTGGGCTCTCTTTTAAGAGTTGTTGCAGGTAGAGTTTAAAGGGAATGATTTGCTCGCCCAAGAGCGCAGGTCGCTTGCTTTGTTGTAAAAGCAGGCTTTGTAAATCTTGTGTGCTTTTTTGGTGTGGGGTCAGAACCAAAAAGTGCTGACTGCGATCGCCAAGTTCGCGTGTGATTTGCTCAAGAAAAAGGCTTTGTTTTTCTTTGCTGGCGGGACCGTGATGGAGGGTGACGGGCATGCTCTTTGGCTAGCAGCCCGTCAATTTGCAATCAAATCTAAAAGCGAAAATCAGAAGCGACCTGTGGAAAAAGTCCCTTCAAAGGTTTTAAACTCTTGCACGCAAATGCCAGAGGTGCTGCCATCCCAGTCGCTACCGGGGCAGTTACCATGGGTGCCGGTCGATTTAGAATAGTCTACAACCCCTTTGACACGTGTGTTAGAGCCAGAGGTCTTTTTGATATCTAAATCAAAGGGTCCGGATTTGGTCAATGTGGTGCCGGCCATGAATTCGTAGCTGATGCGTGTCGATGTCATTGAGCTGCTGTCGGCGCTCACCACGAACCACGCGTTGCTGATTCCTGGATTCGGGTCGATCTTGGTGCACACGGCTTCGTTATCGCAAAGGCCATCGTTGTCATTATCGGGTTCGCAAGCATCACCTTCGCCATCGCCGTTGCTGTCTAATTGATCGCTGTTAGCAATGTCAGCACAGTTATCGCTTGTGTCTGCTACGCCGTCGCCATCACTGTCGGGACCAGTGTCTGTGTCGCCATCAACATCATCGCTACCGTCACTGTCATCGGTGTCGTCGCAAACATCTCCAAGGCCATCGCCATCGCTATCGGTTTGATCTGCGCTAGCAACCTCGGGGCAGTTATCAAAATCATCAGAGATGCCATCGCCATCTGTGTCTGTTTCGCCGGCACAACCATCGGTAGGATCGGTGGGGCAAGCATCAAACTCATCAAGAATGCCATCGTTGTCATCGTCGGTATCGCATTCATTTCCCAAACCATCAGCTGTGGAGTAAGCGGCGTCACTGTCGGCTTGATCAGGGTTTGCTGTTTCTGGGCAATTGTCTTCATCATCGGCAATGCCGTCACCATCGGAATCAATGATCTCATCAAACTCAGTTGGGTTATCATCACAAGCATCGCCAATGCCGTCACCGTCGCTATCTGTTTGGTCGGCATTCACATCAGTGGGGCAATTGTCATCGGCATTTGCAACGCCATCGCCTTCCACGTCGTCGTCGCAAAGATCACCAATGCCGTCGGCATCACCATCGGCTTGATTGCTGTTGTGAGTCAGTTCGCAATTGTCACAGGCATCACCAACGCCATCTTCGTCACTGTCGGATTGAGAGTAATTGAAAACACTGGGGCAGTTGTCGCTTGCATCTGCAAAACCATCGGAGTCGCTATCTGTTTGCGAAGAACTTGAATTGTCTGTTGTTGTTTCTGTGCAATCTTCTGTTGTGGTATCGCAATTTTCAGAAGCAGAGATTTCGTCACTAAGTTCATCACTGGATGATGAATCGCCAGAACCAGAGCACTGCGCTAAGAAAAAGCTCATCATAATAATAAGGACAAAAGAGAGGGTGTTTTTAAAAAGTTTCATGTCTTGTCTCCAAAGGCTGACTGTTTCCAACCCTTATTAAAGCAAAGGCTGTGCCAGAGTCATTTTTTTAAGCGTCTGAAAATATTGATGATTTTAGCTGTGTTTGTCGTGGGTTTACAAAAACCGGGGTTTGCAGACTGCAAAAGCCCTTTAATTGGGGATGCTTTGCGACAAAGTTGCGACAAGGCAAGTTTGAAGCAATGCGCGTTCGGGGAAGAGAAATAATGAAGAATTAAGAATGAGATGAATAAAAAATAATTTTTTCGAAACTCTCGGGGTGTGGGCGGCGAAAATACAATCAAAGCAATTTTAGAAACGAGTTTATTATGACGAGCCCCAGTAATGTGACCCCACAGGTTTTTGTGGTCCCTAATGTTTGTGAAGGTGATGCTGATTTTTGTGAAGCGCAGTTGCAAAAATCAGAGCAAAGCATTCGTGATTCTTCTGATAAATATGTGGGAGATTGCGTGATGGTTCTGAATGCCAAGGCAGATCTTTTTGTTTCGATGTGTTCGTACACGCCTGTGAGCAATGCTTTAAAGCAAGGAAACAGATCAATTGAGTGGCCTGATCTAAAACCGCGTGCGGCGCAGTATCTGCATTTGCATGAGTTGATGATGAGTGAGGATGTGGAGAAAAAATTAGAGGGTTAAGAGTTTAGGTTTTGTTTAAAAGGGGTTCATACACAAATGAAAAAGGAATGATATGAAAGTAACTCCGTTGATCAATGCATTGGCCTGTGTAGAACAAGATGAATCTCAAGTTTCTGATGAAAATAAGATAGCCATTATTGTTAATGCAGATAAAGCTGAGCATCATATTCAGAATGTTGAGAACGCAAGTCGTGAATTGAAAAGCCTGGGTTATGTTGTTTATGTGGTGAGCCCCGAAAAGCCAGAGAATGCGGATTTTTATTCTGAAAACACTTCAAAAAAAGCCGTTGCTAAGATGGTTGAGCAGTTAAAAAGCAACGCCGATGATCAGACGGATCTTGTGATTTACACAACAGGGCATGGTGATCAGGGGGCTAATGGGCCCGAGCTTTGTTTAGGAAACGGGATTTCAAGTTGTAGTACTAGCGTTTTAGAAGATGTTCTGGATATTCAAGGTTATGGCCAAAGAACGGTGGTGATGGATCAGTGTTTTTCTGGAGGTCTTCGCAACATGTTCTTGGATGACCCAAAGACACTTTTTATTTCGACTGGAAGTGCGGATCGCACAGTGACCTGTTTTGAGTTTTCAAATCGTTTTTGGCAAGGTGCTAGCGAAATTGCAAAAACCACAAATGATCAGGATGGCATCATTAATTGGCGCGAGAGATTTGCGTATTCGACCACAGATTTGTCCAGTATTCCCCAATTTTTTACTTCTGAAGGTTATGTTTTTGAAGGGGAACCTAGTTTTCCAAAAACTGTCCTTCAGCACGATGATAAAACGCCAACTGTATTATTATCTAAGAATAGCAAGGAAGAGCAGGCTTGGATTGAAGATCAATTGAGTCAACTCCAACCAGGGCAATTTGCTTTTCTTTATTTTTCTGCAGATTGGTGTGGGCCATGTAAACTATTTGCACCTGTTTACGAAGAAAAGGCAGCGCAGGCCAATGGAGAAATTCTTTTTCTGAAGACACGCAACGATAAATTAACAGAACTACAGACCAAATATAAGGTAGCAAAGTGGCCGACAGTTGTTTTGATTGATCACAAAGGACAATTTGTAGAAGTTCAGGATCTTTCGGATATTAACGCGACATTTAATTTGTTTGGGTGGAACTCAAGTGTCAAGCTCTCTGAGTACGGCAAATCAATTTTGAACGAAGATTCAGGTGTTAGTCGTCGAGCTTATGATAACTATGTTCTTGAACTTCAAGGTATTGAAGATGTGACTGCTTTACAGCAAGAGATTGCTCGAACTAAAAGAGCAGCCACAGAATGGGACATTGTCCACTCGCGCTATTTTGCTGTTTTGACTTTGGGGTCACTCATAGCAAAGCTTCCAGTAAAACAGGCTATTGATCAAAGTGAAGATCTGTTTGTTTTGGCAGAAGATGGCAATAAGGATATTCAGGCTGTTGCGATCGATTCACTTGCCGAAGTTGTTAAAGCAACAAAAAATGAGAATTTGAAGAATAGGCTTGTTCAGCTTTGTGTGCGTAAATTGTTAACGCCCAATCAACAAACTCTGGTTGTTTTAAGATCTGCAGAAGCTTTAGCCGCTAATGCAGATTTGATGAGTGATGCTCAAAAGCAAAAGATTGCTGCTATTTTACTTTCTTTGTCTGCAGCAGATGTCAAATTTGATGAAACCTCAGATGCTTTGTCAAAAAATTCAAGCGAAGTTGCTGTGTTGATTTGGCGCACCCTGTCTCCGTTTTTAGGGCATTTTGAACCAAACGAGCGTTATTTTGAGTTATTAAAGAGTCATATTTTTAGACCGAGAATAAGTGTTCAAAAGGATGAGATTAGAACACAAGCGATCAACGATTTTTATGTATTGCTCAAAAATAATAATCTAGAAGATGATTATGTTGATGAAATTCTTAAAAAAGTGAAGCAAGCATTGGATTTTCATTTAAAAAACGAAAAGAAAGAAATTGAATTAAATAGTAAGAGAGGTCCTGTAGCTCAAATGGGTTTGGCATTTGAATCTTATCCTTTGGAAATGTTTGGACTCTATAGTGAAATAACCGAATACAAGCTTTTTAATATAGCTGAAGGTGATCTTTGCTTAAAAGGAAGTTTGTCTGATTTGGAACTTTCAATTTTTTTCACAGAGACATTAAAATCTACAGAAAATGACGAAATGAAAAAGCGGGTTGAATCAAAACTGGCTTTTTGGAAACTTCTAAGTGTTGTGCTTCAAAGGCAATCAAATAACCAACCCATTGAGGCGGGACATAAAATTTTGCCAATTGAACTTGTTTTAAGACAGTCTGTAATCGACTTTATTAGGTTCTCTTCCCTCGAAAATCATGCTATTTTCTCTGAATTTTTAGGACTTGTGAATGATGATGCTCTTTTAGCTGATATTTTTGATAAACTTTACGTGCAGGAAGGTGGTAAGCAGTTAGAGCATGCACAGAGCCATATGCTTCCCAGAGATTGTCAGGAAAAAATGTCTCCCCAAATTCAAGTGCATTACTTAGAAAAATTACTTTCATACTCAACACCAATAACGCAACAGAACTTGAATTCATTTGTATTGGATCTCAGAGAAATTCTAGAGGACATGGCTTATTCAGGAGACATAAATGCAGAAGAGGGTATTTCAGTTTTGATAACATTTTTTGTGGAAATGTGTCTTGATCAAACGCAGAAGGACATTGTTCGTAAAAACTCATTTGAAACACTTGCTGTGTTTGCCAGAATTAAGGACGATGAACTTTCCCCAGAACGCAAATTTATTATTATCAATACTGCAAAGAAAGTGATTGATCAGAGTAAAAATGATTCGGGTGCACCAAAAGCGAATGCTGAATTTTTATTAAGGGAATACCACATTGTTCACAAGCCTGAATGAAGGGCTTAACTCCCCTCCAGTACATCTTTTATGATATTAAGCTTATTTTTGTTTTGGATTCTGCTGCTTGACGCTCACTCGGGCTGCCGCTAGGACTGCTCCTATTAGGAGGACAGCCCGTGTTAAAACCCATTCGTATTTTATCATTTTTAATCAGCTTTGTTTTTGTTTCAGCAGCACATGCCGGCATCACACTCACTGGCAATGTGACGGCCGATTTTACCAATGAGAATTGTTTGAGCGACGAGGGTGGCGAAGACGTGGGGGTTCCTAGTTTTGTGGCCGCGACTGGTTGGGATATCGATAAAATTTGTTTTTATTACGATGGCAACACCGATGAGCTTTTGGTTGGGGTGACCACCATCAACGGCACCATCTTTGGTGATGCCGATGGCGATGGCAATCCTTCTAGCGCCACTTCGGGCAGCATTGTGGATCGCGCTGATCTTGGCAATGGCGAGGCCTTTGTTGTTTCCATCGATTTAGACGCGGATTCACGCATTGATGGCAACGACTTTGATGCCGACACGGTTGATGTTTTATTGGGTGTGTCTAACGCCGGTTCCTTGAGCACTTTGGGTGCCTACAATGTTTCTAATTTTTATGACCCGCTTAATAGCCCCGATCTTGGTTTTGGTGGCACTTCTTTGGCGCCGGTGGTTTTATTTGCTTCGCCTTCAGCCACCACACGCGATTTAGAATTCACCGTGGCTAATTTTAAAGACATCTCCATTGCGGGACTAGGTGATATTGTGAACATGGTTGAGCTGCAGGTGTTTGCGGGCAGCTCCGTGGATGCGGGTATTGGCGACGATTACTTGCCCGATGTGGAAACCAGTGTGAGTCACGCGCTTTTTGATTTTGATGAAGACAAATTAGAAGATTGGGAAGAGCTTGATAACACAGGCACTGATCCGAACGATTCTGACACCGATGACGATGCCATATTAGATGGTGTTGAAGTCAACGGCGAAAACCCAACCGATCCTTTGGATGCCGATAGCGATGACGATGGTTGCGAAGATGGTGTGGAAGATAGCAACCAGAATGGTGCTTTTGAACCAGAGCTTGGTGAATCCAATCCTAATGTTGTTGATACCGATGATGACGGCTTGACTGATTGCATTGAGCTAACGGGTGATAACCCAACCAATCCCAATAACGAAGACACCGATGGCGATGGTTTGATCGACGGCGATGAAGACGCGAATCACAATGGTGCCTTTGAACCAGAAATTGGTGAGACCGATCCCAATAATCCAGACACTGATTTTGGTGGCGTTGATGACAAAACTGAAATCGACAATGGCTTTGATCCGCTTGATCCCAGTGATGATAACGCGGCGGCCAGTCAGGTTGGTGCGGGCGCTAATTTTAACCAAGTGCAAGGCGGTGGTTTTTGTTCTTTGGTGATCACGCAAGACGCAGTGCCTGCTGTGTCCTTGTGGGGCCTCGCTTTAATGGGGATTTTTGTTTTGTGTGGCGCGAGGGTTTTTAGGGAAATTAGAGGTTAGGTAATGACTAGTCAATCTGACATTCGGTGGAAACAACGGTTTTCCAATTTTAAAAAAGCTTTGGGACAATATGAAGAAGCTGTAGAGTCTCAAACAACAGATCGTCTTGCTCAAGAGGGTTTGATTCAACGTTTTGAATATACTTTTGAATTGGGATGGAAAACTCTGCAAGATTTGCTCAAAGAAAGAGGGCTAGAAGAAGTGAGAGGCCCTAAACCGGTCATTCAACAAGCATTTAAAGATGGCCTTGTCGGAGATGGTTCTATTTGGTTAGAAATGTTGAGGGCAAGAAACCAAGCTGAATTTTTATATGATGAAAGCATTTTTAAAGAGCTTTATCAAAAATCTACGGGCTTATTTTTTAAAGCCCTTTGTGATTTCAAAACTGGATTAAAAAGATGTCACGATTAATCAGTGATATCTTTTAAAACTTTTGTTCCGTAGTGGCCGCTCGCGAGCGGCCATATTTGTTAGTTCAATTCTTTTTGGGTTTTCTACATCTAAATGCCATTTTAGAGGATTGTTTTTAATGTATTCTCGTAGTGCTGATAGTTCTCGTTCGTTTCGGATGATTCGATCATGAAATCCACGTTGCCAAAATTGATGTTTGGGTGTTTTGTTGATGTCATTTATTAATTTTGTTGATGTTGTTTTAAAAGCTCCAATAATTTGGCCAAGTGGTTTTTTAATAGAATCATATTTTTCATCTAAAGTAATGATGCCATGAATGTGGTTTGGCATAATCACATATTCGTCAAGAGATGCATTTGAGAATCTTGTTTCAATCCAATACCATTGTTTTTCAGTAATTTTTCCAATTTGAGTTAGTTCAACGAATTCTTCATTTTCAATATTACTAAGCAAGCATTTTCTTCCTTGAGTACAGATAGTAACGAAGTAGGCATTGTGGCTGCTGTAATCAAAGTTATTTAAACGAAGGGGTTTTCGTATTTTTTCTTTGTTCATAATACTTTGTTTCTTTGTGTGAGCCACGAGAGTTTCGTGATTTGATCAAATTTTTTGGCCGCTCGCGAGCGGCCACTACAGATCTCAAAATACGAATTCATGAATCTATTGATTGATTCCTTCCATTCCCTGCACAGACATATTTCAAAATAAAAACACGCCTCTGTTCACAGATCATAAATCGAAACAGGGCGATTCATGCAAGAACCCATAAAACCCAAATGATTCCTTTGTCTTATTCCGTTTTGTCGTTTTTGGCATGGCCATTGCTCTAATAGAAAAGCGTATAGGAATGGAAAAGGGGATTAAAATGAATGTGCTTAAGAATCAAAAAGGCTTTGGGTTTTTAGAAACAGTTTTAACTGTGACTCTTTTGTCGGTGGCTTTGCTAGGCGGCATGACAGTGATGCAAAACGCGGTGGCTAAATCAGTCACTGGTGACATGAACACCATTGCCACTGAGGCGGCTTCTGAAAAATTGGAACTCATCATGGCTGATCTTAATTTTTCTGGATACGATGAGATTGTGACTGAGAATTACCCTTCTGAAGATTTACAAGATCTTTACTCTTTGACTCGCCAAGTGATTGTGACTGAGGTTGGTCAGGATTTGCAAACAGCGCAAGCTGGATCTGGTTTGAAACGCGTTGATGTCTATGTCTCTTGGGGCGATAACGCGAGTCAAAGAGTAAAGGTTTCGACAGTCATGGCAGATTATCAGTAATTCTTTTTACTTTAAGCTTTTGTCAGCGGGTTTGAATTCTGCTAATCTCTTCTCCCATGAGCATTCAAAAGACGGATTCCTATTTTAAAGGTCACGATAACCACAGACTGTATTACGAAAGTGTTTTGCCCAAAAATCCCAAAGCCATTTTGGTTTTTGTGCACGGGCTAAACGAACACACGGGTCGTTACGAGCATGTGGTGGAGCGCTTTCAAAACGATTACGGCATTTATCTTTACGATCAACGTGGTCATGGGCAAAGCGATGGCATTCGCGCGCATGTGTGTTCCTTTAATGAGTACATCCAAGATCTTGCTGAGTTTGTTGGCATGGTTAAAAAGAATCACCCGCGCCAGAAAATCTTTATGGTGGCGCACAGCATGGGTGGTCAGGTTCTTTTGAATTTTTTGGGAACTTACCCGAGCATCAAATTAGCGGGCTTCATCACTTCGTCACCCAATATCAAAGTGGCGTTCAAAATCTCGCGTCTTAAACGTTTTGTGGGGCTTAAGTTATCCGAGCATTTTCCTAAATTCAGGTTTCCAAGTGAGGTTGATCAAAAGTGGATCAGTCGCGACCCAGAAGTAGTAAAGCGTTACAAAAACGATCCCATGGTGGCAAAATCTATTTCTGCACGACTTGCGGCCGAGATCATTTTAAATCAAGAAGATGTCATCATGAATCAAGCGCCCAAAATCACTTTGCCAGCTTTCATGATGCACGCGGGGGATGATCGCATTTGCGCGCCTGAGGGCAGTGAAGAGTTCTTTGCCAAATTGGGCAGTCAAGACAAGACCCTTAAGATTTACCCAGAGTACTACCACGAGCTCTTTAACGACTTAGATTACGAAGTCGTTTTAGATGACATGGCGGCTTGGTTGCGGGAACGCAGTTAAAAATCTAAGGGTGCTAAACTAAGCTGCAAGCCTCAAAAAGTCAGTCAGGTTTAAATCGGTGACTGTGTGTTAATTTAACACAGCCCCATGTTAGCCATGTCGTGCAAAGCGGCTACAGGATCTCCATCACGATGGTTTCTGCCATCGTGTTCGCGTTCTTTCGCATAGGCTATTTTAAATGAGGCTAATAATTTGTCTGAAAGAGCTCCTGAAGCGGCTTCATGTTCTAGCGAATCATAAAATAGACTATTTAATAAATAAAGATCTCCGGCATAGGAAGCCTCATAAGGATGCCCCCTATAACCTGCGTATTCTAAACTTTCTCCGGCAGCAGGCACCCAATGCAAAACAAGTTGATCGGGCTGGTCTCTGCCAGCAATTTTACTTTTGCCAACACTGAGTTTAAAAAAGCGACCATATTGGTCTCTGAAACTCAGTTGGTTTTCTGCGCTTTCTCTGTTGCCGAGACTTTTTAGTTGCTTCGCCCCTAATCCAATTTCACCAAAGATCCGTTGTGCCACGACTTGTTTATTGAAACGTCGCAGCTCTAAAATTTGCAGAGCCGAATCAAGGGGCACGGCCATCATGAAGCCGCCTAATTGAAATCTGTCACCAAGTTGCCCTGTGAAGAAGACCCCAGCCCCACCTTGCAGCATAACAAGATGCACGCGATCACCTGATCTTTTGGCTATGAGTGTCCAATTTTGAATGTTGCGATCAGCGTGTGTCACACCGTGTTCACCATGCCTGAGTTTGATGATTGTGGCATCTGGGTTGAATGGGTCAATACGCCCATAAGGGGAAGAGATGTATCTATGTCCCTCGTAACCACCAACAAATCCAGTTTGGCTTCTTGCGTGCTGGTCGTAAATTTCTCCTGATAGATCCTGCAACCTAGCAGCTACAGCAGAAACCTGTCCTCTGGCTTGCTCAATGTTTGCGAATCGGTATGTTCTTAAATACGTATCTAATTTTTGGTTACTATTTTTGTCTGGAGAGGATCCTCTATAGACATCTCGTGCTAATTGGCTTGCATCTGCGTCATGTGTGTTAACAAAATCTTCTGAGTCGGCCAGCCGGCCTTTAGCAATACTGAAAGGTTCAAAGGCTGAATATAGCGATAAGCCAGTTAATGGTGTTGATAGGTGCGTTCATGATGTTGTCCTTTTAAATTTCTTAATCTCTAAAATCTAATACAGCCCGGCGATGGGCTTAAAGTCTTCCCATAAAATATTAAGAGGTTTATAGCTTATGAAGATTCTGACGACAGCTGTCAAGACGCTAACCGTACCCTAAAGGCAAATAGGGAAGGGCATTGGCGGCATTTGGGCTGTGAATCTGCATGAGATTTTTGACGCAACTTTTGCAGGGGTTCTGCGATGAGGTATTAAGAGCACAGAATTGTCTGCTCACACTTGTAAGCGTATGAATCAACCTCCAGTCACAACCGGATATTCTTTACCGCCTGTTGTTCAAACAACTGAGCCCATTGCCATTGATTGTGCTTTTCAAGAAGAGAGCCCGCTTGGTCAAATGGGAACAACTTCACTAGGGTACATGCCGCGCCCTTTGCTGACTGACTCGGGATTGTTTGCGTGTTTGTCTAAAAACCAGCCACCACATGCACTGGCTTTTTCAGAGCGATTGCCACGCTTCAAGCAAACCTGGCTGGAAGCTCAGTATTTGGAAACTGATTGGCACGCAAATCTCATTGATAACACAGCATTTCCGATTAGGTCCCATCTGTACTCAGCTTTGGGGCTTTTTTCTCTAAATCTAAGTTTATTTGGTTTTTCCTTTGGAAGCGATCCTGTTCTGACTTTTCTTTTGGGTTGTTGTTCATTGGCAGGTTTTCAATTGAGTGCTTTGATACAACCCAAAATCATACCCGAAACAAATGATGTGAAAATGCTTGTGAAGCGCTTTCTTAAGTATGGATTTCCTGTTCAGGTAGCGATGATCTTAGCAAACCTTATCTGTCTTTACGGTGTTGATAAAATTGTGGTTCACCAGGGAATGACGCATGTTAACAGTGCTTTGTTGGCTTTGATATTGCTGCCTAGCATTGCCACAAGTCTTGGGGCCCATTTTTCTGCTGAGATATTTTACCGACTTTATTATTTTTCTAGCATGATAAGTAGCATCTCTCATTTAAACGAGCGTGCAAGAAATTATGACTATGATAAGTTTTTTAAAAACGCAGGCATTAATAAAGCGAAGCTTTTAGAAAATATTAAGAAAGATCTTTTAAGAGTAGAATCTCAATTTGTTGCATTGCTTGATACTCACAGGCAATGTCGTGAATGGGTTGATCAAAGCCAGGACTGGTTTGATCATCTTAAAAATCATCCAGATTACACCAATTTTTATTATATCGAAATGGAGCTGCCTTTAAGTCATTTTGACCCAAGTTCAAGTCAAAGAGAAAGTATAGAAAACATGTTAACGAGATTGCAGCATTTAACAGAACGTTGCGATAAATTTTTAGAGAGACTTAAAGAAGATTATAGAGCTGAACTCACTTTAAATGAGTTTATTCAAGAGCTAATTGTGTTGTTATCTGATGCCGGCACAGCTGAGGAAAAATTCCGTACAGAAGTTTCAGATTTTGTTGAAACAATTCAGAATTTAGATCGCTTGCGTACACAAATAAAAGTGACAATGGGCTAGAGCTCTCCCCCCCAAAGGCGTGTTAAAAAATCATTCACGGGCAAGATTAAAACATCATCTATTTTTCTGGCTTTGTCTTCAAGCGATACAACAAGTTTTTGCTTTGGTTTGATTTCTGAAGAAAAGGCTTTCATGCTTTTTAAGTGCTTTTCTGTGACGGTGTGTGATCCTTTGACCTCAATCGCGACATTATCGCCAATGACAAAGTCAACTTCGTAGCCGCCATGGGTTCTCCAGAAGCTCAATGCTCTTTTGTCTCTTGAGTAACTTAAATAGGCTTGGATTTCGGTAAAAATAAAATGTTCAAACACAGTTCCAAATAGAGTGGATCCTTTTGTGATTTTAAAATTGCCAGCCAAGATATTTGCAACGCCCACGTCAAAAAAATAAAACTTAGCCGAGGTGATGGCTTTTCTTTTTTTTGTTTTTTTGAAGGGTTCTAAAAGAGTTCCCACCAAAGTATCTTGCAAAATAGCAAAGTATTCGATGATGGTTCTTGGAGGCACTTGAGAATCGTTTGCGATGTTTTCAAAGTTAATGACCTGCGTGTTGTGAAGGGAGGCAACTTGTAAAAATCGCGAAAAATTTTCGATGTGTCTTGTGGCTCCCTCTGCTTGAATTTCTTCTTTTAAATAACTCCCGACATAGTCTTCTAAATCTTCATTGGGTTCGCAGGAATTGTAAATGGGGGGCAGGGCGCCAAAGTTGAGCACACGCATCATGTCGAATTCTGGAATTTCGGCACTGACCAAAGGGTGCAAATGAAAAGTGCGCGCACGGCCTCCAAGGAGATTGGCCGACCCTTTTTTTAAAGAACGCGGGCTGCTGCCAGTTAAGATAAAATGATAGCCATGTTCTTCAATCAGGTGATGAACTTCATCTAAAAGAACAGGCAGTTTCTGAATTTCGTCGATGATGATGGGCGTGCTGGTTGGTGTGTTTTGAGCTAAGAGTTCTTCACGAATTCGCTGCGGTCTTTGTGATAATTTTAAAAAAACATCGCTGAGTAAGAGGTTGTAAAATGGCGCTTCTGGAAATCTTTTTTTGAGGAGGGTGGTTTTTCCTGTTTGCCGCGGACTAAATAAAAAAAGGCTTTTTCTTTGAGAGGCTTGGGAAAGGTCTAGTTTGCGGTCAAAATGAGTCATCAGGACCCATTTTAGGGTATTTTTCTAAATTCCGCAACTACTATGCGGAATTTAGAAAAATACAGCATAAAAAAGTATTAAATTAACTATTTTTAGCATTAGATATGCGGAATTTAACATTTTTTTATTTTACAAACTCCCTAAGCTTGCGAGCTCTTCGCTCACAAAATCCATGAGCGCCTTTAAGTTGTTTTTTGAAAAATCAAATTTAATGCCCATGGCTTCCCAAACTTGTGGCAAAGGTTTGCTAGAGCCTAAGCTCAAGCCTCTTTTGTAAGCTTCCAAGCCTGCTTTTTCGTCCTTTTTAAAGTTACGATAAACCTGCAAAGCGCCAATTTGCGCAATGGCGTATTCAATGTAGTAAAAAGGCACCGAAAAAATATGCAGTTGTTTTTGCCAAAAGTTGCGGCGGTATTTTTCTAAACCAGACCAATCAACACAGGTGCCACCAAAACGTTGCATGAGTTTTTCAAACTCACCATCACGATCTTCGACCGTGTGCTCAGGGTTTGTGTAAACCCAATGTTGAAACGCATCCACTGTGGCCACCCAAGGGAAGGTGTCAATCACGCCTTCCATGTGTTCTTGACGAGCGCGTTTAAAATCTTCTTCGTTGTAAAACTCACCCCAATGTTTTGCGGTTAAAAGCTCCATGCTCATGGAAGCAGTCTCTGCCATTTCAGATGGTGTGTTGCGGTAATTTATAAGAGGTTCGTTGTTGGTCAAAAAGGTATGCATGGCGTGTCCGCCTTCGTGCATTAAAGTGACCACATCGCGGTGCGTGCCAGCGGCGTTCATAAAAATAAAAGGCATGCCGGTTATTTCTAATCCGTAGTTGTAACCACCAGGGGCTTTGTTGGCGCGCGATTCCAAATCAAAAAGCTTGGCGTCATCCATTTTTTGTAGGTTATCCTTAAATTGAGGATCCAATTTGGCAAAAATGTCTTTGGTTTTTCCCAAAAGTTCTTCGGCTTTTTCAAAAGGTTCTAAGGGCTTTTCGTCTTTGGGTTTGCCAGAGCTATCCCAAGGGCGGAACGAGTCTGTGATGCCGAGTTTATTTTTTTGTTTTTCTAAAAGTTTGTTGGCCAGTGGCACCACAAGTTCTTCGATTGATTCTTGAAACTGCAAAACATCTTTTACTGTGTAGTCAAAGCGGTGCAAGGCATCGTGTTTGTAATCGCGAAAGTTTTTATAACCGGCGTTGGTGGCTAGTTCGTGGCGTTTTTTGATCATTTGATCAAAAAGCTGATCGTGCTCGTCTTTAGATTGATAGCGCGTGTCTTGAATCGCAAACCACGCCTTTTCTCTTTCGGATCGATCAGAAGATAATAACTTTTTACTCACCATGGGGATGGGCAGTTTTTCGCCATCGTATTCGACCATGAGTTTGCCGGCCAGTTGTTCAAACTCCGAAACCATTTTAGAAAGTTCAGCCTGCACGTTCACATTCTTTTCGCGGAAGAGTTCCAGGTCGCGCGCAATGCTTTGTTTGTAGCAGGCATAGCGTTCTTCAGGAAGGTTTTTGAAAAAATCAGACGCGGTGATTTTTTTATCGATTTGGTTGCAGATGGTTTCTAACTTGGGACCAAGTTCCACTGCAAAGAGTTCGTGGCGTTTTACATAGTCTTCGTTATTGGTGTGGCAGGTCATATTAATGTAAGAGCGCGCGTTTTGTTCGTGATAAACACTGATGGCTTCGCTGTAATGAACAATGAGTCGTTCTAAATCTTCTACAGATTTAATGTCTTGGTGCAAAAGTTTTTCAAAATAAGGTTTTAGATCGTCCCAAGAATTGATTTGTAGATCGGCAGGAATGAAGCCGCTGAGTTGATACATGTTCTCTCCAAAAATTAAACGTGCTCTTTTTAGAAACACAAATGATTCCAAACGATTAATTTTAGAATGAGAAAGGGGTATTGGTCAATCCTTCGACTCACGTTGTTCGCTCAGGACAAGGCCTTCGACTCACGTTGTTCGCTCAGGACAGGGCCTTCGACTCACTTGTATTTAGGTGCCTAGGTGCTTAGGTGAAAGAGTTCTACTGCTCTATTTGTTCACCTGATCTACTGATCTATTTTGGGGTCTCGTATCTCGCGTCTAGGGGCTCGTTATTTTTGTGCTTAGGAGCCTAGGAGCCTAGGTGCTTAGGGGCTTAAGTAGTGGTCGCTCGAGAGCGACCATAATTTTGATACAATTTTCTTGGCCGCTCACGAGCGGCCACTACAATCATTATTCACTAAAATTGCTCAGTTCCAGAGGGGTTAAGCAATTTGACGCTCCCCCCGGCAAAACATTCCTAGAAATCACCTTTTGTGCTCGCTCCTGTTAAGCGTTGTTAAGAGTTGTTAACGTGATATTTCGGTACGCTTCTTGCTTCTTATTATTTGCAGGGCTCCAATGAATATCCCAAAGGCTAGGGGACTATGGTAAAGCAAATGAAATCATTGCAAAAATTCGTATTCTTTTTTCTGCTGTTCATTTTTGTATCGTACAGCTCGGCAAGTTTTGCCGCCCTAAAATACTGGGTTGGTCCGGCAGATGGTAGCTTTGCAGATGATGCCAACTGGTCAACTTCCAGTGGCGGCGCTAACGACACCACGGCACCTGGTGCTTCCGACATTGTTTACTTTACTAGCGATGACACTGACGATTGTTCCATTGATAGCAACATCACCGTAGATGGTATTGTGATGGACAGCGGTTACACCGGCACGCTCACACAAGAAGCTGGTGTGACGATTAGCATTGGTGATGGCGCATTTAATGGTGATGCGGGTAACGATAATTTTATAGTGACCTCTGGTACCTTTGTGGGTGGCGATTCGAGCATTTCAGTTAATCATAATTTAACCATTGGGAGTGGCGCTACTTTCACATCGACTTCTGGAACACTTTCTATCAAACTTGATTTCACCAACACAGGCACAGGCACTTTTAATCACAACAACGGTACGGTGCGTTTTTATAGTAACGTGGGTGGTAGTGATGCTGATATTGATGTCAATTCCACTGAAACATTCTACAACTTTACACTCGACAAAACTGGTGGTCGGACTGATTTGCAAAGTGGTGACACGCTGATCATCGCTAATGATGCTAATTTGAACAACAGCACCTTGGGTGGTTCCGGTACTTATCAGTTTCAAGGCAATGTGACTGTTGATGCGGGGATGGATACTCTTTATGCAGATATTCAATTTACCGGTGGAGCAGATCAAACTTACACCACCGCCGATCTTGAGATACTTGGCAACATTGTTGTGAATAAGAGTGATGGAACGGTGACGCAAACGGGAAGCTTGTCTTTCACCCATTCTTTAAATGATTTTACCTTAACCTCAGGAACTTATGTTGCTGAAGGCGCGGTGACAGTGAATGATGATTTCACGATCACCGGCGGGACTTTCATTGCTGATCCTGATGAGAATTTTATAACACAAGATTTTATCATGTCGGGTGGGCGTTTTGAGGCGCCAGCAAATGCCACCCTAATAACCACTGGTGGTAATTTTACCTTTTCTGGTGGGACTTTTAATCATAACAACGGCACTTTGGAAATGCGTGGCACGGGACCTGACTTTAATGCCACGGAAGGTTTTGAGCTTTACAATTTTCATGTGAACCCCACATCGGCTTGGACTGTTGATATGGCCGATAGCGATACCTTGGTGGTCTTGGGTGGTTTGTACATCATGGATGGTCGTCTTAATGGCGGCGCTGTTGAAGTGCGTGGTGATGTGACCACACATGCCGATACCGAAAGCGGCAACACAGCGACTTTGACTTTTACGGGGTCAGCCAATCAGCGTGTGAGCTTGGCTTCTGGCAAAGAAGATCTTTGGGATGGCGATTGGATCATCAATAAAAGTGGCGGCAAGGTCACTTTGGCTTCTAATATTGATTTGAATGCCACTAACCAAGATTTGATTGTGCGCGAAGGTGGTTTTGATACCGGTGGTTTTGATGTCACGGTTGATGGCACCAGTGGACAGTTTGATGTCGAAGATGGCGGCGTGCTTTATTTGGATGGCGATGAAACCATCACGGCCAACTCCAGTAACCCGGATTTACAAAGTGGTTCAACGGTGGTGTTTGAAGCCACTTCAGGAACCATTTCGGTGCCAAACTGGTCTTATCATCACCTGACTTTTAATGGTTCTGGTGGGGCATTTAATTTGGGTGCTACGGAATCCATTGCTGGCAACCTGACCATCACAGCGGGCACCTTTGATATCAGCGGTTATGACCTGACGGTGACAGGGACATTCAGCAACGAAGACACTTTCCGCATGCAAGGTGGGGAAACAATCACAGCGACATTAGATACAGATTCAGGCACCATTGAATTTGATGGCAGTGGTTCGTACACCTCTTTGCCAACAACGACTTTTAATAATGTGGTCTTTAATGGTTCGGGTTCTTGGGATGCCGATCGTAATTTGGACATCAATGGCAATTTCACTGTCACCAGTGGTACTTTTGATTTGAATGGCAAGACCATGAATGTGTCTGGTGATCTTTCTAATGCAGGCACGTTTACGCATAGCAATGGCACGGTGGTTTTGGATGGCAGCTCTCAAGAAATCGCAACGGCTTTTACTTTTTATAATTTGCACAAAAACGTTTCTAGTACCGATACTTTGGAATTGGGTGGCAATATCACGATTGCCAATAATTTGATTTTAGGTGGTGCCAGCAGCAATTTGCTCAGTGTGCAATCGGATAGTTCTGGAAGTCAGCGACAAGTGAGTGTGACGACGGCGGCTTATTTAAAATACTTGAACATCAAAGACATCAACAACGTCACAGGATCAGACTTAGGTTGTAATATTGGTTGTACGGATGGTGGTAATAACAGCAATTTTAGTTTTACCAACATGCTCACAAACGCGTCAACGCAGACCTATGAGTTTACTGAAGATGCGGACAATTACACATTTAGTGGAACCAACATTGAGCTGAACGCAAGCTCGAATAGCCTGATTCGTCTTAAGGACTTGGGTGGTAGCACGTATTACACCAACGCACCGTCTGGCATGACCAAGGCAAAAACGATTAGTGTTCAAAACAATGAGTCGAGTGAGTTGACCAATTACCAAGTTAAAGTGACTGTGTCTTATGACAGTGACATGCAAGAGGATTTTGATGACATTCGTTTTTACGATTCAGATCGCTCCACGGCGCTTGATCACTGGTTGGAATCCAAGACAGATGGTGATTCAGCTGTTTTCTGGGTCGAGATCCCAAGCTTAGAAGCTTCTAGCACAGAAACAATTTACATGTTCTATGGCAACGTGTCTGCCAGTTCAGCATCCAATGGAGCGAACACCTTTTATGATTACGATGATTTTTCTAGTGATCCGGGTGTGACCGATACAGGTTCAAGGGTTTACACGCTTGGTATTTCAACTCCTGATGACAATAAAGTGGCTATTGATATGGACTACACGGTCGATAGCTATGCTTCCAACCAATTTAGTGTGGCTACAAACTACAAGCATGGCACGGTTGTTAACCTGATGCGTTCTTCATCGGATACGGATGATTCTGCTCAATTGCCTGCAATCCTTGTTCCTGGTGGTGGCGATGCTTATCAGGTCACTACGGGGCAACAATATGATCTTACTTTGTTACGCTTAGGCGATACTGTCAGTGTTATTTTAGATGGCACAACGGTGAGTACAAGAACGGGTATGAGCACTGACACTGCTAGCGATTTTAGAATTTCTCTTTATAACGGTGGTGGTGCTGCTGGTTCTGTGAGCTACGATGCAGGGAATAAAAATATATCTGTCGATAACGTGAGACCTAGTTATAATATTTACGAAACCATTGATAATATTCGTGTGCGTAAGATCACTGCAAATGAGCCCACGGTGACATTGAATGCCACAGAGTACAATGCTTTTATCCCCGATGCCAATAACGCTGTTGCTCTGACAAGCGATGGCACGCATCCATTTTTTAGTCAGATCTTAGGATTAGAGCCTAGCTATGGTGGTAGTCATGCTGGTGATGTCTACATGACCGTGGGTGTCGATTTGAACAGCGATGGTGACATGGACGACACCAACGAAGGCTATTATTATCACAACGGTTCAGCTTGGACCGCTGTTACAGATGTTGGTGCTCATTATAATACGGCGAGCGATGCCAATGCCTACATCACGACTTTCCATGATGATGTTGGTAGTGGTGATTTTTACTTCAAAGCCTTCTTGGTTTCCGATGGTTCTGATCCTGTTGAGATCGATAGCATGACCCTCACTTATGTGGTTCCCGTTGTGGAGTTTAGTGCAGCCACCAACACAGCCGCTGAAGGAGATGGATCAGTCAATGCCACAATTAATTTAAGCAGTGCTTTGGATTCTGATTTGACAGTGCCTTACACCGTGACCGGAACAGCAGAGGGCACAGGAACAGATCATGGCTTGAACGCCAGTGGTTCGGTGGTGATCACCTCTGGTCAAACTTCAGTGAATTTGAGTATTTCTATTGAAGATGATTCTTTGGATGAAGGCGATGAAACGGTGATTGTGACTTTGGGAACCCCAACGGGAGCAACCGCCGTATTGGGTTCGACCAACGTTCACACCTTGACCATCACCGATAACGACAGTGCGCCAACGGTTGGGTTCACATCGTCATCAAGCTCAGGTGCGGAATCGACCACCAGTGTGAACCTGGCTGTGAATTTAAGTACTGCTTCTGGACAAACAACTACAGTGAACTACGCCGTGACCGATGGCACAGCCACAGGCTTGGGAACCGATTACACCTTAGGCGCAGGAACGTTGACATTCACTCCTGGTGAGACATCGAAAAACATCACGATCACGGTGGTGAATGATGACCTTGATGAAAGTGATGAAACCATTGAAGTGACTTTGAGTTCGCCAAGTAACGCCACCTTGGGAACCACTGTGCACACTTATACCATCACCGATAATGATGACACACCAAGCTTAGCGGTTGCCGATGCTTCGGTGAACGAGGCGGCAGGCACAGTCACAGTCACGGTGACTATGACTGGTGAGAGTGCGTCCACTGTTTCGGTGAATTACGCCACGGCTGATAGCACCGCAACAGCAGGCGATGATTACACAGCTAAATCTGGATCCTTGTCTTGGACCACAGGTCAAACAGGTGATAAAACTTTCACGGTTTCTATTAGCAATGACAGCATCGATGAAGATGATGAGACCTTCACCATTGGGTTGAGTAGTGCGAGCAATGCAACCATATCAGATAGCTCGGCAACCATCACCATCACCGATAACGATGATGCACCGACGGTGACCTTTAGTTCGGCATCACAAAGCTCTGACGAGGGCGATGGCACAGCAACCATCACAGCGACTTTGAGCGCAGCGTCTGGCAAAACTGTGAGCATGCCTTTCACATTGACCGGCACGGCGACAGGCTCCAGCACAGATTACAGCATCACAGCTTCGCCATTGAGTTTTAGTGCAGGACAAACATCTAAAGACATCACAGTGACGATCACTGATGATGATATAGACGAAGATGATGAAACTGTGATTGTGACCATGGGAGCGCCAACAAATGCGACTCAGGGAGCAACAACCGAACACACCTTGACCATCACTGATGATGACACAGCTGGAGTCACTGTGGCTCAGTCTGGTGGTTCCAGTTCTGTGACGGAAGGTGGCGCGTCTGATACTTACACCGTTGTTCTTGATTCCGAACCCACCAACAACGTCACCATCGCTCTGACAGTTGGTGATGAATTAGATACCGATGTCACAACCTTAACATTCACATCGGCAAACTGGGATAGTGCGCAAACAGTGACTATTGATGCTGATGACGATGATATTGAAGAAGGCAATCATAACGACAGCATCACGCACACAGCCACCAGTGATGATGCCAATTACAATGGTGCGGCTGTGGCAACAGTCAACGTGAGCATTGTGGATGATGACGAAGCCGGTGTTTCGGTTGCCGAAATTTCTGGAGCCACTGAAGAAGGCGCGAACGCGACATACACCATTGTGTTGACCAGTGAACCAACAAACAATGTTGATATTGATATCACAACAGATGCACAATCGAGCGTGAGCCCAACCAGTGTGACTTTTACAAATGCAAACTGGAGTACGCCACAAACCATCACAGTGACCATGACTGATGACAACGCGGCGGAAGGCAATCACACCACCACAATCAGTCATGCGGCAAGCAGTGATGATGCGTATTATGACGAAATTGCCGTGAATAGCATCACGCCAAGCATCACCGATAATGATAGCGCTGGTGTCTTGCTTGTGAATGATGACAATGGCACAGCCATCACAACCAGTGGCACAGGCAATACCTTGTCGCTTGTGCTCACCAGTCAGCCTACGGCAAATGTTGTGGTGACTCTGAGTTCTGGTGATGGGTTGGTGTTCACAGGATCGCCTGTGACTTTCACAACGGCCAACTGGAGTACCGAACAAGAGGTTGAGGTTTCTCTTTCAGAAAGCGCGACTGTCGCGAATAGTTCGGCCACCATTGCGGCGAGTGTGACCAGTGGCGATAGTTCTTACAATGGAGTTTCTGTCACCTCATTAACCGTGTCACTTCTTGACAACAACGATGTTGATGATGACTCCGGTGGTGATAGCGAAGAAAGTGAAGATGATTCTGAAGACTCTGAAGGATCTGGTGGTTCTGAAGGATCTGGTGGGTCCGGTGGTTCTGGTGGGTCACAAGGGGGTGGATCAAGTGGTGGTTCGCAAAATCCTGTTGTGGGCACTCGCGCTGCTTGTTTGAATGCTTCTGCCTTTGCTGGCCAAAGCTACACGCTGGGATCTAGTTGTCATGGTATCAGAGCCGCCGTGTCTGGTGTGACTTACACATGGACACAGTCTTCTGGTGATTCTGTTGGAAGTATTTCTGCAGGTCTTAAACCAACAATCACAATCCCTGAAGGCACCAAGCGCGCCATGGTGTTTAATTTGTCTGTGCGACAAAGTGGATCCTCTTTATTTAATAAAGACATCACCTTGTTACCGCGTAAGAAAACCATTCAGGTGAGTTCCAATAAAAAAGCGCAGAATGCCGACGGTTCTAATAATAACGCTATTAGAAAAGACACCACAGGCAAGGTGATTGGCGCGCAATCGGGAACCGTGATCAAACAAAAAGCGCAAAGTGATTTTGATGGGTATGAGTTACAAGTTGGCAATGGCTTCCGGATTCTGAGTGATAATCTTGTGAACCACGTGGTGGTCAGTAACAATGGCAACTTTTACATTGGTTACCCTGAGCACGATAATGACCGTGGTATGGTTGTGAAGGTGCCGGGTGATTCAAACTTAAAACTCATTGATTTAGAAGACCCGGATCTTGATCTTGAGTTTGATATCATTGAGGGCAATAGACGTGGACAACGTTTTGGCGCTCATTTGGTATTGAAAAACGAAAATCTGCTTATTTTGGCTGAAGGCGATGTTGATGGTGATTTTGGTAGCGCCTACCTCACCGATTTGGATCTTGTCATCAGAAGTCTGATCATTGGAACGCAAGATTACATTCTCACGCGCTACTCGTATTTCTTTGATAACAAGCCGGTGATTGGCACAACAGTGGAAGCAAATCTGAGTTCCAGCACAAGTCGCTTTATTGTGACCGAAGGTTCGGCTCCGGTTGAAAGCATGGAGATCTTGCCAAACGCAAACGAGCTATCTGATGTCTTTGATTTTGGTACTGACGAATCGGATTCATCTGTACCAGGACCTTTTGATGTTGTTGCGCCTGTGGCCGATGTGACAGGTGATGACTACCTTGATTTTATCGCAGCTAGTGATGGTCGTTTTTATATCTTCCCTGGCGACAGTGATGGCAATATCGGAGATGAAGTGAGTTTCACTGTGAGTAACAATAGAGATGATGTTTACGCGATTGAAATTGGTGATGCCAACGGTGATGATGTTGCCGATATTGTTTACAGTACGGGTGACAACGACCTTTATGTGCTCTTTGGTGGACCAAGTCTTTTAGAAATCACCAATGCTGAGGACTTTGCCATTAAAGTCGAAGGCGGATCTTCTGATAACATTGGTCAGTGGATTGTGATCAACGAAGAAGACTCTACCATCATGACAAATTTAGGTGCTACAGGCACAATGACTGTGGACGTGGCAACCTTGAGTGCAGTGACCTTTGAAGGTAGCGTTGTGGATGAAAGCACGCCAAGTGGCGCAGGCTTAGGACCAGGTGGCGCAACCTGTTCGTTGAGTGCGCGTAAGCCTGGAAACCACGCAAACTTTTTTGCTTTTTTAAGCATGATTGCTTTTGCGGTTTTGTTTGGAGCACGTGTCTCGGGACTAGGGACTAGGGACTAGGGGCTAGGGGCTCGTTGTTAATGTGCCTAGGTGCGTAAGAGCTTAGGAGCCTAGTTGGGATGAGTGTCATTGCGAGGAGTGAAGCGACGACGCAATCCAGTGTTTGTTTATTTTCTGGACTGCTTCGTCGTTTCACTTCTCGCAGTGACAAGAGGGTCATTGCGATCAGCCGGAGGCTGATGACTTGTTCTCTGTAGCTTTAGCGAAGGAGAAAGCAATTTACTTAAGCACCCAACTCCAGTTCTTCCTCTTTTTTCTTCTTACGTCTTTCGATCAATTGTTGATTCACGTATTTAATAATGGCTTCTTCTTTTTCGTCGTTGATGACGTGCGCATGACCTTCGCTTGGCCTGCGCAAAAAGGCCGTGCCATAGATGTTCTCAGGGCCTTCTAGGTATTCATCTGGAAAAACATGCACCACCATCACAGAGAACTCTTCCATTTTGTTGCTGTAACTGGGAATTGTGACGCTAAGATCCCACACCGATTCCAAATCAAGTTTTGATTTTGTTTTGATCGAAAAACCACCAGCGCTAATATTATGAAGCTCTGCTTTTATTTTTTTGGAATCATGATGCAAAAGGCAGGGGATTCGTTCTTCCAAAAAAGGCAGGCGGCAAAACTCGCGATTGTTGTCTAGAGCTAAGGAACCAGCATCTACGTCTAAACGAATGATATCAAACTTTTCGTCACTGCCTTCGTCTTTGGCGAGCTTGGCATCAAAACGAATGATGCCGGTGTCGTTTTTGGCCAAAATAAACCCACGCACTAGGCCTAGGCTTAAGACCTCTTTGTGAGCATCAATGAGGATGTGGTCTTTTCCAATGCGTCTTAAGGTGATTGGTTTGGTGATGTCGGTGAGTGTTAGGTAAAAATAACGTTGCTGGGCTTCGGCTTGCTCATGCAGGTCGAGGTTACGAGGGGTACGGGCTTTCATGATTCTCCTGGTTGCTTTATGTAAAAGTGCTTTGGGTTTTGGGGCTAAACTTGGCGTAAAACTATATCAATTTTGACTTTGCGCCAAGGGCTTTATTGTGTGACTTTGATGAAAGCATCCTTATTTGTTGTCTTAAACTAAAATTCTAGATACGGCTGCATGGGATTTTATTAGAAAAATAAAATAAAGTTTTTTGCTTGTATTTGGTAAGTTTAGATTATTGCATCGTAATTTATAACGGAGAGTTTATGGCTGGAAAAGAACAATGGTTAGAATCTCGCTGGCAATTAGAAAAATCAGAATTAGATCGCTTGGTGGCTTCTTTGGAACAAATGGGAAGCTTGGGAAGTTACGAAGATCTCCCCATAGATGACAGCGACCCGCGTTTCCATAGCGATCAAACCGAGCTCTTGGCTTACTTTCCCGATGCCGATGCCGAGGTGCTCAGAAAAAAATTATCACAACTCGAAAACAACGCGTGTCGTTTAGAAGTCATCAAACCCATTCCTCAGGGTGATTGGGCAACAGCTTGGCGGCAGCATTTTAAACCCATGCCATTGACTCGCCATGTGGTGATCAAACCCAGTTGGGAAGATTACCAGCAACAAGACGGTGAGGTGATTGTGACTTTGGATCCAGGCATGGCCTTTGGAACAGGTCAACACGACACCACGCGTTTTTGCGCTGAGTTCATTGAAGACATTCGCGAAAATCACCCAGACTTAGAATCGCTTTTAGATGTGGGGTGTGGCAGCGGTATTCTTTCGATCATTGCTAAAAAGTTAGGCTTTAAAAACGTGGCAGGTGTTGACAACGATGTGGAATCCGTGGCGACGGCCAAAGAAAATTTGCAGCGCAATCCCGATGCCAGCGACATTTCTTTTTTTGTGAATGATGGCGGCTTGGATCACCCTGATCTAAAAAAATCAGATGTGGTTGTTTCTAATATTATTGCTGAATCTTTGGTAGAGCTTAAAGACGGTTTGATTGCTTTGGTGAAGCCAAATGGCTATTTGGTTTTGTCAGGCATCATTCCTGATCGCGGCGAAATGGTGAAACAAGCGTTTTCTGGTCTTGAATTTTTAGCAGAGAGAACATCGCAGGATTGGCATGCCTATCTTTATCATAAAAAATAATCCTGGATTGCAAAACCCCATTGTTTTCTCAGAAGACGATTTGCGCCACATTAAAAAATCTTTGCGTGTGAAGCTTGGCGAAGAATTGCTGGTCACTGATAATCAAGGGGCTTTGGCTGCGTTTAAAGTCACTGCTTTAGATCCCTTGTGCGGGGAGTTGGGGGCAGTCAAAACACAAGTGGCTCCAAAAGATTTAACTGTGTGCTTGCCGCTCATTGAGCAAAAAAATTTGGAATGGGCTGTGCAAAAACTCACCGAGCTAAACGTGGCCAAGGTGCAGCTTTTGTCTACAGAACGAACGCAAAAAAATATTTTGTCTTCGGCAAAATGGGAGCGTTTGTTGAGTGTTGCGGAGAACGCACAAAAACAATGTTTGCGCGCTTACCCTTTGCAGTTGCAGCCAGTAAAGGCTCTTCAAGAAATCAAATTTTCAGATTTTGATTTTTGTGTGGCGGGATTCATTGCCGATCATTCTCAAGAGCTTCCACGTGATTTGGGGCAGCATCAAAAAATTGCTGTGTTGGTGGGGCCCGAGGGCGGCTTCACCGATTCTGAAATGTCTTATTTATTAGAGCAGGGCGTTGTGGCTACTAATTTAGGTCTAACGGTTCTCAGAAGCGAAACGGCGGCTATTGTTTTGGCTGATCGTGTGCTTCTTCATTGATCTCTTTTTCCTGGTTCGCTAGGTTCACCTGCATGGCTACGATCAATTGCGCGAAGTGCTTTAAAAACTTCAATACGGTTTCTGATAATTTTAAACTTTCGGGTGAAGGCGAAAAAGTCGAATCGACCATTTGTCCTCATTGCGGTCACGATAATAAAAAGTCGATTGACGAAGAAAATCTGGCAGACCGCGCGCATGTCAAAGAGCGAGTTCACGAAGAGCAAGCCACAAAAGAATTAGAACCGATTCAAAATCAAAGTCAATCTCAGCAAAGCTCAGACAATCAAAACACAAACTCGCGGCGTTTTTGTTCTTGGGAGAAAAACTGGAATAAAGATTTCATTGGTTCTTATATTGAGACAACCAAGGGTGTTTTAACATCTCCAATTGAATACTTTTCTAATCTAAAGCCC
Organism: Deltaproteobacteria bacterium; assembly: GCA_024233595.1. Taxonomy (GTDB): domain Bacteria; phylum UBA10199; class UBA10199; order UBA10199; family JADGCS01; genus JACKPK01. Next base: position 33,189 of record JACKPK010000007.1, read on the forward strand.
TTTGATGATTTTGTGCCTTTGGCGATTTATATTTTCATTAACGTGTTTATTAGCACCTTGGCAGCCGTTGCGATGCAAATCATGCTGACGCTTTTTGGTGCCCCTGAAGAAGTCTTCGCTGTGATCATTGGTCTTGTGTGTTGGGGGCTTGTGCTTCCTTTTGTGGGGACCGCGGTTTTTTTTCTCTTTGGGTTTATTCTACATTTGTTCATGCGTTTTATCGGAGGCAGTCAAAAGGGCTTTGAAACAACCATGACAGTTTACGGTCTGTCGTCAGCGGCTAATCTTTTTGGCATCATTCCTTTTGTTGGGGGATTCATAGCGTTTGTCTATTCATTTGTTATCAACATCGGTGGGCAGGCCAAGGCGCATCAAATCTCTTTCGGGAGCGCTATTTTGGCTGTGTTCTTGCCTCTTTTTATTTGTTGTTGCTGTTTCTTTGGCTTTTTCTTTTTGGTTGGTGGGGCAGCCACTTTAGGCACATTCATGCAAGAGTTTGCCAATCAAATGCCGCGCTAAGGCTTTTAGAGGCAGGCCTGGGGCGGTTTTTGCCATGGTCGTTGACCTTTATGGGCAATTTGTGTTCTGGGTCTGGCCTGCAAAATTTTCATCTGTATAATATATAAGAGTGAGTGAGTATGTCAGTTCCTTTGTCGCAAGGTTTACGCGTTTTTAAATACATCATGACCCAAAAATTAAAGGGCGTTAAACGATACCCTTTGGTTCTTATGTTGGAGCCTTTGTTCCGTTGCAATTTAGAGTGCGCGGGTTGTGGTAAAATCCAATTTCCTGAAGAAATCCTCAAAAAGAATTTGAGTGCCAAAGAGTGTTTGGAAGCAGCCGAAGAATGTGGCGCGCCTATTGTTTCGATTCCTGGTGGCGAACCATTGATTCATCCCGAAATGCCAGAAATTGTAGAAGGCCTTGTGAAGCAAAAGCGTTACATTTACCTTTGCACCAACGCCATTCTTTTAAAGCGTAAACTTGATGATTACAAACCATCTCCCTTTTTGACCTTTAGTGTGCATTTGGATGGTCTTAAAGAAGAACACGATAAAGCGGTTTGCCGTGATGGTGTTTTTGAACAAGCTGTTGAGGCCATTAAAGAAGCATTAAAGCGCGGTTTTCGTGTGACCACAAACACAACACTTTTTGATGGTGTTGATCCCGTCAGAGTGCGTGAGTTTTTTGATTTTGCCATGGATCTGGGCATTGAAGGCATGATGGTGTCTCCTGGTTATGCTTACGAAAAAGCGCCTGACCAAGAGCACTTTTTAAAGCGTGAAAAATCACAAGAGTTTTTCCGTCAGATTTTTGGAAACCCAAAAGACAATTGGCAGTTTAACCAATCGCCATTTTTCATTAAATTCCTCATGGGCGAAAAAGATTACCAATGCACGCCTTGGGGCAATCCCACACGTAATATTTTTGGCTGGCAACGTCCTTGTTATCTTTTGAACGAAGGTGAGTACGCAACCAGCTTTAAAGATCTTATGGAGAACACCCCTTGGGATAACTATGGCACAGGCAAGCACGAAAAATGTCGCGATTGCATGGTGCATTGTGGTTATGAGCCATCGGCGGTGATCGATTCCTTTTCTTCCGTTGGCAAACTATTGCAAACAGCCAAAGAATTCTAAGGCTCATCGCGCTTCTTTTCAGCGTTTTGTGATTTGGTCTGGTGTTCGCTTCGCGAGCCCAATGCCCCTTGCTTCTGGGCTGTAAAAGCTGCTAAAAAGTCCGCATGGCGACGACTTTTTACAAAATGCATGGGGCTGGTAATGATTTCATAATGTTAGATGGCATTACTGGTTCTTTACCAAGCGATTTGGCGGCCTTTTCTCAAGATATTTGCCACCGTCGTTTTGGTGTGGGCGCCGATCAGGTCTTGGTGGCGCTTCCCAGCGAATCCTGCGATTTCCGAATGGATATTTACAATGCCGATGGTGGTCGGGTCGAAATGTGTGGCAATGGCATCCGTAGTTTTGCCCATTATCTTCATTTGCTCAAATTAACAGACAAAACCGAACTGACCATTGAGACTTTGGCGGGGGTGATCAAACCGCAAATCATACAAGGTCATCCCAAAACCACAAAAGACATGGCCTGGGTTAAGGTCGATATGGGAGAGCCCATTTTAAACGGCCCGCAAATTCCTGTGGTGGCAGAAGGGCAAGTCATTGGTCAGGAATGGCAAGCCAAAGAGCAGCAAGAATTATTAGAGAAGCATCTGGGAAAATTTAAAATCACCACTGTGTCCATGGGCAACCCGCATTGTGTTATTTTTTGCGATGATGTGAGCTCTTTGCCTTTGGCAACGATTGGACCTGTGATCGAAAACGACGCGTTTTTTCCGAACCGAGTCAATGTCGAGTTTGTGCAAAAGCTTGATGCGGGCTTGTTGATTCAGCGCACCTGGGAGCGTGGCTCTGGTGAAACATACGCTTGTGGAACAGGCGCTAGCGCTGTGGCCGTTGCTGGGGTGCTCAATAAAGTTTGTGATCGCAAAGTCACGATTCGCCTCAAAGGGGGCGATCTGGATTTGTTCTGGGATCAAGACAACAATCGAATTTTCAAAACAGGGCCAAGTGCTTTTGTGTTTAAGGGAGAGTATCATGACTAAACTTTTTCAAGGTTCCATGGTGGCCTTGGTCACTCCATTTAAAAATGGTCAGGTCGATGAAGAGGCTTTGCGTAAATTGGTTGAAGATCAAATCGCAGGGGGCACAACTGTGTTGGTTCCTTGCGGCACAACCGGCGAGTCGGCAACATTGACGCCCGCTGAGCACGAGCAAGTGATCAGTGTTGTGATTGACCAAGTTAAAAAGCGTGTGAAGGTTTTGGCAGGAGCAGGTTCTAACTCAACGCGTGAAGCAGTGCATCTCACAGAGTTTTGTGCCAAAGCGGGTGCCGATGGCACTTTGCACATCACGCCTTACTACAACAAACCAACGCAAGAAGGGCTTTATCAGCATTTTCAGGCTATTGCCAAAGCAAGTGATTTGCCGGTCATCTTATACAATGTGCCATCGCGCACTGGTGTGGCCTTATCCTTAGAAACCATTGTGCGTCTTTCCCAAATTGAATCCATTGTTGGTATCAAAGAAGCCAGTGGCAGTGTGGAGTTTGCTTCCGAAATCATCAACAACACTCCCGATAATTTCTGTGTGTTGTCAGGTGAAGATGCGCTGACATACCCTTTGTACTGCGTGGGTGCCGATGGTGTGATTTCTGTGACAGCTAATATTTTGCCACAGAAGTGCGCTGCTTTGTTTAATGCGGTGCAAGAAAACAAGCACGATGAAGCGTTAAAATTGCACAATGAGTTATTGCCGATTCACCAAGCACTTTTTATTGAAACTAATCCCATTCCTGTTAAAGCAGCTTTGGCGTTAATGGGTAAAGTCGAAGAAGAGTTTCGATTGCCTTTAGTGAGTCCGTCTAAAGAAAATTTAGAAAAACTAAAGCAAGTGCTCAAAGGAGCCGGGCTGGTTTTTTAATTAGGAAAGCGACATGACAAACAAACTTGGAATCTTAGTGGCAGGGGCCAATGGCCGTATGGGCAAGAACATCATCCGCATGGTTGTTGAAGACCCCAAAACCATGCTTGTTGGAGCGACTGATCACCCCGAAAGCTCTGTGCAAGGAGCGGATGCGGGTTTGAACGCGGGAACACAAGTGGCGAGTGTGACCATTTCCCCAGATTTAGAGCGATCATTGCAAAAGGCGCATGGCGCAGTCATCATCGATTTCAGCTCCCCAGAAACCACTGTCAAAAACGTCGAGCGCGCCAAAGAATTCAAAACCCCCTTGGTCATTGGCACCACGGGTTTTTCAGAAGAACAGAGGGAATTCATTCTGAATGCAGCGGAATCTCTGCCCATTGTGCTCACACCCAATATGAGTGTTGGCATGAACTTGGTGTTCGAAATGGTCGAGCAAGCGGCGCGCATTTTAAATGACGATTACGACATTGAGGTTTTTGAAGCGCATCATCGTCGCAAAAAAGACTCACCGTCTGGAACGGCTAATAAATTGGCACAGATCATTTGCGAGGCCACTGGGCGTGATTACCCTGAAGATCTTTGTTTTGAGCGCAATGGCATTGTTGGTGAGCGCACTAAAAAAGAAATTGGCATGCAGGTCTTGCGTGGTGGCGATATTGTTGGCGAGCACACGGTTTTCTTTTGTGGCGAAGGCGAACGCATCGAAATCAAACATGTGGCCAACCGTCGCACAACCTTTGCTGCTGGAGCGATTCGTGCTGCCAAGTGGGTTGCGACCCAAAAGCCTGGTTTGTACACCATGAAAAACGTTCTTGGATTAGCCTGATCTGCGGGTTAGGCTTTTTTTATGAAAAATCATGTGACCTTCACACTTGTTGTGTTGAGTTTATTTGGTTTCATGACCTCGTGTGCGTCTACTGGCACTAAGGTCGCTAAGCCAAACACCTCAAAAAATCTCATTTCCGGTAATTCTTACTTTCAATACATGATGAGCGAGGTGCTAAATCAACCACAAAGCGTGGCAAGCTCTCAGGCTTATTTGGAAGCCGCTCTTAAAAAAGCCCCTTCATCTCCTTATTTAAAAAGTCAGTTAGCAATTAAGGAGGCACAGCAAAACAATTTTGCAAAAGCCCTTTCAACAGCACAAGAGGCCTTAGAGGCAGATCCCAACAACACAGACAACCTTTTGCTGGTTGGTAAATTGTTAGCGGCGCAAAACCGTTATTTGGAAGCCATTTCGCATTACAAAAAACTTTTACGTTTGGATCCCAAAAATGAAGAAGCCTACAATGTGATGGCGCGCGAGTACGTGGCATTAAAAGACGAAGCCAATGCGGTATCCAGCCTAAAAGCCTGTGTGCGTGCTTTATCAGAAGCCAGTAGCTGCCGCTTTTATTTGGCCACCTTGTACTTACAGGCTCAAGATTACAAAAATGCAATCAAAGCCTATGAAGACTTATTGGTCTACAATCCAGATAATCAAAAAATCTTAGCGACATTGGCAGAAGTGTATGTGCAAGAACGTCAGTTTGAAAAGGCTCTGAGTGTTTACGAACGCTTGGTTTCTTTGTTTCCTGGAGATGCTACTTACGAAATCCGCATGGCTCTTATTTATTATCAGAAGGAAGATTTTGATAAAGCCATCACCACTTTTGAAAGCATCGAAAAAACCTACCCGCGATCAGATCGCATTCAGTATTTTCTTGGTCTTTTAAAATTGCAGCAAGGACAAACAGAAGAGGCTTATGGGCATTTTGATCACATTGACCCAGAGTCTGATTTTTTTAAAGAGTCGCTTAATCACATGATCAACATTTTACGTGATCAAGGCAAATTGCCTGCCGCCATCACTTTATTAGATGAAAAACTCCCTAAGAGCCAAAAAAACGAAAGCTATTACGCTCTTAAGGTTTCATTGCTTGCGCTAAATGAAAGTTACGATGAAGCGTTACGCGTTTTGGACCAAGGTTTGCGACGTTTCGAAAACCAAGCGGGGCTTTTGTTTCAAAAGGCGCTTTTGCAAGAAAAGCAAGAGGACTGGCCTGGTGCAAAAATGACTTTGGAACAGGTGTTGGCAATTGCACCGCAAAGTGTGAAGGCTTTGAATTTTTTGGGTTACACCATGTTGGAAAAAGGTGAAGACTTTGAAGAGGCTTTTCACCTTATAGAAAAGGCGTATTCCTTAGATCCTGATGACGGCCACGTGACAGACAGCATGGGCTGGGCTTATTTTAAACAGGGCGATTTTAAAAAAGCTTTGGAGTTGTTACAAAAAGCAAATGGACAGCAGCCTGATGAACCGGCCATTTTAGAACATCTTGGCGAGGTGTATTTTCAACTCAAAAACAAAAAGCAAGCGCGTCAAAACTTTGAAAAGGCACTGCGCATTTTGTCTAAAAAAGAAAAACTCACACCCGAAGACGAAAAAATCAAAGAACGCATCACAAAACGTTTGGGAGATTTTTAACCATGCGCTTGCGCTCTTGGATTTTTGGCCTTGTTGTTTTTTGTTGTTTTATTTTTTCTGTCGAAGCGTTTGCCGAACAGATTTCTGGCTTGGCGCAAGTGCAGCTGAATGCAAAACGCATTCATTTTGATGTCACCCAGGCTATTTTGCTCACTCCCGACCAGGCCGACTTCTTAGCCTTAGATGATTTTGGTGGGGCTTTGTTTCGTGTGCAGTTTAAAGGCGATAAACTTTTTATATTGGGCACGCAGGATTCGGGGTATCAATCCAATTCGGGTAAATTAAAAAAAATCTTGTCTTTGCCCGTTACACAAAAAGAATTTTTGCAAATCATGAATTACCAAAAGCCGGAGGATTTTTTGTTGTCTGTGCAAAACGGTGTTGTGATTTGGGAATCAACAAAGAAAAATGGTTTAAGAGCCAAATTTTCTGATTTTAGGAAGCTTGATGCTCAGAGAACTTATCCAAGAAACATAGTGCTTGAATTTAAAAAGAGATCTTTTAGATTATCTTGGACCAAACTTAAATACACGCCATGAGGGCTTTTTTGTTCGCACGTATTAAAAAGCAAATTTTATGTTGGATGTTTCTCTTGCCCTTGCTCTTTGCTTGCGCTGCTGAGCACACGGTGTCGCCTTACACCTTGCGTTTGCAGTTGTCGTCGGAACCCGCCACACTTAATCCAATGACCTCTGTGGATGCTTATTCGGTCTCCATCAATCAATTTATTTTTGATAAACTTCTCACCCGCGATTTAGACACACTTGCCTTTAAACCTTCTGTGGCTTCGTCTTGGGATGTTTCTGAAGATGGTTTGGAATACACCTTTCACATCAAAAAAGAGGCAAAGTGGCAAGACGGTGTTCCTGTTACAGCAGATGATGTCGTTTTTAGTTACCAAACACTCATGGATCCCAAAGTTCCGGCTGGTCATTTAAGAGTTTACTACAGCGATATTGAGTCGGTTGAAGCGCTTGATTCTAAGACCGTGCGCTTTCGTTACAAGCGTGTTTATTTTAAAGCGCTCGAAGTTGTGGGGTTTATGGACATTATCCCCAAGCACATTGTGGAACAGTATAAAGATTTTGATAATAGCCCTTTTTCTCGTGCGCCATTGGGCAATGGGCCTTTTAAATTTAAAGAATGGGTGAGCGGGCAGCGCATCATCCTAGAACGAAATGAAGATTACTGGGGAGATAAAACAGAAATCAAAACCATCGAATTCAAATTAATTCCCGATTCTGCTGTGGCCTTTCAGATTTTAAAAAAAGGTGATTTGGATGTCATGGCGATTTCATCTTTGCAATGGGCACGTCAAACAAGAAGCAAACGTTTCACGGATCGCTTTTACAAACCTGTCTACATGACAGGTGGTTATTCTTATATAGCTTGGAATAATAGTCAGCCTCCTTTTGATGATTTTCGTGTGCGGCGTGCCATGACACACATGATTGATCGCCGGCTCATGAGCCAAAAACTAAAATTTGGTCTGGCTGCTGTGGCAACTGGTCCTTTTTTTCCTAATGGGACACAGATTAATCCCAATGTCACAGCTTATGAGTTTGATCCTGAAACAGCAGTCGCTCTTTTAAAAGAAGCCGGTTGGGAGGATCATGATGGCGATGGTGTTTTGGATAAAAATGGCAAACAATTTGAGTTCAAGTATTTGTACCCTTCGGCCAGTAAAGCAAGTTGACAACAGTAGCACTTTATTAAAAAGAAGAGTTAGAAAAATTCGTGTGGTCTTAAATATATAGAACGTTTGGAATGGGCCGCTTTTTTAGTAGAAACTCAATGAACAAAAATTTGATGCTGTGAGCTTGGCGTGGAGTTCGCCCTTTGAGTCTGACCTCTACCAGGGTGTGGCACCAAGATCAAATTGGCAAAGAAAACACATCTAACTTTATTGGCTTTAAAAATGCAGAGGTGTCGCGCTTAATAGAAGAGGCGCGTGTGGAATTGAACGCCGACAAGCGTAATAAAATGTATCATCGTATTCATGAGATTTTACATGAGCTTCAGCCTTATACCTTTATGCACTCGCAGCCTGCTATTTATGCGGTGTCCAAACGTTTTGGGAATGTTAAAGTGCACAAAGCAGGGATTGATCCTTTGGAATGGAGCATCAACAAAGATTTTAATCCGGAGGCGCAATGAAGAATTACATTTTGCGCCGTCTTTTGCTCATCCCGGTGACCTTGTTCGGGATCACCTTTTTAACTTTTTTGATCATGAAGCTCGCGCCGGGTGATCCTCAAATGCTCAAGCTCATGTTTGCGCCCGAGGGTATGAATCCAGATGCTTTAGCGGCCCTTTTAAAAAGCAAAGAACCTGTTCTTGAATTGCCTGAGGCTTATCTTTCTTTCACGCAGTCCTTGAGCGAAAGTATTCATGGCGCGGCTTTGTCACCAGAGAGTCTGCACGACCAAAGCACTTATAAAGCTTTAGAAAGCCTGGGGCGTAATGCTGTTTTTTATGCCAAGTGGTTAAAAGGTTTTTTAACTTTTGATTTGGGTTTGTCCTCTAAGGATAGGTTGCCGGTTGCGCAAAAAATCAAAAATGCTTTGCCGATCACCTTGCTGATTAACTTTTTGAGCATTGGTCTTATTTATTTGATTTCGATTCCCTTGGGAATTTGGTCGGCACTGAATAAAGACAGCGTTCTTGATAAAGTGGTGATGGTGAAACTTTTTATTTTGTACTCGTTGCCAAGTTTCTGGGTGGCGATGATGCTTTTGACCTATTTGGCTGGCGGTGAGTACTTAAATCTTTTTCCTCTTATTGGCTATCGTTCTGATTATTACGAAGAGCTTAGTTTTTTGGGAAAGGTTTTAGACATGGCGTGGCATTTGGTGTTGCCAGTAACAGTTTCCACCATTGGTGGCTTTGCTTTTTTAACGCGTTTTGCCCGCAGCAATTTTTTGGATGTGATCAGCCAAGATTACATCCGCACTGCTAGAGCAAAAGGTCTGCCGCGAGCCAAAGTGCTTTTTAAACATGGCTTGCGTAACGCTTTAATTCCTTTTGTCACTTTAATGGGAACTTTACTGCCCTCCATGTTGGGTGGTTCTGTGATCATCGAACAAATTTTTAACATCCCGGGCATGGGCATGCTGAGTTTTGAAGCTGTTTTGCAACGCGATCACAATGTGATTATGGCAATTGCTAGTATCAGTGCTACTTTAACGCTTGTTGGTATTTTAATATCAGATTTATTGTACGTGGTTGTCGACCCAAGGATAAAACTAGAATGAAGCGCAAGTCATTTTACAAATTGGTTTTGGCACGATTTTGGAGAGAGTACACCAGTCGTGCGGCCACCGTTTTTGTGTTTGTTGTTGTCTTGTTGGCTGTGTTGGCACCGTTTTTGGCAAACAACAAACCTTATGTTTACAATCACGAAGGCAAAAAAATTTTTCCTGTTTTAGAAGACGCTGTGCTTTTGGGGCGTTTTATTTCTTATCCTGAAATCCGAGGGATTGATTTTAAAGCAAAACAAAAACTGGGGCGGGGTGCTTTTGTTTTACCACCGATCCCGTACTCGCCAACGGAATACGATTTTGATTCCATCCTGCTGGGGCCATCTGCAGAGCACTGGATGGGAACTGATGATCAAGGTCGCGACATTGCGTCTCGTATGATTCATGGTGCCCAGATCAGTTTGAGTGTGGGTTTGGTGGCTGTGGTCATTTCTGCTATTCTTGGTATTTTTATTGGAGCCATTGCAGGGTTTTTTGGTGGCAAGATCGACTTATTCATATCGCGCATCATTGAAGTGGTGATGTGTTTCCCAACTTTCTTTTTGATCCTCACCATTTTGGCTGTTGTGGAGGCCAACATCATTTACATTATGATTGTGATTGGTTTTACAGGCTGGACTGGTGTTGCGCGTTTGGTGCGGGGAGAATTTTTAAAGCTCAAGCAAATGGATTTTGTAATCAGCTCGCAAGCTTTGGGCGCCAAGCCAAGTCGCACCATTTTTAAGCATGTGTTGCCAAATGCCTTGTCGCCTGTGTTGGTGGCCCTGACTTTTGGGGTGGCGTCTTCTATTTTTATTGAATCGTCGCTTTCGTTTTTGGGTTTTGGTGTGCAGCCGCCAACGCCCAGCTGGGGCCAAATTCTCAGTCAATCGCGCGAATTCATGGATATTGCGTGGTGGCTGATGGTGTTTCCTGGAGTGGCAATCTTTTTGACGATCACCAGTTTTAATCTTATTGGGGAAGGGTTGAGGGATTCGATTGATCCCCGCAGCTAAATTATGACGCAGATTTTAGAAATCAAAAACCTCAAAACCTCTTTTGACACCAAGCAAGGAAAAATCTTTGCTTCTGACGATGTCAGCTTGTCTTTGCCCAAAGGGCAAATCACAGCGCTTGTTGGTGAGTCTGGTTCTGGTAAATCGGTAACGGCCATGAGCATCTTGCGGCTTATCGACAAGCCCGGAAAAATCGAAGCAGGTCAGATTTTATTAAACAACGCCGAAGGCGCGCCAACTGATTTACTGACCTTGTCCGAAAAACAAATGCGTTCGGTGCGTGGTAATCGCATCGCTATGATTTTTCAGGAACCCATGACCAGTTTGAATCCTGTTTACACGGTTGGGGATCAGATCATGGAAGCGGTGATGCTGCACCAAAAATTAGACGCCAAAGAAGCGCGCGCCAAAGCCATTGCGATGCTCAAGCGCGTTGGCATTCCCAACCCAGAGCGTCGCATTGACAATTACCCGCACGAAATGAGCGGTGGCATGCGCCAGCGGGTGATGATTGCCATGGGATTGTCTTGTCATCCGGAACTTCTCATTGCCGATGAACCCACAACCGCTTTGGACGTGACCATTCAAGCGCAGATTTTAGAATTGATTCAAGGCCTGGTGGCGGACACAGGCATGTCGGTGTTGCTCATCACACACGACTTGGGCATTGTGGCTGAGTACGCGCAAAAAGTGGCTGTGATGTACGCAGGTGAAATTGTAGAAGTGGCCGATGTCAAAAGTTTGTTTGCGAATCCGAAGCACCCGTACACAAAAGGATTGCTTGGCTCATTGCCCAGTTTACAAAGTAAAAAAGAAAAATACTTAAAAGCGATTCCAGGTGTTGTTCCACATCTTTCGGAATTGCCATGTGGGTGCCGGTTTCAGGATCGCTGTGAAAAACGCACGCCGGATTGCATACAAGGAGCGATCCCCTTAACAGAAGAGGCGGGCCGTTTGTTTCGTTGTGTGCACCCTTGTTAGTAGGAAAGATGAATATTTTAGAAATCAAAAACCTAGTTAAAAGTTTTCCGGCCGCGCGTAATTTTTGGGGCAAGGTCACCGAAAACGTCAAAGCCGTTCAGGATGTGAGCTTTGCCATTAAAAAAGGCGAGGTCCTTGGGCTAGTGGGTGAATCTGGGTGCGGCAAAACCACTTTGGGTCGTCTCATTTTAAAATTAATTGAATCCGACTCGGGTCAGATTATTTTTGAAGGCCAAGACATCACCCATTTATCGGCTAGTCAAATGCGTCCCTTGCGCAAAGACATTCAGATTATTTTTCAAGATCCCTATTCATCGCTAAACCCACGCATGACAGTTGCCAGAACTCTTATGGAGCCGCTCAAAATTCATCGCCTTTGTGAACGCCATCAACGTTATGATCGCGCGGTGGAGTTATTAAAAATGGTGGGCTTGGATGAATCCGCCATGCAAAAGTTCCCTCATGAATTTTCGGGTGGTCAGCGCCAACGCATTGGCATTGCGCGCGCTTTGGCGGTTGAGCCTAAACTCATTGTGGCAGACGAAGCGGTGTCGGCTCTTGATATTTCTATTCAGGCGCAGATCATCAATTTGCTCATTGATCTCAAAGAAAAACTGGGACTCACTCTGGTGTTCATTGCGCATGATCTTAAAGTGGTGGAGCACATTTCGGATCGCATTTGTGTGATGTATTTAGGACGCGTCATGGAGATGCTGCCTGCTGATCAAATTGCCAATGCCAAGCACCCTTACACGCAGAGCTTGCTTTCGGCTGTCCCGGTGCCGGATCCCAATCGCAAATCGCAACGCCAAATTTTAGAAGGCGATGTGCCAAGTCCTATTAATCCGCCTTTGGGTTGTGTGTTTCACACGCGTTGTCCTAAAGCAGTTCCGGATTGCGCGAAGATGGTGCCGTCAGTGCATCAGGTTTCCGAGGCTCATTTTCACAGCTGTGATGTTGTGGGATAAGTTTAATCTTTTAACAGCCTCAAGGTGTCTTGATAGATCTTAGCGCGAGGCCCAATGGCTACGATTTCTAAATACTTTTTCTGGATACGGTAAATGATTCTGTAGCGACTCACACGAAAACTTCTTAATCCATCTAATTCTTCTTTTAGAGATTTCCCGAGCTCAGGATTTTCGATCAGTTGTTTTAAACCGTATTTTAATTTCTTTTTTATTGTTGGGTGCATGTGCTGCAGTGTTTTGGCAACACGTGGAGGCACTTTTAGTTTCACGGCAGCAGCTCCTCAAGGTTGTAGAGTTTTCCTTTTTTATCCTTGAGTTCTTTAAGGCCTTTCTTGATTTCCCCTAAAAAATCCTGGTTGTTTAAAATAGCGGCTGTTTCTTTAAGGCTTTCTATTTCGTCATGGCTGGATATAACGGCTATTGGTTTGCCATGCCGTGTGATGACGATTTGTTCATCAGTCTCTAACACCTCTTCTATCAAGGCGCTTAACTTCATTTTAACTTCAGATAAGGACAGTGTTTTCATTTTTAGACCTTTTTATTAGATGACTAAAATTCTGGTCTATTTTAGCATTTTTGGAATGTGAATGCAATTTGCGGATTTTTTATTTCACAAAATCCCGGATGATTTTTGCCAACTCTTCCGGTTTTTCGTGATGAATCATGTGCCCACAATCTTTAATGACAATTTTTTTTGCTGATTTAGGAAAGTACTGCAGGCGTTGATCAATGGCTTTGTGTAGATTTTTGGGGCGTTCCAAAAGTGGACCCATTTCGGTGTTTTCCGCAATGATGTTCAGAGTTTTAGCCTGTATATTTTGCCAAAAGGGCACGATTTGATCCAAACGGAACAAATACGGCTGCACCCATTTGTGGCGCGGGTCACTCATGATCTGGTAGCCTTTGGGGCCCTTTTTGCCGATTTGTTTGGCCAAAAATAAAGCCATATCACTCTTAAGATTGGGGTTGGTTTTTTGCAGGCGCTTGGCCAGTTCTTGTAAATTTTTATAAACGCGAAAGCGTCGGGGCACCATGCCGTCAATCCAGTCGCGCATGCGGCCAGGGCCCTCGCTAGGGTCCATATCGCGGATGCCAAAGCCTTCGATGTTCACAAGTGTTTTGACTTTTTCGGGAAAGGTCCCGGCGTACAGGCCCGCGATGTTGCCGCCCATAGAATGCCCAATGAGACGAATGGGTTTGTTCGGTGACAGCCTTTTCACCATTTGATCCACGTCCGCCAGGTACTCGTAGAAGAAATAGCCTAATGGATTTGGCGTGTTAGATGATTTTCCAAAGCCACGTTGGTCGGGGGCGATCATAAAATAATGCTTTTCTAGGTGGGCGGCCATGGGAGCAAAGCTGGCGCCAACATCTAACCAGCCATGTAAAAAGAGCAGCAATGGTTTTTGGGGATTGCCCCAAAGGTTCAGGTGAAATTTTTGCGCGTTGAGCGTGATGGTTTTTTTTTGCCAGGATTTTGGAACTGCGATCATGAAAATTCCCAAAAAATAGAGAGCAAGTTATGGATATAACAAAAAAATTTGCAAGTGTGACACAAATAATTTATGAAAATGCCTGGGGTCCTTTATTCAAAAAATAAAAAGAACAAAACCTTTAACTCAAATTAAGGTCCTTATGAAGCATATGTTATTATTGGCTTTGGTTAGCCTGGCGGCGGGCTCCGAAGCATGGGCTGCAGATCAACAACAAAGCACGTACACTTTGCCAGCGTCTTATTATAATTCGTTAAGTGACGAAGAAAAACAGGCTTTACAACAAAACAATCAAAACACAGCCCCTCAAGCATCAGTAACAGTCAACACAGCTCCTGTGGCTGATCAACAAAATCAAAATGCTGCGGCTCAAGAAGAAGTGCCTGTAGAGCAAGAAGCTCCTTTAGCAGCGCAAGACCAAGTTCAGGATCAAGAAAAGAAAGACGAAGAAGACTATAGCAGTTCGCCTCTTGTTTTGAGTGACATTTATATCGATACTGAACTGGGTGCATTGCGTGCCGAGATTGAGGAACTTAAGAAAAAACACAAAGATAGCACCGCCAAAGTGGGTTACGAAGGTCGTTTCTTTTTGGAATCCGAAGATGGCAATTACCAACTCAACATCGCTGCTCGGTTTCAATTTAGGTACTCTTTGGCAATTGCCGAAGATGTAGAAGATGGGCATGGTTTGTCTCTGCGTCGTGCGTTTCTCTTTTTTACAGGGCATGCTATTTCTCCTAAAACAACCTTTGGTGTGTTAATGGCTGCTCCTGGTGGCGATTGCGGTGGGTTGAGATCGCGCACATTTCATCCTGTTTCACACTGCATGTTGGTCGTTCAGGGCCTACAGTAACAGGGGAAGGCAATGACAGTTCCTCCAGCCTCATGTTCCTTTCCTATTCGATCGCAGCAGATCGCTTCACCTTGGGTGGTGGAAGTCTTGGGATATATGCTGATGGTCAAATTGGCCCCTTTAGTTATTTGGTTGGTGTGTGGAACGGTATCGATACCGATGTTGCGGCTAACCCCAATAATGAACTCGCGTACTCGGGGCGTTTCACTTACAACGTGCTCAATTCGCCTAGCTCTGGCCAAACAGACTTTAAGTACACCGAAAAGCCAGGTCTAGCAGTGGGTGTGTCAGGTGGTTATGGTCATTACGATACCGGCACTCAGGCTCGTGTGATTGTGGGTTCGGGTGATGTGCAGTTTAAGTACAAAGGCTATTCACTCTGGTTGGCTGGTTTCTGGCGCCAAATCGATCCCGATCAATTCACTCAGGCGCAGCAAGATGTCGCTTTTAGTGCTTACACAGGTTATTTTGTAATTCCTAAAAAACTCGAGATTGGTGTGCGTGCTTCGGCATTATTTGATGACATCAATGAATCAGGGCTCAATATCGATTACGTCACCACAAATGCGACTCGTTTGGGTGGTAATTTATCTGGTGGTGATGTCAACGGTGATGCTGACAACGAGTGGGAATACACAGCGGGTGTGAACTGGTACATTAAAGACACCAACATTAAGTTTCAAACGCAGTACACTTTGTATGTCGATGGGATTCCTGGACCAGATGACCTTGTGAACCATGTCTTTATGGCCCAGATTCACTTGAACTTTTAAGATAAGATCACTTCAATTTTTCCATCACCTGTTTGCAATCTTCCCACATGGGACGTTTCATGTTTGGATTGCGTAGCAAGAACGCAGGGTGGAACGTGGGCATGACTGGAATGCCTTCGAACTCGTAAAAATTTCCACGCAGACGTGAGATTGGCATTTGAGAATCCAAAACCGTTTGCGCGGCAAACTTACCCAAACACATGATCATCTTTGGCTGCACCAAGCTGATTTGTTTTTTCAAAAAAGGCATGCACATGGCGATTTCGTCTAGCTCGGGGTTGCGGTTGCCAGGGGGGCGGCATTTGACCACGTTGGCAATGTAAACCTCTTCGCGCGCATAACCCATGGCTTGGATGATTTTGTCCAAAAGTTGACCCGCGCGTCCAACAAAAGGACGACCTTGTGCATCCTCGTCTGCGCCAGGGCCTTCACCAATGAACATCAAATCAGCGTTGGGATTGCCTTCTCCAAAAACAAGATTCTGGCGTTTTTCACACAAACGACAGCGTTGGCAGTCAGTTAGCAAAGCGCTCATTTGCTCCAAGCTTTGTGCTTGCAAGATATCAGCGTGGTTGTTGCTGTCTTGTTGCGGTGTTGGTGCGCTTGTTTCTTGTGTAGGTTCGGATGGAGTTGTTGCTATGCTTTCACTGGGAAGATCAGCGTGGCGATGCAAAAAACTCCCCACACCAAAGCTTTGCAAAAGCCCCAAATGGGTTTGAATGGAATCGCGGATGAGTTGTTGTGTCTCTTGTTCGTTCATTCTATTTGCCTTGGTAGAGGTTTTTGAAGGGGGAATGCAACCCCTTTTGTTTAAGACCCGATTGGTGTAGAATAATTAATTGATTCTTAAGGGATTCCATTTTAACCTGTTGTTCTTATTCCTTAATGTTAACAAGGGATTATCGAATTCATGCTATTTAATGTTCCTAATCTAATCACTTACGGTCGTATTGTGCTCATCCCCTTGCTGGTTGTGCTGATGAGCTTTATCGATCCTGCTGGCGCTATGGCGCAAAACAAATGTTATGGCTTTTGGGCCATGGTGGTTTTTGCGATCGCGGGGATTTCTGATTTGGTCGATGGTTACTACGCGCGCAAATATGGTGCTGTGAGTACAATCGGCAAGTTCATTGATCCCATGGCGGACAAACTCATTCACATGGCGACCATGGTCATGTTGATTCCTTTGGGCCGTTTGGCCGCTTGGGTGGTTGTGGTGCTTTTGTTTCGAGAGATTTTTGTCACAGGCATTCGGGCCGTGGCTGCCAGCGAAGGTCTGGTGATCGATGCTGTGGTGTGGGGCAAACGCAAAACCGCGTGGCTGAATTTTGGTTTGGGTGGTCTTATCTATTATTACCCAGCGTTTCCAGGAACCAATTTTGAATTGCAAATCTACGAAGCCAGTTTGCTTTGTATCGGCATTGCTTTTGTGTACTCTGTTGGCAGCGCCGTTGTTTACACCAAGCGATTTTTACAAGTGATTCGCCGGTAACGCGAATCGATTAGGGAGGCTAATGCAAGATCGCAGCATAGGAGCGATCCTTCTAGAATACACCACCTTGACGCCACAACAATTGGACGAGGCTTTGGTGTTTCAACGCGACAAAGGCCTGCGTCTTGGCGAGGCCTTGGTGCAGCTGCGTTTTTTGCATCAAGAAGACATTCTCAAAGCCCTAAGCTTGCAATTAGGAATCGATTACCTCACGGACATCAACTCAGACGAAATCCCCAACGATCTCATTCATGCTGTTCCGATTAACTTTTCTAAGCGCAACGAGCTCATTCCTTTGCGTCGTGAAGAAGGTCATGTTGTTGTGGCGGTTTCTGATCCCGAAAACCACGCCGCTTTAGATGATTTGCGCGTGCTCTTTGATGCTCCGATTAAATCCGTGATCTCAAGCGGCGCTCACATTGTTGACGCCATCAACATTTGTTATAACCGCACACCCGATAACGACGCGGTCATGAGCGAGCTCGATGAAGACAGCACGGACATGCTCGACCAAGATTTAGAAGAGGTCGAAGATCTTTTGGATTCAGATGACGAAGCGCCCATCATTCGTTTGGTGAATCAACTTTTGGTGCGCGCGGTCAAACAGAAAGCCAGTGATATTCACATTGAGCCCTTCGAAAAAGAAATTGTGGTGCGCTTTCGCATAGACGGCATGCTTTACGAAATCATGCGTCCGCCCAAAAAAGCACAGAACTCTATTTTATCGCGCATTAAAATCATGGCGGACTTGAACATTGCCGAAAAACGTTTGCCGCAAGATGGTCGCATCCGCATCAAGTTGGCTGGCAAAGACATCGACATTCGTGTTTCGACCCTGCCAACCAGTTATGGTGAGTCTTGCGTGATGCGTCTTTTAGACCGCAGCAAGGTTTTGCAAACGCTCGACACCATCGGTTTTTATCCCGAAGATCTTGTGCTGATCCGAAATTTCATCAGCAAGTCGCATGGCATTTTACTTGTTACGGGTCCAACAGGTTCTGGTAAAACAACATCTTTGTACGCTTGTTTGGCCGAGATCAACCAACCCGATATCAAAATCATCACAGTCGAAGACCCGGTAGAATACCAAATGAATGGCATCAACCAAGTGCAGGTGAATGCCAAAATCGACATGACCTTTGCCTCGGCGTTGCGTTCTATTTTGCGACAAGATCCTGATGTGGTGATGATTGGTGAGATTCGTGACCGCGAAACAGCAGAGATTGCCGTGCAAGCATCGTTAACAGGTCATTTGGTGATTTCAACCTTGCACACAAACGACACCGCCACAACGCCAACACGTTTGATCGACATGGGTGTAGAGCCTTTTTTGGTGGGGGCTTCGGTCATTGGTGTGGTGGCGCAGCGCCTGATTCGTAAAGTTTGTCATCAATGTCGTGTGCCGCAAGATTTAAGCGACGCGCAACTCAAAGAAATCGGTCTGCGTCCCGAAGACGTGGCAGGTAAAAGTATTTTTAAAGCCATAGGCTGCGCCAGTTGTTTAGAAACAGGTTACGATGGACGAACAGCCATCCACGAGGTGCTCAGCATCAGTGAAGAAGTGCGTGAACGCATCATTGCCAATGACGATGCCGTAAGCATCAAAAAAACAGCCATGGCACAAGGTTTAGTGACCCTGCGTGAAGCCGCCATCAGAAAAATGTTAGACGGGATCACAACTTTTGAAGAGGTGATGATGTTGACGCAAGAAGACATTAAACGAGGGGAAAACGCCTAAAATTGCTGAATTTCAGCGTTCCTTGTCCATTTTCAAATCCTCAAGTACATTAAGTACGTTCCGGTTTGAAAATGACCAAGCGCCTTGAACTTCAGCAATTTTAGACGTTTTCAAAATTAGAAAATTTGATGAGATTGCAGTGTTTTGCGTTTTAAAATTCGCAAACCGCCTTGATCTTTGCAATTCTCAAGAATTTTCTTGATTGTGGGGTAGTTGAACTTCAGCAATTTTAGGCGTTTTCTAAATTAGAAAAGTAGGGGCAACCCCTTGCATCACGCCATAGTTTTACGACGGCGGACTGTGGTTGCCCGCAATCAAATAAAGAAATTTTTTATGCCCGTATTTGAATACAAAGGAGTCGACGCTAATTCTAAATCTGTGAGCGGCGTCATTGAAGCCGACTCAGAAAGAGCGGCGCGTGGGAAATTACGTAAGCAAAAAATTTTCCCAACCAAGATTGCGCCCGAGGGTGCTGGCAGCGGTCTTAAAAAATTGAAACTTTCTCAAGGCGTGAGCGTAGAAGAAGTGGCGCAGATGAGTCGGCAATTGGCCACATTGCTCAATGCTCGCATCCCGCTCATTGATTCTTTGGCAGCCACCTTGGATCAGGTCGAAAACCCCATCATTCGTAAAGCCTTGGCGGATATCAAAGAAAAGGTCAGCGAGGGCAGTCGTCTTGCTGAAGCCATGCAGCCTTACCCCAAGGTCTTTGATGACATTTATCGGCAAATGGTGCGCGCGGGTGAAGAGTCCGGCGCGCTCGATGTTGTCCTTAATCGTTTGGCCGATTACAAAGAGGCGCAAGCCGACCTTAAAGGCAAGGTGAAGAGCGCTTTGATGTACCCTGTGATCATGCTCATTGTTGCTGTTGCCATGCTGGGGTTTTTATTCACGCAGGTTGTGCCGCAAATTGCCGAGGTCATCGAAAAACAAGATTTGATTCTGCCTCTGCCAACACGAATGGTCATGGGTGTCACTTACATCATCACCAACTACTGGCTTGTGGTGCTGATTTTTGTAGGCCTGGCGGTGCTTGGGTTTCGTTACTGGAAAGACACAGACTCGGGGCGCACAAAGTTAGACGAGTTTTATTTAAAAATGCCGGTGTTTGGAAAGCTCAACATGAAAATCGCTGTTGCGCGTTTTAGTCGAACATTAGCAACCTTGCTCAATAGTGGCGTGCAGCTTTTGCCAGGGCTGGGTATTGTGAAAGAGGTCATGGACAATGTGGTTTTGTCGCGCGTGATGGAACGCGTGATGGTGTCGGTTAAAGAAGGGGAGTCTTTGGCAGATCCCTTAAAACGATCAGGCATGTTCCCGAGCATGTTTTTACACATGATCGCCGTTGGCGAAAAAACGGGCCTTTTAGAAAGCATGCTCGAAAAGGTTGCCGACACTTACGATAAAGAAGTCGACAACTATGTGGGGGCCATGACAAGCATCCTGACACCAGTCTTGCTGGTGGTGTTAGGAGGCATTATTGCCGTGGTTGTGTTTGCGGTCTTGTTGCCCATTTTACAACTCACGCAAACACAATAGATTAAAAATGGTCTTCACGAATCAAAGAGTGTAAGATATAAGCAAGCTGAAGGGAAAATCACAAACGAAGGAGTTTCAAAATGCTTAAGCTAGGCAAAACAATTTTTAAAAACCAAAAAGGCATGTCTTTGTTCGAGGTGCTCATCGTTTTGGGGATTATCGCAGGCGCAACGGTTGCTATTTTGAGCAATGTTCTCACCAGTGGTGACAAGGCCAACACAAAATTGGCAGAAACCGAAATCGCAAAATTAGTTGGGTATTGTAAACTTTATAAATCAGATGAAGGTGAATACCCTGAATCTCTAGATGACCTTGTTGAAGCAGGTTTCATTGAGGACGTTCCTTTGGATCCTTGGAAAAACGAATACACCTACACCAAAGAAGGCCGTAAAATCGAAATCTGTTCTGATGGCATCGATGAAGACACCGAAAACGATGACATCTGTAGCGGCAAAAAGAAAAAAGATAGGGAATGATCGTCTGCATCAATGAGATCTTCATTTAAAAATTTAAAATCTTCGATCAAAGCCTCCCTCACCAAGGGGGGCTTTGTTGTTTTGGATGGCTTAAAGCGCGCGCGAGGATTCACTTTGCTCGAAGTGCTGATTTCTCTTGGGATCATCGCGGGGGCTTATCTTTTGGTTTTAAGCTCGCTTGGAGGTAGCGGAAACGAATTGCGCCGAACAGCGCAGCACATGATCCAAATCATTCGCTATTCTTACGAGCAAGCCGCGCTTAATTACTCTTACTATCGTTTGGTTTTTGATTTTGAAGAACAAAAGTACTTTGTCGAATTTTCAAGCGAGCCTTTTTTTATTGTAAAAGAAGATGACAAGGCGGAACTGATTCGCAAAGAAAACGAAGAGCGTAATCAAGAAGATGATTTGGGTTTTGATTCGACAGTCACCAATGATGAAGATGAGGTGATCTATGTCGAGGAAGAGGCTGCAGAAGCCGCTGGTCAGGGCAATTTTGAAGAAAGCGAAGATGATTTTTTAGAGATTTTTGAACTGCCAGAAAATATTCAAATAAGAGACATTTACGTGGCGCACCAAAACGCACCGCTTTCGGAAGGCAAAGCCTATTTGTATTTTTTCCCCAGAGGCCAAACAGAATTTACTGTGATTCATTTAAGTGATGAAGATGGCGAAAACATTTTGGCTTTGGTGGTGAACCCGCTCACGGCTTCGGTGCAGGTATTTGATAAAGAGCAAGACTACGAAGAGTTATTGGAAGCACAAGAGAATGAAAAATAAAAAACCATTCAAGCGCTCATTTTGGAGAGTTGGTTTTTTAAAAAACCAACAGGGCTTTACGTTGATCGAAATCCTCATGGCAGTTGGGATTTTAGCCACGGCGGCTATTTCGCTAATGGGTGTGGTGACTGATTCTGCCGACATGGGTGCCAAAGACGAAAAACGTCTGGCCGTGACCATGCTGGCTGGCAATAAAATGATCGAACTCGAAAATGAATTCCAAGAAGACATTGCGCGCGGAAAATTTCCTGACGAAGCCGAAGTAGCTGGGCGTTTTGAAGAACCTTACGACCAATACGCGTGGGCGTATTCCGTTAAAAAAGTTGAGATCCCGGTCATGGAAGGCAATGATTCTGAAAAGTCAGCCGCGGCATCAGGCGCTGTCAAAAACATCATGAAAAAACTTTCTGAATCTGTGCGAGAGCTTAAAGTCACTGTCACTTGGGGTGAGGACGACGAAGGCAAGCCTTTAGAGAGCTTTGAATTAACCACTCATTTGGTGAACACGCCATGAAGATCTTCAGGAACATAAGCAAGCGTGGTGGTGAAGGTGGGTTCACGCTTTTGGAAATTCTCATTGCCATAGGTGTGTTGGCAGCCATGACCTTGACCATGTCGAGCATCATGACGGGGATTGTTGAACAAAAAAACAAGGCGCGAGACCGCGCTAATTTAAATCATTCGGTACAAATGACCATGGCCAAAATATCAGATGACCTGCGTTTGGCTTTTGTGGCTGATAAAAAATTCTTTGGTCAGGATAACTACTATCTATCGGGTTTTAAGGGCACGTCTTCGAGCATAAATTTTTCGACCATGAGCCATGTGCATTTTTTAAAAAATAAAAAAGAAACTGATCAGGTGCATGTGGGTTATTTTTTAAAGAAGAACGAGCAAGGCAATATGGATTTGATGCGGCGTGAAACAGATCACTTGGTTGATGATCTGGAAGAAGGCGGCAAAGCCTTTGTGTTATTGCCTAATGTAAAAGATGTGTCTTTTGAATATTATGATTCCAACAAAAAGGATTGGCAGCAAAGTTGGGACACAGAATCGGTGTCTAATTTGGGGCGTTTGCCACAAATGGTGAAAGTGACCTTGGTTGTGCTGGGTGCTTTTGAATCTGCTGCTTCCGATGAACGCAAAGAAAAAACTTACCAGTGGTTGGTGGATTTGCCTTTGTACAATAATAAGATTTTGTTTTAGAAAACTATGTTGCGACTTTTAAAAAATCAGCGCGGCGTTGCCTTCATCTTGGTCATAGCGACCATCGCGTTTATCACTCCGGTGGTGTTGGATTTCTTTTTGGATTCGCAACGGCGTGTGCAGGTCACGCGTAATCATCAAAAGCGCTTGCAGGCCTATTATTTGTCAAAATCAGCGGTCAATTTTTCAAAACTCATTTTATATTACAACAAAGAAGTTGATTCTGCTCTTTCTAAAAAAGGCGTGAGCATGGGGAGCTTGGGGTACGAACCATTGTATAAAATGATCCCTTTGGACACCGAGCTGCTGCGTGCCATGGTTGATCTGCAAGGCATTGATCCCGCTGACTTGGCGGGCGAAGGCGCAGATGAAGAGTCGCAAGAAATGATGGAGAACGCTCAGAATTCTGTGAGTCAACTGAAGCAAGATGATCTTAAAAACTTTTTGAATTTTCCGGGAAATTTTCGATCAGAAATTTCAGAGGAGCAAGCCAAATACGCTATCAACGCGGTTTCCAAAATGACCACCGCTTCCGAAAGTTTTGAGATTCATAAAAAAGTATTGCTCTCCATTTTAAAACGAAAACTATTTCTGAATTTTTTTGAAAATCAAGATTACGACACCGTGCAGCTTGTGAACAACATTGCTGATTTTATTGATAACAACGGCGTTATTAACGATTTTGACAAGGTGGAACGCGGCGCCGAAAGTTCTCAGTACCCACGTGAAGCCGATTACAAGGTCAAGAACGCGCCCTTGATGACTTTGTCAGAGCTGCGCTTGGTGCCAGGCATGACAGACGACATTTACGAAACGCTCAAGCCTTTTGTGAGCGTGTTTCACACCACCGATAAAATAAACATTTGCTTGGCCGATCCCACTGTTGTGGATGCTCTGATTGTTCATTACACCAATTACTCAAAATGCACCTCGCCTTTGGATGCTGAAGACGATGGCGAAGAGATTGCCAAGTTAAGAGAAGCCTCACTCATGGGGTGTCCTGACAAAACGCAGGTGGCCATGCTCTTAAACCAAGAATTGGGTTTAAAAGAGATCGATCCCAACAAAGGCCGAACAGCCGAAACAAAATCAACGTCTTCAAAAGTGGCCGATTGCGAGATTCAGTTTGAAGATTTTCTCTCTGATAAAAACGACATCTTTCAAGTCACAACCACTGGGCAGGTCGGCGAGGTCGCTGTTAAAATGACCACGGTTTTAGACACCAGCGCTAAGAAACCAAGTCAGTGGAAGGTTCTCTACTTTCATTTGGAGTAAACCCATTATTTTCTTTGGGTTTTTGGCTGTTTCCAGTATGATTTTCACGATTTAGCTTTTTTTGTGAGAAGACCACAGGTCTTCTGGGAATCTTTATGTCGCAACGAATTCTTGGCATTGATATCGGCACCTACTCCGTGAAGGTTTTGCTGCTGGAGCGCCGCGTGCAGGAGCTGCAAGTTTTGCAGTTTATCGAAGAAATCTTGCCGCACACGACCCGCCAGAATCACGAAGAATTGGTTGGGCAGGCGCTGGTCAAAATTTTCACTGATCGCGATTTGCACGCTGATGTGGTGTGCATGGGTGTGCCAGGACACCTGACTTCAGCACGCGTGATCAACCTCCCCATCACCAACACCAAAAAAATAGCCGAGGTTTTGGAATTTCAATTAGAAGAGTTCGTTCCTTTTCCTGTTGAAGAGATCTTTTTTGATTACCACATGCTGTCGCAAAAAGATAACGAGTCGCAGGTGCTTTGTGTGTATCTGCAAGAAAGTTCGCTTGCCAAATATTTAGATCAAGCTGTGGAAGCCGGTGTGGATGCCAAGTACTTGGGAGCCGACATCATCGATCTGGTTGGTTTGTCGCAATTGTCCATGATGCCGCACGAAGGTTATTACGCTATTTTAGACGCGGGCCACACCAAAACCAATTTACTCATCATGGAAGGGCGCGAGCTGCGTTACGCCCGCACCATTGGTGTTGGTGGCTATCATTTTACGCGCGCCATTCAACGCTCTTTTAATCTCAATTACGAAAAAGCCGAGGCCCTTAAGCTTTCGCGTGGGCGGCTTTTTATTCAGCAAGACAACTCGGATCAAATCTCGCGTTTGCTCGATAAAATCGCTGGAGAATTGGTCACGGCCATTAAGCAAACGCTCATGGGTGTGCGGCAGCAATATGGACCTATCGATATCAAAGCGTTTTATTGTTGTGGGCAAAGCAGTAAATTGCTTGGCTTTAACGATTACTTTTCCTTCCACCTTAAAGCGAATTTTTTTGATTTAGATTGTTTGACCTACGTGCAGCATCATTTTGATGAACCAGAAGAGCAAAACAAAGCGGTTGCTCAGGTTTTGGCAAGTGCGGTGCGCCCCATTTATTCCAATCGCTTGCCTAAAATAAATTTTCGTAAAGGCCCTTATTCTTACAAACAAGACATTCAGGTCATCACCAACGAGCTTAAATCAGTCATTGGTTTGTTTGTGTTGCTGGTGTTTTTGGGCACGGGTTATTATTTTTATGCAGATTATCATTACGAACAAAAAAGCACTGCGCTCAGAGAGCAGGTCAATTCAGTGATCAGCAAAGAGTTCCCCGAGTTAAAATCAGGATCCCGGCGCCGTAACGCGTCTATTTCGCGTTATCAAAAGGAACTCAAATCGGTCATGAAGAAATTAACGGAGCAAACGGCTTTGGTTTCTGATCAGCATCAGGTGCTGGGATTGATCGACACCATATCCAATTCCTTGCCTAAAAAAGCAGAGGTTAATTTTGAGGTGCAAGAGTTTCATTTTGCCGGAAACCAGATTCGTTTGCAGGCCACAACCAATGACACACTCAACGTAGAGAAAATTGTGGCGTCGCTCAAAGGAGCCGAGATCTTTGATCGTGTGGAAGCGACAGATGCTAAATTAAAACCGGGTTCCGATCGTTGGGGATTTGAAATCAAAGTGAGTTTAAAGGAGTGATCATCATTCATGTCGTTGCTTGATAAAATCGATATCCGAGACCGACTCAATGTCGATGACCTTTACAACACCTTTTTGGGGTTTGATCGTCGTCAGCAAACTTTGGTGTCCATTGGTGTTGTGTTTGTGGTTTTGCTTTTGTTGTTTTTGCCTTTGAGCTGTGTGAACTCAGCGCTAAACGAGCAACAGCAAAGCTACGAAGAAGAATTGCAGAGGGCAAGCGAGCTCTATGGTTTGCTCAACCAGTACGAGTCGGTGCAAAGTAAAATTGCAAAACTCAAAAAAGATTCTTCCAGTTTGGGAAGTGACCCACTCAAACAAGTTATTTATGAAATCGCTGATCAAGTGGGGATCGAAAGGCGCGCAATCAGTCCCAGTACGATTCCTCCAAAAAATGGCGAGTTTTTTTCGGAGCTCACAAAAGAAGTGAAGATCAAAAACATTCGTTTTGATCACCTCATGAATTTTTTAAATGGCTTGGTTCGGTTTGATAAAATACCAGTTTCGGTTCGTGTGCTCACCATGGAGGCCGACCCTCGTCGCAAAGGCTACATGAGATCAGTTTCGCTCACGCTGGTGACAGTCAGACCCATAAGTTAAGGTAAGGTTTAATTGTGAAGAAAACAGCACAACTTTTTTTGAATATCGTTGTTGGTATCGCTGCCTTCTTGTTTTTTTTAATTGTGCTTTTTCCTTTGGATGATGTTCTGAGCCATTATTTAGCAACCTTAGAAGACGTGACCAAGTCGGGACCTAAATTAAGTGTCGCTGTTTCGGACATTGATGCGAGTTTATTTTTTGAATCAGAGTTCAAGGATTTTCATCTTTATCAAAACCGTAGTGAGGTGTTTTCGGCTCCTAGCATTTCTCTTGGTGTGTCTTGGTTTTCGTTGCTTGCAGGGGCGCCAAGCATACACTTTACAGCGCATTATCCCAGTGGCGAGGTTTCAGGGCAGGTGTCCTTAAATCTCCAAGATTCGGGGCGTGGCACGCAAGTGACTTTAAAATCATTAGAGCTCGATTTTGATGCGGTTCGTTTGCGTGATCTTAAATTTTTAGAGACAGTGTTTGCGAGCAAGGGTGTTCCTTTACGTTTGCGTGGCGAGATCGATGGCAACGTTTATTTGGATTTGGCTCAAGACATCAGTGATGCCGAGGGCGAGATCGCGCTCAAAATCAAAAACGCGCGCATCAACGAAATGACTTTAGACGATGTTAAGCTGCCTCCCGAAAACAAAAGCCTGATGATCCCGCGTCTTATTTTGGGACAAAAAGGCGATCCGGTGATTTTTTCCGTTGAGATCGCGGCAGGGCGTGTGAATTTCCGTGAATTCAATATCCCAGGTCCGGATCTCAAAATCGTTATTAAGGGCAATCTTATATTAGACAAACAGTTTCGCCCCAATCGCATGAGCATTGATGGTGCTTTTGGGTTTTCTAAAAAACTAGAGAGCCAGTTCCCGCAAATTGAATTCATTGCTGGGTTTAAGCAAAAAGATGGCCTTTTCCCCTTTAAACTATCGGGCAGCCGTGGCCAGCCTTCACTTAAAATTGGGGAGATGGAGCTTTCTAACATGTTGAATTTAAGCTCAATTTTCTAATTTTACCCCGTAGATTCCTTGCGATCCTGTTTTGACAGTGAGGGCCTCTCTAAGGTAGTTGGCTGCTCCTGTTCATCAGAATGGTTTGATAACAGAACACGAGTGTTATGAAAGACATCCCCCCGCAGCAGAGACGTAATTTTAGTATCATTGCTCACATCGACCACGGCAAATCCACTTTGGCTGATCGCATCATTCAGCTCACTGGTGGATTGGATGAACGGCAAATGAAATCACAGGTGCTTGACTCCATGGATTTGGAGCGTGAGCGTGGCATCACAATCAAAGCCGCTTCTGTTCAGCTTTATTATCAGGCTGACGATGGCAAAACTTATCAGTTCAACCTCATTGACACTCCTGGGCACGTTGACTTCCACTACGAGGTGTCGCGCGCGTTGGCCGCTTGTGAGGGTGCCATTTTGGTGGTGGATGCTTCTCAAGGTGTGCAGGCGCAAACATTGGCCAACGTTTACGCAGCGCTTGATCAAGATTTAGAAATTGTACCGGTTCTTAATAAAATCGATCTTCCCAACGCCGATCCAGAACGCATCAAAATGGAAATCGAAGACATCATTGGTTTGGACACTTCAGAGGCTTTGGGATGCTCGGCCAAAACAGGCGAAGGCGTCAAAGAGGTTTTGGAACAGCTCATTCAAAAAATTCCGCCACCCACGGGTAGCGAAACCAAACCTTTAAAGGCTTTGATTTTTGATTCTTGGTTTGATGCTTACCAAGGTGTGGTCATGTTGGTTCGTCTTGTCGATGGCTCCATGAAAAAAGGCGACAGGATCAAACTCATGGGAACAGGCAAAAGCTTTGAAGTTCTTAAAGTGGGTGTTTACAGTCCTCAGCCGCTTGCTTTGGGAAAACTGGTGGCTGGCGAAGTGGGCTTTGTGATCGCGGGCATCAAAGAAATCGCAGACACAAAAATTGGTGACACCATCACTTGGGCCGATAACCCTTGCGCAGAGCCTTTAGGAGGTTTTCGCGATGTCAAACCCATGGTGTTCAGTGGCATTTACCCGACGCAACCCAACCAGTATGAGTTTTTAAAAGAAGCGCTCGAAAAACTGGGGCTTAACGATGCCTCGTTTAGTTTTGAGCCAGAAACATCTGTGGCTTTGGGCTTTGGTTTTCGTTGTGGCTTTTTGGGTCTTTTGCACATGGAAATCATCCAAGAGCGTTTGGAGCGGGAACACGATTTAGAGCTCATCACAACCTCGCCAACTGTGGTTTATAAAGTTGTTACAGCAAAAGGCGAAGAGATCAGCATCGACAACCCTTCTAAAATGCCAGATGCCTCCGTTATTGATCACATCGAAGAGCCTTTTGTTCACATCAGCATTCATGTTCCCAGCGAATTTGTGGGCAATGTGATTCAATTGTGTGAGCAAAAGCGTGGCATTCAAAATAAAATTGATTACATCACCACTGATCGGGTTGTGATTCATTACGACATTCCCTTTCCTGAGATCATGTACGATTTTTATGATCGTCTTAAATCCATGACCAAAGGGTACGCGTCTTTGGATTATGAAATCAGTGACTACCGGGCTTCTGATTTGATCAAGCTCAACATCTTGATCAATGGCGACCCTGTCGATGCCCTGTCGGTGATTGTTCACCGTGATTTTGCGTATCACCGTGGGCGTGCCTTGGCGGAGAAGCTGCGTAAGCTGATCCCGCGGCAACAGTTCGAAGTGGCTATTCAGGCTGCCATTGGTCAAAAGATCATCGCGCGTGAAACAGTGAAAGCCATGCGTAAAGATGTGACTGCCAAATGTTATGGTGGTGATATTTCTCGAAAAAGAAAACTTTTAGAGAGACAAAAAGAGGGTAAGAAACGTATGAAACAAGTGGGTGCTGTCGAAATCCCACAAGAAGCGTTTTTGGCAGTCCTCAAAGTGGACGATTAGTAAGGTTAACTATGAAACAAACGCCACAAAAAAATATTTTTCAAACAGTTGCAGAGTATGTGCAGGCGCTTTTTGGCGCCATTATGCTCGCCATCCTCATTCGTGGTTTTGTGGTTGAGCCTTTCCGCATTCCTTCTGAGTCCATGGTGCCAACTTTGCTTGTTGGGGATCATATTTTTGTCGCGCGTTACAAATACGGTTTGCGCGCGCCTTTCACAAAATTGTGGCTTGCTGAATTTGACGATCCCGAGCGTGGGGATGTGGTGGTTTTTAATTTTCCTTTGGATGAAGATGTCGATTACATCAAACGTGTTGTTGGGGTTCCGGGCGATACCGTGTCCATGAAAAAGGGGCAGTTGTTTCTTAATGGCAAACCCATTTCTGAAAAACCTTTTTATGTGACCAACACTTTAGAAGACGACCAATGCAACGCGGAACTGACGCCCGAGTCAGAACAGCTGTTGCCAGAAGATTTAAAACCCTTTCCTTATTATTTAAAACAAAAAAAGTTTAACAAGTCTTTGGAGTATTTTCCTGGTGATCAAGTCCACATGATCCAGCACTCCATAGAAGAACCCAACACCATGGAGTTTGAACGAGTGGTGCCACCGCGTCACTTCTTTGTGATGGGAGACAACCGCGATCACAGCAGTGATAGCCGGTTTTGGGATTTTGTGCCGCGCGAGAACTTAAAAGGCAAAGCGGTATTCATTTGGTTGTCGCTCGACAACGAGAAAAAATCCTGCGCTTACAACTTTTATGATCCTGGTATCTTCCCCAATATCCGCTGGAGTCGTTTTGGGCGCGAGATCATCTAATGAGCAGGCCGACTTCATCATCGTCCAAATCTAATTTTCTTTTGCTGTTTTTCGTTTTCCTACTTTTGTTTGTGGGAAGTTTTATGGAAGCCTGGGTCATGGGGTTTTATTTTCAGATTCACCGGGTTGTTTCGCGTTCCATGGAACCCAGTCTGCTTGTTGGGGATGTGATTCATTCTCATGTCACGCCTTGTTTGTGGCAAGAAGAGCAAAACAATTGTTATTTTCCTGATCCACGCATTGAGCCGGGTGACATTGCGGTTTTTGTGGAGCCTGTGAACCAAAAAGCCGATTATGTGAAGAGAGTGTGGGCGGTTTCTGGGGATCATTTGCGTTTTGATGGTAGCGATTATTTTTTGAATGGCAAAAAGGTAAAACAAGAAATCATAAAACACCAAGGCCAGCCACAAGATGATAATGCTTGTTTAGCGGCCATAGAAACCCCGAAGGCAGAGCAAGAGCCTCTTCCCTTTGTGCGCGGCATTAAGCACAAAAAATTTATTCGTTTCACCTTACCAGACAGCGGCAAGAGTTTTGTTGTGCAACGCGAAAAAGCCAAAACAAATCGTAAAGCCTTTGATTGGCATGTTCCCACTGATCATTTTGTTGTGATTGGTGATAATGCTGATCACAGTTACGATAGTCGCGATTTTGGACCCATGCCCATGAGCCTGATCAAAGGAAAAGTTCAGAGGGTGGTGTTTTCACGCGCCGACGGCCAGAACTGCAAGGGCCCCTTTGGACAAAGGGACTCACAACTGGGTGTGCGTTGGTATCGTTTTATGATGCCTGTACGCTGAGCGTTATTTTTCTTCGGTTTCGGTCCAATGAATGAACTCGTTTTCAGGATCGAGTCCAAGCTTGATGTTCCAGTGTCTGATTTTTTGTGAAATTTGTGGAACCAGACTGTCTGTCACAAAGAACACCAAATCATCCACGCGTTCAGGCGTGCCACCATCGTCATCAAAAAGAAAAATAGGGAAGTCTTCCAAAAAGTCTTTTTGGCTGCGCTTTAAACGAATGGTTTCGTTCACAGCAGCAAGCAAGAAGTGTTTGCCCATGATGTGCGCGTTACGTGGCAAGGTGATTGGTGTCACGTTTGGAGCGTTGTGAAAAAAATCGATGAAAGCGGATTCGTAAACCATGTCGAAGCCGATGGTCACAAGATCACGCGTGGTGCCATTGGGGTTGTACAATGATACAAATTGCGTTTGCGTGAGTGGCTCGGCAGAGGCAGTGAGGTAGTCTTTGGAGATGACTTCGTCTTGAATACGTTTGCGAAAGACGGTCATTTGCGAATGCGGGTATTTGCGTTTTTCGCGATTGCCCGCAATGTAATCCAAGGCACTCATATTGGGCTCTACCATGATTTTAGAAAAGAACTCTTGGAAGCCATTGATGTATTTGAGGTCGTAAGAATGCATTTCGACCACATCGGCGCGCAAGGGATCGGGAGCTTCTTCGTAAACAAGTTTTTTATGTGTGAGTTTGGCTTTGTGTGAAAGCTCACGCAGCTCTGAAATAGGCACAATAAAAAACAGACCGGCAACATTGAGCAAGCGCTTGCGGATGTTAATGCGGTCGTCAGGTGTGGCTTCCCATTTGTAAAAATCAACAAGGTCAGAATAAAGTAACTCTAAAAAGCGTTCCTTGGCCTTCTGGAATTTTGTTGATTTGGGATCGGCCTGAATCACTAGCTCTTTAAGGAGTTGCTGTTCGTCAGCGTTGTAATACGGGAAATTATTGGAAATCGATTTGTCGATGGAATTGTCACTCATAGGCGATGTGTTCCTGTTTTTTGCCTTTCCAAATAAGGCAGGTGTTAATTGATAAATCTTATCATTAAGTTAGCACTGTGTCCACTATCCAGTCAGTCCTTGAAATTCAAGCAAATCATCTTTAAGTCTTGCATTCCAAAGCCGAATCAAATGAATGATGTGTCAGGATCTAGTTTGGGGAATTGAATGAAAAAAAACAATGATATTAACTCTCTAAGAGAAAAAATTGATCAAATCGACGAAAAGCTCATGCAGCTGATTGGCAAGCGCGGCGACTACGCCAAAAAAATCGGATCGATCAAGCAGGGGCATGGCAAAAAGATTTACGTGCCATCGCGTGAGCGCGAGATCTTCAAGCGACTTTCTAAACTCAATAACGGACCTTATTCAGACACGGCTTTGTTTCAGATTTTTCGTGAACTCATTTCGGCCACAAGGGCTTTGGAGCAACCCATTCGTGTTGCGTTTTTGGGGCCCGAAGCCACATTCACACACAAAGCGGCTGTGTCTCATTTTGGTCAATCTGCTGAGTTCCATGCCACAGACGACATCGCGTCGGTGTTTCAAGATGTTGCCAAAGGCCAGGCTGATTTTGGTGTGGTCCCCATTGAAAACTCCACCGAGGGCGTGGTGAATTACACCTTGGGACGTTAGGATTCTGAGCTAAGATTTGTTCCGAAGTGATTTGGGTGGAGCTGAATTTCACTTTCGGCCGAAAAAGATTGGAAGAACATCAATAAAATTTATTCGCACCCTCATGCTTTGGCGCAGTGCCGCAATTGGATTGCGCGTCATTTGCCCAAAGCCAAATGTTACCCGACTGATTCCACAGCCGAGGCCGCACGCCAAATCGCACGTTCTAAAAACGCCGGGCGCCATTGCGTTTTGCAGCGGATGCGTACGGCATGAATATCTTAGTCGAAAAGGTTCAGGACCAGGTGAATAACTTCACGCGCTTTTTGGTTTTGGGTCAGGAGCAAGCTGGAAAAACCGGAAACGACAAAACCTCCATTTGTTTTGTTGGCAAAGACAAGCCAGGTATTCTTTATCAGCTTTTACAACCGTTGGCCGATGCTAAAATCAACCTCACCAAAATCGAGAGCCGTCCGTTAAAGTCAAAAGCTTGGGAGTACATGTTCTTTGCTGATTTGGATGGTCATGTTTCTGAGCGCAAGGTGCAAAACGCTTTGCAATCGCTCAAAGAAGAGTGCGCCAGTTTTAAAGTTTTGGGGTCTTATCCCAAAGCGGTTTGGGAGAAAGGCCGACGGTGAAGTATCAGAATGTCATGATCATTGGCCTGGGCATGATAGGTGTGTCCTTTGCACGCGCCTTAAAAAAACAGCGCCTTACCAAAACAATTGTGGGAGTCGATTGCTCCGCGAAGCACAGACGACAAGCGAAACAAAAGTGCTTTTGTTGATCGTGTGAAACGCAGCAACGGCAGCGACATCGCGCCGCTGTGTGATTCTTATTGTGGCTACCCGGCCTAACTCTTTGGTATTTAAGAGATCGCACCGCATGTGAAAAAATCGTGTCTGGTGATGGATGTTGGTTCCACTAAAAAAGCCATCATCAAAGCGAGCGTACTTTTAAACGGCACATTTGGGCGCGCATCCTGCGGGAGTGAAAAATCGGGGCCGATGGCGAGTGTCGAGGTCTTTGTGAGACGCGCCTTGTCTGTTGGTTCAGCCTAAAATGGCAAGCGCTTTTGTCAAAAAGCCAAAGCCCTTTGGGAAAAGCTTGGCGCGCGCGTGGCTATTTTGAATCCGGAAGAGCACGATCATTACCTGGCTTTTGTTCGCATCTGCTACACGTGCCTTTGCTTTAATGGGCAGGCCGTGGCACGTCGGTCTGATCCCAAAGCGCTAGAAAAATTGCGTCCTGCTAAATCATACACACGCATTGCCGCCAGTGATCCCCTGCGTGGACTGATATTTTTTAGCCAATCGCAAAGAGGTGCCTAAATCTTCCAAGATTTTGACAAAAGACATGCAGGTTCTTATGAAGTTCATAGAAGCAGAAGATGAATCTGATTTTTAATTGGTTAAGTGGCGGGTGAAAGACGAGGCCTTTTTAGGGGCTCAAGTTGTTGGACTAGGGGCTTCCGCCTTCGTCTCTGGACTACGGCACAGGTCCGCCTCCCTAAAGCTTCGGCGCGACAGGTAGTAGGTGCCCACAGGGCTTAGGTTTAGAGTTGTCATTACGATCAGCCGGAGGCTGAGAAGCAATAGTCTTTTAAGGACTCGTTTCTAGGGGCTCGTTAATGTGCCTAAGGGCTTCCGCCTTCGTCCTCTGGACTACGGCGCGACTGGTCCGCTTCCACTAAACCGCGCGACAGGTAAGTGCCTAGGTGCCTAGGTGACATAGTTCTCCTGCTCTATTTGTTCACCTGATCTACTGATCTTTATTTAGGGTCTCGGTGTTAGGGACTAGGGGCTCGTCATCCCCGTGCAGACCTCTGTCATTCCCGCGAAGGCGGCACACCTTAAAACCGATGATTGCCCAACCATTCGTCGCTTTCGGGGCGGCGCGCTTTGTGGCGAGCGGCTTCAAAATCAATGACGTTTTCTGGTAGGGGCGGTTTGTCTGCCAGGTTGGTTTTGATGAGCTCTTGTTTGATTTCCCAAATTTCGTTTTCTTCTTTGTGATCAAGATGGCGATGCATCAGGTAAGCGCCCAAAACCCAGCACAAGGGAATCTGCATTTCGCTCAATGTGTTTGGCAGTCCAGCGATTAAGAACAAAAGAAACACACCGGCAGCGGCGGCGGGGATCCAAAAACGTGTTGCCTTGTGAAATTGGCTCACAACCAAGGCCATGCTGGCACCAAAAGCGCTTTGGCAAACCAAGGGGTGCTGAATCACTTTGAGCATGAGTGTTATCATTGAATCAAAATACATCTTTTCTATTATAGCAGAGTTTGTGTTTGTCACAAGCTGTAAAGAGGAATAATAATCAAATCATGGAATTTAAAGGAAAGCTGGCATTGGCAAAGGGTTTGCGGGGTAAAATCACTGTCGCTCCCGATAAAAGCATCTCGCATCGCGCGCTGATTTTTTCTTCTTTGGCAAAGGGGACCTCTAAAATTCGCAATTTATTATGGGGAGAAGACGTTCTGCGCACCGGGCGCATCATGAAGCAATTGGGCATTTCGATTTCTTCCAACTTTGAAGACGAACAGGCGGAGTCTGAAATCAGCATTCAGGGCAAGGGCCTGCGTGGTTTGCAAAAAACCGATGAGCGTTTGTACTGCGGTAATTCCGGAACCACCATGCGACTTTTGCTTGGTTTATTAAGTGCGCAGTCTTTTGCTTCCTCGTTAACGGGGGATGCGTCCTTAAACAAACGCCCCATGAAACGCGTGACAGACCCTTTGAGTAAAATGGGCGCGCGCATTTCCGAAGCGCAAGGCAAAGACGGGCGTGTGTTGCACATTGATCCCGCAAAGGGACTCATCAATTTGCATTACCAATTGCCGGTGGCTAGCGCGCAGGTTAAATCAGCCATTCTTTTAGCCAGTTTGTACGCGCCAGGCGAAACCCAAATCGAAGAGCCTAAGGCTTGCCGTGATCACACCGAGGTTTTGTTCAAAGCCATGGGGGTCGCTATTAAAAAAAGGGACGCTGTGATTCACATGCAGCCACCAAAAGAATTGCAGCCCTTGGATTTGACCGTGCCTGGTGATTTTTCGAGCGCGGCCTTTTTTATTGTGGCAGCACTCTTGGTTCCTGATTCCGAATTGCTGATCAAAGATGTGAATCTAAACCCAACGCGCACTGGTTTGTTGGATGTGCTTTTGCAAATGGGTGGCGACATTCAGATTCAAAACCAAAGTGAGCAAGCAGGAGAGCGCTGTGGCGATTTACTGGTCAAAAGCAGTGTGCTCAAAAATATTTCTGTAGAGGGCGATGTCATCCCGCGTTTGATTGATGAGATCCCGATTTTAGCCTTGGCGGCTAGTTGCGCTGAAGGCGTTATGGAAATCTCAGATGCTTCTGAGTTGCGTGTGAAAGAAACCGACCGCGCCACAGCGGTTGCCAAAGAGCTTTCTAAGTTTGGGGTGTCCGTTCAGGAAAAACCCGATGGCCTGATCATCACGGGGCAAAGCGCTGGTTTGCAAAGCCCGCATCAAAAAATCCAAAGTTATGGGGATCACCGCATGGCCATGATGGCCGTGATCGCGGATCTTCTGGTTCCTGGCGCTGTTGCCATTGACGATGTGGCCTGCATTAAAATCAGTTTTCCGGAGTTTATGGGGATTTTGGGAAAAATTTGCCACAGGACCTAAAGTGCGGCTAAAATAATAAGATGAGTGCGTCAGCCACAGAAGAGGAAAACCGGATGCCGGCTTCGCCCCTTGCAGCGGCGATCAAGGCCAATGGTGATCTTTTGTACGAGATTTGCCTGCGTCTTTGTTTGGACCGGCCAAAGGACGCGCGCGACTTATTATTAAAGACATTCAAAAAAGCCAGCGCTGCTCTGCAAGACAAACCCAAGTCTGCACGCTTGGTTCTTTTGCAACAGTTACACAAACTCTGGCCACGTTTTGCCAAATCAAAAAAATACCTGCGTGGCGATGATTCCAAAATGGAATTCAATTGGAAGCGAGCCTTGGGCGCGCAAGATCAAGAAGCCTTGTTGCACTTAAACCCTATGGAGCGAGAGCTTGTGGTTTTGCGATTTTTTGCAGAACTGCCTCTCAGTCAAATCACCAAAATCACCGGCTCAAAACACAATGAGGTCGTGAAGAGTTTTCGACAATGCATGGAGAAATTGGTGAATCTATGAATTGCGAAGAGATCAGACTGATTGTTGACGAACAGTTTTTGGAAAAAGAAGCGCGAGCGTCTTCCGATGCCATGCAGGCGCATTTTATGACCTGTCCTGACTGCCGCGAATACCGCGAGCAACATCAGCTGATTCTGAATGCCTTTCATCGCGAAGCCATGGGCAGCATCCCCACAAAAATCAGCAAAGAAATTTTAGAACAAGCACGCAACACCAAAAAGTTTTGGCCGCCCCAAAAATCAACAGTGATCGGCTTGGCTCTGGCTGCGGTTTTTTCTGTGGGCGTGTTTGTGTTTTTGTCTTCTTTGAATGCGCCTGATGATGACATGGCCTTGGAACAAAAAGAAGAAGAAAAGAGTTTAGAAGAGCACTGGCAAGATTTGATGAATCAAGACGAAGAGCAAGCTCAAAGCGAAACCGCAAACAAAGGTGGTGCTAGCAAAGCCAAGATTGTCGAAGGAGAAAATAAAAAAGGCGATTCTCGTTTTGATCAGATTTCTAAAAACTTAAGTTACAACGTGAAGACCAAAGTGAAGTCGAAGATCACGGCAGAAGGAGAACCTGGTCGTAAACTAGACACTCAGATCGATCCCATGCAGCTTGATGATCAAAACACAAAAGCAGAAGAACAAAATTCTGCTGAATCAATGCCAGAGCTTGAAAAATCAGAGGAAGAAAAAATACAAGCGCTGGAAGAAGAAAACAAAACAGACTTTGCGAGCATGGATCAAAATGCCTTGCATGATCAACATGGTGAAAAGGCAATAAACCCAGACGCAAAGGACTCTTTGCAAAAGTCAGACAAACAACCCCAAAGCGAGTTTAAAGAGTTAGCAAAAATAGAAGCAGACGCAGACAAACCTGATCCTGAAAGTCATGAAGACAAAGTAGAAGACAGCAAAACGGAAGAGAAAAATGAATTCACTCAAACCTCACACATCAACGCGTTTAAAAAATCTGAGGGTGAAGGTGACTTTGCTGCAAGTGAAGCCACAGTGTCTGAACGTGATGTTTCCGAATCCGAAACAGACGAATTGCCTGAAGATGAATTGCACACAATACTGGATGAAGTTCGCGGTGAAAGCGAGCAAGCTCAAGAAGGCGATTGGGTGGCCGATGGCGAGAGCAATTACGAGATCAAGCGCGATCATTTGAGTGAGTTGTCTGGTGGTCCCCACCCTGGTGGTTCTCGCCCTGGTGGTTCCCACGCAGAAACAGATTGTGGTCATGATTTAGCCCCCGAAAGTCAGGTGTTGAGCATGAGCCGCGGTGCTAGTAGTGAGATGTTGCCTTTGTTGGAACCCAGTTTGCGCGGGGCTGTGCTGGCTAAATCCGGTGCCGCGCGCTCTTCGTCTAAAAAATATCAGTTGCTAAAGGCGCAACAAATGAATCTGCGCAAAGCGATTGCCGAGTCGGCTTTGGCAAAGGATTTGAATGGTGCTATTTTGCCGCAATCCGATGCCAATGAACCTGAGTTGCTTGCTGATTTGGACAGCATGGAAGAACACGAAAAATTACAATTCATGGTGGAAGATGTCGATGAAGGCTCGGGTCGTGGTGGGGCTTTTTCGGCACGCAACCGTGATTTTATTCAATCTTCTCTAGAGCTTTCGGATTCGCCTTACGAGCTCAATTATTGCCCCGTGGCGATTTCTGACGCAGACATTGCCTACGAATAAAAATTTCTTGCTTGAAGAGGGGTGAGCCCTTAGTCCTCTGTCATGAATGAAAAAAGTATTGATTCCTTATTGCAAGAAAACCGTGTCATTAACCCTCCCAAGTCTTTTTCTGATCAGGCTCATGTTAAAAATTTAGATGAGTACCGACGACTTTATAGTCGTTCCATTGAAGCGCCAGAAGAATTCTGGAAAGACATTGCTTTGGGTTTTGAATGGCAGAAAGAATTTGATCAGGTTCTTGATTACAGTTTTGATAAAGACCTTTCGATCAAATGGTTTCTCAATGGCAAAACCAATATTTGTTATAACGCTCTTGATCGCCATTTGCAGACCCAAGGCGACAAAACAGCTTTTGTTTATGTTCCTAACGAGGGCGAAACCCAACGCATCACATACAAAGAACTGCATAGCCAGGTTTGTGCTTTTGCGAATGGCCTTAAAAAACTAGGGCTGCAAAAGGGTGAGCGTGTGGCCATTTACATGCCGATGATTCCTGAAGCCGCTGTGGCCATGTTGGCGTGCGCGCGTTTGGGATTGGTGCACAACGTTGTCTTTGGCGGTTTTTCGTCTCAGAGTTTAAAAGACCGCATCATCGACAGTGGCGCTAAAACCTTGATCACAGCCAATCAGCTGTTACGTGGTTCCAAAGTTTTGGATTTAAAAAACATTGCGGACGAAGCCATCGACCTTTGCTCAAGCGAGGGCCATGTGGTGGCAAAGAGCATTGTGTTTCTTAGAACAGAAGCCGAGTGCGAAATGATTGAAGACCGCGATGTGTTCTGGCACGAAGTGGTGGCTGGCGCGGGTAGTGATTCCGCTTGCGAGTGGATGGATTCCGAAGACCCACTTTTTATGCTTTATACCAGTGGCAGCACAGGCAAGCCCAAAGGGGTTTTGCACACCACGGCAGGTTACATGGTCTACACGGCCACAACCTTTAAGTATTTATTCGATTACCAAAAAGACGATGTTTTCTTTTGCACGGCAGATGTGGGTTGGATCACAGGGCATTCTTATTTAGTGTATGGTCCTCTTTTAAATGGCGCCACTTGTGTGCTTTTTGAAGGCATTCCCAATCACCCGGCTCCGGATCGTTTTTGGGACATTGTCGAAAAAGAAAAGGTCAGCATTTTATACACCGCGCCCACAGCGATTCGCGCGCTCATGCGAGAAGGCGACTCTTGGCCAAATAAACATGATCTGAGTTCTTTGCGTTTGCTTGGAACAGTTGGCGAACCCATTAATCCCGAAGCGTGGATCTGGTACCACAAAGTCATTGGCAAAGAAAACTGCCCCATTGTCGATACCTATTGGCAAACTGAAACCGGAGGCGTTCTGATCAGCGCTTTTCCTGGTGCGGTTCCGCTTAAACCTGGTTCTGCAACGGTGCCGTTTTTTGGAGTCAAACCCAAGGTGATCCGTGAAGATGGCAGCGAGTGTGATGCGAATGAGGGCGGTTATCTTGTCATGGAAAAACCGTGGCCGGGTATGATGCGTACAGTGTACGGTGATCACCAGCGCTTTTTTGATACTTATTTTTCACGTTTCTCTGGTTATTATTTTACAGGTGATAGCGCGCGCAAAGATAGCGATGGCTACCTTTGGGTTCTTGGCCGAGTGGACGATGTGGTGAACGTTTCTGGTCATCGCTTGGGCACTGCCGAAATCGAGTCGGCTTTGGTTGCTCATCAAAATGTTTCCGAGGCGGCTGTTGTGGGGTTCCCTCACGAGATCAAAGGCCAGGGCATTTACGCTTATGTGTCACTCAAAGAAGGTGTGGCGGAACAAGCGGAACTCGAAAAAGAATTACGCGATTTTGTTGGTAAAGAAATTGGTGCCATTGCCAAGCCCGATGTGATTCATTTTTCGAATGCCTTGCCCAAAACGCGCAGTGGGAAAATCATGCGACGGATTTTGCGTAAAATAGCCGCGGGCGACACCGAAAACCTAGGTGACACCACGACTTTGGCGGATCCGGCGGTTGTCGAAACGCTCACGCAAACACGCAAAAAGTTGGTTTCGGGTTAGGCCTGCCTAACTCCTTGACGACAGGTCCCCTAAATTCTTATGTTTCTCCTTCATGAAACGAACCATATCCATATTGGTGGAAAACGAATTTGGCGCCTTGGCTCGCATTGCGGGGCTGTTTTCGGGGCGCGGTTACAACATTGAATCGCTCACTGTGGCGCCAACTCTAGACGACCGGCTTTCGCGCATGACCATCAACGCCATTGGCAATGAGCGCGTGATCGAACAGATCATCAAGCAATTGAACCGCTTGATTTCGGTGGTTAAGGTCAAAGACATCACTGCGGAAGACCCTATTCATCGCTGTTTTGCGCTCATTAAAATTAATTTAGGCAAGCGCAATCGCGATAAAATCAACACCATGATTCGACCTTACGGCGGTGTGATTCTGGAAATGGACGATAAATTCAGCATCATTCAGGTGGCTTCCGAGGAAGAAAAGCTTTTGCAACTTGTGAATGAACTCAGCCCCTATGGGATCATGGAATTTGCTTCTTCAGGAACCTTGGCAATCCAAAAGGGCAAGCGCGTGTTCAAAGCGTCTTAAAAATAAGGAATATAATGACAACAGACAAAAACAGTTTTGCTCGCGAAGGCCTGCCTTTTATCTTTCTTTCGTTGGTTTTGGTTTTGATCAGCATCGCGATTCACCCTTTGGCCACTGTCATCACAACCTTATTGCTTGCGTTTGTGTTGTACTTTTTTAGAAACCCGCAACGTCATCCCTCGCAAGAAAATGACATCCTCATTTCTCCTGCTGACGGCAAAGTGATTCAGGTTGAGCGCGTGGTGGAACCTGATTTTCTCAAAAAAGAATTATTACGCGTCACAATTTTTATGTCGCCCTTTAATGTGCATGTGAACCGCTTTCCTGATACAGGTACCGTTTTAGGAAAAGCTTATCACAAGGGTAAATTCCTAAAGGCTTTTTCTCCAGATGCATCACTTCATAACGAAAGATCTGCTCTGCATATTAAAACCAATTCCGATAAAGACGTTGTGTTTGTACAAATTGCCGGTTGGTTGGCCAGACGCATTGTGAGTTACCCCAAAGAAGGGGATTCTTATGATCGTGGTCAGATCTTTGGGGTGATTCGTTTTGGATCGCGCATGGATGTTTATTTGCCAGAAGATTACGAGTGCATTGTGTCTTTGGAGCAAAAGGTCAAAGCCGGTGAAACCATTTTGGCAAGAAAGGCCAAGGGCTAAGCTCTTATGAATCGAAAAAGAAAACGCCGTTTGGGCATGAAGAAGGGAATTTACCTTCTTCCCAATCTTCTCACCACTGCTAATTTATTTTGTGGTTTTTTTGCCATCACACGAGCTTTTGTGGGGCAGTTTGAGTTGGCGTGTTGGTTTGTGATCTTGGCAACGTTTTTTGATTTTTTAGATGGTCGTGTGGCTCGCATGACCAATTCGCAATCCGAATTTGGCGTTGAGTACGACTCGCTATCCGATCTGACCACCTTTTGTTTAGCACCAGCGGCCATTGCTTTTTCTTTTGGCCTTAAAGATTTTGGCAAGCTCGGTATTGCGGCCGCTTTTGTGTACTTTGCTTGTGGTGCTTTGCGCTTGGCGCGTTTTAATGTGCAGCAAGGCAGTGTCGAAAAATTCGATTTCCAAGGTTTGCCAAGCCCGGCGGCTGGTGGCACCTTGGTGTCTTATGTTATTTTTTCTTTAGAGCTTTTTGGTCCCAGCGAAGAACCTTATCCTTTTGTGTTGTTAGCGCTCACTCCTTTGCTTGGCTTGCTCATGGTCAGCAACATTCGTTACAAATCCTTTAAAAAACACAACCGCACCAGTTTCTTGTTTTTGGTTTTTATTGTGAGCACCATTGGTCTTTTGGCCATGTACCCGCAGGTGATGTTTTTTGTGTTTGGCATTGGTTACATCAGCGTTGGCCTGGGCATGTGGATCTGGCAATCGCCACAGAAAATCCGTAACATCAAAGATCTTTGGATTCGCATTTACAACGAACGACGCGAGGTGCTTGTTTACGAGGATGATGACGACGAAGACGAGTCACAAAGCACAGCTTTGAACGTGATTGATCAAGTCGACGAGTTGGCGCAAAAGCGGTCGAGCAAAGGTTCAGAGTCATGAGCAAAAATCAAATTGTTATTTTTGACACCACACTTCGCGATGGAGAACAAAGCCCCGGTTGTTCCATGAACCTGGAAGAAAAACTGCGTATGGCGCAGCAATTGGCTCATCTTAAAGTTGATGTCATTGAAGCGGGCTTCCCCATTGCTTCTCCCGGAGACTTTGATGCCGTGCAAGCCATTGCCAAAGAGGTCAAAGGCCCTGTGATTTGTGGACTGGCGCGCGCTAATAAAAAAGACATTGAGCGTTGCGCGCATGCCATTGAGCCCGCCAAGAAAAAACGCATCCACACTTTTATTTCGAGCTCCGATATCCATTTAAAATACCAGCTCAAAAAATCACGCGAAGAGGTTTTAGAGCACGCCAAAGCAGCGGTGAAGCAGGCCAAAAAATGGACTGATGATGTCGAGTTTTCGGCCATGGATGCCACGCGTAGCGATTGGGATTATTTAAGACAAATGTTTCAGGTGGCCATTGATCATGGTGCCACCACGCTCAACATCCCCGATACAGTCGGTTACACGATTCCCTCTGAGTTTTACGAATTGGTTTCTTATTTAAACGCGCAGCTCAAAGGTCTTAAGGGTGTTAATTTAAGTGTGCATTGCCACAACGATTTAGGCTTGGCTGTGGCCAATTCATTGGCCGCCATTGAAGCGGGTGCCACGCAGGTTGAGTGCACAGTGAATGGCATTGGTGAGCGCGCTGGCAATTGTAGCTTGGAAGAAATTGTGATGGCCTTGCATGTGCGGCAAGATCAATTGAACCGACAAACAAAGATTAAAAAAGACCAAATTTACCCGGCTTCCAAATTGCTTTCTTCTATCACGGGCATTTCGGTGCAACCCAATAAAGCCATTGTTGGCGAAAACGCTTTTGCGCACGAGAGTGGCATTCATCAAGATGGGGTTCTTAAAAACAAACTCACTTATGAGATCATGACACCAGCCACTGTGGGCATCAGTAAAAATAAAATCGTGATGGGCAAACATTCTGGGCGTCACGCGTTTCGCGAAAAACTCAAAGAGCTTGGTTACCCACTTACGGGGGATGATTTTCAAACTGTGTTCGAAGAATTCATTCTGTTGGCCGATGTTAAAAAAGAAGTTTACGACGAAGACATCATTGCGCTTGTGGACACGCGTATTCACGAGGAGCAGCGTTTTGAGCTAGAAGCCATTCAGGTGTCTAGTGGTAACTTTGCGGTGCCTGCCGCCACAGTGAGTGTTTTGGATAATGGCGAACTTAAAAAGGCAGCAGCCTTTGGCGATGGCCCTGTTGATGCCGCTTTTCAAGCTATCAAAGAAATCACAGGATTCAATGGTGTGTTAAAAAAG
Organism: Deltaproteobacteria bacterium; assembly: GCA_024233595.1. Classification (GTDB taxonomy): domain Bacteria; phylum UBA10199; class UBA10199; order UBA10199; family JADGCS01; genus JACKPK01. Next base: position 76,729 of record JACKPK010000007.1, read on the forward strand.
TTTGTGGTGAATGCAATCACAGGTGGCACAGATGCTCAGGGTGGTGTGTTTGTGACCATTGAAGATCAAGGTCGTGTTGTGCGCGCAACAGGTTCGCACACCGACATCGTGGTGGCAAGTGCTCAGGCTTTTATCGCAGCGATCAATCGCATTGCGTTTTACAACCGATCCGACGACAGACCCGAAAAACTCATTTAAATTAATAAATGCCCTTGCTGTTTAGGTATGCGCCGTATTTCATGTCTTCTTCTAGGATATGATGAAAGAGCCAGTTTTTTAGAAATTGAAAAAGTTCTAACCCCAATTTTGCATTGCCGGCTTGGAATTTTTTCTGGAAGTCACAAACCTGATCCACAAGCTTAATGTGTAAATCTAAATGATCATCAAAATCTGGGTAGCCATGACTGTTAATAAGTTCTTCTTCACTTTTAAAATGAGTTGCTGTGTAAGATACTAATTGATTCAAACTATCAGCCAGAGTTTCTTTTGTTTGTCCGGCTTTCATGTTGCGATACAGATTGTTGATTAAATCAAAAAGTTTTTTGTGCTGTGTGTCCATGGCAGCAATGCCAACGCTCATGCTGTTGTCCCATTCTACAAAGGTATCGTTATTGTCCACAAGCTTAATGAGAAGGTCTGACATTTCATTTAGATTTTTAACCGAAGTTGATAGGTTTTCAGTGGCTTCTGTGTTCGATTCAGTAATGCGTGCGGCTTCTCCCATGGTGTGGGCTTGTTCTTGCGTTTGTGCGGTGATGTTTTGCATCTCACTAGTGGCTTCATCAATGCTGTGAGTGATTTTCTCTAATTCTTCGCCTGTTTGCTTGGCAGATTTGACGCCTGTGATAACACTTGCTTGGCTTTGTTTTAAAACATTAGCAATGTCTTTGGCTGCTGTGGCGCTACGTTCGGCAAGCTTTCGAACCTCTTCGGCAACAACTGAAAAACCTTGGCCATGTTCTCCTGCGCGAGCTGCTTCTATGGCAGCATTCAAAGCCAAAAGATTTGTTTGTGCTGCAATTTCGGTGATGATTTCAAGTGACTGCTGTACTTGTTCAAAGCTTTTTTCAATGGACTCAATAGCATCTTGGGTTTGCGTCATGCAGTTTTTAAGGTGATCACTTCCCTGGCGAGAGGCAAACATTTTTTCTTGGGTATCGTGTGCTCCTTGAGCAATGTGTTGAGCGGTAGCATTGATTTCTTCAAATACAGCGGATTGATCCTGAGAATTTGTTGCGATGCGCTCTGATTGATCCAAAATTTGTCGAGCTGTGTTCCCTAAAGCCTCTGAAGCCATTTGAATTTGTTCAATAACAACTTGAGATTGGCGTTTTATAGCATCTAGCTCACCATTGTTATTGTCTTGCAAATTCATAACTTCAAGATGCGGTATTTGATTAGACATGATTCACTCCCACTCAGTGAAAAACAGCTTCTATTTTAGCATATTTACAAACAGAAGGAAGATCTTCTGATGAAAAATTTAAGAAACTAACAAAAATCAGTTTTTAAGCCGTGTAAAGCTTGCCCTGGTGAGTGTCGCGGCGCATGATTTCGTCGTGAATGGCATTGACGGTCGCTAATTTGTTTATGGACCAATCAGGCGCAATGGTAAGGTCTTTGGGGCCATGCGCATTAATGCGGTGAATGACCAAGTCTGGTCGCAGGCGTTCTAAATAATCCACGCAGAGTTGTGTGTATTCTTCTAAACTTAAAGGCGTGTATTTTCCTTCTCGGTGCCATTTTTCCAAAACAGTATACTTTGTGACAAAGAGATTGTGGATTTTAACGCCTTGAATGGGTAATTTGTTTAGGTAATCGGCGCCAGCCAGCATGTCTTCTTTGGATTCATCAGGCAGGCCTAAAATCATGTGTGCGCAGTTGTTGATCTTGCGCTCGGCCAATTTATAACAAGCTTCACTAAATTCTTCGACACTGTGCGCGCGGTTTATTTTTTTGAGCACATGGTTTTGCGCTGATTGTAAACCCAGTTCGACCCAAAGGTAGGTGCGTTCATTGATTTCAGAAAGCAAATCCAAAACATCGTCTCCCAAACAATCCGGTCGGGTCGAGATCATCATGCCTTTGATTTCAGGATGGTCTAGGGGCAATTCAAAAAAACGTCTGAGTGTTTCGGCCTTGGCGTGTGTGTTGGTGCCGTTTTGAAAGTAGGCTAAGAAATGATTCGTGCCACGGTGACGTTGTTTTAAATAAGCAATGCCTTCTTCCAGCTGGGTGCTGATTTCTTGCTGTTTATGATAAGAATTTGCGAGCAGGTAATCGTCATTACAAAAATAGCAGCCACCAACAGCTTTTGTGCCATCGATATTGGGGCAGGAAAGGTGTGTGTTTAAGCTCACACGATAAACCTTACCGCCAAAAACGTCTTTAAGATGTTGATTGAACCCTTTGTAGCGGGTCTGGCCTTGGTGCATGCCAAGGGCCCTAGCTTAAAAAGCCAATAAATCGCAAGTGACCCTTTAATTGAGAACAGGGTTTTTTTCATTGTTGTCATGATGCAATGGGATTTCCACCGCAAAGGTGGAGCCTTTATTGAGTTCGCTTTCGACTTTGATTTTGCCCGAATGAGCTTCGACAATTTTTTTAACAATCGCCAAACCAAGACCGGTGCTTTTTTCTCCAGCTGTGGATTTGGTGCTGGTGCAGGTGTACTCATCAAATAATTGTTTGATTTCTTGTTCCGAAATGCCTTGTCCTTGGTCACTCACCAAAATGCGGAAGCTCTCTTGATCGGCTTCGGCTTTTAATGTGATTTCTGTTTGCGGGTGAGAGTATTTGATCGCGTTAGAAACTAAATTATTCAAAACCTGAGTCATGCGCTCACGATCAAAATAAACCGGAGGCAAGGTTTTGAGTGTGCTCAGGTTCAAATGAATGTTCTTTTGGCGTGCAATGATTTCATTGGCTTCTTTACATTCGCTTAAGAAGCTCTCGGGATGCTCAACCCGTTCAATATTCAAAGCGATGTTGCCAGATTCAATAGCAGAAACATCGAGCAGACTGTTTAATAAACTGACCATGGTGTGGCATTTGTCTTTTGTTTTCCTTAAGACTTCTTTTTGTGTGTCACTACAAGGGCCCATCATTTCTTTTTCAATCATGTCAATGTAGCCCATCACAACTGTTAGAGGATTGCGTAAGTCATGTGCAGCCATTCCCAAAAATTCATTTTTGATTTTATTGAGTTTGTTTAATTCTTGGTTGTTTAGATCAAGTTCAATGTTCTTTTGTTGTAACTCTTGCGTGCGTTCTGCAACGCGTGATTCAAGTTGCTTGTTGGCATCTAATAATTCAGCTTCTTTTTGTTTTACGAGCATGAGCATTTTATTCATACCCACTAAAAATTCCGAGATCTCGTCATCGGCATCGTTATGGTAAGACAAACGTTGTCTTTTGCCGGCGATGATTTGTCTGGCCAGTTGCAAGCCGTGGTTTAAGGGTTGGATGATGCTGCGAGCCACAATGATTGATAAAGCAAAGGCCAGCAAAGCGCTGAATAAGGTGACCAAAAGAACAGAGGCTTCGTTGCGTTGTTGTTTTTTTGTGACCGAATCAGTGGCGATTTTGGTGTTGTTGATGACGTTGCTCAAAAGGTAGCGTAGTTTTTTATTGAGCAGATCCTGCTTTTTTTCCAAAGCTTGGGTTTTGGTTTCGGCAATGGCGTAATCCCTATCGAGCAAGTGATTAAAAATAACTTCCGATTCGTTCATGTATTCAGTGTGTAAAGATTTAATCTGCAACAAAGTGTACTTTAAAGAAGTGGGATCCAAACTATTTTGACTTTGGTTTTTTAACGCGTTGGTTTTGGAAAAATGAATGGCTTCGTTTAGTTTTTTGTTCACAAAGCGACCAAGGGAAGTGAATCGAGCTTCTGCATCAAAGAAGCTTGAGTTAGCCTGGTCGTTGATGAGCATGAATTTTCCAAAACGCATGGCCCTTTGAAAAGCAATGGCCTGTTCCAATTGAAATTTTGTGATCTCTGAAATTTGTTTCACAAGAGGCATGTTTTGGTGAGCCATGATTTCTAATTGCTCGCGTCCTTGTTTGGAACGGTACATGCCCAAGCTCAAGGTGATCAAAAGAAGGCTGGCAAAGATCAGCACCAAGGCGAGAATTCGTGTTGTGACGCGTGATTTACGCAGCCAATTCATCATGAAAGGGGCTCCCAAAAGCAAAATGTTAACGGCAGACTTTATAGTTTACCGGAAAAATGCGCTCAGGGAAAGAAGATCTTGGTAGAAGAGGGTGTGGTGGTGGGTGATCTGGGGGCTTGTTAAGTATATGAAAATATTGTGCAAAACTAAATCTGGTGTTGTGTGATTTTAGCTAAGCTTCATAAACTTAAGGTATTCTGTTTTGCCCTTGCGATCGGTTTTGTTGTTCCAGGCGTCCACGCGCGTGTAATAGCGTTCGTCTTCGTTGTCTTCCATGTTGGCTTTTTTGGTGGCCTCTTTAAGATCTTGCGAAGCACCAAAGGGGTATTTCTTTTTGATGATTTTATTAAGAGTGATGTCGTGGATCTGTCCGTCTTCGTTCATGTGAAATTCCAAAGGGAAAGTACGACAGGTGGCTGGCCTTGCGTTGTAAACAGTGCAGCGGTTGTTTTTGTCTAAAAACTGACAACGGCCATTGCGTTTTTTAAGACCCATGAGACGTTTGCCGTAATTGAAGTCGATCCACGCGCCCCAATCGGATTCGTAGGCAATGTCTGTGCTGTCGTAAAGACGCACGATTTGATCGGCTTTCATTTTTGTGTGCTTGGTGAGTCGTTTGACGTCGGAATCAGTCACCGGCACAATGGTGTCGATGCAGCAGCCGCCGCAACCTTCGCATTGCACTTTTAGCATTTTTTTAATTCTGTCTTTTCTTTTTTGTTTTTTCTTGCCCATGGTTGAACCACTCTAATGAAGTTTTTTAAGAATCTCAATCGTTCGGAAGGCTTTTTTTAGAATGCAACCAATCATAAATTTTCTTTTCGGCTCCGTTTTGTGATGGCGAATAATAACTTTGGTTTTTAACTTTATCAGGCAGGTGTTGCTGGTCGATTTCGGCGCCGGGATGATCATGCGCGTACTGATAGCCTTTGCCGTAGCCCATGTTTTTCATCAGTTTGGTTGGCGCATTACGTAAGTGCAGGGGGACTTCTAGGGCGCCATGTTGTTTCACATCATCTAATGCCTTTTTGTAACCCGCGTAACTGGAATTGCTTTTGGGGGACACTGCCAGGTAGGTGGCGCAGTGGGCTAAGGGAATCCAGCCCTCCGCATCGCCAACACGCTCAAAAACTTGCGCGCAAGAAAGAGCCATGCTCACAGCTTGGGGGTTTGCCATGCCAACGTCTTCGCTCGCAAAGATCATCATGCGCCGAGCAATAAAACGCGGGTCTTCGCCAGCATCAAGCATTCTGGCCAAATAATACAAAGCCGCGTCTGGATCAGAGCCGCGCATGCTTTTGATAAAAGCCGAAATCACATTGTAATGATGCTCACCTTTTTTGTCGTAATGTGAAGAACGATTTGCCAATAACTCTGTGATCTGTTCATCGGTTGCGCTTTGTGGTTCTGCAATGAGTGCGTGTAAATCTTGCAGGGCATTGAGCAGGTAACGGGCGTCGCCGTGCGATGAGCGCGCTAGTAATTCGCAAGCTTTTGGCGAAAGAAAATCCGGGCGATTTAATTTTTGCTGAGCGCGTTCTAAAATGCTGATTAGATTCTGCTCGGAAAGTGCGTTAAGAGTAAAAACCTGGCAACGCGAGAGCAAGGCGCTGTTGACTTCAAAACTTGGGTTCTCGGTTGTAGCGCCAATGAAGATGATCACACCACTTTCCACATGTGGTAAAAAAGCGTCTTGCTGTGCTTTGTTAAAACGGTGAATTTCGTCGACAAAGAGAATGGTGCGTTTGTCATTAAGCTGCAAACGCGCGCGTGCTTGTTCGATCACAGCTTTGACTTCTTTAATGCCCGAGGTCACTGCGCTTAAAGTTTCAAAATGATGATTGGTTTTTTCGGCAATGAGCAGAGCCACAGTTGTTTTCCCAACACCAGGAGGGCCCCATAAAATAATGGAAGGCAGTTTGCCTGATTCGATGAGGCGTCTGAGCTTGCCGTTTGCGCCCATAAGGTGCTCTTGTCCAACAAAGTCAGCGTAGTCTTTTGGTCGAAGTGACTCCGCTAAAGGTTTGTGATCCTGACTTTGTAATGTTGGGAATAGGGCAAAATCATTTTTAGTCATATTTTTGAATTAAAGTATCGTCATGAAAAATAAAAGGAAATTTAATCTTTTTTTAAAAAGTGACCTACAATGACATGTTCACTTTAAAGAACGCTGATATTTTTTATCTCAACAAAACAACTGCAAAAATTTGTAAAATGAATTCAATTTATGACCTTTCTCATGCAGCGAGATTATTCAGATCATTGAGAGTTCGTATTTGGTTTTTTATATAGTGCAATGTGAATTCGTCGTTTTACGAGCGATAGCATTCAATATGGATTGTTTTAATAATATACATGAGGACTATCATGAAAACCAAAACTAGACTTTCTCTAATACTACTCACTTTGTTTTTTTCTTTAGGCACTTCTTTAGCCAATGCGGCTTTTGAGTTGGCAGATGGAAAATTCAAGGTAGGAGCTCAAGCAAGGTTCCGCTATGAGTTTTTTAACAATACAGATTTCGCATCAACGACTAATGATACCTTGGATTATGTTCTAACGAGGGTAAGGCCAACATTTAGTTACCTGCCACATGAAAAAGTGGAAGTGCTATTGCAACCCCAATTCACTGCTGGGTGGGGCGAGTTATTTGGCACAAGTGTTACATCTGTTAATGCTGTAGCAGGTGGTAGTACAAGTGGGGCATTGAATGACCCTGCCTTTGGGGTTCACCAAGCTTATATGCTCTATAAACCAGCCAGTTGGTTTGCTCTGACATTAGGACGCCAAGAATGGAATTATGGTGACCAACTTGTGATTGGTGGTGTTGACTGGCACAATGTTGGCAGGTCTTTTGATGCCATGAAGATGCACTTTTCTGGTAGCAACTATTGGATTGATGCTTTGTATTCGTATCTTTCTGACGCTGAATCAGGTGCCGCTAGAGGTGTTGCGACAGGTTCGACCGGAGATCATCATTTTGGAGGTTTATATGCCTCTATTGATCTAGCAGATTGGCTAAAAGCTTGGGACTTGTATGCTCTTTATCGCCTAGATAGTACAGCTCGACCTAGGGCCCATAATTATTTGACCTTTGGAACGCGTTTTAAAGGTCAAAGTAAAGGGTGGGATTACCGTCTCGAAGCAACGGGGCAATTTGGCAAATCCACTATCACGGGAGTAAATGCAAATCAGAAAGATTGGCAGGCTGATTTAGAGGTTGGGTACACGTGGACAGATTTTTATCAGTTTAGAATTGGTTTAGAGGCGTTTGCCGCGTCAAAAAACTACATACAAATGTTTCCAACAGCGCATAAATGGATTGGTTTTGTTGATCTGTTTGGTCGTCGAAACATTATGGGCGGGGTCGCTCATTTTTCTATGAAGCCAAGTGAGAAATGGGGTTTATCATTAGATGCTCATACGATCTTCAGAAACAGTGGGGCAACAGGTTTGTTTCGACTCAACGGCGTCACCCTCATCGGAGGAACAGGAGCCTCTTCTTCAAAGCTAGCTGGAGAGGAACTCGACTTTTCTGTAAGTTATGCAGCTCTAGATATTCTTAGTTTCAAAGCTGGGGTCAATGCTTTCATTCCTATGGGATTTATAAAAACTGAAGTTGGTAGTGCTGTGCCTTTATTTGGTTACTTGCAATCAAATCTCTCGTTTTAGAAACTGATCTATAGGAAGTCTGGTGTTAAGGGAGGGTGGTTTTTGTTGTTTGTTCTCCAAAATCACTCTCCCTTATTTATAGAAGTATTAAGCTTCTTGAGCATGCAGGGTCAGTTTTTTCATGTCTAGGATTGTGACAGTGTGATCTGAAAAACTAATTGCTTTTGTTGTGATCATTTCACGGATAGCTCTTACGGTGGATTCATATGTTGTCGCTGTTAAATTCATAAGAATCTGACGAGATAGAAAAAGATCAATCTTTGTGGTATCGTTTTTCTTAGTTCCATGAGATTTTGCTAAATCTAGCAAGATAAGAGCTAATCTTTGTTTTACAGTCATTGAAGTAAAGTAAAAAAACTTATTGTCCGCTTTTCGGAGTTCATCAGCATAAAACAAAGCAAGATTGATTGAAAAATCTGGATTGTTTTTCATTGTGTCGTAAAAATTTTTAGTATCCAAAAAACAAACGTAAGTATCACGTAATGTTGATGCTGAAATTGGGTATTTTAAATTTTCTCCATATCCCCTGTGTCCCAGAATATCTCCTGATTTAGCTATTCTTAAAATACGAGATTGACTTGAATCAGGAGATTTTTTGAAAACCTGAACGTCTCCAGAATAAATAAAATGAATTCCTCGGACAGAACTGTCTTGGAAAATTATGGTTTGGTTTTTTCTGTAGAACTGCGTACTTTTATTTTTTGAAAGATAGGACTTCCATTGTATCGAACAAAAGCGATTGATAAAGCAGGATCTTTGTTCACAATTGGAGCAATTCACTGTTTTGAATTCATCAATTTCTTTAGACAAGTTTTTTTTTATCGTGGTTCTTTTTCTCATTTTACCGGAAATATCGAAATTAGGTATTCCAAACAACTATCTTAAAATAGATATGCCTTCAAAATAATTTATAATTTTTTAAAAACCGAAGCTAAAAAAAACAATAAAAACAAGGTGTTGTGTTGTTATGATTTATATCATAATTTAATATGATATACTTTGAAGATCGTTGTTGTTAAATCATCTTCGAACGGGTCGCGCCCTCAGAATTTTGGAATTGTTAATATGTGAATTGAGTGGGGGGTATAGAATTAGATTCCTGCCAAAAAGGAGGAGTGATGAGGAAAACAAAAGTATCTGTGGTTAAGTGCGAAGAGTGCGAGCATGTGGGACATGGTGCCTTCTGCGGATTAAGCCATTCAGATTTGGCAAATTTTGATCAGCACAAAACATGTAACTATTATAAAAAGGGGCAAGTGATTTTTCATGAAGGCACTCGTCCAATTGGATTGTTTTGCATTAGGAGTGGCCAGGTCAAAATCTGCAGAACAGGCCTTGAAGGAAAAGAGCAAATTGTTCGGTTAGCCAAATCTGGTAGCATCATTGGGTACCGATCATTTCTCGCAGAAGAGCTATATTCAGCATCAGCGATTGCTATTGAAGGAACAACTATTTGTTGTATAGACAGGGATGATTTAAACAAGGCTTTAGCAAGTAATCCTCTGTTTTACAAAAACCTAGTGAAGTTGATGAGTTTTGATTTACGAAAATCAGAAGATTTGGTTTTTGGTTTGGCTCAAAAATCTGCGCGAGAACGATTGGCAGAGGTGTTGTTGCTATTAAAAGAAGAGTTTGGAATTGATCCCCTAGATTCAGCCAAACTAGGGGTTCAGTTGAGTCGTCAAGAGCTATCGACTTACACAGGTGTTGCCACAGAAACAATCATCCGACTGCTTTCAGAATTCAAACAAGAAGGGTGGGTAGATCTCCAAGGTCGTCAAATACGGATATTAAACTATAAAGCTCTTGTTGATGAAGCTAACCTTGCTTTTTGAATCGCTATTTAAATCTACCCAAGAACATTTAACAACCCGGCGCGTTAACAATCCCTTTTTTCTCGGCAGCTTGTTTGGTGAGTTCTTCAGCAAGATCAAGTGTTGAGTCTATTGCTTGTTTTGCCAGCAAGAAGTCTTCTTTAGTTTTTATGAGTTTTTTTAGTAAAGTTTCACCTAACTGTTTGTGGTAGGCTTCATCTTTTTGAATAGTATTTCTGTAGAGATTTTCTGTTTCAATGTCTCCGCGTTCATCGAGAAGATTTAAAAATTGTTCGTTTTTCACAACAGCAATGGATTCTCTTGCAAAAGGGCCGCCTGCAGCTTTTTCAATGGTTGTTTTAAGTGATAAGAGGTGTTTTGTTAATGGGCTTAAGTCTGGTGCTAGAGGGTCAAAGTTAATCAAGTCAACCCCAAGATCTTTGAGTCTGTCCTCAATAAGTCTGTAATGCTTGGCTTCGTCCCCTACTTGCTTTGCAAAAACGAGTTTGCAGAAAGTTTCAGGTGTGTTGCCAACCCATTTGGCTCCAACAATAGTTGCTTCCATTTCATTTTTTAAGGCAATCTTAAGTAGTGTTGGGATTTCAAGGCTTCCTTTTGACTCCTGAATCAATGTCTCATTTGGCTGGATTAAAGCTAGCCTACTTTCGATAATGCTCTTTAGTTCTTCTAGGTATGTGTTAGTCATGCTATGCTCCTCTGCTTTTTAAAAGTATATCTAAGATTTTTGGAAAATCAAAGCTTGCAAGAAACATGATCTTTATCATGTGCTCTAATGACCTGTCTAATTCTCCTTTCTATTCAAATAAGTTAAAAATAATCTAGTTATGTTTTCAATTCTCAGCACAGAAATGGTTAAGGTTCGTTTTCAAAAAGGCCAGACTATTTTTTATAGAGGCCACCTTCCCTATGGGATTTATATCTTTAGTAGTGGCAAGGTAGGGTTAGTTACTGGTGAGAAAGGTGTGGAGCAAGTTGGTGCCCCAAATAATGTGTGTATCGGGCTAGATTCAATATTAGCAGATGAGGTTTTGCCTTTTACTGCAGTCGCTCAGTCTGACGTTATTGGTTACTTTGTTTGTAAGGCGGCTGTTCAGAAGTATTTGTGTCATTTTTCAAGTGGGCAGATTGAAAGGGTCCAATGATTCAAGAGGTCTGTGGAGTTTTTATGAAAAGAACTAGAAAGTTTATGCTCTGTTTGATGATTATGTCTTTTTTGGTCTCTTTGCAGGTCAAAGCAGCTTTTAACGCATCTCAAACATTCGACAAGAAATGTAGTAGCTGCCACTCAATCGGTGGCGGTGTTGTGAAGGGGCCTGATTTAAAAGGAGTGTCCGATAGGCGTTCCGAGGAATGGTTGGTTAGATTCATTCAGTCTGCGGATTCGATGATTCAATCAGGAGATCCTGAGGCTGTGAAGCTCTATAATGAATATGATCAAAAAGATATGCCAGACCAACGGCTCTCTGATAGCGAGGTTAAAGCTATTTTGGAGTTTATTGCGGGTGGTGGTGAGCAGGTAGATGTTGGTGAATTCAAATCGGCAACCAAGGCAAGTCCAGAAGATATTTTAAAAGGCCGGTCTTTGTTTTTGGGTGAAGTTAGCTTTGCTAAGGGAGGCCCAGCTTGCCTCTCTTGTCATAGTGTTGGCAATTATGGGTTTTTGGGTGGGGGGACCTTGGCAAAGAATCTGACTCATATTTATTCAGACTACAATGACAAAGGATTGTCTGTGGCTCTGAGTAAGTTAGCTTTTCCGGTCATGGAAGAGGTTTATGCGGACAAGTCACTGACTGATGATGAAAACTTTCAAATCAAGGCATTTCTTTACAGCGTGGACAAAGAAGGTGTGGAGCCTTTTAACTTTCAGAAGAAGTTTGTTTTTCTAGGGGTGGGGGGTGTTGTGGTTTTATTGGGAGTTATAGATTTAGTGTGGAGAAAGCGTCGTAAGAAAAGTGTGAGAAACACTCATGGAGGTATTCGATGAAATGGTTGAAAGATTTGGTTAGTCCAGAAACTCGAAATTGGGAAGAATTTTATAGGAATCGTTGGCAACACGATAAAGTGGTGCGGAGTACTCATGGTGTTAACTGCACAGGATCCTGTTCTTGGGATGTTTTTGTCAAAGAAGGCATTGTGACATGGGAATTTCAGGCATTGGATTACCCGCAGATTGATCCTGAAATTCCTCCGTATGAACCAAGAGGCTGTCAGCGAGGGATCTCCTTCTCTTGGTACCTTTATAGTCCCTTGCGGGTTAAGTACCCGCTGATCCGAGGGGCTTTGGTTGATTTGTGGAAAGAGGCAAAGAAGCAGTTTGAGGATCCTGTTGATGCCTGGGCTTCCATTCAAGAAGACCCTGAGAAAAGGGCAAGGTACCAGCGGGCTCGCGGGAAGGGTGGGTTTCGTCGCCTTAAATGGGATGAGGCTTTAGAGCTTATATCAGCTTCTAACATATACACAATCAAGAAGCATGGCCCGGATCGTATCACAGGGTTTTCCCCAATCCCGGCAATGTCTATGATTAGTTATGCTTCCGGAGCACGATTTTTACAATTGTTAGGGGGCGTATGTTTGAGTTTCTACGATTGGTATTGTGATTTGCCTCCAGCATCTCCAGAAATTTGGGGGGAACAAACTGATGTGGCAGAAAGTGCAGATTGGTATAATTCTAAGTTCATTGCTTGTATGGGTGCTAATCTCAATATGACGAGAACTCCAGATTGTCATTATGTGGCTGAAGCAAGACATAATGGGTCTAAGCTTGTTGTTTTTTCTCCCGACTTTAATCAGGTGGCAAAGTTTGCAGATGAGTGGATACCTGTTCATGCAGGTCAGGATGGTGCCTTTTGGATGGCGGTAGGGCATGTGATTCTCAAAGAGTTTCATCATGATCAGAAAATCGAGTATTTTGATAGCTATCTTAAGCAATACACTGACTGCCCATTTTTAATTGAGCTAGATAAGACTGAAGAAGGCTATGTTCCAGGAAAGTTTTTTCGAGCAAATCGGATTGAGAAATACAAAGGTGAAGAAAATGGGGATTGGAAATTCCTCATGTTCAATAAAAATACCAATAAACCAGCAATGCCAAAAGGGAGTGTGGGACACCGATGGCAAGAAAAGCATGGTGAGTGGAATCTTGAATTAAAAGATGGTGTTGATGATTCTCCAATTGATCCCGTTTTGAGTTTTATTGATGATTGTGAAGATAAAATAGCAGTTAAATTCACCGAGTTTTCTCAAGATAAACATAGTAAAAGAGAAATTCCTGTCCGCTACATTGAAACCGATGATGGGCGTGTGGCAGTGACGACAGTGTTTGACTTGTTAAATGGTCAGTATGCTATCGATCGTGGTCTTGGTGGTGACTACGCAACTTCCTATGATGACGACGATGTTGGGTACACTCCTGCCTGGCAAGAAAAATTGACAGGTATTAGCCGAGAGAATGTCATTAAGTTTGCTCGTGAGTGGTCGCAAACTGCAGAAAAAACTGAAGGTAAGTGCTGTATTATCATTGGAGCTGGTATTGATCATTGGTATCACAATAATTTGATCTACCGTGCCGGTATCAATTGCCTCATGTTCTGTGGCTGTATTGGAGTAAATGGTGGTGGTTTAAACCATTACGTGGGACAGGAAAAATTAGCTCCGCAAGCCTCATGGTCTTCAATAGCTTTTGCAAAAGATTGGCAAGGTCCTGTGCGTTTACAAAACGCGCCTTCCTGGCATTACATTCATTCAGATCAATGGCGTTACGATGGTGAGTTTAGAGACTATCATAAATGCCCTGATAGCGAGATAACAAGGGGGCATACGGCTGACTTTAATGTGAAGGCCGTAAAAAATGGCTGGCTGCCTTTCTATCCCCAGTACAATAAGAATACTTTGTCACTAGCTGAGGAAGCAAAAAATAAAGGGGCAAGTAATCCCGAGGAAATAAAACAAGAAGTACTCAATCAGATCAAGTCTGGTGAGATTAAGTATTCAATAGAAGAGCCAGATGCCGAAAGTAATTGGCCGCGCGTCTGGTATATTTGGCGAGGGAATGCACTCATGTCTTCTGCAAAAGGTCATGAGTATTTCATGAAACATTATCTGGGAACTCATCACAATGATGTTGCTCCAGAGTTTGGTAAAGGAAAAGTAGAAGACATCAGTTGGTTACAGAATGCGCCTCAAGGAAAAATGGATCTCGTTGTGGATCTAAACTTTAGAATGGATACAACGGCCATGTATTCTGATATCGTTCTTCCGGCAGCAACCTGGTATGAAAAAGCGGATCTCAATTCAACTGATATGCATTCGTTTATTCATCCTTTAGCAAAAGCTGTTGAGCCTTGTTGGGAATCTAAAAGTGATTGGGCTATTTTTAAGTCTATTGCAAAAAAAACAAGTGAACTTGCTAAGAAGCATCTTCCTAATCCTGTGACAGATGTAATGAATGTTCCATTGATGCACGATACTCCTGATGAGATTGCTCAGCCAAAGATGCAAGATTGGAGCAAGGGAGAGTGCGAGCCAATTCCAGGTAAAACCATGCATAAAATTGCATGTGTTGAAAGGGACTACACAAAAATTTACGATAAATATGTATCGTTTGGTCCTCTGGTTAAAGAACAGGGTGTCAGTGCGCATGGCATTAATATTCCTGTGGCTGATTTTTATGAAGAAGCCATTAAAAATGGACCTACTGTCGAATGGGGTGGAAAGAAGTACCCGTCTTTGGAACAGGATGAACAGGTCTGTGAGACTGTCTTGCGATTTGCTCCAGAAACTAATGGTGAACTCGCTTATAGAGCATATCAAGATGAGGAAAACCATGTAGGCTTAAAGCTTACAGACTTGGCAGAAGATGCTCGCGCTATCCGGATGACTTATAAAGATTTGTTTTCTCAGCCAAGGAGATTGCTCAATAGTCCTGTGTGGTCAGGTTTGATGGATGAAAAAGGCCGAACTTATTCGTCTTATACGTACAATGTCGAAAAATTGGTTCCTTGGAGAACTTTGACAGGGCGACAAAGTTTCTACTTGGATCATGATGGTTATCTTGCGTTTGGAGAGAATTTACCAACATATAAGCCTTCACCAACTCCAGAAACTTATGGAGATTTAAGGACGACCGAAAAAGATGGTGAATTTAAAATTCTGAATTACCTCACTCCGCATGGAAAATGGCATATCCATTCAACTTATGGTGATACATTGCGCATGTTTACACTCTCAAGAGGGATTGAGCCTTTCTGGATGAGTGAAGAAGATGCAAAGGAACTGAATATCAATGATAATGATTGGGTTGAGGTCATTAATGATCACGGTGTGGTTTGTACCAGGGCGTGTGTGAGTGCTCGTATTCCCAAAGGAGTTTGTATTATTTACCATTCTCCTGAGCGACTTTACGATGTGCCAAAGTCACCCAGTCGAAAAAACAGACGAGCGGGTGGTCATAATAGCTTAACCAGAACTCGTTTGAAGCCTAACCTTATGGTGGGTGGGTATGCTCAGTTTAGCTATTTTTTCAATTACTGGGGCCCAACAGGTTGTAATCGAGATACACACATCTTGGTTAGAAAACTCAATAAAGTGGAGTTTTAAAGCTTAAGAAAATTTTAAGTTTTGCTGTGCTGAAATTGTTTAAGAGGAGTCTAGATGGATATTAGATCACAAGTTAGTATGGTTTTTCACCTAGATAAATGCATTGGGTGCCACACATGCTCTATTGCCTGTAAGAATGTTTGGACGGATCGCAAGGGCGCTGAGTACATGTGGTGGAACAATGTGGAGACGAAACCCGGAACAGGCTATCCTGCAAAGTGGGAAAATCAAGAAGAGTACCGTGGTGGATGGGAGAAAAAAGGAAAAGGTATAGAGTTAAAAGGAGCCGGTCGGTATCGAGGGTTGAAGAATATTTTTCACAATCCCAGTTTGCCAGTTTTAGATGACTATTATGAACCTTGGACTTATCGCTATGAAGACTTGTTCAATGCGCCAGAAGGAGAAGATCAACCTACGGCAAGAACGATTTCTTTAGTGACAGGTGAACCAATGGAGGTCAATGCGGGTCCAAACTGGGATGATGATTTGAGTGGTTCTCCCGAATACGCGCGCAAAGATCCTAATCTAGATGTGTTGAATGAGACTCAGCGTGAAGCTATGTTTCAAGTTGAGCGTCTTATGATGTTCTATCTTCCTCGCATTTGTAATCATTGTTTGAATCCATCGTGTGTGGCGTCTTGTCCCTCTGGTGCAATCTATAAAAGAGGTGAGGATGGAGTCGTTCTGATCAATCAAGACAAGTGTAGAGCATGGAGAATGTGTGTTACAGCTTGTCCATATAAAAAGACCTACTATAACTGGAATACTGGTAAATCAGAAAAGTGTGTTTTGTGTTACCCTCGTTTAGAGACCGGACAAGCACCTGCTTGTATGCATTCTTGTGTTGGTCGTATACGTTATCTTGGAGTGACTCTTTACGACGCTGATCTCATACAAGAAGTCGCTTCTTGTGATGAGGAAGATATTATTAATAAACAAAGGGAGATGATTCTGGATCCCTTTGACCCCAAAGTGATTGAGGCCGCCAGAGCAAATGGAATTCATGATTCTGTCATAGAATCAGCGCAACGATCCCCCGTCTATAAGTTCGTAAAACAATGGAAAATGGCTTTGCCTCTTCATGCAGAGTATAGAACATTACCAATGCTATTCTATGTTCCCCCTCTTTTGCCAGTCATGGGAAGTCTAACGGGTGATACATATCAGCATGCGATGGAGCAGTTTTTTCTTGGTGTGGAAGAAATGCGTGTGCCGATCAAATATCTGGCGTCACTCTTTTCGGTAGGAAACGAAGGGGTGATACGAGATGTGCTCAAAAAAATGATGGCAATACGTTTCTATCGCCGAGCTGTGTCAGCTAAAGATTTCTCTATGGATGAAGCTTACAAAATGCTCAAGGAAGTTGCCTTGGATGAGGAATCGGCGAATGCCATTTATCGGTTAACATCCATAGCACCTTTTGATGAACGTTTTGTCATTCCTCCAATGCATAGAGAAGAAGCCATTGAGTTATTGCGGGCAACAGAAACAACTAAAGGTGATGCTGGTTTTGGGCATAGAGAAGCTCCAGAAAGGATATAATCATGACAAATTTACAAGAGCTTTATTTAAATTTTTCTAAAGTTTTTTCTTACCCTGGCACTGGATACCGTGAAGCCGTTCAGAAAGTCGGAGAAGTTATTGAACAACACTATCCTGATCATCATGATGAGTTTCAGAAGTTTCAAAGTTTTATTACTGCTAAATCAGACACAGATTTAGAAGAGATCTATATTCGAACTTTTGATGTGCAGGCTGTTTGTTGTCTTGAGGTTGGGTTTCTTTTGTTTGGGGAAGACTATAAAAGAGGCCAATTCATGGCTATGTTGAAACAAGTCTACTACGACAAAAATGTTTCTTTAGAAGGTGAACTGCCTGATTTTCTTCCCAACTTGATCAGATTACTGACTGTCATCGACTTTGGTGATGCAGAGGATCTTGTGGGGCATGCGATCATTCCGTCTCTAAGAAAAATGACAGAAAGTTTTAAAACTGAATCTGGCTATTGCCATATTTTAAAAGTGTTAGATGCAGTGCTTTCTACAGATTATATGGTTGAAAGTGTTGTGCCAATTCAAGAAGAAAGACAGGGGTCTGTATGCTAGACTTTATATTGTTTGCAACTTTACCATATGTTGTCATAGCCATTGAACTGATCGTTTCTATAAAGCGTTATTTTTCAAACCAATATAAATTCTCTTCTCTATCGTCAGAATTTCTAGAAAGTAAAAAGCTTTTCTGGGGATCTGTTCCTTGGCATTATGGAATCATTGTCGTGTTACTTGGGCATATTTTTGCATTTCTGTTTCCTGCGGAAATACTTGCTTGGAACCAACAACCAGTCAGATTGATCGTTTTAGAGGTTAGTGCTCTGATTTTCGGCCTGTTAGCATTCATTGGGTTAGTTATGCTTATCTATAGAAGAGCAACCAATGCAAGGGTAAGAGCAGTAACGACTAGAATGGATATTTTTGTTTTGCTTCTTCTTTTGGTTCAGGTGGTCTCAGGCATTGGGATCGCTGTGACAATGAGATGGGGATCTTCTTGGTATGCAGTAGCAATGGTGCCTTATTTAAAATCTCTTCTTACACTTTCACCAAATATTAATTTTATGGCTGGTATGCCTTGGCTGGTAAAACTTCATGTGACCAACGCATTTGTTTTAATTGGAATTTTACCTTTTACAAGGTTGGTGCATTTTTTAATTTTACCTATTTCGTACATTTGGAGGCCATATCAGCTTATTGTTTGGAACTACGAACGTCGGAAAATAAGAAACCTAGAAAAAAAGTTTTAAAGTAGTGAGATAATCTATGGAAGTTGCGAATAAAGCTACAAGTATCGATTTGTTCAATTTTAAAACTAGGCAAATGAGAGCTTTTCATATGTCTTGGTTTGCATTCTTTCTATGTTTTTTCGCATGGTTTGGAATTGCGCCATTAATGGCTATTGTTCGCGATGAGTTGGGTCTCACAAAACAGCAAATTGGAAATACAATCATTGCTTCTGTGTCTATCACGATTATTGCCAGACTTTTTATTGGATGGCTTTGTGACAGAATAGGACCGCGTTTGACCTACACATGGTTGCTTGTTTTTGGTTCGTTGCCTGTGATGGGCATTGGCCTAGCGTATAACTATGAAACTTTTTTGGTTTTTCGCTTGGCCATTGGTGCAATTGGAGGTGCCTTTGTTATCACTCAATATCATACATCTGTTATGTTTGCTCCTAATTGTGTCGGGACTGCCAATGCCACATCTGCTGGTTGGGGGAATTTAGGTGGTGGCGTGACTCAAATGGTCATGCCGCTTATTTTTGCTTTTTTTGTAAGTATGGGTTTTGTTAATTTCTGGAGTTGGCGCTTATCTATGTTGGTTGCGGGTGTTGTTTGTTTTTTAACAGGCATTGCTTACTATTTTTTTACAACAGATTTACCTGATGGAAACTTTCAAGAACTACGTGATCAAGGAAAACTAAGAAAAAAAGAACAAGTGAGTGGTACTTTCGCAATGGCATGTAAAGACCCGCGAGTTTGGGCTTTGTTTGTTGTCTATGGAGCTTGTTTTGGAGTCGAGTTAACCATTAATAATATCGCCGCTTTGTATTTTAAAGATTATTTTGGGTTGGGACTAAAAACTGCTGGATTAGTTGCTGGTTTGTTTGGGTTGATGAATATTTTTGCTAGAACAACTGGTGGGGTTATTGGAGATAAGTTTGGCCATCACAATGGTTTAAAAGGTCGAGTTCGTTGGTTGTTTATTGCTCTATTGGTTGAAGGTATTGCACTGATTGTTTTCTCTAGGATGACAGTGCTGCCAGTTGCGATTGGATCAATGATTCTCTTTAGTTTGTTTACTCAAATGTCCGAGGGAGCAACATATTCAGTTGTTCCCTTTATCAATAAGAAAGCCCTAGGATCTGTAGCAGGAATTGTTGGTGCCGGTGGTAATATGGGCGCAGTCGCAGCAGGGTTTCTCTTCCGTTCCGAAGCCCTTTCATGGCCACAGGCTTTGTTGATTCTTGGTGTAATCGTTTCAGTTTGTTCTTTCGCTACCTTTTTTGTGACTTTTTCGGTGAAAGATGAAGAAGAGTCTCGTCTTGATCATGAAAAAGCCCTCGCTGAACGAGAAAAATTATCTAGACCTAGAAAAACTGAAATGCATTTACCATCATTTGAAGATCTTTCTAAAAAAATTCGTCCAATGGATTTGTTGCGAATGTATTTGGGGTTAGCGCTTACTCTTAAAGGGATCTATTTTATTTTGAACATGAATTCAGTGGAACAAATGATTGGTGATATTGGACATTTTGAAAATGTAATCTCCTGGTATGTAGTGTTTGTACACGTCATAGGCGGGGGGTGCTTGTTTTTAGGGTTAGCAACTCGCATTGTCAGTTTTTTAAACTCGTTGGTGTTAGTTGGAGCCGTTATCTTTGTTCATTCTGCAGAAGGTTTATTTAGTCAGAGCCAAGGGTTAGAACTAACGTTATTTGTTCTATTCTGTTTGGTTCTTTTTATCTGGCAAGGCGCTGGTAAGGCCTCATTTGATAGCTGGCTAAAAAATAATAATGAGTCCAAAATTTAAGCGTTTAAATTAAAAAAGAAGGTTTTATGGCAAATATAAATAAATGGAATCCCGAAGATAATTCATTTTGGGAGTCTGCGGGTAAAAAAATTGCAAATAGAAACCTTTGGATTTCCATTCCCAATTTACTTTTAGCTTTTGCTGTTTGGATCATGTGGAGCATGGTGATTGTTCAAATGGAGAACCTAGGTTTTACTTTTGTGGATGACCCGAATGCCAATAAAGCTTTGTTGTATACTTTGCCAGCTATTGCAGGTTTATCTGGTGCCACGCTTCGAATCCCTAATTCATTTCTCATTGCTGTGGGAGGTGGACGGAACGTGGTTTTCTTAACCTCTATTCTATTATTCATACCAGCTATTGGTGCAGGTATTGCTTTGCAAGATATTAATACTCCTTATTTGGTCTTTGCATTTCTGGCCGCAACCTCAGGTTTTGGTGGTGGGAATTTTGCGTCATCAATGTCTAATATTAGTTTTTTCTTTCCCAAAAGAGTTCAGGGCACGGCTTTAGGTTTGAATGCAGGGTTAGGCAATCTTGGTGTAAGCGTGATGCAGTTTTTATTGCCTGTAACCATGGGTATGGCAATTTTTGGTGCGATAGGGGGCGATGGTATTCCTTTGCCTAAAGGTTTGTCTGGAAAAGCTGCAGGGACACTAATTTTTATCCAGAATGCAGGGTGGACTTGGGTGCCATTCTTAATTGCTGCTGTTGTTGCTTGTTGGTTTGGAATGAATAATTTGAAATCAGCTACACCAAATTTAGGTTCTGCATTTCCTCATTTGATTAAAACAGCTTTCTTGGTAACTCTGGGTGTTATTTCTTCGGCTATCGGATGTTATCTGCTTTTAGCTCTGAAGCTTAATATGTGGATTGTTTTGCCAATAACAATTTTTCTCTGTGTCATGTTCATGAAATTTTTATCTCCAGGTCAGCTTAAAGAGAATCTTAATAAGCAATTTGCAATTTTTAAAAACAAACACAATTGGATCATGACAATCATATACACAATGACCTTTGGTTCATTTATTGGGTATGCCAGTGCTTTTCCTAAATTGATTCAGGATGTATTTGGTTATTTGCCAGATGGATCTGTTAACCCTGTGGCGCCAAGCCCTATGAAATGGGCATGGATGGGGCCGTTTTTAGGGGCAATCATTAGACCTGTTGGTGGTTGGATTTCTGACAAAGTACAAAGTGGGTCTCGCGTAACAGCATGGAGTACTGTCATGCAAGTTGTAGGAGCCTTAGGAGCTGCTTATTTTATTGTTCAAGCCCGTGGGGGTGCCAATCCAACCGATTATTGGATTCCATTTTTATTGTGTTTTTTGCTGTTATTCATGGGGTCTGGGATTGGGAATGGGTCTACGTTTCGTAGTGTTCCCTATATCTTTGAGAAAGCCCAAGCAGGACCTGTTTTAGGCTGGACATCTGCAGTAGCTGCTTATGGTGCTTTTATTATTCCAAAAGTATTTGGAGAACAAATTGCAAATAAGACGCCGCAATATGCCTTATATGGTTTTGCTGTTTATTACATGGTCTGTTTGATTTTAAATTGGTGGTATTATGATCGAAAGAATGCCGAAATTAAATGTTAAAAATGAATTGAGGAAGACATGACAAGAAAATTGATTTTTTCTCTTTTGATATTGCTTGTTGTGGGGTTTCTTATTTCTATTTTTATAGAGAGTGCAAGCCAGGTTGGTAATAATCAAGGGTATGCTCCAACTCAACCAATTGCTTTTTCACATAAACTCCATGCTGGGGAAAACGAAATTCAATGCCTGTATTGTCACTCAGGAAGTGAAAGAAGCCGGCATGCAGGAATCCCCTCTGCTAGTATCTGTATGAATTGCCATACAAATATTAAACAAGACTCAGAAGAAATCCAAAAAATAAAACAGGCTCTTGAAGAACAAAAGCCGATTCAATGGAAAAAAGTTCATAGATTAGCTGATTTTGTTTACTTTAGCCATGAGCAGCATGTGGGATCTGGGGAGATAAGCTGTCAAACTTGTCATGGTCCAGTAGATAAAATGGCTATCATGAGGCAGGAAGAAGATTTATCAATGGGGTGGTGTATCGATTGCCATAGAAAGGCCGATATCGTTGTTCATGGCACAACAGACGTAAAAAAAGTGAGCGACACTGGGGGAATGGATTGTGCAAAATGTCACTATTAGGGATTAAATATGTCACAAAGAGATAAAAAAAATCAATATTGGAGGAGCTTTGACGAAAAAGAACAATCTCCTGCATTTTTAAAGGAAGTCGAAGAAGAATTTGCAAATGGAATTCCTCCGGGAGTTGATGCTGAAACGCATGAACCATTGCCCGTAAGTCGCCGTGATTTTCTCAAGTATATGGGGTTTGGTTTAGCTAGTGTCGCAGCAGCTTGTTCACCAATTCCAACAGAGAAAGCTATTCCTTATCTGGTTCAGCCTGAGGAAATTGTGCCAGGGAAAGCCTATTGGTATGCATCAACTTGTTTTGGTTGTTCAAGTGCTTGTGGAATTTTAGTCAAAACTCGTGAAGGAAGACCTATTAAAATTGAAGGCAATGCAGAAAGTGCCATCAATCAAGGTGGGTTGTGTGCCACTGGGCAAGCTAGTGTTTTAGAGCTTTACGATTCAGGGCGTCTGCAGGGGCCTCTTGATCAAGGTAAGAAAGTAGGTTGGGATAATTTAGACAAGGCTGTTTTAGCAAAATTGAATGAATTGCAAGATAGTCAAAAACAGATTGTTTTCTTAACAGGCACAATCACGAGCCCGACCTTAAAGAGCACAATTGATCAATTTTTATCAAAATACCCAAATGCCAAGCATGTTGTTTATGATGCCGTTTCTGCTTCTGGAATTTTAGATGCTCATGAATTCATTTTTGGCAAAAGAATCTTGCCTCATTATCGCTTTGATAAAGCACGCACAATTGTTAGCTTTGGTGCTGATTTTCTAGGAACGTGGATCTCTCCTGTTGAGTTTGCCAAACAGTTTTCTAGAGGACGAAAACTCGATCAGAAAAACATGTCACAATTGTACCAGTTTGAATCGGGGCTTAGCCTAACTGGAGCCAATGCAGACATTAGAGTGCCTCTTTTGCCCTCTCAAATTGACTCTTCCGTTTTAGGTCTATTGGAATGTATTGAAACAGGTGAAATAAAAAGTGCTCCTCAAGATAACGGCATCAGATCGCAGATAAAAAAAACAGCTGAAAATCTTAAAAAAAATAAGGGGCGTTCTTTAGTCGTATCAAATTCCAATGACATTGATGTTCAAAACATTGTTGTCCGTATAAATCAGATTTTAGGTAATTATGGTCATGCATTGAGAATTGATCAAGGCTCAAATCAGAAGAAAGGTCATGATAAATCTTTAGATCGTTTAGTCCATGATATGAAAAATGGGCAGGTTGAGGCTCTGTTTATTTATGGAAACAATCCTGCCTACTCTTACTTTGATTCAAAGAGTTTTGTTGAAGGTCTTGAGAAGGTTTCATTAAAGGTTTCATTAGATAATAGAAACCATGAAACTGCACAACTTATGGATTATCATGCCCCTGACCACCATTTTTTAGAGTCTTGGGGGGATTCAGAGCCTGTTGAAGGGGTTTTCCATATTTCTCAACCAACTATTCGTCCTGTGTATTCAACACGTTCTATTGGAGAATCGTTGAACAATTGGATGGGTATTAAAGAGGACTATCAAGATACTGTGAAAAAGTATTGGGAAGATCAAGTTTTCCCTTACTCTGGCCAATTGTTATTTGATTCTTTTTGGAAAAAATCAGTGCATGACGGTTGTTGTAAGACCAATCAGTTTAAACCCGTGAAGCAGAGGGATGCTGCTCAAGTCATCTCTGAGTCAGTAAAACAAATTCTAAAAAAATCTAAAATGCTTGAGTCCAAGCAAGGGTGGGAAATTCATCTTTATGAGAGTGTGGCTTTAAGAGATGGACAATCTGCAAACAATCCCTGGTTGCAAGAATTACCAGACCCTATCACTAAGCTAACCTGGGATAACGCTGCCAATATTTCGAGCAAAGATGCAAAGAAATTGAATGTCAAGCAAGGCGATGTGATTGCTATTAAAGTTAAAGGACGAACCTATAAACTTCCTGTTGTTATACAACCAGGCCAGGCCAGTGGAAGTATTTCTTTAGCGCTAGGGTATGGAAGAACAAAAGCGGGTAAAGTAGGTAATGGTGTGGGGCAGAATGTCTATGGAATGCTGAATGGTTCCAATGCAAATTGGAATTACTACGTGCAAAATGCTCTAGTCTCTACAACTGGTACAAGTGAAAAATTAGCACTTACGCAAACTCACTATTCGCTTGAAGGGCGTCCTATTTTTAAAGATGCGACTTTAAATCAATATAAAAGTGATCCTGCAGCCGGTAATAAAGATCAAGTCGATTTGGTTATGTTGTGGGAACAGCATAAAACCGAAGGGCATTCATGGGGAATGGCTATTGATACAAACGCTTGTATTGGCTGTTCAGGTTGTATGGTAGGTTGTCAGTCCGAAAACAATGTGCCTGTTGTTGGGAAGGAAGAGGTTTATCACCGTCGCGAAATGAGTTGGATTCGCCTTGATCGTTACTACAAAGGAGATGAAGAAAATCCTGAAGTGGCTTTTCAGCCTATGATGTGCCAGCACTGTGCGAATGCGCCCTGTGAGTCTGTTTGTCCAGTTTTAGCAACAGTTCATAGTGCTGATGGTTTAAATCAACAAGTTTACAATCGCTGTGTGGGAACTCGTTATTGTGCCAACAACTGTCCTTATAAAGTGAGGCGTTTTAACTGGTTTGATTACGCACATAATAAAAGCTTTGACTACTACATGAATGATAATGCTGGAAAACTTGCTTTGAACCCCGATGTGGTGGTGAGAAGTCGTGGTGTAATGGAAAAGTGCTCCATGTGTGTTCAGCGGATTCAGGAGAAGAAGTTAGAGTATCGCAAGCAAGGTAAGCCTCTTAATTCAGATGATATTAAAGTGGCTTGCCAACAAAGTTGTCCCTCAGATGCCATTGTCTTTGGTGATTTGAATGATCCCAAAAGCCAAATTTCTAAGTTACTGCATAAAAATAAAAGAAGGTATCAGGTATTGGGTGAGTTAAATGTGAAACCAGCAGTCAACTATCTGACCAAAATAAGGAATAAGGAATGAATTGTGAAAAAGCATTTTTAGAAAAGCCTTTGATAGAGGGGAACAAATCTTTTTCCCAAATTTCTGATGAGATTTGCGCTCCAGTAGAGAGAAAGCCTGGTAAGTTATGGTATATTAGTTTTTTCTTTGCTGTGTCGGCCCTCACATTAGGGATTGTATTGGTCACTTATCAGATTTTGGTGGGGATAGGGACGTGGGGCCTCAATAAAACTGTTGGTTGGGCTTTCGATATTACAAACTTTGTATTTTGGGTGGGGATTGGTCATGCTGGGACTCTTATTTCTGCTATTCTTTTGTTATTTAGGCAGAAATGGCGAACATCAGTCAACCGTGCTGCTGAAGCAATGACTATTTTTGCTGTCATGTGTGCTGGAGTGTTTCCTATTATTCACATGGGGAGACCTTGGCTTGCATTTTGGACATTGCCTTACCCTAATTCACGTGGACCGTTATGGGTTAATTTCACATCCCCTTTATTATGGGATGTTTTTGCTATTAGTACCTATTTTATCATTTCATTTGTGTTCTGGTACATTGGAATGGTTCCTGATCTAGCTACTTTAAGAGATAGAGCAACTGGGAAGGTTAAAAAATTTGTATATGGTTTGTTTAGCCTTGGTTGGGATGGTTCTAGTCGAACTTGGCATCGTTATGAGATTTTATCGTTAATTTTAGCAGGTCTTGCAACTCCATTGGTTGTTTCTGTTCACACAATTGTAAGTATGGACTTTGCTACATCGGTAATACCAGGATGGCACACGACAATTTTCCCTCCCTACTTTGTTTGTGGAGCTGTTTTTTCCGGGTTCGCTATGGTTCTCACATTGATGATCATTACACGAAAAGTTCTCTCTTTAGAAGAGTACATTACGATGAAACACATAGATTGTATGTGCAAAATTGTTATTCTGACAGGCAGTATTGTCGGACTCGCGTACATGACTGAATTTTTTATCGCGTGGTATAGTGGCGTCGAGTACGAGCAATACGTTTTTATGAACAGAGCTAAAGGTCCTTATGCATGGGCCTACTGGACCATGGTGAGCTGTAATGTTATTTCTCCTCAGTTGTTGTGGTTTAAAAAAATACGGTCAAATCTAGTTTTTGTTTTTATGTTATCAATCGTTGTTAACATTGGAATGTGGTTTGAGAGATTTGTCATTATTGTCACATCATTACATCGAGATTATTTGCCATCAAGTTGGGCTATGTACACACCGACTTTCGTTGAGGTTGGGGAGTTCATTGGTAGCTTTGGTTTGTTTTTCACCTGTTTTTTACTTTTTGCTAGGTTTTTGCCCGTTGTGAATATGGCAGAGGTTAAAGGAGTGCTCAATGTTGGTAGAAAAACAGAAGGAGCTCATGATTAGTATGAAAAATAGAAAGAAATATTTAATCGGTATTTTTCAAGATGAAGACATGATTTTAAATGCTGTTAAGTCAGTGTGTAAAGCGGGCATTTCTATATTTGATGTGTTTTCTCCTTATGCAGTGCATGGCCTAGATGAGGCTATGGGGATTAAGAGGTCAAGGCTTCCTATTGTGACTTTTTTAGCAGGTTTGACAGGAGGCCTATTGGCCATGCTTTTGCAATTATGGGTTTTTAATATTGATTGGCCTATTATTGTTGGGGGTAAGCCTTTCAATGCTGTGCCGGCCTTTATTCCCATTGCATTTGAACTGACAGTGTTGGTGGGGGGGCTGGTGACTGTGGCCGCATTTTTATTTAGAAGTCGATTGGGGCCCGGGGCAACTCCAAAACTCTTTGACAGTGAGGTCACAAACAAAAACTTTGTTTTAGCTATAGAACAAAAAGACGCTTCACTTGATATAAACAAGGTTAAGGAAATGCTGATTACTTTGGGTGCTACTGAGGTAAAGGAGAAAGAGGTATAAAAATGAAAAATCTCGTTTCTCTTATTGTTCTTGTAGTTCTTTCGGTATTTTCATCATCTTGTGAGAAAAATACAAAAGAGCCTGGTTACCAAATCAATTTTTTAAATGATATGGTCGAACCAGTGCCTTATGAATATTATACTGAAAACGCCACATTCAAGAATGGTGTTACAGCTCAAACACCTCCCGAGGGAACTATCTATAGAGGTGGTTTGGTGAAAGGTGCAGAACAAAACCCGGTCGACTATACCAAACAAGTGCTTCAAAGAGGGCAGTTTGTTTACAAGAATTATTGTTTAGTTTGTCATGGAAAAACGGGAGAAGGGGATGGACCTCTTATCCCAAAATTTCCTAATCCACCCGACTTTAAATCTAAACGACTATTAAAGCTAACAGATCGAGAAATCTTTGATGTGATAAGCGAAGGCAAAGGGGATATGCCAGGTCATGCAGGACAAATTGAACCTATAGATCGTTGGAAGCTGATATTTTATGTAAGAGAGCTACAAGGGGAGTGACTGCAAATGAGTGCGAGAGCGAAGTCGAATAAGTGTGTTAGTCAGATAGGAGTATAAAGCGAATACGTGGAGCTTTATGTCAAAAGTAATGAATAATAATAATCAAAGAACATTTATTTTTAAGTCATCCTATAAAAGGGGGGCATGGATTCTGATTGCCATAGGCTTGATTGGCACACTGGCAGGGTTTCTGCTCAACCCAACACAAGCCTGGGCAAATTTTTTGCTCAATAATGTTTACTTTATAACTTTATCTGTATGTGGCTTGTTTTTTGTAGCGCTGCAATATGTTTCGGGTGCTAGCTGGAGTGAAGTTTTAAGAAGAATTCCAGAAGCAATGGCTGCTTATATACCCATTGGCGGCATATTAATGTTGTTTCTATTTTTTGGAATGCATTCGTTGTTTCATTGGTCGCATCATGAGGTTGTGGTTAACGACCCAATTCTTTCAGGAAAAGAGCCATATTTAAATGTATCCTTTTATTTTATTCGATTACTTTTCATAGTTCTAACGTGGAGTCTTTTTTCAGTATGGATTCGATCTAATTCAATAAAGCAAGAAAAGTTTAGAAACCTTCGCTTCTATCAAACAAATATTGGTGTCTCGGCTTTGTTTATGATCTTTTTCGCTGTTACTGTTTCAATGGCGAGTTTTGACTGGCTGATGTCGTTAGATCCGCATTGGTATAGCACAATTTTTGCTATTTATAATTTTTCAGGTTTATTTGTCAGCGGTTTGTCGGTGATAACTATAATAGCCTACTTCTTAAGCTCCAAAAAAATTCTTCCGGAAATCAATGAGAATCATTTTCATGACTTAGGAAAATATCTATTAGCCTTTACTACTTTTTGGGCTTACATATGGTATTCTCAATTTGTTTTGATTTGGTATGGTAACATACCGGAAGAAACAATATATTTTGTCCAAAGACTAAAGGGAGACTGGACCTGGTTGTTTTATACTAATTTATTAATAAATTTTGTAATTCCATTTTTTATACTGCTTCCTCGGGCAAGCAAAAGAAGTGGTGCTATGATTATGAGAGTGAGTGTGCTTTTACTGGTTGGAAGGTGGCTTGATCTTTATCTTATGATAGCACCTAGTACATTGGGAAAAGAAGCTTCAATAGGATTGATTGAAGTGTCAATGGCACTAGGTTTTGCAGGTTTATTCATACTTATCGTAGGTAGAGCCCTAAGTAAAAGATCTGTATTACCTCCTGATTCGCCTATTCTTCAAAGGAGCATACATTTTCATCAATAGAAGGAAATTAAGAATTTATGATTGAACCAAATGATCCAATTTATCGCAATGTAGAAAATGATTTAAAAGAGGGAGAGATCATGTCTCCTATGGATCCTCCCAAAATATATGATATGCCAAAGCAGGAGGAATATTCATTTGATGACTATGCTGAACCCATTAAAGTTTTACTGAAAGAACACGAAGATTATTTAGAAGTTTTGAATGACTTTGAAACACATCTTATGTTTTTTCGTGGAAACGAATATGAGTTTACTCCAGAAATATCTAATTCCTTTAAAAAATTCTTCAAATTTATGGATGAACACACAGTCCCCCATAACGAAAAGGAAGAAAAAGCTCTTTTTCCACTTTTGCGATCACGTCTGATTGAAGTTGGGGAATGCAGTCCTGGAATGAACAAAACCACCCCTACAGATGTTATGGAAGGTGAGCATCTTCAGGTAGCTCAAGCTAGCTATCTTGTTTTTAACTTGCTTGGTTTGGGTTCAAAACTTCCTGATCAAAATTCCAGAAAAATTGTTTTTCAAAATGCTGTGGAGCAAGCGCGTGAAATTGTAGAAACAATGAAAGTTCATATTTATAAAGAGAATAATGTTTTATTCCCCCTGGCACAGAAACATCTTCGAGACGATGAATGGACTGCTATCGGGGAAAAAATGGGGCTGGATAGTAATTTTACAGTATAGTGGAGGCGGTAATGAGTAATAGTTCAAAAATTGTTTATTCTTGCTCAGGTTGCTCCAGTGCTGCTCAAATGGCAAATGATATTGCAGTTAAACTTGATCGCGAGAAAATTGCTGAAATGTCTTGCATTGCGGGTGTTGGTGGCAATGTTCCTTCTTTAGTAAGAAAAGCAAAAAAGGCGTCTCATATTATTGCTATTGATGGTTGCCCGCTTCATTGTGTTGTGCAGTGTTTAAAAGCCCATCATCTTGAGCCCACAATACATTTTGATCTGTCTGCTCTTGGAGTTAAAAAAGAACTGCATGAAGATTATTGTTTAAATGAGTTTGAAGAAGCTTATGATCATTGTGTTTCTGAAGTAGAAAGTAATCTTTAGAGATCGTTCTAGATAATTTCCAATTTTTTCGCCAAATTGTATAGGTTCGATCGATGCATTCTCAATATTTGCGCGGCTTTTGACCAGTTGTGATCTGCGTTGTCATATGTTTTTTGAATAAGTTTTTTTTCAAAATCTTTCACGGCATCCCGAAATGATAGTGTTGTGATATCATTGTCAGACAAAGTTTTATCTAGTTTTAGACTTGGCTTGTTGCCATTTGTTGGTAAATAAGATTTTATATCATTTGTTTTAATGTTGAGATGAGGTGAATGAGTTTCAAAACCTCGATCATGGTGAGCCTTCAAAATAGCTCTCGATAACGTATTTTTTAGTTCCCTAACATTGCCTGGCCAATCGTATTGTTGAAAAAGAGCCATTGCTTCTTTGTCAATTCGAACAGGCTTCGTGTTCAATTTTCTACTATAAATATCTTTGAAGTATGAAATCAGTACAGGAATATCTTCTTTTCGGTTTTTCAAAGTAGGAACATAAAGAGGGTACCCCCCTAAACGATGATATAAATCCGCTCTAAAATGCTTTTCTTCAATCTCTTTTAAAAGATTTCTGTTGGTTGCAGAAATGATTCTTACATCAACCTTGATAATTTTGTCTGATCCAACTCTTTGAATTTCTCCTTCCTGAATGGCTCGCAATAATTTGGGTTGGATTGAAAGAGGGAGTTCGCCGATTTCATCAAGAAATAGAGTGCCTTCGTGAGCTAGCTGAAATTTTCCCATTCGATCAGAGGAGGCGCCAGTAAAAGCCCCTCTCGTATGACCAAAGAGTTCACTTTCAGCAATAGATTCTGGTAATGCGGCACAGTTCACATAGATTAGGGATTTTGACGCCCTCTGACTATTATAGTGAACAGATCTAGCAACAACTTCCTTTCCAACACCAGTATCGCCCTGGATCAAAACAGGAAAATCCGATGCCGAAACAATTTGAATATGTTTCTTTATATTTTCAATCTCTTCAGAAACACCGAGAAGAGGAGCTGTGTATTTACTGTTAGCTTCTTTTAAGAGACGTCTGCTAAATTCCAAACTATCTTTTGCTTTTTGCTCTGTCTCTTCAATCAATTTTGCTGTTTGTAGAGTGGCCCCAGCCATCGCCCCAATAAATTGTAAGGTTTCTATTCTTAGGTCGTCGAATTGATGAGGTTTCAATGAATCTACCGTGAGAATGCCCACCACTTCATTATTAACAATAAGTGGGCATCCCAAGCATGAATGAACATCCAAGTGTTGAATATTTTTGTTGTCGATAAGATTGTCAAAAGGGTCTGGTAAATCAGAGTTATGTGGAAAAACAGTTGGTTTTTTAGAAGTAACAATCGCTTCTAATCGAGGGTGATCTTTTAAGCAAAAAATCTGATTTTCAATTGAAGGTACCAAACCTTTGTACGCTAAAACACTGTAGTTACCATCTCTTTTTTCAAGCAAACAAGCAGCGTCGCAAGGGATGAGTTCTAACACATGCTTCAATAAGACCTGATAACGATCATTTGATTGCATCGCCGAAGTTAAATTAAGGGCTAGCCCCAATAGATTTTCATTATTCATGCTGTTAAATTTATAACGCAAGAATATTTTTCACAACATTAAATTGTTATATATTTTACAGCATTCTAATTTAATACCTTGTTTTTACTATAATATTTAGTTGGCACATGGATTGCTTATTGTAAACGTGAAATCTCTAAACAATGAAAGGAGCTTTGCCATGGATATAAATAAAATTTCTGTAGGAGAAGCCGCTGTTCACATCCCAGGTGTGACCAAACTATTTCGAGAATACAATATTGAATTCTGTTGTGGTGGTAACCAGCCATTGCGCGAAGTTCTAGAAAATTCGCCCGATCTGGAAGCGTCATTTTTAGATTTATGGGAGAAAGGCAAGAATGAGGGTTCCATCGCAGATCAAGAAATCCCCATTCTTATTGATTACATTTTAAAGAACTATCACGAAAAGCATCGCGCTGAACTTCCTGAAATCATTCAGTTGGCTGATCGAGTTGAAATGCGACATGCGGATAAATCAACATGTCCAAAAGGATTGGCTGATCATCTTAAATACATGCTCGGAGAACTTGAACTTCATATGAACAAAGAAGAAATGGTTTTGTTCCCGATATTAAGGTCTAACCCCTACGCAAGACCTGTAGCACCTATTGATGTGATGATGCATGAACATGTGGAGCACAGTCATTCCATCGACAAGATTTTTAATCTAACAAATAATCTTGTTCCACCAGATGAAGCCTGTACGACATGGCGAGCACTGTATAGCAATCTTGAACACTTTATAAATGAACTCAAAGATCACATCAGTCTTGAAAATAATGCTTTGTTTAAAAGAGCTCTTCAAGAAGAAAGAGTAGAAAGCGAATAAAAAATGAAAAATAAAAAATTATGGGCCTTACTAGTATCAGTTTTAGTTGTTACATTCTCAATCCTTGGTTTTTACGGAAACGAAATTTATCGTCAAGCACCCCCAATTCCAGAAAAGGTCATGACCTCAACAGGAGAGATTCTGTACAACAAAACTGATATCCTTCAAGGGCAAAAAATTTGGCAATCGATTGGTGGTCAACAAGTTGGCTCTATCTGGGGGCATGGTGCCTATCAAGCACCAGACTGGACTGCAGATTGGCTCCATAAAGAAATTATTGCTGCGCAAGGTTTATACTCACAACAAAAATTTGACAAAGCGTATGGACAGCTTTCTGATTTTGAAAAACTGGAAATTGATACAATTGTCAAAGGTGACTATCGTAAAAACACCTATCAAGATGGAGTGATTACCTATTCAGAAATTAGAAAGCAAGCTTACCAAATTGTTTTCGATGAGTATCAAAAACTCTTCTCTGGAGATATATCTGCAAAAGATTTGCGAGAAGACTATGCTATTCAAGATAATATTATCGTTGATAAAACTAGGGTTGGGCAGATGCTGTCTTTTTTCAATTGGACAGTCTGGTCTGCAAGCACGAATCGGCCTGGTGAAAATCATACCTATACGAACAACTGGCCACACGAACCGTTAATAGATAATGTGCCAACCTCTGCGAATCTATTCTGGTCCATTATTTCGATATTTATTCTTTTGGCGGGAATTGGTTTTCTTCTCTGGTATTTCTCTTTCCGTAAACAGGAAGAAGAAATCAATGCTCAGTTGCCAGAAAAAGACCCTCTCTCAGGGTTTAAAATGACCCCTTCTATGCGGGCAACAGCTAAATACTGCCTAGTTGCTATTGCCCTATTTGTAGTTCAAATCATTTTAGGGGCAATTACAGCTCACTATACAGTGGAGGGACAAGATTTTTATGGTTTTCCTCTCTCAGAATATTTGCCTTATTCACTCACAAGAACGTGGCACATTCAAACAGCACTCTTCTGGATAGCGACCGCTTTTCTAGCTGCTGGCCTATTTTTGGGGCCAATCGTAAATGGCGGTAAGGATCCAAAATATCAAACACTAGGTGTTAATGTTTTATTTGGTGCTTTACTTGTTGTGGTCACAGGTTCTCTGTTTGGAGAATTTTTAGCCATACATCAGATGATAGATCTAGATCTGAGCTTTTGGTTCGGTCATCAAGGCTATGAATACACAGATCTAGGTCGTGTTTGGCAGATAGCACTATTGGTTGGACTTGTTCTGTGGCTTGTTCTGATGTTGCGCTGTCTTGTGCCTGCACTTAAGAAAAATACAGAGCACAAAGAAATACTCACGCTGTTTGCTGGGGCTAGCGCTGCAATTGGGCTGTTTTACGGAGCTGGCTTGTTTTATGGGGCGACAACACACTTGAGTGTGATGGAGTACTGGCGTTGGTGGGTCGTTCACCTTTGGGTGGAAGGCTTCTTCGAGGTTTTTGCCACTGTTGCATTAGCGTTTATATTTGTCCGATTAGGTTTGATTAGAAACCAATCGGCAACCAAAGCTGTTTTGCTTTCTGCTTCTATATTTTTAGTTGGAGGAATCCCTGGGACTTTTCACCACCTTTATTTTAGCGGAACACCACTAACAGTCATGGCAGTTGGTGCTTGTTTTTCTGCCTTAGAGGTCGTCCCTTTGGTCTTGATCGGCATTGAAGCCTTTCAAACCTACAGAATGAAGACATTAACACCTTGGATGGAAAAACTAAAGTGGCCAATTTACTTTTTCGTAGGAGTGGCTTTTTGGAACCTTGTTGGAGCAGGTTTGTTTGGTTTCTTAATCAATCCGCCAATCGCTCTTTTTTACATGCAGGGTTTGAACACAACGGCTGTTCATGCGCACACTGCGACATTTGGTGTGTATGGACTACTATCCCTTGGTCTCATTACATTTATTATCCAGTATCTTTTTCCAAAAAAGGATTGGAGTGAAACACTTATGTCTTTTGGATTTTGGGGAATGAATATTGGTCTAGCACTGATGGTTGTGCTGAGCCTTTTGCCTATTGGGCTGATTCAAACATGGGCGTCTATCGATCAAGGGCTTTGGTATGCAAGAAGCTCTGATCTTTTGCAGCAGCCACTAATTGAAAACCTGAGATGGATGAGGATTGTTGGTGATACAATCTTCATTTTTGCCGTATTTAGTTATGGCATGGCCTTATTGGATAAGGTTGGTTTTGTTGAATCTAAGTCTATAAAACAAAGAATCAAGAAACTAATTCTAGCAACTACGAACAATTAAATGTTTAGAGGCATCTCCTTAAAAGGAGATGCCTCTAAAATAAGAAAGTCTTAGTGATATGCATGAGACCATTTCAATTAAAAGCATCAGATTGTTAGTTGATGTTTTCTACCGTGATATCAGGAAACATCCTCGCCTTGGACCTGTTTTTAACGATGCAATTGGTAGATCAGATGAAAAATGGGAACCACATTTACAAAAAATCACACATTTCTGGTCCTCTCTATTTCTTGGAACAAAAACCTATCGGGGAAATCCTCTCAGAGCTCATCGTGAATTGCCACAGTTTCCTATAGAACTTTTTGATGAATGGTTGGATTTATTTCATCAAAAAGCTGCTGAAATATTTGTTCCTGAAATTTGTAAAGAATTTAAAGTAAAAAGTGAAATGATTGCTAGAAGTCTTAAAGTCGGGATTTACCAAATGTCTAATTTTTGACGAAGAAGTAGTAATATATGCCTAAAAAAATAAAGGCACGCCATCACGATTGAACGCTAAATATTTTGATAGGCTCAGTCCTTTTTTTACTGAGTCTATCATGGTGTTTAGGTGCTCATTGATGATTTCGCCTTCTGGCCGTTGTCCATTTAGTCCTGATAAACAACCAGTTAATACAATTTGCCATTCTTCGCTATAGGTGAGAGATTCATCAACAAGGTCTTTGAAGCTGCTGAGTTCATCAACTGATTTATGAACTTGCATAATAGGCAACAACATCCCACCTTCATTTTTATGAAATTTTTGAATCTGACTAGGGGTCGCATTTTCAGGAAGAACAGACCTTAAAAAAACGAATAAAAATTCTTGTGGTTGAGGCTCTTTTTTGGCTGCTTCAATTAGTGAATCAAAATCAACGATCTTAGACATAGTTAACTAACCTTTCTAAATGTATCGGGAAAAATTCTTATAAGGATTTTAGCGCTCCAAATCAATAGACCAGCAGTCCATAGAAGGCCAGCGTATCCTAAATGTTCAAAATAGGTGTTTGGAGTTAGAAATACAAA
This sequence comes from Deltaproteobacteria bacterium, assembly GCA_024233595.1. GTDB lineage: Bacteria > UBA10199 > UBA10199 > UBA10199 > JADGCS01 > JACKPK01. The sequence continues at coordinate 112,192 of JACKPK010000007.1, forward strand.
AACTCGAGTCAATAAAGCTATTGTCATCAAGGTGATACTTATTGTGAAAAATAAATAATGAGAATTTAGAAAGCTCGAATGACCGCAATGACTAAATATAACACGTGTTGCAACAGCAAATGTTGTGATTGCGAATCCACCAATTAGAGAAAAATGGATCAGGTCCACATAGTAGTCATCAGGACAGAATACGACTAACCAACTACCTGCGATTAAAAACCAAAGTGTCATCTGTAAGGTTTTTGCGGTAAGCTTGCCACTAATAGATGATTTATGAACCTTAATATTCCAGATAAGTTCAAAAGAAATGAGGATGGCTCGAATAAGATGAGTAAGACTACTGTCTCTTTGTGGGAAAATAAAAGTTAGAAAAAGTAGAAGAGCGATAGAAAAATGAATTTTTAAGTCTTTTTTAGATGTTTTAAATTTTTTTAAGTTTTCATGATTTGACTCAGGTAAAGGCTGAGCCCACCCTAGGATTGACTTTATCAAAAAGCCGCCAATTCCTAGTAAAAGAAAAAGAATAAAAGCATTATAAATTAAATTTTGTCCGAGGCTTATTAAATTGTAACTATTTTGGCTGTAACCTAGAAGGCATAGAAGTCCTCCTAAAATTGCTGAAATAAATGCAAAAGGTAAAAAGATAAATGTTGAGGGCGGATTTCTTTTTCGCAAAAAAAATCTTTTTACTAGTCTTGATACTAAGTACAATAGAGTCAGTATAAATGTTATATAGGTGACTTGTGATTCTTGAATAAAAATGCTTAAGATTAAAACTGTGTAAATTCCCAATAGTGAGAGAAACTCTTTAGCATCTAGGCAGGGAGCTTGTGTCAATTTAGGAAAGGCTGTTGTAATAAAACCCACAATAAAAGCGAGCATAAAACCAAATATTTGAATCTGTGAATGAAATGCGGAAGAGTATGAATCAAAGAGGCCCCAACCAAAAACTTTAAACGGCCAGTAAAGCACGCCGATTAAGCAAAAAATAGTTCCCAAGATAAAGAATAGCCTGAAGGGTTCCTCTAGTATTTTTAGAAATGAAGTTTTATTCATTCTTGCCCCAGTCTGAGTTGTTGTGTTTGGTTTTGGAGTATAGGGGAGATGATTTTGTGGCATGCCATTCCCCATCAATGAGGCGGTAAATAAATCTTTTTGATTTACTGTAATCTGTGGCGTTTAGTTTCCAAATATCCCATGCGTAGGTATTGCAAATAATAATTCCCATTGAAGGGCATGGTGAGTTGATTTTAAACTCTTCCGGAGAAATGCCTTTCTCATTATTGAAGTCAGTCCAATAGGCACGTTTGATGTCTTTTCGCATTTTTTTCCAAACAATGTTTCTCTCGTTCTGGTGCTCTGTTATACTCTGGTCTACAAAAATAGGAGTGGCCTCCCAGCGAACTTGTATCAAATGACGACTTGAGAAATAACATCCAGACAAAGTCTTGTTTTTTAATTGGTGCCATTTTTGTGACTCAATATGGGTGGGAAACATAAGTTCCTGATAAGCTTTTAAGTAACGAAAGTGTACAGTTCTAACTTGTGGAATATTATTTTCAGTAACTGTCGCAAGCTGCCCATAGGCAGGAAACATATTGCTAGAAAAAAGTTTTTCGATTGTTTTTAGATGTTTGTTTGGAGCAATTTGTGTTTTTTGTAGTTTGTTCATTGTGACTTTATTGTTCATTGTTGATGCGGTATTTTGCGCTTATATCTTATTTTCATAACTAGAAAGTTTATTGGTCTATCTTTTGGTTTTCTTTATCATCTTGGCCTGTGATTCCTTGTTTAAAAAAACGGATTCCTTGTCCAAGAGACTTTCCCAGTTGAGGGATGCGCTTCGCTCCAAATATGATTATTGCGATTAATAAGATAATGCCAAGTTCTGGTAATCCGGGCATGCCCATATTTTCTCCTTTTATTAATTTTTGTCAGCAACAACACAGTAGTGAACTGGTTAGAGAGACAAAAAAGTGCAATGACCAACTTAGGTCGTAGCATTTTACGTATTTGATTCCTGACCAAAGCGGCGGAATATGCTTTCGTAATCTTGTTTTGTATTCATATTTATAAATGTGCTTTCATTGTTCCAATCAAGTCTCTTTAGATTGGGACAATCGTTTAAAAACCTTTTCATTGAAAATTCTCCTTTTTGGATCAATCTTTCAAGTATTGGTAAAGTGTCTGGTAGAAGGATACAGGGGAAAGGCCTAAATTTGTTTTCAAATGAGTAGATAGAGCTGCTATTGGTTTGGTGGCTATGTTTCCAAAGACGGTCTAAGTCTTCTTTTGTAACAAAAGGCATGTCACAAGTTAGAAAAAGGTATTTTTTTGCCTTTATTGTCTTAAGAACTGTTGTGATTCCTCCGATGGGACCGCAAGATGGAAATAGATCGATAATTTCTGGAAGCTCTAAGGTGTTACGGTATTTGTGGGGAAAATTTACACTAACAAATGGATTAAAACCTGCTTGAACAAGCACTTCCTTGAGTATTTTAATAAGAGGTGTTTTTAACTTTCCAAAAGGCATAAGGGCCTTATCAGAGCCAAAACGCTTGCTCTTCCCTCCTGAAAGGATAACCCCTATGGATTCGTAAGTTTGGTTCTCATAATATGAATTCATAGATTTTATCATTCACTCTGATGAGTGCAAATAACCCAGTCATTATTACCGTCTGTGTAGAATTCTTTCTTCCAAATGGGGACTGTCTTTTTAAGGCGGTCTATAGTGGCTTCGCAGGCTTGGAAGGCTTCTTTTCTATGAGGTGCCCACACAGCAATGGCAACTGCAACATCACCAATCTCAAGGTTACCAATACGATGAATAAGATCGACATTGCACATGGGCCACTTATTTTGAATGTAGGCTATAAGAGAAGAAAGCTCTTTTTCAGCCATGACTTCATAGGCCTGGTACTCCATTTTTTTTACAGATTTTCCATTATGATGGTTTCTAACAATGCCCTCAAAGGTGCAAAGCCCCCCGCAATTGGGATGGCTTTGTTTTATAGAAAGCGACTGCGCACATATTTTTTGCTTGGTTAAATACTTCATTTACCCCCCACTCATTGGTGGCATAAAGGCCACTTCATCGCCATCAGTGACTATAAAATCTCTTTTTACTTGTGTGTGATTTACAGCGTATAAGATATGATTCTGCCATTTTTCACCTAAAGATTGATAGTCTTTCATTAGATTTGTGAAAAGAGACCCTACGGAAAGTGAGTTTGGGATTTCGAGGGTTATTTCTGATTTTTTTATGGACTCTGAGAGTTCTCCAAAAAATAAGATTTTAATGCTCATTATAATCTTCCTCCTTTTGCATCGGGCAACCAATGGATAGTAACAAGGGCATCTTTTTTGATTTCTTCGTTCCCTTTGATTTGTAGTAGGCAATTTGCCATAGAAAACGATTGCATCATATGAGAACCCTGTTTGCCTGTTAGTGAAACAAATAGTTGATCATTTTTTAAAAAAGCATGAGCTCTTTCAAAATAGGTTCTGCCGGGCTTTTTCGCTGATAAGTTGTCTGTAAATTTTGCTTTTTCTTGGTGAAGGAAAAGAGCCTGATCTGAATAGCCCAATGATTGTAACAAAGCAGGGCGAATATAGTTGTAAAAACAAACTAAGGAGCTTGCAGGATTTCCTGGCACTCCAAAAACCAATGTTTTTTCTTTGCTACCAAAGAAAAAAGGCTTACCTGGTTTTTGTGCGACTTTCCAAAAGTGGGAAGTTACTTGGCAGTCTGCCAATATCCCTTTATTCAAATCATAATCTCCAACCGAAACGCCACCGCATAAAATCAAATGAGTGCTTTCATTTAATGCTTTAGATACAGATTTAAAAATCAAATCTTTTTCATCTTTTAGAGGGCCAATAATTTCAGCATTGATTTGCATGTTTTTTAAAGCTGATTGTAGGGCAATGGAATTACTTTCGTATATTTGTCCTGTTCCAAGTTTGTGGCCTGGGGGGACAAGTTCAGTGCCTGTAGAAATGATCGTGACTTTAGGTTTAGAATAAACAGGGACTTCAGAGAACCCAAGGCTTGCTAAAAAACCTAAGCTGGCGCTGTTAAGAATATGTCCTCGTTCCAAGGCAAGTTGATCTCTTTTTAATTCCTCCCCCTGAGTTCTAATATTCTCAAAAAGGCGCAATGGTTTATTAACAACGATATTGCCGTTAAGGACTTCCACATTTTCTTGCATGACCACAGCATTAGAGTTTTCAGGAATCATTGCTCCTGTCATGATTCTTGAGCATTCGCCAGTATTGATTGGTTTAAGATCTGTTTTTCCAGCCCAAATATCGTCTACAACCTTTAATTGAATTGGATTTTGCGAAGAAGCTTCGGAAAGATCTTCAATGCGTACAGCATACCCATCCATAGCCGAAGACGAAAAGAGAGGCATGTCATGAGGAGAATAAATATTATCAGATAAGACTTGTTGCCCACACTCTAATAAAGGAGATTTTGTAGGTGAATTTGTAGTTTGAAAATTAAGGATTTCTTTTTGGGCTTCTTCAACAGTTAACATTAATATTCCTTTAAAAGAGTGTTTGATACAAAATGCGTACTGAAACAAAAAGTATCAAACTAGCGGTTAATTTTTTTATAAAATTTAGATTTAATTTTTGACTGCTCAACCGAGATCCAACCTGGCCACCAAGAAAGACAGAAAAAGCGAGTGGTGTGATAAGATTCCAATCTAACAAGAAAGAATTTTTTAAAAGCTGTCCAGAGAGTCCTGCTATAGAGTTGGCTAATATAAAAAAGCTTGCGGATGCAGCGATAGTTCTAGGTTTTCCCCAACCTAAAAAATAAAGAGTAGGTGCAAGGTATATGCCGCCCCCTATGCCGGTGAGACCTGAGAGTAATCCCAATATCGCTCCTGAAATGAGACCAATGGACCACACTTTCTTTTTAGAGATTTTGTCTGTGTTTGCAGCCTGTTTTTCAGTGATGAACATCCTAAATGATGCAATCAAAAGAGAAAGCCCCAATAAGACCATAAAAATGGATTTGTTGAGTGGAATACTGCCCCCTACAAAAGCCAATGGAATAGATGTGATCAGGAAAGGCAGGACAAGATTTAGAGAAAATTGTTTGTTCTTGATGTAATAATAGCAACCTCCACTCACAACAATGATGTTACAGATGAGAGCCGTGCTAGGGATGACCTGATAAGAAACAGAAAACAAAACAAGCAAGGCAAGATAGGTAGATCCACCACCAAAGCCTGCCATAGAATATAGTAGTGCCGTTAAAAAGAAGAGGGGGATGAGGATTTCAACTGAAATCAATGCCCACCTCCAACCATCATTTTGTAAACATGAAAGAGTCCAGGGAAAATTGCATTCATTCCTTCAACAGCTCCTTTTGAGGAGCCTGGAAGATTGACAATGATCGTTTTGCCACGAGACCCAACAAGACTTCGTGATAACATGGCATAGGGTGTGCGTTTTTGCCCATAGTTATACATAGCGGCTGATACCGCAGGCATTTCACGTTCGATGACAGACTGAGTGGCTTCAACAGTCACATCTCGTGGCCCAAGGCCTGTGCCACCAGTTGTGATCACCAATGAAATGCCTTGCTCACAATATTTGAGCAATTCGTTTCGAATTTGCTCCTGCTCATCGGGTAGGATAGAGTATTCAATATTCTGAATGCCAAACTGATTTAGCTCTTCTTGGATGATCTTGCCAGATTTGTCTTTTCGTTTTCCTGCAAAGGTACCATCAGAGGTGACAAGTACAGCCGCTTTAAAATTTTTGGGCAGTGTTTCTTTATAGGAAGATTTTCCTCCCTTTTTTGAAAGAAGTTTTGTTTCTGCAATCGTCATATTTTTATCGACAGCTTTTAGCATGTCATAAATGTTCAACGTAGCCACGCTAGCAGCAGTCAAGGCTTCCATCTCGACGCCAGTTTTCCAAATGGCAGTGACCGTTGTCGTCACGACGATGTGATCTGACAAAACATCAAATTCTACATCGACAGAATCTATGGGAAGAGGGTGACAGTAAGGAATCAACTCAGGTGTTTTTTTGACGGACATAACAGCTGCTGCCTTTGAAACGGCCAAAACATCTTTTTTAGGCAGCTCATTGTTTTTAAGAAGCTCAATGGATTGTGGATCGGCATAAATTGTACTGCTTGCAGAGGCGATCCTTAGGGTTTCGTTTTTGTCTGAAATATTTATCATGCTTAACCTCCAATGGCTCGAATTGAGGGATAGTTGACTCTACTTGGAGTGCTTGCCCTGTCATAAAGTGTATTTTTCAAATGAACTTTCTGATTGTACTGACTTGAAAACTCATTGCCTTTTGATTTTTTAAGTACAGCTTGTTTGATGAGGTGTTGAATCTCTTCATTAGAGCCTGTTTTTAAATAGGGTTTGAGTGCGACAAAATCATGGGAAAATAAGCAGGGTTTTAGATCTCCTGTTGCGGAAACGCGAATTCTAGAACAATTCCCACAAAAAGGTTTTGAAAGAGTGCGTATGAATCCAACTTTTCCTTTTCTACCATTCTTTTGAATCACATAAGATTCAGAGACGCTACTTGGTTCTGAGAGAACCCTAGAAACTTGATATTGGTCCTGTAAGCCTTCAATGGTTTCGGTTAAATCGAAAACATGCTGCGGTTTCCACCCTGTTCCACACAAAGGCATGAATTCAATGAAACGAACCTCTTCAATACCATTCTGGAACGAGAAATTGATAAAATCTGGGATTTCATGGTCATTGAGACCTTTCATGACAACCACATTGATTTTTGGTCGATACCCTTCCAAAACGGCTTGTTCAATGCTATCCATGACAGCCGAATAATCACTCTTTAATGCTATTTTTTTAAAGTTTTGAGGACAAAGACTGTCTAGACTAATATTGAGGCTATTTAGACCCGCATCCTTTAGAGGTTTTAAACGGGGTAGCAAAAGGCTCCCGTTTGTTGTGATGGCGATGTTCTGAATGTTTGTTTGGGTTCTTAGGGCTGCAACTATCTGTATGACTTCTTTTCTGACGAGTGGTTCCCCGC
>JACKPK010000008.1 GCA_024233595.1 Deltaproteobacteria bacterium
CATTCACGCAATAGTAGATGGCTTTTTCTTTTTTGATTTGAGCGCTGCACACTGGGCATTGCGTGGGCGGGGTGATAGCGCCCGCATTTTTTTTACGTTTTTTAAGGTCAACCTCCACAACAGCAGGGATGACATCACCAGCGCGCGCGACTTTAACGGTGTCGCCAACACGCACGTCTTTTTGTTGCACGTAATCGAAGTTGTGTAAGGTGGCACGACTCACGGTGACACCACCAATGTCGACAGGCAACAAAATGGCAACCGGTGTGATGGCTCCTGTGCGACCAACCTGCCAGGCAACTTCTTCTAAAATGGTGCTCTCTTTGCGCGCGGCAAATTTGAGCGCGCAAGCGTAGCGTGGTGAGCGAGCCTTGGTGCCCAATTCTTTTTGATCTTTGAGGGTGTTGAGTTTGATCACCAGGCCGTCAATTTCGTAGGGCAGGTCATCGCGTTCTGTTTCCAATTGGCTTTGCAGAGTCATGATCTCATCGACCGATTGGACGATGGGGTGAAAGCCGCCGGTTTCAAAACCAAATTGTTTTAAAGATTGGATGACCTCGGCTTGGGTTTGTGGTGTGAAATCATCTGAGCTGAATTGCACATCGTAGCAGTAAAGGGTCAGAGGTCGTTTAGCGGTAATGCTGTGATCCAGTTGGCGTAAAGAACCGCTGGCTGCGTTACGTGGGTTTGCAAAACTGGCTTTGCCTTCTTCGGTCAGCGATTTGTTCAAAGCAAAAAAATCACTGAGCTTGTAAAGCACTTCGCCACGGATTTGTAAAAACGCAGGCGCTTTGCCTTTGAGTTTTTGGGGCAGGGTTTTAATGGTTTTGAGATTGTCGGTGATGTTTTCGCCGACAGCACCATCGCCACGCGTAGCCCCGGTTGTGAACACGCCGTTTTCGTAAACAAGGCTCACAGAAACGCCGTCGAATTTATACTCGCAAGCGTACTCCAAATTTTCTTTGTCTAATTCTTTTTTGATGCGTTTATCAAAAGCCTCAAGATCCTCTTGAGTAAAAAGCGAATCTAAACTTAGCAAGGGGCTTTTGTGTGTGACCTTTGAAAAACCACTCGACACAGTTCCCGACACGCTTTGCGTTGGTGAATCGGGCAGCGCCAATTCTGGAAATTCTTCTTCGAGTTTTTTGAGCTGCAAAAAAAGCGCATCATAAGCGGCATCGGAAATGCTTGGTTTTTGTTTTTGGTAATAGAGCTCGTCGTGTTTTTTGATTTCTTTGGCAAGCGCTGCCATTTTTTGCTGAACCTGATCGCTGGTCACGGTTTTTACTCCTCTGGATACAAAGACATGATGAGATTTACCCATTCACTTAAAACGCTTTTTCAGGATTCTCAATGGAAGTCTTTAAAATTGCGACGTTTTCTTGAGAAAATGCACTTGTTTCGCAGATCATTCGATTATAGGGAGATAGGCAGAAGAAACGATAAGAAGTATTTAGACTCTTGAACGCAATACAGAGGTTTATCATGGCCAACAACAAGCGCATGCCCATCAGCCGAGCACGTTATCATCTGGTTCCGCTATTAAACGATCTTTTTTCCAAAAAGGCATTTTCAGGTCATAAAATTGATCAGGTTTTAAAAGAAAATCATTTGTCAGACAAAGACCGCGCTTTGTTCACCGAACTTTTTTATGGTTTTTTGCGCTTTGGTCATCGCTTGCTTTACTTCGTCGATAAATTCTTACCAAACCCAGAAAAACTCCCCATCAAACTCAAATGGGCTTTGGCCATTGGTTTTTATCAAAAATTGTATCTCTCTAAAATTCCAGACCACGCCATTGTGAACGAGACAGTCGAGATCGCGCGGCATTTTATTGATCCCAAAACCATGCCGAAGGTGGCCAATGCGGTCATGAAAAAATTTTTAGAGCATCATCATCGTTTCGAAAATCTTGAAGACGAACCGATGTGGGTGCAGACCTCTTTTCCAAAATGGATGGCTGATTATTTAAGCGAGATGTGGACGCCCATTAAGTTTTTTCAAATCGCACAAGCGCTTAACGTGGCGTCACCCACTTACATTCGCGTCAACCAAACGCGTGTGAGTGAGCAAAAGCTCATCATGAATCTGCAAAAAGAAGGCATTCACGCTGAGCAAACTTCCTTGCCAAACTGTTTGGTGTTGCCCTCCATTTCACTTTCGCCAAAAGACATTCCTGGTTACCACAGTGGCCATTGGACCATTCAGAACATGGCCAGCCAACGCATTGTGCGTTACCTTAACCCAGAAGAAGGTGATGTCATTTTAGATGCCTGTTGTGGTTATGGTGGCAAAACCTTGCAGCTGGCAGAAATCTTAAAAGACAAAGCCACCATTGAATACCACGACATCATCGAGAAAAAAATGCACGCTGTTGATGTTCGCGCAGAGAAAATGGGGTTCAAGCATGTCGCGCGCGTGCAAGGCTTTGAGCCAAAATACGATCGCATTCTTTTAGACGCGCCTTGTTCGGGTTTGGGAACAATCTCTTCTCATCCCGAGATCAAATGGTTTCGTTCCAAAGAAGACATTCAAGAACAAAACCAAAAGCAATTGGCGGTGCTTAAAGAATACAGTCAGTATTTAAAGCCAGGTGGCACTTTGCTTTATGCGGTTTGTTCCATCGATAAAAACGAAGGCGAAGGAATCATCAAAACATTCCTTGCCGAAAACAACGACTTTGAATTCGACAGCAGTTTGGAAACAACCTTTTTGGACATGGAGTACGGGACTTACCTTTTGCCAACAGACAAAGGGGAGTCAGGGTACTTTTTTTCACGACTGATTAAAAAGGCCGCTTGATTGCGTCATGCCAGATAAAAAACAAAAATTAGGCCAATACACTTTGCTCGAAAAAATCGCGCAGGGTGGTATGGCTCAGGTTTTTAAAGCCCTTACGGTGGATCCGAGCGGTTTCAAGCGCTTGGTGGTCATCAAGCGCATTCTGCCGCATATTTCTGCGGATCCCGAGTACGTCGAGATGCTTGTTGATGAAGCCAAAATCGCCGTGAACTTCACGCATGGCAATATCGCGCAGATTTACGATTTAGGGCGCGTGAACGATGATTACTTCATTGTCATGGAATACGTCGATGGCAAAACGCTCAGTCAAATTCGCAAACGCCTCACACAAATCGGCCAACGCTTTCCCTTAGATATTTTGCTCTATATCTTTATCGAGCTTTGTCGCGGCTTGAGTTACATTCATAACAAAAAAGATGATCATGGCCATTCTATGGGGGTTGTGCATCGCGATATCTCTCCGCAAAATGTCATTTTATCTTATGCAGGCAACATCAAGGTCATTGATTTTGGTGTGGCCAAAGCGCACAACAAAGAAGGGCAAACGCAGTCGGGGGTGCTCAAAGGAAAATTTGCTTACATGTCGCCAGAACAAAGTCGTGGCGAAGGCATTGATCATCGTTCTGATGTTTTTTCGGCAGGCACTTTGCTCTGGGAAATGGCAACAGGAGAACGTTTATTCAAAAAGAAAACCAATCAAGACACCGTGCAAGCTGTGCGTAAGGCGCGTTTCGAAAGCGCCAAAGAATTGCGTTCAGATTTGCCAGAGGACTTCGATAAAATCGTTAAGAAAGCGCTGCAAAAAGCGGCGCGCAACCGTTACCAAGACGCCATGGAGATGGCGCGTGATTGCGAAAAACTTTTGATCGCGGTCAATCCTGAGTTCAAGCCCATTCAAGCGGCCGAATTTTTATTTAAGCTCTTTGGTCCCGAAGCTGACGAAAAAGCACTGCCCAATCCTTTGTTCGAAAAAGAAAAAACCCCAGTGACAGCAGTGCATTTAAACAAACCTCGTGCAAATGAGGACCGCGAAGATGTGACCATTCGCGAAGCAAGAGACGAGGTCACGCCGGCTTTTGCGATCAAAGAACGCATAAAGAAACGTGCTTGGCCTTGGTTAACGGGCTTTGCGATTTTTCTTGTTGGGTGTTTTTTTATTTACCAACTGATCGTTGGCAAAGTGGAAAAAGCCAGTGTGGTCTTTAAGGGGCTTCCAGAAAACGCGCGTGTGTTTTTAAATGGAGAAGCGGCAGCTCTTGATGACAGCAAGATTTTTTTAGCACCAGAAACGCAGTGGCAGTTTCGAGTGCAGGCTCCGGACTACAAAGATTGGGAAAAAACGCTTGTGCTCAAACCCATGGAGGAGCGCGTTTTGCAAATCGATTTGGAATCCAAGCTTGCTAAAACGGCAAACTTGATCATCAGCACCATTCCTCCTGGTGCCACTGTTTATCTTAACAACACCGAGTGGCGTTTTAAAACGCCGGTGGTGATCAAAAATCTCCCGAGCAATCAGATTCACAAAGTGGGATTGTTTTTAGAAAAGTTTCGGTTTTTTTCTCAAGAGATCAAACTAGAAGCCGGACAAGACAATCGTTTTGAACATCATTTTGTGATGAATTTTGCGTTTCTGGCGATCACCACCAACCCGATGGGCGCAAATGTCACCATCAATGGGCAGAGCATGGGACGCACGCCTTTTCAAAATCATTTGCCGCCAGATGAAGAGCTGGAGCTATCAGTTTCAAAAGAAGGCTATCAGAGCGTTTCAGAGGTGATTTTGCTGAAAGCGGGTGAAGAACGGCAATTGCAATTTGAGTTAAAAAAATTGCCAGATAGTGAGTAGTGTGCTTGTTGTAGTGCGTTTTTAAAAGACGAGATAGTGGGTGATTCTTTTCTCATCATTCTATATAATAATACTAGTTTAGGTCTTTTATGGATGAAACCATCATTGCCAATTTGGACGATATTGATACCGGCGACGAAACCGAGCCGTATTTGATCATTGTGGCCGGAAATCATTTGGGCAAACTTTTTAACATTGCCGATCGTGATGAAGTCGTTGCGGGTCGCTCTCCAGAATGTGATATCTGGATCGAGGATAGCACCATTTCGCGTAAGCATTTTCTTATCCGCAAAGAAGAAAAGGGTTACATCATTCAAGATCTTAAATCGACCAATGGCACCTTTGTGAACACCAAACGAGTCGAAACAGAGCAAATCAGGCCTGGCGATAAAATTCAGATCTCAAAAGAAACCATCATACAATTCGATTTTTTTGATGAGAACCGCAAAATTTCCGAGCAGCGTCGTTACGAAATGGGTGTCAAAGATCCTGTGACCAACGCGTACAACAAGAGTTTCTTTTTGCAACGTATCTCCGACGAATTTTCTTTTAGTGTGCGTCAGAACATCCCGATGTCGATCCTCATGCTCGACATCGACTTCTTTAAAATGATCAACGACACGCACGGGCATTTGGCCGGAGACAAAGTTTTGCAGCACATCAGTTCTGTGATTCAGGGCATGATCCGCAGTGACGATGTCTTTTGTCGTTATGGTGGCGAGGAATTTGTCATCATCATGCGCAACACCGGGTGCCAGGCGGCTGTTAATTTGGCAGAGCGCATACGCCGCAAAATCGAAGCGGAGCAAATTTTGTACGATGACAAAATCATCAAGGTCACTGTGTCTATTGGGGTTTCCACCGTGCAAGATAATAATTTTCGCGATTACGTGTCTCTCATCAAAGAGGCCGATCGTTACTTGTATCAATCAAAAGGGGGCGGGCGCAATCGCGTGAGTGCTGTTTGTCTGCCGCAGATCTAATGAGCGTTTTGCAGCTCTTTTCTCAGTCTGAAATCAAAGTTCTGTGCAAACACCAATCTTGTGTTTTGTTGTCGGGTGGGCCGGATTCTGTTTTTCTTTTTTACCAATGTTTAAAATGGCGCGAGGAGTTTGGATTCAATTTCATGGCCTTTCACGCTAATCACGGTTTGCGTGGCAAAGAGTCAGATGATGACGAAGGTTTTGTGCGCGAACTTTGTGCGCAGCACAAGGTGAATCTGATCGTTCATCATTATCACATGACAAACACAGCGGGCATTCAAGCCAAAGCCCGTTCCATGCGCCTAGAAAGCATGACGAAGGTCCAGCAAAAAGAGGGCATTCGTTTTTTCTTAAGCGCCCATCACACAGACGATTTTTTAGAAACCTTGGTGATGAAGCAGGGGCGTGGGAGTGGTTTTTCTGGGGCACAGGGCATACGGCGTGTGCAACGACTGCGTTTTAAAGATCAGAGTGACTTTTATTTGCTGCGTCCTCTTTTGTGTCTCGATAAAAAATTCATCTTAGAAAGTTTACACCAGGAGCAAAGGCCTTATCGAATCGATGCCAGCAACCTGTCCGATAAATACCTACGCAATCGGGTGCGCAAGCAATTGCAAATACCAGAGCCGCAAAAGCTATTGAACGCAGCCACTTTGTTGCAGGGCGTGAACGCGTATTTGGATGATCGGGTTTGGAGCATGGCGAAATCCATTGGGCCGCTTGTTCCGGAAATGCTTTGGCAAAGCTGGCCACAAGAGCTTCAATTCCGGTATCTGCGTTTTTTCTTTTCACGCATGGGCTGCGTCACCCAGCTGGAAAAAAAGCATTTTGTGCTTTTTGAAAAACAAGGCGCTTTTAACCTGGGCCGCTTTCATGTGCGGAAAAAGCGCCAGTCTGTGCAGATCTACAAAACATGACGAAGGTCCAACTCACAGTCCCAAGAGAGAGACTATTTGAGACCGACCTGAGACTAGCTCGAGGCTTCAATTTAATTTTCTTTTGAAATCAGTTGTTTAACTAAGTTTATACTTTGGCATACTTCCTGCTTTTATCATGAGCATGGCTAATCATGCTCGTAAAATTTTAATTCAAGCTGGTGATATGTTTCATGTGACTTGGAAATGTCACAACGGCGATTTCTTATTGTCTTCTGAATTTGCAAAGCAGCTCTATTACAAACTACTCTTAAAATACAAAGACGACTATCAAATGCAGTTCTATTCCTACTGTTTCATGGACAATCACCCGCATTTAACGGGCAAATGTGTTTCCCAAAAACTCATGTCAGATTTTTTTAGAGTGGTGAATTCCTGTTTTGCCAAAACCATGAACAAATACTTAAAGCGGAGAGGGCAAATGGTCATGGATCGCTTTAAATCTCCTGTGATTGAAACCCAAGTCGATTTAAAAAAGGTCATGATCTACAATGACATGAATCCATCCAGAACAGTGAATGGCACGCATCCAAAGGATTTTCGTTGGTCTTCCTACAGGCACTACGCTTATGGCAGAAAAGATCCACTGTTAACAGACCCACCTTGTTACCAAGAGTTGGGAGATTCAGAAAAAGAGCGCCAGCAAGCGTATCGAAAAATGATTCAAGAGATCTTTGAAACAGATGAGCGTGTTTTGCAAAAATGCCCATATCGAAATGCCAAAGGTAAATGCCTACCACTCATTGGAGATCCAGTGGCAGTGCAAATCAAGTACAACGAACTCAAAGAAGATTTAAAGCACCGAAAGAAACTCTGGCTAGATCAAAGAAAAAAGAGAAGGCGGGAATTAGAGGAAGCGTCAAGTCTTTGAAGTAGGTTGAGAAAAATTTAAATCAATGAGCAAATCAAAAGTTTGAGTTCGAAATCTAATAAAAAATTCAACAAATTTGCGATAAAAACTTATCGATTAGATTCAAGATGTAAACTTCAATTTATCGAGATCTAATGAATGAGTGAAAAATACGTAGATGAAGCTATCTAAAAAATGAGGATAAGCTAAAAAATTAGCTGCAGGGCAAAAGAACCTTCGTCATGAGGGTCTATTTGCTGATGCAAAAAGCTCGATTTTTTGATTGTGGTTGAATATGGTTTGTTAAGACAGGAAAAATAAGTTTTAATCAGGCATATTCTTCAGCTATCTCTAAATGCTCAGATAAAGTTCTTGTAAAAAATTCATAAGAATCAATAATAGTTTCAAGTTCTTTGTATTCAACTGATCGAGTATCATACTGAAAGCTAATTGCCTGTTTTAAGCCCGACCGTATTCTATAATGCACGCTATCTAGTGCTTCCCGTATTCTATCTTCCAAAATATATTTATCATCAATTACATCGTCATTAAATTCGGCAGCCAATTGAGACAAACTTTCATAAAAAGATCTTTCCATTGCTTCTAGTGCTGTAATTACATCAGACTCAAGAATTCTAGGTTGCTCACGTATTTCTTCAGCTACCAATATTCCACGACCAGCGATTTCGGATTGTCTCTGAGCTTTATAAAGTTGATTTTGTACCTCTTTGTTAACGACAATATAATCTGCCCAGTCACTTGTGGCCTCGCGCTCACGTTCAGCATCACCATCAAATAAATCGCTATATTCCCAATAAAGTTCTTCTGGCCAAGTAAACGCGTCTCTCAACTCTCTCGCAACTTGTGTTGAATCATCTTGTGGAATTTCTTTGTATACAAATACCTCTTCTACTTCGTCATCATCAACGTCAAGTCCATCAACTTTCTCTTTCGCAGATTCAACTAATTCAGCTCCCATGCGGTGTAGTGATATATCTCTAATTTTTAAATCATAATGATTTCTAAGGAACTCTAAATAGCCCTCAAGAACTCCTTCCCTTCTGGCAACTTCTAATTCAAGTAAAGTTGCTTGATGATGATCATTAAAAACATGCTCACCATATTCATGAACAGCAACTAAATCAGTATATCGATCGCTCATCTCACCAGCATTAAGAAAAAAGTTTGTCATTACAAATAACATTCCACCAAAATACATTCCGGCAGAACCGATACTTACTAAATATGGAAATTCCTCTCTTGTAACAGCCGCATATTCAAATTCTAATCCATGTCCCTGATAAATTTTCTTTTCAGCATTTTGATAAATCTCAGCCCATTGATATGTGATGTCTTTTAGCCCAAGCTCCAGACCTAATTTTTGAGTTTGTTGCGGCACTAAGCCAAGCCTTAAACCCATCATCATAAAGCCCACATATGGTTCCGTCCGAGATGCAACACTTAAAGAAAGGACAGGAGGGACACCTTGTACCTGTTTTGGGAGAGGACTAATTTCTGCATTGAAAACTCTTACGGCCCTAGTTGGCGTATCACTATCATGTAAAGACAGCGCTTTTCCGGTTCTATGAGATTTACTTGCTACTGATGGATCTGTAATCGTAGTTTGAATACCTACCGTAGCAGGTACTGGAGCACTACTAGCTGTCGCCCGAGCTACAGTGCATTCAACAGCCGCTGAGCCTCGAGATACTAAACTTGGTAAAAGTAGTTTCATATAATATTCAATTACAAAAAATAAAATACAGCGGGCAACCAATTGGCCCTGGAACGGTTCTTCATCCAATTTTGTGAAAGACAAACTTAAAAAGTTGATCTCTCTTTGAATGAAGTCCTTTCTTCAAATTAAGTTGAATTGACTCTGTCTTTCATCCAGAGCTTTATCCTTCTGTTTTTATTGTCGGCAACAATAAGCTTTACGTTGCTTATTTTTTACCGTTTTTTTTTTGATCTCAAGTGCTTGTTTTTACTTCTTTAAAAAAAAGCACAATCATTCAAAATCTCATCTTTCCACTTTTCCAACGCCCAACAAAACCTTTTCAGATGGAGGCGTTTTTCTGATCAGCAAATAAACCTTCATGTGCGGAAAAGCGTCTGTAGATCTACAAACAGCGCCAATCGGCTGGGTAATTTTCACCTCGGTTTTGTCTCAGATTTGAGACTAAAACCCTAAGGACTGAGACAAAATGAGACAAAACTGACCTTCGTCATGAGATTCCAATTTGCTGCGTCCTCTTTGTGTCTCAAATGGTCATCTTTGAAGTTTACGCCAGAGCAAAAGGCCTTATCGAATCGATGCCAGCAACCTGTCGATAAATACCTGCAATCGTGCGCAAGCAGCAAATACCAGAGCGCAAAACTATTGAACACAGCCACTTTATTGCAGGGCGGCAACGCCGTGTTGGATGATCGGGTTTGGAGCATGGCGAATCAATTCGGTACATTTTCCGGAAATGCGCTGGCAAAGCCGGTCACAAACTTCAATTAGCTATCTACGTTTTTCTTTCACACATGGGCACCAAATGGCTGGAAAAAAAGCATTTTGACCTTTTAGAAAAAAAGGCGCAACCTGGGCGCTTTCATGTGCGGAAAAAAAGCCAGTCTGTGATCTAAACACAGCAAATCAGCTGAAGTAATTTCCCCCAGTTTGTCCCAGTTTGAGACTAAAAACCCCAGGGACTGAGACAAAATGAGACAAAACGGGACCTTCGTCATAAAGATCTAATCAAATTAACCAAATAAAAACAGCATGTTAACGAGAGTTTCGGATTTTTTATAAAAAATCGTCTTTTTGGCAAGGGAATTGCTCTTTAACAAGGTGCGACACAGTTAACGGTTAAGGAAAGGACAAACAGATGAAGAACTTAGAAATCAACAGCAGCCGCAATCACAAAGAATTGAGTGACCGTTTGGCTGATATAGACATGGAATTTAAAGACTTTTTGGCAGAGCTCGCTTTTGAAAAGCCTTTGCGCGAGCAACAGCTCACCACTTTTAGTCCTATGGATGCAGTCCAGGATTTTGAACACCACGGTTTCCTGGCCGTTCCAGAGGTTTCGACAATGAAACGATGAAACAACGACAGCATGCGCAAGCTATTGGCCAATATGTTAACTGTGCCAAGCTTCTTTATCCGAAGATGATTACAATCAGATTTCGGGTATTAACGGCCGTGAGGCCACAGGGGCTGTGCAGTAAGGCATTTGCGTAAAGGGCGGTCATCAGGCATAATATTACTTACGAGGTCGATTTATGAGTATCAAAGGAATCAAACCATCTGTTAACCAGATTTTGGAACAATTAAAGGAAGGCACTTCGCCTGTTTCCACGCCAAGCGTGGATGGCGAGTCATCCTCCGCTCAAAGCCACCGATGCTTGATACAGCTCCATCGGCATCGAGTCTTTTCTCGTCCGCAAAAGCGGGGCTTCGGTCACCGCTTTTGCCAAAACAGCCGCAAGTGCTTTGCAGTCAGATAACCCAGCCTATCTTTAAAGCAATTGAACTTTGTTGGCACCATGGCTTCTTGGGTAGCCTGAACACTGAGCGCAAGATGCCATCACAACCAGTTCGGAACTCATGACTGACTTATTGCAGAAGCGATGCTGAAATCGATCTGAGTGGCGATGTCGAAGGATGGATTTTGCGCTGGTCTCATGAAATGATGACCGATCGCGAAGTTTAAGAAGAGAATCTGCTCTCCAATTTGAGTGGATTGCGCCTCAGTGATTTTATCATTGCGGGGCTTTTTGCCTGGCGATTGGGCCATTGCAGCCGCATCTATGGTTAAAAAAGCAAAACAAAACAAAAGCCGTGGCCGATCCGGAAAAAACAAACCGCCTCGCCACAATCTCGTACAAAATCAGACTCGCCGACCTTCGTCATCGATCCTCTAAGCCAACACGTTGGCAACTGCCCAAAGGTCGCGATCTGGTTTATGGCATCAATCCGGTCACAGAGTGTTTAAGGCTGGTAAGCGCGCCGCACCGCATTTGGACAAGTGATTCTTTTAGAGCGCTTTACCAAACAGATCTTGGAAACTTGTTCGCAAGGCTGGTTTAGCGGCAGTGACCTGGTCCCGCAGGCCTTTGAACGATTTGTGTTTTGGCACGGCCCATCAGAATGTGGCGATCGAGGCTGACGCTTACCCCGGGGCTCTTACGAAAACATGATCATAAATTTGGGGAGCAAAGAAATCATCTTGGCTCGACCAAGTGCAGGACCCCAGAATGTGGGCACGCTCATTCGGTCGCTCTGTTGTTTTGGCGTGCGCTACATTATTATCCCCAAAAGACCGCAGCTTTGTGACTCCTGTGGTTTGCAAAGCCAGCGCTGGGGCCATTGAACACATTGAGCTCATCAAGGTGACCAATTTGGCCCGCACACTGAGTGATTTAAAAGAACGCGAATTCTGGGTTTATGGCGCCATGCTTGGTGACAACACCGTGCCACTACCAAAACTTGATCCTGCGAGCAGATCGGTTATTGTCATGGGATCAGAGGGCAAGGGCTTAAGGCGCTTGGTGGCTGATACCTGTGACCAGCTTGTGAACATCCCTTTGCATAGCGATTTTGATTCGCTCAACGTGGCGCAAGCCGGAAGCATTTTACTTTATGATTTTACCAGCAAGGTGGCTTAAAAATGTTCAATCAGTTGTCTGAAAAAATCTCTGGTGTTCTTTCTAATTTATCCAACACTGGGGTTGTTAAAGAAGCGCATATTCAGCAAGCTTTGCGCGATGTGCGCATGGCCTTGTTAGAAGCCGATGTGCACGTTTCGGTTGTTAAAGATTTTTTAAATCGTGTTAAAGAAAAGGCTTTGGGCCAAGAGCTTCTTGGTTCACAAACCGCTTCGCAAAAATTTCTTAAAATCGTTCAAGATGAACTTGTTGCCACTCTTGGTAAAGACACCAAAAAATTACTTTTAAAGGGCAAGCAACCGCATGTGATCCTTATGGTGGGATTGCAAGGTTCTGGTAAAACCACCAGCAGTGCAAAACTGGCTCTGCAGTTTCGCAAAGATGGTCGTCGGCCATTTTTGGTTCCTGCGGATTTTAATCGCCCAGCCGCTGTTGAGCAGCTCAAAACTTTAGCAAAGCAAATTGATATCCCGGCTTACGACACCGATGTCAAAAAAGATCCTGTTAAGACCATCAAAAAAGCCGTTGCGACCGCCAAAGAGCGATTTTTAGATGTTGTCATTGTCGATACGGCTGGTCGTTTGCATGTTGATGAAGACATGATGAAAGAGCTCAAGCGCATTCAGAAAAAACTGGATGACCCGCAGATTCTTTTTGTGGCTGACGCCATGACAGGTCAAGATGCTGTCAATGTTGCCAAATCATTTCACGAGGCCCTCACAATCGAAGGCGTTATTCTCACTAAAATGGATGGCGATGCCAAGGGTGGGGCGGCCTTGTCGATTCAGTCTGTTGCCAACTGTCCAATTTATTTTATGGGCACAGGCGAAAAACTAAACGAGTTTGAACCCTTTCATCCTGAGCGTTTGGTGAGTCGTCTTTTGGATCGTGGTGATTTGCTCAGCCTGGTCGAGATGGCCGAAAAGCACATCGACGAAGAGCAGGTCGAGAAAATGGCCAAAAAGATCAAAAAGGCTGAGTTTGATCTTGAAGATTTTCGCCAGCAATTGCGCCAAATGAAAAAACTTGGTTCCATGTCGTCGCTTGTCAAAATGCTACCCGGAGCCAAAAAACTCACCAAAGCTGTGAACATGGACGATGCCGAGGCCGAGCTCAAAAAGAAAGAGGCCATCATCAACTCCATGACCATCCAGGAGCGCCGCAAGCCAGATCTCTTAAACGCCTCTCGTCGCAATCGCATTGCCATGGGAAGTGGCACCTCGGTCTCTGATATCAATCGCTTCATGAAGGAATTCAAACAGATGAAGAAAATGATGAAATCCTTCTCCAAAGGCGGTTTTGGCGGCATGAACCTAGAGGCTCTCAAGGGAAAAATGGGGCTCTAAATCCGGTCAATTTGCTTCCATTTCTATTTGCCCTATTTCATCCATTTTATTATCAACCCATTGCATTCAAATACTCATGTTTTGGAGATTTCATGTCTGATTTAAAGCGCACGCCCCTGTTTGAGTGGCACAAAGCCCAAGGGGCCAGGCTCATTGATTTTGGTGGCTGGGAAATGCCTGTTCAATACCAAGGTGTTATTCCAGAGCACCAAACAGTCAGAGAACACGTTGGTCTTTTTGATGTCAGCCATATGGGCGAGTTTTACATCAAAGGGGACAAAGCAAAAGATTTTCTCAACCGAATCACAACCAACGACGCTTCTAAACTTTATAACGGTCGTTGCCAATACACGGTCATGTGCCAGCCCGATGGTGGCGTGGTGGATGATCTCATCATCTCGCAAATTTCTGAAGATTGTTATTTGGCGGTTGTGAACGCATCCAATATCCAAAAAGATTTTGATTGGATGCAAAAGAACAATCAAGAAGGCGTAGAGCTCACCAATGTGAGTGAGCAAACAGCTTTGTTAGCCATTCAAGGCCCCAAGGCAGAAGCGCTATTGAACGATTTTTTTGGAACAAACTTTTCCGATTTAAAAACTTATTGTTTCACCACAGCAAACTGGAATGGCGATGAGCTCACCGTTTCGCGTACTGGTTACACAGGCGAAGATGGTTTTGAAGTCATGTTGCCGGCTAAAGTTACCAGTGACTTTGTTAAAGCACTAAGCGAAAAGGGCGCCGCCTATGGCTTAAAGCCCATTGGCTTAGGGGCTCGCGACACATTACGCTTAGAAGCCTGTTACAGTCTTTATGGTCACGAAATCACGGATCAGATCAGCCCCCTAGAAGCCAATTTGGCTTGGGTGGTCAAATTAGATGCGGGTGATTTTATCGGCCGCGAGGCTTTGCTTGCTCAAAAAGAACAAGGCGTGCCTCGCAAAATTGTTGGATTGCAGATGATTGATTCTGGCATCCCGCGCGAAGGTTACGGTCTCTTCTTAAACGGAGAGCAAGTTGGCCATGTGACCAGTGGCACGCATTCGCCTTTGTTAAAAAAGCCGATCGCTTTGGCCTTGGTGCAATCAGGAATTAATTTAGATCAAGAATTAGAACTTGATGTGCGAGGCAAAATGAAAAAATGCCTCACCGTCAAAACACCATTTTACAAACGTCCAAAAGGAGAAAAATAATGAGCTTAAATCCAGAAGAACTTCGTTACACAAAAGAACATGAATGGGTGCACTTGCAAGGTGAAACCGCACGCATTGGCATCACAGAATACGCGGCAGAGCAATTGGGTGATGTGGTTCATGTTGAACTCCCTGAACAAAATGCTGAATTCGAGCAAGGTGAAGCCTTTGGTTCTGTTGAATCAGTAAAATCTGTTTCCGATGTTTACTTGCCACTCACTGGTCGTGTGACCGAAGTGAACGCAACACTCGCGGATAACCCAGGCATCATCAACGAAGACCCTTACGGTGAAGGCTGGATTGTTAATTTGCAGCTAAAAGACCCTTCTAAATTAGAAGGCCTTATGTCTCACGACGACTACCAAAAGTTTTTGTCTGAAGAGGCTTAATTTTAATCGCAACCCTTAAACTGATTAAATCGTATGAGATACATTCCCCATACCCAAGAAGACATCGAGGCGATGTTAAAAACAATTGGCGCTGCTTCGGTAGACGAACTATTCGATGGCGTTCCGGAAAACCTGCGTCACCGTGAACTACTGCCTTTGCCAGCGGCCTTGCCGGAACCTGAGTTACGCAAGGAACTAACGGAACTTGCGCAAATGAACCAAAGCGTTTCGCAACGTAAGAACTTCTTAGGAGGCGGGGCTTATCATCATTATGTGCCTTCGGTGATTGCGCCTTTGGTCAAACGTGGCGAATTCCTAACTGCTTACACGCCGTACCAACCTGAAGTGTCGCAAGGAACCTTGCAGGCGATTTTTGAATTCCAAACCATGGTTTGTGAACTCACCGGTATGGAAGTGGCCAATGCCAGTAACTATGATCTTTCGACCGCCTGTCCTGAAGCGATCATGATGGCAGCGCGCATCAACAACAAGAAAAAGGTGTTGGTGGCACGCTCAACAAACCCACAGTACCGAGATGTCATTCGAACTTATTTTCATTCTTTGGATTTTGAAATCGAAGAGGTGAATTTTGGATCCGATGGCCGCGTTGATGCCGACGATTTAAATCAAAAACTAGATGATTCGGTTTGTGCCTTGTTGGTGCAAAGCCCCAATTTTTTTGGTGTCATCGAAGACATGAAGTCTTTGGGAAGCAAAACCAAAGATTTGCCGGCTTTGTTTATTTCGGCCACACCCGATCCTTTGGCCTTTAGTTTTTATTCACCAGCAGAAGCAGGCGCTGACATTGCCATTGCCGAGGGCATGAGTTTTGGTTTGGGTTTGAATTATGGCGGTCCTTATTTGGGATTGTTCGCGACCAAGCAAGAGTACATTCGTCAAATGCCGGGTCGTATTGTTGGTCAAACCGAAGACACAAAAGGGCGTTCTGGCTACGTGCTCACCTTTTCAACGCGTGAGCAACACATCCGTCGCGAAAAAGCCACGTCTAACATTTGCACCAACCAAGGCCTGTGCGCATTGATGGCGTCTATTTATTTGTCTTTGCTCGGTCCCGCTGGTTTGGAATCACTGGCTAAGTTGAATTTTTCAAGAAGAGATCTTTTTGAAACCGAGATCAAAAAAACAACTCCAAATGCGGTGGTGTTCTCGGCGCCAAAATTTAACGAAACCGTTGTTAAGCTAGATCAATCTGTGGCTCAAAAGGTCATTGCCTTGGGTAAAGATGGCTTCTTGCCAGGTATCGATCTTTCTTCTTTTTACCCAGAGTTAGAAAATCATCTTTTGGTGTGCACAACCGAAATGAACCAAGAAGTTGATATCAAAATGTTAGCTAGCCGTTTGGTAGGAGCATGAGCATGAAAAGCAAAGAAGGAACAGTTTACAAACAATCTCGCAAAGGCCGCCAAGGCTTTTCTATAAACGATCGCGCTGTGGCTGATAAAAATATAAGCGACTATCTTCCAAAAGATCTCATTCGTACAAACAAAGCGCGTTTGCCCGAATTGTCTGAGTTTGATGTGGTTCGTCACTACACGCGTTTGTCGCAGCAGAACTTTGCCATTGATACAAATTTCTACCCGCTTGGTTCTTGCACCATGAAGTACAACCCACGCATTAACGAAGAAACATCTTCTTACGATGGTTTTGCCAACACACATCCCTGGCAATACCAGCACACGGTGCAAGGTAATCTTAAACTCATGTACGAGTTGGGCGAGTCCTTAAAAACAATCACGGGCATGGCTGGTGTCACTTTGCAACCTGCAGCCGGTGCTCACGGGGAATTCACGGGCTTGCTTTGCATTAGAGCCTTTCTAGAAAACCAAGGCAACCCGCGTAAAAAAGTGATCATTCCTGATTCTGCGCATGGCACCAATCCTTCTTCGGCCAAACTTTGTGGTTACGACATTGTAAAAATCCCCACAGGTCCCGAAGGCATCATGGATGTGGCGGCTGTGGCCAAGGTCATGGATGAAGACGTGGCGGCATTAATGGTGACCAACCCGTCGACACTGGGAATTTTCGAAAAGAACATTAAAGAGATTGCTGATTTGGTGCACGACAAAGGTGGCTTTGTTTATTGTGACGGCGCCAACATGAACGCAGTCATGGGCAATGTTGTGGTGGCCGATTTGGGTGTGGACTGTTTGCATTTTAACCTACACAAAACATTCACAACCCCGCATGGCGGCGGTGGTCCTGGTTCAGGTCCTATTGTTGTGTCTGAACTTTTAGAACCATTTTTGCCAAAGCCTGTGATCAAAAAAACCAACGAGGGTCGTTACGTGGCCGAATTCGATCGCCCACAAAGCATTGGTCGCGTGCGCGCGTTCTTTGGTAATTTTGGCATGTTGGTGCGCGCTTACACTTACATTCGTGAGCTTGGTCCAGAGGGCATCAAACAAGTGTCTGATATGGCCGTGCTCAATGCTAACTACATCCGTGCGCGTTTAAAAGATCATTACAGTTTGGCTTTTGAAGCACCGTCTATGCACGAGGTTGTGTTCTCTGACAAAAGTCTTAAGGGCACAAAAGTCAAAACACTGGATGTGGCCAAGCGTCTTTTAGAATTTGGCATGCACGCGCCGACCATTTATTTTCCCATCACGGTTTCTGGCGCGCTCATGATTGAACCCACCGAGACCGAAAACAAGGAAACGCTCGATGAGTTTTGCGAGACCATGATTCAAATTGCCAAAGAGGCCAAAGAGTCACCAGAAAAACTCACAGAGGCACCACAAAACACCTTCCGCTCGCGTTTGAATGAGGTCAAAGCTGTGCGTGAGCCTGTGTTGCGGGAGCAATGGTGAGTAAAGTGTTCTCCAAAAAAGTATCCGAGTCCAAAGTCGAAACCACCTATATGGTTTTGCCTGAACACACGAATCCTTTAGGCAATATTTTTGGTGGCACCATCATGGCCTGGGTGGATATCACGGCGAGCATCGCTGCGCACCGACACTGTCGCGAACAAGTGGTGACAGCCGCTGTTGATGAGTTGCATTTTTTGCACCCCGTCAAGCTGGGTGACTTGGTCACGCTCAAAGCCAGTGTGAATTATGTAGGAACGCGTTCTGTTGAAGTCGGTGTGAAGGTCATTGCCGAAAACCCCATTTCTGGAATGTGCAAGCACACTTCGAGTGCCTATTTGGTTTTTGTGGCTTTAGACAATTCGGGTAAGGCGCAAAAATTGCCTGAACTTATTTTAGAAAGCGATGAAGACAAACGTCGTTTTGCGGAAGGTAAAAAGCGGCAAGAGCATCGTAAATCAGCGCGAAAGCCAAGAGCCTCTTAAGATATTTTAAAATCCTTTGTTAAATAGCACTTAATTCATTGTAAATATTAAGTTTTTACATTGCTCTTTAGTCATTAAAATATCAGCAACTTTCCAATGTCATTCCCGATAAAGGCAACGTGAAGGCAATTCAAGTTTCTACAACTAATCTGGCAGCAAGCGCTACGGTGGTGGGCGATGGCTTTTTATCGCCAGAGGCACTTGTGAATTTTAAGGTTGATCACGAGCTTGAATGTCGTGATTCAAATCCAAAATCACCTCGGGTCGATGCTTGGAACCAAGGTCGTTACCCTGTGCCGCCATCACGGTTTTGGTTGCCACCACACCTGATGCAGAGTCCGGAGTTTTTTGAAGAAGCCTTTCTTCCAAGATCAAATTTTATCGCGCACTACGCTCCCCAAATAAAGAAGGTCACAAGAAGTGATGCACTTCCCTGGTCGACTTTATCGAGTCTCACGAGTGATGTGACTTTAAACTTTTTGGGAGCCAAGCATTACCTTGATGATTTTGAGTTTGGCGGCAAAAGTCTGTTGTTAATGGGGATATTGGGAGGTGGTTTTGGATTTACTTTGAGTCTGATGGAAAATGAAGTGATTTGTTTTCTTCAGTCTGTTTTTAGTATTTCTATTTTGGGTCTAGAAGCAACTAATTTTCCTCGGTCTTTCTCACAACGGATTCAGAAATTAAAAACGGATACAGATGTGTTCTCTCGTTTATTTCATTCTATACCTTCTCTTGCCGTTATGTTTGCTTCTTTGTTTGTCTTTGAAGATGTTCTCTCCGGGCATGAAATCCCTTGGCCATTGAGCCTGGTTACTTTTTGTTTTTTGTTTGCTGGCAAAAGAGTTGTTGATCAACAAAGTGCCTTCCATAGCAGTAAAGATGATCTTGCGACTTTAGAATCTGACTTAGAACAAATGGATTATGAACGATGGTTTTCGAATCACCCAATAAGTCGCGATGATTACAGGCGTGAGTTAAAATTCGCGCTTAAAGATACAGATATGGCGATCGCAAGACTCAGTTGGCAAGCCTATAATAGTGATGTGGTTGCTGAATTTGAAACCAGGCTCAAAGCTTTAAAAACAAATTATGATCGACTGGATTCAAAGGCCAAAACACTTGATGATCAAGTATTTGCGGCACAAGTTAAAAGTACAGGTAAAGAGTTGGGAAGCTTAAGAAGGGCTATTTATGAGCTTATCTTAAAGCAAGCTTGCTTAAGCGATTCCGAAAAAGAATCTTTGTATAAAGAAACTCGCGAGATGATTCCTGGAAATCACAAAGGCTAAAGAATTAAGCAATGCGTCGCTCTGATTTCATGGCACGCTTCTTAACTTTTTCGACTTCTTGCCAGATGATGTCTGTGATTTTAAGCCCCAAAATGAATTGCGATTCTGTCCCCAAACCGCGGAACACGGCACTATTGGTTAAAAAGAAATTAGGCGCTGGTGTGCGGTAATGCAGGTCAAAAAGCTCACCAAAATCCTTTTGGTTTTGCACGCTAACTCCGTTGGCTTTTGCCGCGTGTTTGAAAATTTCGAAGTCATTCTCGTGTAAAGGGAAAAGGGTGTCTTGCTCTATTGTTGGGTTCGCAACGGGAAACTCAAGTTTAAGTTTATCGTCACAGAACGGAAACAAAGTGCGCAGACGGTTTTCGATTTCGGAAAAATACGGAGAAAAGAATTCTTCGTTTTCGTCCAATGCTGACTGAGGCAATAAGAAGTGCACACAAACTTTGCCTTTGGGCATGAGCTTGTCTTTAAAAATTTGTAAGTAAAGAAAGTTGCTGCCAATCAAATCTTTGTTGGGATCTGTGATGAGAACCGCATTGCTTTTGAGCGGATCAGGCAGGTAATTTTTATCGATTTGAAAACTCAAAGAGAACCAATGGAATTCAGATTGCACGTCGCTCAGTTGTTTGCGTAATTTTCTAAAGCGCCATTTTTTAGGCAAGAGCTCTGCGAGTTTGTCTAAGGAATCGTTCCACAAAAGATACTTGCACAGCACCTGGCTGTTTTGCGCATCAATGTCGGCGCCTTCAAACACACCGTTTCTAAAGAGCAGAGAGTTGATCTGCACCTGCTTTTTAACACCACCGTCGTAATGCAGAATGCGATCGTGCAGCATTTTTTTAAGGTCATCTAATCCGGCACGTAGGCTAAAAATCTCGCCATCTCCGGGGTTAAACAATTCCGAAACCTGGTAAGAAAAAGGCTCTTCACAGAATTGATCGTAAGCCAGAACGTATTGTGATTTTAAAAAGGCGTGGATGCGTGCGTCTTGTTTGCAAAGAGCTTGGTACTCGCTGTTTTTATCGCTAAGCTTTTGTTCTTCGATAAATTTTTGAAACTCGCGACGTTCTTTCCAAGAGTGCGGCAAAAGTTTTTGAAAAAATTCACTGATGTCGATTTGGTGTCTTAGCTTGGCTTGGTTTTCGTAAAAAGCTTTGAGTTTATCGAAATGGCTAGGAAACTCGCGTTCGATTTCTTCGAAGTAGGGAACAGGGTTGCTAAAGACATCGATACGGTGTTCCGGAAAAATCACCTGCAAGGATTCATCGTTATTTAAAAAGTTTTGGATGGTGAGCTCTGGAACATTGAGACGCCCTAAAATGGAACGCAGTAATTTTGATTGCAGGTTGGTGAAACAAGTGGGGTCAGGGTATTTTTCGTGTTCACCAAACAGGTTGGAGTCAACGACTTGCACCGACAAGCCACGACGAGCCAAAAAAGCTGCCGAGATCAAGCCCGGTAGCTCGTTGCCTATGACCAAGATGTCGCAATAACGTTCGAGCATAATGAATTAAAAACGGTAACCGATTCTTCCAAAGAGCGTGTAAGGCATGTAAGTTGTGGCATTGGCTGTGCCTGACAAACTATTGATGATGCCAACGGAACGGTAAGTGCCACCCGCGCCAACCATGAGGTTTTCGGTCAGGCCATATTCGACACCAACCTCAACCTGAGCACCAAGACCAAATCCCCCTGTGTTATTGGACACACTGCCTTCTGTGATTCCATAAAAACCAATGCCAACACCAAAATAAGGGTCTAAGCGAGCGGTGCCATTGAGAACATAAACTTTGAATGTGATCGCAGGGATCGCCATCATTTCGATGCTGCCTTCGGCTTGGCTGCGGCCATTGCCATCTTGAGTGGTGAAAAACGATTCGAGCATGATCGAAAAGCGCTCGTTGAAACGGTAATCAAAAAACATACCGCCACCAATGCCCAAATCGACCTCTGGCAAAGTGTCTACGAGCTGGATGCTGCCATAAACATTACCACCCACCGTTTTGTTGTAATAGGAGTCGTAGGCAAAACTGGGGCTCGAAATCAAAACCAATGCAAATAAAAAACCAAGTGATTTTAAAGCTTTAATCATCATTCCTCCTTCGTAGCAAAGTTCGTTTGCCTTGTAAAACAACTTCGTTGCCTTCAAGAATCTGAATGGCATTCACCAGGCTTTGGTGCTCCAGCGGCAAGAGACGCTCCGCAAAATCTTCAGGGCTTTCTTCTGGGGTGATCTCTAAAGATTTTTGCAGCAGAATGGGGCCCGTGTCGCAACCTTCGTCGACAAAGTGCACTGTGCAACCAGAAATTTTTGCGCCCGATTCCACGGCTTGTTTTTGCGCGTTTAATCCAGGGAAGGCTGGCAACAAAGAAGGGTGAATGTTGATCACCGGGACAGCCAGCTTGTGTAAAAAATCACCGCTTAAAACACGCATGAAGCCTGCGAGAACAACAAGGTCTGGTTTTGATTCTTGCATGCTTTTTACAAGTTCCAACTCAAAATCTTTTTTGTCTTTGCCTTTTGAAGGCACAATTTTTGTTGCGATGTTTGCTTGTTTTGCTTTTTCCAAACCAAGGGCATCTGGTTTATTAGAAAGCACCAAGCACAATTCACTTTGAATTTGATTTTTGCCTTTGGCATTAATCAAAGCAGCCAAGTTGGAGCCTCGCCCCGAAATGAGAACAGCAATGCGAAAAGGAGCGCGTTTGTTAAACAGCGTTTTGCTCATGAGTTTACTTTTTTGTTACGCGGAAAAAACAACACCAGGATCCGTGTCTTTGTCTTTTCTTTTGATTTCTCCAATGCAGGCGCCTTCTAAGCCGGAGCCTTTGATGTGATCCAGAATGGCTGCTTCATCGTTAGGAGAAACCACCAGTGTGAAACCAATGCCCTGGTTGAACACGCGCCACATTTCTTCATCGGCAATGCCACCGGCGTCTTGCAAAAATTCAAAAATAGGTAAGCGGGAGATTTTGTTTTTGTAAAGCAAAGCTTGCGATTGCTTTGGCAACACCCGAGGTAAATTTTCTGGCAAGCCACCACCCGTGATGTGCGCGAGCGAACCAATTTTAAAATTTTTGATCAGGGCCAAAACTTCTTTAACATAAATGATTGTGGGTTCTAAAAGATCCTCTGCAAGACTCCGTGAGGAAAAGGGCGACTTGCTTTTGGGATCGATATTTTTTTCAGCTAAAATTTTTCGAACCAGAGAAAACCCATTGGAATGGACTCCCGAACTTTTGAGCCCAATGATTTTGTAACCGAGCTTAACGTCTAGGCCTTCGATGATTTTAGAGCGATCAACCCAACCAACAGCAAAACCAGCTAAATCAAAGTCGCCGGGCTGATAAAGACCAGGCATCTCTGCGGTTTCTCCACCAAGGAGAGCGCAGTTGATGTCTTTGAGTGCCGCGCACATGTTTTTGATGATGCGCGAAGAGCGTTCGATATCGAGCTTTGCTGTGGCCAGATAGTCTAAGAAAAATAAGGGTTCGGCCCCGCAACAAATCAGATCGTTAACACACATGGCGACCAAGTCTTGTCCCAGGCCATCGACCAAGTCAGTTTCTAAAGCCAGTTTGAGTTTGGTGCCAACACCATCAGTGGCCGCGACCAAGACAGGTTCTTTCATGCGGGTCATGTTGAGGGCAAACAAGCCCGAAAAACCGCCAAGGCCGTTGAGGACTTCGTTACGATGAGTCGAGCGACAGCTTTCTTTGATGCTGTTTACAAAAGCGTTGCCGGCATCGATATCAACTCCGGCTTCTTTGTAGTTCAGACCAGAAGACATAAGGCTTAGTCCTTTTTAGGTTCTTTTTTTTGGGTGGCCTTTTTAAAAGCATCAATGAGCTTTTGGCGATTTGATGGCATGTTTTTGGGCATGCCCTGATGACCGTGGCCATGATGGTCTTGCTGCATGTCGCCAGTTTCTTCCGGGGTTTCGACTTTAACAAGGAACTCGACAGACGCGTCTTTTTTAAGACGGCTTAAGAGATCTTCTTTAACCTTGCGTTGAAACTCAAAGCGCAACACGCGAGCAGCTTCTTCCATGGGCACTAGCGTTGGTTCTTCTAGTGGTGTGATGATGTAATAACCATTGTCTGTTTTAATGGGGTCGGAAATTTCACCAACTTTGAGTTTAAAAGCAGGCTCGACAAGATTGCTCAAACCCATGCGGGCAAAGCGTTTGTCGTTTAATGAAATCTCACCAGCAACACCGGCTTTTTTGCGTGTGATTTTGTGATCAGATTCTTTTTCGGCCAGATCAGCAAACGAAGCCCCTTTTTTGATTTGATCACGAAGAGCTGTGATTTTTTCTAAGGCTTGTTTTTCAGACTGGTCGTTGTTTTTTTCGAAGTCTTTTCCAATGATGGCAACCTTAAGCTTTGTGAACTGTTCGGCCTTGCGCTCTTCGTAGGCTTTTTTGACTTGTTCTTCGAGTTCGTTTTCGATCAGCGCGTTAGAGATGATCACGTGGCTGTTCAAAAGCGTTTTGAGAATGACGTCTTCTTTGTTTTGCAACCCTTGCTTAATGGCTTCTTGGTAAAGCAATTGTTGATCGACCAAGCTTTCTAGGATGCGCTTTTTGGTCATGGGGTTTTCGAGCTGCGATTTAATGCGTGGGTTCATTTCGGCGAGCGAATCCAAAAGGCCTTGGTGAACTTCAAGCCCGTTGACTTTAACAATAGCGGGGCCTTCTTTGATTTTGTTTAACTCAAAAAGTGAGTTTGGGCCCTGGCCCTGATGAGAGCAAGAGGCAGCAAGTAAAAAGCTTGTTGATAAAAAAAGAGTTTGAAAGCGTTTCATGATCGACAACTCCTGGTTATTATTTATGGTTCAATCGCATAGGTTCTTTCAAAGCATGTGCGAATTGACAATCACTTTTTTACAACTTTTACCCCGATAAATCAGTCAAACTCAGCCAAAATGTTCATGGATGAATTTTTCCAAGCGCAGGTTGATCAAAGCGGGTTGTTCGACCAAGGCGACATGCGAGGCTTTACGCACCACAAGGATTTCTGAATCGGTGATGAGGTGGTGCATTTTTTTAGAAAGCCAAACCGGAGTGAACTGATCGTTGTCGCCCGCAAAAATCATGGTGGGAACTTTGATGTCTCTTAAAAGCTGCTCGGCCGAGTTGTCCTGCATGCTTTTGGCGAGCTTGGCTAAAAAGACCGGATCCACAGAGGTAAAGTGTTCAATGTATTCTTTAAGGACCTTGCGATCTGCCAGAGCCGGATTCATCATTTTTAAAAAGCCGCCCATTTGGTACCAAAGCGGGTTTTTCGCCATTAAAAAGGCGAGGGTGTTGGCCACCTTTGGGAACAGATGATTAAAATGATAGATTCCCTGAAAGACATACTTGCTGGCAGGTGAATTATAAAAGGTGTCCAAAGGGTTTCCAAAGGTCGAGCAGACCGGCACCAAGGCCAAAACTTTTTTGGGGTGCTTTTTGTAAAACTCATACAAAACCTGCGCGCCCATAGAGTGCCCGGCTAAAATGGCTTTGCCGATGCGCAAGGTTTTCATGACCGCTGATAGATCTTCTGCCAGGGCCGAAATATTAATATGACTGTCGTCTTCGGGTTGGGCCGATTGCCCATGGCCGCGCCAATCAAATAGAACCACGCGGTGGCTCTTTTTGAAGTAGGCGTGCACATGCTTCCAATAAAAAGTGGAGCAACCCATGCCGTTGCAAAAGATGATCGCGGGCTTTCCGCTTCCTGAAACCTGATACCAAATACGGGTGCCATCAAAACTTTTGGCGTAGCCTTCCTTCACACGCGCTAACTGCGTGAGTTTAGGAACTTTTTTGGAAGAGGTCGATTTTTTCTTGGTTCTGGGCATCGCGCTTCCTTTTACGGCGAAAAAGGCTAATCATTCAAGAGTCTTGTGTGTCTTTTCGTCAGGAAATTAAATTAGACTTCTTCCGCTTGCAATTTTAGGAGCATTTGGGATAGAGAGCGGCCCCTCTATCAAAGAGAAGAGATCATTAACTAGTTTTACAGACCATTGAGTCACGTTAGACGGAGTAGATATCATGGAAATTATTTTACAAGAAGATTACCCAAGCTTAGGATTTGTTGGCGATATTGTTAAAGTTAAGCCTGGATTTGCAAGAAATTACCTTTTCCCTAAAAAGATTGCGATGCCTGCTAGCCAGGGTTCAAAGAACGCTCTTGAGCACCGCATGAAAGCTTTGGAAATCAAAAAATCCGAAAAGAAAAAAGAAGCAGAAAAATTCAAAAGTGAAATCGAAGGCCTCACGGTCGAAATCGAGCACATGGCTACAGAATCTGACAGACTTTTTGGATCGGTCACAAGCACAGAAATCCACGAAAAGCTTGTTGCCATGAAATACAACATCGATCGCAAGCTCATCAAAATGGAAGCGCCTATCAAAACAGTGGGCGAGCACCAAGTTGAAGTTAAACTTCACCAAGAAGTTTCAGCTCCGATCCGCGTTGTTGTTAAAAAGGCTGCTAATTCACCAGTAAAAGAAGAAGTGAAAAAAGCGCCTAAAGCCGAGAAAAAAGCTGAAGCGACAGAAAGCGAAGAGCAAGTCGAAAACGCTGAATAACTCTGCCACACAAGATTATTTTTAAATCCGACCCGAGCAATCTGGTCGGATTTTTTTTTGCCTTTTCCAATAAAACCCTATAGGCCAAATCAACTAGGCGATCGTGATTCGCCGCAACTTAACTTTCTTAAAAAACCTATGGAAAACACGGCCCGCAAAAACCAATTTCGCTCGGCGAATATCAGTAAGATTCCCCCACAAGCCTTAGAAGCCGAACAGGCAATCTTGGCCTCTGTCCTTATCGATAACAACGCGCTCAACAACTGCATGGAGTACATCACTCCCGAAGATTTTTACAAAGAAGCGCACGCCATTATTTTTCGCGCCATGTTGGAACTCAGCAATAAAAATGAACCCACTGATTTGGTCACACTCAATGGTCTTTTGCAATCCAAAGGACAACTCGATCAGGTGGGGGGCTCGGCTTATTTATCGCATCTTGTGGATTCAATCCCGACCGCGTCCAATGTGGCAAGTTACGCCAAGCTCGTTAAAGACAAATCCACCGTCCGCAAACTGATTTCGGTGGGCACAGAAATCGTCACCGATTGTTATGAAGCGCAGTCCGATGTTGGTGATTTGGTTGATTCCGCAGAGAATAAAATTTTTCAAATCAGTGAACAAAAGCGTTCCGAAGGTTTTGCTCCGGTTAAAGATCTGGTGAAAGCCAGTTACAAAATGATCGAAGAGCTTTTTGAAAACAAAAGCAAGATCACTGGTCTTGTCACGGGTTTCTCCGAAATGGACGAAATGACAGCCGGCTTGCAAAAAAGCGATCTTATTATTGTGGCTGGTCGACCTTCTATGGGTAAAACGGCCTTCTCTTTAAACATTGTCGAAAACGCCGCTTTAAAGGCCAACGCCAAGGTTGCGGTGTTCTCCTTAGAAATGAGCAAAGAAAGCCTTGTGATGCGGATGCTCACATCGATCGCGCGTATCGATTCCATGAAAGTGCGAACCGGCGATCTTGATGAATCCGATTGGCCTCGTCTTTTGGCAGCAGCCGAAAAACTCGCGCACATGAATGTCTTTATCGATGACCAGCCTGCGCAATCGACCATGGAAATCCGCGCCAAAACGCGTCGCTTGGCCAAAGAACAAGGTGGTCTTGATTTAATTTTGGTGGATTACTTGCAGCTGATGCGTGGTGCCACCAAAACCAATTCTCGTGAACAAGAAATTTCCGAAATCTCGCGATCGCTCAAAGGCATTGCCAAGGAACTCAATGTTCCGGTCATTGCTTTGTCGCAGTTGAACCGCTCTTTAGAAAACAGAACCAACAAACGCCCCATGATGAGCGATTTACGTGAATCAGGCGCCATTGAGCAAGATGCTGACGTCATCATGTTCATCTATCGTGACGAAGTTTACGATCCCGAAACTCCCGACAAAGGCATTGCCGAAATCATCATTGGTAAGCAACGGAATGGTTCTACTGGTTATTGCCGTTTGGCTTTCTTGAACCGCTATGTGCGTTTTGAAGATTTGGTTTACGAAGGTGATTATCACTACGATGATTCCAACGATCATCAGGAACCGGCATCGATTGAACCTGGACAAGAAAGCGAAATCGATCCCGAAGACGTTATTTTCTAAGAAAGCGTCCTTATGTCTGATCCCATTTATTTTGATCACAACGCCACCACGCCGGTGGACCCGCGTGTTGTGCAGAGCATGCTGCCTTACTTTTCGGATCAATTCGGCAATGCGGCTAGCAGCACCCACGCCTTTGGCTGGGAGGCTGGCAAAGCTTTAGACGACGCTCGTAAGCGCGTGGCTCTTTGTTTGGGGGCGCAAAAACCTGAGCAAATCATTTTCACTTCCGGGGCCACCGAAGCCAACAACATGCTGATCAAGGGGTTGTTTTTTGCAAAAGACGACGAGCCTTTTCATATAGTGACGCAAGAAACCGAACACTCCTGTGTGATCAAGAGCATCGAATTCTTAAAAGGCTTGGGCGCCGAGGTCACTGTGCTGCCAGTTGATCAAGAGGGCTTTATCAATTTAGATGATCTTAAAAAATCGCTAAAGCCGCACACAAAATTGGTGAGCATCATGTGGGGCAATAACGAAATTGGCACTCTGCAAGCCATCCAAGAAATCGGAGACATTGTCAGAAATCATTCCGATGCCCTTTTTCATTGCGATGCGGTTCAGGCCGTGTCGCGAGTTGCGATCGATTTAAAAAATCTTCCTATCGATTGCCTGAGTTTTTCAGCGCATAAATTTTACGGTCCCAAAGGTGTTGGGGCAATGTATTTGAGTGAGCGTTTTTTCAAAACAAGATGGCAGCCGCTTTTGCATGGTGGTGGTCAGGAATTCGGATTGCGTTCGACAACGGTGAACATCCCTGGTGTGATCGGTATGGCAAAGGCTTTGGAATTGGCACAAGAAGATTGGCAAAGCGAAGTCGCGCGCCTTAGCCATTTAAGAAATCATTTAATCGATCGGGTTCTCAACGAAATTCCACACGCGCTTCTAAATGGTTCGCGAGACAAGCGTCTTTGTCACAATGCGAGCTTCTGTATTCCTTACACAGAAAGCGGTCTTTTGCTTTTGGCCATGCCGCAAATCGCGTGCTCCAGTGGGTCAGCCTGTGCTTCCGGAAAAACAGAACCGTCTCGCGTGGCCTTGGCCATTGGTCGTAGTCCCGAAGAGGCCAGAGCCACCATTCGTTTTGGCCTTGGCAAATCAAACACCAAAGAGCAGGTGGATTTTGCCGTGGAGTGCCTAAAAGAAGCCTGTCTCAAAGAACGTAAAAAGTCTCTTGCCTACGAGATGTTGCAACAGAAAAAAAGCTAAGGATTACATCTTTTTAAGAACTTAGAAGCCCTTGACAGTGCGCAAATCGGTATTAAACTAGGCTTTAGTCCGCTGTTTTAGGCATTGAGCCTGGGCATTGCGTGTTAAAATCAGACCAAATAATTGTCGGATTCAGAATATATGAGACAAGATTATTACAAAATATTGGGTGTTGCTAAAACCGCTAGCAAAGATGACATCAAAACAGCTTTTAAAAAACTGGCACGTCAGTATCATCCCGATTTGAACCCCAATGACGCCGAGGCCGAAAAAAAATTCAAAGAGGTTTCTGAGGCCTACGAAGTTTTGGGCGATGATAAAAAACGCAAACAGTATGATCAAATGGGTTCATTCAATTTTGGTTCGTCTGGTCCTAAAAATCCTTACTCGCAAAATTACTGGCAATCGGTGCAATTTGACGATGTCGATTTAGAAGATATCTTTGGAGACATCTTTGGTTTTGGTGGCCCCAAGCGTGGGCAACGGGCCGGACGCACGCAGTACCGTCCACCAAACCGTGCTAAAAATGGTGCCGATATCGAATGGAGTTTGCCAATCGATTTTCTAGACGCGGTCAATGGCTGCGAAAAACAAATCCTTTTGCCCGATGGCAAAAAGGTCAAAGTCAAAATCCCTGCGGGTGTTGATACAGGATCCAAAATCCGTTTATCCGGAAAAGGTCACCCAGGTGTGGCAGGTGGTTCGGCAGGGAATCTCATCATTGTCACTCAGGTCAAAGAGCATCCTTATTTTAAACGCGATGGCGATGACATTCATTTGGATGTTGACTTAAGTTTAGCGGAAGCCCTTAAAGGTGCTAAAATTCAAGTGCCCACACTCACTGGCACCGTGCAGCTCACTATTCCCCCCAAAACGCAAAGCGGTCAAAAGATGCGTCTCAAAGAAAAGGGCGTGAAGAATCTTAAAACCGGCACCAAGGGTCATCTCTATGTGCATTTGCTGGTTAAAATCCCAGATGATCTCAGTGCAGAAGAAATCGAGCAGATTGTTAAAATTATCGAAAATAAAGAGAGCATTGAACGTGCTTGGTAGGACAGCAGGACTCATTCTTTAACAAGAACACAGCTTGCCAAATCAAAAAATGCCATTATCTTTTCCTTAACCAAAAAACTTTGAGGAAAATGTATGAACTTTGAACGCTACACACAAAAAGCCCAAGAAGCCATAGCCGGAGCGCAACGTTTGGCTTTAGAAAGTGGTCACCAGCAGATTTTGGGTTGGCATCTTTTGCGCGCCTTGCTGAGCGAACAAGATGGTGCAGTGCAACCTTTGTTAAAAGCCATGTCGGTTTCTGTTCCTGCTTTATCAAAAAAAGTTGATGAAGAACTTCAAAAGCTCCCTCAAGTTTCTGGTGGTGGTGGCCAGTACTTATCGCAAGATTTACAATTGGTTTTTGCCGATGCTGAAAAACAAGCGAGTGATTTAAAAGACGATTACACCAGCACGGAACACATTTTATTGGCTTTATCTCAAAGTAAAAAAGACCCCGCTGCAAAAGCCTTGCAAGAAGCGGGTGTGTCTAAAGACAAACTTTTGCAAGCCTTGCAAAGCATTCGAGGAAACCAAAGAGTGACTGATCAAAATCCCGAAAACAAATACCAAGTTTTAGAAAAGTACACCACAGACCTGACAGAGCGTGCCCGTGCTGGCAAATTGGATCCTGTGATTGGGCGCGATGAAGAGATCAGGCGTGTCATTCAAGTTTTATCACGACGAACAAAAAACAACCCTGTCCTCATTGGGGAGCCAGGAGTGGGTAAAACAGCCATTTCCGAAGGGCTTGCGCAACGCATTGTCTCTGGCGATGTTCCCGATACGCTCAAAAACAAACGCATCTTAGCTTTAGATTTGGGTAGTCTGCTGGCTGGCACTAAGTTTCGTGGAGAATTTGAAGACCGACTAAAAGCAGTTGTTAAAGAAGTGTCTTCAAGCAATGGTGAAATTGTTTTGTTCATTGATGAACTGCACACCTTGGTTGGTGCAGGGAAAACTGATGGTGCCATGGATGCCAGCAACATGCTCAAGCCCGCTTTGGCACGTGGTGAGTTACGCTGTGTTGGAGCCACAACGCTCAATGAGTACCGCAAGTACATCGAAAAAGACGCTGCTTTAGAGCGTCGCTTTCAACAAGTTTATGTTGGCGAACCCAGTGTGGAAGACGCCATTGCGATTTTGCGTGGCTTAAAAGAGCGCTACGAGGTGCATCACGGCGTGCGCATTCAAGATGCCGCCATTGTGGCCGCGGCCACTTTATCGCACCGCTACATTGCGGATCGCTTTTTACCAGACAAAGCCATTGATCTCATCGACGAAGCGGCTTCCAAGCTGCGCATCGAAATCGCTTCCATGCCGCAAGAGATCGACGAGATCGAACGCAAAATCATTCAGCTTGAGATCGAGCGTCAGGCTTTAAAAAAAGAAAAAGACGACGCGAGTGTGGCACGCTTGAGTAAACTAGAAGAAGAGTTGGGTAATTTAAAAGAGCAAAGCACCGCGCTCAAAGCTGTTTGGAACAAAGAAAAAGAGGGCATCACCAAAATCAATTCTCTTAAAGAAGAAATTGAATCCACTAAAATCCTTGCCGAACAGGCTGAACGCGAGGGTGATTACAACAAAGCGGCTGAGCTCAAGTACGGCCGGTTGCACGCTCTTAATCAAGAGTTAGAAGAGTTACAAAAAAACAATGCCGCTGAGGCTGGTGAAAAACGCATGCTCAACGAAGAGGTGCGAGAAGAAGACATTGCCGAAGTGGTGTCGCGTTGGACCGGCATCCCGCTTTCAAAAATGTTAGAGAGCGAAGCCGAAAAACTTTTAAAAATGGAAGATCGCTTGGGTGAATCGGTGGTTGGTCAACCAGATGCCATCGAAAAGGTCAGTAACGCGGTTCGCCGTTCGCGTGCGGGTTTGCAGGACGAAAATCGACCCATTGGTAGCTTTTTATTCTTGGGCCCAACAGGTGTTGGTAAAACCGAAACCGCCAAGAGTTTAGCCGAATTTCTTTTTGATCAAAAAGACGCCATGGTGCGCATTGATATGTCTGAGTTCATGGAAAAGCATTCGGTCGCACGTCTCATTGGAGCCCCTCCAGGTTATGTTGGTTATGATGAAGGTGGTTACTTGACAGAAACCGTGCGCCGTAGACCTTACGCGGTGATTCTTTTAGACGAGATCGAAAAAGCACACCCGGATGTTTTTAACATTCTTTTACAAATACTGGATGACGGACGCTTGACCGATGGCCAAGGCCGCACCGTTGATTTTAAAAACACGGTCATCATCATGACCTCTAACATTGGCAGTCATTATATTTTAGAAGAGCGTGATGCGGCCAAGCGTGAAGAAAAAATCAACGAGGCCTTAAAGCAGGCTTTTCGTCCTGAATTTTTGAACCGCATTGATGACATTGTGTTCTTTAATGCCTTGGGCCAAGAAGAAATCCGCTCCATTGTCGATATTCAGTTAAAAGGTTTGCGTGAGCGTTTGGCAAGCCGCCGCATTGGCTTAGAGTTAACTGATGAAGCCAAAGATCATTTGGCACAAATTGGTTTTGACCCTGACTTTGGGGCGCGTCCCTTAAAACGGGTGATTCAAAAGAACCTGCAAGATCCTTTGGCACAGCAACTTTTAAAAGGCGAAATCAAAGACGGCAACACCGTGCTTGTTGAGCTCAAAGATGGCCAGCTTGTTGGGAAAGTAGAAAATTAAAATACCCCTCCAACTCTTCAATAATCGCATCCCAACGACGTTTCACATTCGGGTAACGGTATTCTTCAAATAACTTGGGATCGCAGTTGTATTTTTTGTTTCCAGCGAGTGCGCTGGTGATGTTTTGCAGATCAAACTCAACTGTGCCTTGGCCCATTTTAAAACAGTTAAAACCTGGGTCTAAGTAATCGGCCAGACCACCGTTAACGCTAGAAAACACCTGGCAGCCACAGGCCATGGCTTCAATGGGGTGCAAGCCAAAGCCTTCGCTCACACCTTTTTCGCTCCAATGATCGGTGGAATCATAAAGATAAATTTTGCTGCGTTGGTAAAGATCAATCAAGTTCTCTGCAAAGGATTCGACGACATGCACTTTGTAAATTTTTTGCAGCACGGGCACGATGATGTCAGATAAATAAGTACTGGCTTTGCGCTTTAAAAACAAAACGTCGATATCGCGCTCATTGTTGGCGTCGCAAAAATCATGGCTCAAGAGATTTGGTAAATAAAACACAGGAGCGTGCGGAGCCTTTTGTCCCCAATAGCCCATGGTTTGTCTGCTCACGCACAAGATGGGGATGGTTTCTGGGATGGTGAAATCATAGCCAGCGCTGTGCGCGTGATACACCAGATTTTTATGCTGCAAGCGTTTGCTCAACTCGGCAATGTGCCAGCCCCAACTCATGATGTAAATGCCATTTTGGAATTCAGGGGCCTCGCTTTTGAGAACATCATCCAAAAACAACACGCCGTCTTGGCGTTCTTCGTAGGTGATGACATGCGCTTTGTGATCTTGCTGCGCCACGGCGAGTGTTTTGAGTTCTGCCCAAAGGCCTCCACCTGCGTAACGAGCACCGGTTCCTGGGAGTAAAAAATAAATTTGTCTGTTCATGATTTCCTCTTGGTTCTGCGCGCCTTTTTGACTTTGTGGCTTTCGGCGGCTTCGATTTTGGCCTCGTCATCGTCTTCTTTTTTTAATTTTTTATACGTTTTGTAACGTCGGTACTCGGCTTTTTCTTCTAAGGAGTAATCATCGATGTCTTTTTTGGTGTTGCCTCTAAAAATAGCACCAAAGCTAGAAAAGCCCTCGCGCAAGCCGGCGCAGGAACCCAACACAAAGAGGCATAAAATCGCTAGAAATGTTCCTTTTAAACGCTGTTGCATTCGCACCAAATCCCTTTTAATCACGTTGTGATGAGCAAAATGACGACAATCTGCCTTATTTTAAACGTGGTTCTGATCAGCCTGTTTGGCTCTTTTGTTTGTGCTTCCGAGCTAAGCTCTGACGGCAGTTTACGCCTGTACAGTTATCACCTCAATGAATTTTTGGAGATTCGTTATAAAGATGCCAATGGAGATTGGTTGCCCGAAGCCGAAAAAAAATTGAATCAGCTCTTGCGCTCACGCGCAGACGATCAAACCATTAAGATTGACCGCAAGCTCATTGCCTTCATTGATCATCTGCAAGATCATTTTGAAGCCGACACCGTAGAGGTCATCAGTGGTTTTCGTAGCCAGGCTTTTAACAAGCAGCTTAAAGACAGTGGTCGAAATGTCGCAAACGAAAGTTTTCACACCAAAGGCCAGGCCATGGACATCCACCTTGACGAGATTCAAGAAGACACGCTCAGAGATTACGCCTTAAAACAACAAAAGGGCGGCGTTGGCTATTATGGCAATTTGCTCATGGTGCACATTGACACAGGACCTGTTCGCAAATGGTCGGGTGGCGATTTTAAAAACAACACCGCGATTGGCATTTTTAACGACAAGCACCCCGGGACAGCGCGCAGTGACCAGTTGTTTTACAAAAGTCAGCAAATCCTACATTTGCAGTTAAATGGATTTGAACAAGAGCACTCGCTTCGGTTAGAGGTTTTTCACCGCGGAAAATGGCTCACACAGCGCGATTTAAAACAAGAGCTGGGCAAAGAAAACACACACTCTTTCCCCATTTCTGTTTTGCAAGAGGGCTTTAAAAAATTTGGCAAGTTTCGCTTTGTGTTGATCGATAAAAACGGGGCACAGCAAAGCAATGAATTTTATATCAAACGCATATAGGGATTTCACGTGATCAAACCCAAACTCAGTCATGATGAGTTTTTAACTCTCTCGCAAGATTTTGACATCATCCCACTTTACGTGGAGTTGCCGGCCGATGTCGACACACCCGTTTCGGCTTTTATGAAAATCCGAACAGGCACCGGTGATTTTCTTTTTGAATCAGTTGTTGGTGGCGAAAAATGGGCGCGCTACAGCTTTTTAGGAACAGAGCCGCAATCTTTAATTCGTCTGCAAGGATCCGAGTGGTTGCTTAGCAAAGCCGGAGAAAAGCCACAAAAAATCCCGGTGGATTCAGAACGTCCTTTGAGTGTTTTGGAAGATCTTTTAGGAAATGAGCGCGTGTATTTTGACGAGCGCTTGCCGCGATTCTTTGGTGGTTTTGTGGGTGCCTTTGGCTTTGAAATGGCCAAGCGCTTCGAGCCAAGCATCGGGCAGAGCAAAACCGTAAAAAATCAGCCCGATCTTTTATTCATGCAAACAGACACCGTGCTTATTTTTGATAACCTCCGACAAGCTTTGTTGGTTGTGGCGACCATCAACACAAAGAATCAAAACAAAACCCAAAAAAGTGAATCCTACAAACAAGCGCTTGCTAAAATAGAGCACCTCACACGTGTGATTCAAAATCAGAGTTTAGAAAACCCTTACACACACAAAGCGTTCACCATAAAAAAAGAATCACAAAACTTAACCCAGCAACAATACCAAGACATTGTCACAAAAGTACGCCACTACATCGAAGCGGGCGATATTTTTCAGGCTGTGTTGTCCTTGCGTTTTGATTTAGAAACAACAGGGGTTGATCCTCTTGTCATTTACCGTGCCATCCGAAGCATCAACCCGTCTCCTTATATGTATTATTTGGGTTTTGATGATGTTGCCATTGTGGGCGCTTCGCCCGAGGTTCTCATGCGTTTGGAAGAAGGTCATTTGGAAGTGCGTCCCATTGCGGGCACACGCAAACGCGGGCGCAGCGAAAAAGAAGACCTGGCTTTAGAAAAAGAACTTTTGAGCGATCCCAAAGAAAAGGCCGAGCACGTGATGCTGGTTGATTTGGGACGCAATGACGTTGGGCGGGTTTCCAAAATAGGCAGCGTTCAGGTTGATGAGCAAGAAATCGTGGAGCGCTACTCGCATGTCATGCATTTGGTCAGTCATGTGTCGGGTGAATTGGCGCAGGGCAAAAGTGTTTTTGATGCGATCGCGGCAACTTTTCCTGCAGGGACATTGTCAGGGGCACCTAAGATTCGCGCCATGCAAATCATCGATGAATTAGAGCCCGATGCGCGTGGCTTTTATGGCGGGGCTGTGGGCTACATTAGTTATTCCGGAAACGCTGATTTGGCGATCGTGATCCGCACGGCTGTGATTCATGGTGCCACCGTGAGTTTGCAAGCGGGTGCTGGCATTGTTTACAACTCTGATCCACAAAAAGAATACGAAGAGTGTTTGAACAAAGCAAAGGCCATGATGAGCGCAATCAAAAGTGAGGCGGGGCATGCTTAAATCAATTTTACTGATCGATAATTTTGACTCCTTCACCTTCAATTTGGTGCAGTACCTGGGTGAGCTTGGAGCTCAAACCAAAGTAATTCGCAACAACGAATGGAGTAGCGATCAGATTCAAGAGTTTAAACCTGATGGCATTGTGATTTCGCCTGGGCCATGCACGCCTGATGAAGCCGGTATTTCGGTTGAAGTGGTGCAAAAATTTGGTGCATCGATTCCCATCTTGGGTGTGTGCTTGGGGCACCAGAGCATTGGGCAAGCCTATGGTGGCAAAGTGATTCGCGCGCCAGAAATCATGCATGGCAAAACCAGCAAGATCACTCACAATAACCAGGGTGTGTTTTGCGGTTTAGAAAATCCTTTTGTGGCAACGCGCTATCACTCTTTGATTGTCGATCAAAAAACATTGCCAGACTGTTTGGAAATCACCGCGCAGGTTGGCGATTTGATCATGGGCCTTAAACACAAAACGCATCCTGTGCAGGGCGTGCAGTTTCACCCCGAAAGCATTCTCACCACAGCGGGGTTAGATCTTCTTAGGAATTTTTTGAATCAAAAGAAAGAAGGCTGTTAATGGATTCGCAATCGGCATCGATTCACGTGATTTTGCCCGCGGGTGGTTCTGGCACGCGCTTTGGTGGTAAAACCAAAAAACAATTTTTAGAGATCGCTGGCAAAAGCATTTTGGATCACACCGTGCAAAAATTTTTATCGGCGGCGCAAGTCAAAGACATCACCTTGGCTGTGCCGAAAGAATCTGTTCAAGAATTACGTCAACACTGGCAAAACGA
The DNA here is from genome assembly GCA_024233595.1 of Deltaproteobacteria bacterium. Taxonomy (GTDB): domain Bacteria; phylum UBA10199; class UBA10199; order UBA10199; family JADGCS01; genus JACKPK01. Next base: position 37,082 of record JACKPK010000008.1, read on the forward strand.
GCACCGCGTGCGCGTTGTGAACGGAGGCTCCAGCAGAGCTGAATCGGTCTACAACGGTTTTTGTTCGATCGACATCACACACCCGCATCAAGTGGTTTTGGTGCACGATGCTGTGCGCCCTTTGTTGAGTTTAGATCTTATCGACCAGATCGCCAAAGCCACCAGGCAATGGGGAGCGGTTGTGCCTGGTTTACCGGTCACTGACACCATCAAAATCATTTCAGAAAAAGGCTTGGTGGTGAACACGCCAAGTCGCAGCAGTTTAAGAGCCATTCAAACACCGCAGGGTTTTCAGGCCGAGGTTTTGCAGAAGGCCTACAAAAAAATCACCGAGAGGGCCGCTGCTTATACAGACGAAGCCATGCTTGTGGAGGCTTGTGGCTTTGAGGTGCGCGTGATTGATGGCGAAGAAAATAATTTTAAAATCACGCGACCCGAAGATTTAGAAAAGGCCGAAAAATTATTACAGGAGTGGGGAACATGACAAACTTTCGCATTGGACAAGGTTACGATGTGCATCAATTTGCAAACGAACGCCCATGTATCATTGGTGGTGTGACATTTGATCACCCGCAAGGCTTGGCGGGACACTCCGATGCCGACGTGCTTTTGCACGCCATTTGTGATGCTTTTTTGGGCGCGATCAACGCAGGCGACATTGGTGACCATTTTCCACCCGGCGACCCGGCCTGGAAGAATGCTGATTCCAAAAAATTACTCACGGCCTGTTACGATATGGTCAAAGCAAAAGGCTTTGCGTTGGGCAATTTGGACAGCACAATTATTTGCGAAGCGCCAAAAATAAAAAAACGGCGCGCTGAGATCAGACAAGGATTGCGGGCTTGCTGGGCGTAGAGGAAGATGTTATTTCGATCAAAAGCCACCACGGAAGAAAAATGGGATTCACTGGCCGAAGAGGGCATTAAAGCCCGTTAGCCACTGTACTGATCAAGAAAGCCTGACTATGAATTGTTTAAAAAATTTACAACACGCTCAACAGAGAAAAAAGAAGATTTTAAACCGCTTAAAGAAGGTCATGTGGGCATGTACGCCTGTGGAGTGACCGTTTACGATTACTGTCATCTTGGTCACGCGTTCGCTCATCACATTCGATTTTCTTCACCGCGCTCAAGCATTTGCTGGCGCTGTGACTGTTCGTAATTTTACCGACATCGACGATAAAAATCATTCAACGCAGTAACGAACAAACATTGCACAGCAGGAACTGACCACAAAATTCATTGATGCCTTAACGAGGACACACCGCTGCTTTTGGGCATGATCAAAACCCACGCACGAACTCCAGTTACGGATAATATCCAAGAGATCATCGCGGTGATCAAAGGCTTGGAAGAAAGGCTTGGCTTATCAGGTGGGCGGCGATGTTTTTTACAGCGTTCGTGATTTTGATGGCTATGGCAAACTTTCTGGCAAGACATTGAAGACCTTGAAAGTGGCGCGCGCGTTGGGGTCATGGAATCCAAACGCGATCCCTTGGATTTTGCTTTGTGGAAGGCGTCTAAGCCAGGTGAGCCCAAGTGGGAATCGCCTTGGGGAGAAGGGCGTCCGGGTTGGCACATTGAGTGTTCGGCCATGAGCATGCGCTACCTTGAGCAAACCTTTGATATTCATGGCGGTGGCCGCGACTTGATTTTTCCGCATCACGAAAAAACGAAATCGCACAATCTGAAGGCTGCACAGGCAAACCCTTTGCCAAATACTGGGTGCACAATGGCTTTGTGAACATCAACGCCGAAAAAATGAGCAAGTCTTTGGGGAACTTTTTAACGATTCGCGACATCCTTAAAGAGTACTTACGCGTTGAGGTGATTCGTCTTTTGTTTTGAGCGCGCATTACCGTTCGCCTTTGATTACACTCGATCAAACATCTACGACGCGGCCCGGGCTTGGAGCGCTTTTTTATTTACAAAAGAACGTTTAGAAAACTTTTGTGGCAGCAAAAGAATCAGCTTCCACATTGATCAAAATTTTTCTGAAATCACAAATTACAAAGTGGAGTCTTTTGATGAAGCGCTTTGCGATGATTTTAATTCAGCCAAAGCGTGGTGGGCGCTGCTTTTTGAATGGGTGCGTATTTTGAATAAAGCGCTCGATGAAAAACAATTTGGCTTTGGCGGATGCCGAATCCTTTTTTGCACCACCAAAACAACAGTAAACAGTGCTGGGTATTTTTGAAGCCTGGCGCAAGATTACGGAGCTTTTTAAACAAAAAGTCACAGCTAAAGGTGGATTATCAGAAGAGCAAATCGGCCCTGATCGAAGAGCGCGTTTCAAGCCAAGGCGAGCAAAACTTTGTACGTGCCGATGAAATTCGTGATGAGCTGGCGGCATTCAGCCGGTAAAGATCAGCCCGGTGGCAAACCACCGGAGGTTGGGTAATGCTAGCCCTCAGAAAATTCCACAGCCAAGTTTTTGTGCGAATCAACACAAATTTGGGTGAGACTGGCTTTGCAGTGATTTTGTCCAAACATGACCAAATAAAAAATTAATGGATTTCCAGCGTTTTGGCAAATGCCTTTAGCCAAGTTTCTGTGTCGTCTGGGTCTTGGTTTTAACAGCCAAGGCGATTGAGGATCCGGTGCACGTGCACATCCACACAAATTCCAGGCAGATCAAAAGCCCCCAGTTAAAAACCAAGTTAGCGGTTTTACGGCCCACACCTGGCAGCAATGAGTTGCTCAAGGCTAGATTTCTGCCTTGTTCTTAAATAAAATCTCTGCCATGCTTTTCATTTGCTTACCTTGGTTTTGTAAAAAGCCAGCAGGGTAAAGGGCCTTTTCTATTTTTTAGACAAAGGCGTTTTTTATGTGCTGCTATGTGGGATGATTTTAAAAACCTTTCGGTGGTTTCGGTGGTTTGATCGCGCGCAAGCTATTGATGATGGTAATAATTACCAGGCGTAAGCACGCTCCCTGAATTGACGAAAACCCACGCGCAGCTAATTCGGAAAACGTAAGTAGGGTAAAAGTTCTTGTGATTTTCTTAAGGCTCGAAAATAAAAAAGCGGCCAATTCGGATCTTTTAGCCCATGATTTTGATCAAGGTACTTTAAAATGGAATCAATGTAACAGGAAAAGTCTTCAAGCTCTGTTTTTGGCTTTGTGTAAAAGGGCATGGTCAATTTGATCACATGTGACCAAAGATGCGTAAACCAGCTAGATTTTGGAAGGATTGCAGTTTGTTTTCGGAATGACTTTAGCTTTGGCTAGTTTTGCAAAAATGTCGCGATACCCAGTTGGTTCCTCCTAAGTTTAAATTGGGTCGCCAAATGAGAACCAACCAACATGGCTTCAATGCAAATGTGTAATAAACGCTCTGCTGCGAGCAGCAAGCCTCTTCTGATTCCAAAAATTTTTTTCTGAGATAACTGGGCATATTGCTCAAGTTTTTTCAACTACCTCTTAATCCGCGCTAACTTAGATTGCAGGGTTTGTTTGTTAATAGGAGACATTCTTATTCTTTCCTCAGTTTAGAATCGTAATATTTTGCCGCAGGTAATTTGTATCAAGGTATTCTCTGGTGGTGAGGTAACGAAACTCGACGTCATCTTCTTCGCTTTGCATGAATAAACAAACACGGTTGCTAATCACACATTCATTTTAAGTAAAGGACTGGCAAAAGGATCTAAATCGACAAAATCAATTCTTGTTCTGGGAATAGATCATAAAATAAAAGATTCGTTGATTTGCAATTTTACAATCGGTTCCTTGCCACAAAAAGCCAAATCCATCACTGTTTTTGTCACTTTTGATCTTTGCCAAAGAACCATGCAACATAAAAGACATAGCGAAGCTTTGCAAAGCATCCTTTAGGATTCAGTCTTTTTTAAAAATTCAGATCGAGCGATTTTCACAAAGAAGCTTCCAAAAAGCGAAACAACAGGCAATCAAGAGCTTGTTATGCTTTTTAGCCTTGTCATTTTCTCCGGCAATATACCGCGGCGTCGAGTCTGGCACTGGAGCAAGCCCAACCAAAACAAGATTCTTTTGAGTGTCATGTGTCGCGTGCGTGATGAGCAATTTTAGCCGCGTTGTCGTAACCAACCTTTTGGCGCCAAAGCTGTCACCAGCATGAGTGAGTTGTTAAGGTGATCTTGCACGCGTTCTTTATTGACCTGAATGCCAACCACCATTTTTGTGCGGAAGGCGCGGCAAAGCGTCTCCAAATGGTGGTGATGGAATGAAGCGTTGTGTAACATAACAGGTTTGAAAACATTGAGTTCAAAATTGCCCTGTGCCAGCAAAACCAATAGCGGCGTCGTTGCCCAAAACTGCACGCAAACTATGGTCATGGCTTCTCTGCACTGTGTGGGGTTCACTTTGCCTGGCATGATCGAAGAGCCTGTCTGTTTTCGGGAAGAGACAATTCACCCAAGCCACAACGTGGACCAGAAGCCAGCCAGCGGATGTCGTTGGTTTTCGGCGAGCGCATTAAGCCAAAACGCGAAGCGAACTCACTAAAGGCCACGGCGATCGTGACAAGCCAAGGCGGCAGCAAATTTGTTTTCGGCACTGCTAAAAGGCAGACCGGTGATGTTGGCAATTTGAGCCGCTGCTTTTTTGGCAAAATCAGGGTGCGAGTTTAAACCTGTGCCAACAGCGGTTCCGCCCAACGCCAAAGGATAAAGACCTCGGTGTTGTGTTCGATTTCCTTAAGAGCAAATTGCAATTGTGAAACCCAGCCAGAAAATTCTTGTCCCATGGTTAAAGGAACTGCGTCTTGCAAATGCGTGCGGCCGATTTTAACAATGTCGTTGAACTCGGCGCGTTTGGCATCCAAGGCTGTGATGAGTTCTTGCACTTGTGGGATGAGTTTAGACTTAACAGCTTCTACTGTGGCAATGTGCATGGCTGTTGGGAAAGTGTCGTTAGAGCTTTGCGACATGTTCACGTGATCGTTTGGGTGAATTGGTTTTTTGCTGCCCAGCTCACCACCAGCAATTTGAATGGCGCGGTTCGCAATGACTTCGTTGGAGTTCATGTTGGATTGCGTGCCACTGCCAGTTTGCCAAACACGCAAAGGGAACTCGGCGTCCCATTTGCCTTCAATGACTTCGTCTGCAGCTTTGGTGATTAAATCGCATTTTTCGTTATCGAGTTTTCCTAAATCTTTGTTTGTGAGAGCAGCTGCTTTTTTAAGAATGCCGAAGGCACGCACAGCTTCGCGTGGCATGATGTCTTTTCCGATATCAAAGTTTTCGAGGAACGCGTTTGAGCGCCCCAGTTGTTGTGCAGGAACGGCAATTTCGCCCATGCTGTCTTTTTTTTCGATTCTTGCTTCTGTCATGATTTACTCCTGTTTTGATAAAAATACAACGGCCTGAGCAAGGTCTCTTAAAGATAAAATTCCGATGATGTTCTCGTCTTTTTTGGTTTTGACAATGGGAAGGTGTCGGATGTTGTGGTCAACCATCAGGCAAAGGCTTGCCATTGGCGGTGGCTGTGATGGTGATGAGGCCAACGCTCATGATCTCGCTGGACCTTTTTTCATCGAATTCAAAGCGCTCAAAAGCGTATTCTTTGACCACATCACGCTCAGACACCAAGCCATAACGTTTGCCGTCTTGCACCAGTAAACAACCGATGTTTTGTCGGTTCATGATTTCGACAGCCTCTTGCACCGTGATGCTTCCAGAAACAGTCACGACATTTTGTGACGAACTTACTAATGGGGCTGTCCAGAAGTTTTGAAAAGATCGAGTCATTGCGGGTTTTTCTAACAAGCTGGGGTGATTCATAAAATTGAAAAAAAGGCGCCATGTAATGGGCGCCTTCTTAGGTAAGAATAGGGGATTTAGTCTTAGACTCTTCGAACTCGCATCAACGATATCGCTCGTCTTTTGGTTTCGGCTGAGTCTTGCTGAGCTCCCGGCATCAGCGCCCGCATTTGCGTCGCCACCAGCAGCAGCTTGTTGTTCTTTTTGTAAAGAACTCCCGCCAATCTTAACGGCAGCTTGTTGAAGCCTTCATCGCCAGCTGCTTTTGATTTTATCAGCATCGGCTGATTCCAAAGCATCCTTAGCGGCCTTGATTTTGTTCGATGTTTTTCACATCGCCTTCAGGAAGCTTGGCTTTTGTTTTCGTCTGCTTTTTTCAACCCTCGTAAACCAAAGACTCCTGTTTTGTTTTTGGTTTCGATGGTTTCACGCTTTTTCTTATTCTCGGTCGTGCGATTCTTGGCATCGTTCACCATTTTGTCGATATCGTCTTTTAGAAAGATTTGATCCGCTGTGATGGTGGATTTTTGTTTTGTTGGTGGTTTTGTCGATTGCAGTGATATTCACAATGCCGTTGGCATCAATGTCGAAAAGTCACTTCAACTTGCGGCACACCACGTGGTGCAGGAGGAATGCCATCTAAATGAAAGCGTCCCAAGGAGCGGTTGTCTGTTGACATATCGCGCTCACCTTGCAGAACGTGAACTTCTACGGAAGTTTGATTGTCCGCCGCGGTTGAGAACACCTGCGATTTTTTAACTGGGATGGTTGTGTTGCGGTCGATGATTTTTGTGAACACACCACCTAAAGTTTCGATTCCCAAAGAAAGCGGGGTCACATCCAAAAGCAACATGTCTTTGACATCGCCAGAAAGAACGCCACCCTGAACAGCTGCGCCAGAGGCAACAACTTCGTCGGGGTTCACGCCCATGTGCGGGTCTTTGCCAAAGAATTTTTTCACTTCTTCGCGAATCTTAGGCATACGAGTCTGACCACCAACCAAAATCACTTCGTTGATGTCAGAAGCTTTTTTGCCAGCATCTTTTAGACACGCTTCGACTGGTTTGAACGAACGCGTGATGATGTCAGCACAAAGCGATTCCAATTTGGAACGCGACATTTTGAGGTTTAAATGCTTTGGACCAGAGGCATCGGCTGTGAGGAAGGGCAGATTGATTTCTGTTTCCATAGCGGAAGAGAGTTCGATCTTGGCCTTTTCAGCGGCTTCTTTAAGACGTTGCAACACCATTTTGTCTTGGCTGACATCAACGCCTTGGTCTTTTTTGAATTCTTCGATGAGGTGACCAATGATGATCTGGTCGATGTTATCACCACCAAGGTGCGTGTCACCATTTGTGGCCACAACCTCAACAACGTTGTCGCCAACTTCAAGGATCGAGATATCAAATGTACCGCCACCAAAATCGTAAACCGCGATGAGCTCGTTGGTCTTTTTGTCTAGACCATAGGCCAAAGCAGCGGCTGTTGGTTCGTTGATGATACGTTTGACTTCGAGGCCAGCAATTTTACCAGCGTCTTTTGTTGCTTGGCGTTGGGCATCGTTAAAATAAGCCGGAACAGTGATCACGGCACCTGTGACTTTTTCGCCCAGGTAATCTTCAGCGGCGCTCTTGAGCTTGATCAAAATCTTTGCCGAGATTTCTTCGGGAGACATGATTTTGCCGTCGATATCAACCGCGGCACCACCACTTTTGTGGGCAACCACTTTGTAAGGAACAAGGCTGATTTCTTCAGGCACTTCTTCTTTACGACGACCCATGAAGCGTTTGATCGAGTAAATTGTTTTTTCAGGGTTGGTGATGGCCTGACGCTTGGCAACCTGACCAACGAGCGTTTCGCCATCTTTGGAAAAAGCCACCACACTTGGGGTGGTGCGGTTTCCTTCTTGGTTAGCGATCACCTTGGGCTCAGATCCTTCCATGATGGCCACCACAGAGTTGGTTGTTCCAAGGTCGATCCCAATGATCTTTTCTTTCTTCGACATTTTAAAACTCCTTATAATTCAAATACTTTGGCCTTTTTCGGCCCTATGGATTCATAGATAAGAGGGGATTTTCGACTGTCAACCCCAGTAAATTCATAAATAAATTAATTGTGGTCTCTACACCCCAACTGTGTTAAATTGTTGATATTGGGTAAAGTTTTTATGGTCGAACGTGTTCCAAAAACCGAATTAAACGCCAATACCTATCGTGTTGACGAATCCAAAGACGCCACTGACGATCAATCTGGCAATCAGCAGAGTCAGGATCAAGAGGGCGGCGAGGGCAAGAGCGATGCTTTTGAGCGTTTAAGCGAGAAAACAAATTGGCAGGTTCTTTTTAACAAGAAGGAACTTTGGCAACGCAACAAAGAGATCAGCTTGGAAGACGTCGACAAAATTAAGTTTTTGGCGGTGAATCTCAAGAGCAACCCGGCCTTGCTCACCATCCGTCTTTTTCTGGTGGAAGACCAAGTGATCAGCACCGCTTTTTTAGCTGTGCCCCGAACACTTGCCATGCAGATCAAGGCCCAGGGTGTTGGCTCGCACATTGACCCGCATCTTCTGAGTCAAGATGGCAAGATCCGTGTCACCCTGCCAGCAGATGACGACATGATGGACGAAGAGATCACGCGCATCACCAACGATCCAAAGGAGAAATCGCTTTCGACAACCTTGCGCATGCTGGTCCCCCAAAAAAATTGGTGGCAGCGCTTGGGAATACAAGATCCTGTTTCGCACGAAATCAACAAAGAGATCTTGATCATCTACTTAACAGTATTGGGACTCGTGTTTGCATTGGGAGCCGTGGGGCTCTTTTTGCGATCTTGAAACAAGACAAGGATTTTGAATCTGTATGGGACGCTTTGAACCACGACCATTTGGAAAATACTTCCTCACCGAACGCATTGCGGTGGGCGGTATGGCAGAAATTTACAAAGCCAAAACCTTTGGGGTCGATGGTTTTGAAAAGCTGCTCGCGATTAAAAAAATCCTTTCGCATTATTCTTCCGATAAAGAATTCATCACCATGCTCACCGACGAGGCCAAGCTCGTGGTGCATTTGTCGCACGCTAACATTGTTCAGGTTTACGATTTGGGGCGTGTGGGAGACGACTATTTTATTTCGATGGAACTGGTAGACGGCGTCAACTTGCGTCAGCTTGGCGAAAAGGCCAAAGAACTTAACAAGCCAGTCCCCATGGATGTGGTGTTGTACATTGCCAGCGAGGTTTGCAAAGGGCTTGATTACGCCCACAATAAAAAAGGCGCGCGCGGCGAGCCTTTGCACATTGTGCATCGCGATGTTTCTCCGCAAAACATACTGGTGTCGTTCGAAGGCGGTGTGAAGCTGGCTGATTTTGGCATTGCCAAGGCCGCCATGAATCTCTCGCAAACCAACATTGGCATTCTCAAAGGCAAGGTCACTTACATGGCGCCAGAGCAAGCCTTTGGCAAGCCCATTGATCAACGCACAGATTTATTCTCGCTTGGCATTTGTCTTTATGAATTAGTCACCGGCAAACGTTTGTTTACTGGCGAAAGTCAGATGGAGATTTTAAAAACCATCCGCAACACCCACATCGATGAGGCGTTTTTAAAAAATGAAAATGCCATTCCTGATTTTTTTAAACCGGTGTTGGCAAAGACTTTGGCTTACAAACAAAAAAACCGATTTGAAAGCGCTTCTGATTTTCAAATTGAATTGACCAAATTACTTTACCAAAACTTTTCTGATTTTACGCCGCGTAAATTATCCGAAACATTGCAAGAGTGGTTTGGTCGCAAAGAAATTGACGACGTGCCTGCTGACATGAACGCCACGCTTGATGAACCGCGCGAAAGCATTTTGGTGAGTTCGTCTTTGTCGCCAAACTTAGCGTCGCAACCAGCTGTTGTTCGCGATCAAGACAAAGAAGAATGGCAAAAAGAAACTTTAAAAGCAGAAGACCACATCCGGCCACGGCAATTTCATCATGGAGATCAAGATGAAGACTCTGAGGTCACCGAAAAAAGTGAGGTCGATGAGTTAGATGAAGACGAAAAAACACCGCTGGCTGTGAGCGTGTCGGAATTGTTAGAGAAAAAATCGCTTTCCAACAGACGTAAAAATGCCATGCGCGCCTTTGTGGCCATCGCGTTTTTAACCCTTGTTTATTTGGGAGTGCAGTACATCTTGCCAACGCCATCATCCAAACGCGCACTCAAGAAAAAAGTCCCTGTTGTTCAGGAGCAACAAAGCAACAAAACAAACAGCAAACAAAACGCACAAGAATTTTTTGTACAAGTGTCTTCTATACCAGAAGGCGCGCGTATTTTTTTGAACGGTGATGATCTTGGCTTGGTGACCCCAGCCACGCTCGAAGGCTTGCAGTCAAACCGCACCTTTGCGTTGGCTTTAAAGCTAGCGGATCATCAAATTTGGAATGGTGTGATCACCAAGCAATTGGCAGGCACACAGATTATGGCTGAATTGAAAGCTCTAACAAATAGAGGTGACAATCAGGATTGATTTTTGCGATAAGAGAAAGGCTTTGCGAGAAGCTTAAGGAGAAAACCATGACGGATGATAAATCAAAAGAACTAGAATTTAACACAGCGATCATTGCGCCTGACGAAAACAGAGAGCTCATCTCTTTAAGAAAGTACCAATTGGTTGTTTCGGGCAACGAGGGCGCCAAACGCAAGTACGAGCTTGGTAAAAAGAAAACCATTAAGATTGGCAAAAAGAACGATAACGACATTGTGATCGATGACCGCACGGTTTCGCGTTACCATGTCGAGATTTCAGTCACGGAAGACAATAACTACGTCCTTAAAGATCTGAACTCGACCAATGGCACATCCATTAACGGCATCAAAGTCAAAGAAGCTTTTTTAACCCAAGGCGATCTCATCGAAATCGGCGAGACCAAATTGGAGTTTCAAACTTACGACGAAAAAGTGCAGATTGAACCCAGTGACGAAAATCAATTTGGGCAAATGGTGGGCAAGAGCCGCAAGATGCGACAAATCTTTGGGATCTTGGGCCGCATTTCTCCCTCGCAAGCCACAGTTATTGTCGAAGGCGAAACCGGTACCGGTAAAGAACTTGTGGCCAAAGCCATTCACGAACACTCATTGCGTAAAGACAAACCCTTTATTGTTTTTGATTGTTCGGCAGTGGCAGCCAACCTGATCGAATCAGAACTTTTTGGACACACCAAGGGCTCTTTTACCGGCGCGTTAAAAGACCGCATGGGGGCTTTTGAAGCGGCCAATGGCGGCACCATCTTTTTGGACGAGATCGGCGAGTTGTCCTTAGATCTGCAGCCAAAATTATTGCGTGCTTTGGAGCAACGCGAGATCAAACGTGTGGGCTCCACCAAAAGCGTCAGTCTCGATGTACGCGTTATTTCGGCCACCAACCGTAACCTAAAAGAAGAAGTCAAAGACGGCGCGTTCCGGGAAGATCTTTATTACCGATTGTCCGTTGTTAAAATTCAGCTTCCTTCTTTAAGAGAGCGTTTGGAAGACATCCCACTCATTGTCGAAAAAATCCTAGGCAGCGCGCGCTTTAATCGCAAACCCGATGGCGATTATTATGTGACTCGTGTTGAAGATGACGCGCTGAAGATTTTGCAACGTTACCAATGGCCAGGCAACATTCGCGAGTTGCACAACGTGATCGAAAGAGCCGTGAGCTTTTCGGAAAAGGGTGTGATCAAAGGATCGCATCTGCAGTATGTGTTTAGCGAAATTGAATCTGGCGAAGAGGCCACGGTGCGTTTGCAGAACATCGATTTGGACAAGCCTTTTAAAGAGGCCAAACAAGCGGTTGTGGAATCCTTTGAAGCGGAGTACCTGCAAGAATTATTAGAGCGCAACAAAGGCAATGTTTCTAAAGCAGCGCGCGAAGCCAAAATTGATCGCAAGCATTTGCGGAATCTTTTGGTGAAATACGGCATCTTAAAAACAGAGCTGGACGATGACGATGATGAAGACGAGTGAGATTAACTCTTCTTTTTAAAGACCTTTAAGAGTTGTTTGAGCGCCATTTTGATTTTGGCCTGCGTGTGTTTTTCGGCCATGTGTGAGGGGCCTTTTATGTACTCATCCTGACCATTAAAACGCAAAAGATCACGAATCAGCTCTTTAGGAATCCCATGCGATTCTTTTTTGCGCACACGTCTGTTTCCTAAATTAGATGTGAGCAAACGCGCACGCACCACCGCCTGAATTTTTTCGGCATCCCTGATTGTTGTTTCGTGTCTCATGACGAGCCCTCTATCGCAATTAGCGTGGCGTGTGTTGCTTGTTTTTTTAAAAAAAGTGGTCTCGCTTTAGCCTGCTTTATCTAATATTAAAATAATTAATAAATTTATAATGTTATGGGTTTTTGTTGTTGCTTGTACGTACTTGGTACGTACAAAGAAAAAACTCATTTTGAGCACAACTTTTGCCCGCACGACCCGATAAAGAATATGAACTCAAAAAAGCTCACTGTTTATGAATATAAAAACAACATCAACATTCACCATGCCAATGCCCATTACTTTTGGCCAGGTGTGCAACACGGATCAAACGGCTGCAGCGGCAGGAGAATCAAATACTCTAGGAAGCACAGCAACATCAGGGGTTCAATTCACTAAAATTCATTACCCATCTTCAGGTCAAGTGCAGGCCTTGCGCGTACCATACATTCATAAACCTTTGGCTCCTCTTACAAAGCCACCATTAAGGTACAAAGATCGTTTTGAAGAAATCAAATGCTTGTCAGACAAAGAACAAGCCAAGGTTTTTGTGGTTAAAGATAAAGCTTCCGGAAAATTATTTGTGGCACGCAAAGTGCCCATGCAGTTCAAGAGAGAAACACGTGTGCTTGCAGCAATCAACAGCCCCCGTGTTGTTCGCTTGCACGAAACTTTTTCGGAGCACGCTCAACAAATCATGATCATTGATTATGTTGCAGGAAAAACTCTGCATGACTTTTTGGAACAAAAATCCAGCGGCCCCATTAAAGAAGACACTTTAAAACTTTGGCGAGATCAGCTCAAAGAGGGCATCACTGCGTTGCGCCAAGTCGGCGTTGTTCATCGTGACATTTCACTAAGAAACATCATGCTGGATGAACAAGGCAGTCTTGTCATCATTGATTTTGGTTCAGCCAAACAAGATTTGAGCCACACAATCACTGCAACGCGCCAGTTTGAGTACACTCTTTATTTTGCCTCGCCAGAACAAATACGTGGCGAGGACATTGGTTTTGAAACAGACATTTATAGCTCCGGTTTTGCATTATTGACATTAGCTTTAGGAAATATGGCCAAGGATGTGCGTGGCTATCCTAAAAGTTCAGATATACTTCTGCAAATTTTAAGAGAACGCGGTTTTTATAGCGAAGCGTTTTTAAACGACCTAGAGGCCATGGTGATTGTTGATCCTAAAAAACGCGCCTGGCACGCGGCAGAGCCAACCCCTACGCCTAGCACAGCATTGGCTGTTCCAACAAAACAAACCCCGAGTGTTAAAACCGCTTCCATCAAATGGTGGATGAATGATCCCTTAATTGGTGGATGATATTGCAAGCACCAAACGCACAACAAACTCATAGCCGCGATTAGATCTGGGGACACCGAAAAAGCTCGGCCGCGATCGCTTGCCTGGCCACCCGCAGAGAGGACTCGATCTCCAAGACGAATATGGCCGGAGCCGCTTTGATGTGGCTAACTTGTCGTTACGATCAAGCTGAGATTATAAACTGCTTAAAATGGGGTGCTGATCTTAATGCAAGACAAGAACCAGTTAGACGTTTTGATGTATGCTTGTTACAAAAGGTCACCTAGAGATTTACAAACTGTAACCCAAAGTGGTGCTTCCAGTCTAATCTCGAGCTTCCACGGCGAGAAGCGCTTTGATGAGTTACTTGCCACCATAATCACCTAGAGATTGCTAAACTGCTTATTGAAAATGGTGCTGATCTTTAATCTGCAAAAATAAAGGCCGGTTGGGCCTTTGATGCAGCATCCTGCTTGTTACAAGGGTCACCTAAGTTGCCAAACTGCTTATTGAAAAGGGCGCTGATCTTGTCTCAAAACAAGAGGGCAAAGGCCTTTGATGCATACTTGTTACAAGGTCACCTAGAGATTGTAAACTGCTTATTGAAATGGGTGCCAGTCTTAATAGCAATCTGCAAGACAGAAACCAGTTGGAGCCTTTGATGCACAACCTTAAATATGGTGATTTTGAAAACACACTTGCCATGATCAGAAAAGAACCAAAATTACTGTTGTTCACAGTGCCACAAGATCAAGATGCAGGTGGGAAAAATATTTTGCATTGGGCTGAACACAGGTTGAGAATACCGAAGATAATTTGAAATTATGAAAAACATTCTTAAAGAGTATTCGGAGCGCGAGGGTAGAGAGGAAGCTGTCTTGTAGCCCTCTCTGGCCGATGGCCATCTCTCCCGTGCATTGCGGCAAAGTTGCCCAATGGCAAGTTTGAAGATTGTGCGCCATAGGAGAGACTAAAAGAGCAGAGGGGTTTTCCCCCTTACAGTTTTTCTATTTTATCTAAAATTAAAATAATTAATAAATTTATAATGTTATATATTTTTGTTGTTGTGTGTACGTACTTGGTACGCATGAGTTCAATAAGTAAATGCAACACTTACCTAATTTGAGAACCTCTGGGCTAGAGGATGTTCATGAGTGAAAAGAGGTTGTTTAAGCAGCTGTCATCTCAAGAAAGGTATGTGATTCAAAGGCTTTATGTGAATCTGATACGAATGGCTAGATTAAAACAGTCCCCAATTACAATCAAAGCAATTAAAGGACTTTCGCCATGTCTGCCATGAAACAATCTATCAGTGGATATACAGTGATCGTCCAGATCGATTGTCTATTTAACCCGTAAGTTTAAAACGAAGATACTGAGGGTTATTCATTTAGATCTGGTCCTGGAAGCATATTCCTTTCAAAACCCCCCATAAGGCGTCCTCAAGTGGATGATGTAAAGAGTTTAGCCATTGGGAATCAAGACTCTTGTGGTTTCAAACAAAATACCAGTTCGTTGTTGAAGTGACGGTTGAGAGAAAATCGCGTTTGTGATCATTGGTACAGAGTGGGCAATAAAAAGCCTCCATAAAACACCAGAAGGCCCTCATAAACAACAACCTTTCCGAGGGTTCCAGAGCATATGAGAAAATCAATTACATATGACAATGGGATGGAGAATAGAGATCGTTGGAAGACCAATAAGGTTTTAAAAACCAAGTCCTACTTCACCAACTTACCATAGCTGGGAGAAAAGGAAGTGTTGAGAATACCAATGGGCTAATCAGAAGGTATCTACCTAAAAGACAGACCTGAGGAGAGTCAAAACCAAGAGATTGAAAGAAATACAGAATCTATAAACATAGACCCTAAAAAAGTAATACTCAACTTTTAACCTTACGAGGTCTTCTCCTCCGGGTGTTGCACTTAGTTATTGAATCCGCACGCGCACAATAAAGGTGTTTTTGAGGAGAATTAAATTTAATTTTACTAAAAGGAAAAATTAAGAAACTTTTACAAGTTTGGTCGAACAAAATTCAGCGGCCATTCAGCATTCAATCCGGTGTTCATACATGGTTCCCTACATCTTTTGATTTTTGGGGTTTCCCAAAAGATTAATCGACCAGCACCAGCAATTTATAAATGATGATGGTAAAAAGAAAAAGCGATTTTCCACAACAAATGCCCATGCCACGCGTTTATTACGTGTTTGTTTTCAGAAACAAAACAGAAATTTCATTAGGATGTGACAAGCTGAGAAATTTTCAATATTCTTATCAAAGAATTTAAATTCAGAAAAAACAAAAAGAACACATTTTTCCAGGCAAATTGTTGCAGGGGAATTTTTATGGTCCAGAAGGAAGTCATAAAAGCTTTAAGAAAAATTTACTGGCATTTGATTCCCGAAAGTCTTCGGCACTCTGTATAAAAAGTATGCTAAACCAGATGGCTATGGAGAGTTTGGGCTGCTGGTTTTGGAAAGATATAGAGAACAAAGTTGGTCAAGTTGATGGGAGCAAAAGATTTTTTGACCTGGTGAACAGTATCTTTAGAACTAGATTCAGAAAAGAGCGATTTGCTTGGTTGGTGCACCTGACAAAACAGTTTAGTGAGATAGAAAATAAAGAAACAATTTATGCACTGCAATCTCTGCAAAAGCAAGGACTGCTTAGAAGTGTACCTTCGTTATTGAGCAAAAAACGAAAAGGCGGTTTTTTTAGTTTGCCTTCCTTGCCTCCTTTGCCACGCTTAGTGCGTGGGGCACAACTTTATGGTTGGAAGGGGTACGATGACATTGAAGCAAATGCGTGGAACACCAAGACGGAGCTTCTTGTTTCTGGAGCAGAGTATCTTTACGGGGATGCTTCTGAATTTTTAGCTTGGGCTTCTAAACTACTAAACTTAATGACGGAGCTCAGCAAGCACCTGCGCTAGCCAACAAAGTGGCTAATCGTTATTTTGCCTTGCAGCCAGATTTAAGTTTAACTGAGTTTAAAAATCTATGGCTGCCTTGACCGTATTGATCTTCTGGGCGCATTTTTAAAAGTAGCTTACGCGAATGGTTTCATAACTGAAGCGCAACAATGCCATTGAACTCATTGGTTGGTTTGAAAGTTAAGGAAAACGGACAATCTAAGGGCTATCAAAAAAGCTCTGGATCAATTTTAATTGAAAATTTAAAGAAGTTTCTTTGCTTTTTGAGCCACAGCCAAACCCTTGCCGAAGTCAAAGACCTTTTTTCAGATCGTGAAATCAAATGAAGCTCGTCAAGCAATCATCGCCTTATGCCTTAAAGAATGGTTTCATAACTGAAGCGCAACAATGCATTGAACTCATTGAGATTTGGTTTGAAGATTAAGGAAAACGAAGACAATATAGCCGCCTAATTGGTAGTTTTGGCTGATAACAACAAAGATAGATTTTTCAAATTAGAGCCGAGTCTTGCGGATATTGTGAGAGGCTTAGTTTTTCTTTCAGTTGTCTTCAGTAATACAAGCAATTCATTAAAGAACACACTCTTAAAAAACTGGTTTGATTTGATTGCCCAGCCGATTTCATTGAGTTAATGGACCCTTGGTCAAGGGTGAATCAAAGCTCTGGACGAATTTTAATTGAGAATTTGAAGCTTCTTTGCTTTTGAGCCACAGCCTACCTTTTCCGAAGTCAAAGACCTTTTTGCAGACCGTTCAATCAGATAAAGCTCATAAAGCGTCATCGCAGCACTTGCCAAAGATGGTTTGTTAGCTGAAGCGCAAGCAATACGTTGAACTCATTAAGATTTTTAGAAAGAAACAATCTAATCGCTAATTGCTGACTTTTTTATTGATAATAACAAAAGATGGTTTTTAAATTAGGCCGAGTCTTGCCGGATGTGAAGAACTTAGTTTTTCAGTTATCTTTGTCAATATAACAATTTCATTAAAAGAACACACTCTTAAAAACTGGTTTGATTCAGTTTAGCCGATTTCATTGAGTTAATGGACCCTTGGTCAAGGAGAGAGCTCCTGGTTATGACTATCAAAAGAGCTCTCAGATCCCGATTTTAATTGCGAATTTAGAGAGTTTCTTTGGTTTTGAGCAATTTCCAACAATCGATGAAGTGCAGGCATTGCTAGGTAAGGCTTATTCTAAGCAAACCAAAAAAACTATCAAAGATATTTATACTAAATACAATGTTCCAACGTCATATTGATACTTGGTGAAATTACGTCTACAAATGAGTTTATTGTTTTAATCAAAAAAATGGTCAAAATTTTAGGAAGCCCTTATGCTTCTCGTTTTATTTTAGACAATCAAGGCTGGCTTTTTAAAAATGGCTTGACCGAAGAGCAACTTGACTATTTGTGCCAGCAGTTAAAAAAGGACGATGCCTTCCGGTTTCGAGACTTACATGAGCGTTATTTAAGTCGAACGCGAGAAAATGAGTTACAAAAAAACATTTTGGTTTTGCAAGAACAGATAGCAGCCTTGCAAGCACAACAATAATCCTAGAATAGCCAGCAGCGACAAACGCTTAAGAACAATCACACCCCTCTCTGGCCGATGGCCATCTCTCCCGTGCATTGCGGCAAAGTTGCCCAATGGCAAGTTTGAAGTTGTGCGCCATAGGAGAGACTAAAAGAGCAGAGGGGTTTTCCCCCTTACAGTTTTTCTGCCAAATCCTGAAAAAGATGCACCTGAGCCAAGCAGGCTTTTTTAAGATCACTGATCAGCAAGCTTTCGTTTTCGCCATGCGCGTTGGTGTAAGGATCCTCAATGCCAACCAGCAGAGCAGGCGCGCCTTTTAGCGCCAAAGCAAAGGGCTCCACAAAAGGAATGCTCGCCCCACAACCTGTTAAGGCAGCCTCTTTGCCATAGCCTTTTTTCAAACTCTCGCGCGTGATTTCAAAAATTTCTTTGTGTTCCCCTAAGGCGTCTGTTTCCCAAGGGGATCCCAAAGACTCACGTTTGATTTTAAGTTCCAATCCCCATGGTGTGACTTTATTAAGGTAAGAAATGAGTGCGGCTTCGATTTTTTCAGGATCACTTTTGGGAGGCAAGCGTAAATTCAAGCGCGCCCAAGCACTGGGGTTAATCACATTGCCGGCGTTGGATTTTTCGGACGCTTGAATGCCGTTCACCACCAAGCTGGCTCGTCGCCACAAATTGGCCAAAGGATGACCTTCGCTTGGCAAAAGCGCTTGACTTGCTTTCATGCCTGCTGCTTCTTTAAATTCTGTTTCGTTAAAAGGAAGCTTTTCAAACTCGGCAACCAATTTGGGATCCAAAGCAGGAAGTAAATCCACAATTTCAGGAACCGTCACAAAGTTTTTATCATCGGTAAGGCTGCCCAACATTTTACAAAGCGCCATGGCCGGATCAGGCACCAAACCACCATACAAACCATTGTGTAGTTTTTTTGTAGAAGAAATGACCTCGACATCCAAACACACCATGCCACGCAAGCTGGTGGTCAAAGAGGGCAGGCCACAATCAAAATTGGCTGTGTCTGTGAGCACCATGATGTCAGCCTGAACCTGATCATTAAACTCCGTTAAAAATTCCAAAAGATTCGGACTGCCGATTTCTTCTTCGCCCTCCACCAAAACTTTAATGTTCAATGGCAATTCTTTAGCTGTCTTTAAAAAACCTTTGATGGCCGCCAAATGCACAAAGATACCGGCTTTGTCGTCAGCCGTGCCACGGCCGTACAAGCGCATGCCACCAGGGCCTTCTTTTTTGGTTGGGACAAAAGGCTCTGTTTGCCATTTGTCTTTTTCGCCAATGGGTTGCACATCGTGATGAGCGTAAAGCAAAAGTGTGGGCTTGCCTGGCTTGTGGCAATGATCGCCATACACGTTGGGGAAGGAGTTTTTAGATTTAAGAACCTGAACGTTTTCTAGCCCCGCGTCTTTCATGAGCTCCACAACGCGTTCTGCGCTTTGATCAATGGTGCTGTGATCAAAACCCGGGAAGCTAATGGATGGGATTTTGGAAAGACTGATGAGGTCTTCTAAGGTGTTTTCAAAATTCTCTTCGACAAAAGCCAAAGCTTGTTCGCGTGCTGTCATGTTATTTGATCCTTTCGATAATCATAGCGACACCCATGCCCATGCCAATGCAAAGCGAAACACAGGCGTATTGCTGATTGCGATTTTCTAATTCGTCTAAAGCGGTTCCGAGCAACATGGCGCCTGTGGCTCCCAAAGGGTGACCCATGGCAATGGCGCCGCCATTCACGTTGATTTTTTCCATGGGGATGTTGAGCTCTTCCGACACAGCCAAAGGCACCGGCGCAAAGGCTTCGTTGATTTCAAATAAATCGATTTGCTCTAGTTTTAATTGCGCCTTGCCCAAAGCCTTTTGAATGGCCGGTATAGGACCCAAAAGCATGATCACGGGATCGGAGCTGACAATGGCGGTGCTCAAAACGCGCGCACGTGGTTTAAGATTGTTTTGTTTGACCCCTTGCTCACTCGCAAACAACACGGCAGCGCTGCCATCGACAATGCCACTGGAGTTGCCGGCTGTGATCACACCATTTTGCCGAAACACAGGTTTTAATGCGGAGAGTGTTTCGACCGTGGTTCCTGGACGCATGTGCTCGTCTTTTTCGAGCGTGATTGATTCGCCCTGTGTGTTGTTGAACGCAATGGGCACAATGCTCTTTTGAAACGCGCCTTGCTCCCAGGCTTTGGCTGCCAGATTTTGTGAGCGTTCGGCATAAGCATCGACCTTATTGCGATCGTAAGAATAACGCTCGGCGATCATTTCGGCGGATTCCCCTTGCATGACCAATTTGGGATAAGCTTTGTTGAGTTGCGACTCGCCGTTGTAAAAATCGATTTCCATGGGCACGCGGGTCATGTGTTCGACACCACCGGCAATCACCAGATCTTGCATGCCACTCATCACCGATTGCGCCGCCCAATTGCACGCGCTCAAGCCCGATCCACAAAAACGATTCAGAACCACACCAGGAACGGATTCAGGAAAACCAGAAGCCATGAGCGCTTTTTTGGTGATGACATTGTCTTGCTCATCGCGTTCTGACACGCAGCCAAAAATGACGTCATCTATGCGCTCTTTGTTAAGTTCATTGCGCTTGCTGATGGCTGTGAGTGGGATCGAAGCCAAATCAACCGGGTGTAAGTTGGAAAGACTGCCTTTGCGTTTGCCGCGGGGGGTGCGCACGGCATCAATAATATAAGAGGTCATAAAAACTCCCTTAGGGCTAAAGGCCCACAGAAAAATTAGTTATCGGAAACAGGGCGACGGTCACCATTTTTAAGCATGTCATAACCGATATTGGTGTATTGCACAAAGGTGATGAGTGTCAAAGCCGCAGTGAGGTAGATGAGAAGGTTTTGGGTTTTAAAAATAGCCAGGACAATGTCTGGCGAGATATCGGTGTGTGATTTAATGAGGTAAGCCTTTATAAAAGAAAAGGTCAGCAACATGAATTGCGAAAAAGTGGTGCGCTTGGATAAAATGGTGGGTTTGATTTTGATCTGAACCTGGCGCAGAAAATAAAGGTACATGGCCCCAAAAATGATGTAAAAATCGCGCCCAATGACAATCATGGCCAACCAAGGTGGGAAAATCTCTTGTGCGCTCAACACAATAAAACTGACCATCATTAAAAATTTGTCGGCCAAAGGGTCTAAAACCGAGCCAAGTTTGGTTCCAAAATTAAAGCGCCTGGCCAATAAACCATCTAAGACATCGGTGCAGGCCGCTACCACCAAGGCAATCACGGCAGCTTTAAAATTATCGATCAGAAAATAATAAATAAAGACCGGGACCAAAATAAAACGAGAAAAGGTCAACCAAATGGCAGGATTAAAAGGAGCTCTTGTTTTCATTCCTATAAAAATTAGGCCTGCAGCCAAATTTGTGCAATTCTTTTTTTAAGGTTTAAAGCCAAAGCCGCTGAGCGCTGAACCAACGATCTTCTGATTGCATCTTGCTGCGCCTTTCACTATCCCATCAGGTAAATTTATGAGCACATTATCATCCCAAATCAAAACAAACGATGCCTCTTTTAAAGAAAACCAACAGAGTTTTTCCAAGATCATTGCTTCTTGGCAAGAAAAACAAGAACTAGTCATGCAGGGTGGTGGCGCTAAAGCTGTGGAACGTCATCGCGCGCGCCAAAAATTTTTACCACGAGAACGCATCGATAAAATCTTAGACCCCGGGTCGTTTTTTTTAGAGCTCTCGCCCTTGGCGGCTTGGGATGTTTACGATAACCAAGCCCCAGGCGCAGGCATGGTCACCGGCATTGGGCTTGTGCATGGCAAACCTGTGATGATTGTGGCCAACGATGCCACGGTCAAAGGCGGAACTTATTTTCCTTTAACAGTCAAAAAGCATCTGCGGGCCCAAGAAATTGCCGAAGAAAATCACTTGCCCTGTGTCTACCTTGTGGATTCTGGCGGGGCATTTTTGCCCATGCAGGATCAAGTCTTTCCCGATAAAAATCATTTTGGCCGCATCTTTTTTAATCAAGCGCGCATGTCGTCCAAAGGCATCCCACAAATTGCTGTGGTGCTTGGCAGTTGCACGGCAGGCGGTGCCTATGTTCCCGCCATGAGCGACGAGACCATCATCGTCAAAGGCAATGGCACTATCTTTTTGGGTGGCCCGCCTTTGGTCAAGGCCGCTACGGGTGAAGTTGTTTCTGCCGAAGAGTTGGGCGGTGCCGATGTTCATTGCCGTGAATCGGGGGTCAGTGATCACTACGCCGAAACCGAAGAAGAGGCTTTGTCCAAAACACGCAACCTGCTCAAGCATTTGGGGCAGGCCGCTGGGGATTTTTCTTTTGATGCCTTCGAAGAGCCCCGTTTTAACATCAACGAAATCACCGGTGTGGTTCCCAGCGACGCACGCAAACCCTTTGATGTTCGCGAAGTCATAGCACGTCTTGTTGACGCGTCTGACTTTCATGAGTTCAAACCGCTTTTTGGCGAAACCTTGGTTTGTGGTTTTGCGCGCATTCACGGTGAACGTGTTGGCATTGTGGCAAACAACGGCATTTTGTTTTCGGAATCAGCCCTAAAGGGCGCGCATTTTATTCAGCTGTGCTCGCAGCGCCAAACGCCTTTGGTGTTTTTGCAGAACATCACTGGTTTCATGGTGGGCAAGCAATACGAATCGCGTGGCATTGCCAAAGATGGCGCTAAATTAGTCACGGCTGTTTCCACTGCCAATGTGCCCAAGCTCACTGTTATTATTGGTGGCTCTTACGGCGCAGGCAATTACGGCATGTGCGGTCGCGCTTACAGCCCACGCTTTTTGTGGATGTGGCCCAACGCGCGCATTTCGGTCATGGGCGGCGAGCAGGCTGCCAATGTTTTGGCCACAGTCAAACAAGAGCAATTGCAAAAGGCAGGTCAAAACATGACTGAGTCTGACATACAAAAGCTCAAGCAACCCATTTTAGAAAAGTACGAACGCGAAAGCGCTTCGGTGTATTCGAGTGCGCGTTTGTGGGACGATGGCATCATTGCTCCGCAAGACACCCGTACTGTTTTGGGAACGGCTTTAAAAATTGTAAAACGTGTTCCTCACGATTCACCGCAGTTTGGATTATTTAGGATGTAACAATGAAAACACTTCAAATCTTAAATTCAGATCACATCACACATGTGATTTTAAATCGTGCCGAAGTGCACAACGCCTTTAACGAAGACATGATGCGCGAGCTCAGCGAAGTTTTTGGCAAAATACAAAACGACGAGCGTGTGCGCTGTGTGATCCTCACCGCTCAGGGCAAATCCTTTAGCGCTGGTGGTGATCTTAACTACATGAAATCCGCGGCACAAAAAAATCACCAAGAGAATGTGAATGAGTCCTTGGCCATGGCAAAAATGTTTGCGCTGATCGATGAATGCCCCAAACCTGTGGTGGGCATTATCAATGGATCAGCCTTTGGTGGAGGCTTGGGTTTGGTCAGTGTGTGCGATGTGGTTCTTTGTGATCAAAAGGCGCAGTTTGGTTTCTCGGAAGTGCGCTTGGGCTTAACGCCTTCGGTGATTTCTCCTTTTGTGATTCAAAAAATTGGAGTCAGTCAAGCCAGACGTTTTTTTGTCACGGGTGAACGCTTTGATGCGCACAAAGCCAAACAAATGGGATTGGTGCACGAGATATTTGATGATGCCAGTAAAGACAGTGTTGTTAGTCATTTGCTCAGCAATATTTTAGCCAACGGTCCGGAAGCCATTGATCAAGCCAAAGTGTTGATCCGAAAAAACCAAGAGCTCAAGGGAACTGAGCTAACAGAATTCACCGCCGAACAGATTTCTAAAAGACGAGCCAGTCAGGAAGCGCAAGAGGGCATCACGGCATTTTTTGAAAAACGCAAAGCAGGGTACAATCAAACATGAAATCACTTTATCTTGTCGACATCTCGTCTTTTATTTTTAGAGCTTATTACGCCATTCGTCCTCTTTCGACCAAAGAAGGCACGCCTGTTAACGCGGTTTTTGGTGTTGTTAATATGATCAACCGCCTCATCGAAGAGAAAAAACCAGATCACCTGATTGTGTGCAAAGACCGTCCTGACAAAGGTTTTCGTCACGAGATTTTTCCCGAGTACAAAGCCAATCGTGGTGCGCCACCAGAAGATTTGGTGCCACAATTTGCGCTCATTCAAGAGTTCATTGACAGCTACCCGATTCATTCTTTTGATAAAAAAAGTTACGAGGCCGATGACATCATTGCCACCTTGGTTCGTAAATTCGAAACGCAAAAAGATTTGGAGATTTTCATTGTCTCTTCAGACAAAGATTTAATGCAATTGGTTTCCGATAAAGTTTTCTTGTACGACACCATGAAAAACAAAATCATGGGCATTGATGCGGTGAACGAAAAGTTTGGTGTCACCCCCGATAAAGTCATTGATGTGCAAGCTCTGTGCGGCGACTCCACTGATAACATCCCAGGCATTCCCGGGATTGGCCCCAAAACAGCGACCAAACTTGTCAATGACTATGGCAGTGTCGAAGCCGTTTTGGATCACGCAGATGAGCTAAAAGGCAAAATGAAAGACAAGGTCAAAGAAGGGCGCGACATGGCGCTTCTGTCTAAAAAGCTTGTTGCGCTAGCCACCGATGTGCCCCTTGATTTAGACTGGAACGATTTAAGTTTGCCCGAAAAAGACCAAGCAGCGTTAAACGAATTTTACAGCAAACTCGATTTTCAAAAATTCATTGTCGATGTGAACGCGCCTAAAAAAACTCAGTCCGAATCCAAGGCTGATTTTGTTTTGATCAATAGCGAAGACGCGCTTAAAAAACTCGCGCAAGCGATCAAAAAATCCAAAACCCTCCTTTGTTTTGATACCGAGACCGATCACATTAATTCCACCAAAGCCAATTTAGTCGGCATGAGTTTTTGCTTTGAAGACAACAAAGCTTATTACTTGCCCATTGCTCACAAAGACGGCACCAATTTAAAAATCGATGTCATCAAAGAATACCTGGGCCCAATTTTTTCTGACGCTTCCATTAAAAAGGCGGCGCAAAATGCTAAATACGATTTAAACGTACTCAGACGCGCCGGGTTTGAAATTGCTGGTTTAAGTGAAGACACCATGATTGCAGCTTACTTAGCTGACCCAACCGGGCAGCACGGTTTGGACTTTTTATCCGATAAATTTTTAGGTCATAAGCCCATTGCCTTTAAAGATTTGGTTGGCAAAGGCCAAACCTTTGCGGATGTGCCTTTAGACAAAGCCACCGAGTACGCAGCGGAAGACGCTTGGTTGGTGTCGCGTTTGATTGCGCCTGTTTTAGAAGGTTTACAAGAAGGCGATCTTAAAACTGTGTACCAAGACTTAGAACTGCCACTGGTGGATGTGCTTTCGCGCATGGAGCTTAATGGCATTCAGATTGATCTCAAATTTCTAGAAGGTCTCGATACAGAATTTTCGGAGCGCATTAAAAAAATCGACAAGAAAATATACGATTTGGCGGGTGAGGAATTCAATTTGAATAGCCCCAAACAATTATCAGAAATTCTATTCGAAAAATTAGGCTTGCCGGTTTGTCATTAAAAACCAAAACCGGTTTTTCGACCAATGTGATGCTCACCGCTTTGCAAAACAAGCACGAGTTGCCTGCTAAACTTTTTGGAGTACCGTGTGGCCTGGCTAAATTGCAGAGCAACCTATGTGCAACAGATCAAACCCTGGTTAACGAAAACAGCAATCGCTTGCACACCACCTTCAATCAGGCTGTGGTGGAAGCCACAGGGCGTTTGCTCCACAGATCCCAATTCTGCAAAATATCCCAATCTGCTCAGAAGACGGGCGCCGTATCTTTATGAAGCCTTTGTGGCAACCTAAGGGCTCTTGCTCTTAAGTGCGGATTATTCGCAAATTGAATTGCGTTTGCTCGCGGCTTTTTCGGAAGACCCCAAACTTAGAAAAGCTTACAAAGAAGACGAAGACATCCACGCGCGCACGGCGGCGCAAATCTTTGGCATGGATATTTCTGAAGTG
Source organism: Deltaproteobacteria bacterium (assembly GCA_024233595.1). Classification (GTDB taxonomy): domain Bacteria; phylum UBA10199; class UBA10199; order UBA10199; family JADGCS01; genus JACKPK01. The sequence continues at coordinate 62,842 of JACKPK010000008.1, forward strand.
GATGGCGAACACCGTTCCATTGGCAAGACCATTAATTTTGGCGTTATTTATGGGCAATCGGCGTTTGTCGGCTAATCAGCTGGGTGTTCCTAATGGAGAGGTTAAGTAATTTTATCGATCGTTTACGAAGAGTTTGCGCGCGTTAAGGTTTATAAAGATGAGATCTAGAACAAGCACGCAAAGATGGTTTTGTGAGCACTTACTTGGGGCGTCGACGCTACTTGCCGGATCTGAACTCAAAAAACAACTCGCCAAACAAAAACGCCGGAATGTGTGGCTTTTAACACTGTTTTTCAAGGCTCTGCGGCTATTCCTCATTAAAACAGCCATGGTGCAGATTGATGCCTTTCTAAGAAAAAGAAAATGGCAAAGCAAAATGTTTTTGCAAGTGCACGATGAACTCATTTTTGAAGTTTGATGACGAAAATGAAACAGGCGTGAGGTGCCGCCCAAAATGATGAGTGAAGCGTTTAGTTTGGCTGCCGTGCCCCTAAAGGTGTCGGTTGGGTTTGGGAAAACCTGGGTGAGGCGCATTAGGCAACTTCTTATCTTATAATTGGAAATAAAATGACGGCAGGATGAACTTTAAGGCTTGGAGCTAAACACCAAAGCCCTTCTTCCAATTTGTTGGCGACCACACTCATATTTGAAATGTTAGCCTGGTCATTCTGGTAAGCTCCGCCAATTCATTTTGAGAGATCCTGTAATTTCCTAATAGCCGCGCATTCTCACCCGGAGTCATTTCGATATGATCTTCGCCAAATAAAATCTTTTTTCTTTTTGTGTTCATAGTTAACCTCAATTCAATATTTTCCTCTTATTCCTGCTCTACACGCATCGGGGAGGCTGTTTAGATTCAGTCCTCATAGACAAAGGTAATGGGAAATTAGTTTTAAGCGTCTTTTTAGAAATGCCAGAGCGACGGCTCGAATCCGAAAGAACGCCATAGTTGCAGTTTTCTAATCCCCAACGCTGTTCATCGTAGGCCACTTCGGACACAAGGCCAAGAGGGTAGATTTCTAAATCATTGCACAGCATGATCACAGTCACAAAAATCTGTATCATCATGATTGGGACACAGATCGTAATCCCAAGGAATGCCATCACCATCAGCGTCACACTGAGAGTCCTTCAACCATTTGCTGCTAGCATTGTCGTTTAAATCGCAAGCACAACGCAAACCATCGCCATCCTGATCCGCATCACTATCGGAACACACTTTGTTTTCATTCAGATCCACATCATCGTCTGTTTCTTCAGTATTTGTGTCTGTATCAGTTAGATCCGAAGCATCATTAGCATCATCATTGTTGTCATCTGTTTCTTCGTTATCACTGGGCATGTCATCCGAAGATTGCGTCATCAATAATATTAGGCCCAGGTCATCGTCACGTATGAACCAGAAACCGAGCAAGCCCCTTGATTGGTGACCACGTTGGCGCCATCATCTTGCAAAACACTGCCACCACCGCAAGAGAGACAGGTGGTAAAGAAAAGAATCAGGGTCCATTGTGTGCGTCGAAAGTCATAATCCAAGCTCTAGTGAATAAACCCAGAAGGTCAATAGACGATCGGGCGTTCAGTCACTATTATCGCTTGAATTTCAGATAAGTTGCTTGATTAACTAAAGCTTAATGGTTTCAAAAGTTTATAAAGTTTGTTTTGGCGAAGGGGCTAATTCTTCACCCGCCCCATGGCAACCAAGTAGTGTTTGGTTTGCAAGTAGGCCTTCTTTAAATCCGGTTCATCGTGAAAATACATGGGATTGAATTCCAGATTATTTTCCCAAATCTCATAGGCTTTTTCCGAAGCATCAAGCGATTCTTCGTCTTTTAAGTAATCCTGTAAAAGCTGTGATAATTGATAATGCGCAAGGGCCATATGGGGTTGGTATTTGACCGCGTTTTGAAAAGCATCAATGGATTCCTTATAGCGGTGCAAATCTTTAAGGATCATGCCTCTAAAATAATGAGCCGAAGCAAGGCGATCGTTTAGAACCAAAACCTTATCATAAACCTCTAGGGCATCTGTCATATTGCCCGCTGAGTACAAAGTGTTTCCTAAAATCAAATAGCCTTGAATGAACTTTTCTTCTTCATCGACAGCCATTTTAAAATCATTAATGGCATCAAAAATTTGATCTCGCTCAAGTTTTTCTATGCCTTTTGAAAAACTAAAATTGGCTTTGGCGTTTTCGGTGGCATTGCGAATCAAACCTTTGCGCGATAACATCTTCATTTCTTTGCATTGGGAAACTTCATGCTGCGATTTTTTCTGGTCGCAGCGCATGGTGGCCAAATCATAACGCGTGTTACAGCCCGTTACGAAAAGTAAGAACATCACAAACACGGTCAAATATTCTAAAATGATGGGTTTAATAAAAATCATAGCCTCACAACATTAAGTTGCAATCCCAAGGCCAATGTCAAAAGCGCAAAAAAAATGAATGATTTTCACAGGCTTCTTTTTGGCTACGGTTTAAAACATAACTGAAATAGCATTTTTATGCCGGTCTTTAGGAATGGGCCGTTGCGAACTGCGACGAAAAAAATTAAGAACTTTAAAGACCCGTGGGACGTTCCAAAAAGGGCGTATTTTTAAAGGGGGATTGTTATGAAACAATTTGTTACGTTTGTTTTTTTGTTACTGACTCTTTTTGTAACAAACACTGCCTGGTCTAAAAAAGACGTTTCTTACCAGGTTGGGGTGCTCAAAGACATTTCTATAAAAACCCAAAACCGCACGCGCTACGTGCAAACCGGTTATCACGTGGGGTCTGTTTTTGTAGGGACTGTTCCTGTCACCAGCACAAGCTCGCATTACCTGGTTCAGGTGCAGGTAGACGATTTGCTCTACATGGCCACTTACAATCCTAATGTTTTTAAAACTTATAAACCCAACGAATGGGTGGTGAATGACCCCATTCAGGTCCGGTTCCGAAAAAACGACATGTACCTGTTAAGACCCGATGGCCGCGAAATGAAGGCGAAGGTGGTGAAGAAGGTTAGGGTTAAATATGTACTTATCGGAACATAGTTTACACAATATTCCGAACACATAGCTTACACTTTTCTTAATAAGTTTATTAAATCCATTTATCTAACTGAAGTCCGAAGGGATCATCAGTAGGTGTAAATTTATTACTATTTTCATCAAAAAATCCAAGCGTATATTCCATAAAATCAACCTGCCAGATACCACAATCAACTTCTTTTAAACCAACAGGCTGATTTCGAAGAGCTTTTGTAATATGTACTTTTTGTTTTCCAATACACACTCTGCCACAACTAGAGATTGTTAGGGTGCGTTCATGATCTGGATAATACACATCAGGGAGACCTTTATAAGGCCTTGTTGATTGTTTATGGACATCAGCAGGGCATTTCATACCAATAGCCTGATGAGGTCGATCATAATTAAATTCCTTTATAAAGGTATCAAACATTTCTTGTTGTTGTAAAAGATTAGAGCCTGGGGGTTGAGTGGCCTCTAGTTTCAAGGTGCGGTGCATTCTCTCATGACGACCATTTTGCTGCGGTTTACCTGGCTCTATACGCTCTAATTTAATTCCTAACCTGATCCACCAAACTGATAAGCGCGTTAAGTTCCACGCTGAGTTACCACTGGCAAAAGGAACTCCATTATCACTGCGTATTGCTGTAGGTAATCCATATCTTTTGAAAGCCTCTTCATAAATTGCAAAACATGGATCAACCTCAATGCTTGATAGCGCTTCACAACTGATCACAAAGCGACTAACAAAATCTGAAAGCGTTAGGGGGTAACAATACATCTGATTTTTCATGCGAAACTGACCTTTGAAATCAGTACACCAAAGGTCATTTGGGTGTTGTGGGATTGATAGATAACTCGCTGACGCTTTGTACTTTGATCTTTGACCACGATTCTTAACAAACCCATTTTTATGCAACACAGAATGTACTGTGCTTACAGCTGGTAATTTGATGGTTGGGTATTTTTTACGAACAAGTTCTCGTAGTTTAGGAGCTCCCCATTTAGGATGCTTTTTCTTTAAATCAAGAATAAGTTTTTCAATTTCAAAGGGAAGTTGATTTGGTCGCTTGTGAGGAGCTCGAGATCGATATTGAAGACCTTTCGTGCCGTCTTCTTTATATCTCTTCCAAAGCTTATGTCCGGTGACTCGAGAAATTCCAAATTCTCGACAGAGTGGCGCCATCTTCTCACCAGCCAATAAACGGCCGATGAATTTCATTCTTTCATCCATAACACTGGTTTCCTTCCATGGCATATGAAGCTCCTTTCGGTTTTTCATATGCCAGAAAGTGTAAACCATGTGTCCGGTATAAACTGTTAACTATGTCTTCAGAATATACCATAAATGCGGAGAAGGAGGGATTCGAACCCTCGTTACGCGTTAACGTAAACACGCTTTCCAAGCGTGCGCCTTCAACCACTCGGCCACCTCTCCTAGTAGATTCTTGCACTAGCGATTCACGAAGTGAAACGTTAGTGTTAGAAGATACTAGCCCCGCTCTGCGGGGCCAATTTGATTAAATTGAATTTTCTTAAACTGTATTCCACCTTTATAACTTTTAATTTCTCTTTCTCGTTTCATGGCGCCTGAACGGTTGGTAAAACTTTCTTTCGCTAAAAGCTGCGAGATCTGATTCTAAAGCAAGCGTCAAACCGATATCGTCTAATCCCTGTAAAAAGCTTATTTTTAAGTCCAGTCAATCTCAAAAGAAAGAATTAAATTCACAGCTTAGCTCTTGTTTGGCAAGTCTATGTTTAGGGTCCCCATGCTTTTTTGGAATGCCTGCACAAGCTGCTCATAAGAATCGGCCGCTAACTCAATGAGGAGCAGACCGTTTTTTCCGGAGTTGCTTCTAAAAATATCGGCAAAACCAGGAATGACTTGGCCATTTTGCTCTTTGGTGGGCGCGATGATGACCTTAAACCCAAATTGCTGCAAGGCCCACACGGCGTGTTCACGAGACGAGCCGCAGCCAAAGTTATTGCCAACCAATAAGATAGTCGCTCCCAAGTTTTTGGGTTGATTGAGCGCAAAATCGTCTTTTAGATTTCCCTGATCATCAAAGCGCCAATAGGCAAAAAGCCCTTTGTCAAAACCCGTGCGCTTGATTGATTTAAGATACTCTTTGGGGATGATCTGGTCGGTATCGATGTTTTCTCTTTTTAAGAGCGCGGCTTTACCCGAATGTGTTTCAAACTTTTCCATAATTTTCTTTCTTAAAGATCTCTGACATCAATAAAATGGCCGTGAATCGCAGCGGCAGCAGCCATTTGCGGGCTAACCAAATGCGTGCGCCCCCCAACACCTTGGCGACCTTCAAAGTTGCGGTTTGATGTAGAGGCACAACGTTCTCCGGCTTTGAGTTTGTCGGGGTTCATGGCCAAGCACATGGAACAGCCTGATTCGCGCCACTCGGCACCCGCTGCAGTAAAGACTTTGTGCAAGCCTTCTTTTTCAGCTTGCTCTTTAACAGCCTGCGAACCCGGCACCACCAAGGTCCGCACGCTCTCTTTGACTTTTTTTCCAGAAAAAATCTGAGCAGCCACGCGCAAATCTTCAATGCGCGAGTTGGTGCAGCTGCCAATGAACACAACATCGACACTTAAATCAGAAATTTTTTGTCCTGGTTTGACACCCATGTAATCACAAGCGCGCTTAGCATCTTCTGCTGAACAATGAGACACCTGATCATGCTCAGGGATGCAATCGTTCACCCCCAAAACCATGCCAGGGTTGGTTCCCCAACTGACTTGTGGCTCTAGCTTAGACACATCGATTGTGATTTCGCTATCAAAGCGTGCCTCTTGATCTGAGTAAAAGTCTTTCCAATAACTTAAAGCCTGCTCCCATTGCTCGCCTTTTGGCGCGTAGGGACGGTTTTGTTTTAAATAATCAAAGGTGATTTGATCCGGCGCAATCAAACCTGCGCGTGCACCAGCTTCGATGCTCATGTTGCAAAGCGACATGCGCGCTTCCATGCTCAAAGAAGAAATGGCTGAGCCCGCAAACTCAAATACATGGCCTGTTCCGCCCGATGTGCCGATTTTTCGAATCAGATAGAGGATCATGTCCTTGGACGAAACCGACTTGGGAAGCTCGCCTTCAAAACGCACCAAAAAGTTTTTTGGTTTGTGCATCCACAAACATTGCGTGGCCATGACATGCTCGACTTCTGAAGTGCCTATGCCAAAGGCAAGTGAACCAAAGGCGCCATGCGTTGCCGTGTGAGAATCGCCGCACACAATGGTTTGACCAGGAAGAGTCAAGCCAAGCTCCGGACCAATGACGTGAACAATGCCGCGCTTGTCGGAATCCATGCCAAAAAGTGGCACAGAAAAATCTTGGCAGTTTTGCTCCAAGGTGTTGATCTGGGTTTTGGAAACGCTGTCTTTGATTTCAGGAAGTCCTGTCGTAGGGACGTTGTGATCAATGGTGGCAAAAGTGAGGTCAGGGCGACGCAGTTTTCTTCCTGCTAACTTTAAGCCTTCAAAGGCTTGTGGGCTGGTGACCTCGTGCACCAAATGGCGGTCTATATAAATAAGAGACTTTCCAGAATCGTCACGGCCCACAAAATGAGAGTCCCAAATTTTATCCAATAAGGTTTTTGCCATAAAATCTCGCTATGTTCTTGATTATCTTAGAAAACTCCTTACAAAATCAGACAAAACTTTGCAAAACCAAAACAGAGCCACGTGATTTTCAAAAAACACCAGACTCCTCAAAGCGCAAATTTAAGAATGAAAAAGCGGTAATGATTTCAAATTGCTAAGCTTCGTGACAAAAGCAGGGCAATGTTGACACCCAGGTACCTTCGTGTAAGTACGCTCGAATTATTCGCCTTTTCAACAGAGGCAAAGGCTTTTGCCTACAAAAATTTAATTGAATAGATTGGAGTCTAAAATGAGCATAAACGTCGGCATTAACGGGTTTGGAAGAATTGGACGTGGGGTTTTGCGAGCCGTTCTTAAAAGAAACGACATTAACGTTGTCGCAATCAACGACTTGGTTCCTCCCAAAGAAAACGCTCACTTATTGCGTTATGACTCTGTTCACGGCGTTTTAGACGCTGACATCTCGGCCAACGAAAACAGCATCACAGTGAATGGCAAGCAAATCAAAGTCACAGCGGAACGTGACCCGGCTCAAATTCCTTGGAAAGACCTTGGTGTCGATATTGTCTTAGAGTGCACGGGATTATTCACTGCTCGTGAAAAAGCAGAATTGCATTTAAAAGGTGGCGCCAAAAAAGTTTTGATTTCGGCTCCTGCAAAAGGTGAAGACATCACGGTTGCCATTGGCATCAACCACGATTCTTATGATCCTGCCAAACACACTGTGATTTCCAATGCGTCTTGCACCACAAACTGTTTGGCTCCTGTTGCCAAAGTGCTTAACGACCAATTCAAAATCAAACGTGGCCTCATGACCACCATTCATAGTTACACAAACGACCAACGCATTTTGGATGTGGCTCACAGTGACCCACGCCGTGCGCGCGCAGGTGCAGTCAACCAAATCCCAACCAGCACGGGTGCTGCTAAAGCCATTGGTCTTGTTATCCCTGATCTTAAAGGCAAATTAGACGGCATGGCTGTTCGCGTTCCCACACCAAATGTGAGCTGCGTTGATCTTGTGGCCGAGCTCGAAAAAAATGTCACTGTGGAACAATTGAACGCGGCCTTTAAAGAAGCTGCTCAAGGTTCTCTAAAAGGTGTTTTGGGTTACACAGACGAGCCTTTGGTTTCTTCTGATTTTAACGGCAACACACATTCTTCTACAGTCGATTCGCTTTGCACATCGGTCATGGAAGGTAATTTGGTTAAAGTCCTCACTTGGTACGATAACGAAACAGGCTTTTCAAACCGTCTCATTGATCTTGCTAAATACGTGGGAGAGCGCCTCTAATGAAATACCCCACGCTGTCGCAGCTGGATGTCGCGGGTAAAACTGTTTTTGTGCGTGTCGATTTTAACGTGAGTTTAGACGAAAAAGGTCAAATTCGCGATGATGCGCGCATTGTAGCAGCTTTACCAACCATCAAGCATCTTCTACAAAACAACGCTAAAGTTGTTCTGGCTTCTCATTTAGGAAGACCTAAAGGCAAAGTCGACGCATCGTTGAGCTTAATGCCTGTGGCAAAACGTTTGGCAGAACTTTTAGAAGAAGAAGTTCTTTTTCCAGACGATTGTGTCGGCATGAGTGTGAAGCGTTTGGTAAAAGAGATGCGCACACAACGCGTGGTGCTTTTAGAAAACTTACGTTTTCACGAAGAAGAAGAAAAAAACGACATCGCTTTTTCTGAGCAATTGGCAAGCCTGGCCGATATTTATATCAACGACGCTTTTGGTGCTTTGCACCGAGCGCACGCTTCGACAGTCGGCATGGTCAAACACTTTAAAGAAAAGGCAATTGGTTTCTTGGTCGAAAAAGAAGTCAATGTTCTCAGTGGTCTTTTGTACGAATCCAAAAAACCTTATGTTGTTGTTTTGGGTGGCGCGAAGGTGTCCGATAAAATTGCCGTGATCGAGCAACTCATGAATGCTGCCGATGAGATTCTCATTGGTGGTGGCATGGCTTACACATTTTTAAAAGCCATGGGACAAAACGTTGGCAAGTCTTTGGTTGAAGATGCCAAATTGGGTCAAGCCAAACGATTGATCGAACGCGCACGCAACAAAGGCATTGCTTTGCGTTTACCCGAAGATCACTTAGCGGCTCCTGAGTTTTCTAAAGACGCTCAGGCACAGAACATCACCAACAAAGACAATTGGGATGGCCTCATGGGTTTGGACATTGGTCCCAAAACTTTGGCTTTGTACCAAGAGCGCATCAAAGAAGCGAAAACAGTTTTTTGGAATGGTCCTATGGGTGTCTATGAATTCCCGGCCTTCCAACAAGGCACCCTAGGGGTGGCCCAAGCCATGGCGCAATCTAATGGCTTCACCGTTGTTGGTGGTGGCGACTCTTTGGCCGCAGTGAACCAATCAGCAGATGCCGATAAAATCAATCATCTGTCTACGGGCGGCGGGGCTTCACTTGAATTTTTGGAAGGCAAAGACCTTCCGGGACTAAAGGCTTTGTTATGAGTGAACGAAGAAAACTAGTCATGGCAAATTGGAAAATGAATCATGGTATCAAAGATTCATTTTCGTTCTTAGCTGAATGGAGCAAGCTCTCTATTCCAACAGAATTGGATGTGGCGATTTGTCCTCCTTTTACATCCTTGCAATCAGTTGGATTGGGTTTAAGCGAAAGCAACTCCACGACCGCATTGGGAGCTCAAAACTGTCATTTTGAAACAAATGGCGCGTTCACTGGCGAAGTGAGTTTAAACTTCCTCAAAGAACTAGAATGCCAATACGTGATCATCGGCCATTCAGAGCGTCGTCATATTTTTAACGAACCCGACGAATGGTTGAGTAAAAAAGTAGATGCCGCCTTGCAAGTGGAGCTCACTCCTGTTTTTTGTGTTGGCGAAACCCTAGAACAAAGAGAGGCTGGTCAAACCGAGTCTACTGTTTTGGGACAACTCGCGGCCATTAAAGATTTATCACGCGAGCAAGCTGCACAAGTTGTGATTGCTTACGAACCAGTTTGGGCGATTGGCACTGGCAAAACCGCCACGCCAGATCAGGCCGAAGAGGTTCATGGGTTGATTCGTCGTTGGTTTGGCGATACTTTTGGCACTGCCTACGCGGCGGAGCTTAGAATTTTATATGGTGGTTCTGTAAAACCAGAGAACACAAGCGAGTTGATGCGACAAGAAAACATCGATGGCGCTTTGGTTGGCGGAGCCTCGTTGGACGCAAAGTCTTTTTTTGAAATTGTTCAAAATTCATTGAAGTAAGGTAGATTTATTATGGCACATTTTTTAGTCGCATTTGAACCTGTTATTCTTGTTCTTCATTTTATCGTCGCTATCTTTTTAATTAGCGTGATTCTCTTGCAATCTGGAAAAGGCTCAGATATCGGAGCTGCCTTTGGAGCAGGAAGCTCGCAAACTTTATTTGGCGCGCGCGGTGCGGCGACTCTTCTGAGTAAAATCACCACGGCAGCAGCCATTGTGTTTATTTTAACAAGTTTGAGCTTAGCGACTGTTTCTAAATACGCTGCGGTTGGCTCTTCGGGTTCTTCCATTGCGGAAGAGTTGCAAAAAGAAGAAGCCTCGGACGTTATCGAAGCAAATGAAGTTCCGGAAGCGGCGCCGACAGAGTAAGCGTAAGATCTTTTATAATTTTTTGGCAAAACGTTTGGAGCAAAGCTTCAAACTTGCTTTCAAGCAACTTTGCCGCATTGTTGGCGCACAGCATTAAATATGCCTCCTGGCATATTCAACGCAGTGCACGGGTGGTGGAATTGGGCGAAACGAACGACCTAGAGAGTTGAGCCCGAGGAAGGCGCGCGATGAGCGAAAAGCTGAGGAGCGGCCTAGCGACGAAGCGCCAGCCTGACGAGGCGGGGGATGAAGAGAGCGACGTTCAGGAGCGAACATAAGACCAAATACGAACTTTGGCGACAGCCAAAGGAGTTTTTAATGCACGCTATAAATATTTGCGATGCTTGAAAATTAAATAGTTTTTATTGCTCGGGTGGTGGAATTGGTAGACACGCACGCTTGAGGGGCGTGTGGGGAGACCCGTGCGGGTTCGAGTCCCGCCCCGAGCACATAAATTTTGCGCCAGCAAAATTTATCCCCATATACGATAAGCGATATACGAAATCCTTGTAGCTTTTAATCATTTTAAAGGGCGCAAAATTTCGTATATCGTAATTCGTATAACTCGTATATCCAAACCATTTTATCTAAGAATTTAGTATGTTCTCTTTTGAAAAACTTGATGTTTATCAACTCTCATTAGATTTTGCCAAACAGGTAGCCAACTACAAAAAACCAACCTCGAGGTCATTGGGTTTAATTGATCAAATTAAACGTGCATCAACATCAATTTCGCTAAATATTGCAGAAGGTTCAGGACGGTACGGAAAAGGTGAAAAAAACAATTTTACTCGATTGCAAAGGTTCTGCCTACGAATGTGTACCGTTAATTTCACTTTTGCATGAACTAGAACTAATTGATCTAAAAACAATGGAAAATTGGAAAGAGACTCTGCAAAGAATTTGCAAAATTAATCTTATTTTTAAGAAAGATTTTCTAAAAGCCTTTTTTTATTTCTTTTTGAACCCTAAACCACCACCACATCATTCACATTCAGTGGAAAATTCATCACCTTGGCGACAATAAAATAAAGCACCACCAGAGATCCAAAAAAAACAACCAGCGATGACAAGGTGGAAGCGAGCGCAAAGACAGCGCCAATCATACCGATAAGAAAAACAAGCAGCGAAACTTGTCGCTTAGAACTTTGTTTCTGAAACCCCGACTTACGAAGAAAGCCAAGAAAAGACTCACGCTGTCTGGAAAACTGATCCCAAACAAAATTGCGAAAATCCTGAACAACATGTCCCAAAGGTTTCATGATTTGGCGGTAGCTGATTTTAATGGTCCTGACAATCCAAATGCGTGATTTTAGGATTTGCAATCAACACAAGCTCTCGTTAAGGAAAACCATGTCTTCTGAATGCCCCTTGTGTCAGGGAAAGCGCCGTTTTTGGCAAAATATCTGCAAAGATTGTAAAACCCTTTTTAAAATCTTGCAGGCCAATATGGGCACCATGGGTCTATCGCAACTCATGGATGAGCTCATTGCCACAGGCATCCCTAAAGATAAAATTTATCGCTTTTTAAACACACCGCAAGAAGGCCAGGGTTCTCTCTTAGATCAAGTCACAGCCGGCCTCACCAACAACCTCGCCGAGGGCATGGGGGTTAAAGAAAAGCAGATGACAGCTGAGGATGTCCGGCGTATACGCGAGAATCCTCACAAAATCGTGAGCACAAAACCATTGGATAATTAAACATGAAATTCTCAGAACTTTACCAAGACGGTCAATTTCATCACTCGATCGAAGTCTTTCCACCCAAAACCGACAAAAGTCGCGAAACACTCATTACAGAACTCACCGCCTTACAAGCCACAAAGCCAGCTTACGTTTCGGTCACTTACGGTGCCATGGGCAGCACGCGCGACCTCACAAAAGACTTGGCGATCCAGATTCATGACGATTTTAAATGCCCCACAGCCTTTCACTTTACTTGTGTGGGAGCCGATCGCGAAGCCATCAAAAATTATGTTACGGAATTGGCTAACCGCGACCTCAAGCTAGTCGTTGCCTTACGAGGCGACAAACCGCAGAATCAAAGCACATTCACGCCACCGCAAAATGGATTTCGTTACGCTTCTGAATTGGTCGGCTATTTAAAATCAATTGGTGATTTTAGCATTGCGGTTGCTGGTTACCCAGAAAAACACGCGGAAGCCGTCAGCTTAGAAGACGACATCAATCACCTTAAAGAAAAAGTCGATGCTGGGGCTGATATCATCATCACACAATTATTTTTTCAGAACGAACGCTATTACGATTGGGTCGAAAAAATCAGAGCCAAAGGAATTAATATCCCTGTGGTGGCGGGCATCATGCCAATGAGAAACGCGGCCCAAATCAAGCGCATCACAGGGTTATGCGGTGCCTCTTTACCACAGGATTTATTATCACAAATAGAGCGCTTTCAAGACGATGCCGATTCAATTGTAAAACTAGGCATTGATCATGCCAGTAAGCAATGTCTTGATTTACGTAAACAAGGTGTTGCCGGCATTCACTTTTATTGTCTGAACAAAGCGGATTCTGTTTTGGCTGTGTTGAACAATATGGGAATCAAATCATAAGGAGTTAACCATGGATCACGATATCCTGCGCCAGGAACTCAAAAAATTTGTCGTTAAACATTTAGAACCTGTTGCTCTTGAAGCCGACGAGAAGGGCGTTTTTCCCATGGAAGTCTACCAAGCCTTTTGCGAAACGGGCTTTGGGGCTGTGTTTTTACCAGAAGAATTTGGCGGTGCCGCTAGCCTAAAAGGGCTTTTTATTGTCATGGAAGAATTAAGCCGTGTGTCTCCGGCCTTTGCCTTAGCCACCATGTCTAGCTTTCAACTTTTTGGTTACAACATTTGTAAGATTGGCACCGACGCTCAAAAAGAAAAATACCTAAAAGGCATTGTGTCCGATAAAAAAATTGGCGCCTGGGCTTTGACCGAACCCGACACTGGCAGCAATGCTGTTGGCATCGAAACCTCAGCCAAAAAAGACGGTGATGATTACATCATCAAAGGATCCAAAACCTTCATCACCAATGCTCCCATTGCCGATTATTTCATTGTGATCACACGCACAGGTGGAGAGGGCTTTGACTGCGCTTCGGCTTTTATTGTGGAACGCGAAATGAAAGGCGTTGCGGTGAGCGAGCCTTTTAAAAAACATGGTCACCGTTCTTCGCCCACAGGACAAGTCTTTTTTGATGATGTGCGCGTGTCCAAGGATCAAATGCTTGGTCAAGAAGGCCGTGGTTTTTACGACATGAAGCATTCCTTAGATATTGAACGCGTTCTTGTTGGCCCCATGGTTTTGGGGATGTTAAAAGGCCTGCTTCACAAATGTGTGAACTACGCTGCTGGGCGCATTCAATTTGGCAAACCCATTTTAACTTACCAACTCATTCAAGAAAAAATTGCCAAAATGCGCACTCACATTGAACTCATTGAAGCTTGCAATGAACAGGCTCTTGTTCAGTATGAGCAAGGCAAGTCTCTTAAAAATCTGGCCACAGCATTAAAGCTGCACGCTGGACGCGCTTCCGTCGAAATGGGCAGCGAGGCCATGCAGATTTTGGGTGGCAATGGCTACATGCACGAATACGGTGTCGAAATGTTCGCGCGCGACGCCAAGCTTTTGGAAATTGGCGGTGGCACCACCGAGATGATGCTGCAAATCATGGCCAAAGAGGCCGTTCGGGATGTTTTGGGATTTGTGCCAAAAGTTTAGGCTTCATCTTGCCATCAATACCACTTATACTATATAATATAAGTGGAACGGAGGTGTATTATGAGCCAAGTCACAATCTATCTTGATGATAAAACAGAACAAGCTGCCCGCAAAGCCGCAAAAGACTCGGGTCTTTCGCTAAGCCGTTGGATTGTTTCACTCATTAAACGTAAAGAAAAAACGGAATGGCCTGAAGGGTTCCAAAATATCGCTGGTAGCATAGAAGATTTTCCAGATCCTGAAGATTTACGTAGGCAAACAATTGATGATATCCCAAGGGAAAAACTATAATGTATTGCCTAGACACCAACACCATTATCTATTTTTTAAAGGGGCAGGGTAACGTTTCTAAAAAACTATTTAGTAAGCAACCTTCTCAAATCACAATCCCTTCTCTTGTTGTTTATGAATTAGAATATGGAGTCAAAAAGTCTGGTCATCCACGCCGGAATCAAAACACACTAGAAGAATTTCTTCGTCCATTTTCAGTTTTACCCTTTGACGAAAAGGTTGCAAACATCGCTGCAAAAATTCGTTACGATTTAGAAAAAATTGGAACTCCTATAGGGCCGATCGATACACTCATTGCTGCTACAGCCATGGCAAACGATAAAACACTAGTGACCCATAACGTAAAAGAATTTAAGAGAGTCAAAGGACTTAAAGACGAAGATTGGTTTTAACTCTGTGCTGATATATTAATTTCCCGATAATCCTCAATCACCGCGTCTGCCATTTTGATTTTCTCTTTTGGCTGGCTATTGGTGATTGCGATCACATTCAAATCAGCCCCTTTGGCAGATTCAATGCCATGAGGCGAATCCTCTAACACCCAAACATCTGTTTTATTCAGCTCAGGTTTGATTTTTTTCATTTTGGTGAACGCCAATTGATAAGAGGCCGGGTCGGGTTTGCTTTTTTCGACATGATCAGCAGCAATAATAAAGTGAAAGTAATCTTTAATCTGCAGTGTCTTAAGCGCCACTTGAATTTCTTTTTCCAACGCACCAGACACCACAGCCAAATCAATACCTTTTTGATGCAATTTAAAAATCAAATCTAATACGCCATCAATCACGGGGATGTTTTGAGTGAAGGCCTCCAAAAAGAATTGTTGTTTGGCCTGCATCAGGTTTTTAAGCGTGTTCTTGTCTAACTCACGTCGGTTTTGTGTAAAGGCATGAGAAAAAAGTTGTTTGTCATCTAGACCAAAAAGACTCTCAAAGTATTCAGCATGGTCAAGAGCAAGATCATGAGGGGCAAGAGCCAGATTGGCAGTCTCTAAATGCAAAGCTTCTGAATCCACAATGACGCCATCAAAATCAAAAAAGAACGCCTGCGGCGCAATGGAAATCATAAAGGTGCCTTCTGTTCTTCCAAGCCTTCTGGCAACGGAACTTTTTGAGATACAGTGTCTTCTTTTTGTTCTTCTTCAGGCACCATCGGGGCTTGTTCTGTGCTTTGTGTGGCGGGCTGTTTTTTTTCTTCTTTGGCCTGCACCGGAATTTTAGCTTTTGCCGCGCCTTTAAACACAGATCGTTTTGCAGCATACTCGTCTTCGTCTTTTTTCTTTTTAGGAGCTCGGCCACGAAACAATCCCAAAGTCATGCGTAAAAAATAGAGAGGGACCACAGCAGCTAAAATTAACAAAGCATACTGCAGAGCAGGAATCACCGCATCCCACATCATGCTTTCTAAGGCCAATTCAGTGAAGTGCTTCAGGTAAATTGAGATCGCTAAAAAAATCCCCAACCCCAAACAAGCCGCTGGTGGGAAACGTAAAAACATCAGGTAATTTCGGGTGAGGGCTTTAAAAAATTTAGCAAAAGTGAATGCCGCTCCAAAACCAAACATGACGGCAAATAAATAAATGACTAAATCTTGTGGGCTGTGAACCAAAAGCTCGATGATGCTCAAGTCTAATTTAGAAGACTCGGGATCTAATGCGAATTTTTGTAAGAGCACTAAAAGACCAAATAAGCTGGAAACAGCAATCATCCCCGAAAAGACCCTATACAAAGCGGCTTTAAAACCATAAAACTCAAAGATTAAATGGTGAAAAACATACGCAAAAAAAGGCAAAAAGAAATACAAAGACATTTCACCTGTGATGATGGGACCACGAACTTCTTCCCCGCTAATTTCTAGAACCTGAGGGAAGGGAATGCTTTTACTTTGCAAAAAAAAGGCCAGCACGAAACACGCTGTGGCCATTCCCGTGAGGAGATTTTGCACAAAGTATGTTTTGGGATTAAGGGCTTTCATTACTTAGAAAGTACCATAGCCGACCCAGCGGATCCAGTTGTAATGTGAGTCCTCTTTGACACGAACCCAAAAGGGTTTGCCACCGGTCCGCCAAGGATCATAAACAAGCCCTTCTTGCATGTCTAAAGTACGCGGAACAAGCACGGCAACATTGTGTTCGGTGATTTTGCCAACATTGGCTTCGCCCCAAGTGATATCAAAAAAACGTCGCTCTTGTGGCCGGAGGTATTCTAAAAGATCTTCGGCCCAGTGTTTACAAGCACCGCGCTTACGCACGCCAACGTCGATCATCATGTTGTGCACGATCGGGATAAAAATACTTTTGTACTTTTCTTTGAGCTCGGCTGTTTTGTTAATCAAAGAGACCGCAAGCCAAGTGCTTTCTGCGTGCAAGGCTTTTTGACGCTCTTCTGCCAAACTCATTTTATCTAAATAAATAGCTTTAAGAGAATCGCGAAGCTCACGCACTGGTTCAAGCTCTTCAAGCTGTTCTTCCAAGCTGAGGTAGCGATCACGAAGCAGGGCTTCTTCTTTGCTGTAGCGGTATTTTTGTGTGCCTCTGTGTCTTTTGAAACGACGCAATAAACTGGCACGGGTGTTTTGCTCAATGGCGTCAAACTCAGAACGCAGGCCTTGGTAGACCTCGTCAAAGTTTGCCGCTGTGATTTTTAGGGTGTCTGCTTTAGCGAAAACGGGAACACAAAATAACAAAGACGCTAAAGCGCTCCATAAGATAAAGTATTTGTGATGCTTCATACCCCTGTACTGACCGCAATCACGACTAAAATCAAGAATTCAAAACTCAGTCACGGACACCGTTAATGATCACCAAAGCATCCAGGTCAAAACCACCGGGATTAGGGTAAGCATCATCTTCGGAAGGCAAACAGAGACCAATGTCTTTTATTTTTAAAAACCGCACCGTGCTCATGCCATGATCCGTTCCCAAATCGGCTAAATCAAAAGTGTCGCCACCAGAAAGAGCAGGGTCTAAATAATCTTCAGTTTCTAAATCACTATTCACTACACCCACACCGGCACAGCCAGCGTAAACTTCGTCTTCGTCATATTGATCACAAGCAAAGCTAAAGTAGTTTTCGCCATCTTCACTGACACTGATCTCAGCACACTCGTACCAGGGATAAAATGGATTTTCGAAAATCGTAAAATCGGGGCCATCACCATCGACCGGCAAGTAGTTTGCAAACTCAATGATGAGTTCACCACCAGATCCCAATGACACCACATCCAAAGAGCCACCAGGCACACCGTAAGTGATTTCTGGGAACTCATCACGACCAAATGTTGTGTCATCCACAAAACCCTCGCTATAAAAAGTCATGTCGTCGTTCAAAAAACGATCCGCAAGGGTTGCCGGTTCTTCTGATTCAAGCCAGGCTATTTCCTCTTCGCTATCTTCTTCAATAACCTCATCAGGCTCTGCTTCTGATTCACCACCAGATTGGCGGTGGCCATTGCCACCATTGGAAAAGTCATTGTCATCGACAACACCAATATCAAAGACCTCTTGGTCTCCAGATTTTTGTGTCAGATCATCTTCGCTTGCTTGCTCTTCATTTGAGCTCTGATCGTTATCAGAGATTGATTCAGTTTCTAAAACCAAGTCCTTGGGATTTTTTACATTCACAGCCAAAACCACTGTTTTATTCAAAACACTGGCCAGAACATGTGTGCTGCCAAGACCGCGTGCTCGCAATAATCCATTTACAGAAACACTCACAATGGAATCGTCGTTGCTATACCAAATAATCTCCTGCGTCTCGCCATCGGGGGCATCCAAATAACGCGTGGCTTTCTTTAAGGTGTTCGCGTCTTGATCATAACTCACCAGCAAAGACAGTTGTTTTAATTCATTTGCAAAAAGATTGAGCTGATCACCAGCTGTAAAAGCAATGCTCTTGATTGTGGCACTGGTGGAGGACTCCGATTCAGAAAGTGACGTCGTTGTGTCTTCAAGAGTGCTTTGCGTTGTTGTGTCAAAGGTGCTGGCCTCCCCAAAACAGGCGTTCAGGGCCAAGCTCATCAAAATTAAAATCATCGCATTCTTTTTCATTTTATTCTCCTGCAAACGAAACACCCGCTGCAATGGGTTCAAGATCAGAACCTTGTTGCGCAAAAGCATTTTCGGAATAAACACGCACAACAGGGGAAGAAGCTCCCGAGCTGGTGCTGATCGCACGGTGACTCACCCAAATAAATCCGTTTTGCACAAAAACATCGCGGATATCATTATTCCAATCGATGAGCGTTTCAAAATCTGAACTGAGGCTCGCTTGCCGGATCAATTGAGATTCAAATTGAAAGCTTTCTAAATCGTAACGAGACACCACAAAATAAACACCTTCATTGCCCACACGCACACGTTCGACATAGCCACCCAATTCATCATCGCTCAGGTGATCAAGCACAGACAACTCATTGTCTAAAAGATGATTCACGCGTACCCAAGAGATGCCACCAAAATCCCCAGCCGCCTGAAAGTCATGCGTGCAGCTCACAGCAAGAACAGTAGAAGAGGAAGTTTGTGAGAGCTTGCCAAAATCAGATGGGTTGTAACAATCCGGCAAGGCAATGCTCTGGTCGATTTTATTTGTGGCTAAATCGATCACACCCACAATGCCGGGTGAAACAGAAGAAAAGGTGTTTGATTCCAAATCTTGTAAAAGCACAAAGAGCAAATCGTCGACAATCAACAAGCGCTGCGCATTGGCTTGTTTGTCGCCATCATCATCCAAATGATTGTAAAACGACCAACGCTGGGTGATTTCGCCCGTGTCTAAATCAAGTGCCACAACATCACCTGGGTCACCAGAGGCATCAACATTGTTTTTGTCTGCTGTGGGATTATAAAGAGCAATGTAGGCCACATTGTCTTTGACTGCGATCGCAACAGGATTTGTGCCGTTACCCACCGAATACTGCGATAAGGTTTTGTAGGGTGCGCTGGCGTTGTAAGGATCCACCACCTGGATGTTGTCGGTGCTAATGGAATTAAAATTGCCGCCCGCGTGCAAAATGTAAAGAAGCTCATCTTGCCACAGAAGATTGGCTTCGGTTCCCAAAAAGGCCAGACCAGAATTAGCCATGCTCGCTGCACCAGAGGACAAGCTCAATTCATAGAGCTGACCACTGCTCGTGTAATCGGTCGCAAACAAAAACACCTGACTATCTGGTGTTTCGGAAGAAAGAGACGTGTCGGTATCAGTCGAATCATTTTGATCACTGTTAGTCGACACCGCTGTGTTGGTGACCGAACCGCAGTTGATGGCGGCTAGCAAAAAAATGCTGATTAAAATTTTATTTTTCATAATTTTTTCTCATGGCTGTTGTCTTAAAATGATTTTTTATGAATCCACACCGGTTAAAACAAGCTCCATCCAGTGGCCATCCTGTGTTACAAACTCAATGCCATTTGCTCTGCTAATCATGCGTGCTGCACTGCTAGTGAGTTGGATTTTGTGTTCCATGAGGTTTGTATCGACCAAATTCAGAGGGGATAAATTTTCGGGGTTCAAAACATGAATGCGACCTGAGTTGAACTCAGCCACAAATAAGGCGCCGCCCGCTAGCGCAAGCGCGTTGTGAAAACTTTGTTCCGGGTCATCGCTTTGTCGAAGCGAAATTTTTTGAACGACTTCTCCTGAATAAAGATCAACCTTATAAACCTCACCAGTGCTTTTTCCAAATTCATCAACTGTTCCCAAATACACAAAACCATCGGCATCCAGGGCCACTTCATCGTGCCGTTGCCAAGTCACACCCTCTGGCAAAGCCGGCAGTGCAATAAAATCTTCTGCAGCCAAACTTTGTTTGTTCAAAAAGTGAAATCCAGCATTCTTGCCATCAAGACCACCGCTCACAAAAATGAATGGCGCGTGATCACTCGGTTCAATGCCAAAGGCCGTGGCATTGTCACCTTTGATCTCGCTTGCTGATTGGATTTCAAAACTCTGAGCATCGCGCACTTCTAAAAAGGCCCCTGAAGCGCGCACACCAAGATCACGGCTACCAGTCACAAGAATTTTGGCACCATATTGAAAAATGGCCGCGCCATAAACGCCACTTTGCAGATTGGCGATATCAATAAAACGCACGCCTTGATCACCAGCAGAAAGCTTGTAAATTTTTGCCAATGGCGATTCACCGGTGATATTGCCAAGCACGAGCATGTCACCAAAATAGGGAATAGCGCTTCCAAAAATTAGATTTTGCGCCATGCCTGTGTCTGCTGCAGGATGATAAACAACGGCTGGAGTCGCAAAAGAATCGGCAAAGCCATTGCCTGTCACAGGCCGACCTTGCTCGGCCGCAACCGTTAAAACATCTCCATCAAAGTAGCTGGGATTGGCAGCATCACCAATGCGGCCATAGTCAGTCAGGTTGACTATGTTGCGACCATCTAAAGAAATTCCACTTTGACCTTGAAGAGCAGGACCTTGTGTAAGTGGAGCGCAAGCCGTTGCTATAGCACCAGTTGATAAGCTTGTTAAAAGAGTACGACGAGACAGAGACGCTAAAGGAAGCATTTTCAGACCTTTCGATTCGGGTTAAAAATGGACAAGGTTGGAACACCTCCAGCTTGTCCTCGCAATCACGCGCAGCTTGCGCATGCCCAGGCAGGTCTTCTGACTCTTGGATCATTTCGCTTAAACCGTCTTCCCATTGAATTTTAGATGATCAACAGTGACAAGGTGGTTAAGCAATCCCCAAATACAGCGGCGGGACCGTGCCGGAATCACACCGGCTTCCCTTTTCATTGGATTTGGCCAAAAAGGCGCCCTCCAAACCTGGTAGGGCCGCTAAAGAGGATCTGTGTGTTTTTGTCAACGGGGAATGAAAGAAGCTTCAA
>JACKPK010000009.1 GCA_024233595.1 Deltaproteobacteria bacterium
ATCTGGCGAGTCCTAGACCCCGGATAGCTCTGCGATCTTCCGGGGTGACGGGGTTGTTAGCCAAGCGATAAGGTAAAAACATCATGATCAACCCAGCGGCCATAAAGATTTTCAGCTTTTTCTATTTTTTTGAGGTGCTTTGCCCCTAGTCGTAAAGGAATTTTTTGGCTGCTTTCATTGGATGTTCCACACTTAAAGTAGAAAGTTTGAATTTGAAAATTATTCTTTGCAAATTCCATAAATGAGCGTGCGGAAGATGTGACAATACCTTTTCCTTGCATGTTTTCAGCGAGCCAATAGCCAAAGCTAGCTTCTTGATCGGGTGTAATGCGCAAGGTGATTAACCCCACAAGATTGTTATGGTGGTGGATGCCATAGCAAAGCTCGGTACCGGCTTTTGCTGCCTTTATTGTGAATTGAATGAACGCATCAATGTCACTGAGAGATTGAGACTGATCAAGCCAGCCTAAATGTTGGCGAAGGTAAGCTCGATTTTTGTTGATCAACTCCAAAAGCTCTTTAGCTTGAGAAGAAACCAATGGCTTTAAAATAAGGTTTTCTTGAACATGAATGATGTTGCTTTTAACAGTCATAAAGAAGCCTCCCGAATGATAAAATCTTATGACGAAGCCGAGTTGCTTCTTCGATCAACTCTCTTCCTCATGCTTTGGCAGATCGGCCACATCTTTGTACCAAGGTGCGTGGTATTTCCAAAACACATTGGCGCTTGGGCTTGCTTCGGGATCTTCGTCTAGGCTGCCAGCAGGGATCAGGTAATATTTTTCGTTCTTGGTTTTCCATGGCATGTTAGAACCACAGGTGTTGCAGAAGGCTGTGCAAAAGAATTTGGCGGTGGGCAATTCAAAGCGAGTCACGCCTTGTTCGCCTTGTGTCCATTGGAACTGATCTGTTTTTACAAGAATGTTAGCGGCGTGAGCTGTGCCAGAATTTTTTTGGCAGCGGCTGCAGTGGCAGTATTTAAAAAAGATGATGGGTTTGGTGATTTTGTAATGAACAGCCCCGCATAGGCAAGATCCCTGAATTGCTTTTGATTCCATTAAAAACCTCGGGTTAAAAAATTGTTTCTAAAGATTCTTAGCCACTTTGATTTTTTTAAACAAGAAAATGGTGGGGAGGGCAAATGGCACGCAAAGCCAAAAAATTTGCCTTTTTGCTGTTGTTTTGGCTAAGGGCTGTGCCTAGGAGAAAACTATGGCAACCCTGACAATGACAAGACCCCTGGCGCATTTTGTAAACCAGCTTACTCGTATTGATTTATTTCCTGTTGATAGCGTGGTCGACATAGATCCAACTTCATTTGATGTTGGTGTTCAACTCTACGATCAAAGAGCCGATACTCCAGATGGGGTATTGTGCCGCGCTAGCATCACTCATAATCATTGTGATGCTCGCACTGTTTCCAGAATGCAATTTTGGGGTGAGTCTTTTCAACGCGAAGGAAGAATTGATTTTGGCACTATTTATAGTGGGGCAAGTCCTACTGTTGTGGAGTCGGCACGGGTTAATGGGCCACACGCGTTGATTTTATCGATTGCGCTTTATTGTTTTGCTAAGGGCATTACTGACGAAGCTGATATTGCCAAGATTTTGCCAACGGTGGGAAGTTTAACTCGCCGCGCTTCATCGGATCAGTTCCCTAACATTGTGGGCAATATGGTGAAGTACATGCAACCTGAGGGGCTTGATTGGAATGACTACGCTGGCCATGCTTCTGGGTTATTAGATCGTATTTCAAATGAAGTTTTTCAGGCCGATAAGCTGGCAGAAGAATTAGCACAACAGGCAGCTTTAAAGGCAGCAATCGATGCAGAAGTAGCTCTAGATGCTATAGTTGCTCTAGATGCTGAAAGAAGGCAGAGGTTGGACCAAATTGGTAGCAGATAGGTTATAACTGAGGCATGGTGTTTTTTCCCCACATCTCATCAAACTCTCTTGATTCCAACATTTATAAGAGTGGTGTGTTTAAAATGGAGATGGGGCTTTCGCCCCTAAAGGATGAGAAAATCTTTTGGGTCGATGAACAACGGGAATTGTTTTTAGAAAATAAGTGCCAAGCTAGGGAAGAGGCCATTCAAAAATACTACGCCACCAGGCCGGCGTTTTCTGATCCATTAAAATCTTTGGTTGCCGAGCAACTCCAGAAAATCTTTAAAGCAGAGTGGCCCGGTGTTTGGGACGAAAAAAGCACAGTGGTTTTTTCAGATCAATTTGATGCTTTTTGTTCGCAGGTGCAGGAAGACATTGCTGTTGTTCAGGTTTCATCTGGAACAAATAAAGCGCTGGCTATTCACCTTTGTGCGCCCAATCATTGGGACGCAAATGATAAAATAGACAAAGATTTTTTAGACATTCATCAACCCGTTCCGGGTATGACTAAAATCA
Organism: Deltaproteobacteria bacterium; assembly: GCA_024233595.1. Taxonomy (GTDB): domain Bacteria; phylum UBA10199; class UBA10199; order UBA10199; family JADGCS01; genus JACKPK01. Next base: position 2,404 of record JACKPK010000009.1, read on the forward strand.
ATTCCCAGATTCAAAACGTATTAGAAAGTTTGGTGCAGAGTGGGGCCCCAGTCACACGTTCTGTTTGGGGGCTGAGCACAGACACACGATTGAATCATCATCCCATTGCTCCACAGGGGATGAATCCAGAGGAATGGCAAGGTCGTTCCTTTGATCCCAAGAATCCTAAACTTTATGTGCGGGTAGAACGGCAAGTTTTGTTGGCGATTCCACAAAGTGATCTTTTGGTTTTCACCATCAGGACTTTTTTTAAAAATGTTTTGGGTATGGATGCTAAAACCAAACAAGCCATTGCTGAGGCTGTTCGGGGAATGCCTGCCGACATTGCTGCCTACAAAGGGTTGGGTGATGCGCAAATAAAAGAAGCAGTGTGTTCTTATTTGCTGCAAACTAGTTAAAGGCTGTTACGCAAAAACCTCTGTATTTTGGCTCAAACAAATCTTGCGCACCGCTCCATATCAAAGCTTTGAATTGCTGGCGGTGTTTTGTCTTAACGACTCATCTAAAACAATCATTTTGTGCGAATAAAATCATTAAATGTTGTGGTGCGAATCGGTGCAAAGTAATCTGCAAGCCAAAATACACTTTGGGGAGTTTTGTTTGAGCTCGTCGCGTGTTTTAATCCGTGGTCAGGTGAAACGTAACCAAACCGTTGTCAATTTGTGATGAGCCTTAAACGAGTAGGCCAAAAGTGTTTCTGGCAGCAAACCTGTCGACACTTTTAGTAGCTGTAACCGCTCACGGATAAAAGGCGGCTGGCTGCTCTAAAGTCGCCTTTGTCTCTCTTTGGTTCAAACGGTTGATGAGTGCCTGCATCTCCAGCTCAGTGTAAAGGTTTAGCGAGCAGGCTTTTTTATCGGAAGCTGGTGTACCCCTTTTCCGAAACACTAGCCAGACCCACAAGACCTGTTAAGCCTAACGCACCGATCAAAAGTGGTTGGCTTTTGGAGCCTGTTAATAAAACAGTTCCCAGTGATAAACCCGTGCCACTTGCCAAAAGACCTCCTGACGAAACGGCGAGCACTTTGTTTTCGTTTTCGTCTTTGGAAATCGAATCGGTAAAAACGCAGTGATTGTCTTAAAAGGCGTTCTTTTTGCCAGCAGTCACAAACATGCGGACAGGGCCGTCGTTTATCATTAAATCAAAAACAGCGTGCGTGAGCTCGTGGTAAAAATCATGAGACCAATTGCTGGGAGAATTTTTTAGAGAATCTCGATTCAGTCGTATTAATTGTAGGTCAGATCGTACATGGTAAATGAAATCGTGACCTGCATTGAAGTCTTGATTTTTCTCATAATTTGCAGCATAAAGCGAATGTCTTCGGTTGATGTGATGCCTTGCTGCTTGCAAAAAATCCCGCAGGCAAGGTGGCGTTTTTATCAAAACAGCTTGAGTTTTTGGGTTTCGAATTTGGTCATTTGACTGTTGCAGACCACCACGTCTTGTCCGGCAAACTCAGTGTTGCTTGTGCGGGTGGCGTTTTGCGGAATGATCTGAAAGCTTTTGCTACGGCCCAATCTGTCGAGCGGCCACCAAAAGACGATGGTTTCGGGCAGGTTTCCCCAACAAGGAATCAAGGTTCTTCTTTGTAGGCTCCAATGCGTGAGTAAGCGATTATTTTTCAAAATTGTTTGTTGTAAATTTCGCGTATTCAGACGCGTATTGGCGAAATAGCGATTCTGGTTTAAGTATCTCAGTTTGCTTGTGCTGCTAAATTAATAAAGAAGGTTTCCTAAAATGCCACCACTTTCACAGGTTTGTTCTTGCTCGTTTAAAATTTGAACTCGTGATTGCTTGGGATCAGTCTTAAGAGTGATGGTGGCAAAGTTCTCACCTGTTTCGCGAATGCTTAAAGTCCACTGAATGGATTTATCAACACATTCGGGCACACCAATGCCATTGAAAAGAGGTTTAAAAATCATGTTAGCCCAACTTGGTCAGTAAAGAAAATCCAATGTCTGATCTGGATGGTAGTAACCACTCAAATTTAGCCACGTAGTTCCAACAAGTGCTGCCAGTTAAAGGCGTTTTGTTTTCGATTTTAAAATTCAGGTATTTGTAGAAAATGTTTCTATGGTATTGAGTTCTTCTTGGTGCTACAGAAAAGCGTTGGGGCCAGCAAAAGATAATAATACGAGGCGGCTTCAGGTTGAGTTCTTGTCTGCGCCGGCAGCTTCTAAAAAATAAGGCAACAATGGGGTCGTTAAAATAATTATCAGGGATGCGAAATGCCAAGCTGTGCTCCTTAAAGCCTGATTAGGAAACAATTTGGCGGCCAAGGTCAATAAAAAAATGCCCCCTAGGGGCTTTCCTGTTTGGAGGCAGGGATTTTACCAGGAAGTTTGGAACTCCCCGGTAAAATTTATAAAATGAGGATCAGGGCATATTGATTGAAAGCTTCAAAGAAAGTTCAATATATCGGACTACTATATCGGAATCAAGTGCTAACTTCGCTTTATGGGAACACGCACAAAACCAAAGCTCAATAAATCTAAATCCGAAGAAAAATTCCTAAAGCAATTAGGGCAATGCATTGTTAAAGAGGCAAATACAAAAGAGATTAGTATAGAGAGGCTTGCGTTTGAAGCCGATATTTCAAAATCGTATTTGTATGATCTGGTTAAAGGGCAGGCTAATCCTTCTGTTGTGATCTTGTTGCGTGTTGCTGATTGCTTGGGGATCAAGTTGAGTAAGATTTTACCCGATAAATAGTTCTTCTTTTATTTCTCTTTTTTTGTCTGTAATTTTTTTAATGTTTTCTCAGCGTTTTGTGTGCCTTTAAAAGGATTAGAGACGATGACTCCTGATTTGATGGGCGCCTTTATGATAGAAGAAGAGATCGTTTTATTTTGAAAAAGAATATTTAGTTTGGACCCAATGTTATTTGCAGTCAATGCAGTCAACTCATGAGAGGCTTTTTTAGATAGCTTTATAGAGATTCTAATCTCTTCTGTTTTAGAGGGCTGAATCCATGCTTTTTCGATATTTTTAGAATCAATTGTAAAAATTAAATCGCTATTGCTTGCGTGAGCAAATGAAGAGATTAATAAGGTCATAATAACCAGAATTTTGCAGATTAAGTTATTCATAAAATCCATTCATTTAGAGAAAGCAAACTGCATACCATCAAACTTCAGAGAAAGATTTTAAAAAAATAAATTAAAAATAAATGCTTAGGTAAAATGATTTTTCTAAAAAAGTTTAAGAGTGTTGATTTGATTCGACACTGTTCAGGATAATGAACATATTTGCTCATTAAAACAAGCCCAGTTGCCTTTCGTCTTTTCTAATAAATTCCGAAGTGCTCAGCGCCGGCAGGCTTTTGTCTAAATTGAACTTACGGCTCATGACTTTAAACATTTTGGCAATTTGTTCAGCGTATTCACCTTGTCCCCGCATGCGTTGTTTAAAATCCGCATTGTAAAGTTTGCCGCCACGTAAATCTAAAAGCCGATTTAAAACCTTTTGTTTGCGATCGGGGTAGTGTTCTTGCAACCAATCGCTAAAGAGATCTTTGATGGCGTAGGGCAAGCGCAACAGAATGTAGCTAGCCGAGCCAGCCCCCACATTGGCCACTTGCTCTAAAATGGCGGGTATTTCGTATTCGTTAAGAGCAGGGATGACGGGGGCAATCATGACCCCAACAGGAACGCCAGCGTCTTTGAGTGCCTCGATGGTGTCTAGACGTTGCCGTGGTTGTGAAGCGCGTGGTTCTAATTGGCGAGAGAACTTGGAATCTAACGAGGTGACCGAAACAAAAACCGAAACCAAATTTTTGCTGGCGAGTTTTTTTAAGAGGTCGGTATCGCGCAACACTAAATTATTTTTGGTGACAATGCCGACGGGGTTTTGAAATTCTAAAAACACTTCTAGGCTTTGGCGTGTGATCTGCAATTGTTTTTCGATGGGTTGGTAAGGATCAGTGTTGGCGCCCATGGCGACTAATTTTGGTTTCCAGGATTTGGCAGCCAAAGCTTTTCTGAGCAAGGCAGGAGCGTCTTTTTTGACAAGGATGCGGGATTCAAAATCGAGACCCGATGAAAAGCCCAAGTACTCGTGAGAGGGCCTGGCGTAACAATAGACACAACCATGCTCGCAGCCACGGTAGGGATTGAGGCTAGCTTCAAAAGGGATGTCGGGGCTTTGGTTAAAGGACAGGGCTGATTTTGATTTATCTATATAATAGCGCGTTTTGCGGTCGGGATCGTCACAGGTGATTTCGCTGAGTTCGATTTGGGAATCGATACTTTCGAAGCGGTTTTGCGGGTTCAGAGAGGTGCCCCGGCCACGGTGCTTTTTGTGCGCTGTTTCTGTGTGATTCACTTCCATTTTTGTAACGTGTACGAACGTTCACTTTTTTTCAAGGGAAAAGAGAGCGTTAAATTTTTTTAAATTATACCTTGCAATACAAGGTAATATTGTTTTACATAGATTCGTAGATGGATATTGAAAAATGGAAATTACAGAGTCGTAAGGGGTTAATAGAGCTTTTGCTCTTGAACCTCATTAACCAGAAGAAGAGCATCTATGGCTTAGAGATCATCGAATTTCTGGCAGAGGCCGGTTTAGATTTATCGGAAGGAACGCTTTACCCGCTTCTGACTCGGTTGACCAAAGAGGGGACATTAAAGCCAAAGTGGGTCACGGAAAATACTTCGGGTCATCCTCGTAAGTATTATGAATTAACCGCAGCTGGAAAAAATGCTCTTCATAGTATGAATGATCATTGGCAGCAGATGATAGTCGTTTTTGATAGTGTGAAAGGATAAGTTATGAATGATCAAGATAAACAAAAAGCGGAAGTGTACCTCGCGGAGCTAGAACAAAAGCTCAAAAATTTGCCAGTGAGCGAACGCAGTGAAATCTTACTTGAGTTAAACACTCATATTGAAGAGGCCATGCAGAAGCCTGACAAAACTATTGAAGATGTTCTTAAAAACCTTGGAACAACAAATGAGGTTGCGGAACGTTACGGTGCTCCCATGGCCAATGAGGAAAATAAAAAATCCAATCGAGGTTGTCTTAAATGGGGGTGTTTGATTTTGATTATCCTCGCACTACTTTTCTTTTTAATAACAGGTCTTTTGTTTAAAGGGCTTTGGCATATGGTTGAAGAGATGAGGGTTAATATTAATCACACGGGTTCCTCTGAAACAGCGTTTGTTGACATAGATGAAGAAAATGATCGCGTCAGTGTTTTGGGCGGGTTCATTGACATTGATGGTAAAAACGAGCGCGTGAAGATTGGCAATTTAGTCGACATCAACGGGCAATCTGGAAAAGTGAATATCGCAGGCAAAGACGTAGGGGAACTTTCAGGATTCAAAAAATTGCAGGGCAATGGTCAGATAATTGCGCAACCACGTGATGTTGGCGCATTCGAAGAGGTTGCTGTCAAAGGTGGGTTTGATGTGAATATTGTGATTGCCGATACGCGAAAAGTTGAAATTGTGGGAGACGAGAATTTGCTCCCCCATATTAAAGTCGCCATGCGTGACGACACTTTGGATCTTAGCATTGCTCCCGGTGTAAAATTAAAACCGACGACCCCAGTGGTAATCAATATCCAAACTCCAGAATTGTCGCGATACTATCTTACAGGATCAGGAAAAACTAAGATTTCCAACCTTAACAGCGAGAAATTCAAGTTCGATGGGAGTGGAAGTGGGACAGTAGAGCTTTTTGGAAAAGTAGAGCGCTTGATTCTTGATCTAAAAGGCTCCGGAAAAGTTGATTCTCGTCAACTTATTGCCGAACGGGTTGCGGTCAAAAGCAAAGGGGCATCAGATGTTAAGGTGTTCGCAAGTGAAGCCATTGACGTCAATAGTTTTGGCAGTGGCAATGTGACCTACTATGGGTCACCAAAAACTGTAGAACAAAAGGTTTTTGGAACAGGGTCTGTGCACAAAGCGGACGAGAACTAAAAACTCCTGAAAACAAGTGTGGATTGTTGAGAAGGGCCCTCGGGAAACTGGGGGCTCTTTTTTGTGTATTACAGTTCAATCATCATCATGACTGTTGTGACTCCCAAGCGCGGCTCGCTGCTTTCTGCAATGATCTTAAATCCTAACTTTTTATACCATTCGATGAGCCAATCTGATTCCTTTGCGGTTTCTAAAAGCCCACCTTCGTATCCTTTAGATTTAAAGATTTGCCAGCAAAAATCAATAAAGCTCAAACCAACACCGGTTTTGGAAAATTCTGGAAAAATAGCTAAAGAGTATCCATAAACGATTTTTCGGTTTTGTATTTTTTTGTAGTAGAAGTCAGGATCGTTAATTTTTGCTTTATCAATGCGAGTGGCTCGATGCACGTGAATGATGTTTCCAATTAATTCTATCTGAGCATCTCGTAAACACAGAGCTCCACAGAATTTTTTGTCAGACTGTGACCAAACTAACATTCCATCTTCATTCATATACGATTTAACTTTGTCACGATTGAATCCCTGAATTCCTAAATGTTTCCATATGGAATAAGTTTGGTTAAGAGATTCTACAATTTGATCCAGATCTGTATCTTGTGCTTCTTTGATGACAAAGGTTTTTCCCTGGTGGATGAATTCTTTATTTTTAAGAAAATCGTGCATGCATAGGTTCCTTTTTAGGCGGCCAGTTTCCAATCTTGTTTTTTAAGGGTAAAGGTTTTTTTGTTTTTTCTAGAAGCTTCCTTGGTGGCAAGATCTTTTAAGGTTTCAAAATAATCTCTGATTGGGCCGAATTCACACAGGATCAGTGTTCTTAAAAGTCGTTCATGAGGAACAGACATTTTTGCTGATCCATTTTCCCATCGCGAGACTGTTTCTGGTTGCACGCCTATTGTGTTGGCAAAACCAATACCCGAAAAACCAAGGTGTGCTCGTAAAAAACGAATTTCTTCAGGAAGAAGTTGCTGGGATTGTGTGGCTAAGTTTTGAGCGATTATTCGGTGCAGTTTTTCAGGAAAAGGGATGAGTATTTCTTCTTCGTGACAGTGAACGCAATTAAATGACTCGATATCAAGCAATATAATATTGTTTAAGCCACATTCTGTAAACTTATAGGGTTTCTTTTTTTGTTTTTTCATTTTTGTTCCACAATCAAGACAATTCATTTTTTCCTCCAGGCTGTTACACATCGAATCATGTGTGGTTTACAAAATGCGATCACAACAATGATATTTGGTGTTTCGACTCGGTATCGGTATGTTCCTTTTTCTAATTCAGGGTCATCTATGATCCTGCCTCCTTGCAAAACATTGATAATGTCTACAGAGGTGAGATTGTCATCAGACATTTCTTTTCGACAATGCTTACTAAACACGATGTAATGGGATTCTCCCTGATTTAAAATTTGCTTTAAAACCTTATTTGCTTGTCCAGCCCTTAAACTTGATTCTATATCAATAGTTGATTTTAAGTCAATTTTCATGTGGTCCCCCATAGAAATCAGCGGATTTAGTTTTGTGGTTCGATAGTGTTTCCCTGAGAGTTGTTTAAAAAGAGTTTTTTAGCGGAAAAAGAGTTTTTGCTCCTAATTTGTCTTAGAAATTGGACAAATAATATAGGATGAGTCTGATGATTTACTTGGGATTTAAATTTGATGAGAGTTGAATCAAATGTAAAAATTTGACATTTTATCGCCAAACTGTACCAATGCGAAGGAGCTAGGAGACAACATGACCCCCTTGCACTGACCTTTAAAGGTGATTTGGCTGCCATGGTTTTGCCAGAGCCATTTGCCCATGCTCTATCAAATCGGTTTTACACAGGAGCCTTAAGACAAATTGCAGATGGAATAATGATTTGATGCTCATCGTTTGCCCGATGCTTTTAGGAAATGCCAAATGGGCTTTAGCACCGCTGCTAGAGCACCGTTTGAGACCATTAGAAACAACACTAAAACTTACATTAATTTAGGTAGGCGCCCCACAGGTTAAAATTGATCAAGAGTTATTGTCTGCTAGAACAAGCCTTTGTTCGTTTGTTGCATCTATTTATGGGGGCAATTTCCCAAAGCGGACAGAACTCTTAAAGGACAAGATGCTAAAACTTATCAGCTGGCGGCAGGATTTTTCATGCCTTGGCGCTTGCTCGTGAGTTAAGCGATTGGAGGGGCAACCTTCATCCACCCTTTGAATCAACATTTGCTGGCATTGTTGGGGCCGCGGAAGAGTGAATCAGGTGGGTGGGATGCTGTTGCAAAAGCGCTTTTCAGAGGATTTTCGGCAAGAGCAAATCGATGTCTTGGCGTTTTTCACGGAAGCTATTTCAGAATCAGCTTCAGTTTAACGACAGAGCAATGGACGTTTGTTCCAGGAACTTTACAACACCCATGGCTGTAGAGGCCTCACGATTGTGGTCAGTAGCTTGTCAAAAAATCCTCAGGGTGGACCTGTTAATCGTATTGAGATGTGATTGAGCTTTGGGTCAGCATGATCGAAGACGGATTCGGTTTCGGATCGCGAGGTCAAACGCATTGCGGCGATCTGCTGCCGGTGTTTTTAGAAGCTTATTGTTTAAGCCAGGGGTTTTGAATTGCCGCAATCTTTGCAGCCAGAACAAGGAATGGTGACCATGCACATTGGTTCGCTTAGGGTGAAAGATCTTCAGCTTCGAATAAAAATGGCACTTGAACAAAGATACAGACGCGCGCTCCAGGCTTCTTGAAAAATCTCAATGTAGAAACCTTCCATTCGTCACTTTCTTGACGAAAAATTCCCCTCAAACAGATCAAATTTTCCCAAAATGGAAAAGAAGGTAGGCAGAAATTGCCTCCTGTGACGGAATGACACGTCTAAGTCATTGAAAAACGGTATGCACAAGTTGGCATTACCCTTGCACTAGGACTTATCGGCTAAACGAATAGCCAACTTTAGAAAAAAGTGCAGGGGGCCAAAAAAAATGTCTGGATTCAAGATCAACTCGGAACAAATGGCGAAGCTCGCGGGGCGTTTATCGTACCTGAGCGCGCGTCACAATGTCTTGGTGCAGAACGTCGCCAACCTGGAAACCAATGATTATAAAGCAAAAGATTTAGAGTTTAAAGGCTACTTGGATCAGCAAACTCAAGATGGTCAAGCTTTGAAAGTGCCTGATGTCAAAATGACAACAAGCTCGGCCGATCCAGATGCCAAAGGCAATAACGTGGTTGTGGAGCAGCAAATGGCTGACCTGGCAGATAACTCCGTTGAGTTCTTTTTTGCGACAGAGCTCATCAAAAAGAATCTGGCCATGCTCAAGTACGCATCAGCGGGTTAAGGATTTAGATAAAGGGATTTAGAAATGACTTTTATACCATCATTTAAAATCAACGCCTCTGGTTTACACGCGCAAAAAATCAAAATGGATTTGTCGAGTGCGAACTTGGCTAACGCGCAGACAACCAAAGCAGCAGATGGTCAACCATACCGTAAGGCCACGCCAATTTTTGAAGCCGTGCCACTTAAGTTTGACGAAATGGTTGGGGCGGAATCGCAAATGATGGATGGAGTTAATTTAGAAACAGTTGAGTTTCGTGGTGTGTCTCGCGACGATTCTCCTTTTAAGCGTGTTTATGATCCAAGTCATCCCGATGCGGATCAAACAGGCTTTGTGAAGCTGCCTAACATTAACCTCATGTCAGAAATGGCGGACATGCTTTTGGCTAGCCGCGCGTATGAGGCCAATGTGACAGCTTTTAACACGACAAAAAATATGGCGTTAAAGGTTTTAGATTTAGGGAAAGCTTAAACAGCTTGAGTTTTAATTAGGGAAGCACGGGGAAAATAAATGTCAATCAGCGGAGTTAATTCAGCAATCGCAACGATCGGTCCGATCACTTCGGGGGAAAACACCCCTCAGAAAGTGGGCAATCAGAAATCGTCTGACGCGATTAATGAATTTTCTAATTTAATTAAAGATGGAGTCAATAAAGTCAGTGACTCCATTAAAGAATACGAAACCATGGCCGGTGATTTCGCTGATGGTAAAAATGTGAGTGTGCATGAGCTCGTTATTAAGGGCGAGCAGGCAGATATCAGTTTGCGTTTGATGAGTGCCGTCAAAACAAAAGTGATCGATGCCTACAACGAGATCATGCGTATGCAAGTTTAGTAACGGGAATTGAGAGTTAACCAGAGAGGGAGAAATGGCAGACGAAACAACAAAGTTAAATGAAACATTTCAGCAGATCAAACAAATGATCATCGAAATGCCTTTGATGAAAAAACTTTCTATCGTTTTGACTATTGGTATTTCTCTGTCCGTGTTGGTGTTTTTGGGACAGTTATCCAGTCAGTCTGGGTACCAAGTGCTCTTTTCCAATTTAGAATCAGAAGATCTTTCTGCGATTGCTTCTTCTTTAGAAGGTTTGGGGATTCCCTACGAAATTCAATCGGAAGCTCAGGCTATTTTGGTGCCGGCTGACGATGTTTTGACGACACGTCTTAAATTAGCGCGCGAAGGCTTGCCACAATTTGGTGGTGTTGGCTTTGAGCTTTTTGATCAAGACTCCTTTGGGATGACCGATTTTGAACAACGCTTGAACTACCAACGTGCTTTGCAAGGCGAATTGGTGCGTACCATCAATGAATTTAAAGAAGTGGATGATTCACGCATTCACTTGGTGATTCCTGAAAAATCTTTGTTCATGCAATCCAAAGAAGTGGCGACGGCTTCGGTTGTTTTGAAACTCGCTAAGGGTGAAAAAATCCAAGAAGAAACGGTTCGCAGTATTGTGAACTTGGTTAGCGCAAGTGTGCCAAACTTGGATGCCAAAAATGTGACTGTTGTGGACACAACTGGTCAGTTGCTCTCCTCTGAAATGGGTGAAGAGTCTGGCGGTGGTTTGGCTGTGTTTCGTAAGAAACGTGATTTGGAAATGTCTTACGAAACCAAAGTGCGTAGTTTGTTAGAGCCCATTGTTGGTTTTGGAAAAGTTAAAGTGCGTGTCACAGCCGACATGGATTTTACCAGCAAGGAAACAACAGAAGAAAAATTTGATCCGGAATCGATTGCGGTGCGTTCGGAATCACGAACTAAAAATAAAGAATCAGAAGCTGGTGATGCTGCTGCGGCAGCGGCTGCAGCCGGAAAAGAAAAGGATCAGCAGTCTGAATCGATTAATTACGAAGTGAGTAAGCAGGTTCAGCACATAAAACATGCGTCTGGGGAGCTGCAAAAGTTGAGTATCGCCACCATTATTGATGGCACCTACGAAGAAGGTGAAGATGGCGAGAAAACTTATCAGCCTCGTTCTGAAGACGACATGAAGAAGTTTGAAGATTTGATCAAGAGCGCCATTGGTTTCAACCAAGAGCGTGGGGATCAACTTAAAGTGATGAACTTAGCGTTTCAAAGCCCAGAGTCTTTATTTAAAGAGGGCTCTGAACAACAGATGTTTGATAAGAGCACTTATGCCTTTTACCTGAGCATCATTGTGAACGTTGTGATCGCGGTGATCGCCTTGCTCATCATCCTCTTTGTGATCAAACCATTGATCACGGCGTGGAGAGAAAAGCAAGGTGCCGAAGGGGCATTGGCTGGTGGCAACAAAATGATGTTGCCTCCGGGTGCTGCTAAGGACGAGCTGGAAAGAAAAGCGTTAGAAGATCCAGCTGATATGGTTAAAATCCTTCGTAAATGGTTAGAGTGATCGCTCTGACGATGGATCGATGGTGTATGTTTAATTTTTCTAGACGGTGAATATATGGCCGAAGAGCTAGATACAGGTTCCCTCTCAAAAGCCCAAAAAGCCGCCCTAATCTTTTTGCTTCTCGAAGAGAAAGGGGCGGCCTCTCTTTTTGATCACATGACCGATGATGAGATCAAAAGTATAGGCAGTACACTTTTGAGCATGGAAGAGATTCCCGTCAGCGAGATGAGTCAAATCCTCTCGGAATTTTATTCTGATTTGGGAGTGGGTCAAAAGGATCAATTTTCCGGAAAGAAGATTTTCGAAAAATTGGTGAGCAAAACTCTTCCCAATGATCGAACAGGAAAGATCTTGAACGTGAGTGATGTAAAAGGTGGTCGTGGTTCTGCAGATAATCCTTTAGAGCCTTTGCTCAAAGAGATGTCTGGTGAGCAATTGTTTAAATTGATCAAAACAGAACACCCGCAAACCATCGCGGTGATTTTGACTTTGGTGAAGCCTGGTCAAGCCAAAGCCGCTATCAATCAGTTTGAAGACGAACAAAAAACAGACATTCTTTACCGCATGTCAGTTTTATCTAAAATTCCTGGCGATATGATTGAAATCATCAGTGAAAACTTTAAAGCCAAGCTCGCTGAAGGTGGAACTGAAGAAGAGGAAGCAGACGAAACAGCAGGAACAGAAGTTCCCGGAACAGACCTTGTGTTGCGCTATTTAAAAACACAAGACTGGGCCCAGGCTGAAGGCATGATTTCCAAAATTGAATCAGAAAATCCTGAAGTGGCCGCTAAGCTCAGAAAGAAATTCTTTACGCTCGAAGACATGTTGCGTGCGGATAATAACGGGATTCGAAATTTGCTCAAAAGCATTGAGACAGCCACACTGAGTGTGGCTCTTAAATCTGAATCAGAAGAGGTTCAGGATAAGTTTTTTCAAAACATGTCAACACGTGCTGCTGCGATCTTAAAAGAAGATATGGAAGTGATGCCGGAACAAAAAGAAGAAGATGTGGAAGCGGCACAAAGTCTTATTTTGGAAGAAGCGAAAAAGCTCATTGGTGAAGGCCAAATGATTTTAGAACCAATTGGGGAAGGTTGATTAATAAAATATGACAACACAGGAACTACAATCAGGTTTTCAAGAGTTTGCGTTGCCAAATCAGGGAATGATGCAGGGTGATGATGGTGCTGACTTTCAGGACTGGGTCCCCACACAAAAAGATGTCGAAACCCCATCGCAAAAAAAATCAAAAGAATTAGCAGAACGAGAAAATTCTTTAAGTCAAAAAGAAGCCAACTTGCAGCAAAAGGAACAAGAGCTTTTGCAAATGCAAAATGGTTTGAATGATATATTGCAAAGAGTTCAAGGTTTTGTTGCAGCGTTTGAAGAAAAGAAAAAGCAGTTTTGGGAAAATAACACTGCCGAGATTGTTTCTTTTGCTCGCCAGCTTGTTGAAAAAATCATCCAAAAGAAACTGGAAGAAGATCCTTCTATTTTAACCAATCAAATCAAATCAGCATTGGAAGAGCTTGAGATTGATCATGTTGTTGATGTGCACATGAGTCCTGAAGATTACGAGTTTTTAAAATCGGCTAATTTAGAAGAAGTGCAAAAGCTTTTTGCTTTAGAAAAAGTAAAATGGATTGCCGATATGCGTTTGTCTCGCGGTGAGGTGTTTGTGGACACCGAGCAGTTTCGTTTGGATGCGTCTTTGGCAACCGTTATTAAGAATATGGAACAAAATCTCATGCAAGAGCGCGCTCATCAGCCCGCTAATATGCAAAAGCAAGAGGAAGTTGTGGAAGATTCTGAGCTGCAAGCTAGCGCAGAAGAAACTCCAGAAAATGCTTCTGAACCTGAGCAAAGCGAACCGGATGCAGGTTCTGATTCGGATCCAAGTGATGATGAGGAGGGCCAGTCATGACACAAGCTGCTCTTCAATTTGATTCCAAAGAATTGTTGCGTAAATTCATTACGCCAAAGCGTTCCGATGTTTTAGGAAAAATCACCAAAGTCTTAGGCTTGGTGATTGAAGCTTATCTTCCTAATGCACCCATTGGTGCCATTTGTGAAATTTATCCTGATGACCAAAGTGAAATTCGTTACGCTGAAGTGATTGGCTTAAAAAGCCAGCATGTTCAGATGATGATGATCGGTGAGTTGTCTGGCGTCAAAGTAGGCAGTCTGGTGCGCGTTGTGGAGCAGCAAGCACGAGTTGGTGTTTGTGATCAGTTACTTGGCCGCGTGATTGATCCGCTTGGCGAAGTCATGGATCAAGGTGATCCCATTAAATACAAAGAATTTTATAAACTTTATCAAACTCCGGTTCCTGCTCTTAGCCGCCGACGTGTCGAAATGCCGATGAGTTTGGGTGTGCGCGCTATCGATGGATTAAACACCTGTGGTGAAGGCCAAAGGGTTTCCATTATGGCTGGTTCGGGTGTTGGTAAATCCACTTTGATGGGGATGATGGCCCGTAACACCAGTGGTGATGTCAACGTGATTGCCTTGCTTGGTGAACGTGCGCGTGAGGTTAGAGATTTTATTGAAAAAGATTTGGGGCCAGAAGGCTTAAAGCGTTCGGTTGTGATTGTGGCAACCAGTGACACGCCTCCCTTGATTCGTATGCGTTGTGCTTACGTGGCAACTGCCATTGCGGAGTATTTTCGTGATCATGGTTCTAAGGTGCTTTTGCTCATGGATAGTCTCACTCGTTTTGCCATGGCATCTCGGGAAGTGGGCTTGTCTATTGGTGAGCCACCAACATCACGTGGTTACACGCCATCAACATTCACAGTTCTTCCTAAGATTTTAGAAAGAGCTGGAACAACGGCGCACAACGGAAGCATCACTGGTTTTTACACGGTGTTGACAGAAGGCGATGACATTAACGACCCCATTGCCGATTGTGTTCGTTCGATTGTCGATGGTCACATTGTGTTGAGTCGTAAATTGGCTAACGAAGGTCATTTTCCAGCGATTGATATTTTGAACTCTTTGTCTCGTGTCATGGGAGACGTGACGTCTGAATCTCATATTGCAGCCAGCCGCAAAGTGCGTGGCTTAATGGCGACTTATGCCGAAATGGAAGATTACATTAATATTGGAGCTTACACGCCAGGCAAAAATGCTGATTTGGATGAAGCTGTTAAAAAACAACAGCACATCAAACAATTTTTACGCCAGATGGTCGAAGAGAAATCAGAATTTTCAGATACAGAAGGGTGGCTAACACAGTTAGCACAATGACACGATGAAGAAGTTTAAATTTAGATTAGAGGGTCTTTTAAAAATCAAAAGAGCTCTCGAAAGAGAAACACAATACGAGCTCATGGAAGCTCAGCATCTTGTCGATAGACAAGAAAAATTGGTGAAAGACGCCAATCAAAAAATAGAAGACTGGTCTGCGTATTATGATCACATTCTTAAAACAAGCGGCAACGCTGAGTATTTAGGGATTATCGATAAGCACATGCAAAAGCTTTATCGTTACCGAGAACAGCTCAACATCAGTTTGGATGTTTTAAAAAGAAAAAAAGAAGACATTGTGATGCAGTACAACGAGATCAAAAAAGAAGTGAAGACTTTGGAGCATTTGGAAGAGAAGAAGCGTTTGGAACATCAAGAGGAAATGATGAAATTAGAAGCAAACCTAAACGATGAAATGGCTATGATGCGCTATGCCCGTGAAAGGAGCGCAGTGTGAAACGGTATTTAGCACTTTTTTTAGCGTCAGCTTTGTTTGGCGCCTTGATGGCTTGGCAACTTGATCTAAAAGCTCAGGAAGCAGAAGCACCTGCGGCAGCAGAAGAATCCGATGCAAACGCAGAGGCTGAATCCGCGCCAGCAGAAACCCCTGCAGCAAAACCTGCGGCGGCAAATGCACCTGCTAAGCAAGAAGGTGAAAACCAAGCTTTGCCAAATAAAGACGTGGCGTCTCTTGATGACCTTGAAGAAGACGTGGATGAATTTTTGGAAGATGAGTCTGTGAAGGTGATCTACAAGACTCCGGATTCTTGTAAAGAATTCACCATGTACCTTGATAGCAAAGCACTCAAGTTAGAAAAAATGGATCGCGAGCTAAAAAAGAAAGAACGTTTGCTCAATCAGATGCAAGCGGATTTTGAAGCGATCACAACAAAATTTGCGGAAACTGAAAAGCGTATCAAAGAAATGATTCAGCATGATCCAAGTAATTTAAAAGATAACCCAGAACTTGCTAAGATGATCAAGCTCTACGAAACCTTTTCGGCGGAAGAGGCAGCGGCGCGTTTGCAAAACTTAGATTTGGATCTCACTTTGGCGATTCTAAGAGGCATGAAACCAAAGACATTGAGTAAAATCATGACAGCAATGGATCCCAAATTATCGGCGGCATTGTCCAGCCAGCTGATTCGAGGATTTTAGAACGAGTTAAACTTAAGATTTTAGAGAGAGTATTATGTCTTCTAAATTAAAAGATATTTCCACCCAGGTTGATCAACGCTCCTTGGGCAATGGTTTGGATTCTAATCAGACTGTCACGCCGGTCGAGGATGCTGCTATTTTTAATAATGTGATGAGCAGCACCAGCATGCAAAGTTCCACTGATAAAAAAGAGAGCGGAGCAGAAGAACAAAAGACAAAAGAGGTCTCCGGTGCCAAGGCCAAAAAGACCGCCAAGGCAGATGAGGCAAAAGACACTGATTCCCAAGTTCAGGAGCAAGCCAGAACGCAGGAAGAAAACAAAGAGATTGAAGAAGTTGATGCCTATGAGATTTCTGTGAATCAACTGGCGCAACAGTTGAATGTGGCTCTGCAGGCGGAACAGCAAAATGCAAAAGAGCGTGTTTTGTCTTTTAAAGAACGCATGATGCTCGAAGATTCTACGGAAGGCGTGCAAGAAGTGGGTGATCAGAATCAGGCACAAGTCGATCCGGAGTTGTTAAGAAAAGTCGATATCAAAACGCTCAAAAAACAATTGGATTTGGCAGTGAATCAAAATTCAGAAGTGGACGTGGAAGTGCCTCGCGAAGCCATTGATCGCAATAAAAACTTACAAGATGTGGCTCTGAACGAAGAGGTGCCGGAACTCACTCCAGAAGAAGAAGCTCTTATTAAATTTAAGGTTCCTGATTTTCTGAAAGCCAATGACATTAAAGTGGCTCCAAAAGAAGTGAAAGAAACCGAAAAGCCACAAATTGATTTGTTAAAAGCGGATGTGCAAGAGCTTCGCGCTTTGCCAAAAGAAGAAAACAATGATCCTCGTTTTTATCAATTCGAAGTGCAAGAAGAAGAGGTCACTTTGAATGTGGTGTCTTTGGATTTAACGCGACAAAATGAGGATGATCAAAGTTGGGCTCTTGACTTGCTCAAATCTGATGATCTTTTGCCAGTGGATTTGTTGGGTAACAAGAACATGCCAACAGTAGATCCCAATAATATGAATTCAATGTCTCAGCTTGTGACCAATCTTGGTTCCCACAATAGTTCACAGCCTACAAATGGTTTGTTTAGTGCTCAAGCTGCGGGCAAGGCCATTGATATGGCTCCCTTGCGAGTGAAGGTCAGTGAGGTGATCACGCAGATGGGACAATCTGGCCGCACAAGCACAACGCGCATTCAGATTCACCCACCTGAGTTAGGCCAGTTGGATATTAAAATTGAGCACAAAGGTAAGTTTGTGCAGGCCGAAATCATCACGCGTAGTCAGGTCACAAAAGAATTTTTAGAAGCTCATTTGGATCAATTTAAAGAGTTGTTGTCTGGCGAAGATTTGAATGTCGAAAGTTTTAAAATCCGTTCTGATGAAATGCACTTTTCAAAAACACAGAATCAAAATCAGTCCGGTGAAAACTTTATGGATGATCCTCAAAAAGGCATGGATGATTTGAGTCATGGCATGTCTGATCACAACGAGGCTCATGAAGAAGAAATAGAAAAGTTAAAGTATTTAATCTCTCAAGCCCAAAGGGGGCCTGAGGATGATGTTTTAAAAATCAATGTGAAGGTTTAAACGAAAGGGATACGTTTATGGTGGATTCAATTAACTTCATTGATGATGCGGGTAACACCAGCATTGCTTCATCAGGTTCAAAGTCTTCGGTTGATCAAACCAAGACACAGTTCTTGCAGCTCTTGTTGGCACAGTTGCAGCATCAAGACCCTTTGTCGCCGGCTGATACCGATCAGATGACAGCGCAAATGATGGCTCTTGGGCAGTTAGAACAGCTTTTTGATATGAACGAGAAGATGGAGTCTTTGGTCGGTCTTGAGTCCAATCAAACCATTTCGAATTACTCGAGTCTCATCGGTAAAAAAGCGTTGTCTTCGGGCAATGTGTTTGAAATTTCGGATACCGATAAGGGCACAATCAATTATGCTGTTGCGCAGTTGCCAGAGGACACAACCATCCGTGTTTTTGATAAATTTGGTAACCTTGTGCGTCAGATGAAACCGACACTTGATTTGCCAGGCTATCAGGAAATGAAATTTGATGGCAAAGATAACAAGGGTGTTGATTTGGCAAGTGGTTACTACACCTTTACGGTGCAGCCACTAGATGCTGAAGGTGTGTTGATTAACAACGCGACTTATTCGCAAGGAACAATTTCAGCTGTTCGATTAGAGAGCGGACAGCCGATTTTGCAAATGGGTACAAACGACGTTTCGATGGCCGACATCGAAAAGATTTTTTAGAGAGTTTTGTCTTCTGGGTTCTGCGGTTGCGGAATCCGGATCCTTCTAAAGCTTTTGAGTGGGGAAACTTAAGCATTAGGAGGACAGCTTATGTCAGTGTTTCAGGCCCTATTTGCGGGCGTTAACGGTATTGGTGCAAACGGTACGGTGACAGCGATCATCGGTGATAACATCGCGAACGTGAACACAACAGGGTTCAAATCAGCGCGTGCGGAATTCGAAGATATTCTCGCGGGTGGTGGTTTGGCATCTGGTCTGGGATCTCGCGTTTCGGGAACAACCACGCAGTACGCGCAGGGTGGTTTCGAATCGACAACCAGTGTGACCGATTTGGCGATCGACGGGGAAGGTTTTTTCCCGGTTAAAGACACCGCTGATGGCACAACCTACTACACACGTGCTGGTCAGTTCTTTATTGATAAAGATGGTTACATGGTGAACCAACAGGGCTTGCGTCTGCAAGGTTTTGGTGTGGATTCGTCTGGTAACGTTTCGACCACAGCCGATGACTTCCAGTTTACGTTCGAACCGGTTTCGCCTTCGGCTACAACAACCATTGATGTGGCGGCGAACTTGAACTCGAACTCAACGCCACCCGCAGCGTTCGATGTGAGCGATCCTGTGGCAACATCAAACTTCGCGGCTGGTATCACGGTTTACGATTCGATTGGTAACTCGCATTTGGTGACAGTCTATTTCCGCAAACAATCAACAACCAATAACAACTGGAGTTGGTATGCGGTTGTGGATGGTGATGACATCACGGGTGCGACTGCTGCACAAATTGAAGCGCAAGGGATATTGACCTTTGACAACAACGGTGCGTTGACCGCTGAAGTTGTTTCGGCAACAGACTTTGACTTTCAAGGTGCGACCCAAAGTCAGTCGATCCTATTTGATTTTGGATCGGTGACATCGACAGGCAGTGGTGTGGATGGGATGACCCAGTTCGGTACCACATCTTCTCTGAACGATATTTCGCAGGATGGTTACACCTCGGGTAACTTGACGACTCTGGAAGTGTCTGGTGACGGCACCATTAGTGGTAACTACACGAATGGTACAACGCAGACGCTGGGTCAGATTTCGCTGGCTCTGTTCCAGAACAACCAAGGTCTAGCGCGTGTGGGTGGTAACGCCTACGAAGAAACCATTCAGTCAGGCGTGCCACTGGTGGATGCTGCTGAGGCTGGTGGTCGCGGTACGGTGCTTTCCAAAACCCTCGAACAGTCCAACGTGGATTTGGCGAATGAGCTCATCAAAATGGTGATCATTCAACGGGGTTTCCAGGCAAACACGCGAACCATTTCGGTGGTGAACGAATTGCTCGGATCGCTGGTGAACTTGGGTAACTAATGCATTTTTTTCTGCCCTGATGTTGCTTTGCATCAGGGCAGAACCCAGTTTTTGCCTTTCTTGACCGGCGCAAAGTTAATCCTGTTAAGAGCTGTCGGTTGTTGTGACATTATTTTGACGACGTTGTTAAAAGTGTCTCTTTTTTGTTCCCTCTTGTCTCATCGTCTGCTAAAATAATTAATATATTTGGTCGATTTCGGGGTCCGACCTGCATTTTCACTCGTTGCACCAACCTGTTATCAGCTGATGATTTTGTTAAACTCAAACAAGAGCTCAATTAGGTCTTGGAGGTTTTCATGGCTGAAGAAAATGAAGAAGTTGAAGGCGAAGAAGAAGGCGAATCGGGTGGTGGTTTAAAGGCCATCCTTTTGCCGGTGATTGTTTCTGCAATCACAGCCGCTATTGTGGGGGCTGTCTTTGTCTTTGTATTAGCGCCGCAACCTGATTCGGGGGGCGATGCCTTAGAGCAAGGCATTGAACAAGCTGCCAGTGGCCCTTCTTTGGATTCACAACAAGTGGAAGCGGGAAAGCAAACCGGGATCTTTCACAATTACGATCCTTTCATTGTTTCCATCTTCGATCGCGAAAAGGTGCATTATCTTAAAGTTGTGTTGTCACTTGAACTTGCCAACGAGCAAGTCAAAGAAGAAATTTTGGCAAAGAATCCTAAGATTCGTGACGCCATGATTTTCGTTCTGAGTGATTTTACCTTGCGCGAACTCTTGGATAACCAAGCCAAGGCTTTGTTGAAAGAAGTGATGGTCAAAACCCTGAATAAAATTTTGGGAAAAAATAAAGTGATTAACGTTTATTTCTCAGAATTCACGATTCAGTAAGGGGAATGGATTCATGTCTGAATTACTTTCAGTCGAAATATTAGAAGACATCCTGGCCACAACGGGAGCCACCGAAGATGGTGAGATCTCTCGTGTGGTTCAGGGTGAATTCCCTAAATTTGATTTTAAAGTCAAAAAGCGTTCCGAATTTGACCTGAGCATTTTTGAGAACAGTTTTGATTTGGTGCGAGCGGCTGTTCAAACAGAGATCAGCTCGCTTTACCTGCCAGAATGTCAAATAAAGCGTGATGGCGCCGAGCTTATTGATTTAAAAAAATACGATTTTCGTGCCAAGGCTGTTTGTTTGCAGTTTAAATCAAATGCCATCCCAGGTTCTTTCTTTGTTTATTTTGGTCGCGACACTTTATTTTGTTTGTTGAATGAATACCTTGGTGGCGGCCTTTTAAAACGCATGTCAAAAAATGATGACACCTTGACTGATATTGAAGTGAGTTTTCTTAAAAAAATTGGTGCAAGGCTTTTGGGATTCACGAACGAAGCCCTGAATGATTTAGAAGTTCTTAATTTAGAATTGGCTTCTGTTAATTTGAGTGAATCCGAACAGAAAAAAAGTTTTGAAAACCCACATCTTGTGACTGAACTGTATTTTAGTCACAAAGACACCGAATTTAAAATCGCTTTCACTGTTCCCAGTGAATTCCTGACTCACATGCAAGAAAAGCTTAGTGATGAAGGCGATGATTCTCAAAAGAGAGATCCTGAATGGCAGCACGCCATCACAAATGCATTTTTTACAGCAAAAATCCCACTGGTTGTCAGTTTGGGTAGTTTTAAAATTCCGTTCGCAAAATCAATCACCCTGAAAGAGGGTGACTTTCTTCCTTGGGACCGCAGTGGCAATCAAGTTGTGTTGTTTCAAGGCGAAGAGGTCCGCATGAAAGGCAATTTAGGTGTTGTGAACGAACAGTTTGCGGTTCGTGTAAACGAAGTTTTTCAATCAACAAAGCAAGGGTAAGATCATGGCAGACGAAGTACAAGAAAACCAAAATCAAATGGCCACTACGGAAGACAACGGTAATCTTCCTAGTTATCTTCAGGATTTGCCTGTGAAGGTTGATGTGTTGCTTGGCAGCGTTGACCTGACAGTGAAAGAGCTTCTGAGCTGTGGTCAAGGAAGTGTGATCGACATTGGCAAAAAAGCCAGCGATCCTTTTGATTTGTATGTGAACAATGTCCTTGTGGCACGTGGCGAGATTGTCATGATGCACGATCGCTTAGGACTTAAAATTGTAGAAGTTGTTAATAAACCAGAGGTGTAAAATGAAATCACTTAAAACAAAATCAATCATGGGTTTAACGGTTTTTTTCTTTTTGCTTGGTTTGAGCGCCAATGGTGTTGTTGCCAAATGGGTTTCAAAGAAGACCAGAGAGAACATTGAGGTTCAAAAAACAGAAACAGTTACAGAAGAACCTCAGGTTCAAGAAGCAAAACCAGCTCCTGTAAAAGTGGCGGCGCCTAAAAAAGCACAAGCTCCTGTTAAAGCAGCTGAGCCTGCACCAGAGCCTCAAAAACAAGAAGAGCAGGTTGCAGAACAAGCAGCCGGTCAAGAAGCCAACGTTGTTGAAGCAAAAGTAGAAGAAGAGCAATCTGGTAAAATTGAAGACCAACTTTTGGATGACATGCTTTCGGGTGAAAGCTTTCCAGAGAAAACGGCTTACATTCAAAAAGAAGATTCAAAAGAAGTGGTGGCCGAAACACCTGTGATCCCAAAGGTTAAAGCCAATAAACCAGAACAAGTTGCGGGTCCTATGGATGGCTTTAAAGACATGATGATGTCGACAGCTTTGTTGGGTGGCGTTGTGATCTTCCTTGGCTTTTTGTACAAGAAGATTTCGCAAAAAGCCTCTGGCATTAAATCGTCTGAAGCCAAGTCTTTAAAGGTTGTTGCGCAACAAGCTGTTGGGCCTAAATCAAAAATTCTTATTGTGGAAGCCAAAGGAAAAACCTTTCTTGTGGGACAAACAGAATCACAAATTCAACTTTTGTCTGACTTGGATTTTTACGAAGCGGCTTCGGCAGTGGAAGAAGATTTGAACGCAAATTTTGAAGAGCAAATGCCCAAAGCTCCTGTGGCTCGTCAGGCAGAAGCTGCTGAAGAGTTTGAGCAAACTGAAGAAGCTCCTGTGATCACCGTGAACTTTTCGGATCGTCCTGTTGAGAACAGAGCAAGTGGCTTGGCTAAAAATGTAGCTGACCAAGCTGTGGCTCCAGAAGGGCCAGCGCCAGCGGTGCAACGTATTCAAGAACGTTTAAAAGGCATGAAACAATTGTAAGCAAGGTTTTAAGGTAGGGTTTGTTTATATGACAGGGAAACTTTTAAAACTTGTTCTGATTGGCTTGGTTTTGTTTGCGGCACTTTCGGTGCCTTACAAGGCCAGCGCTCAGACATCGGGCAACACCATCAGTGTGTCTTTGCCTTTTTCTGAGGGCGAAGGCTTGGCAACACCTGTCAAGCTCATGCTCTTTGTGACGCTTTTGACCTTTATTCCGGCACTTGTGATCAGTGCCACATCATTCACACGCATTGTGATTGTGTTTTCTTTTTTAAGACAAGCCATGGGTATGCCACAAGCGCCACCAAACCAGATTCTCATTGGATTGTCTTTGTTTTTGACCATGGCGATCATGTCTCCAGTTTTAACAGACATGAACCAAAAGGGCTTGCAGCCTTATTTAGATGGTCAAATTAACGAAACACAAGCCATGGATGAAATCGTTGGTCCTTTGCGACGCTTTATGTTTTCGCAAACACGTTCTAGCGATATCAATCTCATGCTCGAAATTTCCAAGGCAGAAGCGATCGAAACCTTTGATGATCTGCCCACCATTGTTTTGATCCCGGCATTTATTTTGTCGGAACTAAAAACCGCGTTTCAATTGGGCTTTATGCTCTACATCCCATTTTTGGTGATGGACATGATTGTCGCGATGGTTCTGTTGTCTATGGGGATGATGGTTTTGCCACCGGTTGTAATTTCGTTGCCCTTTAAGATCATGTTGTTTGTGATGGCGAATGGTTGGGATCTTGTTGTGACCAGTGTGATCAGGAGTTTTCAATGAGCATAGATGCTGTCATTGATATGGTTCAGAATGTGATTTTCACGATGCTTTTGATCGTGTCGCCGATTTTGGTGGCCAGCTTTGTTGTGGGTATTCTCATGAGTTTCTTGCAAGCCATTTTTCAGATTCATGAATTTACATTTAGTTTTGTGCCCAAGTTGTTGGCTATTTTTGCAGCCATGATCATCGCGGCTCCTTGGATGATCAGTCACATCATCAGACTCACAAACACCTTTTTGGGTGGAGGATTCCAGTTTATTCAATGAATGTTTTGAACTACAACATAAATGCCCTTTTTTTTGGATTGCTGATGAGCTTTCGAATGGGGGCCTTGTTCATGACAATGCCTTTTTTTTCTGAAGTGAAACTTTCGCGCGTGACGCAGCTATTGTTGCCCATTGCCATTTCTTTTTTGATCGCTCCCATTGTCGCAAAAGATGTCATGCCGGTGATGAGTCAATCCCCTTTGGTGGTGGGTTTAGCCATCACAGGTGAAATTCTCATTGGTGTCTTTATCGGTTTTGCTTTGAATATCGTGTTTGTTTTGGCCTCTATTGTTGGTGAAACAGCAGGGCAGCAAGCGGGTTTTTCTTTGGCCAGTATTTTTGACCCAAGCTTGGGTCAGGTGTCTTTGATCTCTTTCTTGCTGCGTAACACTTTTTTCTATATTTTCTTTGTTTTTAACCTGCATCATGTTCTGATCTACATGATGGTGCAAAGCTATGAATTTTTTCCTGTTGGAGGAAGTTTTTTGTCGTTCTCATCGGCAGCTCCTGCTATGGTCACTTTGTTTTCACAGATATACATGATGGCCATGCGTATTGTATTGCCGGTGATTGTTGTGATCTTGCTCTCGCACATCACCATGGGGATCATTTCGATCACAGCGCCGCAGATGAACATTTACTTTAACGCTGCCATCACCTTGAACATCATCATTGGCATGTACATCCTTGCAGAATCAACACCCGTCCTTGTTCGCTTTTTTAGAATAGGGTTCGGCTTATTTGAAAACTTTGTGGCGGGCTTTGTCCTGTCAGGAGCTTAGCAAATAGGTGGCAGACGAAGAAAAAACCGAAGAACCGACCGGCAGGCGTCTAGAGGACGCACGCAAAAAAGGTCAGGTGGCTTACACCAAAGAACTCGGAAGCACTCTGGGGCTTGTTGGTGTTTTGTCCATTGTCGTGCTTGGCGGCGGCTGGTTGTACTCTGCCATGGAACGGTTCTTCAAAATGATCTTTAACAACTTAGAAGCATGGCCTTACAATCAGCCACCTCTTTGGGATGTGATTGTGCCAGGGTTAGAAGGTATCTTTAGAGTGATGATCGCTGTTTTTGGCGTGGCCTTTTTGTTCCCTCTCATTGGGCACTTTGCGCAAAAAGGGCTCATCATGAATGTCGAAGGCTTAACGCCTAATATCGAAAAACTGAGTCCAGTCGAGGGCGCTAAAAAGCTCTTCTCCAAAGAAACTCTGGTGCAATTTGCAAAGTCTTTTGTAAAAGCGTGTGGTTTGCTCTTGGTTTATTACTTTGTTGTGAAACCGCGTTTAAGAGAAATCACTTATTCGGCTTCCAAGCCTTACGAAAACGCCTTGGGTTTGTATTACGACGTGGTGATTGGCTACCTTTTGATGGCTGTTATTTTTATGATCCTGGTGATTGCCATCGATTACGTCATTCAAAGAGTCTTAACGCGCAAAAAACTCATGATGAGCAAGCAAGAGATCAAAGACGAGCACAAAGAGATGGAAGGTAACCCTGAAGTCAAAAGAAAGGTTCGTGAATTTCAGCGCGAACAGGCCATGCGAACAATTCAGGCAGAGGTGCCACAAGCCACGGTGGTGGTGACAAACCCAACTCACTTTGCTGTCGCTTTGCGCTACGAAAAGGGCAAGGTGCCGGTGCCAAGAGTTGTGGCCAAAGGAGCTGATATCCTCTGTCAACGAGTCAAAGATGTAGCGCGGGAGCACGGAGTGCCCATTGTAGAAAACCCGCCCTTGGCTCGTGGGATTTATCGTGATGTTAAAGTGGGTCACGATATCCCAAGAAAATATTACAAAGCGGTGGCAAAAATCATCGCGACCATCTTCCAACTTGAGGAAGAGAAAAAACGACAAAGACAAGCGCTGCTGGGGAATAATCTTCCTTCGGGTGGACCGAGTCTAAACAGGTGACAAAAAAATTATGGCACAAATGGCCTTAGACAATCCGAAAGCAGGGTTTTTAGAGAAAAACTCTGATTTGTTTTTAGCAGGTGGCGTGGTTGCCGTGCTCATGCTCATGATCGTGCCTTTGTCGGCAGCGGTTTTGGACATGTTCTTGGTGCTTTCTATTGCCATGTCTTTAACAGTGTTATTGCTTGCCATCTACGTGACACGCCCGCTCGATTTGTCACTATTTCCCACCATTTTGCTTTTGGCCACCATGTATCGCTTGGCTCTGAACTTGGCGTCCACACGTTTGATCTTGCTCAATGGTTCGCAAGGCGCTTCGGCGGCTGGGGTTGTGATTGAGGCCTTTGGGCAATTTGTTGTTGGTGGTGACGAGGTCGTGGGTCTGATTGTGTTCATCATCATCAACATCATTAACTTTGTGGTGATCACAAAAGGTGCTGGTCGTATTTCAGAGGTGAGCGCGCGTTTTACCTTGGACGCCATGCCCGGTAAACAATTGGCAATTGATGCCGACTTGAACGCGGGCATCATCAATGATCGCGAAGCCAAAGAACGCCGTGAAGCGGTGCAAAAAGAAGCTGACTTTTATGGCTCCATGGATGGTGCTTCGAAGTTCGTAAAAGGGGATGCCATTGCCGGTGTGCTCATCACTTTGATCAACATCGTTGGTGGTTTTATTATCGGTATGGTCAAAGAGAATTTGGATTTTACCGAAGCCTTAAGTGTTTACACCATTTTGACTATTGGTGATGGTTTGGTTTCTCAGGTGCCTTCACTCATCATCTCGTTTTCTGCTGGTATGTTGGTCACCAAGGTGAACAAAGAAACCGATTTGAAGACATTGCTTGTTGGTCAGATGCTAACTGAATACCGTCCGATGATGGTTGTGGCGGCAATTTTATTCTTGATTGGCGCTGTTCCTGGTCTGCCTGCTGGCCCGTTCTTTTTTATGGCGGCCATTGTGGGCGGCATTGCTTTCATGATCAAAAAGGGCCGCGAAAAAACACAAGAGAAGCAAAGCTTATTAAAAGGCAAAACAACAGGTGACGACAGCAAGCCCAAAGAAGAAGCTCAATCTGATATTCCACGCGTCATCGATATATTAGAAATCGAAGTGGGCTATGACCTTGTGCCTTTGGTGAGCAGTAAAAAGAACAACGATTTGGTCAAACGCATTTTGGCAATCCGCAAACAGTTTGCCGAAGAAATGGGCATCATGGTGCCGCCCATTCACATTCAAGATAACCTGCAACTCAAGGGCAACGAGTACAACATTCTTCTTAAATCGGTTTCTGTTGGAAAGGGTGAACTTTTGCCGGGGCATTTATTGGCCATGGAATCAGGAAAGCTCATTCGCACTGTTGATGGCATCCCCACAAAAGAGCCTACATACAATTTGCCGGCTTTGTGGATTTCAGAAGCCAAAAAAGAGGACGCGGTTGTGGCTGGCTACACGGTTGTCGATTTGGGCAGCGTGTTGGCAACGCATTTGAGCGAACTCATCCGCAAACACAGCCATAAAATTTTCAATCGTCAAGATTTGCAAACGCTTCTTGATGAATTCAAAAAAACTTACCCCAAAGTGGTGTCCGATTTAATCCCTGAACTCTTGCCTTTTGGAACGGTGTTAAAAGTTTTGCAGAATTTACTCAAAGAACGCGTCCCGATTCGCGATTTGCTCACCATTTTGGAGGCTTTGGCGTCTGAAGCGCCAACAATAAAAGATCCTTCGGCATTAACAGAATGTGTGCGGCAATCATTGGGACCGATGATCACCAGTCTTTATAAAAACTACAAAAATCAAATCAGAGCTCTTGGTTTGGACAAGGCTTGGGAAGATCGCTTGAATGCTTCTATTCAAATGACCAACGCGGGTCCCGAGCTGCATGTTGATCCCGTGACATCCCAAAAACTAATCGAGCGAGTGACCCAAAAAATCTCTCAACACGCTTCTCCCGAGGGTTTTCCTGTGGTGATGTGTTCCCAGAACGTTCGCCCGCATCTATTTAATTTACTTGATAAATTCATCCCATCGGTCGTTGTTTTGTCCCATAATGAGGTGGCTGGCAATGCCGATGTGTTATTCGTGGATAATATTGCAGAAAGGGATAAATAAAGTGGCAATTTGCCTAGAATAGTATAAAATATAAGGTCCTTGTTATGATTACGAAAATTTACAAAGCCAAAACCTATTCCGAAGCCATCGCCGCGATTAAATCCGAAATGGGGGCTTCGGCAAAAATCATTTCGACCCAAAAAATCGCTGCCTCTAAAGGTTTGTTTTCTAGAAAACCAGGGGGAGTTGAGGTGCAAGCTAGTGTCGATGAACGACAACTGACTCAAGAGCAAATCGAACGCATTCATTCGGCAGGTGCCCCCGTAAAAAAACAAAGTGGCATCAAAGGCTTGTTCAAAGCAAAGGCACCGGAACCTGCAAAACCAGATAACGATTTATTTGAACGTTTGGAGCAACTCGAGCGAGTCAAAGCAAGGTTGCAACGCGATAACGAAAGTTTAAGAAAAAGAGTGGACGCACTCGGGAGTTTGTCGGCTTCTGCTGAACCTCAGAATGAGTGGGACAAAATCAAGCCAGTCTTAAATGTTTTAAAAAATCAAAAAATGCCTGTGGAACTTTACGATGAGTACCACGAGCAGCTCAATGCTCTGCCTCAAAACTCAACCCAAGAAGAAATTCTGGATCAGTTCTTTGGTATGGTGAGCCAAAATCTTAAGTTTAGTCAGTCTGCTTTGCCAGAGCGTTTTGCTTTGGTTGGACCTTCCGGGGCGGGCAAAACAGTCACGGCCATCAAGCTTGTTTCTTTGCTGCGCGAGCAAAAAAAGAAAGTCATGTTGGTCAGTTTAGATGGCCACGTGAGTCATTGTGAATTTTTACGCATTTGTGCCGAAGAACTGGGTGTGACTTTCCATGTTGTTCACCAAACCCGTGGCATCAATAATTTATTGCCAGAGCTCAAGGGGTACGACCACGTTGTCATCGACACCGAATCGGTATCAGGTCTTAAAGAAGACGCTTTGTCACAACTCAGAGCCAAGATCGATAAACTCAATGCCGAAAGCATTTTGGTTTTAGAGAGTGACCGCATGAGCCAAGCTGATGTTTTAAACGGTTACAAAACGCTTGGGCTTCATTCTGTGATTTTTACAAAGTTAGATGAATCCAAAACAATCGGCCCCATGTTGGCTGAAAGCAAGCAGTTGAATACCCCTGTTTCTTATTTTGGAATTGGCAACGCGGTGGGGCAAGATTTGGAAAAAGCCACACCTGAACGAGTTTTGGGATTTTTAATCCCAGGCCCGCAGGACCAAGTTGCTGCAGCGCAATCGCAAGCAGAGTCGGGAAAATTACATTCCGATGATGATGCGCAAAAATTTAAACCTTTGGTGATTTAACGTAAGAAAGGCCGCTTTGACAGCTTATCAACAACAACCTTACGCTGCGAATCAGTTTCGTCTTGATGAAGAGAAAAAAGCGATCGTCGTTGAGCACATGCCTTTGGTGAAGTTCATTGCCCAACGCATTAAAGATCGGTTGCCAAGTCATATCTTGATCGAAGATTTAGAGCATGCTGGCGTGTTGGGTTTAATGGAAGCTGTGTGCCGATACGATGCTAGTCAAAACAACCAATTTAAAACTTACGCCGAACACCGGATTCGCGGTGCCATTTTAGATGATCTGCGCAAAAACGACTGGATGACACGAACAGGTCGCGAAAAATACAAACTTCTAGAAAGCACGATCACGAATCTCGAAAAAAAATACAAACGCGAAGTGTCTTCTGACGAAATTGCAGATGCTTTGGGCATGAAAATGGAAGAGTACTTTTCCTTCTTAAACGATGCCAAAACTGGTGTGTTCCTCAGTTTAGAAGACGTGGTGCAAAAACGCGAGATTCGTGACCCAAGTGAAGACGATGGTCTTTCGGCTGCAGAGAATAAGGTTTGGATTGATCAGGTTAAAAAGCTCATGGCGGAAGAAATCGACAAACTCAAGCGCCAAGAAAAACTAGTTTTGTCTCTTTATTATTATGAAGAGCTAACTTTAAGAGAAATTGGTGAGGTCTTGGAAAAAACAGAATCTCGTATTTGTCAGATTCACAACGAGGTGATGGAAAAATTAGCGCGACGTCTTAAGAAAAGAGTGCAAGACGATGAAGGATAATCAGTCTCCAAAAATATCTCTTTGCATGATTGTTAAGGATGAGGCCCATAACCTTGTTGAGCTATTGTCCAAAGCCAAGCTTCATTGCGATGAAATGATCATTGTGGACACGGGTTCCACAGATAACAGCGTGCAAGTGGCTAAAGAAGCTGGTGCTAGCGTTTACGCTTATGCCTGGCAGAATGACTTTTCGAAGGCTCGTAATTTTTCTATCGAAAAAGCTATGGGCGATTGGATTTTGGTTTTGGATGCTGATGAACGTCTGAGTGATGCGGGTTGGCAAAAAATCAAAGAAACCATTGCTGGTCGTTCTGAATCTTTTTTCAATCTTGCTCAGATCAATTACGTGAATGATCCTTATGTGCATGGCTTTCAATCCAATTCATTTTTAGAAACAGGTTTTGAGCAGTACAAGGGTTTTACCATTTCTTGGTTGGTGCGTTTGTTTCGCAATCACATGGGGTATCGTTTTCAAGGTGCTGTGCACGAACACCTGTGTCAAAACAATCAAATTTTAGAAGGCGAGCGCCTTGATGTTAAATTGCATCATCATGGCTTGGTGTTGAGCCCCGAAAAAATGCAGCAAAAGAAACGTTTTTATTTGGATCTTGGCATCAGAAAAGTAAACGATGACCCAACATCGACCAAAGCCTGGCATGAGCTGGGAGTGGCTTATTGGGAGATGCAAGATTTGCTCAAAGCGGCGGAACAGTTTGATCGCGCTTTAGAAATCAACCCTGATTACTTGCCATCCTTGATCGCAAGAGGCTCAGTTTATCAGCATTTAAAACAAAACAAGCAAGCCGAAGCAGATTTTATTCATATTCTAAAACTTGATCCTCGTCGTCAGGGCATTGCTTACGCACTTGGTCGCCTTGCTCAGGAGCAGGGTGATTTTCAAAAAGCTTTAGATTGGTACAAGCAAGAGATTCGTGTGCAGCCGGGTTGGGATCCTGCTCGTTTTTGGTTGTCGTATTGTTATGATCAATTGCGCAGCCAAGACCCTCAGCGCAAGCCAAGTGTTTCTATTTGTTACATCACCAAAAACGAAGAGAGCTGTCTTGCTGAATCGCTTCGCTCTGTAAAAGATCATGCTGATGAAATCATTGTTTTGGACACGGGTTCTCATGACAAAACAAAAGAGATTGCCAAAGAATGGGGCGCCAAGGTTTTTGATTTTGAATGGCAAAATGATTTTGCGCTAGCCCGTAACCATTCTCTGGTGCACGCGACTGGTGAATGGGTGTTGGTTTTGGATGCCGATGAAGTTCTTTCCGAAAAAGCATGGGCTGAAATTCAGCATTTGTTACTAAACGCTAGTTATCTAGAATATTATTTGGTGCAAACCACCTACACAAACGCGTCTACTATTTTACGTTGGAAAGCAAACGACATTGCTGAAAAAGAAGCCGAAGGTTACAAAGGTTATTTTGAATCGCCTTTGGTGCGCTTGTTTCGCAACACTCCCAAAATTAAATTTTTTGGAGCTGTTCACGAGCATGCTGCTCATGAAGATTCTAAAGTTGTGCCTTGCTTAACAAAAATACGCATTCATCATTATGGTAAGTTTCGTGATGAAGAACGCATGCAAGATAAAGCTAATCTCTACAAAGCCATTGGCGAAAAGAAGCTAGCCGATATGCCGGAAGAGCCGCATGCTTTTTACGAAATGGCTGTGCAAAACTGGGAATTAGAGCAAATGGACGATGTTGAAGATTTGCTTTTAAAAGCCATAGAGCTGGACCCAAACCACATGGATGCGCAAGTGGCTTATGCTTGTTTTTTACAACAAGAAGCGCGTTACCCAGATGCTTTAGAACAGTTTGCTAAAGTCATTGCGTTAAAACCCGAGCACGCTGAGGCTCATTTTTTCCTTAGCTCTGTTTTGATTGAGCTTAAAAAATACGATTTGGCATTGCAGATGTTGCAAAAAGCAAAGGCATTGGGTTTCCATAATGAAGTGGCTTTGGCTTTGAACGAAGGCATGGTGGCTTTAAACGTAAAAGATTTTGCTAAGGCCATAGAAATTTTTAAAAACGCTTTGCGTTTTAACGATGAGTTTGAACCTGTGTTGAGTAATCTTGCTTTGGCTTATTTAAAAGCACAAGATTTTCAAAACGCCACCGAGGTGGCCAATAAACTTTTAAAGGCGCACCCACAGTCTTTTGTGGCTTACAAATACCTGGGCGAGATTGCTTTTAATTTAGGCCACATTCAACAGGCTCAAGATAACTTTCGCAAAGCGAGCGAACTGAACCCTAACGCGCAAGATGTTAAAGTGCAGCTTTTGATTTGTTGTCATGTTTTAAAAGAAAGCAACGAGCTTCAGAAAATTGAAAAACAACTCTTTGAAAAGGGACTTGTGCCTGACAACAAGGTTTATTTTGAAAAGGTTTTTGAAATCTACAAAGCTAGAAGTGATCATGCCGGTTTACAGAGATTGTCTGGTTATTTGGCTGTCTCAAACCAGTTTCATGAAAAGGAGAAAATATGAAATGGTCTGAAGTCGCCAAGATTTTAAATCATTTTGGATTCCAACTTAAAGAACAATCTCGTGAAGATTTTGATCAAGAAGTAAAAGGCTTAAGTCGCTATTGCTATTTTGGTGAATCAGACGGTTTGGTTTGGTATCTAAAAAAGGGCAGTGAAAAAGCATTTATTGAACTCTATCAAAATGCTCCTGCTTTTAAAGCGAACCCCAAACAAGCAGAGGATGGCGATCACATCACTCTCAGTTTTGCCTTTGAAGATCCTCAGTATGATGATCTTTTGGAGCTTGTTGATTTTATGCAAAGCGGTTTGATTGAGGCTTTTTATATTCAAGGCGTTTCTTATGTGTTCCCTCAGATTGTGCGCGAGCTGGCGGATCCGACCATTCAGAATAAAAATGACGATTTCAGAAACGATATTCTGAATCGTTTGCAAGGGGAACAGGGCAGCATCAAAGACAACGCTATCATTCAAAATTACATGGGCAAGTTGTACAACGATTTGGGACAACATCAAAAAGCAGCTCAGCATTTTGTGAACGCTTGTGAAGCCGAGCCTTTTTTTGGTGAGCCTTACTCAAATATGGGAACGCTCATGTGGGCCACAGGCGATAAAGAGCGTTCTTTTAAATTGTTTCGCGAAGCCATTATTCGGAATCCTTTTGATGTGTCTATGCAGGATAATTTTATTAAATCCGGCATTCATTTGGGAAAAAGTGAAGAGATGAAAACGGCGATTGAAAAAATCGAGGAGTATTATCCTGATTACATTGATTTGCTTTTCTTAAAGGCTCTTCTTTACCAAAATGCAGGCCAAAAAGAAGAATGCGCCAATGCTCTAAAAGAATTGATTAAGCGCAATCCAAGCGACCAACGTGCTCAAACTATGTTGAGCGAAATGGCGCAGGAGTAAATCCTGTACTTGTGGGGGTTCATTGAATCAATTTCAAGTCAATCTGCAACAATTTGGCGATGTTTCTCCCATTGAAAAGAATGTTTTGGACGAAACGCGTTCCCTGTATATTTTGTATGGCTTGGGGGATGGTCGTTATCTTCGTAAACTCGTCAATCTTTCCTGTGTAAAACATGTTCTGGTGTTTGAACCCAGCACGCAGTTGCTTGCTTCTTTAGAACAACAAGGTCGTCTAAAAGATTTATTGAATCACCCCAAAGTGAGGTTGTTGTCTGGTTCCGAAACCGATCTGTACCAAAGAAACATCGAAACCTACCTCATGGAAGAAATTGACCGGTACAGTTTTAGTGGCAACTTTGGCACACTCATGACTCCTGGTGCCGAAAAGATTCCAGAGTACCGGCCTTATTTTTTAAAATTTGCTGAATCTTTAAAGAATGCCATCAATAATGTGGGTGTTTACGCTAAGTTTGATCCAGAAGATTCCTTGTTTGGTCTGAGTAATTTTTTAAAAAATCTTTCTGGCATCAATAAGGCTCATCCCGTTGACTGTCTGATTGGCAGTGCTCAAGGTAAAGATGCGGTTGTTGTGGCTCCTGGACCTTCTTTGCAAACGGTTATCCCGCATTTACACAAAATCAGAGATAAAGTGATTCTCATTTCGGTTGATTCGGCAGCACGGGTTTTAAAAGAAAATAATCTCACTCCCGATATCATTTGCGCTTTAGAACGTTCGGAAGACATTCGTAGCTACGTCGAAATTTCTTTTGATAAACAGCCTTATTACTGTGTGCCAAGCATTGTGCATCCTCATGTTTGGAATGTTGTTCAAGACAGAAGCTTCATTGTTCATCGCGACACGGGATTTGATTCTTGGCTTTATGCTGATCGTAACCGGTATTTTTTGGGTCAAACTGTGAGCCAGCTTGGTTTGCGTGTGGCTTCTATTTTAGGTTGCCGCACCATTTACATGGCAGGCATCGATTGTGCTTTTGATCCCGAGTCAGGGCAATCGCATCATGCTGATGCTTCTGAGCAGGTTCAAAATGCCGGAGAAGATGTTCATAACCGCAAAGATTTTGAAGTGGTTGAAGTCACAGGTTACGATGGTCAGCCTAAAAAGACCTATTCTATTTGGATGGTTGATGCACAGATCATTTCTGGTTTTGCTTTGCGAGAAGGGCTGAACATCAAACGCCTTTGTCCAGAAAACTACTGTTATCCAATCAAAGGTGTTGAGCGCCTTGATCCTGAAACTTTGTTGAGTGTGGATGCTGATGATTTTGATTTTTCAGAAACCATTTTAAAAAGACGACAAAGCACTCAATTAATGCCCGCTGATCTTAAACAAGAATCAGAAAAAGTGATTAAGCATCTCATGTGTCTCAAAAAAGCGTGTTACCGCCAGTTGGAGAAAACCTTGGAGTTTTCTTATGAGTACCACGCGGGCTTTCCTGCACACCGACCGCTTTACCGAGACTTTTTCTTAGAACTAGAAAGTAAGCGTTTGGAATCAACCAAAATTGAATTCAACGCTTACATGGGACTTTTGCACAATATCTTGCAAGGTGAGTACGCGCGTGTTGGGTATCAGATTCACGCCACAGAAATGGATGCCAATCGCGACGAGCTTGGCAAAATTTGTAATAAGATTGCTTTGTATCAACGCTGGTTTCAGTTGCTTGCGCAAACTGCTGATCGCGTTTCCGATATGATTTCTTACCATCTGTTAGGGGAGAAATCATGAATGTGTTGAACGAAAACCTACAAGCCTTAGGGCGTAATTTGGTTCCGGCACAGGGGGCGCCGCGTTTTTTGGATGTGGATTGTGATGCGTCCAATAATCTTATTTTTAAAAGTTTAGCCAACCAAGCGACCTTTGTGAGTCAGCCAGTGCGTTTGGATTTGGGGAATCAGGCCAAAACCTTGTTGGTCTTTGGTTTTGGTGATGGGCGGTTACTGGAAGAAGCTTTAAAACAAGCTGCGGTAAAAGAAATTTTAGTTTACGAGCCAGATGAAGCGGTGTTGAAGAAGCTCTTTGCGTTAAGATCCTTTGTGACTTTGTTGAGTCACCCCAAACTAAAAGTATTTTTAGGAACTGATTCAGGCCAGTTGCTTGACGCTATTAATGAATTTATCAGCGAAGATCTTTCTCGTCTTGGTCGTCTGAAAGAAATGCTTTGCTTCACCAATCCCATTCATCAAACGCTTGGCATTGCTCATGCTGAGTTTAATCACTTTGTTTCTTTGGTCAAAAAAATTTGTTCTGATCGTGAAATTGAGACCAAGCCAAATGTGGAAGATGCTTGGAAAGGTTTGGCAAATAGCTTGATGAATTACCCAAGCTATTTTGAAGCGCCCAGTTTTCATCTTTTA
This sequence comes from Deltaproteobacteria bacterium, assembly GCA_024233595.1. Taxonomy (GTDB): domain Bacteria; phylum UBA10199; class UBA10199; order UBA10199; family JADGCS01; genus JACKPK01. The sequence continues at coordinate 38,101 of JACKPK010000009.1, forward strand.
AAAGATCGCTTTAAAGAAAAAGTTGGTGTGGTTGTTTCGACTGGGCCATCGCTTTCGGCATCGCTACCGTATTTAAAAAAACTTCAAGATCGAGTGGTGATCTTTGCGTGCGATTCAGCACTGAGCATTCTTGTTAAAAATAATATCCAACCTGATTTTGTTGGCAGCTTAGAGCGCTTAGGACAAATTGCTAAGCTATTTGAAGGCGTGACTGTTTCTTCTAAGACTCATTTGGTTGCTCCCTCTGTTTTAACACCAGAATCTTTTGCTGCTTATCAAGGTCCAAAGATGCGCGTGAATCGCCATGGTGGTGGCTTTGAGCATTGGTTTTACGAAGTGCAGGAAACAATCGAAATGGGGATTTCTGCCAGTCATGTGTGCATGGTTGGTCTTAAACATTTGGGTTGTGGTCCTATTTATTTGCTTGGTCAGGACGGGGCTTATGACCCTCTTTCTGGAGACTCTCATGACCAAGGTGCTGCAAAGCACATTTTAGAATTTGGAAAATACGAAAAACAAGAACGTGATGAAGTTCAAAAGTTAAGTTTTTTGGGGTATGACGGCCAAGAAAAATTAACCAATCGTGTTTGGCGTGAATTTCATGAACGCAGTGAACGCATTTTAAGAGAACAATCTTTTCAACAAGTGTATCATGTGTTGCCCAAAGAATACGGCATTCCCATAGAGGGCACATCGTGGATGGACCCCAAAGATCTCGATCAATTGAATCAAGAGGAACCTTTTTCAAAGGACCTGGGGGATTTAACGACCATTGCCAAAAAAGAATTCAAAGAGATCGAAAGCCAAGCCAGAATCAATCTGAAACAAAATCGTGATGCTTTGGATGATCTCATTAAATCTTGTTTGGCCTTCATGAGAGAAATAGGTTTTTTTACCATGAAGCACGATCCTAATATACAAGCTTTGGGCAACGAAGAGGCCTACAAAAAGTTTTTTGCCCGTGTTGAAGCGTGGCAGGCGGATTTGTTTCAGCAAAACAATGGTTTTTTTGATCGTGTCTTTCAAAGTTACATTTTAAGTTCTCATGCTTATTTTGGATTGCAATTTGCTCAGTTGCAAAACAGCACGTTGCCTTTTTCAAAAATCACAAAACGCAAAATCGAATTGCTCTACGAGTGGCTGAATATGGTGCAGATTTGGGCAGGTCGTGCTTTGGATATGCTTGAGTACCGTAATCAAGAATGGAAGTATTGGTAGGTGTTTCATGGTTGATTCACGAAGAATTAAAATTGAAGATATGTTTGATCGTTTGTGGCCTTTGCCTCGTTCGATTGCCGGGCAGGGGTTTTCTGATTCACTGGATATTATGGCCGAAATGATTCCCTTGAAACGCTTGCAGTACCCGACAGGCACCAAGGTTTTGGACTGGCATTTGCCCAAAATATGGGAAGTGCGTTCTGCTTATTTTATTGGTCCCAATGGCAAGAAGTACGCCGACTTTCATAAAAACAACCTGCACCTTGTGAGCTATTCAGTGCCCTTTAAAGGCAAAATGACCTTAGATGAGCTCAAACCTCATTTGTACACCTTGCCGTCTTTGCCCAAAGCCATTCCTTACGCGACTTCTTTTTTTGAAGAACGTTGGGGCTTTTGTTTGAATCATGAAGAGTACGAAAGCTTGCCAGAAGGCGAATACGAAGTGGTCGTTGATTCGGTTTTTAAAGATGGTTTTTTTGAGTCTGGTGAGTGTGTCTTGCCGGGAGAAAGCAAAGACGAGATTTTATTTTCTAGTTACCTTTGTCACCCCTCCATGGCTAGCAATGAATTATCAGGGCCTTTGGTTCTTGCGTTCTTGTACGAAAAAATCGCGGCCATGAAACAGCGTAAGTACACTTATCGTTTTGTCTTGAATGCCGAAACAGTGGGCACCATCGCTTATTTGAGCAAAAGAGGGCAGGAGTTAAAACAAAAAGTCAAAGCTGGCTATGTGTTGACCTGCTTGGGTGATCAGGCGCCTTTTAATTACAAACGATCTCGTCAGGGCAATAGCCTTGCCGATCAAGCCGCTTTGTCCGTTTTAAAAGAACTGGACCCAAGTCGCCAACAGTATTTTGTTCATGACTTTGATCCTTCGCGTGGAAGTGAAGAGCGCCAGTATTGTTCGCCAGGTTATGATCTTCCCGTTGGGTCTTTGATGCGCAGCATGTACAATGACTACAAAGAATATCATTCGTCTTTGGACAATAAAGATTTCATCAGCTTCGATGCCATGCTGGCCAATGTGGATTTGTACTCAAAAATTGTAGCAGCACTAGAGAGCAATCAGATTTGGGTTAACTTGAATCCTTATGGTGAACCTCAACTGGGACGTCGCAATCTTTACCCAAATCTTAATGTTCGTTCGCACGATGTCAGACGCGCACGTGCCACCATGTGGCTCTTAAATCTGGCTGATGGTCAACACGATCTCTTTCAAATTTCAGAACGATCTCAGTATCCCATTTTGTTGCTGGCGGATATTGCGCAAACCCTAAAAAAAGAAGGTCTTCTTGTGGAGGCATCCGCCAAAAAACAAGAAGCAGGAAGTGCCAAAAATCTGACTGTAAAATCCTAGACTTACTTTTTAAGTGTTTAAAAACATTGAGTATTTATGTTACAATAGTGTCTTGGGCTGGCACGGTGATTGCAATTGATTTGTGGTGAGAAGGGAATCTCGCACGGGGGTCAAAATGACATGGCAAGGAGTCCGTTTTAACCAGCAGCTCAAGAAACATTTGGCGTGTTTTGCTGAGCAGGTTTTTCTTATTGATCAGCTCTCTGATCAAACTCACACTTACAAAAGTCTTTGGGCAGAAGCTGCCAAATGGCAGTTCTATTTTTCAAAGCAAGGTCTCAAAAAAGGGGATCGTGTTTTGGTGTGTTGTGATAATTCTTTTCAGTTGGCGGAAGCTTATTTTGGTTTTTTACGAGCCGGTTTGGTTGTTGTTCCTGTTTCCAGAGAAACGCCCCTTCAAAATTTAAAAAATCTTTATCAAAGAGCACAGGCTAAATACTTTTTTTCAGATCACCCCGAACTTGTGCGGGGGTTTTCTAAAATCAATTTAGGTGCTTTTGATTTATCTCAGGTCGAACAAATTGATTCTTTGCTCTCTAGCGATGAAATGAAAAAAATTAAAAACTTAAAGGCGGTGTCGTGGAAGGGTGATGATGAGCTTTGTTTGGTTTTCACTTCTGGGACGACTTCAGAACCAAAGGGTGTTGTTCATAAAATTTCTTCGTTGTTTGCTAACGCCGACCTTTTTGGTGATGTGGTTGGGATTCAAGCTGGGCAGCGCTTTTTGAACTACCTTCCCATGACTTATCTTGGTGGTTACTACAATTTGCTTTTGTTGCCCTTTGTGTGTGGAGCTCAAACTGTTATTTGTTCGGTTTACTCAGCGCGCACCAGTTTGTCTTTTTGGAAAATGGTTAACGAGAAACAAGCCACAGCTTTGTGGATGACGCCATCGATCATCGCGGGGCTTTTAAAGATTGATCGTTCACAGATCGGTACGCAGTATTGTGAAAGAATCAAGCCGCTTGTGCTTTGCGGTACGGCACCTTTGCCGCTTTCTTTGCGCCAACGCTTTTATGAGAAATACAAAACAAATATTTTAGAAAATTACGGACTTTCCGAAACCCTTTTTATTTGTTCTCAGCGCCCTGGTGATTTTGCATCAGGGAACGCTCTTGATGGGGTTGGAAAAATTTTGTCTGGTGTTGATTGTTTGCAAGATCAGCAGGGCGCTTTGCTGGTCAAAACACCCTTTCTCATGAAGGGGTATTTGCAAGAGCAAGGATTTGATCCACAGCTTAATGAAGATGGTTTTTTTGCAACAGGTGATTTGGTGAAAATCACAAATGATCAAATTCAAATAAATGGTCGTCAAAAAGATCTGATCATCCGTTCTGGCATTAACATTAGTCCTTTGGCGGTGGAAAACGCCATTTTACAAAACCAAGAGGTGGCTGAATGTGCTGTTGTGGGGCGTCGTCATGCCATTTTGGGGGAAGAGATTGTCGCCTTTTTATCTTTAAAAGAAGCCACACGCTTTTCTTCTGTGGTGGAGAAAATTAAAGAGTCTTTGCAAACCCAGTTAGAAAAACAACAACAGCCCAGTGATTACATTCTTCTGCAAAATTTTCCCAAAACAGCCAGTGGAAAAATTCAAAAGGCAAAATTACGTTCCTTGCTCGAGTTAGAATCGCACCCCAGTGCGCCAACAAAACAAAACGACTCATCCTGTAAAAGCCCTTGTGATTTGCTTTCTCAAAAAGCACAGCTCTTGGCGCCTGCAGAGTCTGTTGCGGTGAATCAAAAGGTTTATGATCATCAGAATGCCGGAGACGATGTGACAGTGCTTTCCTTGGGAGAGGCTTTTTTTGATCTGCCATTTTTTTCGTTTTCGGATTTGCCAGAAGAAAAAATTTATCATTATTCGTCATCGTTTGGTTTGCCCGAGCTCAGAGAAAAAATTGCCAAGTATTTACAAGAAACTCATTCCATTAAACTGGATTGGCAAAAAGAATTGCTGCTCACAGCGGGTTCTAAAGTGGCTTTGTTTATGATCATGCAGGCCCTTTGTGATCCGGGCGATGAGGTCATTGTGTTTGAACCTTATTGGGTGAGCTATCCAGAACAGATTCGTTTGGTGGGTGCTAAGCCTGTTTTTGTACCCAACGGTGTTTCTGTATTTGAAATTGAAAAATTCATCACCAGACGAACCAAAGCCATCATCATCAATAACCCCAACAACCCCACTGGTCAGGTGTTAAGTTTAAAAGAGCTGTCACATCTCTTAGAGGTTTCTAAAAACCAGGGACTCATGCTGGTTTCCGATGAGGCTTACAGCGAGTTTGTTCCCAACGAGGGACAATTTGTTTCCGTGAGCATGATTGATCCAGAAAAGAAACACAGCATTGTTGTGAATTCACTTTCTAAAAACTTTGGTCTTTCGGGTTGGCGCATTGGCTACGTCATTGCCCATCCTGACATCATGCAATCGATTTTGTATCTTAATCAGCATTTGATCACCTGCCCGCCAACTGTGTTGTGCTACTATGTGGCCAAGCATTTTGAAGAATTGGTTGCAGCGACAAAACCACAAATCAAAACGCTTTTAGAAAAACGCGAACGACTCGCTCAGTTTGCAAAGGCAAATGGGTTGCATGTTTTGGCTGGGGATAGCACTTTTTACTTTTTTCTTTCGATCGGTTCCCAACAAGGCTCTCGTGACTTTGCGGCATCTTTGTTAACAGATCACAAAATTGCTGTTGTTCCAGGAATTGGTTATGGTGACTCTTGTGATGGCTTTTTGAGATTATCAATTGGCACCGAATCAGAGGAGCGTATTCAAAAAGCTCTTCTGATCATCAAAGAAAAAATAACAGCGCAAATCACAACGGATCAAATCAGCGAAGAGAGTATCGAAAAAGGCATTCACCAAGTGCTGTTTAATTTAGGAAATCTTAAAAAAGAAGAATCCGTGTGTGTGGTTGTGGACGCAAAAACTTCGGCTTTGGGGCAGCAGTTTTCTGAATACATGGGGCGTAGCGGGGTTTCGCATTCGCTTTGCGAAGTGCCTTTGCAAGCCATGCATGGCAGTGAGCCGCCACCAGAAGTGGCAAGCGAAATGAAAAGCAGCGATTTGATTCTTGGTCTCACCACACAGTCAATGGCGCACACCGACGCACGCTTGCAGGCCAACCGCGCAGGTGCTCGTTACCTGAGTATGCCTGACTTTTCTGAAAACGTCATGACTCACCCGGCACTTTTTGCAGACTACCAAGACCGAGGCATGCGTTTGGAACGATTGGTTCATTTACTCAACCGTTCGCATAAGTTACGTGTTGTGACGGCATCAGGAACAGATTTAACTTTGGACATTAGCACTCGTCAGGCCAATTTTTGCCCTGGTTATGTTGATGAGCATCATGAATTGGGTTCGCCTCCTGATATAGAAGTGAATGTGGCGCCCTTAGAGAATCACAGTCATGGCACTCTGGTAGTCGATGGCTCTATTCCCTGTGATGGCATTGGCAAGCTCGATGCGCCAGTCACCTTGATCATCGAAAATGGCAAGATTGCTAAGATACAAGGGGCACAAGATGTTGTGAAAAAATTGGAAGACTTGTTTGGCGAGTCACAAAGCCCAAAACGTGTTCTTGCTGAATTCGGGATTGGTTTTAATGATCGCGCAGAGCTTTGTGGCAACATGCTCATTGACGAAGGTTGTTATGGCACCTTTCATTGCGGTTTTGGTTCTAATGCCACCATTGGCGGTTTGAACAGAGTGTCTTTTCATTTGGATTTTGTTTTCTTTGCAGACGCTGTTTATCTTGATGATGAACTGGTGAGGGTTTGATGAAGCAAGCAAAATTCCTACAAAAGCTGAATGACATTTGGCCAGAAGACGATCGTCCTGTTGTGATCTTTTCAAGTTTGTTTCGCTTGCAACGCCGCTTTGAAGAAAATCCATTGGATTTGGTAGCAGGGTTCAATGCTTATTTTAATCACAAGACTCAGCAAAACACGATTCTCATGCCCACCTTCACCAAAGGCTATGAAAATGGCTTCCTTGATCTTGATAAAACGCCATCGACTACAGGGGCCATTACCGAAGCTTTCCGCACTTCCAAAGATTGCGCTCGAAGTTGCTCGGCTTTTTTCTCTTACGCGGTCAAAGGAGCTTTGCAACAAGAGGTTTTAAAATTGCAACCGGAGTCTGCTTGGGGAGAAGGTTCGCTTTACGCGTGGCTTTGTCAAAAAAATGCTTGGGTTCTGCAACTGGGCTTGCCCTTGTCACAAAACGCTTTGCCGCATCGTTTAGAATGGCTTCACCGAGATCAAATTGATTACCGTTACGAAAAAAGTTTTTCTGGTACCGTGAATTGGCAAGGTCGCCAGGTTTCATTACAAGAGCGACTTTTTGTGCGTGATGTGGCAAAAGGCGTGGAAACAGGATGGAAGCATTTGGAAGACAAAGTGAATCGCGATCGCTTTCGTTCTGTGATGGGCTTTGATGATCTTTTATTTTTATACCCGCTCGATGATTTGATGGCATCTTTCGAACAAATTCTTAAAAACAATCCTCTGGCGTTTCTTAAGACCCATCAAAATAGTGAGGGAATGCGTGCCGAGTGACCCCAAACAAACAATACTGAACTTTCTAAATGATCGCTTGAGCAAAGATGTTCAAGAGACATCGCAGTCTCTTGTTAAATCCGGGCTTTTAGATTCCTTTCAAATTTTAGAGATGATTGATTTTATCGAATCTCAATTCAATGTTGTTTTGCAAGAAAACGATCTTAATGAGGATCATTTAGACAGCGTCGACAGCCTTGTTTCGCTTTTAGAAAGGACTGCAAAAAACTAATGTCAGAAACTTCTGCACAACAAGATCTTTTCGAGATGAACTGGCAGGCTTTGTGTGAGCATCGGCCCGCATTAGCAGCGCAGTTACAATCTTATAAAAACCAGGTGAAAGCTCAGTCGGAGTCGCTTGGTAGTTTTGCTGGGTCGGAATCTTTGTCTCAGGGATACAAAGAGGCTTTGATTTTGATTTGTGATGGCATTGGTTCCGCTGATCAGATCTCACAGGTCATTCAGAATTGTCCTGCTTCCACAGAAATTCTTGTGGTCGAAAAGAATGCGTCGCGTTTTTTAGAATCTTTTTTTCACAATGATTTACGATCGTGTATGGCAGAGGATCGCTTTGAATTCGCTATTCATTTGCCAGCAGAACGATTCTCTGTTTTTTTTCGCGATTACCTGATGGCCAATGAACGTTTGGTGCTGACTGATCGCTTAGCGCATTTTTATGATGAGGGCAGCATCAAAAAAGAGGGTGCTTATTATCTGGCATTTGCTAAAGGCTTACAGCAGGCTGTTATTGAATTGCGCGATGTTTATTTGGCTCCTGGTGAAGACAATATAAGAGGGCTCATTAACCTCAGTGAAAATCTCGATCAGCTCAGTTCGTGTGCGGATTTATCACAGTTTGCGGGTGTGTATCAGGGTATGGCTGGGGTGATTCTTTCCGCCGGGCCATCTTTAAATGAGCATTTGTCTTTTTTATCAAAACTCAAGGGCAAGGTGGTCACAGCTTGCACTGATGGGGCTTTGCAGGCAGTTTTAAAATCTGGTTTAGAGCCAGATTTTGTGGTGAGCATGGAGCGCGTGGAAGAAACCGCTGCCTTGTATTCGAACCTGCCTTCCTCATTCACGGCGCCTTTGTTTTGCCAACCCGTGATTCAGCCGAATTTGTTTCGTGAATATAAAAATAAAAAAGTGCTTTGTGTGCGTGATGCAACCTTTGGGTCTTGGTTGAATGACAAAAGTTTACGTTTGTTTTTGGGATCAACAGTGGCTTCCATGGCGTATCAAATTTTATGCACCATGGGCTGTTCGCAGATTTTTCTCTTGGGACAAGATCTGGCTTACGATCGTGATGAAAGTGGCGCATCGCATGTGCAAGGCATTGATCAAAAAGTCAAAGAAGCAACCATGGCGATCAAAGAGAGTCGGCATTTTTGTGAGCTGGAAGGCAACGATGGCAGCCCCATTGCTTCGAATCAGTTTTGGAAAAAATTCAAAGAAGATTTGCAGTATCTGATTCAAAGCCATTCTGTAGCGACTTTTAATGTCATCTCCGCGAGCAAAGGGGCTCAAATTTTAGGCGCTCACCGACTTGAGCCACAAGATTTTTGGTCGACCATCAACAATGCAGAAGCAGGTTCTTTGAGCAAAACATTGGCTTCACAAATGAAAACAACAAGCCCTTGGGCTGATTTTAACAAAGAAGGGCTTATTCAGAAAACCTTTTTGGGTTTAGATAAAATAAAAAGTGCCGCTTTGCGTTTAGATGATGAGATCTCTCGCTTTCAGCATCATCAACGGGCGCTCACTGGTAATGCTGAAGAAATAGAGCTTTATCAGAAAAAATTTGCGGTTTGGGAAGAAGGTGTAAAAAAGTGTTTTTCGGCTGATGGCTGGGTTTTTCAGAATTTTGTGCAGTGCTTTTTAATTCAGAGTACATACAGATCACCGCCGCACGTAAAAATTATCTCCGCAATTGGGATTGAATTACATTGAAGGCAATTTAATGGCTTTTCATGATTTGATCCGTCATTTGCTTTATTGGCTTGAACGAGCAAGGCATTGTTTAGAAGAGGGTGCTCAATGACAAACCTCTTTTCTAAAACAAAGACTGCCTCAAGCAGTATCGGCCTTATTTGTGGCATCGCCTTCAAGATATCTTAGAAAAGTCTCCTCAAATCGAAGCGCTTGCCAGTGAGCAACAAAGCATTTCGGCAGAGCAGCTTGCCATGGCCTGGACTGAGAGCCTTAAAGTTTCTAAAATAGCAGGATCAAAATTAATCGTTGTGAATGGCATGGCTCACCCAGCTTCTATTTTGCGTTTGTTTGAAGAGTCAGAGCCAGAAACTCACTTTGCCTTGGTGGAAGCCGATCCTTTGGTGTTCCTTGCTAGCTTTTATCATAAAGATTGGGAGCCTTTGTTTAAATCAGCTCGTGTTGAGTTTTTTGTGGGTTTGGAAGTGAATCAATTTGTGGCCGCGCAAAAAGAATTTTTCTTACAAGAAGACCGTTTAGTTTATCGCGAAGCCATCGGGCAATTTTATTGCACCAAAAGTTTACAAGCTCATGGCCCTTTTTATGTTGAGTTTTCTAAAGCCATGCAAGTGGCCTTAAAGCAGTTGGGCAATCATTTAGAAGCCCCTGGAGAAGACGGCTATCGAGGTCTGATCAATGTGATTGGGAATTTGTCATGCCTTAAGAAAACCTTTGATCCCAGTTGCTTGCAAGGAAGCCTGCAGGGCTTGCCAGCAGTGATTGTTTCCACTGGTCCTTCTTTGCAATTTCATTTGGATCAGCTCAAAGCCAATCAAGATCGCTTTGTCATTGCTTGTAGCGACAGCTCGTTAAAATTTTTACTGAACCATAATATTAAACCTCATTTTGTGATGTCGATGGAACGCACAAAGAATATTGTGGATGTTTTGGGTGATTTGCCTGCTGATTTAGACATTCCTTTGGTGACCTTGCCGGTTTGTTACCCTACGGTCATTAAAAATTATCCCGGTCCGAAAATATTTTTGAATCGTGGGAGTTCCTTTGGAAAGTGGTTGTGGCCAGAGGCTGATTTTTTTAATCTGGGCAACAGTGTGGCCACCATGGCGTATCGTTTTTTTGTTTACTTGGGCGTGAGCGAGATCAATCTTTTGGGGCAAGATTTGGCTTTTGCTCCTGATCTTAAATCGTCTCATTTTGCTGCTGTCGAAGGTGATATTCAAAAAGTTGAGTTGAGTCGGATTTCGGGTGAACGTTCGGCTGTCATTCCTGGGAATTCCGGGCATGATATTCAATCAACAACTTACTGGAAATCCTTTCGTGATCAGCTGGATGCTTTTATTGCTAAATTTTCAATCCCCACTCGTAACGTGATCCCCACAAGTTATGGCGCGCAGATTCAGCAAGCAGAACGTGTTGATCCAGAAATGTTTTGGCAAGAGGCTGCTAAACGCACTGCTATCAAGTCTATCGATTTTGGTTTTAGGGATGCGCAAAATCAACGTGACTGCGGGGAATTGGTGGATCAGTCAAAAAAGGATTTGCGTGATCTGAATAAAAAGACATTGCAGGTCATGAATGATTTGAGCCTGACCATTCACGAAGACTTTCCTCAGGCCGGTAAGACAGAAAAATTAGAAGCCTATCGTGCTTATTTTAAAGTCTGGGAACAGAAACGGCAGGCCCTGGTTAATGAGCATCGTTCCTTATTTAAAAATTTACTGAGCCCTTTGCTGGCTTCGCATCATTACGCCATTCTCACGCAAAGAGAGCGCGTGCGTTTGCAGGATGAGAACTTTTTATCAGCTGTTTCTCAGTATTTTGATTTAACTCAAGCTTGGCTCAAAGAATGTCATTATTGGAGTTCGCGGGTTCTTGATTTATTGGAAGGAGCTGAGACTAGTGAGTGATCAGCAGATCTTGAAAAAAAATCTAGATGCTTTGGGGCAGCAAGATCGTGAGTTTGTCGCGTTTTTGAGTCAGCAAAATTTATCGCAGATCAATCGCAAGCGAGATTTTCCAGCTGCATTGGTTTTGCCGCAAGGCTTGCACCCCAAAGGATTGATTGTCATTATTGGTTGGTGTGGTGAAGAAGCTTTTTTAAAAGTAACACAGACTTATCCTGAGGCCACTGTGTTGGTGGTGGACAATCAATGGCATGATTTTGCGTATTCTCTTTGCCAAGGCGATTTGAGTGAGAGCCTTGTGCAAAAACAATATGGCTTTTTGATTGGTGTGAAACCCGAGGCACTGCACGAAAAGCTACTGACTTATTTTTTAAGACCCGGCATCAGTGATAGCTTGCCAGCTCTGAGCTGTGTTGTGAATCCCAAAGTCACAAAAGCGGACGAGCCCTATTTCCAAGAGTTTTCGCAAACACTGACAAGAACCATTGAATTTTTTTGGAATGCTTACATTGCTGATGGCTATCAAGATTTTCTCATTGGCACCGATTATCTTTTACAGAATCTAAAGCACATTGATCGCATGAGTGCTTTGGAACCTTATGCAGGGGCATTTAAAGACCGTTTGGGCGTGGTTGTGTCTTCGGGACCTTCACTTGATCAGCACTTGCCATGGTTAAAGGCCAATCAAGATCGTGTTCTGATGCTGTGTGCGGATTCAGCACTGAAGAAGTTATTGGACCAAGGCATTAAGCCTTTTGCTGTTTGTTCCATTGAGCGTATTGATCGCCTTGCCAATGTGTACCGAGGTTTTGAAATCCCAAAAGATGTTTCTTTGATTCATCTTCCTGTCACGCCGCCAGAGATTGCTGATCATTTTCCTGGTGTGATTTTTCCTGTTTTTACAAATGTTTTTCCTTTTAATTTTTTACCCGAATTGGTCACCAAGCGAAATTTAGCATCCAGTTGCGCGCATCTTGCTTTGCAAATGTTAATTCACTTCGGTTGTCAGCGCATCGCTCTTATTGGCCAGGACCTGGCTTACGATCCAAAAACAGGTAGCTCGCATTACAATGGTATGTTTGCTTATGCGGTGGAGCATGAAAAAGAGCGTGAACGCATTGAGGTGATGGGGAATAATGGGAATCAAATCCAAACCACTAAAATATGGCAGGGGTTTCGGGATTATTTTTCGATGATCATCCGGCAAAACCCACAAGTGTCGGTGTATCATGTTATTGATCCAAATTATGGTGCTAAAATTGATTTTAGTGAGCATTGGCAGCCCGACAAGTTCGAACAAGAAAGTCAAAACTGGACTCAGGAGACGGTTGAATTTGATCATTGCTTGGGGCAAGAGTTTATTGCAGAAAGAAAAAAGAGCTTTGTAAAAGCCTTGGAAGAGTGGAAACACGACACTAAAGTTTGTTTTGAAAAACTCAGTGTTGAATTTGAAAAAGCCTCTTTGTCCAACAAAAGTGAATTCGAAACATGGTGGGCACAACTGCCTAACATGGTGGGAGAAAGTTCTTTTGCTATTTTCGATGCGTATTTTATGGCAAAAATCAGACGTTTTACGGCTGCTGTGAAAACACTTTGGGATGAAGAAGAGTTTAGGGCTTATTGGCCAGCCTTTAAAGAAGAGGCTTGTCGCAGTATGAAAGAGTTAATCGCTGTTTTATACCCTTAAAGGTTATTTCTTTGAATACAATCTATCAAAAAAATCTAGCGGCGTTACAAGAGCGCGATCTTGACTTGGCTCAATTTATTGATTCTTTGGAAACTCAGGCCTATTCGGTGCAAACGGCTGCCTCTGGTCAATCTTATTTAGAAATCAAAACCGAAAACAAGGGCATCATTCGCATTGGTGATCAGCCCAATCAAACAGGGCGAGTGCAAACGCTCATTGAGCAACAATTGGATCAGCAAAACCAAGGCTTCTTTTTAATCTTTGGTGCTGGCTTGGGAAATTTACTCACAGAGTTTTTTTCCAATTTTAAGAAGGGTGTTTGTATTCTGGTTGAGCGCGATGCTCGTATTTTTAAGATGGCCATGCAAACCCAAGACCTTTCATCCATTTTAGCTCACCCGGGTTTTTACCCTTTGGTGGCGATCAAACCAGAACACCTGGTGTCGCGGCTATCAAAAATCATGATTGCCGCTAACAATAGCAATCATCTTCCTAAGCTTTATTTATTGCAGGACCCGCAAGTTGTTGCTTTGTCGCAAAGCTATTACGAGCAAGTGGCTTTGGCTTTAAAAACCGCGGTTGGTTTTTTTTGGGACGGCGTTGTTGGTGATTCCTATCACGACACACTTTTGGGTTTTCAGTATAGCTTTCAAAATTTAAAGCAGTATCAAAAAAGTTTAAATCTAACGGCCTGGAAGGGTGTGGCAAAAGGGCAAGTTGGCTTGGTTGTTTCTTCTGGTCCATCTTTATTGAACAAACTGCCTTGGTTAAAAGAAAACCAAGATCGCTTTGTTATCATTTGTGCCGATTCGGCGCTCAAATTGCTTTTGGAACATGGCATTAAGCCATTTGGTGCAGGGTGCATGGAACGGCACGAGCGTGTTCCTATTCTATTTAAAGATTACACCATTCCAGATGATGTGATTTTATTTCATTCGCCGCAAATCATGCCAGAGATTCCAGAAAACTATCAGGGACAATTGGCTCCGGTTTTTAGAGATGTCTTGCCTTTTTCGTTTTTTCCAGACCTTTTGCCACGTTTTAACATCGGCATGAGTTGTGCGCACTTAAACATCATGGTGCTTTTGTATTTGGGATGTGAACGCATTGCTTTTATGGGACAAGATTTGGCCTTTGAACGCGAGTCGCTCAAAAGTCATTACGAAGGCATGTATGATTACGCGACAGAATCAGATCAGTCTAAGCAGCATGTCCCTGTCGTAGACAATCAAGGTGGCAGCATCATGAGCCACGAAAAGTGGATTCAGTTTAGAGAATTCATTGAACTCATCATCACGCATAACCCGGGGGCTGCTTTTTACAATGTGATTGAAAAAGAGCAGGGAGCCAGGATTTTAGGCGCTAGCCGCATAGATCTGATCGATTTTGAAAAAATGAGCGCCAATGACCGCGTTGTGTTGCCAGATTTTAAGCAAGCGCAAGACTTTATGCAGAAGAAGTGGCCCGACTTTAAAGATTCATTGCAGCAAAGTTTACAGAATCTGATCGATGGGTTAGAACAACTCAGAGGGATGTGGCCTGATTTAGAGCAAGCTCAAACAAAGCAGCGTTATTTTGAATGCCTAAGCAATTTAGAACAACGCACTCCCGATTTGGCCTGGTCCGTTTTTTGTGAAGTGTTTTGTTCTCGTAAAAAGCGTTTTGATGCCAATGTTGAATCGGTTTTTTCAGACGATGACTTTCAAAAAAACTCACCAGGCTACATCAAAGAAGGGCAGAGTTGCTTGGAAGAGCTCCTAAAGATCCTCAAAAAAGGCTTTTGATTTTTACTGTGTTTAAGGCTTTGAAGGAAATAAATGAAATTTGTTTTTGTTCACATGGGCATCGAGTTCGACGGTGACTCTCTGAAACAACGTGGTCTTGGTGGCACCGAAACAGCTTTGATTGGTGTTTCTCGTGAGCTGGCAGCTCTTCCTGATAACGAAGTTCATGTGTTCACCAACACACCCAAAGAAGCTTGTTTTGATGGTGTTCATTACCACCCTTTGGCTCAGTTAGGGCCATGGGCAAAAAGTAACCACACAGACATTTTGATCAGCATTAGGCAATGGTTGCCTTTTTGGATGCCAATCAAAGCGCGGCACCGCGTTTACTTTTCTCCTGATTCTTACGATCAACCCTTTTTACAACGGGCAGTCGAAGTGGCTTTGCCTGTCAAAGGCGAGAGCACAGCGGTTCCTTTATTTAAACCGCAGGAATTTTTTTCGGCCTTAGATTCTATTTTTTGTGTTGGGCAATGGCAGGCTGATCAATTTGTGAGCAAGTTGCAGTTCCCGCAGGATAAAATCTTTGTCACTGCTAACGGTGTTTTTTTAGAAAACTTCCAACCTTTGGCTTTAGAAGAGCGGAAACGTCATCTCATATACTCATCCACACCCTTTAGGGGGCTGGATCACCTCATTCGTTATTTTTCTGAGTTAAAAGCAGAAGGCACCGATCTTAATTTAGAAATTTGCAGTGGCATGCAGGTGTATGGCTTGTCCGATGAAGACAATAAAAAAGGTTATGGTCATTTATTTGAAGCCATCAAGCAATTGGGAGCCATTTCTCATGGGTCTATCAAACAATCAGAACTTGCTAAAATCATGTGCCAGGGGCTTTTGTGCACCTACCCAAATACCTTTGAAGAAACCTTTTGTATTTCAGTTTTAGAAGCGCAAGCAGCCGGATTGCCTGTGATCACTTCTGCCAAGGGTGCTTTGCTCGAGCGTGTGAGCTCTGGGGTAGATGGTTTATTAATCAAAGGCGAACCTGCAGAAGAATCTTATAAAAGAGACTTCATTGCTGCGGTGAAAAGCCTGTCTCAAGATGTTAACCGTTGGCAAAGTATGAGCCAGGCGGCTGTGCAAAAAGCACAAAAATTTTCTTACAAAAACCTCGCGCAGCAGTGGATGGCTTATTTTGATTCGCTAAATATATATGACATTGAAGCTTCTAAAAAAGACATTCCTAATTTTGGTGATTATTTAGTCGACCTGAATGACGGTAAAAATACAAAATTATCGATTAACAAAGAGTCCATTTTGCACATTTTGCAGCAGTATTTTTCGCTTTTTGGTTTTCAGTAAAGATCTTTTCTTAACAGCAGTTAACATTCGTTAACAACGCGTTCAAAAAAAAATAAAAAAATCCCTTCAGAATTTTCAAAACCATCCGTTCAGAACTCTGGAGACAGAGATGTCTCTTGTAGGAATCAAGGTAGATCCCTGCAAAGGTCTTAAGGATGAGACCTTATTAATATTCCCAGTAATCAAGGAGGATGTCATGGGACTTCGTATTAACACGAACATTGCCAGTTTATCTGCGCAAAACGCTCTTTCAAAATCGACAAGAAAACTGAACCGATCGTTGACAAGGTTGTCAACTGGTTTGCGAATCAACACCGGTCAAGATGACGTGGTTGGTCTTGCTAAATCAGAAGCACTGCGATCTCAGATCCGCGGTATCGACCAAGCTCGCGCTAACATTGCATCTGCATCAGGTGTGTTAGGTGTGGCAGAAGGTTACCTTTCTGAGCTCACAAACATCGCGCAGCAATTGCGTGAAACAGCTGTGCAGGCTTCTGACGGAACTATTTCGTCTGCAGACCGAACATCTTTATCGGATAAGTTCAGTAACTTGCTAGCGGAGTACAACCGTTTGGCTAACGGCGCTAACTTTAACGGAGTGAGTTTGCTTGATGGAACATTTGTTTCCAAATCGATCCAGATTGGTCCGGATCAAGGGGATACAATTTCTATTAGCGTTACCGATGCCAGATCTTCGACAATTGGTGAAGTGGCAGTCTTCACATCTTCAACATGGACTGCTGTTTCAACCAACACTGCGGCGACTGCTTCCACTGCATTTACTGACCCATCAGGAACAATTACAGTTAACGGTGTAACAGTACCAACAAGTGCTTACTTGGACGACGGCGTGTCTTCAATTGAGTCAGATGAATCCGCTTTGGCATACGTGAATGCAATTAACTCTGTGTCTGGTCAAAGTGGTGTGACTGCTCAAGTTCTCGCGAACGTTGTGACAGTAGACTACACAGCTGGAACAGGTTTGTCTTCCGGCCAAAGTCTAATCATCAACGGTGTGACTGTTAAGAACACCACTCTCGATGTCACAATTGGAGATGACGATGATATGTCTGCTCTTGTTAGCTTGATCAACTCGAAGACAACGCAAACAGGGGTAACAGCCACAATTGATACAGCGAACGATGTGATGGTTCTTTCGGCTTCTGACGGACGAAACATTCACATTCAAACCACAGCCAACGCTGTGAACAGCTCTGGTTACAACGTCTTTGGTATGACGGGTGCCAGTGGCAATACACAAGCAACGTTTAGAGGAACCTTTGTTCTGCAAGGAAACGAGGCCTTTAACGTTGAGAATGCTGATAGCACATTTGCTGCCAACGCAACGGAAGCGGTGACCGTTGATACAAACTCAAGTTTGGACAACGCTTCGCTTTCAACAGCAGCAAATTCGCAGTCAGCGATTACAACTTTGGATAACGTGATCGCACAATTGCAATCACGGCGCGCCACGGTGGGTTCAACGCTAAACCGTTTTGAAACAGCGGAAAGTGAGTTGAATGCACGGGTGGAGAACTTATCTTCAGCTGAATCTGCGATTCGGGATGCCGATATCGCGGCTGAAACTGCAAAACTAACGCAGTTCCAGATCTTACAACAAGCTGGTGTGACGGTTCTAGCGCAAGCCAACGCGGCTCCTCAGATCGCACTCACACTACTACAAAGTATTTAGGTGCGGCTTTTGGGGCCAACGAGGGATAAGTTGGCGGCTTGAAGGGCTTTTGAGAGGGATCATTTCTTTCATAAGAAATTGGTTCTTCTCTAAAAGAAAAACGGTTTCTAGGATTCCATTGTTCTAGAGACCGAGGGAACCAAGATAAGAATAGTTTTTATCTTGGATAAAACTTGAGAAAGGTTTTCGTGACGAGGGAACTCCACTTGTTGGAGGTCACGTTAGCTTGGTGATGGATACACCGTTACTTTCTCATAGTCATGGAGGAGACCAATGGGCTTACGTATTAACACCAACGTTCAGAGTTTACAGGCTCAGAACAACCTGAAGAAAACCACCAGTACATTGAACCAAAGTTTAACACGCTTATCGACCGGTTTGCGCATTAACACTGGTTCTGACGACGTGGTTGGTCTTGCTCGGTCGGAAAGTCTTCGTGCTCAGATTCGCGGTATTGATGTTGCGTTAAACAACATCTCTGCTGGTCAGAGTACGTTAGGTGTTGCCGAAGGTTACCTTTCGCAGTTGACTGACATTGCTCAGCAAATGCGTGAGACAGCGGTACAAGCTGCTGACTCGACCATTTCTTCAGCAGATAGAACATCATTGACAGATAAGTTTTCATCGCTTCTTTCGGAATACAACCGTTTGGCCGATGGCGCGAACTTCAATGGTGTGAATCTACTCGATGGGACATTTGTGAACAAGAATTTGCAAGTGGGTGCTGACCAAGGTGAGCAAATTAGTATCAGTATTACTGATGCTCGCTCTACCACAATTGGTAAAGTGGCCATTTACACTTCACAAACGTTTACCGCTGTTTCAGCAAACACAGCAGGAAGTGCTTCTACTTCATTTACAGATCCAGGTGCAGGCTTGTCGTTCACAGTTGGAACGCAAACTTACACAGTTGGATCTAGTGAGTACACTTCTGATGGTGTGTCTACTGTTGAAGCCAGCGAATCTGCGATTTCATACGTGAATGCGATTAACTCTGTTTCCGGTGAAACAGGTGTTACCGCAACCGTACTCGCAAACGTTGTTACCATTGATTACAGTGGTGGTACTGTTGGTTTATCAGCAGGTCAGGCCTTTATCTTGAATGGTGTGACCATTAAAGATACAGCCTCAACATTGGATGTGACCATTGGTGACGATGATGACATGTCTACATTAGTGAGCTTGATCAACGATCAATCTGCTTTGACTGGTGTGACTGCAACCATCGACACTGATAGTGATGATCTTGTGTTAACCGCTACAGATGGACGTAACATTCATATCAGAACAACAGCCAATGCTGTGAACAGTTCTGGTTATGGATCATTCGGTATCACAGGTGCTTCTGGTAACTCTCAAGCTACCTTCAGAGGTACATTTACTGTACAAGCCGAAGAAGCGTTCACTCTTAACGATGGAACAACAGGCAACCAAGTTGCTGGAGCATCAACTGCTTCTGTAACTATCGATAGTACTACTTCGCTCAATAACGCGAACCTTGGTACTTCAGCTAACGCTGCGAGTGCGATCACTATCTTGGATAACGTGATCAGTCAGTTGCAGTCTCGTCGAGCCGATGTGGGTTCAACTTCGAACCGACTTGATATCGCTCAAACCGAATTGCAGTCTCGCCAAGAGAACCTCTCTAGCGCGGAATCTGTGATCAGGGATGCGGATATCGCGGCTGAGACAGCTCGTTTGACGCAGAACCAGATCCTGCAACAAGCAGGTGTTACGGTGCTAGCACAAGCGAACGCCTCTCCACAGATTGCTTTGACTCTGTTACAGAACATCTAATTGAACAGATCATATACTTTTTTAAAAACCTGGTACCGTACGGTACCGGGCTTTTTTGTTTTATTCTGACTCCAGCTTTCGATTGCACCTTGGGGGCAATTCAAATACAATGGAGCCTATGAAAACAGTGCTTGTGAACCAGGCTCGCATGGGGTCAACGCGCTTGCCAGGCAAAGTTTTAAAACCTGTTCTAGGTAAGCCTTTGCTTTCTTATCAGCTGGAGCGTCTGCAACGCATTTCTTCTTTAGATGACCTTGTGATTGCAACTACAACTCATCCTTCAGATGATGAGCTCCAAAATTACTGCCATCAAAATAATGTGTCTTGTTTTCGTGGTTCAGAAGAAAACGTGTTGTCTCGTTTTTTGCAGGTCGCTGAAGATCATAACGCCGATGTGCTTGTGCGTGTCACCGCTGATTGTCCTTTAATTGATCCTGATGTTTGCGAAACAGTCATTCAAACGTTTTTTAAAAAGCAGTCAGAATACGACTATGTCAGCAATTGTCTAGAAAGAAGCTTTCCTCGCGGGCTCGATACCGAGGTGTTTTCGGTGGAGGCCTTAAAAAAAGCACATGGCCTCATAAAAGAGCAAAAACACAGAGAGCATGTGACCAGTTATTTTTATCAGAACCCAGATGTTTTTCGTTGTTTCAATGTGGCTTCAGAAAAAAATCATTCTTCTTATCGTTGGACAGTTGATACCAAAGAAGACTTTTACGTGATCGAAGAGATTTTAAAAAATATTTACCCCAACAATCCTCGGTTCTCGACCCAAGATGTATTGCGATTTTTAGAGACCCGACCTGATTTGGTGACAGCCAATGCTCACATTGAGCAAAAAAAGGTCGGCGAGTGAATTTTAAATAAGGTGAGTTTAATATGCGTTATTGTACAAAATGTGTGATGCCAGACACAAAACCTGATTTGCAATTTGACGAAGAAGGCGTTTGCAGTGCTTGTCGTTACTTAGAAAAACGTCCTGAAATTGACTGGGATGCGCGTAAAAACGAGCTTCGTGGCATTGTCGAAAAATACAAAAATAAATCCAAGCGCTGGGATTGTGTGATTCCTGTCAGCGGTGGCAAAGATAGCCATTACCAAGTCATTAAACTTAAAGAAATGGGCATTAACCCGCTCTGCGTCACGGCCACCACCTGTGATTTATCCGATATAGGCCGACGCAATATCGAAAACATAAAAAACTTAGGCGTCGATCTCTTAGAGTTCACACCAAACCCGCAGGTGCGGCGTAAAATCAATCGCATTGGTTTAGAGCAGGTTGGTGATATTTCTTGGCCAGAGCATGTGACAATTTTCACGATTCCAGTGCAGGTGGCGGTGCAGTACGAAATCCCTCTGATTGTCTGGGGTGAGAATTCACAAAATGAATACGGTGGACCTGCTTCAGACAGTGACAATAATTTGCTCACGCGACGTTGGTTGGAAGAGTTTGGTGGTTTGCTTGGGCTGCGTGTGTCTGACCTTGTTGGTCTGCTCGACATCACTGAGCAAGATTTACAACCTTATATTTACCCAACCGATGACGAGCTTAAAAAAGTGGGCGTCACAGGAATTTTTCTTGGTTATTATTTACCGTGGGATGGTTATTCCAACGCATTGCTGGCGCAAGCCTTTGGGTTTGAAACCTTCAGCCATAGCACAGAAACATCCATGGTGAATTATGAGAACCTTGATAACCACCAAGCGGGCATTCACGAGTATTTTAAATACCTCAAATTTGGATTTGGACGAGCAAGTGATGTGGCCAGTTTACACATTCGCCGTGGTCGCCTGACGCGAAAAGAGGGAATGGACATTGTGCGGGAGCGTGATGGTAAATTCCCATGGACTTACTTGGGCAAAGACTTAGAGACCATTATTCGTCCTCTGGATTTAACCTTAGATGAATTCATGAAGCTTTGTGATCGTTTCACCAATAAAAAAATCTTTGTGACAGATAACAATGGTCAGCTTGTTAAAGACAAATACGGCCAACTCACTAAACTCAAATACGATAACGAATGAAAGTTGGAATCATAGATTACGGCATGGGTAACGTTTTTTCGGTCAAAAATGCGTTTTTGCATTTAGGAGCCTCTGTCGTTGTGTCGTCCGATTGGCAGGTGTTGCAAAATAGCTCACATTTGATTTTGCCCGGCGTGGGATCTTTTGCGGATGGCATGAAGAATCTAAATGAACTCGATTTGGTGCAGCCACTCAAAGAACATCTTGTTCATAAAAAAGCCTGTCTGTTGGGAATCTGTTTGGGAATGCAATTGCTGGCTGATGAAGGAGAAGAAGGTGGCTGCACAGCAGGTTTGTCTTTGATTCCGGGGCCGGTCAAAAAAATGCAAACTCAACACAGTGAACGTCTTCCTCATTTGGGTTGGAATCAAGTCGAGTGGTCTCAGGAGAACGCGCTTTTAAACGGTATAGATTCTAAAACTGATTTTTATTTTGCACACAGCTATCATTTTGAAGCTCAAGACGCCTTTGTTATTGCACGCACGCCTTATTGTGGTGAGTTTGTTTCCATTGTTACAAAAGAGAATGTTGTGGGAACTCAGTTTCATCCAGAAAAAAGTTCCAAAGCGGGTTTGCGCTTGTTGCAAAACTTTTTAGAAAGGACTCCTTCTTGTTAAAAACAAGAGTCATCCCAACCTTGCTTTGGAAAGATTATGGCCTTGTCAAAGGCAAGGCTTTCGATAGCTGGCGTCGCATTGGTAGTTTGTTGCCAGCGATTCGTGTTTACAATACGCGTGATGTCGATGAGCTCATTGTGGTTGATATCACGGCGTCTCGTGAGGGGCATGAAATCGATTTTGAAACAGTGGAAGAGTTTGCCGCTGATTGTTTTGTGCCCTTAACTGTTGGCGGGGGATTGCGTCACATTGATCAAGTGACCAAATTATTACGTTCTGGTGCCGATAAGGTGTGTTTGAATTCTGTTTGTTACGAGTCGCCACAATTTGTAGAGGAATCAGCAAAACGTTTTGGATCGCAATGTGTTGTGGTGAGCATTGATGCCAAAAAAACAGAGCAAGGTTATGTTTGTTACTCGCACAGTGGTTCGCAGATTCAAAATCAATCTCCTGTATTGTGGGCTAAAGAAATGCAAGAGCGTGGTGCCGGAGAAATTTTACTCACCTCGATTGATCGCGATGGCCTCATGGAAGGTTTTGATTTGGAATTGATTCAAGAGGTTTGTGATGCTGTGAGTGTTCCCGTGATTGCGTCTGGTGGAGCCGGCAATTATGATGATTTTTATAAAGCCGTGCAGGCCAAGGCTTCTGCAGTGGCTGGTGCCTCTTTGTTTCATTTCACAGAACAAACTCCCAGGCAGGCAAAAGAGTACTTGAGTAAAAAAGGTGTGGCTGTAAGGCAAGGGGCTCAATGAAATTCGTGATCAGAACAGACTCTTCTTTTACGATTGGCTCCGGGCATGTGGTGCGTTGTCTTACATTGGCGCAAAACCTGCAACGCTGGGGACATGTCGTTAGTTTTGTTTGTAAAAACTTAGATACAAATTTAAATCACTTGGTGAGCGAGGCTGGTTTTGACTTGCATCAAATCGATGCCAAGCTTGATACACAAGATGATGCTTTGCAAACAGCAGAGCTCATTCATAAACTCTCTTCAGATTGGCTCATTGTCGATCATTATGGTCTGGATCAGGGCTGGGAAGAAGCTGTTCGAACAAAAGCCCAGCAGGACATTAAAATTTTTGCCATAGACGATGGTTTTGAACGGGAGCACGCGGTCGATTTGTTTTTGAACCAAAGTAGTTTGGAGCAGACTCAAAACATCTCTCAAAAAATCGAACAGGCTCTTATTGGCCCGCATTATGCTCTGTTGCGCCCACAATTTTTTAAAAACAGACCCAGTGTTGTTTTAGCAAAAGGCTTGTCGCATTTAATGGTTTTTTTTGGGGGCACCGATCCGCTTCGCTTAAGTTTGCCAGTCATAAAAACGCTTTCTAAGCAAAATGTGTTTTCCAAAATCACAGTGGTGATCACGTCCCAGCACCCAGACAAAGAAGACATTAAAGTTTTTTGTGATCAGAAAAATGTGTTTGAACTCAAACAAGATGTTGCTGATATGGCGGCTTTGATGGCGCAGTGTGATTTGTATTTGGGCGCTGCGGGTACAATCACTTGGGAACGCTGTTGTTTGGGATTAACGGGGGCGGTTGTCACCGTGAGTGATAATCAAATTCCCATTGCAGAGGCTCTTGATCAACAGGCGTGCCATGTCTTTTTAGCCGATGGCACCAAGCGCAATCAAAATCAGATTTTAAAAGAGATCGAAAACTTCCATTGGCAAAAGTCTGTGTGGCAAGATTATCGTCAGAACAGCCTAGGGTTGGTTGATGGTTTGGGTGTTCAGAGGGTGACAAGTTTTTTAGACCGACAAGCTGTTTATTTTGAAGAGGCCAAAGCAGATGATTCAAAAATGATCTGGCAGTGGCGTAATTCTCCTGAAGTCAGAAAAACAGCGCTAGACCAATCAGAAATCCCGTGGGACAATCACAAAGAATGGTTTAAGAAGGTTTTGCAGGACCCCAATCGCAAATTATTGGTGGCGTATGCAGAGAACCAAAAAATAGGGGTGGTGCGTTTTGATCTGCAAGGCAATGAGGCCGAGATCTCAATTTTCTTAGACCCCGATCAAATAGGACGCTCTTGGGGCGTTGCTGTGTTGAATGGCGCGCGGTTTTGGTTGCAAGATTGTTGTGCTAAAATACAAAAAATAAAAGCGGTGATTCGCGAAGACAACCCGCGGTCCCAAATTGTATTTGAACGAGCAGGGTATGCAAAGCAAGAGCATGCTTTTGAGAGGCAAGTGCGATGAACAAAAATATAAAGTTAGGCAAACACAGTGTTGGTGATGATCATCCTCCCTTTGTTATCGCTGAAATGTCGGGAAACCATCAGCATTCTTTAGATCGCGCTTTTCAGTTAATTGATGCTGCCGGAACAGCTCAGGTCCATGCTTTAAAAATTCAGACTTTTACCGCTGACACAATGACTCTTAATCTTTCGCAAGCTGAGTTCGTCATCAACGATCCTAAAAGCTTATGGCATGGTCGTAGTTTGTACGATTTGTATGAAGAGGCGCACACCCCTTGGGATTGGCACAAACCCTTGCAAGAGCGTTGTCATAAAAATGGCTTGGAATTTTTTAGCACACCGTTTGATGCAACGGCCGTTGCGTTTTTAGAAAAACTCAATGTGCCTTTTTATAAAATTGCTTCGTTTGAAAACACCGATATCCCTTTGATTCGTGCGGTGGCACAAACAGGAAAGCCGGTGATCATTTCTTTAGGCATGGCTAGCGAGGCCGAGATCGAAGACATTGTCTCGCTTTTTCAAAAAGAAAAAAACGACCAGCTCATTCTTTTAAAATGCACAAGCGCTTATCCTGCTAAAGTGGAAGATGCCAATTTGCTCACAATTCCCGAACTCAAAAAACGTTATGGTGTTTTGGTGGGATTGTCTGATCACACTTTAGGTTTAGCGGTGCCTTTGGCTGCAGTGGCTTTGGGCGCCTGTGTGATTGAAAAACATTTCACTCTAGACCGTAACGATGGTGGTGTTGATGCGGCTTTTTCTTTAGAGCCACATGAATTGTCTTTGCTCAAACAAGAATCAGAAAGAGCTTTTAAAGCTTTGGGGCAGGTGCATTTTGGTCCCAAAGGAGAAGAGGCAAAGTCTCTGCAATTTAGGCGCTCACTCTACATTACCAAAGATTTGCCCAAGGGGCATGTTTTGCAGCCTGGGGATTTTCGCGCCATTCGCCCAGGTTTTGGCCTGTCACCAAAGTATGCTGATGAACTGCTTGGTAAAACATTGTTAAAAGATGTTAAAACCGGAACTGCTTTGTCGCGCGATTTTCTTTCTGAATAAAAATGCGAAATCCTTTCTTTTTTTTAAAGATTTTTTAGTTCCATCCGAAAAGATCTATGGTAGAATTGTCCTTGGGTATTTTGAAGAGGACATGCGTGGTTCGATCAGCCATGGAGGCTGGGTCCTTTTTTTCTATTAAGAAAAAGGGCAAGAAAACGGAGTTTCTATGTCTTTTTCAGTTGGCGGGATTTTTTCCGGCTTAGATACCGATTCCATTGTTGAAGCGCTTGTTGGTGTCAAAGAAGCGACTCTCATCACTCCCTTTAGAAGACCGCATTGTTAATTTAACGGCCAGACAGTCAGCCTTGTCTGAAATTTCTGATACTATGAAAAACCATGTTGAGTGCTGAGTTCGTTGCAGGATTTGACTGATTTTGAAGGCCGCACAGGTGTGTCTTCTGATTCCACAACTTTGTCGTTAACAACCGTGGGTGACGATGCTTCTAAAGGTTCTTACAGTGTTTATGTGAAATCAGCCTGGCAAGCGGATCGTAATATTTTGAAGGTGTTGCCAACACCAACGCGATCACCTTTGGCACTGGCGATATCACAATCTCTTCCAGTGGCGAGTCTGTCGTGATCACCATTGATAGTTCCAACAACACTTTGGCGGGTATTCGTGATGCGATTAACTCATCAGGTGGCCCTGTGACGGCTTCGATTGTAAACGATGGCTCTGGTGCTTCTCCGTATCGTTTGGTTTTGACTTCAAACGAAACCGGTGACGATGCCGACATCACTCATGACATTGCTTCTGTATTGACTTTAACAAACGACGCGGCTTTGAACGCCGATAGCTCCAACACCGCTCAGGATGCGCAAGTCACAATCAACGGTCTTGCGATTTATAGTGAATCGAATACCTTTGTGGATGCGATTGATGATGTGACTTTTGAGATTTCACAAGTCGAAACCGACACGCCTTTGACTCTTACTATTTCAGATGATTTCACCACACCGATCTCAACGATTTCTTCTTTTATAGCTTCTTACAATCTTGTTTTGGCGGAGTTTTCAGCAGCCTTTGATACAGATGATACCACTGGCGCTTCTACGGGCACGCTTTCTAGTGATATCTCGGTGCAGATCGCGCAGAATCGTTTGGCTAATATCATGACCAATGTGCATTACGAGTTGGCTGGTAACGCATTCCAAAGTTTAGCTGAAATTGGCATCACCATGAACGATGATGGCTTGCTCGATGTTGATACTGATGTTTTGGAAGATGCACTCACAGAAGATGCCGATAGTGTGAAGCGTTTGTTCCAAGGGATGTCCAGCAGTGTCGATGGCATTGCGGATCAGGCTTATGATGTTTTGTATGATCTCACCAACTCAGCAGATGGTGTTTTCACTAGAAAAAGCCGCATTTGGGATGAGACCATTGATGATCTATTGGACCTCATGGAAGAGCGTGAGGATCGTATTGAGACCTATGAAGAGTTAGTTCGGTCAAAGTTTAATTATTTAGAAGAGCTGCTTTCCACCTTAGAGGCGCAGTCCTCTGCTTTGGAAGGCTTACAGAGTGTGCTGGATTCTTCTAATTCGTAAAAAAAGTTAAAGGATTTTCGAAAGCGTCCGTTAAGGAAATTAGGAAGCTCGTTTGAACGTCAAGGAGGAGTGACTTTATGCAGCAGGTGTATAGTCCGTATAATCAATATCGCCAACATCAGAACAATGCGGTTCAGGATGCAGATCCTGTGACATTGATCACCATGTTACTTGAAGGTGCCATAAGCCTTAATAAAAAGGCTAAACTTTGCCTTGAACAAGATGACACAAAAACAGCTTTAGAAGCTGTTGAGAATGGAACAAAGATCGTGATGCATCTTTACGCCAGTCTTGATTTTGATAATGGTGGCGAAATCGCTGAAAAATTAGGTTCACTTTATCATTATGTTTGCGACCAATATGTTTTGTTCCAAAAGGATCCCAAAGACATGGCTCCCTTGGAATCAATCAATCAGGTTTTGGTCACCATTCTAGATGGCTGGAAGCAAATTCCTAAAGAAGATAAGTGATGCAAGAGATTCAACAAGAATTTAAAACTCTAGAAGCAATTGATCTTAGCCTGTTGTTGGGAATCCAAAAGAGGTTAACAGATCCCGTGCAGAAAGCTCTGAAGCGACGAGCGCAGCAAGTTGAGCGCATTCGTTTATTGTGCGAAGAGTTTTTGTCTGATCAGAATAAAAACCTAAACATGGAACTCCTTAAAAAACTCAATCAAGAGGCCTTGAATCGGCAACGTAGCATGAATCAAGCCTTAAAGAAGTTAAGCGATAATGCCAAAGGCGATATGTCTCAGTGTGCGTCTCAAGGTATTGTCAAAAATGCACCCTACAGACCACGCAAAAGAAATCGTCGTATTAGCGTTTAGCGTGGCTAAGTCCCTGTTTTTAAGCCCTAAAAATTCATTTACAATTCAATTAAATGTCCGTAATTGCTTCTGATCATGTCTGATCAAGAACAAAATAACGTTACCAAAATGCCTCTAGCTTCCGATCGCGAGTATTTTCGTGTTAATGGACAGCTTTATTTTCACTGCGATGTCATTGACGAAACCAAAGGTTATACAGAAGACACCCAAGGTTTTTTCATGCCGAGTTTTGCGCAAGATGAAGACGATTTTGTTGGGCTTTCGATTGATGCTTTTCGCGAAAAAATTCTGGCATCTAAATTAGAAGAAAAAGATTATTTTTTAGAAATGCAGCAACTCATGGTGATGATGAAGCGTTTTTTCGACATGGAAATTGTTGGGCGCAAACAAAAGAAATACAAAAAGGTCAATGTTAACATCAGTGGTTCAGGTTTGGCTTTTCCTTCCGATGTGCCTTACAAAAACAGCCAGGTTCTTAAACTGTCTTTGTTCTTCCCGGCATTCCCTTATACCTACCTCACATTAAAAGGCTTGGTCATCCGTAGCGAGAAAAAAGACATCGGTTATGAGATCAAAACGCAGTTCAAAGACATTAATGAAGAGCTGCGCGAAGAAGTCCTTAAATTTGTGAATTCTTGCCAGCGCATGAATATCCAACAAAAAGACAAAGAGTAAGCTTATGTTGGTTATCCCTGCTATCGATCTTAAGGATGGTCAGGTGGTTCGCCTTAAGCAAGGCGATATGCAGCAAAGCACAGTGTATTCCAATGACCCCGTGGCTTTTGCTGCAAAGTGGTATCAAGAGGGTGCTGCGCGTTTGCATTTGGTTGATTTAAACGGTGCCTTTGAAGGTAAACCTTGTCATTTTGAAATCGTACAAAAAATAAAGACAAAATTCCCCGATCTTAAAATAGAAATTGGTGGTGGTTTGCGTAACCGTGACTCTGTTGTTTCTTATTTTAAAGCGGGTGTTGATTTTTGTATTTTGGGAACCATCGCGCTTAAAGATCCCAATTTGGCCAAGGCTTTGGCGCAAGAGTTTTCTCGTAAAATCATTCTGGGCATTGATGCCAAAAACGGTCAGGTGGCAACGGAAGGCTGGGCCGATGTTTCTTCAAAAAGCGCGTCTGATGTTTTGGCGCAGTTTACAGGCACAGCGTTTGAATCGGTGATTTACACCGACATTGCTAAAGATGGCATGCTCGCAGGGCCTAATTTTGAGCAGACTAAAAAATTAATCCAAATGCAGTCTTTTCCTGTGATTGCTTCCGGTGGTTTGAGTCAGTTGAGCGACATTCAAAAACTCAAAGACATAAATGCTTATGGGGTCATTGCGGGTAAAGCTCTTTACGAAAATCGCTTTCATCTTAAAGAAGCCCTTAAAACAGCGGGGGCAAGCGCGTGTTAAAAAAACGCATCATCCCTTGTCTCGATGTTGATCAAGGTCGTGTTGTTAAAGGTGTTAATTTTAAATCCCTACGTGATGCAGGGGATCCTGTCGAAATTGCCAAGCTTTATAATGATCAAGGAGCCGATGAATTGGTGTTTCTTGATATTTCGGCTAGCCACGAAGAGCGCGACACCATTTTGCACATTGTCGAAAAAACAGCGGAGCAAGTTTTTATGCCGCTCACAGTGGGTGGGGGCGTGCGCTCGGTCGAAGACGTGCGGCGTCTTTTAAACGCCGGAGCCGATAAGATTGCGGTGAACACAGCCGCTTTAAAGAACCCAGATCTCATTAATCAAATCAGCGAACGCTTCGGGAATCAGTGTCTTGTTGTTGCCATTGATGCTAAAAAAACTCCTTCTGGTTCTTACAACGTTTTCACTCATGGTGGTCGCAAGGATTTTGGCAAAGATGCCATGAATTGGGCCAAAGAGATTTGTGAGCGTGGTGCGGGTGAGATTTTATTAACCAGCATGGATCGTGATGGCACCAAAGAAGGTTTTGATTGCGAGCTCACAGCACTGGTTTCAGAATCGGTGAGCATTCCAGTCATTGCATCAGGTGGAGTGGGGAGTTTGGAGCATCTTTACGAAGGCTTTGTGCAAGGCAAAGCGGACGCGGTTTTGGCGGCGTCGATTTTTCATTTTGGGACTCATAGTGTCGGGGAAGCCAAAGAGTTTTTGAGGTCAAAGGGTATTTTGGTGCGGTGAGGTTAAAAGACTTCAGAGGTCTTCAGTGCGATCCGAATATTGTCTTTTTCGAATACGAGACTTTCTTCAAAAAAATCGGATGGGAAGTTTTCTCGCTTACCCTGAAGCTTATTTGTTTTGATGTCTTGAATGACTCTCTCTAATCTTTCGATGTAATGATCTTGTAATGGGATTGTGTCGTGACAAGGAAGCAAAAGCGGTTGCTCGCTGCATTTGTGAATTGTTTGTTTTAGAACTTCTAAAGATTTTTGAAACTCTTCAAAAGAACTATCAGAAAGATGTAAGTAGAGTGTTCCATCGTATATGAAATCGCCAAGGAAGAAGGCATTCACATTTTTCTCGTAAAGAACCAAATGACCTTTTGTGTGCCCGGTCAGGAGAATGGGTTTAAGCTCCCAAGGACCAAAACAAAAATTTTGGTTCGTATCTATAAAATGGCTAGGGTTCCATTTTTTCAGGTGATTGTTTTTGGCGTGTCTTTTGGCCAAGGGAGTTCATTCTTTAACCAACTGTGATATACCCTGCGTGCTTTTGTTCATTTTGATTGAGGTATTTTAGCCATTCTATTTCTTCAGATAGAAAATGATCTGCGCGGTAGTTTGAAGCCAACGTGGTCGCAGTAAAAGGGTAGGTGTTCAAGACATCAAATGAGTTGATGCCAAGAAAGTGAAAGCAGTTTGTCGGCAAGGGCATTTGATAAGCCAAGACCGGAATCAATGAATAGCTTTGTTATCCGTGGATTTAAGAACGAAAAGCTAACGTGTCCGTTCGTGAATTTCAAAGATCTTTTTTTGAGTTCTCTGACTTGTACCAATCACCGATACAGGAAAGTTTTTCATGAGACTATTTAGCTCTTTGTTCATGCGCCTTACAATCTCAAGGCTTGACGGTAAAGTCTACCTCAAGCCATTTGCACAGAGATCACACAGGCATGTGGTAAAAGGAGGTGATTTGCACCTTTGATGTAGCTCATTAAAAAAAGAAGCTGTCCATGGTTTTTGTGGGTTTAAATTTTGTTTTTTAGATTTGATAATGCTGAGTAAGCTCTTTGATCCCTTGTGGTGTGAGTTTGATGAGCCCCATGTATTGTCTCGATCTCCTTTAGCTTTGTGGCTTGCTGCCAATTTCTAAAACACGACCATTAGCATCCAGGCTTTAAAGTTTCGGCATCTGCCAAGGATTTTCCATGCGCAAACGCCAGAGCTTTTCCCATTGCGGGTCAATGGCAAGGGCTAAGGCCATTTTGATGAAGATCATTTAAAATACTGGTGTTCGTAAACAATGTCTGTGTAGCTGATCAAGACATCATTTTGCTGGTGACGAAGGGCTAAAAACAAACTGTGCACCATGTTGCTATTTGAAAAATCGTCATTGGTGACAAAAGAAAAGCGCACATCAGAAAATGTTTTTAGTAAATGTTCTTGCAGAATGTTGCCTTTGTAGCCTGTGACAAGCGTGACTTCTAATGTGTTTTGGCCTTTTAACGCGTTGATGATGTGTTCAATAAGCGGTTTGCCATAAAGGGGCACCATGCATTTGGGTTGCTCTTGTGTTAAAGGCATCAGGCGTGAACCCTGACCAGCTGCAAGCAAAATGGCTTTCATGATGTCGCTCCAAAGAAGTCTTTGAAAAGTTTTTGATCATCAGCAGAAAAAATTTCTTCGCGCTCAGGGTGCCACAGGATGCCCATGATTCTCTGTTTGCGGTGTTCAAAAGCCTCTATGACACCATCGGTTGCTTGGGCAAGGACACAAAGCTCTTTAGAGCTTTCTTTGCAACCAAAGGCATGAAAAGAATTCACTTCGCGATCCCAGTTTTGTGTGCCGATATGTTGTGATTGGTTTTGCATTTTTAAAAGATGTCGCACACGCACATGGTTTGGGCAATTTGCTAACTTGCTGCCATGTTCGGCAAGCAAGAACTGCGCACCACGACACACACCCATTAGATTTTTATTGTGCTGCAAAGCCAGATTCAAAACGCGTCTTTCGTGATTGTCTCGGTCTTGGTTAACTTTAATATCTTCGCACACGGCAGGCGCGTTGCCACCAGACAAGATCACACCGTCGCTTTTTTGGATCAGTTGGTTTAAATGTTCTTCTGAATGCTGGATGCTGATGAGTTGAACTTGAAAACCACAAGAATTTAAAAAACGATGCCATTCTAAGGCAAGGCATTCCCATGTTTCCTGGTAGTCAGGGCGTTCTTCTAAACGTTGGGTGATGGCAATTGTTTTCATAAAATCGGCTCCACCTTTTGACTGAGGCAATCTAATTTGATGCGCTTGCAGGCCTGCCATTGTTTAAAAAGCTCTGGTCCAGCCCCAATGACCGCGGGGATGTTGAGCTCAGCGCAGCGAATGGCCATGTGCGAATTGGCACCACCAAATTCGGTCACAAGCCCGGCAATGTTATGAGAAAATAAAAAGTCGTAACCAGGATCAGCGGAAGAAATAAACACAATCTTTTGTGAGGGAGACTGCTCTGCGCTTTGCTCTAAAAACAAGGTGTCGGCTTCAATGTGATTTTGCGTGATGAAATTGGGTTGGTTGCTTTGGTTTTTAAAGCAATAGACTTGCTCAGGGTTAGTGATGAGTTGTGGCAAACGAATGAAACGATGGGATTCATAAACTTGTTTGTTAGCAGCGATGTTTTCTTTAAGGCGTTCCGCCACGGTGCGTGAGTCTAAGTTGGCGTAAAGTTCTTTGAACTGATGGTAATCAATGTGGGCCAAGTCTTCTTTGCTGATCTCAAAACGATCACCTAATTTAGTGATCTGGACCAAGACATCGCTGATGGAACGGCTGAACAAAAATTTTGCCCACTCACGTTTGGCCAAAGCTTCGCTAATAAAAACAAACAAAGCTTCTGCGCTAATGTCTAGCTGTAATGACTCCAGGGCTTTGTTGATTTTCTGCTTTTGTGAATCCAAAAGCTCAAAGGCTGGTGAGGCGCTTGCTGCATTGGGGCAGGCATTCGAAAAATAGCGATCAAAGGCTTCGTCGTAACGCTCCGATGTGATGTCGTAAGTTCCAGGGCGAAGATGCCCATATTGTTTTAGAAAATCGTCTTTGTTGCCTTGCTTAGACAACACCTTGTGCAGGTCCAGGCTTATCTTTTGAGTGATGGTGTTGAGGCCCGTTAAGAACAAAGAGCGTTCTTTTGGGCTCAATAAGTTTTGATCCACCATGGAGTTTAAAAGTTGCATGCCAATAAAGCCTGCGCGTGCGATGCCGGCAAAGGGCAAGGTGCCATAGCGTTTGGCATCTTCTATGAGCCAGTAAATTTTATCTAGGGTCGATAGCTCGGAATCATGAATCAGGTGATAGCGTTCGTCTAAAACTTTTAAGCGCGCTTGGTCTTCTTGGTAAGGGCCTTCTTTGGCAAGAATGTTTTTGGTGATGTTGGCCAATGCCGCTTTGATGTTATTTGTTTCAGATTCCAAAAAGCCTTTGTCGTTTAAAACTTGGAGTTTATTGTTTAGATTAAAATCCAAACAAGACAAAACAATCTCGAATTCGACTTTGTCGTGATGATTAGGGTTCTTTTGCAATTCCTCTAAGTAATGATTCACGAGTTTTTCAGCGAGCTCCTTGTTGAGTAAAGAGGGGATGAAGGAATTAAAACTCACGCGCACATCTACAAACGGACGGCCTAAAAAGGTGGTCATGAGCGGGTGCGAACGCAAATCGCGGTAGCCATATTTGTGGCGCTGATAAGCCCAAATACGGTCGGTGACCAGTTCTTGGTAAAGGCTGGTGGCGAGCATTTTGGGGCGCACGCCGATGATTTCCGCAGGGTTCCAGTCGGGCATGACACCAAAAAAAGCCTTGTTGCCAAGTAAGTCGGGGTGGCGACGCGAGCGCTTTTCGATCTTCTTTTGTGTTTTTTCCAATAAGCTGTCTAAGTTACTTTCTGTTTTGCTCGGCTCTTGGCTTTGAGCAATGGGGCGCACTTGCAAAAGATACAAGGTGTTGTCCTGGGTTTGAGCGTACTCAATGTCCAGTTCCTTGTTGTGGGTGATCTCTTGTAGCTCGCGCGCCAGGGCAATCAGAGGTTTTAAATCTTCGGGGATGAGTTGTTCCGGGCAAGATCGTGCGATTGTGTGAAGTTCCGATTTATCCTGTTTGCCCGCTGTGATCGTGCTGGTATCGCTGGAAACACTTTCGTTGATTAAAAAATAAGGCGCTTTTGTTTCTAAATCGGCGGTGAGGATCACGCCACTGCGTTTGACCTTGTTCAATTGGGGCTGAATCAAAACCTCTTCGTCACTTGCTTGTTCATAACTTAAAAAAACTTGTTCCAAAGCATCCTGTAGGGCGTTTTCGTTATGGGGATCAATGTGTGGGATGCTGGTGTAATGGCCCGCTCCAGAGCCTTGCAAACGGTCTTCGTCTTTGGCGCTAGAGCGAACAATCACAGTGTTTGTAAATTCTTTTTGGACACGCTTTAAGCTGGCTACTTTGTTGTTTTGAAACTCTTCATGAGTGATTGTGAGCAAGGGCAGAATGGTGGCGCTTTTGATTTTATTTGCAAGCTGCGAAAGGGTTTGTGCCTTGGAATCAAACAAAGAGACCTCTATGCGTTTAGGAGATTGATGATCTTAAGAACGTTGTTAGAAATATCGCTTTCCTGATCATTTTGCAAAACCAAATCAGGGTTTTGCGGCAGTTGGTAGCTTTGGTTTTTCCCCACAACAGGGTGTTGATCTTTTTGACTGTAAAGACCTTTTTGATCTCTTCTACACAGTTCGCTGTCTTCACATTTTAAAAGGACTTCTAAATAGTGCGGGTTATGTTTGCGATTAAAGTCGTGGATTTTGGAATACAGCGACATGGTGGCACAAATAACCGCAAGTCCTTGGGATGTTAGGTAAGAACAAAAACGCGCGATGCGCTCTGCATTTTGAAGACGGTCTTCGTCAGAATAGCCCAGGTCGTTCCCCATGAGATCGCGAAAGTCATCACCATCGAGCAAAACAAGCTGATGCTTTTGTTGATTGAGTTTGCTTTTTAGTTCCTTGGCAAGCGTGCTTTTGCCAGCACCGGCAAAACCTGTGATCCAAATGAGTGTGCCTGGTTTCATGATAAAAAGTCCTCTTCCTTGGCGTCTTGCAAGGTGCGTTCGTGATGAAGCCAGTGTTGCACGGTTTGTTTGTTGTTTTGTCGGAGCGTTTCTTGCCAAATCTGTTTGATGTTTTTTCCAGGGTGCAACCACCACATGGGGTGCAAGAGGATTTGTAAGTCTTTGTGTGAAGAGTCGGCAATGATTTGCTGAGCTGAGTTGTTGCGCCACTCTTGGTTGCTGTCGCTCAGGTAATGATACGGCGCCATTTGCTCTTTATTGTATGTGTTGATTAATTGGGGGATGAGCAAATGACCTTCTAATACAAAGGGCGAGGGCTGATGAAACGAAACAGCCGAAACCTTTGTGTTGAATTCATTTTCGAGAACCGTCACTTCGTTTTGAATGTTTTGCAGCATGATGTCTGGAGACGCTGCAATTTTTTCCTGAAAATGCAGTGCGATCTCGTGACCAAGTTTTAGAAGTTCTAGCACGATTTGGCGATTTTCGAGCGATAATAAATTATAGGCGCTGGAACGCAGCATGATAAAATAAGTGGCCTTGATGCCCAGCTTGGCTTCTGCCTGTGCCAAAGGCAGGCATTGGCAGAGTTCATTGTCGATATCGTGCCGGAGTAAAATTCTTTTTTTGTCTTTGAATTGGTCTTTTTGCGAAAAAGTCACAAAATGATAGCTTTGCGATTGCGCATTTTGCAGCAGTTTTTCAAAGCCAACGAGACTGAATTCTTCTTTGCGGTTTGTCATCAGCAAAACTGATAGAAAATGGCTTTGCCTTTGTAAAGAAAACTCGCTTGTTTGAAACAAATCTTCGCCTTAGAAGAGTGTTATGAGGATTCTGTTTGGGACAAAAGAAATTGCTGGTTACCAAAGAGGCTTGGTCACGGCCTTAAAAGATTTGGGTGTGCCGTGTTTGCGTCTTGAATTAGAACCGCACGCTTTTTCTTACGACATGCCGACTGAATTGACTTTTTACATTAAACCCTTTGTTGCAGGTGTGCGTCGCTTCTGTGTTTTTAGAAAAAAAATCATGCGCAAAAATGGTCTTGCTTGGGCTTTGCCACGCTTTCTTGTTTGTTTTGTAGAGGCCTTGTTGCGCTTGCCGGTTTTTGTTTGGGCGGCTTTTTCTTTTGATGTTTTTGTATTCAGTTACGCCAGCAATTTTATGGGGTACTTTTGTGGGTACCACGATTTATGTCTTTTAAAACTACTTAAGAAAAAAGTTGGTTTTGTGTTTCATGGCAGCGATAGCCGCCCGCCCTTTATGGATGGCGCTCACCAGGCTTATGCTAAAACACAGCCAGGGGATTTTATTCATAACCTTAAAAAGCTCAGTGACAAACAGTTTCATAAAATCAAAAAAACAGATCATTTGGCTGACTTTATCATCGATAACCCCACAACAGCGCAGTTTCATAATCGGGCCTTTTTTGATTTTGTTAAACTGGGTATCCCTTATGATTTTTCAGCATCACAAAGCGTTGCTGTTCAGATAAAAAACTTTGTGATTTTGCACGCGCCTTCTAACTCGCTTTGCAAAGGCACGGAACGTATTTTAAAAAGCATCGCAGTGCTAAAACAAAAACACCCTCACATTGAGCTCCGGCTTTTACAAAACAAATCGCACAAAGAGGTTTTAAAAGAGCTGGCTCACTGCAATTTAGTGGTGGATCAGCTCTATGCTGATTTTGCTTTGCCAGGCTTAGCTTGTGAGGCAGCGCATTTTGCAAAGCCTGTGATCATTTGTGGTCATCATGATCCCGCTACCGTGCAACCAAATGGTGTGAGCTGCTATGTTTCTCCTGAAGAGCTTGAGGCTGCATTAGAGGATTTTATTTTGCATCCAGAAAAAGCCAAAGACTTAGGGCAAAGGGTGCAAGAATTTGTGCAAAACGAATGGACCAGTCAGCTTGTGGCCAAACGCTTTTTAAAAATCATTAAGGGTTCTTGCTCTGAACTTTTGGTAGAGCCAGGGAGCCTTCATTACATATGGGGCTGGGGA
>JACKPK010000010.1 GCA_024233595.1 Deltaproteobacteria bacterium
ATACTCGAAGGGATTCAGTATGAAAAGATTGCAGGCAACTATTGGGAAATGAGTCGCATTGAAGAGGAAGCGGAAAGAGATCTTACTCATTATTTAAGCAATCTCTATGAAGTGCAAAATCAAAATAAATCACTCTTCGATTACATTGAGTACGATTCTGAAGTGGAGAAGAAATTCGCGCAAGACCTTGATAGCAACGAAAACGTAAAACTCTTCGTAAAGTTACCAAGCTGGTTCAAGATTGATACGCCTATCGGCACGTACAATCCGGACTGGGCCTTTGTGACAGAGCGTGAAGAGAAATTATATTTTGTACGTGAGACAAAAAGCACGCTTGATAGCGAAGAAAGACGTTCAAAAGAAAATCAGAAAATCAAATGTGGCAAAAAGCATTTCGATGTCATTGGCGTCGATTATGACGTTGTAACTTCGCTCAAGGAAGTGAATTTTTAAGGACTGATCATGGATAAGGGAGCACACTTTTATAAATGCGATTTTCAGGTTCATACCCCGCGTGATATTAATTGGAAGGGAAAGAACGCTGTTACAGATGAAGAACGAAAGGCATATTCTGAAGATCTGATACTTGCAAGCAGAGCAAAAGGATTAGATGCGATAGCTATAACTGATCATCATGATTTTGCTTTCTTTCCATACATCAAAAAGGCTGCTGAAAGTGAGTTGGACGACTCTGGTAATCCTATTTCTGAAAATAATAGAATCATTGTTTTTCCAGGTCTTGAGCTTACATTGGCTAGCCCACCATGTCAGGCGCTATTCATTTTAGATGCAGATTTTCCTGAAAATTTATTTCAAGGCATATTGGCCGCTCTGGGAATAACCCCTAACGAGAGTACAGAGCAGAGTCATGCACAGATACGAGCAATCCCAGGTACGATTGCTCAAAATTTAACAGAACTCTACGATAAGCTGGATAGTCTAGATTATTTAAAAGGTAGATACATCATTTTCCCTCATGTTCAGGATGGAGGCCATAAAACAATACTGCGCAGCGGTTTTGCAGAATACTATAAATCCATGCCCTGTGTGGGAGGCTATGTAGATGGCTCCGTGTCAAAGTTAGGCAATGGAAACTTAGCTATCATAAATGGCAAAGATCGAAATTATGGTTTCAAATCTATTGCCGTGATTCAAACATCAGATAATCGGAACCAAAGCCATGAGGATTTAGGAAAGCACGTAACGTGGATTAAGTGGTCCGAGGCCACCGCTGAGGCTTTACGACAAGCATGTTTAGCAAAAGAATCTAGAATGTCACAAGATGAGCCGCTGTTACCCAACATCTGGATCACGTCGGTTAGCGTATCAAATTCAAAATTTTTAGGCAGAGTCAATCTAGACCTTAACCAACAGTACAACGCTATAATCGGGGGTCGTGGGACTGGCAAATCAACAATCCTTGAATATTTGCGTTGGGGATTGTGTGATCAGCCTGTCGAGAACAACGATCCAGATTTAACGGCGGTGCAAAAGTCTAGCATGACGAAGGTCCAATCCTCACAGTCCCAAGAGAGAGACTATTTGAGACTGGTTCGAGACTTAAATTTAAATTTCTTTTGAAATCAGTTATTTAACGGTGTTTATACTTTGGCATGCTTCCTGCTGTTAGTCTGGGCATGGCTAATCACGCTCGTAAAATCTTAATCCAAGCAGGCGATATGTTTCATGTGACTTGGCAATGCCACAATCGCGATTTCTTATTGTCTTCTGAATTTGCAAAACAGCTCTACTATAAGCTCTTGTTAAAATACAAAGACGACTATCAAATGCAGTTTTATTCATACTGTTTCATGGATAATCACCCGCATTTAACGGGAAAATGTGTTTCTCAAAAGCTCATGTCTGATTTTTTTAGAGTGGTGAATTCTTGTTTTGCCAAAACCATGAACAAATACCTAAAACGTAAAGGGCAATTGGTGATGGATCGCTTTAAGTCCCCTGTGATTGAAACCCAAGTCGATTTAAAAAAGGTCATGATCTACAATGACATGAATCCAGCCAGAACAGTGAATGGCACGCATCCCAAGGATTTCCGTTGGTCCTCTTACAGGCACTACGCCTATGGCAGAAAAGATTCACTATTAACAGACCCACCTTGTTATCAAGAGTTGGGAGATTCAGATAAGGAGCGTCAGCAAGCGTATCGAAAAATGATTCAGGAGATTTTTGAAACAGATGAGCGTGTTTTGCAAAAATGTCCCTATCGAAACGCCAAAGGTAAATGCCTACCACTCATTGGAGATCCAGTGGCGGTGCAAATCAAGTACAACGAACTCAAAGAAGATTTAAAGCACCGAAAGAAGCTCTGGCCAGATCAAAGAAAAAAAGAAGGCGGGAATTAGAGGAAGCGTCAAGTCTTTGAAGTAGGTTGAGAAAAATTTAAATCAATGAGCAAATCAAAAGTTTGAGTTCGAAATTCAATAAAATTCAACAAATTTGCGATAAAAACATCGATCAGATTCAAGATATAAACTTCAATTTATTGAGATCTAAGAATAAGTGAAAAATACGTAGATGAAGCTATCTAAAAATCAGGATAAGCTAAAAAATTAGCTGCAGACCAAAAAGACCTTCGTCATGAGGGGGGAACATGAGGGGGGCATACTCGGTTGAGGATTTCCACAATCTTTTGGGCGATAGTGCGACCGAAGTTGATTAAAATTCTGGATGACGAAGATTATTTAGGAACCAAATTTTATAGCCGGGATGGCGTAACAGGATTACACACGCAGAATTAAAAGCTTTGTTGATCAAGGTGGGTGTTTTGTGATCAGAACAAATAAAAGAGCTGTCATGATTGATATTTCAGTTCACAAGTAATTTGATGTATCATTAAAAAATTTTTGCAGCCGACTGTACTTCTGTTTGTGATGGATCCGGTAAAAGCTTCCTCCTTGTTAATTAGAATTAAAGAGACTTTATGAAAAATAAAATCGAATTCCATAGAAAAAAGCCTGTGACGATCACTTTAATCCCAGTTCGTGGTCA
The DNA here is from genome assembly GCA_024233595.1 of Deltaproteobacteria bacterium. Lineage (GTDB taxonomy): Bacteria > UBA10199 > UBA10199 > UBA10199 > JADGCS01 > JACKPK01. The sequence goes on from JACKPK010000010.1 coordinate 3,010, forward strand.
AATTTGCTGCGTGATCAGCGTGGCGTTAGCGCATTTGTCAGATAATTGGGACGAAAAAATTGCTACAGTGACATGCAAGATTCCGAATACGCAAAGGGCTTGGAGTGTGCATTCTGACTTTGAAACTTCTTTTACATCACGCACAATGATGCTCCTATGATGACGATGATAGCACGCTTTACGAAAGTCCTAAAATACTTTTGGCGCAGTATATTTTTGAATCTGTCATGGATAAATCAAGTACATTTATTACGATATCTGAACTCCGTACGGATTTTGTTGGAACTATTACAACCGTGCTTCAACTGGGGTTTATCATGTCGACAAAGGGCTTCACAAAGGTCATCAGTATTTCTGTCGTCTATCATTTGAATACTTGTGATGGCGGAACGATCATTGAACAGAATGAAATGGTCGAGTGTTCCGGAAACGCCATGATCTTTCTAACCAACACCGCATCCGTAATTGTGGGACTAAAAGATCCAGCTCACGTTATGTGTTGAACTCTTGCTCCTTATTCAAGAAGGAAGCACAGTGATTTTTAGCGAAATTTTAAGACTCCCAAAGTACCACACTGGTGGGGTTGGCAGGGTCGGAAGCAGAAGAGTGTTTTCAATGTATTTACAATTTGATGATTTTATGATGATGCGCTTGCAGCAAAGAGGAAAAAGAGATTTTGGTTCAGCCTTTTTCTTCAAAAGCTTTTTGTTGAATACAGTCTAGCTCAGTGTATTGATTTTGAGCTTGGGCATTTAATAAAAGGCTCCGTAATATGTCACAAACCTTAGGAGCTGCTTGAGCCAGGCATTTTAGTAATTCAACAGGCACTTGCTGGACATTCTAATGGTGACAGTGAAGATCAAAATGGAATCCAGTTTTTGGCAAAAACGAAAGATCTGGATTAGTGTGGTCAAAAGAAAAAGCCCTGCAGATTGAGTTTTGCATCAAAGAGAAGAGTTATTAATTGCCCTACCGCCACTCTTTGTGAACTCACCAGCATAGTAAGGGGTTCATCAGGACCACCATTGTAATAAAGCTCTATTAGGTTTGGCCATAGCCAGCGCAATTCAGCAGCGCCATGGGATTGGTGTTCCATGAGATCAATGAGAAAACTTGTTTTATCGAGTTGCATGTAATGGGGCACCGAAAAATCGAATCCCATAGGTACCATTCTTGTAAAGCTGTACGGTAAAGACTTGTCTGTGGCGCCAATAGAGATGTATGCGTTTTCGTGGATGTTGTTTGTGTTTGGGTAAATCGCTTTTTGTTGAAACTCGACTGTGTTAGTCTTTGGGTTTTTCGACCTGATGCGTGCGCTGGTGGGTGTAGCTTTTTGAATAATACGCAGAGGCTGGGTTTCGCGCCTTTGGCATTTCCGCGTTCATAAAGTTCAGTCGCAGTGCCAGGCCTGTTCGTAAAAATCCTGCCAGGTTTTTTGCTGAAAGCCCTCTGTCATAACATAACGATAAAATTTTAAGGGAGGTCGTCTATTGAAAATAATCAAAGACTGATTTCTTATGTCCTGTCTTGTACGTTGACAGAGCTGGCTTTTGATAATGCCCGTTTCATGTGTCTTTCAGTCACTCAAAATCGTCTGCATAATAAAGCATTAGTTTTAACTTGGGGTATGTTTCATTTTTGAGGGAATCTGTGCAAAAACACTTTCAAAGACAAAAAAAACAGCTGTTAAATCAATCGAAATCAAAGTCGATAATGAAATTTTACCAGGAGCAAAGACCGAAAAAGCTCTGAATCGCGCGCAAGCGGTGATTGATTTAATTTGGATGGCACGATCATCACAGCCAATGAGGAACTTTTTAAAAACGGTTGGTTACGAGCTAGCAGAATTCAAGGGAAACATCGTATTTTTGTGATCCTGATTACGCCAACACCCCAGCGTATCCAAGATTTTTGGAAAAACTCAACAGAGGTGAGTACGATGCTGGTGAGTACAAGCGGCAGGTAAAGGTAGCAAAGAGATTTGGATCAACGCGTCCTTATAATCCTATTTTTGATGCCGATGGCAAAGCCTATAAAATTATACAAAATTTGCCACTGATATCACCCAACAAAAATTGAATCTGCTGAAAATGCGGGCAGAATGAAAGCTGCATTGATAAAGCCCAAGCGGTCATTGAATTCAATTTAGATGGCTCAATCATCACAGCCAACGATAATTTTTGAATGCAATGGGCTACGAGCTTGCCGAGATTCAGGGACAACATCATCGCATTTTTGTGATCCTGCTTACGCAAACACAGCTGCGTACCAGAGCTTTGGAAAAAACTCAACAGAGGTGAGTACGATGCTGGTGAGTACAAGCGCTTCAGGTAAAGGTGGTAAGAGATTTGGTCAACGCGTCTTATAATCCTATTTTTCATTTGCCGATGGCAAAGCCTATAAAATTGTAAGAATTTACCTGATATCACCCAACAAAAAAATTGAATCTGCTGAAAATGCGGGCAGAATAGAAAGCCATCGATAAAGCCCAAGCGGTCATTGAATTCAATTTGGATGGCACAATCATCACAGCCAACGATAATTTTTAAACACTCTTGGCTATAGTTTAGAAAATCAAAGACAAGCATCACCGCATTTCTGTGATCCTGATTACGCGAGAATCACTGCTTATTCTGCGTTTTGGGGAAAAAACTCAACAGAGGTGAGTACGTGCTGGTGAGTACAAGCGTCTTCAGTAAAGTGGTCAAGAGGTTTGGATCAGCGCGTCTTATAACCCTATTTTAATGCTGATGGTAAAGATTTTGCGCAGGTTATTAAGTTTACCACAGACATCACCAGTTTAAAGCGCGTGATTTCAAGTAGACAGAACCCGCAAACGGGAAATAGCTGGAAATGGCTAATCAGATGGTTCCAGCCTTTTTCTTCAAAAGCTTTTTGTTGAATACGGTCTAGCTCAGTGTATTGATTTTGAGCTTGGGCCATTTGAAAACCAAAAGGCTCCATGTGTAATACCCAAACCTTAGGAGCTGCTTGAGCCAGGCATTTTAGTAATTCAACAGGCACTTGCTGGACTTGTTCTAATGAATGACAAGTGAAGATCAAAATGGAATCCAGTTTTGGCAAAAACGAAAGATCTGGATTGGTGTGGTCAAAAGAAAAGCCCTGCAGATTGAGTTTTGCATCAAGAGAAGAGAGTTTATTAATTGCTTCTACGCCACTCTTTGTGAACTCACCAGCATAGTAGGGGATGTCAGGACCACCATTGTAATAAAGCTCTATTAGGTTTTGGCCATAGCCGGCACCCAATTCAACAAGCGCCATGGGATTGAGTTGTTCCATGAGATCAATGAGAAAACTTGTTTTATCGAGTTGCATGTAATGGGGCACCGAAAAATGCGAATCCCCCATAGAGTGCCATTCTTGTAAAGCTGTACCCGGTAAAGACTTGTCTGTGGCGCCAATAGAGATGCCTTGTGCGTTTTCGTGGATGTTGTTTTGTGTTTTGGGTAAATCGCTTTTTTGTTGAAACTCGACTGTGTTGGTCTTTGGGTTTTTTTCGACCTGATGCGTGCGCTGGTGATGGTGTAGCTTTTGAATAATACGCAGAGGCTGGGTTTCGCCTTTGGCAATTTCCGCGTTCATAAAGTTCAGTCGCAATTGCCAGGCCTGTTCGTAAAAATCCTGCCAGGTTTTTTGCTGAAAGCCCTCTGTCATAACAACAACGATAAAATTTTTAAGGGAGGTCGTCTATTGAAAATAAAAAATCATTGATCCTTCTTAATTCCTAAGATTTTTAAAACCCACCACACCGGACCAACAAGAAGGTGAATGGGATTTTTAAAAAAAGCAGGGGGCTTGCCTTCAAAGGCGTGACCAATGAATTGTAAGACCCATCCTAAAATAAAAAGACCAACAGCCCACTCCACGTACAACCAATTATTAAATAAGGCCACGTAAAGGAACAGGAAAATTGAAAACACAATCATTGGGATCCCAATGCTGTGTGTGAGCTTGTTCATGGGATGAGTGTGAGTGTCTTTGTATGTTTGTAAAAAGTCATTAAAAGACATCTTGGCCCCTTTTCTTATTTTAAAAGGCTATCGTCTTTTTGCAAAATGTCAATCTCACGCAGCGCTAAGACGTTTGTGTTGAGATCGTTGCCACAAAAAGAGTCCGGCAAAGAGCAACGCTCCCAAAAGGTAAGAGAATTGTCTTGGCGTGCCTTGGCGTTCTACAAATTCGCTGATCTGAGCGACACGCTCTTGATCAAATTGTAAAAGCACCAGAGCTTGGTCTATGCCTTCTGTTGTCCAAGAGTCTGCAGCAATGAGGCTTTGGTAGGTTGCTTTGTCGTGATCAGAGAGAGAGTTCGCAAAGACAAAAAGATCATCACGCAAATTCGAAAGCTGGTCAGCTTTTTTATCAAAGTCTTTTAGGATCAGTTCAAATTTGTCTGTGATTTGAATGCTTCGTTCGATTTGTGGGGACAATGGCAAGTAACGATCAAAGTGTTCTGTTGCAAAACCTGGGCGCAAGCAAAGTAACACCACAGCCAACATGATGACACTTCCTAAAATTTTATTTTTGGTTACAAATTGATTTTGTGTGAGGCTGGTGAACGCAATCATTCCCAAAGAGGATGCAGCAAAAATCAACACGGCTTGAAAATGGCTATCGACTCCTATGAGTAAGATGTCGGTGTTAAAGATAAACAAAAAGGGCAAAACGGCTGTTCTGATGTCGTAAGCAAATCCTTGCAAGCCCGTTTTAATGGGATCCGCTTTAGCAATAGCTGCTGCTGCATAAGCGGCAAGTCCAACCGGCGGTGTGTCATCAGCAAGAATACCAAAATAAAACACAAAAAGATGAGCCGCAATCAAAGGCACAACAAGGCCGTTGGCAGCTCCTAAGTTGACAATGACGGGAGCAGTTAGTGAAGCCATGACAATGTAATTGGCGGTGGTTGGTAAGCCCATTCCTAAAATCAAACAGGTGATGGCGGTGATGATCAGGATCAGATAAATGTTACCACCAGAAATCCATTCGACCAGGCCTGTGATCATGCCGCCAAGGCCCATTGTGATGACCCCAACAATGATGCCCGCTGTTGCTGTAGCGGCAGCGATTCCCACCATGTTTTTTGCACCACTTTCTAAGGAATCAAAAATAACCTTAAGAGCTTCTTTGCAATTTGTGGCAAGGTCATTTTGGTTTTTATTTAAAAAGTGGGTGATAAGAAATGGACGAATGATAATCAATGCGATGATGATCAAAATAGCGCGGAAAGCGGCTAATTGCGGTGAGTGACGCAACACCATCAGTTCAAAAATAAGCAAAACCAAAGGAATGAAAAAATGAATGCCACCTTTAAATGTTTGCCAGAAGGGCGGGAGTTCTGCTTTTGGTAATGGTTTTAAATCGAGCTTTAGGGCTTCTAAATGTGTGATAGTGAGAAGCCCTATATAAGACACAATGGCAGGGATAAAAGCAGCGATGATGACTTCGGAATACGCAAGGTTTGTGTACTCGGCAATGATGAAAGCGGCTGCCCCCATGATTGGTGGTGTGAGTTGGCCGTTGGTTGACGCAGCGACTTCGACAGCAGCTGCTTTGTGTGCGGGGTAGCCAACTTTTTTCATGAGAGGGATTGTGAACGTTCCTGTTGTGACAGTGTTGGCAATGCTGGATCCGCTGATCATCCCTGTAGCAGCGCTGGCCAACACGGCAGCTTTGCCAGGGCCTCCACGAAAGCGACCCAAAAGACTAAAAGACAAATCTACAAAGTAAGTGCCACCACCGGCTTTTTCCAAAAAGGCACCAAACAAAACAAAGAGAAAAACAATGTTGGCAGAGACATCCAAAGGCACGCCAAAAATACCTTCTGTGGTCATGGTGATTTGGCTCAAAAAGCGTTCCAGAGAAACACCTTTAAAAGCTAAAACAGAAGGCATGTAAGGACCCAAAAAGGAGTAAGCGATAAATACCAATGCAACAATTGGAAGAGCAGGGCCAAGCGAGCGTCTGGTGGCTTCTAGTAATAAGACGATGAGAAGCAAGCCCATGATGATGTCTGGTAATATTGGCACACCTGCGCGACCGCTGATGCCCACGTAATCGAACGACAGGTAAAGCGCGCTGAAGATCCCCAAAATGGCAAGGATGATGCCTTTAAAACTAAGAGGTGGAGCAATGGCTTCAGCCATTTCTTCTGTTGTGCTCTTAAAGTTTGGTTTGATCAGAAAGATCAACGCCATGGCAAAGGCCAGGTGAATGGTTCTTGTGTGCAAAGAGGTGATTGTTAAAACCCCTCCGAGCGAAAGTTGAAAAAGTGACCAGGCGACAGCAAGGACGGCAATCAGAGTACGACTCATAGCATTCCTTTTCTTATTTTAAACCAGCTTCTTTAAAATACTTAAGAGCTCCAGGGTGAATAGGGGCACTAAGGCCTGTGAGGAGATCTTCTTTTTTAAGTGTGCCTAAAGCGGGGTGTAGTTTTTTGAGGATAGCCAAGTTTTCAAAAACCTCTTTGGTGAGTTTGTAGACAACATCGTCGTTAATTTTAGCAGAGGTGAGCAGTGTTGCTTTTACCCCAAAGGTTTTGATGTTCGATTCGTTGGTGGCATCAGGATAGAGATCTTTGGCAATTTCGGCAGCAGCGTAGTAAGGCTGCTTCTGAATGAGATCTTTGGAGTTAGGGAAACCAATGAAACGTACTTTAATTCGGCCAGCGGTTGATTCTTTTAATGAACCATTTGGGTGGCCAACTGTGTAAAAGTAACCATCAACGCGTTCATCTTGTAGCATGCTAGAACCTTCTACTGCTTTTAAACCTTCAGCAGCGGCTAAATCTGAAAAATTAAGCCCACAGGTTGCCAGCGCATCTTTGGCATTTTGTCTTGTGCCAGATCCGGGGTCGCCAACAGCAATGCGTTTGCCTTTGAGGTCTTCACATTTTTTGATGCCTGATTTTTCGGAAACAACGAGGTTGACTGTTTCTGAGTGCAAAGAAAAAACGCTGCGTAAATCACTTTGAGGGCCACTGTCTTTCCATTCTGCTTCGCCTTTAAGGACTTTGTAACCGGCGTCTGATTGCTGATACCAAAGTCAGGTCACCAGCCATTAAGGGCATTCACGTTAAAAATAGAACCCAGTGAAAGCCCACTGTTGCTTTGATTTTGTAGCTATCGGCCTTACGATTGATGAGTTTAGCAACGGCACCCCCCAACGGGATAATAAACCCCATTGACACCGCCTGTTCGATGGTGACGAATTTGAGATCTTCAGCAAGCTGGGTGCGCTTAAAGTGAAAGAATGATAAAAAGGTAAGAATAATTTAGACATAGGGCTCCTATAAAAATTGATCCCCTAGATGCATGAGAAAGATCGGCACATTTGTCAAGGATAGCTTTGGATAAAGTCTCAATTTCTTTAGACTTTAAAGCTTTTATCGGCTTCTTTGGCTTCGTTCACCAGAGAGCGAATTCTGTTTTTTCGAGTGGATTCGTAATGGTAGCCGCAGCCTTTAGCCAAATGTGATTTTCCAAAGGCAAGTTGTTTGGGGTGATCGCGACATAATTTGGGGCGGAAGCGGTAAATCTGACAGCGGCGATTTTCTTTTAAGTAACGACAGTTATAAATGAGATGCTCTTCTTCGTCTTTGATGAATTCAAAATTAAAACGAAAGCCATACCATTTTTTTGCAATCTCTTTGGTGACTGTGTTTTTGATGACAGGTTTGGGGAGCTTGATGCCAATGCCTTCACAGCAATTGCCTGTTCCTTGGCACTGGCCAAGTCGTTTGTATTGCGGTGTGACAGATTGACTTTGTATTTTGTACGATAGGCGCTCAAATCCCTCTAATATATATTCCCAAACCCAAAGCAGGGCTTGCACAGGAAAGCGCGCGATATGAATCATGCAAACTCAAATAAAATGCCTTCGACATCACGATGACGTCCTTTGCGAACGGTCAAGTCGAGGCGGTTTTGTTCGTTTAGGTCATGCTCAGCTAATTTTTTTATGATGTGCTCGGGGTTGTGAGCGTAGCGGCCAGATGGTTGTAAATGATATGGCGCATTGCTTGTTGATTCGACACTAAAATAAAATCGTCCTTGGTCTTTAAGGAGTCGTTTGACCTGAGCAAATAAATCTGACCAATCACCTCCGTAACACAGAACATCAGAAGCAATGATCACATCGAAGCTGTCTTCTATATTATGTGTTGTTTCGGCAATGTCGCCTTGGTGCAGGGTGTTGTAGATTTGTTTTTGTTTAGCTTGCGCTAACATTTTGTCGGATAAGTCGATGCCGATGATTTCTGAGTTGAGATCATTGAGCTCGCTACCACAAAGGCCAGTGCCACAACCCAAGTCCAACACTTTTATTTTTTGTCCTTTGAATTGATTGCGCACAAGTTTAGCGATCTCTTTTGGCAATTTGTAACCCAGTGTGCCAACAAGGTGTTCATCGTAGCGAGACGCGTAGCGATCAAAGAGGTTTTTGACATAGTTTTGCGAATGATGATCTGAATCTTGTTTACGCGCCATGGCATCCAAAAAGAATTTGGCTTCTTGTAATTCAGGGTGCTCTTGCAGTGTCTCTTCAAAAAGTTGTTTTGCGGTTTCAAAGTTTTCATTTTCGAGCTCTGCCATGCCTAGAAAAAATTTAGTGCGCGCATCGTTAGGGGCTAGTTCCAAAGAATGATGATAAGCTTTGCGCGCTTCGTCTAGGTTACCTTGTTCGTAGTGAGCTTGCCCTAGGTTAAACCAAATGAGTGGGTGTTTTGGGAAAATGCTATTGGCTTTTTTGTAAGCGGCAATGGCTTGTGTGATTTGACCGAGTTTGAGTTGGGCGTTGCCAAGATTGTACCAAGCTGTCCAGTGCTCTGGGGCAAGCTCCAGGCAGCGTTGAAAATAGCCAATGGCCTGAGCGTATTTGTTTTGTCGGTGGTAGAGATTGCCTAAGCCATAAAACGCAAGCGGGTGTTCTGGATTGAGTGCCATTACTTTTTCGTAGCAGCCTTTGGCTTCGGTAAATAAATTAAGGCCAGCCAACGCGTTGCCTAAATTGACCCAAGCATTTTGATCACTGGGTTCTTGCTCAACGATTTCAAAAAAACGATCGCGAGCGCCTTCAAAATTTTCGGCTTCTAAATCGGCGCAGCCTGCTAAGAATAAAGTTTGTCTGTGACCCGGTAGGGATCTTAATATTTCTTCGCAGATTTCTTTGGTGGTTTCGAAATCGCCAGATTGGAAAAACTGCAGGGCCTTATCGTAAAATTCTTTGAGTTCACTCATGAATCTCAAGTGACATAGGGTGAGGGAGAAGGCAAGGAATAGGTACTTAGGTACTTAGGGTTCTCTTTCCCATTTCTGCTATCACCACAAAACTAAGAGACAAAAGAATCATCGCAATGAGCGCAATAAAATAATCTGGAGAGTCTTTTAATTGCATGACAAGTTCATCATTAACGCTGGCAAAAAGCGCGTGGGTGAGTTGATAAATGAACGCGCAGGTTGTGGTGATCATCATGATGATGCCAGGGATCAGAGTGTACCAGGAAGATTTTTTGTTTTTTATGAGCCAAGCGCTAGCCACCAGCAAAGATAATCCTGCGATCAATTGGTTTGCTGTGCCAAAGGCCGGCCAAAATTTAGACCATTGTCCGCTTAGAGCAAGCAAAGCTGCCAACAAGACCACAAGCATGGTGGCAATGTATTTATTTTTGATGTGAAACAAGTCCATGGTCAGGTAGCGTGCTATGCGTGTGGCGCTATCAAGCGTTGTGAGGATAAAGGTGTTGAGCGCTAAAATAGCAAAGCCGCTTGCGTAGTCGCCCAGTAAAAAAGAACTTAGGTTGCCAAAGCCTTGTCCAAAGGCAGCAATGGGGCCACCTTGGCCGAGTGTGCTTTTTAAATCACTGCTGCTTAAACCGGCCGCCACACAAATCAAAACCAAGACCGCCACCAAGCCTTCTGTGAGCATGCCGCCGTAACCAATGCGGCATGCGTGGGTCTCGCGATCAATCTGTTTGCAGGTGGTGCCTGAAGAAACCAAAGAGTGAAATCCCGAAATGGCCCCACAGGCAATGGTCACAAAGAGCATCGGGAAAAGAGGGCCCGCGCCTTTCCATTCGCTAACAGGGTTCCAAGCGTGAAACGCTGTGTTGGGTAGCGATGGCGCGTTGTAAAAAATACCGATCAGACCAATCAGGATGGTTCCAAAAAGTAAGAATGACGCCAAGTAATCACGTGGTTGTAAAATGAGATTCACAGGCGTCACAGAAGCGATCAAGCAGTAAGCGAGTAAAATCAAAATCCAAAGGTTTTGCGCGCTCAAGAATCCCATGTCGGGTAAGCTCAAAGGCATGATGTTACCACCAATCAAAAGAAGAGCGAGCAAAGCAAGGCCAATGAAAGTGGCCAAAAGGTTGTTCATTTTTTTAGCGTACAACAACCAGCCTGTGAACATAGCCGCTGGGATCAACCCTGTGGCAGGAACAACGGAAGTGGGATCCATGTTCAGTGTTTTTGCGCCAAAAATGGCGAACACGGCCACAACCAGAATCACAAGAATCCATATGAACCAGGAAAAAAACAAGCGCGCGCGATTCGAAATGGTGGGGCCAGCGATTTCGGCAATGCCTTCGCCTTCGGAACGCATGCTCACAACCAGAGAAGAATAATCGGCAACAGCGCCCATGAGCGTGGCGCCTAGTAAAATCCAAATGAGCGAAGGCGCCCAGCCCCAGTACGCGACTGCCAGCACAGGTCCGACGATAGGGCCTGCCCCACAAATAGAAGAGAAGTGATGCCCAAAAAGCACAATCCAATTTTTGGCAGGCATGAAATCTTCCCCATCGTATTTGCTGTGAGCTGGGGTGATGTTGCGGTCATCGATGTTGAATTTTTTATCTAAAAAAGAGCCATAAAGTTTATAGGCCAGGCCAAAAACGCCCAAGGAGAGGGCAAGGATGATTGCAGCATTCATAAATTGGCATCTGAGCAGCTTGTGTTTGGGATGTCAATTGAGTAGAAAAAAACAATGCCGACCAAAAGTTCTTATCAAGTCTTGGAAGAAAAACTAAAAGCGACCTTGTTTCCAAATGGGGAATACACAGAGTTGCCATACAACTATGGTTATCGCGATGACATCCGTGATGTTTGTATAAAGAGAATGATTCAGAATGCGCGCGCTCTTGATGAAGAAGGTAAAAAAGAGTTTGTGCGGTTTGTTTTTTTGGATGGCATTTTGGCAAAAAACGCAAAGGCGCAAAGACAAGCAGAGTACCCGCATTGGGTCTTTTTGGAAGATTTATGCAAGCACGATGCGCTTTATTTATTAACATGGACTCAGTTGGTTGAGCAAAACAAACAAAAGCTATTGGCTTTGCCAGGTGCTTACCAAGGAGTGCATTGGCATTCCTTTGCGGCGTCTCTAGGAACTTATCAGGATCATGAGCTGGTTAAAAATTCTTCTTATTTAAATGTGCTGCATGAGTTGGCTTTGACAAGCAAGATGGCAAAAGAAGTGATGGCAGCACTTTTTTATTATGACCGCGATTGGGTTTATGAAAACTTAGAACAAATTTGTACTACCACACCAAAGGTTTTGGATCTTTTGGTGACGTTCATACAGAGGCATAAAGAAGATAAGAGTAAATGGATTCCAGAATTATTGAAATGTTATTCGAAAATAGAAATCTTGAAGCAGGCTAAGGATCATTATTTTGTAAAAAAACATATTTCTGAATGGGAAGATTTTTTTTCGTCATATTCAGATTGATGGTTTGGTAGAAAGCTTTATGGCAAATCTTTTTTATCCCTTTTTAATAGAAACGCAGCTTGAGGATAGGTTTTTTACAAAGATCAAATATGATGACAGTATTGCAAAGCTAAATTCTTTTTCGGAACCAGATTTGGATATCATAAAGCAGATTATCCATAATCTTCTTAAATTAGGAGATGAAGAAAAACGAGAAGCAGTGGGGATGATTTTTGAATTTAGCAAAGATCCCAAATGTGTGGCTTGTTTTCGGCAGCGTAATTTTTTTCTTTGGGATCTATTAAGAGACCTGTCTCGCAAAGATATCGAGTTTTATCTTGCTTGGAACAAGTTAATTCATTTGAATTCAGATTGGTTGCAAGATTTAGATCTTAAATATCAAAGGGAACATTGGCAGCGTTTTTCTTCTTGTTTTCGTTTTTACGAAAATGATCAAAAAAAAATGAAGTCTGTGAAAGAAACTTTGCGGAAGCGAGCGCAAAACTCAGGTGATCAAACAGAAGGGTTGCTCATATTGTATAAATGGGATCACGACTGGTTGTTAGACAATCTATTTTCGGTGATTCAAGATTCTAAAAAAAAGCTCAAGTGCATTGTTTCTTTTTTGTGTTTTGTGAATAAAAAGGTCGATAAATTTGTGTGGGTTCGAAAAATTTTAGAAGATTGGGATGTGCCTGCTTTGAAAAAGGCTTTGCAGACAAATTTATTGGCTCAATCTGATAAAGATAAGCGTAAAAAATTAAGAGAAGAGTGGAAAGAAGTTTTGCAGAAAGTGATTTGATGAAACCTCAAATGGATTATTATTGTCAGTTGGAAGAACGTTTTAAACTAAGTTTTTTTAAAACAAATCAGTATCACTATCCTGGTGAAGAAAAATATGAGGTAGGCGAGGCTTATTTTGTTAGGGCGATTGTTTATAATGCCCATCAAATTGAAGGGGTTTCTGAAGATGAGATTATGAATTGGTTTTGTCGTGATTTTTTAGAGTGTTTAGAATCAAAGGATACAACAGATAATGCACCACAATGCATTGTGATGGGTGATCTTTCCAATGATTCGGTGTGGCTTTTGCCGTGGATTAAATACACGATTCATAACAAAAAAGTTAAAAAATGCCTCTCAAGTTGGGGTTAGAGAGTATTGGAGGTGTTTGTCTGCTTGTTTTGATCCAAATTTAGCTTTGAAGGAGCCTGTAAAGCATGAATTTTTAGAATTGTTGCGCGAAATTGCTTTGAGTGGTGATATAGCGACATCAGTTTTATGTTCTTTGTCAGAAAAGGACGGCGACTGGTTTTGTGAAAATGCAGCGAAGATTTCTTCACAGTCATCAAAGGTATCAGAGTTTGTTGATTTTTTTATTCAGCAACGCAAAAAAGAAAAATCAAAACAAGGAAAATAAAATGGCCGATCAACCTTACCCGATTCACCCTAAGCTCGATGAACTCATTCAGCAGTTTAAGAATTTTAAAAACCAAACCTTTCCTCGTGGCATGCCGGCACCAGTCGATCATTGGAAACCGCTTTTGCAGCAGGTCACCAAATTTGAGGCCAAGATCATCAAGCTTGCTAGTGATTACATGGGTGGGTCTAAAATTGCCGAACAAGATCTGCAAACTCCCAGCAGCATGAAAGAGGTGTTTTCGTCTTTTCGCTCACGTGGTGGTGATGACGATGCTTTTTACAATGAGTTGCGCGAGTACCGCGATCAGATCGAAGTTGTGGCGCAATTGGCAGAAGATTGCATTCATGAGCTAGGCAACCCATGCTCGCAGTATCGTTTGTTGGAAGATGCTTAAATCTTACGGGGATAGATTTGTGGTGTAAATATAAAGTTCAATTTTAGATTTGCACTTTTTCAAAAAAAGCTTTAAAATTCAAATATGTATGACCGTAAATTAGAGAGCTTTGCAAAAAAAATTCATAAACAATACCCCATTTTAACCATCATTGGTCCTCGGCAAAGTGGGAAGTCGACTTTTGCACGTAAAGTGTTTCCAAAATATCATTATGTATCTTTAGAAACCACAGCAGACAAGGAACTTGCCCAAACAGATCCCAAGGGTTTTTTTGCAAAGTACCCGGCTCCTCTCATTATTGACGAAGTCCAGCGAGTGCCACAGCTTTTATCGGACTTACAAACACTGGTGGATCAACCAGGTTTTAATAGTCATTACATTTTAACGGGCTCGCATCAGTTGCTCTTAATGGAAAAAGTCTCGCAGTCTCTTGCAGGGCGAACAACCATACTGACCTTGTTGCCGTTGTCACTGTTTGAACTCAAACAAAAGAAAGTCCAGAAAAACATTGATGTGAGAATTTTCACAGGCGGCTACCCTCGTATTTATGATCAGAGCTTAGATCCTGGTCAATGGGTGAGTCAGTACATTCGAACCTATGTTGAACGTGATGTTCGTGCTATTGCGCAACTAAAAGACTTGGATATCTTTCAGAGGTTTTTGGCATTGTGTGCCGGCCGTGTTGGACAAATTCTTAATTTTGATTCTTTGGCAAATGATTGTGGGATCACAGGGCCAACCGCTAAGGCTTGGGTGTCTATTCTGGAAGCGTCTTTTTTAGTTTTCCGTCTAAATCCACATCATAAAAATTTTGGCAAACGAGTGATCAAATCTTCTAAGTTGTATTTTTATGATACGGCTGTTTTGTGTTCCTTGCTTAAGATCAAAGAACCCGATCATCTCAACGTACACCCCCTAAGAGGTTTTATATTCGAGAATTTCGTTATTCTAGAAAAATTAAAAACTTTACTTAACAAAGGTGAAGAACCTCAGTTTTATTTTTGGAGAGACGCTAAAGGCAGAGAAATCGATTTGGTAGAAGACCGTGGTTTGTACTTGTTTCCTACGGAAATCAAAGTGGGTCAAAGTTTTCAAAGAAGTTATTTGGATCATTTAAAATACTTTAACAGTTTGCAGAAGATAGAAAACCAAGAAGAATTAGGAGAATTGGTTCTTGGTGGCGATGAGAATTATAAGACGGAAGGTTATTCTGTCCATTCTTGGTGGGATGACTAGGTATGCAAAAAATGTTTTAGATTAAATTTCGCGGCAAACGCGGACAGCCTCGGCAAGCGATGTGACGCCTTGAGCGACTTTATCAAGAGCGTCTTCCCACATGCTTGTAAAACCTTGGTCGCGCGCAAGTTTTAATAATTCCACTTCGCTTTTGTGATTATTAATCGCATCACGAAGTTCGTCGTCTACGGCCACCACTTCAAAAATTCCCAAACGACCCGAGAAACCAGTGTTGTGACAGTGTTCACAGCCTTTGCCGTGATAAAAGGTTTGCACTTTATCGCCGGCCTTTTCGCGTTCTTCGGCGGTGGGTTCGTGCGTTTCTTTGCAGTGCGAACAGATTTTGCGAAGCAAACGTTGCGCCATCATTCCAATGAGCGAGTTCGAAAGCAAATAGGTTTGCAGTCCCAAATCCTTTAAGCGTGTGACAGTGCCCAGGGCTGAGTTGGTGTGCAATGTCGAAAAAACCAAGTGGCCAGTCATGGCGGCACGTGCGGTGATGTCGGCTGTTTCGCTATCGCGGATCTCGCCAACCAAAACAATGTCGGGATCATGGCGCAACATAGAACGCAAAGCATTGGCAAAGGTGACGCCGGCTTTTGTGTTTACTTGGGCTTGATTCACGCCAACGATTTCGTTTTCGATAGGGTCTTCGATAGAGAGCGTGTTTTTCTCGTTTAAATTGAGTTTGTTAAAAGCGGTGTAAAGCGTGGTTGTTTTACCAGAACCGGTTGGTCCTGTGACCAAGAAAAAACCATGTGGTTGTGTGATGATGTTCTCGAAGATCTCTTGATCTTTTTTTGAAAGGCCGAGGCTGTCTAAGGTGAGCCCAACATCTTTGGTGAGAACGCGGATAGAAACTTTTTCGCCCCACATGGTGGGGTAGGTGGCGATACGCAGGTCAACAATGCGATTGCCAATTTGCACGCGTGTGCGGCCATCTTGAGGGATGCGTTTTTCAGAAATATCCAAGTCAGCCAAAACCTTAATGCGCGAAAGCACTGCCAGTTGTAATTCTTTATCGACTGTTTGAATGTCGTGCACAGTGCCATCAATACGAAAGCGCACGCGTAAACCACTGGCGATGGGATCTAAATGAATGTCGCTGGCTTTTTCGTTAAGCGCCATTGCCAAAATGTTGTTGGCAATGTTCACGACTTCATCACCGTTTTGAATGGAGTCCTGGCCCAGGTCATCCATGATTTTGCTAAAGTTGGTGATTTGTACGGTGACATCGCAAGGCTGATTCAAACTTTCGACAGCGTAATTTTTTAAAATGGCTTCCGAAATGTGATCATCCACACCCAAGCAAACTTCGATTTCCCCTTGGTAAAGACGCATGAGCTCTTCAAGGGCGGATTGATTGCGAGGATCTGCCATGACAATGCGTAAGCGCTCTCCATCCATGGCAAAGGGAAAGAATTTGAATTGGCGTGCTGCGTGCGCGGGAATTTTTTCGAGAGCGGCCTTGTCGATTTTTTCGTTACTGGGATTGACAAAAGGCACGTCTAAGTCATCAGCAATGAGCACCGTGATGGCGTTTTTATCAAGCTTGCCTGCGGTGATTAGAAGTTCAATCAATGAAAAATCAGCATTGCGTTTTTGATCGGCGCGCGCCTGTTCTAAATCGGCACTTTGAATCAAGGCTGCTTCCACAGCTTTGTCGATTTTCTGATCCCATTCTTTCCAGAGCGCGTATTTAGCCATAATAGAGTATTTTGGACTAAAAAGAGGTGGTAGGCAACTGTTTAAACCTCTTAGATTGGCATTGATTTTATTTAACGAGACAGAACATTCATAGACTTTTCTCTAGACGCAGCTTCATTTCCCCGAAACAATCCCGTAACAGTTTTTTAACAATTAACCTTAAAGCCGCCAGGCATTTTCCCAAAAGGAGTCAGTATGGTGTTTTCCGTTTCACGTTCATCTCAGGTCAAGGTCATTGATCCCGTGTATGATGAGCCGCAAGTCAATTCGAGTGAATCAAGTTATGTTGCCGATCAAGCGGCAACAAAGAAGACTTTGAATGTTAGAGATGAATATATAGCAGACGGGAATCTGGACACAGGTCTGGGCACCGAGATCGCGCCTTATTGTGCAGCTGATGAAACTGTCACATGGACAGAAGCAGTCGATTGCGATGGTGTCGATGCCATTGTTGAGGTTAGGGGCAAGCGAAAAATCATCATTCCAGAAGAAGAGCGTCGTAAAGAAGTGATTCAACAGGTCATGCCATCGGTGGCTCGCATTACCGTGTCGGGGCCTTATACAGATCCTCAAACAGGTGAAACTTTTGCGGCTCAAGGCATGGGCTCTGGTTTTTTTGTGGATCCTGCAGACTTGCCCTTAGAAGGATTTAAACCAAGAGCGGGTTACTCTTATGTGCTCACCAATTATCATGTGGCAACAGATGAAGATTTGGACATTCAGAGTTTAACCGTAGAACGCTTTGGTGAAGAAGCTCCTTACATGGGTGATGAGGGCACAACAGGATTGATTCTGGCAAATCCAGATTGGGACATTGCTTTGCTCGAGGTCTACACAGGTGATGCGGATATCCCGACGGTTGAGTTTGGGGACATCAGTGATGTTGAGCAGGGTGATTCGGTGTTGGCCTTTGGGCAACCACGTGGGACTTATTTTAGAGTGACCTCTGGTATTGTGAGTAGCCCCACAACTGACCCTATGGGTGTTATTCAAACAGATGCTGCAATCAACCCCGGTAATAGTGGTGGTCCATTGGTTGATTTAGCGACTGGTCGTGTGATTGGCATGAACTCATTTATCTATGTGAATTCTGATAACATGGGTTTTGCTTATTCAATCTGGATGCAGCTTGAGGCTTTGGCTGATACTTGGGAAAAAGGTAATTCCATTCGCAAACGCATGTATGATTTTTGGAATGATCAAGTTGGTTCTGATTTGAATAGCTGATTATTTTGAAGTGAGAGCAACGGGGTCGTGTCTGAAAAATTGGGTGTTCTCAGCAAGTTCTGTTTGTTCCAAAAGTGGCTTGTTGGAGTCGAATTTTTTAAGGCGACCCATTGCGATTTGATCGCGGGCTTTACTGGGCGTGGCTTCCATTTGGTCGGGATGATAGTCATAAAAATAGACAGTTCCCACCAACGCCGAGGCCATGACAATGGCCATTAAGGTTGTGCCTAAAATGAATAATTTCATAAAAATGTTGTCGTTGTTAAAAGATTGATCAGCAGCTCATAGGGCAACTTAAAAAGCAATGCTTGTGCCAGAAAAGGCGAGGAAAATTCTCTTCAAAATTTGAACATTTACTGTTGAGTCATTTCTTGTGACGGCAAGATTTCCCGGGTTAAGCTTACCCAATAGGAATATTCTGACTATTGACGAATGCCTTGTTTTTTTGGGTGCGGGAAGATTCGATGCTTAGTTTTGAAGTGATAGTCTTTTTTGATTTATTCTGAGTTGATTTGACAGGTCGCGTCTGTTTCCTGATCAATTGTTTCGCCATCTTCATCGGTGCAGCTGGCACTCACCACCACCTCGTTGATATCTAAGAAAATAGTGCAATCCACAGTGATGCTGTCGCCATCTTGAGAGAAATTGAATGTGCCATAAATCTCAGGTTGATACAGTGGGTCTCCGTTTTCGTCGACACGGTTGCGATAAATTCCCGAACTACCAGCTTGCATGGCGAAGGTGGTGGTTTCTGAACCGTCGCTGCACTGTCCAGGCACATCGGCATCGATCTCAAAGGCTGCAAAACGTCCGTTGTCGTCTGGCCCCAGTCCAGGGTTGTCTGTGCCATTGGGAAGCTGGCAGAAATCCTCTTCGCTCACAGTCATGCTTGACCCTATAGCACCGTAAGTTCCAGGGTCCGTGTAAAATGTTGAGGTGATGTTATCGGGATCTGTGTCCGCGGCAACAATTTCGCAGGTGCAGCCAGGGTCATCTTCGGCACATTCTGAAAACTGGCCGTCATCCTCTGGGTCTTGGTTTTCCGTTTGCATGCGAATCAGAAAATCAGCGACAATTTGAGCGTTTTCTTGGTTACCAAAAACAGAGGCTACCAGAGCGGCTGCTTTTGTGGTGGCTGTGGGGGTGGGTGGGTTTGACACGCCAGTGCCTATGCTGCCGCCACAGTTCACAAGCAATAAAACAAGAAGGGCGCTGGTTAAAATTAAAAATCTAAAGATGGAAGTCATGAGCTTTCCCCTTTCTTGGATTTGTTTTTTGTGACCGGAAAGAGTTGAAAGTTTATTTGGTAAACATCGTCAAATTTTTCGTTGCTTCCTTCTAGTTCGTTGAGCTTGGAAACAATGCGATCACGAAAAGCATAAAAGTCCTGAATGACCTCTTCAAACATTTTTTTAGGCAAGGGCACGGTGAGCGCATAAAAACTGCGCTCTTCTTGAGGAATGTCGATAAGCGCTTGCCGAGCAATTTCTAAAACGTTTTCGTGATGATGAAAGCTAGCGGCTATTTGAGTGTCACGGTCCGGTGTGTGTACGAATTGTTCGGTTTGTTTTAAATCGTCGTTTTTATCGCGTTTGAGTAAACCCAGTTTAATAAGGGTTTTAACAGCTTTGCGTGCTTGATCAGGACTAATGGCAGGGTAGCAACGTTTGGCAATGAATTTGTAATCTTCTTTAAAGTCTTTGAGCATGACCATTTCTCGAATGGTCACATAGTGATGCTCGCTGATGTATTCGTTAAAATTTTTATCATCTTTGAATTCTTGCGAGCGAGGTCTTTGTTTGATGAGTTTGCTGAAGAGTTCTGTTTTTTTATCTGGATCTGCTTCTTGGTTGTATTGAACCAAGGTTAAAAAATAGGTGCTTTGCTTTTTATTCAGCAAGAAGGCCTTGGAAAAATTTTTTGCTGTGTCATCTTTGATGTTGCGTCGACCGTCGATGATCATTTTTAAATAACCAGGTGAACGTAGTTTTGCTTTCTTAGCAAAGTCGCGAAGATTGAACTGACCTGTGGCGCGCAATTCCTCACTAAGATCGTTAAGAAAGGCGCGGTAATCAAGATAGGTGAAGATGTCTGTTTTGCTCTTGGTCATATCCTTATTATATATAAAATTTGTTTACAAAACAATATGAGTTTTTATCTTTCTTGTTGGTATTCAATAATAAATTAAAAATATTGTTTACAATAATAATAAAAAATAAAGTAAAAACAATATATTAAAAATAATATTGTTAAAATACTTAAAAATAAGTTTACAAAAATGATTAAACTGTTTAGAATGGTATTCAGGTTTAGCAGTAATGCTAAAAATTTGTTAACACAACGTTTCTTTCTGAAGACGAGAGGCTCTTCAAAAAGAAACAACGGAGGGCGAAAGCCTCTCGACCTTTTGGGGGTTAAAATGACAACACGATACACACAAAAACAAAACTTAGTAAAACTCATCTTGGCTGGAACAATTCTTGTTTCAAGCTTTGCTTGCGGCAGCGCAAGTTCAACATCAGGTATTTCTGATGCAGATGATTCTTCGAGTAATTCTTCTGTTGCTTCTGCAGCAGGTGCTTTATTTGGTGGTAGCAGTTCACAATCAAGTAATCTGACTGTTCCTTCTGCTTTGTTGCAAGAAGCAATTCGTCACGCTGAAGAGGAATCCGAAGAAGATGGCAACGAAACATGCAATACAATAGAAGATGAATCCGGTCCCAGTGGCATTGTTATGGGATACAATGGCGCAGAAGGATCTTATGGTGCAGAAGATTACGCCATGGATGTTTTAGAAGAGGATTTTTGCCGTGATTCAGACAACAACGAAAACACTGGCACTGGTCCAGATGGAGTTGGTCTTTTTGGAACATTCGAAATGGAAGAGGATGTGATCGGTAACTGTGAAGATGCTGATGGCAATGCTTTTACCATAGATATGTTAGCCGGTTCTTCAGGTATCTGGAGAAACACAGGTGATTATCAGCCAGAAATCTACGGAACCTTTGTCGTAGAAGACGAAAGCGGTAACCAAACCACAATCGACTGCACCATTTTCCTAGATGAAGACGAGAACATCGTTCAAGCTTCTTGTTCAGATGAGAATGGGGTGGAAGTGGAGCAGGAGTCAGAAACTGAATGCTCTTTTAGTAGCGAGGAATAAGCCTTAAACAAACGAGGTTTGCGAATCTCGGCGTTACTGCCCAAAAACCAAATCCTCAAGTACTTTATGTACGTTCCGGTTTGGTTTTTGGGCAAAGCCTTGATCTCCGCAAACCTCGTTTGTTTTTATTAATCTCGATCTTCATCATCCTGGCTTATTTTTATTCCTGGATTACCGATTCTCGCCACTTTCTCACAACATCCTCCCATTTGTAATTCTCATTGGCCCACTTGATTGCGTTTTTGCTGAGGGTGCTGTGTTTTTTTGGATCTTGATCCAGTTCTTGAATGGATTTTGTTAAAGCATTGGCTGCTTCAGTTTGATTTTCTGATCGTGGGAGCACAAGCCCTGTGACATTGTGTTGGATAGTTTCTTTAAGCGCGCCACCATCTTGGCAGATCACAGGAACCCCGCAGGCCTGTGCTTCAATGGCAACAATGCAGGATGTTTCTAAGTTTTGTAAGCTATTGGGGTGCAAGAGATAACGACACGATTGCATGACTTTAGCAAACTCTGGTTTTGCCAAACTCCCCAAAAAACGCACGCCCTCAGTTTGGAGAGCGTTCTGGACAGCTTGATAAGATTCATCATCTTCAAAGTTTTCTTTTTGCGTGTAGGTGCAACAGAGCAATTCGTAGTCAGGATCTTGTTTGCGCAAATTTTCTAAAACTTTAACTGCGGTGGTGAGGCCACGCTCTGGCCTGCTAGCAAATAAGATTTTTTTGGATTGAGGGTTTGGGATTGGGAAAAACAGATTGGGGTCGAAGCCGTTTGTTGTTTGGTGAAAACGGGAATTGGTCCAATCTGGAAAGCGTTCTTGCCAGCGTTTTTGATGACTTTGACTCAGGAACAAGACGTCGTCGATTCGGTAATTTTGCGGTGAGAAGTTTCGGTAGACCTCGGTAAAAGCATCATCGTGTAACCAAAGAGTGTGTCGTGCCTTGGGGTTCAGGTTGCCTAAAAAAGGATCGGCAAAACGAGTCGCGATAATGTTAGGGAATTGATTGAGAGCGTGCCGGTAAGCAAATTCTGAAATCTCAAAATACGAAACCCCTTGGTGTTGACCTGGCTGATCGCAGTTACAAAACACCGCGACTTTAAGTCCTTGGTTTTTTAAAGCCTGGGCAACGTAAATCAGAGCTGATTCGGAACCGCCCAGAGCGCGTTCGTTTAGGGTGTTGGCGTTGAATTTTTTTTCAAAAAAAATACCGCCGGTGCAAAGAACAACATCAAACTGTTCTTGGTCATCGGCAATGCTTTTTCCTTTGAGGCGTTTTATATTTGTAAAAGCTTGGTTGTTTGCGGGATTGATCGCAAAGGCGATTTTGTAATGACTGATTGCAGCGTCTGACTGTCCTTGTTTTTCAAAAAGGAGAGCTTTAAAAAAATAACTACTGGCATCATGCAGAACATTGGCGTCTAATTGTTCTAAGTAAAAATACGCAGCTTTAAAGAGCTTGGCCTCAATGGCAATTGCAATCACAGTTCTGAGGTTTTCGACTGTTTTGAATTCGTTGAGCTCTTGTTCTGCTAAAGGCAGGGCATCAGCAAATTTTTTTTGTTGTAGCAAAAGATTGATTTGTTCTTGCCATGTAGTGCTCATGAGGTGTTCGTATTATTTATCTTGCTTGTCGGCAAGCGAATCTGATGATTTTGTGCACTGACAATCGTGATTGCCAGATGACTGTAGAACTCGATAGAGCAGGGCGAGACACTCTTATTGTATCATTTTAGGGAGATAAAATGAGGATCCGATTTAAAAAGACCGTCATCTGTGTTTTGTTTTTGTGTACAGTGCTGCCTCTTGGCAGCGTTTTTGCGCAAAAGCCAAGCTTAAAAATCGCCGTGGTGGAACGCTCTCGGCTTTTAAACTCAAATGAAGCACGTGGGACTCTTCTTAAACTTGCGGCCTCTTATAAAAAACAAATTTTAAGAAGAACAAACTCATCTCTTCGTATCGATTTAAAAAAAATACCGTTCTCAGGTGATCAAGAACGTTTAAAAGAACAATTAGAACAATTTGTGGCTGATGGCGGGCATTTTGTTTTTCTTCCTGATGACCCAGAGGCGCAAAGTGAAATCTTGGCAAAACAAGCCAAATTGCCTGTGAGCTTTTTGTCTTTTAGCGGATCAAAACCCAAAAAGCTCCCTAAGAAACGCTATTGGCGTTTTGTACCGGACACAACGGCGGGGTTGCAAGGTTTGGCGGAGCGTCTCAATGCCAAAGGCATTCAGAATGTGATTCTTGTGGCAGAAGATTCCGAAGCGGGAGAGCAAAGGCTGAGTTCATTCACAAAGCTTTGGAGTGCCCGCAAAGGAAAAGTGCAACTGGTCGTTAAGCATGACCAAAAATTAGGGCGTGTTTCTAAAATCACAGCCGACCTGATCCGTGGTGTTAGCGAGAGCCTGCAAGAAGCAGAAAAAACAGCCATTGTTTTGATGATTCCTGAATTTTACGATGAGATTTTAGCTGATGCCGAACACTTTGCGATTTTAAAAAAGGTGTCTTGGTATGCAGAGGAGTCCGTATTTAAAGATAATGTGTTAGATCGCGGCTTTTCGCAGGCTATGGCTGCTGCGGTTAAATTAACGGCGATTCGTTTACAAGAGCGTGCGTCTTCTAAAACCTATCGAGGCATTCAGTATCGCTTGAAACAAGGGGTCAGAAGTAAAACCAGTTTTGCCGATTGGGCGGCTGTGGATGCGTTGTTTTTGTTAACGGATCAAGCGATAAAAGACCCGCGTTTTTGGGAACAGAAGAATTGGCAAAGCGATTTCATAGAATCGGCAGCGAGTAAAAATCTCTTTACTGGTCGTTTTGACTTTGATCGCAATCAATTAAGAAGTGGTGGCTCATTTGAAATCAAACAGGTCACCGAGCGTAATGGCAGGGTTTATTGGAAAGTTATTAAGTGATGACTTCTTAAAAACTTTTGTTTTTAAGCTCTACATTGATGCGTTCTAAAGTCTCGCTCCAACTATTAACCTGTTCTTGATGAAACAAAGTGAGGCTCTGAAACCACTTGGACGCTGTTTTGTTTTGATTATTTGGTGCGGGCTCAAAATCGTGCCCATGAACCCGGTGACAAAGCATCCAGGTTTCTTTGCCTAGAGCGGCAGATAAAATCGCGTTGCAGGAATTAATCGAAATCACCAAATCGAGGCTCGCGATCAAAGCGGCCAGCTCATCGAGATCGTCTTTTAAATTGATGTTCTCTAAGTGTAATAAATCAAGTCCGGTGCGTTGGGTGAAATCAGCGCGTTCTTTGCTAGTGTCGCCATATTGTAAATCAACAAAACAAATGTCTTTTAAAGCGAGGATGTTTTGCCAGCTTAAAAGAGGGATGCTGGAACGGTTGCGCACACTACGGTCCAGGCCTTCTGATTTAGCAAAGCTGCGCCAATTGATCCCAATAAAATGCTTTTTGTCAGAAAGTGAGCTGAGTTTTTGTCGCCATTTATTTTGTTTTTTTGTGCAGGCCTTTAAATAGGATGGCAAGGCTTCGTGTTTGGGTTCAAAGAAAAGAGGTCCCAAAGCGGTGGCGCTGGACGCGTAAAAATCGATGGTGTCGTCTTGGCTTGGTTCAGGAATGGGGCGATTTGTGGGCACAACTTCTGTTCCTGGAAAACTGCGTTCAAATAACGTTTTTAAACGAGCGTCAGCTTCTATGATGAGGAAGTCGACTTCCTGTTGCAGTTTAGAAAAAGTTTGCGCAAAAAAAATCTCGTCTCCCACACCTTGCTCAGAGAGAAGCAATAAAGCCTTTTTGTTTAATGGTTCTCCGGTCCATAACGTTTGCGAAAGGTGTTGGAGGTGTTTGTATTCGGGCAGGCTGAGTCTGGCTTCGTAAGCTTGTTGCGCTTCTTTAAAAAGGTTTAATTTAAAAAGCACCAGAGCCTTGTGGAAACTCACTCTTTTGTCGTTTGGGGTTAGTCTTTCGGCCTGCTCAAATTCGGCAAGGGCTTTAAGCCACTGCTCTTGCTCCTTGTAAACCAAAGCTTTTTGACAAAGCGCCGGCGTGTAATTGGGGTTGATTTGCAACACTGTGTCTATGAGTTTGGTTGCTGCTTCAAGATTGCCAAGGTCTAATTCAAGGGCAGCTAAATTGTGTAAGGCAGGGATGTGTCTAGGAGCAATTTCTAAGGCATTTGTGTAGGCAGCGTGGGCTTTGCGGTCTTCGCCTAAACTCCGAAAGCAATTGCCCAAATTAGTCCACGTTTTGAGGTGTTTGGGCTGTGCTTGCAAGGCTTTGTGAAAATACTCCAAAGCTTGCTCGTGATTTTGTGTGGTCGACAACAGAATTCCTTTTTGACACAGGGCTTCGGTGTAATGAGGATCTAGCTGTAATGCCTGATCAAAGGCTTGTGCAGCTTTGCTAGGGTTTGCTGTTTTTTGGAAAGCCAGTCCCAAATTAAACCAAGCTGCTTTGTTGTCTTTTTGAAGGTCCAAGCTTTTTTGTAAATGAAGAATGGCATCAGACTCTTGTCGGCTTTGGATCAGAGCGGTTCCCAAAAGAAAGTGGGCCTGGTCTGAATGACTGTGTTGTTTTAAAAAGTCGCGGTAAAGTGAGATCGCTGTTTTGATGTCTCCTTGTTGGTGGAGATTTTTTATGTGTTCTAAATTTTGAGGAGATGTTTTTTCACCCATGGTCTTTTCTTAAAGCAATAGTTAAACGCGAAATAAAGGCTTATTTGGGCATTTATCTGTTTAAAAAAAATTGCCTAAGCATGCGTGTTTGGGTAGGGGTGTTCAGATAGGCCTTTAATAAGTTTTTATTTTGGGCAGTTTTGACTTTTAAAAACCATGTTAAGGAGAACAAAAATGGCTAAGAAAAAAGCAAAAAAGAAAGCAACCACTACTAAGAAAAAATCAAAAGAAATGCTTTTGGTTGGTAGCAAAACTAAAGACGCTTTGCGTTCTGCAGGATGCAACGTAGCTGGTGATGCATTGGATGCATTGAACGAAGTTGTTTACTGGTACATCCAACAAGCTTCTACACGTGCACAAGCAAACGGTCGTAAGACAGTTCGTGGTCACGATTTCATGGCTTAATTTGTATTTTATTTAAGCATAAAAAAACCCCGGTACCTTGCGGTATCGGGGTTTTCTTTTGTCTAAAATCTTTAAAAAAGATTACGCAGCGTTTTTCATAGCGCGTGCTACTTTTTTAGCAGCTGATTTACGTTTGATCACACCTTTGCGAGCAGCAGTGTCTAATTTGCTTTGCAAAAGGCTCAAAAGTTTTGTGGCTTCTTCTTTAGGCGCATTGAGGAACTTTTTAGTCAATGTGTGTAGTTCTGCTTTAATGCTTTTGTTGCGAGCGTTTCTTTTTAAGTTCTGACGGTGCCTTTTGAGTGCCGATTTGTGGTTTGCCATAAAAATCTCCAATAAATTCAAACTTTTTAAACGCCTATTCTGAATAAGCGTTTGGGAGCGCGTATCTACCAAAAACTTTGTCTCAGAGTCAATGAATCTTCCAAGAGAATCCCAAAGAAGCCTCTGATTTAGCCTGAATTGCATGACGAAGGTCTTATTTTTTCGCAAAATTATATGACGAAGGTGCTCTGGGTTTTCCTGTCTATTCTATATAAATATAATAAAAACAATGTGTTATGTTTTTTGTCGTGTTTTTCAGGTGCAATTGAATCTTTTTACAGCTTTCCTGTTCTCTTATATAATACGTCTATGGGTGATTTACGGTCAGGAGATAACTTGGGGCTGCATCGGGTGCTTGATACCCCCAAGGTCATTCCTCAAAACGCGAAACAATTGGATGCCAAGTCTTCGTTGTATGACAATGAACTTTGCGCGCAGGTGCATTTTTTACAGATTGATTCAGCGAGTTTCAATCAGCTTGCCAAGGCTTACCCTGATGACAGCGATTTAAAAGCGGCGGTGATGAGCATTGTGAATGAGCGGGGCAAAATGCAGAATCCTGTGACGGGTTCTGGAGGTATGTTTTTAGGGCAGATTGCCGAAATTGGTCCGAAGTTTCCAAACAAAGACATTCAGATTGGTGATGAGATCTGTTCTTTGATTTCATTAACAGCGACACCTCTTTTGCTTGAAGAAATCGAAAGTGTTGATCGTAAAAAAGAACGTTTGGCTGTTCGTGCCAAAGCTTATCTTTTTGCTAACTCCATTTTTGCTAAAATGCCGCAAGGGATTTCTCGTGGAGCTGCGTTGGCATCCTTTGATGTTTGTGGCGCGCCCGCTTTGGCATTGCATCACGCCAACGCAGGGCAGGTCGTTTTTTTGATGGGGCTTGGCAAAGCTGGTCGACAAGTGGCTAGCGCTTTAAGGAATCGCTTTGGCAAGGACATCAATTTATTTGGCTGTGACGCTAGTCAGAATGCGGTCGATGATTTTAATCAAGAGTTTGAGTCTGGGCATTTTTTTACAGCGAACGCACAGGATCCGATTGCATTGCGACAGGCTTTGGTGTCGCGAGCACAAGATCTTGCTGACCTGAGTATCAATTGCGTCAACGTACCTGACACAGAGATGCCAAGTATTCTTTGCACCAAAGACCAAGGTTGTTGTGTGTTTTTTTCGATGGCAACTGATTTTCAAAAAGCCACTCTGGGTGTTGAGTCAGTTGGCAAAGATATCAATTTAATCATGGGGCGTGGCTATGTCCCGGGTCATTCAGACTTGGTTGTGACTTTGCTTAAAAAAGATCCTTGGTTACTTAATTTTTTTGAAAATAATTTTGGCGGGGAGTGATGATGGAACCTCATATCGAAAATCAAAATGAACAAATGATTCCTGAGCACCGACGTTTGCGCTCGGGCGAGTTCTGGCAAGTGATTCCTGCTTATCAAAGCGTCGATGAAAAAACATTTTTGGATTACAAATGGCAGCTTAAGCATTCTATCACCAGTGTGAAAAAACTTTTAGAAACGCTCAAAGACCTTGTGCCGGCAGATTTTTATAAAGATGTGGAAAAAGGTTTTCATCATGTTCCCATGGCGGTGCGCATTTCTCCTTATGTGATGTCTTTGATCGATTGGGACAACCCTTACGAAGACCCTTTGCGCAGACAGTTTTTGCCATTGGCCAGTCAGCTTAAACCTGACCATCCCGAATTGCATTTGGACACTTTGCACGAGCAGGCTGATTCGCCTGTACCGGGCTTCACGCATCGTTATCCCGATAAAGCGCTTTTACTCGCTCTGGATATTTGCCCAGTGTATTGTCGTTATTGCACGCGCAGTTATGGTGTGGGTTTTGATACCGATGAAGTCGAGAAGGTTAAGTTTTCGCAAGACGTGGCACGTTACCAAAAAATATTTGAGTACATTAAAAGTCAGCCACAGTTAGAAGACATTGTGCTCAGTGGTGGCGATGCCTACATGTTGCGCTCCGAGCGCTTGCGCTATCTTGGTGAAAATCTTTTGGCGATCCCGCATGTGCGTCGTATTCGCATTGCGACCAAAGGACCGGCCATTATGCCCATGAAGCTTTTAACTGATCACGATTGGTATGGGGCTTTGCGCGACATTGTTGAACAAGGGCGGTACTTGCACAAAGAGGTTTGTGTTCACACGCATTTTTCTCACCCTCAAGAAGTCAGTGATATTTCAAAACGCGCCATGGATCGCCTTATGGAAGACGGCATCACTGTGCGCAACCAAGCTGTTTTGCAACGTGGTGTTAACGATGACAAAAACATCATGGTGCTTTTGGCAAGACGTTTGGCTTACCTGAATGTGCAATCGTATTATGTTTACATGCATGATTTGGTGAAAGGGGTAGAGGATTTGCGCACCACTTTGCAAACTGGGTTGGATATCGAAAAATTTGTACGGGGTTCCACTGCTGGTTTTAACACGCCTAACTTTGTTGTGGATGCTCCTGGTGGTGGTGGTAAACGCAGCATTCATAGCTACGAACATTATGATCCCGAAACAGGAATTTCTATTTACACCGCACCCAGTGTGAAACCAGGGCAGTATTTTTATTACTTTGACCCCATCGACACGCTCTCGCCAAATATTCAAGCAGACTGGCAAAACCAAACCAAACGCGAAGAAATGAAAGAAGCCGCTCTTGTGGCAGCCAAACATGGTCGTAAATGATATTGATGATCAAAAAAAGAGTCTCTTGAAAATGTTAACCTTGTTAAATGCTGTTAACTTTTGTTTGAACTCAAAGTTCGTGCAAAGACGGTTTTTACTGTAGGCAATTGTTAAGAATGAGGGTAGAATATTAGGATGCGTCTTTTGGATTCTAAAATCTCTAGTCGTTCTATTCTCATGCTTTCTATAGCGACTTCAGTGGTGATTTTTTTGGCCTTTTTCCAATTGCATCACGAAGCTAAAAATCAAAATGAAGCTTACATTCAAAACCAGATCGATCATTTGAATCGCAATCTGGCTAGCGAGTTTGAACTCAATTTTACTCACCTCTTAAAAGCTCAAGAACGAATGGCCGCACGCTGGGAAGTTAATAAAGGCACTCCTCTCTATAAGTTTGAACAAGATGCTTTGCAGTATTTATCGAGTCACCACGAAATCCAAGCTCTAGAGTGGGTGAATGCCGACGGGGTTGTGGAATGGATCGTTCCTTTAAAAGGCAATGAAGGTGTTGTGGGGTGGGATAATAAAAAAAGCCCTGAGCGTTGGCGTGCTTTGCAAAGAGCGCGACGTTTGGATGAACTCGCGTTTAGTGATCCCATCAACTTAATCCAGGGTGGCAAAGGCTTTTTGGTGTTTTCGCCAATTTTGTACGATAAAAAATTCGATGGTTTTGTTTTGGCGGTTTACCGCTTTGAAGAGTTGATCAAATCTTTGATTGCATTGGATCAGCGACGCGAAGAAAATTACATTGAAGTTTTTTTTAACGGGCAAGCCGTTTTCCAATCTAAAAATAAGCCACCGGTGGATTCTGATATTGCCTCCTTCACTGAAGTGAAAGTCATGGGACAGCGCTGGGGTTTTCGATTTGTTCCGGGACCACAGCTATTGCACTCATATCATTCTAATATGCATGAGATTCTTCTTGGGCTTGGGGCTTTGGTGTCCTTTTTGGTGGGCATTGCGGTCTTCTTGGGATTGCACGCTTCCCGAAGAAAAACCCAAGAAGAGGAAGTGCGTCGTTTCTTGGATTTGATTTTTTCTAATATCCCTTTGTTGGTCATAGTGAAAAGCATTAAAGAAGACCGGATTGTTCGAATCAATCATGCGGCGGAATTGTTTTTTAAGGACTCGCTTCATGATCCTGCTGTTAATGAGCAACTCGAAAAAATCATAACGGCAGAAGGCGAAGTTGAACTGCCTTGTTCAACTGACCGACGTTGTTTTTTAGAATGCCGTTCTTTGGTTTTAAATGATCATCAAGGACAGGCAGCGTATCTTTTGCAAATTGCAGAAGATGTGACCTTGAAGAAAAAAGAACGCGATAAAAGAAAGAATCTAGAAGCCCAGCTCATGCAATCACAAAAACTCGATGCGCTTGGAAAATTAGCTGGTGGTGTGGCGCACGATTTTAACAATATCTTGGGCGGCATTATGGGTTACACCTCTTTGCTCAAGAGTAAGTTTTCTGAACAAGCAGATGTTGTTAAAAAATTGAATGTGATCGAAAGCTCAGCCATGCGTGGTGCGGATCTCACAAAAAAAATGCTCGGCTTTGCGCGCAAGGGTCAGTACGAGCAGGCTGTTTTGTCAGTGAATGATGTGGCTACTGAAGTTTGTGATTTGTTATCAGAATCAATGCCCAAATCAATTCGCCTACATATCAATTTGAATCCCGATGTGGCCAGCATGAAGGGCGACACCACGCAAATTTTTCAAGTCATTCTCAATGTTGCTAATAATGCTATAGATGCCATGCCAGACGGTGGCGAGTTGTCGGTTTCAAGCAAGGTCACTGTTTTAGAAGAAGACGATGCGCAAAAAATGGGATTAACAGGTGGACGTAAATTCACAGAATTGCGCATTTCGGACACCGGCATGGGGATGCCTCAAGATGTCATTCAAAGAGTTTTTGAGCCCTTTTTCACAACCAAAGAAGTTGGTAAAGGCACCGGTTTGGGACTTGCGATGGTGCATGGGATCATGGCTAATCATGGTGGTGGTGTTTTGATTGAATCGCAAGAAGGCAAGGGAACGACCTTGCGTTTATTCTTTCCGATCTTTCATCAGCATGAAACCAAAATGCACGAAACCAAAGGTCTTGATTCTGGTGAAACAAAAATTTTGCAAAACAGTCGCGTCTTGATTGTGGATGATGAGCCTATGATTCGAGATTTAGTCAGCGAGCTTTTGGAACCTTTGGGTGCTAACATCATCACAGCAGGTGATGGTTTGGAAGCGGTTGAAAAATTCGAAGAACAAAAGGAACTCGATTTGGTGGTGCTGGATGTGATCATGCCTAATTTGGACGGCTTGGCCACCTATAAAAAAATCAAAGAGATCGCTCCGCAAACAAAGGTTGTTTTTGCCAGTGGTTATTCTGAAAGTGATGAGATCAGAGAATTGCGTAAAACGGGTTTGGTGGATTTTGTTCAAAAACCCTTTAAGACCGAGCAGTTGGTTAATAAGGTTTCAACCCTGATTGCCAAATCCAAGTGAGGGTGATCATTCGGTTCTTGCCAAGCTTGCCGGGGTTCGATATCACTCCCGTGGCTTTTTGAGCCCTATTAATGGGGGCCAAAACACAACCTTTTACCACATGGGAACAAGGTTTTACGGACTGACCGGTGCCAGATTTCAAAATCGATATTGCCAATCGATTCCGCAGGCGGCACTGTTATGCTACATTTTTATGGAATGTCGTTGCGAGAGCGTTTTTTGTCATCTCCTTCCGTTAAGACTCTGTTTTCAAACTCATGACCAAAATTAATTTGGATCGCGATATCATCGATCATTGTCGGGAACTTGCTGAATCTGTTGCTCACCCGGTGCTCATCTACATCAATCGACACTCCACTGTTTCTATTGAACGCTCTGTGTTGCGTCTCTTGGGTTTTCAAGGCGCTCATGAAGTCGAAAAGGGCATGCCTTATCCCGTTTGCAATCTGATTGTCGACAAGCTGGGGCAGGACAAACTCAAAATGGGTGTGGCCTCGGTCATTGCTTCTATTAAAAATCGTTACCCGCGTTGGAACCAAGCCAAAATGGCTGAGAAAATCATCAAAGGCGAAGTGAACTTTGAGCGTCTCGAAATTCTACCGCCTGATAAAGCGCAAGCTTTGCTCAAGCCTTGGATCGACACAGCTGTGCGCCACATCGATAAAATGCGTTACCGCAAAGAAGACATGCGCCACAAACTTGGCCGCGGTAAAAAAATGGGTCCTTTAAAATACATCATTGTGGCCACTGGTAACATATACGAAGACGTCAAACACGCGCAGTCAGCTGCCAAGCAAGGTGCTGATATCATCGCCGTGATTCGTTCCACAGCACAAAGTTTATTAGATTATGTGCCGCACGGTGCCACAACAGAAGGCTTTGGTGGAACCTTTGCCACGCAGGAAAATTTTAAAATCATGCGCGAGGCTTTGGACGAAACCTCTGAAGAATTAGGCCGCTACATTCGTCTTTGCAATTACTCATCGGGTCTTTGCATGTCTGAAATTGCGGTCATGGGTGCTGAAGAAGGATTAGATTACCTTCTTAACGACGCCATGTATGGGATTTTGTTTCGTGACATCAACATGAAGCGCACGCTCATTGATCAGCACTTTTCACGCATGGTGATTGCACGTGCAGGCATTGGCATTCAAACAGGCGAGGACAATTACCTCACCACCGCCGATGCTTTTCACAATCATCATCAGGTTTTGGCTAGCCAGTTCTTGAACGAAAACTTAGCCAAGCACGCTGGGTTGCGCGATGAGCAAATTGGCTTGGGACATGCCTTTGAAGTCGATCCCATGGTCGAAGACAGCTTTTTAATTGAATTAGCTATGGCGCAGATGGTGCGAGAAATTTTCCCACGTTGCCCCATTAAATACATGCCACCAACGCGACACAAGCAAGGTGATATCTTTTTTAGTCATGTCATGGATGCCATGTTCAATATGGTTGGTTCCATGACGGGGCAAAGCATTCAACTTTTGGGAATGGCAACAGAGGCCAACCACAATCCTTATTTGCAGGATCGTTTTTGGGCTTTAAAAAGCGCCAACTATATTTTTTCGGCTTGTCGTTCTTTGTACGACGACGTGCAGTTTGTACCCAATGGCAAGGTCATGCGTCAGGCGCGTCAGGTTTTAGACCGCACGCACCGCTTTTTGCGCAAGATCGATCAGCAAGGTTTGTTTGAATCCATTGAGCACGGCATGTTTGCCGAAATGCCGCGCGCCAAAGATGGTGGCAAAGGGCACGATGGCATTTTTGAAAAAGCAAGACAGTACTTTAATCCTTTTTACGATCTCTTTCAGGGACAAGGACGGAGATAATCATGGCGAGACCAAATAAAAAGAAAAGTTCCAGAGGCAGAGGTCGTCGCCCGCAATCTACACAAAATCAAGCGGAGCGCTCTTCTCAAAATTCACAGGTTGCGGCAGCCAAAGAAGCACCCGTTAAACGTAAGTTTGCTGGTAAAATTCGACTTTATGGCGATGTCGAGAATGATGGTGTTGTGCAGATCAGTTTCACCTTGCCGATGCCGGCTTGTGATGAAGCTCGTGTGGCAGCTTTGCAGTTCGCAGAAAAAATGAACATCCAAAAGGCTTCGGTCTTGCACATGGAAGCCATTGACGACGATTTTTCGTTTTTTGTTGTTTATGGTCAATGCGAAGCAGAAGTGGATTTGGAGCAAATTGAAGTTCCTAAATTAGACCACCCGCAATATGGATTTCACGAAATCAACGACATGCTTGGTCAAAAGCTAGATCGTAAGCTTGTTGTGTTGGGAGCTTGCATTGGCACTGACGCGCACACTGTGGGCATTGATGCCATCTTCAACATGAAAGGCTATCTTGGTGATTATGGTTTGGAGCGTTACTCGTGTTTTGAAGCCATCAACCTAAGAGCGCAGGTCGATGTGAAAGACTTGGCCGATAAAATCATCGAGAAGCAAGCCGATGTTGTTTTGGTATCGCGTGTTGTGACACAGCGAGATTCGCATATCGAAGAATTCAAGAAGTTGTTGGCAGAGTTGTCGTCTCGCGAAAACGTGCCGGCAAAACTCATTAAGATTTGCGGCGGTCCACGCATGACTCACAAAGAGGCGATCGACATTGGTTACGACGCAGGCTTTGGTCCTGGAACATTGCCAGGGCAGGTGGCCAGTTACATTGCCACCGAAGCTTTACAGCGTTTTGCCGATCAACAAGATTAAAGCTGTTGCTTGTTAGAATCGAAACCCAAAGCCGCGCATTTCGTCGCTGGCTTCTGTGTCTAGATCAACGTGCAATTCAAAAGCATCTAAATCGCCACCTTGCTCCACGTATTTTTCGCGAAACAAATGACAACCAATGTCCGCGCGTTCCTGTGCGTAGAGCATGTTTTCTTCGGCAACGCCTTGGTCATCAGCGTAGCCGACAACGGTGAGGCCGGTGATGCCTTCATTCAAAACATACTGGACGATTTCATCGATAAGAAATTCGTCTTCGGTGTCAAATAACTCCATGCTGGCGAGATCGACTTCGAAGAGATAATTTTCGAATTCTGTAGTTTTGTGGGATTGATCGTTTAAGGTCCTTGATGCGTTGTCTTCTTCGACATCGCTTTGGCCATAGCCGCTGGCCTGTTCGAACTTGTCCATCAGAAAATACTCCTTTTGAGTTTACCGTAAACGGGATGGGCTCAAAACCCGTACTCACTATTATAATTGAGTCTGCAGCCCTTCACAATAGGCAGATTTTTCTCTTGGGTGCGATTTTGTGACTTTTTTCCCTATTTCCACTGAGCCATAAAATGCGGAAGGATAGGGGAGCGTGGACTCAAGATATTAAAATTCTTGGCAAAATCACCGATTTTACCGTAAGCTAAGGGCATGAAAACGACTTTTAAAGTGCGCTTGAGCGAAGCCGATGCCCATTACGCGGATCACCTGGTCAGTGGCGCCAAGGTGTTGGAGTTTTTTGGCGATGCCGCAACAGAGCTGTTGATTCGGCATGATGGCGACGAAGGGTATTTTAGAGCTTACGAGGATGTGGAATTCTTGGCCCCTGTTCGCAGCGGAGACTTTTTAGAAATTGAGGCCGAGATCATCAAGGTCGGGAACTCGTCTCGTCAAATGCAGTTTTCTGCTAAAAAAATCATTGAGGCCACGCCAAGTGCGCAGAACCCTCACGCGGCAACTTTATTAAAGGATCCTGTTCTTTGTGTGAAAGCAACGGGTACCTGTGTTGTTGTTAAAAACTAAGAGATCGCATCATGTCTGGTATTGGAGTCATACTTAATCCCAACTCAAAAAAGTTCAAACGCAATCCTTCTAAGTTGGATCAGATGAGTTTCATCATTGGCGACAAAGCCAGTTGCAAACCCACTCACGATCTTGATGATTTATATCGCGTTGCTGATGAATTTAAATCGCGCGACATTGACGTGTTGGCAATTTCGGGAGGCGATGGCACTATTCATTGCACCTTAACCACCTTTATTAATGTCTATGGTGAAAAACCTTTGCCCAAGGTGACTCTTTTGCGTGGTGGGACCATGAACATCATCGCGTCTACTTTTGGTATAAAAGGCAGCACAGAAGAGCTCATGTCGAGTCTTCTGATGAAGTACCACGAAGACAAAGAGGCAACAGAAAAAAAATTACGCCTCATGAAAATCAATGGCGCTTATGGTTGTATTTTTGGCATTGGTGTCGCCTTTAAATTCATGCAAGAGTATTATTCAAATCCAAAACTCAATGCCTTTATTGCAGCCAAAACTTTAGTGCAGGTTCTTTCTTCTGGAGCCATAGATGGCAAAACTAGTCAGCGTTTGTGCCAGCGCTTTGATGCTGAAGTCATTGTTGATGGCAAAAAGCTTCCCTTTGCCAATTACAATGCCGTGTTTGCAGGATCTATTCGTCAACTGGGTTTGGATTTTAATGCCTTTCATCACATGCTGCACCAAAACGAGAACTTCCACACCATTGCGATGAACGTTTCTCCCAAAGAGCTTTTACCGCACATCAAAAAAATCTACGATGGGGAGCCTTTGCCCATTCCTGAACTCATGAATGAACAGGCTAAAAAGATGACCATCCAATGCCAAGAGCCCATGGGTTACACAATCGATGGCGACATGCTTGGCCCCGTCAAAGAATTCACTGTTGAGGCCGGGCCAGAGATCACGGTGTTGGTGTGAGTTCCTTAGCAAACAAAGTTGTGTTAATAAGTGGTGCTAGCTCTGGCATTGGTGAGGCCTTGGCTTGGGAGCTGGCGCGTTTGGGCTGCCATTTAATTTTATGGGCGCGTCGTGAAGATATTTTAAAAAACATCACCAACAATTTAAGCAAAGAGTTTCCAGAACAAAAATTTGTTTTTTCAAAATGCGATGTCACGCAAACAGAAGCACTCCCAACTTTGCTTACGCAAGATCTTCAAAAATTAAATAAGGCTTTAGACATTGTCATTGTGAACGCTGGAGTGGGTGGCAACACAAGCGGCTGGGCAAGCGATTTTGAAATCACAAAAAAAATATTTTTAACCAACCTTGTGGGAGCAACAGCTTTGGTCGAAGCCTGTTTGCCGCTTTTTATCAAGCAAGGATATGGTCATGTCGTGGGCATTTCGAGCATTGCCTCGGTCAGGGGCTTGCCGCAAAACTCAGCTTATTGTGGTTCTAAAGCAGGGTTCTCAACTTATTTAGAAAGTTTGCGTTTGGATCTGCTCACGCAGGGCATTACCGTGACAGCGATTCATCCGGGTTTCATTGCCACACCCATGACTGAAGACAATGGCACCATGCTGTTTTTGATGAGCGCTGAACGCGCCGCAAAACTCATCAGCAAAGCGATCATAAAAAAGAAAGCTCGCTATTCTTTTCCTTTGCCGATGGCGTTCGCAGAATGGTTTTTGCGAGTCATGCCTCATGGTCTTTTTGATTTTGCCTTAGGGCTTTTGAGAAAACGCATTCAGGTGTTTAGGGAAAAAAGATGATTTATAGGGACTAGGGTTTAGGGGCTAGGGGCTTGTTTTTCGAGCTTAGAAAGAAGTTTTCATATGTCATGTAAAGATGAAGACAAACAGAAACAACTTAAAGAACACATCAAGCATCATTTGAACAGGGCTTGTCCAAAATGTGGTCAAGCTATGCACTGCGAAGATGGTGCTCTTCCTTTTGGCGAAGCCTTGATGATGAACTTTGTCTGCGCTTGCGGCGAAGAGGATGTGGTGTTGGTGAAACCCGATGGGGAAACTTTTGAGGTTGGCAATTAAAGCACAAATCATGAGCCTCCAAATACTGGATTGCTTTCTCCTTCGCTAAAGCTACGGAGAACAAGTCATCAGCCTCCGGCTGATCGCAATGACACTCTCGTCACTGCGAGGAGTTCTGCGACGAAGCAGTCCAGATAATCAAATGCAGTTTCTCGGCTCCGCCTTTCTTCTTCGTCCGCTACGGCGGACTATGGAGAAGGAGCAGGAAGACTGACTCGTAATGATAATAAGATCAGTGGAACAATTAGAGCATTTGATCAGTAGAGCTTCTTAACCTAGGCACCTAGGCACTTACCTGTCGCGCCGTAGTCCGCCGTGGCGGACGAAGGCGGAAGCACCTAGGCACTTAAGCCCCTAAAAAAACTTCCAAACTTAATTGCTATAATCATAAAAACCTTTGCCGGCTTTACGGCCAATGTGACCGGCTTCGACAAGTTTGCGTAACAAGGGGCAAGGGCGGTAGCGTTCAGGGCTAAGGTTTTCTTGATAGACTTCCAGCACGCTCAAGATCACATCTAAACCAACAAAGTCAGCTAATTCCAATGGGCCCATGGGGTGATTGGCGCCGAGCTTCATGGTGTTGTCGATTGTTTTGGCATCGCTAATGCCTTCGTAAAGGGCGTAAGCGGCTTCGTTGATCATGGGAACTAAAATGCGGTTCACAGCAAAGCCGGCAAAGTCTTTGACCTTAGCAGGGGTTTTGCCAACGGCTTCGGCAAATTCACAACCCTGTGCTTCTGTTTGGTCATTGGTTTGCATGGCTTTAATGACCTCGACAAGGCGCATGACAGGAACAGGATTAAAAAAGTGCAATCCCAAAACCTTTTGTGGGTTTTTGTAGCAAGCTGCCAAACGCGTGATAGAAATGGAGCTGGTGTTGGTGGCAAGCGCACAGTTGTCGCTAAGAATTCCCGAGAGTTCTTTAAAAAGATTTTCTTTAGCGGCAGTGTTTTCGGTGATGGCTTCGATCACCAAATCGCAGGAGGAAAAATCGCTTAAGGAAGAACACGCTTTGATTCGAGAAAGAAAAGTTTCTTTGTCGGACTCTGTGATTTTTTCTTTGGCGACCAATTTGTCGTAGCCTTTGGCAATGCGTTCGATTTGTTTGTTGAGCTGAGTGGCATCGGTATCAAAAACCAAAACTTCCTTTGCACCGGCTTGTGCCGTGATTTGAGCAATGCCGTGTCCCATGGCGCCAAGACCAATGATGCCGACTTTTTGTTCTTTAAGGGTCATAGAGTGTCCTTTGTTAAGGCGTTAAATTTCTTGTCCTGTATCTTTTTCCTTAATCTAGAATGAAGAATGATCAACGAATAATTAAAAATTCGATTCATAATTTATCAGCACCGTTTTTTGATCAGCCTTTTTCTGAACGCTTGCCAAGGTGCCTCAAACCGATTTAATCACCCGCTTTATGATTAAAGATCTATACAATTGGATGATTCAGTGGTCCGGAACGCCAGCCGCTCCCTACGCTTTGTTTTTGATCGCTTTTGCCGAAAGTAGTTTTTTCCCATTGCCACCTGATTTGCTTTTGATTCCCATGTGCCTTGCCGAACCTGATCAGGCTTTTTGGTACGCCGCGCTTTGCACGCTTGGTTCTGTGTTGGGTGGCGGCTTTGGTCTTGGTATTGGCAAATACGGTGGGCGTCCTGTTTTGCAAAAGCTCATACACGAAGACCGCATTGCCTGGGCGGAACAGCTTTATCAAAAATACGATGCTTGGGCCATTGGCATTGCTGGCTTCACACCAATTCCTTATAAGGTCTTCACTATTCTGGCGGGTATTCTGCGCATCAAACTGCGTAAATTGATTTTGGTGTCGATTTTTTCACGTGGTGCGCGGTTCTTTTTGATCGCCACCTTGCTGCATTATAAGGGCGAGCTCATGCGGGAGTTTATCGATAAGTACTTTAATTTACTTTCGATTCTCTTTGTTTTGGCCTTGCTTGGTGGTTTTGCGGCGGTTAAGTTTTTGGGCCGAAAAAAAACAGCAACATTTGAAGAGGCCTCGCGATAGAGGCTATTGACGTCATTTGTATAAAACAGCATTAGGATTTGCGATAAGCACAACACGAAGGACACATCATGACTTTACCAAAAGCCGCCCTGGGCTGGGGACAAGCTAGTTCATTTTTACAAACACAGGCACCGCAAGCATAAAAAAGAAGCGATGTCTTTTCGACCCCCGATGGAACGGAAGCAGTCTTTTTAAAACCATATGCCAATTCTGGGCTTAAAGCGGCTCTTTACTTAAAAGATTTAAGCGATCAGCACAAACAGCCTCTTTTTGTGATCAACAATGCGGTTGGCGCTTCCAGGATGGCTTCACCAAAGATGGTGCCTGCCATTTCAAAAGAGGGAGAAGCATTAGAATTGCCTTTTGCTGAACCAGATCCTTTTTGGCTTTTGGGCACAGATGGGGCTGTGAATCGGATTGATTGGGAGGCTGGGCGGTATTGCAATAATTCATACTGGCATAGCCAGAGCTTGCTAGATGTTTTGCAATTGCGTGAGCGATACGGTGAAGTCATTCCAGATAATATCCCTAACCGTGAGATTTTACCCCTATTAGAAGGCCTTGCTCATTTTGTTGATGTGATGCCTGCCAATGAAAACGCTTTGAGCCAAGGACCTGCTGCCTTGCATGTGAGTGCTTATCAATTTTTGTACGCACGCCAATTATTTGATCAAATCAAAGGCGCAAAACCATGGGATGTTTTGCAATGCGCGTTGCGCTTTGGTTTGCATGGCCGTTTTTCGGTAGAAGACCTGATGGATTTTGAAAAATTTGGAAAACTGGGTCTCTTTGGAGCTCAAGATGAGCTGGCCTCTGAGATCCGTAAACTTGTGAGAGCTAAGATGCTTTCTGATGCTCTGGGTGATGTGAAAAAGCGTCGCATGAGTGGCTATTCCGGGGCTTAGGTAAACTTTCTAAATTCACGCAACTTTTGCGGGATGCTAATAGCAGCGCCCGCGGTGTGGGCGACATTTAAACCCGCTCCACCCATTGTCCGTGATTCTTAATGAGCGCAATCAGCTCGTCTAAGGCATTGGCTTCTGGGATATTACGTGTCACGCAATCTTTTCCCACATAAAGGCTGATCTTGCCTGTGCCCGTGCCCACGTAACCAAAGTCAGCGTCGGCCATTTCGCCAGGCCCATTCACAATGCAACCCATGATCGCGATCTTAACGCCTTTAAGGTGGTCGGTGCGTTTTTTGATTTTTGCTGTGACCTCTTGCAGATCAAAAAGAGTGCGTCCACAAGACGGGCAGGCAATGAATTCTGTTTTAGAGATCCGCACCCGACAGGCTTGCAGCACACCGTAAGAGAGCGAGAGCTTTTCTTTAAAACTTAAACGAGAGCTATTGATTTGAATGCTATCGCCAAGTCCCGCCAGCAAAAGCGAGCCAAGTTCAGCTGAAGCCGATAGCAACACAGGAAGAGCGCTCTCTTTAAAAAGCAAATGAATGTGATGCGCGGGTTGATCGCCCAAAGCCTTTTGCAAAAGACGGTAGTCTTGTGCCGGTTGCGCCGAAATAACAGAGAGAACCAATGCTTGCGTCGCGTTCTGCAACGCGTTTTTTAAGACACTTAAATTCTGTTGCTCAAATAAATTGATTTCTGTGGCATCAAGTCTGAGCTCAAAACTTTTGTCTTTAATCTGAGATAAAAATCTAGGCAATTGCTCTAATTGAGCCAGGTCTTTAAGAACCCAACACAGTTTGTCAGCAAGGGTTGCTTCCATGAGTTCAGTCAGGTTGGCCGAGCAAACCGCTAAGGCAAAGTTTTGTGCTTTGAGTTCTTCTGCAAATTCAGGCCAGTATTGTGTGGCTGCGATCTCGATGCCTTCAAAACGCATGTCTGCATTTTGCGCCAATAAGAAGTTTTTAAATTGCGAGGCGTCGTCTAGTCTTGTCCAAACGCTAACAGGGTGTTTGCCTCCCTGAGGCAAAGGGCCAATTTTGAATTCTTGCGTTTCGCGTCGCGCTGGTGTGGCTTGAAACCGTGACGTGGTTAAAAAATCTAAATGCGCAGGAATGTCCTGATTTTGGTTTTGCTGAACTCTGTAGTTTTGAATCGCAATGAGCTCATTAAAAGGCGCCACCAACGCGGCTGCCACAGGGATTTCTTTGTCGGCGTCTTCGGTGAGCGAAACACGGATGGTGTCGCCAAGGCCTTCGTTAAGGAGCGTGCCAATGCCAACGGCTGATTTCACACGGCCGTCTTCGCCTTCGCCCGCTTCAGTCACACCCAAGTGCAAGGGGTAATCCATGCCCTCGGCTTCCATGCGCTCGGCAAGCAAGCGGTAAGCGTTCACCATGACCTGCGTGTTAGAGGCTTTCATGGAGAGGATGATGTCGTGGTAATTGTTCTTGGCGGCAATGCGTAAAAATTCCAGAGCTGATTCCACCATGCCTTCGGGCGAATCACCATAACGGTTCATGATGCGGTCCGAAAGCGAACCGTGATTGGTGCCAATGCGCATGGCCACACCATGTTCTTTGCATTTAAGGACAAGAGGCGCAAAGCGTTCTTCAATGCGAGCTAACTCTTGTTCGTATTGCTCATCGCTATACTCTTGCACTTTAAATAATTTTTTATCGATAAAGTTGCCTGGGTTGATACGGACTTTTTCGACAAAGGGAACCACATCCATGGCAATGGAGGGCGTGAAGTGAATGTCAGCAACCAAGGGCACCGATAATTTCAGACGCTGCATTTCGGCGCGGATGTTTTTTAAATTATTAAGATCGGCTTTGGTAGGGACCGTTAAACGCACAATTTCGCAACCAGCGGCCACAAGCTTTTGGATTTCGTTGATGACACCTGCTGTGTTTTTTGTGTCCGATGTGCACATGCTTTGCACACGGATGGGGTTGTTGCCACCAATGCCAATTTGGCCCACAAAAACTGTTCGGGTTTGGCGCCGCTTGTAGAAGCGAGGAGTGCTCATGTTACTTTTTGCTGAAGGAAAAACGGTAACCACCGATAGAGACTTCGTCGCCATCTTGTAGCACTGCTTCGTCGACTTTGTTGCCGTTTACGTAAACACCGTTGGAGCTTTTGAGATCAATGATGATGTACTGGTTGTTGTAAACATTGATGGCAGCGTGTTGGCGCGAAACCTTGGGTGCTTTGAGGATAACGTCGTTAGAAGGAGAGCGGCCAATGGAAGTATTGGCTTTGAGCTCGTATACAGTTTGCTCTAATTCGCCTTCAGTGAGTCGTAAAATATATGGAGCGTCGCTAGTCTCTGTGCTCAAAGGGATTTCGCCAGTGGCGTCACCGACTGATTCTGTTTTTTTTTCTGCGTTTTCGTCGACTTTGATCGAAGAAAGGATGTCGCTGATAGAATCGTCTGCGATGCTTTCGTTTTGCTCTAGTTTGGCTTCGTCTTTATTGGGTGTGAGCTCTTCACCAGTTAGATCAGCGCCAGATTCTTTTTTTAAAGTAAAAGATTGTTCGCTCACGTCTTGGTTGGCAAAGTAGTTTTCGGAACTGTCGGTTTTAAGACTGTCCTCTTGTGGCTCGTTGATGAGATCGTTGATGTCTTCTTCGGCCAAGCCTTTTTGGGGCTCATCTTGCAAGAGGCGATTGATGTTCGATTGGCTTTCTTCAATTTGGATGTCGTCTTCGCTGTCTTCTTCTAAAAAAAGGTCTTCGAACTCGCTGGATTCATCTTGAGATTCTTTTGGTTGTGGTGGCTGAATGGTTTCTTCTTCGGGTTGAATCACCGAACCGCCTTCTTCCAACGCCATGTTGGCACGTGTGTTCACAGAAGGTTCAAATTCGTAATCTTCTTCTGGCGTGCTTTGTTCGGGAGCTCTTTGAGGTTGTGGTTCGGTTGCAGGGGCTGTTTCTTGTTGTTTTGGAGAATCAGCCAAGCGACCACGG
Source organism: Deltaproteobacteria bacterium (assembly GCA_024233595.1). Classification (GTDB taxonomy): domain Bacteria; phylum UBA10199; class UBA10199; order UBA10199; family JADGCS01; genus JACKPK01. The sequence continues at coordinate 46,119 of JACKPK010000010.1, forward strand.
TATTCTGGCTCTTTGGGTTTGTAAGAAGAGGGTTCGCTGGCAGAGCGGCGGCCTAAATCTTCAGGGTCAAAGAGGTCTTCGTGAGAACGGATGTACTGGCTGATGCGAGCCAAATCGCTTTCGAGTTTTTCGATCTCTTTGGTTTCGTAGGTTTCGACTTCTTGGAACTGGTTGTGAGAGAATTCGCTGAGGAAATAGCGGAAGTCGGCTTCTTCAAGGATTTCTTTGTGGCGATTGATTTCGACAGAAAGTTTTTCGCGACGCACGTAAAGGTCTTTGATCTCTTTTTTAAGGAGTTCCTTTTTTTCTTGAAGGAGATCATTGATGGTTTGCAACTGCAAGTCGTAGTCGCGTTTGACTTTATCGTAGACAGATTGCGACACGCGGCCACGTGCTTCATCCATTTTTTGGATGCGTTCTAAGATGACATCACGCTGATTTTTAATGCGTGTTGTTGCCTGTAAAAGCTCTTCATCGGGCTTGTAATTGGCAAATTTAGAGTTGAACGGACGATCCCCGTCGCGACCTGCGCTTTTGAAATCGATGACCTTTGAGTTATTGTTTCTGTCTTCCATGGGCAGCGGGTATAACCAAGCTGCTCATCCGGGGCAATAAGGAAATGGGCTAATTTTTAAAAAGGCTTCTTGCGCCTAAATTGGTATTTCTTTATGGATATCAAGGACATTTACGAAGGGGGGCAGATGAGGCTGATTCATTTTTTTAAGCAAGCGAGCGTGGGCTTGCGGTGCCGCAAAGGGCAGGCTTTTGTCATGGGATTCTTAGGGCTGCTTGTCATTTCGTCATTGCTTTTCCCACAAACAAGCTTTGCCTGGAGCACAAAATCAGCGCGCTCTGGTTCTCAGAAAATCAAATTACTTTCTAAAACCAAACGCAAAAGAATAGCCGCCAACGCGGCCATGCGGCTTTTTAGGTCTGAATTCATTAAAGATGCCGGCTTGCCGCGTAAAATTGCTTTGGCCAAAATCTACGTGGAAGGTGAAGACCTTAACACCAGTTCAGAAGAATTCACAGATCTCTACCTAAACGAAATTTTCGATCATCCTTATATTTTAGTTGTGAATCAAGACGTCACCACGGATCTGAGCTTGGCTTACAAGCTCATCGATTATTACCCTGAATACGAAGCGCGCAAACAAGGTGTGTTGTTGGGCGCAAATTATTACATTTCGGGAACCTTTCGTTCCGAACCCTACACAAAAGAAAGCGGTAAGGTCGAACAGCGTTATGTGTTTGATTACACGCTTCGAAACATCCGCAATAATAAAGTGATTGTGCATGTGAACTACGTGCATGGACAAAAAAAGACCAAGCGTAAGAAAAAATAGTTTGAGGAAGCATGTCGAATAACGAAACCGAAAACACAGAAGACTCCGTCAAAGAAGAAGACCTTTTTGAAGACGCGAACGATCCTGTTACCGACTACAAAATGGAAAATCTGGATGATCAAGGCGAAGACGAAATGAACGCCACCATGATGGCCATTGATCTCACCAGGGCTGATCTTGATGCTGCCACCAAGGTGAACATCAAGGTCGATGAGCCCACAGACGAAGAGATCATTCAGGAACAGCTCGAGCAAAAAAAGTTCTTTTTGTTTCGTTGGTATCGTCAGGCTAGAAAAAAAGCCGAGCGCGTTTTTTCGCAATTGAATTTTGGCAAACGACCCGCTTGGTTTTCAAAATTTGAAGGCTCTTGGTTGCCAAGCCCAGGACTTTCAAAAGTAGAAATGCTCATGTTCTTTTTGTTGCGTGTGCTTGTGATTGCCTTGTCGGCTTATTTGCACAAGGTTCTTTACGCGCAGGCCAGTTTGATGCTCGGTGGTGATTTTGCCGGGAGCCAATCTGTTTATTTGGGGTTGCTGGGTGCAGAATCAATTTTGCTTTTGCTGGCGATTGTTTTGCGTTGGTCACCGTTTTTTCTTATGGCGTTGCCGGTTGCCATGGTGTTTTTGTTTTTTTCGTGGCTGAGCTTTTTTTATCATCCTGCAGATGGCGCCATTTATGCCTTAAACGGCGAGCCCATTAACACTTATTTAAATCAAATCATCTTTGCCTTTGTGGCTGGCTTTGGGGTTTTGGTTGTGTTGGGTGTGGTAAATCAATGGCGCGCGTTTTGCAGGTCTTGTTTTGTTGCTCGCCGTTTTTCCGCTTGTGCTTAATTTTAACCGGAAAATTTTTGCTTTCGAGTTTTTTGGCGGACCTTTACAGAAAGTTTGCCGTGGTATTTTACCAGCCGAGCACCGCGTTGTTTTTGGCTGTATCCCATCTTGTTTTTTGTTTTAGAAGGGCTTTTGCTTCTGGGTCAGGTCAGGGGTATTTTGATAAAGAGGATTTTATCGTGCAACTTTATTGCCCTTGTTTGCTTTTGGTGCTCTTTGGTTTTGTTTGCTGCAATCTGTTTATTTGAATCCTTTAACAGATCTTTTGAGGTGGCGCCAAAAGGCCTTGGCCAGTGGCGGTTGGAAAGATGGTGATCAAATTCTAGGGATTCAAACGCAAGATTTAAATGCCTCTTGGGGACAGGACCAAGGCTACCGTGGCCAAATCAAAATCGCACAAAAAAAAGACGAAATCATTTTAATTAAAGTGGAAGACGCCTTTATTTTCCTGTTTCTGTAGTTACCAAAAGTGACTTTGCTGTGTTTTCGGACGAACAAGAATTAAAATTAAAAAGTTTAAAGAACAAATCGAAGGGATCGTATTCGATGCACTTGACCTTAGGTAAAAAGAAGCCTTGGTCAGCTGGGATGCCAAACGTCTGATTACAAGAACACAGATGATTTCAAAATCACCTTTGTCGCAGCCCGAACAAATCGGAACGTTTGTTAATCAAAGAAGGGCAGCGCGTCTTGATCAATGAAAAGCCGCAAAGCGATCAGGTTTTTATTCCTTTGGCGTACTTTTGCGCAGGGCGAAACAAATTGGGATGTGCTGGCCTATGGCAAAGACAACCAGGTTTTGTTTGAAGCTATCGCAAAATTAAACAATGAGGCCAAAGCAGGATTTCAAATCATCAGCCCAATGCCTGGTGACTCTGTTGGTAAGGTGTTTTCTGTTTTACACACAGCCGCAAGGTATTCCGGTGAATGATATCAAAAGCATTCGTTACTACCTTGAACGATGAACTCATTGATGGAAACAGGCTTCTGATTCATCTTCATCAAATGAACTGCCTGAACAAACACCCAAAACTTTGAGCGATTAGCCTTGGGCTTTTCTTTGGCCACAGGAGAAATCAAGAAAAACCATTTCGGTGCACAATGCCGTGCCTTCTGATTTTGAAAATCACATCTCCTGGCAGGGCGCTTTTGTGGGCAATAAGTGCCAAGATACAATTAGGGTGCCACAAGGAAAAGACTTTTGCAGGTCTGCATGTTTCTTGTGAATGGCTATCGCATTCCCGCGAACTTGCTTCGAAAAACAACACCCTTTGAATTGCCCGTGTCACGGTGGTCGCAGGCAGGTTGTTTTAGACCTTGCAGGACAGTTCTAGATGGAACAAAAGTTAAGCGATTGATCCGGTGAATCGTGGCTTAGGGGTGGGTTGATGGCAATCACAAGGCAGGCGCATTCTTCTTGTCCCAACCAGCAAAAACGATTTTTGTTTTGACGCGAGCTTAAGTCAAAAGAGGTGGGGCTGGCAGAGCAAGTGGCAGCATGCACGGGCTTTGTTTTCTGACACGCTGTTGAGTGCGGAGGAAAGAACAAAACCCGGGGTTTTGGTTTTTGGTCAGGATGCTTGGTACCAAGATGACTGGCGATCATGTGCAGAGACATCACGGGGTTCTGGCGTTTTGGAACGCACGCCGTGTGCTTGATTCTTTACAAAAAGCGGAACCGGCTGGGCGTTCTGCTTTAAAAGAGGCTCTTAAAAAAGCGCTGTCTTCAAAACCGAATCAGATTTTTGTTGTGGTTGATGGTGGCGACGGTTGTGACCCAATGTGGTTAGAAGGTTTGGAATCTGATCTTAAAATCGCCGCAAACACAGGTCAAAATTTTTCATGGGGCTATAGCAGAAAGATGAAGTGAGCTTAAAGGCCTTGGCCAAATCAACAGACGGACCTACTTTTGCGGTTCGTGATCCTGAATCCTTGAATCAGCCTGTTTTGAAAGCGAACAGAGCTTTTGATTTATGAAAAATAATATCCTAGAGTCGCCTTGACTTGAAGCACAGAAACTGAGCCTGATGCCAGCCGCTGCTAACGCAAAAAGTACCAACATCTCAAGGGGCTTAAAGAATTGGTTTGATGTCTTGTGGCAGCAACAAAACCTTGCAGCTTGATTATGATCAAAAGAGCTGAGTTTGTTAGCGCTGTTGACAGGCTTCTAAAATCGATTTTGCTCGTTTTCACTAAAGATTTTTACAGCATTGTTATGGGCCAAATTCCTCACAGAAACCCCACAAAGTCTAGAAACGCAAGCGACAACGCTTCCGGAAGATAACATTCCTCATGAACACCCAGAGAGGTTGCAGAGACTTGTCATCATGAATCTCATGATGCTGAATACAAAGAAAATTTTGGTGGCCGTGATGTGCAGTGGGCGATCCACGATCATTATTTTCCGGTGGATAGCTTGGCCAAGTCAAGGGCAGATCTTTGTCATTGCCGATCAACAAATGGGCATGCTCAATGGGGCGCGCACGTTTTTTCAAAGTAACACGGTCGATGGTATGGTGGATCCCGCTGTGCGACCAGTGGCCCTCGATTTATTTTCGTTCACGGTTTCGCAAGCCCACATCATGCAATTGGAAGAGAGTCTTGTTGGCAAGAACTACCCCTTGGTCATTGTGAACAACGGCGATTTGGCGGATCGTTCTTGTGCGCCCGAATACGATTTGGCTTTGTTCTCGTCCGGTTTTTTTGCGGGTGGGTTTAAGCGCGACAACACGCATCGCATGCTTGGCATTGGTAATCATGATCTGACGCATTTGGGCAACTTTACAACTGAGCAAAATTTGCGGGGCTTTTTTGGCGAGATTTTAGGTTTGCCGGGAACAGAGCAAAGTTATCGTGAGCGTTACTGGGCACCCAATTGTGGCAATGACGCTCAGGTGTTGGATAAAAAGCGCCTTATCGAATTCATGGCGCGTTTTTATCAGGTCGACTTGGACCAAGCGGTCACTAAAATTGCGGAGTCATCTGATGAGATGTTTCGTTTAAATGACGACACAGAGCCACGGTCCTGGCACGTTGAAGGCGATGAGCTTCCTAATTTTAAAGAAGTTTACCGGACGTTTTGGAAAGACGCGCCTGATCAGATGCAAACAGCCATTGTGAGAAAAAGAGATCGCAGTGGTGATTCAATTCACGAGTGGTTTGCGATTATGGCAAAAAAATTAGAAGACGGCACGCATGTGATTTTGTTGGATTCTATGGATCACACGGAAACATCTCCTTTGGTGCCAGGATTATCACCGCGCTTTTCGGTTGCTGCGGCGCGCATTGTGCATGCTTACATTGCGTATCAAAATTCTATTTCTGATACGCCTCAGCATTATGTTTTGGTTTCGCACTTTCCGATGCAAGAGGTTTACAACGGTTTATTGGGTAACAAACGTTTGTGGCGCCGAGGCATGGGGAAGGTTTTGGATTTGCCAGAAGTGGAGTGGGTGATTTCATCACATGATCACGTCGAAAGCAGTCGTGACCTGGCTGATCTTTTGCATCGTAAAAAATCACTTTTAAAACGAAGCAAGGCTTTGCCTGAAGACACAACGGGGAGTGTAACCGACTTCCCGAACTCAACTTATAGTTTAAAATGGGAACAAGCAGAGGGCAGGCGTTTGTATCAAGCTGACTTTGTCCGATTAGAGAGCAAGTACACTGAATCGAGCCCTTTGGTTGACCGTTATGTCAAACGCCATCTTGGCGAATTGGCACGTTACCGCGAGCTTTGGCAGCATTTGCCGACAGCGGCCATGCAGCGTGCTGCGGGGCCTAATGGCACCCCTGGAAAAACTTGGGCTGCGCTTTCGGCCATTAACCGGCCTTCGGTTTTACAAAAAGAGATTTTAATTTTCGACACGCTCAATCTGATGGAGTTTCAGTTTACGGAAGCCCTGACTTTATTGGATTCCTTGCTTTCGCTCATGGAGGAAGAAATCAAAACCTTAGAAGAGCAAGGTGATTTTGATGCGTCTGAAAGTCTTTCGCCTTCTTTTATTATTTTGTCACAAGAATGGAATCATTTGAACGCTCGTTATGAACGCTGGCAAGGGCAAATGAATGAGCCTCGTGATTTTTTTGGTCGGTCTCTTTCGGTCAAAGAAGCCATTCAGGAGTACAACGACCTCTATTTACAAAATCAAAAGAGCAATCGCCCGAGCGAAGAGCAAAAGGCGTTGTTGAATCAAATTGAATCGTATTTATTCAAGCCAGGCACCATGGGAGTGGACAAACGCTTGCGGAAGGGATTGAATCTTTTGGAGTTGTTTGTGAGCCCCTGTGGGGAAACAGCTTATTGTTTTCAAACCATCCAGATGTTGCTTGCCGAAATCCCCAAGAATAGTGAGTCCTGGCGCTTCATGTTAAAAATCGCATTGGCTGCCGCCGAAGAAGACACCTGGAGAGTCCCACAGAGTCGAGTTGTGGGGGCGGGGGAATAGGGACTAGAGGTTAGGGGTTCAATTTTAAAACCGACATAAATTCACCTCAATTGCTAAAGCTTCTCGCTCTCTTTTGAACAGTATTATATAGATGCTCCATGATCTACTTTATTTTGTTCCTGCTCAGCACGGCCACTTCTATTCTTTCCGGCACCATTGGCATGGCTGGCGGCATTGTGCTCTTATCTCTTCTGACCTTTGTTTTGCCCTTTGAGCTTCTGATTCCCATTCATGGCACAGCCCAATTGGTGAGCAATTTTTCACGTTTGCTGTTTTTGCGGAAGAACATCAATCTGATTGTTTTAAAGTGGTACATGGTGGGCTCTGTCTTTGGTTCTTTGTTATCTGTTTTGGTCATCAAGTCTGTCGAAAACAAAGAAGTGTTTCTGCTTTTGATCGCAGGGATTATTTTTTACACGCTTTTTAAACCCAAAAAATTACCAAAGATTCAAATCCCTTTGTGGGCGTTTTCTTTTGTTGGTTTTGGGGCGGGGTTTTTAAGTTTATTGGTGGGCGCCACGGGACCTTTTATTGCGCCGTTCTTTTTACGAGACGAATTTTCCAAAGAAGAGATTGTTGCGACCAAGGCGGCCGTACAGTGCTTTACCCATTTTCTAAAATTACCGGCCTTTTTCTACCTTGGCTTTGCGTTTTCGGAGCACCTTGGTTTTATCATGGTGCTCAGTGCTGGGGCCATTGTTGGCACCAAGATTGGTGTGAGCATTTTAAAAGGTTTGCCCGAAAAGCAATTTCGCATCTTGTTTCGTCTGGCTCTTTTTGCAGCTGCCTGCCGTTTGGTTTACAAGGTGTTTTTGGGATAAAAAGATTTGATATCAAAGTTCCGATTTCAGAAAAGTAAAGAGTTCAATGGGATCCATTTGAGTATAGCTCATCCAGGCTAAGTCGTAGGTGTTAATTTTAGCGCCACCATTTAAAACTCTTTTAAACTCTGTCTTAAGCGTAGAAGGGGCTTTTAACGCTGCAGCAGCAGAATATGCGGCGACTAAATATGAGATAGAGTAGTAGGCTTTGCGAAAAAACTGAGGGATAACCACCCATAGGTTTTTTAAATATTCTTTATTGGAAAAATCTTTGCCCCAAAAAATCTCTAAATGTTTTAAAAAGTTATCGTTAATATCTTTTGAAAGTGATTGTGGATTGTAAAGATCGTTTTCGAAACAGATAAAGAGGCTGTTCCAAAATATTTTCTGCCACCATCTCTGTATGATAAAATCAGAATCAATACCAAGCTGCTTGTAACAGATTAATTCAGAAATATGAGAAATGGTTTCCGAAACAGTTGTTGATGCTTGTGTATTTAAAAAAGAATTATTTTTTGATGATTCTATAAAATGCAATGCGTGTCCGATTTCGTGAGCAAGATTTAAGTAAGAGCTCAAAGTTTCGTCATAGTGAACAGAAATCACAGGCCTGATCTTTGTTCCTAAAAAGTAGCAAAATGCTCCTGGTCGTTTGCTACTTGAGGGGGCGGTATGAATTGATTTTTCATTGAATAAGCGTTCGATTTCAGATTGGTACATGGTATCTATTTGGCCAAATGCAGACAAAATATTTTCTTTAGCCTCATTTAATGAAATTTTTTTAGAGCTGCTCACAGGTGCAGCAAAAACATTTTCCGCACAATTTTCAGTTCTTGCATAATTGCTTATTAAATCTTTTGCCTGTGTTTTGATTGTGTCGATTAAATGACTGATGAATTCAGGAGGTATACTTTCTGTTTCTAAAATCAAATTGCTTAAGTTGTTGTTGGTGTTGCTCAAGCGTTCTTGCAGGATGGCTTTGTAAATGCTTTCAAACTCTTGACTCACTTTGTTTAAACTCTTTGCTAAGCCTTGTAAGGCTATTTTTCGCAATTTTTGATCAGGTAATCTGTAAACCATGTTAAAACGAGAAATTGGAAAACTCTGGTTGAAGATTTTAAAGTTGGTGGCGGCAAAAAGATTTTCGTATTGTTTGATAAGAGAATGTTCTTTTTCTGAAAAAATAATTTTGTTTTTAATGAGGTAGTTAGTGCGAAAAGTTTTTATATCGATATTTGTTGTTTGTGAATTATTAATGAAGGATTGTAGATGTTTTGATCTTGCGAGCTGATTGTGTTTTCTGTCTTTGTTTTTAAGATCCAGCCACGCTTTTTTCTTTTGACTGTTTTTTATATCAAAAAGATATTTGATCTCTGCCTTTGATATATTGGTGTAAGCAGACTCGAAGCGATGATTGAGCTCTTGAAATTGAACGGCAGTCATGTCTTCGTTTAATTTCATTTTGTTGCTCCAACAGGGATCAATTGCTTTGCTCTTGCAAAGAAAATAACGAATCCAAAAAGAAAGATCCCTAGTCCAGGAATCCAGCAAAGACTTTGTGGGTTTTGTAATGATTGCGCCCAAGCCACCATCAAGCCGGCGATTGGCAATGTGCTCTGATTGATCAGAGTCATGATTGAAACTGTTTGCCCGAGTTTTTGTTTTGCAATGATTTCGCCTCTTTTGGTTCTAAAATACACGCCGATAAACAATGTGCTTGCTATTGAAAGCGCAAAAAGCCCCGAGAAACCAATGAATGTTTTAGTGAACGAGATAGAGAATGAGGAAAGGGCTAAAACAAAATAGGCAAAACGGCTCACATTGAGAAGGCTGAAACGACGAACAAGATAAGGATGAATTGATAAAGCAAAAGCTCCTGCTAATCCGGCGCTTAAGGTTATGATGCTAAAATATTGATCAGGCAGATTGAAGTTTCCGGTAACAACACCGGCAGCAGCTGCTTCAACGATTCCCGCAAGTAGGTTGTTGCACATTGCCATTAGACAAAATACCAAAAGAACAGGTTTTGATTTGAGTTCTTTTAAGGCATTTTTAAAACTCAGCGAAAATTTTATGTGCTCAGCGTGGTTTTGTTGCTCAGATTGTTTTTTTAAGATTTGTCGAATTAAGAAAAAATTGAATAAGTAAAAAATGGCTGAAAGACCCAGCATATTATGTAGTGATAAGAAGTAAGTTAAGACAATGGCAAACAGGGGACCAATGATCATAGAGAATTGATCAATTCTTAAGAATTTTGATTGTCTGTTTGCTAGTTCTTCTCCAGAAAAGCGATGAGATATGAGTGTTTCGATTGCAAGAATTGTTTGTCCATTGCCAAGTGATGTGATGGATCCGTACAATCCCAGAAATAAAGCAGAGGGAACATGTCCCGAAAGATAGACTAAAAAGACAATGATGGAGGCCAAGGCTTTTGTTAAGTCTGCTAGTAAAATGGCAAAGCGACTACCAAAGCGATCGATCAAATGGCCAGTGAAAGGAAGAGTCAAAACGCGGGGAAGCCATTCTATAAAATAAGCTAACCCCGCGTCTTTGAAACTACCAGAAATTTTAAATACCAAAAGCGGAATGGCAAACATCAAAAGTTGGTCACCAATTAGCACACTAAATAATCCCAAATTCAGCATCGAAAATTTCTTTTGTTCAATCATGACATTCCCTCGTGTTAAACGATTTCTTCTACTTCAGACATTTGATTTTCAGCTCTTCTGCGCAAAACAATCCGGAATTCTGTTTTTGTTTTTGGGTCAATGAAAGTCTGTGACCGAGGAGCAGAGTAATCAGATTTTTTCATCATAAGAGCTTTTTGCTCAGTTGCTGATTTAATGTAGTAGTCGTCTATTGTAGGTATGGTGTTAATTTTATAAACAGGGTAATTCATGCAATCGATTGGCCAGTCGATGACATCATGACCTGGTCTATAATTTTGCCGATCATCCATAAAATGAAAAGGTCGGTTGAGTGTGTAAACACCTTCCATCCCTCTTAAGGCATGCGCGACTCCTTGAGGAATGACAAGTTCTTTAAAACTTGAAACTTCCAGAACGAGTTCTTCTTTTTTATGAAGGGTTTTTGATCCTTCTCGGCAATCAACTAAGGTTAAGTGAATTTTTTTACCCGGTCGACCCAAGAAGGTTAGTCTGTCTTCTTGGCCCAAGTGAATGCCGTAGGAGTCATGGTTATAACTTTGGTGGCCATGCTCAACTACGTAAAACGGTGATTTACGGATTAAAGGCAAAACTGCGCTATCAGGTCCTGTTGCCACCTTAAGATGATCTTGCCAAAACACCCCTTCAATGGATCCTAGCTTTTCTATTTTTTTAGCTTCGTTTGAAACAGGATCAACTTTTTTTCTCATCAACAGTGAATGGGTTTTGTTATTAGCATCCGTAAAATTGAATTGCTCCGGAAAACCCGCTGTTATGTTTGGCAATATCTTTTCTTGGAAGGCTGCTAATCTAGAGTAAACAAGCTCAGAGGCCTGATGAGGGTTGGGTTCTACCACAGGGAGTTTTTTTGATCCAATGGGAACATTGATGATGTCGTTTTCTAGTTTCCAAAGCGAATTGGGATCAAAAATTTTGTCAGGCTCTGGAAGGTAGAGATTGAATTCATTGATGGTGTCGATGTTTTCTAAATTATAAAATGTGTGCGCAATACCAGCAGGAATCACAAGGGTCCTTCTTGAGCTTGGCGTGAATTCAATTTCTAGTTGTTCGTGAAGAGTTGGTGAGCCTTTGCGACAATCAATGAAAGAAGCTTTGATTTTTGAGTTATGTCTCCAAAAAGGTGAGCTGGTCTTCTGTCCTAAATGAATCCTGTAATGTCAAGATTCGAATTTTTTGTTCCGTGGTGAACAATATTTAGTTCGATTTGTTGGGAATGGCACAACAAATGAATCAGGTTGCTCATTATTCATTCTCAACGTGATTTCCAGTGTAGTCCCGCGATAGAAAGTTCAGTCGTCTCCAAGTGCGGTTTCAGTTGATTGGCACATTTCATTTTTATCTCCTTCTGCCCTCGGGCAAAACTAATTTAGTTGGTCTATTTGCAAAAAAGGGCGAGAGAAAAACTCTCGCCCTCTATTTTAGCTTTGAGCTTCGCTTGTTCCCAAAACTTCAATTTCGTAACCCGCTGCGCGTGCTGACGAAATCAAAGATTCAAGATCTTTTGCGTTTAAAGCATCAAAACCTTCTAGGGCGCTTGCACACTTGATAGCTGCTAAAAAAGACAAGCTATCGTATTTGGCAGAATCGCCATGGCTTTCTGCGAGCAAAACGCTGGAAGCAATGGTTCTGTTTTCTAAAGAGGTTTCTTTGTTGCCGAAAGTTTGTGGTGACTCATAGAGGTCTGAGAGCATTTGATTGATATTCATGGTTTTCTCCTTTTGATTTTTGGTTGTGAGTTGAACACAGATTTTTTCTGTGTTTGAAATTTTAAGGAGCAACAAGAATGCCAGTTCTGTTTTTATAATTTTGTCTTTATGTCTTGAGTGTTTAGCTGGACTGTTGCCTAAAAAGCTAAAAAGTCTGTTCATAATTCTAGATTTTTGGACGTTGTGTTTTGGACAAAGCTGTCTTTTTTTTGATATTTTTATGTTTTTTGTGGCAGAAGGCGTTGGACTCTGGAGAGATTTATGGCAGATTTATACGTAGCGTTGGTTCATCATCCCATCCTTAATAAAGGAGGGCAGGTGGTCACCACATCAGTGACCAATTTCGATCTTCACGATTTGGCTCGTAATTGCCGTACTTTTGATGTGAAGAAGCTTTTTATTGTGACCCCCTCGGAGCCGCAGCTTGCCATGGTCGATTACATCAAAGAATACTGGCATGATGGCTGGGGAGCCTCTTATAACCCGGACCGCAAGCAAGCTTTTGATATCCTTCAGGGTGCTCCCAGCGTTGAAAACACCACATTGACAATCAAAGAACTCAGTGGTACAAGCCCCGTTCTTGTCGCGACCACAGCTAAAAAGCACGAAAAATCAGTGGCTTACACTGGTGTTCGTGAGCTGTTAAAAGGGCAAAAACCAGTTCTGCTCATTTTTGGGACAGGGCATGGTCTGACGGAAGAGTTTTTAAATTCCACAGACCAAATATTAGACCCCATTTATGGTGCAAGTGATTACAATCACCTGCCTGTAAGGAGTGCGGTGGCCATCATTTTAGATCGCCTGCGTTCTCAATGGGATTAAAGATTTTAAGAATCATTTTTTTAAGGCAGAGAAGACTTTTGTGAAGATAGGCTTCACGATTCTTTTGCTTCCTGGGCCGTTGTTATGAATGCGATTGATTGGGTAAACCAAAAGTACAACAAGAAAAACAATTTTCCACATTTCAAAGCTGGCGATAGCGTTCGCGTGCACGTGAAAATCAAAGAAGGCGACAAAGAGCGTGTTCAGGTTTACGAAGGTGTTGTGATCGGTATCCACCGCAAAGGCAGTGGCTCTTCTTTCACTGTTCGTAAAGTTTCTTACGGCACAGGTGTAGAGCGTATTTTCCCATTCAGCTGCCCAGCGGTTGAAAAAATCGAAGTCACCAACGTTGGTAAAGTTCGTCGTGGTAAAATTTACTACCTTCGTGACTTGGCTGGTAAGAAAGCTCGTATTGCTTCTGTTGACAAACTTGGTTTGGCTAAACGTGAAGAAATCGACGCGGCTCGTGCTGCTGAGTTTGCAGAAGCAGCCGAAGCCGATGCAACAGAAGCTTCAGCAGAACAAGCTGATGCAGCTCCAGCTGAAAACAAAGAATAAAAATTTAGGCTTAATCAGCTTTTATAAAAGGCCGGTTGTTTTTTGCAGCCGGCCTTTTTTTATGTGTTCATTCCCGAATCATTATTGGCGCGATTTGAATTTGTGAAGTAAGGCCACTTCATGGATTTACTCGCTATCGAAAAAAAACATTGGGATCATTACGAACACATTGCTGGCATAGATGAAGCCGGTCGCGGTGCCTGGGCTGGTCCTGTGTGCGCTGCTGCGGTCATCTTAAAAAAGAACATTGGGCTTCCTGGTGTTGACGATTCAAAAAAACTCACTCCTAAAAAACGCGAAGCACTTTTTGATCTGATCACTTCGCAAGCTTTAAGTTATGGAGTCGCTTTGGTTCCAGCAGAAGAGATTGATCAAATCAACATTTTGCAAGCCACCAAAAAAGCCATGCTCATGGCTGTGGCACAATTGAATCCCCAGCCGGGTTTGTTGCTCATTGATGGCAACGCGGGCTTGGACACTAAAATACCATTTGAAACCGTAATTGATGGCGATGCCCTGAGCCAAAGCATTGCCGCGGCTTCCATTATTGCCAAGGTGACTCGTGATCGTCTGATGATTGAATTGGGTGCGCAAATTCCTGGTTATGGTTTTGAAAAGCACAAAGGCTACGGGACTAAAATTCATCGTGAGGCCATGAAGCAACATGGTGTTCATGCTCTTCATCGTAAAAGTTACGCGCCTGTGCGTGAACTTTTGTAAATTACAAATACACAACAAAGGTCCAGGCCATGTGCACAAGATTGTCTTTTTGCAGCAAATGGCTTGGTGGTCTTGAGAAGGGCGCTGAGGTGCGGATGGTTCTGAGCGCTTCGTTATCGTATGGCGTGATGCCGGAGCTGCGCAGCATTTTGACTTCTTTGAGATTACCGTTTGAGTCCACACTGACGCCCCAGACAACAGCAATTTGGCCACGTGATATCTGGTGAATGACAGGCCGGAGCACAGGAACAGGGTTGAACGCAAAACGAAATTTTTGTCGCAATTCGACAAAAAAGCCAACGTTGGGATTGGCTAAGGTGTTTAGGTAAGTGCGATCACCAACTTGGTAATTGCGAAGATAGTCATCGGTGTAACCACCAACAGGTGAACCTATGCTGCTTTTGAATGTGGGAGCGGGTTGTTGCTGTGCGTTTTGAAATAGCTTGGCGTATTGCTGTTTTTCTTTTTGTTGTTGATCGTTTCGGATCATTTTTAAACGGTCACGAATATCCTGCGGTTCTTGTTGCTGCGCTGATTGCTGTGCTTTGTTGTCTGGCATTTGTTTTTGCGCGGCTTGTTGCGAAGATGGAGGAGCCCCAAATTGTTGGTTGGCTTTAGAAAAACGCCGTGAGACAGTTTCTTGTTTGACGCTGGAATTGTACAAAGCTTGCGCCGAAGCTTTTTGCGGCTTTTTTTGAACTTTGGGTTTGGCAATGTCGGCAATTTGTTGCGGGAAATTCATTTCCTGTAAATTCACCATGACCGGTTTCTGCTTGGCTTGATTCAAAGCCAGCTGCTGGGCGCTTTGGTTTTCGAAGGAATGAAACAAAAAGAAATACACCAATGGCAAGTGAATGAACAAGATGCTCAATAACAAAGCAATGAGAAAGCCATTTTTAAGCTTGTTGTTGTCTTGGTTTTTGAGTGGCGCAAACATGGGTATTCTTTCTATTAATAGGGCTCTAACAGAGTGGTTGAGCAAAACAAGTCTGTTTTAGGTTGGCCTTTAATAATGAAAACGCTAGGTTAGCTGTGTGGAACAGAATGAATTGTTAAAAGAGCTAGAAAGCAAAGCCCGTCTTTTTCCGCGGTCTCCTGGCGTTTATCTTATGAAAGATAAACGCGGGCGCATTATTTATGTGGGGAAAGCCAAAAACATCAGGGCACGTTTGCGTCAGTATTTTACACTGAAGGATTCACGTTACCACATTCAGTTTTTAATGAATCGTTTGGCGGACCTGGATTTTTTACAAACCAGTAACGAGAAAGAAGCCTTACTTTTAGAAAACTCTCTGATTAAAAAGCATAAGCCAAAGTACAATCTGTTTTTAAAAGACGATAAGACTTATCAAGGGCTTAAAATTACTTTGAGGGATGAGTTTCCAAGGTTAACGACAACGCGTCGTAAAAAGAAAGATGGCGCCGAGTATTTTGGCCCTTTCACAAGTGCAGACAATCTTTACCGTGTTAAGGAATTCATTGATGAGCACTTTCAATTGCGTACCTGTTCTGATCATGAATTTAAAAACCGCACACGGCCTTGTTTGGAGTATCAGATTCATCGGTGTTCGGCCCCCTGTGTTGATTACGTTTCCAAACAACAATACCAAGATCAAATCCAAGCGGTTCGGCATTTTTTGCATGGGCGCAATCACGATTTAAAAAAAGTGGTCGAACAAAAGATGCAGCAGGCCGCGGACAAGGAAGACTACGAACAAGCAGCCAAGTGGCGTGATTTATTAACAAGCATGTCGACCGTTCTGGAAGGACAAAATGTCACTCATCTTTCTTTTGATTTTGTCGATGTGCTGGCCATGGAGCGGCGCGACGATAAAATTGGTTTGGCTGTGCTCATGGTGCGCGAAGGTCAATTGATTGATTCTCGTTATCACGTCTTTTTGAGCTTAGAAGAAGATGATGCTTTTCTCGAAAACTTTTTGGCGCAATATTATTCGGAGCAAGCCTTTATTCCGGGTGAGATCTTGCTGCCTTTTGCTTTAGAAAACGCAGAGGTGATAGAACAATTGTTGAGCGAGCGTGCCGGAAAACGTTGTCATTTGCGTGTGCCCAAGCGTGGCGAAAAGCGAGATCTACTCAAGATGGCGGCGCAAAATCTGAACAGCCATTTTCTTAAAAAAGACAAACAAGAAAAAGACCAAGAAGAAATTCTAAGCAATTTGCAGAGCAAACTGCACATGGATCGTTTGCCGGAGCGCATAGAGTGTTTCGATATCTCTAATATTTCCGGAAAATTTGCTGTGGCCAGTATGGTGGTGTTTAAAAATGCTGAATCCGATAGCCAAAGCTACCGACGGTTTAAAATCAAAAGTAAAGACACGCCTGATGACTACGCAATGATGCGTGAGGCTTTGTCGCGACGCTTTCATCGCAAAACAGATGCCTGGCAATGGCCTGATCTTTTGCTTTTGGATGGTGGCAAGGGACAGCTCAACATGGCGATTCAAGTTTTAGAAGAGCTCAATGTTGTGGGGGTGAATTTGGCCAGCATTGCCAAAGGTGCTGGAGCAGGGGCGCGCGCCAAAGGTCTTTGGGATGCCAAAAAAGAAGAAGAGATTTTTTTGCCCAACCGAAAAAATCCAGCGTCACTCAGACGAGGCAGTTCTGAACTCATGCTTTTGCAACAGGTGCGCGATGAAGCTCATCGTTTTGCGATCACCTATCACCGAAAACTTCGCGAAGACAAAGCCAAGCAATCGGCCTTGCAATCTGTGTCAGGAATTGGTCCCAAAAAGAGCGCGGCTTTGATCAAAATGTTTGGCTCGCTCAAAAAATTGGCCGAGGCAAGCGATGCCGAATTGCAGCAAAAAGCCAAATTGAGCCCAGAACAAATCCGACAGATTCGAGATTTGTCCTAGCAAAGGCTTAAAAAGACTCGCTTTGCGAGCAGGCTAAGAATTTGTGTATTTTCTTGTGTAAAGGCCTGTATTTAGATAAGCTATTATTATCACGTCGTTTTTTGGCGTAAGCGAGCTTTTTAAATGAACACAAAAGCACAACAGCCGGTTCAAAATAAATTCTCCCCCATACGAATCACAGTCCTGAGTTTTTTGGCCCTGATCCTCTTTGGAACGGTCTTGCTCATGTTGCCGTTTTCGACAGCGGGCGCCAACACGGCTGGTTTAATCGATGCCTTTTTTACAGCGGTGTCTGCAGTTTGTGTGACAGGTCTTATTGTGCAGGACACAGCCACGTTTTTTTCTCGATTTGGACAAGGCGTGATTCTTATTTTGATTCAGCTGGGTGGTTTGGGCATCATGAGTTTGTACGCAGCACTCCCTGTTATTTTTGGGGCGCAGTTGCGTCTTTCGCAACGCCGCATGTTTAGCGCTATCTTTGAAGCCGATAACTACACCAGTTTAAAGCAAACCATTCGTGCGATCGTAAAATACACTTTCATCATTGAATCTTTGGGCGCCATCATTTTGAGCCTGCGTTTTTATTACCTGCTAGATGATTTGAAAAAAGCAATTTTCTACGGCGTATTTCATTCTGTCAGTGCGTTTTGTAACGCGGGCTTTGCGTTGTTTAGCGATAGCTTGATTCAATTCAGTGGCGATTGGATCATCAACATAGTCATCTCGTCTTTGTATATTTTAGGTGGTCTGGGCTTTGTGGTTTTGTTTCAGCTCATTCATCGCCGCTCTTTTAAAAAACTCTCAGCAAATTCTAAATTAGCGGTTGTGTCCACATTGGTCTTGATCATTGTGCCAAGTATCATTGTGTTTCATTTTGAATTCAACAATGCCTTTGTGGGGCGTGGCATTGGCGAGAAAACCCTGCTGACCTTTTTACAAGTCACCTCCACAAGAACAGCTGGTTTTAATTCCATTGATCTCAATCTTTTTAGCAACGCGACTTTATTTTTATTTTGCATCTTGATGTTTGTTGGGGCTTCTCCTGGGGGCAGTGGCGGTGGTGTTAAAACCACCACAGCGGGTTTGATGTTCTTATCGATTCGGTCTATTTTTAAAGGCCAGCCCGATATCGAGTGTTTTGGTCGTCGTGTTCCTCGTGATGTGGTCACGCGCTCTGTGGCAATCATTGCGATTGGTTTTTCGATTGTTACGGTGTTCATCATTGCGCTCATGATGATTGAAGAAGCGTCTTTTGTGCATGTGTTTTTTGAAGTGATTTCTGCGTTCAGCACAGTTGGTTTGTCGCTGGGGTTAACGCCTGAGTTAACCGATTGGGGTAAGTTTTTGATTAGTATCGTGATGTTTGTGGGGCGTATTGGAACCCTGTCATTGATCTTCTTGATCGGTGCAGAAGACAAAAGCCCCAGCTATCAGTTCCCATTGGGAAAATTTATGGTCGGTTGATCACGAGAAAGGTAAGCTATGGTACAGATTGCAGTCATTGGATTGGGTGACTTTGGATACAAACTAGCAACGTCGTTACACGATTTTGGTGCCGAGGTCATTGCGATCGATAAAAAAGAAGAACTGGTTGATCGCATTAAAGACAGTGTTGCTCAGTCCGTTCAGCTTGATGCCACCAAAGAAAACGCATTACGCGATATCGGTATTTCAGAAGTCGATGCGGGGGTGGTGGCCATTGGAACCAATGTTGAAGAAAACATCATGGTGACCACTTTGCTAAGACGCATGGGAGTGACCCGCATCATTGCGCGTGCCATGTCAAACTTGCACGAAAAAATATTAGACGAAGTTGGTGCTTCTAAAATCATTCGTATTGAAGAACAAATGGGCGATCAGATCGCGCGTTGGTTGGTGGCTCCTCACGTGTTGCAGCAGGTTAAGTTTTCTTCTGGGTACACGCTGGTCGAAATGAAGCCCAAAAAAGAATTCATTGGGAAAAAGGTTTGTGATTTGCAATTGCGCGAACAATACAAAGTGAACATCGCGGCTTTGCAAAAAAGAATTTTATCGATCGATGACGATGGCAAATCAATTTACAAAATTGAAACGCGCTCACCGCCAACACCAGACGAGATTGTGAACGAAGATGATATTTTGGTTTTGGTTGGAATGGACGCAGCGATTTACGCCATCACGAAGTAAGAGAAGGGGAAGTTCATGAATTCTTCGATTGAAAAACGCATTAAGGTCATTGTGGCCATAGCTTTCACCTTGGTGGTGATGATGGCGGGTGTGTCCTTGTATTATTTTTCCATCATCAACGATAGCTTGGAGCAAGAAATCTTAGCGGATATCCGCCGTGAGCGTTTAGGACAACAGCTTAAAGCTGCTTATTTTGATTTGCAAAATGAAGAACGCAAGATGTCGCTAGAAATCGTAAATGGTGGCGATGGGATTTTTTTGGCAGGTCTTAGCGATAAAATTGACCCTGTGGTGGCTTCTCTTGAAGAGCTCAACGAGCTCATCACTAAGTTTGAAGCCCTAGGGCCATCGCCTAAAAACCAGGAACGCCTGGTGACTTTGGCCAAGCAAAGTCGTTCTTACAGAGAACTCTTAAAAAAATTACGCAAAGAAGAGATCCAAAGAAAAGAACTTTTAGAACGTTTTGAAACTCAGTACACGGGCTTGCTTTTTGAGCGTCGTGAAGAGCTTATTAAAACCATAAATCATATTTTGGCGACAAGCGCGGAGCGTTTTGCCAAACACGAGGCTTACATTTACCGGCTCATCACCGATGCCAATCAGAACATGCTCATCATGATGCTCTTAATGTTTGCTGCGGCGATCATCATCTACATGACGCCTCGTCGCGTGACGCGTCCGATTCGGGTTTACATTAATGCCATCCGTGAATTGCGGGAACTAAAGTTTGAAACGCGTTTGCCTATTTCGAGCGACAACGAGCTCAGCCAATTGGGCCAAGAGATCAATGCTTTTGTCGATACCTTTGTTGAATTTGACGAGATGAAGCGCAAGAAAATCCAGTTTGAAAAACGCAAATACCAAGTTTTGTCCGATATCCTCAATTTAGGGGTTGTGATCATTTCGATTGAGGGCGAGGTTTTGTTCTTGAATGCGCAGATGGCTAAATTTTTGCAGTTGGGCACCGAGAGTTTTCAAAAGAAAGATTTTCACTTTGTGCGTTTGCCTGAAGAAATGAAAGAGCTGTTCGAAGACGCGATTCAAAAGAAAGAAAAGTTTGAGAACCGCATGATCATCCTCAACTACGAAAAAGAAGACGAGAATGGCGAAAGCAGTGAAGAGGCTGTTGAGCTTTTGGTCGATGCGGGTATGGTGCGAAACTATGTCGGTGACGTCGCCAACATCATCCTGACCTTTGAGGACATTTCTGGTGGGCCAGAGGGGTCTATTTTCAAGAGGATCTCGTTTCGCAAAGAAAACGTGTCTTAAACCGCTACAGTCTTGAATTTCCGGCAATTTTGCCTTGCTCCTAGACCGCGAAGCGAATATCTGCGCACTATGGCGCACGAACTTATCGAAAAAATCACGGAATTTGAAAACCTGTCCTCCAAAGCTATCCAAAACAGTTCCACTTTGGCAGATTTGCAAGATCTGCGTGTGAAGTTTTTGGGTAAAAAAGGCGAGTTAACCCAGATCTTAAAAACGCTAGGCAAACTTTCCCCCGATGAACGCAAAGAAATCGGCGCGTTTGCCAATCAAACCAAAGATAAACTCTCTGGTATTTTTGATTCTCAAGAAATCGAGCTCAAAAAGGCCGAGGTGAACCGTTTGATCGCATCACAAAAGCAAGATGTGACTTTAAATGCTTACCCGTATGCGCAAGGTTCTAAGCACCCCTTGATTCAGGTTTACGATCTTTCCGTTAAAATTTTCCGCGAGTTGGGTTTTGATATTGCCGAAGGGCCCGAAATCGAAACCGATTATTATAATTTTGAAGCTTTGAATATCCCGGCGAATCACCCGGCCCGTGACATGCAAGACACGTTTTACACTGCGGAAGGTGGCGTTTTGCGCACGCACACCTCGCCTGTGCAGATTCATGTCATGGAAGAACAAAAACCACCAATTGCCATGGTGGCGCCAGGTGTTGTTTACCGCTGCGATTCTGACCAAACACACACACCGATGTTTCATCAAATAGAGGCCTTGCTGGTCGATAAAGGCATTCATTTTGGTCATCTTAAAGCTGTGGTGCAAGAGTTTTTGCGTTTGGTTTTTGAGCGCGATTTGCAAACGCGTTTTCGTCCAAGCTTTTTTCCTTTTACCGAGCCTTCTGCCGAAGTCGACATGACTTGTGTGTTTTGCAATGGCGATGGTTGCCGTGTTTGTAAAAAAACAGGATGGCTCGAAATCATGGGCTGCGGCATGGTTGATCCCGCTGTGTTTAAACACGTTAATATCGACTCTGAAGTTTATTCCGGTTTTGCTTTTGGCGCGGGTTTGGAGCGTATCACCATGCTTAAATATGGCATCAACGACTTGCGTCTTTTCTTTGAAAATGACGTGCGCTTTTTGAATCAGTTTTAAATTTTATTTTTAGTTTTAAAGGTTACCAACATGAAGATCAGTTACCGATGGCTTTGTGAAATCATTCCTGGTTTAGATAAAATCCCTGCTGCTGAGTTGGCCGAAAAACTCACGCACTCCGGTCTCGAAATGGAAGGCTTAGAAGACCAAGCGCAAAAGTACAAAGGCATTGTTGTGGGGTTGGTGAAATCACTTAAGCCTCATCCTAACGCCGATAAATTGCGTGTTTGCGAGGTCTCAACCGGATCACAAAGCACACAAGTTGTTTGTGGCGCGCCTAATGTCAAAGAGGGTGGTCGTTATCCTTTGGCCACTTTGGGCACGGTTATGCCCAGTGGCATGGAGATCAAACCTGTTAAATTACGTGGCGAACCGTCTTCAGGCATGTTGTGTTCGGCTTCGGAATTGGAGCTTAGTGCTGATTCAAACGGATTGCTTCCTTTGTCTGATCACTTCAAAGAAGGCGATGCCATCAGTGAAGTTTTACAGCTCAACGATGTGGTGATGGAACTCAATATCACACCTAACCGCGGCGATGCTTTAAGCCATTGGGGTGTTGCGGGAGACATTGCAGCTTTGACGGGGCTTTCATTAGATCAAAACATCATTGCCGGTGCATTGGCGCAAGAGAGGTTTTCAGAATCAGAACAAAAGGGCGCGGTTGGGATCAAGTTACAATCCCCTGAGGCGTGCGGGCGTTTTAGTGTGAGTGAAATCAAGAGCGTTAAGGTTGCGCCTAGTCCCTTGTGGCTTGCGCAGCGTTTGGAATCTCTGGGCATTCGTTCCATTAATAATGTGGTGGATGCCACCAACTTCGTGATGTTGCTAACAGGTCATCCTGTGCACGCTTATGATCGTCGTGATTTGGCAGGTTCTGACATCATCATCAAAACATTGGATGCACCAACTCCGTTCAAAACATTAGATGAGCAAGAACGCTCACTTGTTGCCGGGGATCTTGTGATTGCCGATCAGAATGGTCCTGTAGGTTTGGCGGGCATCATGGGTGGAGCTAATTCAGAAATCAAAGACGATAGCACGGATCTGGTTTTAGAAGTGGCTTATTTTGATCCCAACAACATTCGTAAAACAGCACGTCGTTTGGGTTTAAACTCAGAAAGTTCTTATCGCTTTGAACGTTTTGTGAATCCTGATTCGGTTGTTTTGGCGCATCAAAAATTACAGCAATTGATTTTAAATTTAGCGGGTGGAAACGCTTCGGCCATTACAGATGCCTACCCCAAGCCTTTTCAGAAAAAACAGATCACTTTGCGATCGGATCGTGTGGAAGCTCTTTTGGGAGTGCGCGTTGCCGATGACGTTATACAAAACATTTTGAGTCGTTTGGGTTGCGAGGTTTCCCTTTCTTCCACAGGTGTGTTTTCGGTGTTGGCTCCCATTGGCCGTTCTGATTTGGAGCGAGAAGTGGATTTGATTGAAGAGGTGGCGCGTTTGCAGGGCTTGGATAAAATCCCTGCAGAGATGCCGCGCTTGAGTTTACGATCGCCGCAAGAAAGTGATTCTGCGCGTGTTGGTCGTTGGGCCAAAGATTTTTTTGTGGGCAAGGGCTTTGTCGAAACCGTGCATTACAGTTTTACTGATGAAGATCTTTTAAAGCTTGTTGTGCCGCAGACAGAAGCAAATTGGGAAAAATTAAAAAACCCAATTTCAGAAGATCTTAAAATCATGAGGCCGTCGCTTTTGCCTCAGCTCATTCAGTGTTATCAAAAGAATCGTCTTCTGCAAGAAGAGGGGCTGCGGTTTTTTGAACTGCGCACGGTTTTCTCAAAAGAAACTTCAGGGAAGGTTCATGAAGCGCCAGTTTTAGCTGGGCTTTACACAGGCTCCGAATTTGGTCGCAATCGTTTTAGCAAAGAGCGTCCTTTTGATCTTTTTGATGGCAAAGGCTGGTTGGAACTTTTGTTCAAACAAGCTCGCATTGCGCTCAGCGTTTCGGAACACAGTGACTGGCCTTATCATCCTTCCATGAGCATGGCCTTTTTTGATCGCGATCAGAAAATCGCCACATTAGGTGCTCTGCATCCGGAGCTTTTGCAGAAGTTTAAAATCAAAGAACAGGTTTTTGTGTTTGAAATTGCCTTTGATCAGTTCAGCAAAGCGTTTCAAAAACAATCCCTAAGATATCAAAATATTAGTTCTTTTCCTGCTGTCTATCGTGATTTGGCTTTGGTCGCGGATGACTCCCTGTCTTTTGGGGCCATTGAATCTTGCATTCAAAAACACCGTCCCGCTTGGCTGAGTGATGTTCATTTGTTTGATGTGTACCAAGGGGAGAATTTACCGGCTGGTAAAAAATCATTAGCAATTTCAATGAAGTACGAGTCTCCAGGCGAGAGTTTGACCGACGAAAAAGTCAACGAACAGCATTTTGCCTTGGTGGATGTCCTGCAAAAAGAGTTAAAAGTGGCCTTGCGTTAGTAAGTGTTTTTAAGGCTTTTTTAGAGAAAAATGCTCTAACCATAGAGAATGACAGATTTTTCTTGTCACGCACCCTCGCATTGTCTAAAATAATTCTTAACAGCGAAAAACGAGGCTTGTTCACCGCGTCCTGCAAAAGCGGTTGTGCAGACTCAAACTAGACTGAACGCTGAAGGAGGATGTCATGAGTGATCAAGTTTTTGGCGGCGCAAACCCTGAATCGAACACGGAATCAGCTTCTTCGTCTGGCACCTTGACCAAGGCCGAACTAATTGAATCTATTTACGAAAAAATTGGTTTTTCTAAAAAGGAAGCTTCCGATATTGTTGAGCTTGTTTTTGAAACCTTAAAGACAACCCTAGAAGGGGGCGAAAAGGTTAAGATTTCTGGGTTTGGCAATTTTGTCGTTCGCGAAAAACGCCCGCGCGTGGGTCGTAACCCTCAAACTGGGGAAGAGATCGAAATTTCGGCGCGACGTGTCTTGACCTTCAAGCCTTCTCAGGTTTTAAAAGCGGCATTGAATAAAGATTCTGATTCGGAATCTTAATTAACCGATTCTTAAAACATCATGTCGCAACAACCTGAAATTCCAGATAAACTTTACTTTCGCATTGGCGAGGTGGCCAAGCTCATCGGCGTGGAGCCTTATGTGCTGCGTTACTGGGAAACGGAATTTCCCGAGATTGCTCCTGTTAAATCCAAATCGCGCCAACGCCTTTACAAACGTTGCGATGTTGAGCTCATCTTTAAAATTCGTGATCTTCTATACGATCAAAAGTTCACCATAAAGGGCGCGAAAAAGGTCATCAAAAAAGTAAAAAAAGAAATTGGTCACGATGACGATCAATTTTTGCTTAATCTAGAAGGCGATCCTGCCGAGTTGAAGGCAAAGGTTCAACGGCAAAGGCAAAGGCTTTTGGCCATTGTGGAAGAGATGTCAGATTTTATTTCGCGGTGAGAAAATCTAAGTCTTTCTCTATATTGTCCAAGGTGTTTGAAAGTGAATCCATAAAGTTTTCTATAAGTTCAAGATAGTCAGTTTTTGAAATTTGGAAGTAGTCATGTACGCTTCCGTTTCTTGCGCTAAGTGCGTCTGCCCATAACTCGGGATCAGTGATCCAGCCAAGATGAATGCCTTCTTGGATAGCTGGGCGAGGACCTGGTGCCTCAAGGCCTTGGTATTCAGCTGCAATTTTGAGCAACTTCCAACTGTATTCCATGAGAACTTCAAATCTTTTGATGCTTGCATCAAAATGAATTTGAAATTCTTGTGAGTTTTGATTTTTTATTTTTTGAGTTGCATCAAATGAATCAAAAAGATCTTGCAGGCCTTTTTTTACCTGAGAATTTCTTTTTTGAATTTGATCTTGTAAACTCGAACTAATCATTCAGTTTTACCTTTTCATTTTTAATTGCTTCGAGAAACCATTCTGGAGCATCATTTTGACAAATTAAATCTATGCGATAGGGGAACGCGCTTTCAATCACTTGTTCTTTAAATGTAGAAAAGTTTTTTGGCTTTTTATGGATTTTAAAATTGATAGCAAAATCCCAGTCACTCCGAATTCCTTTTTTACCTCTGGCGCGCGACCCAAACAAATACAAGTCAGCTTTGTTCTCCTGGCAATAACTTAAAAGCATGCGCATAACATTTTGAATTGAAGGAGGTGCCTCTTCGTATATTTTTACTTTGGAAAAAGAGGAGCGTGTGATGTTTTGAGGATCGACTCTTAATATGTTGAGTATTTTTTGAAATGGAGTGTTGAAAACTGTTTTTTTCTCAAACATGTCATACAAGCTTTGTCGCGAGATCCCTGCTTTTTTAGCTAACGCAGATAGCGAAAGCCCTTGGCGTTTAGCTTCTTCAAGAAGGTTGTTTTGGTCTAGATAAAGCACATCTAATTGTACTTTATTAAATACAAATTGTCTACAATATTAGACACATCTAAAACAAATAATCATCCATTTTTTCAGAGAGGTCAGGGGTGATTTTTGGAAAAAATCTGGTTCATGAATTCCTTAGCTTCTTTGCAGGCTTGAACCACATCCCCTGTTTTTAAGACACCGCAAGCAATGGCTGTGGCCAAGCGGCAGCCGGTGCCGCGGATTTTCTTTTTGGACACAACACCGGTGAGTTCTTGTTCTGTATGGGCGGTTAGAAGCACATCGCTTGCCTGCTCCGCCAAATGCCCGCCTTTTAGGTACACGGGGATTTGGAAGCGTTCCCAAAATGCCTTTGCCAAAACCTTGGCTTTTAAGTTTTCATTAAAGTTATGATTCAAAAAGAAGCAGGCTTCTTCCGCATTGGGAGTGATGAGATCAATGTTGTTCTTTGCATCGCCCAACCACGTGTTCACGTCATCTGGTGCTAGCTTACCGCCCGAAGAGCTTTTGATGACAGGGTCCCACACCACAAAAAGATCAGGGTGATTTTTTTTATAGTCAGCAAGAGTCTGCATCAGCAGAAAAAACTGCTCACGACTGGGCATCATGCCAATCTTAATGGCACCCAAATTTTGTAAATTAAAAATATGATCAAGGGCTTGTTGGAAAAAAGGCAAGGGGGTGGTGTGATGCCCCAAGTACTCTTTATCGCTTTGAATGGTCAGGGCTGTGGGCAAACAATGGGCTGCAATGCCAAAGTGATCACAAGTTTGGTAATCTGCCATTAGACCAGCTTTGCCGCTGGGATCAATGCCACCGAGGAGGGCGAGGATTTTTTGAGCCCCTTCTTTGTACTGTTTCGCCTTAGGCGGACGGTGAGCTCTTGCAGGGTTTTGAGGAGATAGATGCTTCATTTATCTACCCCCTATAGTCCCCCTTACAAAGGGGGACAAGAAACAAGATTGACATACAAAAATAGGGGCCTGATTTCTGCACCTAAGCACCTAA
>JACKPK010000011.1 GCA_024233595.1 Deltaproteobacteria bacterium
CTAAGTCAATAGTCTGTGTCAGAAAAATTAACGCGCTCATCCATAAACTTTAGCATTTCAGATTTATCAAAGTCATTTCAGTCTATTACAAAAAATGCACTTCTTGAGTGGGCTGTGTGATGAGATTCCGTAGGCTGGACGCGTGTTTCAGGAACTCCGCTAAATCTGGATTTCCTTGCGGGCCATAGCTATCAATCAAAGTTCCTTTTAAGTGATCTCCGCAGTGTAAAATATAAATCGCAGACGAATCATCCGGGTTGGAGCGTCCTTCAAAACGAACAATGTTTTCCAGAACAACCTCGTTAGGGGTGAAGCTTGCTTTACCGTCTAGGGTTTTGATTTTGCCATCTATAAAGACAAAGTCTTCAATATAGCCTTCTGTTTTTAATTCATTGAGTGTTTCTAGCATGGTTTGGCGTTTCATTTTGATCCTCCTTTGGTTTCGTATGATTGCCAGATATCCCTAAACCCGTCGCTATCTTATTGTCTCAGTCCCAAGCGAAGGCATAAAATTGATTTTTTCTATGTGAACTTTGAGGCAGGCAAATCCACAAAATCCTTGAAGGAATGGTCTGTGAGTCTTATCGAAAGTGCAGGCAAATCCCAAGGAGACAAAATGATTCTATTAGACGGCAAGGCCTTGGCCAAAGAAACCGAAGCGCAACTTTCTGAGCGGGTTTTGGCTCTTAAGCAAAAGAACATCACACCAACCTTGGCAACCATTCTGGTGGGCGATGACCCTGCCAGTGCCACTTATGTCAAAATGAAACAAAACGCCTGCAAGCGTGTGGGCATGGAATCCATTGCGGTGACCATGGGGCAAAGCACCAAAACAGAAGAATTGCTCGCTAAGAT
The DNA here is from genome assembly GCA_024233595.1 of Deltaproteobacteria bacterium. Taxonomy (GTDB): domain Bacteria; phylum UBA10199; class UBA10199; order UBA10199; family JADGCS01; genus JACKPK01. The sequence goes on from JACKPK010000011.1 coordinate 856, forward strand.
TAACGAACTCAATAACGACGCCAATGTCTTTGGGATTTTATTGCAACACCCGGTGCCTTCGCAAATTGATGAACGCGCGTGTTTTGATGCCATTGCCTTAGAAAAAGATGTCGATGGTGTGACCTGTTTGGGTTTTGGCCGCATGGCCATGGGCGAGTTTGCTTTTGGTTCGGCCACACCAAGTGGCATCATGCGTTTGCTCAAACATTATCAAATCGAGTTAGCCGGGAAACACGCGGTTGTGGTGGGGCGCAGTCCTATTTTAGGAAAACCCATGGCAGCCATGTTGCTCAACGCCAACGCCACGGTGACTATCTGTCATTCGCGCACACAGGATTTGGCTGATCACATCAAACGCGCTGACATTGTGGTGGGTGCTGTTGGCAAACCCGAGTTCATCAAAGCTGAGTGGATCAAAGACGGAGCGGTTGTGGTGGATGCGGGTTATCATCCGCAAAAAGTTGGTGATATTGAGCTTGGCCCTTTGCAAGATCGTGTGAGCGCACTGACTCCCGTTCCTGGTGGTGTTGGTCCCATGACCATTTCGGCGCTTATTAGCCAAACGGTTGAAGCGGCTGAAAAATCTTTTTAAGATTTGTAACTTCTTAATTTGGCAATGCGGTCTTCGGTTTTGGGGTGCGTGAGCAACCAATCGGGAAGGTTTTCGCTTTGTGGCCAAATCCGAAAAAACGAGAACAGGTGTTTTTGCTCGCGCTCAATTTTCTGTAATCCCGAGATCAAGCCTTCGGGATCTTGAGTGAGCTGAACGGCAAAGTTATCGGCCTGAAATTCACGAATGCGCGAAAGCTTGAGCTGCAGCAGTAAAATCAAGAACGGACTAAACCAAATCACCATTAAAAAACTCATGGGGATGTGCAAGGCGCCAAGTAGAATCAGTGGGATTTGAATCAGAATAATGATTTGCAAGATTTGCACGATGGTCGAAAAAAAACGCGCCATGCTTTGGCTGATGGCGAGCAGTTTTAAATCGCCGCAGGCAATGTGTGCGATTTCGTGAGCGATGACAGCTGTGAGTTCGCGCGGGGTTAAAGAATCGATAAGGCCATTGGACAAAGCCACAACGGGTTTGTTGTTTGTTCCCGCTGAGAAGGCGTTGGATAAGGGCGATAAAAAACGATACAGCGTGATTGGTTTTTCCATGTGCGCTTTTTGGCAAAGAAAATCGGTGAGCTCGTAAAGTTCGGGGTCTTCGTTGCGATTGATTTTGCGGGCGTTGTGTTTTCTTAATAAAACTTGTGGGGAAGCTTTGCCTAAAGCCATGTAGGTGAACAGACCAAAGCCAATGCCTAGCCAAATCCCAAAGTCGCCCAAAAAACTGAAGAGCAAAAAGGTGATGAGTCCCACAATCATAAAAAGATACAGCAAGCTTTGCAGATTATTTAAGAGGCTTTGTTTTTGGATTTCGTTGCGGTTTAAATGCATAGTCGAGCACAAGGCTAATCACAAAGTGGGAATAATCAAGGGGGAAGGTTATTTTATTAGATTTAGCAGGATGAAATCCAAAGGGGTTGTTTGTTTTTTCAAAAGTTGCCTGGAGGCTTTTCTTTCCTTATAAATAAACCATGACCCAATCCTACCATCAACGCATCAAGTTCCAAGACGGGACTTATCAAATCTCACAAAGTGATCCTAACTTTTTGGTTTTTCAACGATCCCCCATGCATCGCAAAATGAGTGGCATGTTGTTTTTTTTCTTGGCGGCTTCCAGTTTGTATTCTTGTTGGGTCACGCATTCGCATGGTTATTTTTTAGAGTTTTGGTTTTCGGTTTTTTTGGTGGTGCTGTTTTTGATTCTCATGAGTGTGTTTCGTTTTGGTCATCGTGTGATTTGTTTTGACCGCGAGCAAAAGCAACTGCGTATTCAATTTCGTTTTGGCAATTGGCTTTATCGGGAGCGAGTGTTTGATCTGAAGATCTATAGGCCTCATGTTGCTATGTTTCCTGGTGGGCTTTTGAATCGTGATCACGAAGTGGTTGTGCTCGATAAGCAGGGCAAAAAAATGGTCTCTTTCCCGCGTTTCATGGTGCAAGAAAACGCTCAAGCAACTGTGAATCTGATTAAGAATTATGTGGAGATTGAATCGTAAGGAATAATTTACGCAGGATAGTGCTGTTGTGAAACCTCTAAAACTTGTTTTGTATACCAAGCCAGATTGCGCTCTTTGCGAACCGTTTAAAAAAGCTGTTTATGCAGTTTGTATGAGTTTTCGTTGGAAAAACAAAATTACATTTTCCGAAATCAACATTGAATCTGATCCTGTGTATTCAGAACGCTTTGGAGAAAAAATACCCTGTTTGACAATTAATGATAAGCTTTGTGCCAAATACAAAATTGAGAAGAAAGAATTGCAAAGAAAATTAAAAGAAGCTTTTTAATGGTGTAAAATATTCTATCCTTTCTCTACCCCCTAAAGTCCCCCTTACAAAGGGGGACAAGGATCAAGACTTTAAACTCAAAAGCCAATCAAATTCTCATCCAAAACTGGGTAGAGGTCAGCTTACAAAGGAGAGGAAGTTTAGAATGTTGTGCTAGGATTCACTCAATTTCCATGGCGGTGACTTCCGGAATGGAATTCACTCTCATGCGAAATGTGTAACCCAAACCGCGGTTCACATACAAATGTTTACGTTCCGTGATTTGGTGCAAGCCGCGGCAAAAATCTTCGTTCTTAACGGGCATGACCAATGTGCCCACCAAGGGCCATTTCATTTGCCCACCATGACAATGGCCAGAAAACATCACATCAAAAGAGTAGGGCACTAATTCGATGGTGTCTGGATTGTGCGAAAGCAAAAAGGTAGGCAATTGCAAATTGGTTTGCGCAAAGGCTTCGTCAGGATCCATCATGCCAGACCAGTAGTCGTGTAAACCAACCACATTAAATTTTTGCCCTTTCCATTCCAATTCTTCCGATTGGTTGGTGAGCACTGTGATGCCTTGGCGTTCAAAGGCTTCTTTGATGATGTGGTATTCAAAAGGATCGTTTTTTTGTTCGCCTGGGTAGCAACTGCCGTAGTCGTGATTGCCAAGGCTAGCGTACACACCGATTTTGGCACGCAAGCGCGAAAGCAAGCGAGGCAAGCCGTGCAAGTAACTTGGGTCCCATTGATAATAGTCACCGGTTAAAAACACCAAGTCAGGATTTTGTGCGTTGATCAAATCGACCGCACGATTAAAATGCGCTTTGTCTTTGTTGGTGGGACCAAAATGCAAATCAGAAATCTGACAGATTTTGAGTCCTTTTAAATTGCTATGAGAATTTTTTATTTTCACTTTGACCTTGTCGACTTTCATTTGGCGCACAGCAAAAAAGTAAGAGTAAGCGCCAAAAAAAGGCAGGCCCAAAAGGATGGCTGTTGTCGTGATCGCCCGGATTGATTTTTTATGATGTAAGGTGCGTAAGTATTCTTTGACCGCGTAGTTCATGAGTTTATTCGATGTTGCCACAATGCCCCCTTGCCCTTTGAACAGATCGATTAATAAACACTGTTATTATAACAGAGTTTAACGGACATTCATGAGGAAAAATTCATGGTTTTGTTAATTTATGATATGGTTGGCGACAAACCATTGCAAAACGCCGCCTAAATCCTCTGTGGGCAGGCCTATCACGTTGTGGGAAGAGCCCTCGATCTGGGTGACAAAATTTTGAGCATCCCCTTGCAGGCCATAAGCGCCGGCTTTGTCCATGGGCTGACCTGTGGCGACGTAATTTTGGATTTCTTCCGCCGATAGCTCTTTGAAACTGACTTTGGTGAGCGATGTGAACTGAAAAATCGTGATTTTGTGCGTTGCAGAAGGGTTTTTGGTGATTTTGACTGCTGGAAAGTGTTTTTGGAAGTCGTTTTGATCGAAGTTAGCTTTGTTTTCTAGGGACAAAACGCAGCTTGTGGCCACCGTGTGTGTCGCTCCCGAAAGTTGTTCGAGCATCTTTGTGGCGTCTTGCGCGTCAACGGGCTTTCCTAAAATGCTTTGACCGATGCAAACCGTGGTGTCGGCACAAAGAGCGGGAGCAAAAAAACCCGGGAGTTGAGCAAGTGTTTGCATTTTGTCAAAAGCGATGCGCTGCACGTAGCTGAGTGGGTCTTCGTTAGCAAAGGGGTCTTCGTTGATGTCGGGCGATAAAAATGCCAGCGACACGGGAATTTTTAAGTCTTCGAAAATTTTTTGAACCAATTGTTTGCGTCGGGGCGATGAGCTGCCCAAAAGGAATTTCATAAATAAATGGTTTTCTCCGTTTGCAATGCCTGTTAAGACTTGCAATGAAATCACAAATTTATACTTTCGTCGAGGGCTTGTGAGGAAGTTAAATCACATCACTTTGTTTTTCATTTTGTCTCTGCTTGTGTCTTGCTTTGGGGGCTCAATCGAAAAACGCGGTTCAGTCAAAAGCTATCAAAATGGTGTTGTGCAAACCATTGGTGGCGCGTTTCGTGTTGGGAAACTTTCTAAGGCCTGGGTGCAAAAGAGCATCGATTACCGTGCGGTGTTGTTTGAACACCAAGGCGATCACTCGACCATCATGGTGGACTCTTGGTGCAAAGGGGCCTTCGATGATGGCGCGCTTTCGGATCTTGCGCGGCATTTATACCGTGGCATCGAAGGTTTTAAAATCACTTCGGAAGAAGATTTTACATTAGATAACCGTGCTGCCTTGCACACCCAAGGCCAAGGGCGCTTAGATGGTGTTGGGGTTTATTTTTCGTCGGCTGTTGTCAAAATCAATGGCTGCGTTGTCGACTTTGTTTACCTTTCGGTGCCTGAACGCATGCCGTCGCATTCTGATTTTATGCCCTTTGTGCAAGGGTTTGAGTTTTTAAAAGGCCCCAAGGTTCTTGAATGAGCCGCTTGCGATTTGGAAAGGATAGGGCAAATTGAGTCAGTCCGACACACAACCCAGTGATTCCCAAAATGCCAGCATTCACGATGCTGTGCATGATTTTTTAGAGCGTTGGGGCGAGCGGGTCATCAATTTTGTTTCGTATTTGGGGGGCGTCACGCTCTTAGCCAGTCAGTTTTTTAAAACACTTTTTAGCGCGCGCTTCGATTTTAAATACGTTGTTAAGCAGGTCTACGACATTGGGGTTAAATCAATTTCCTTAACTAATTTAATCGCGATTTTCACCGGAATGGTTGTGGCGTTGCAATTAATTGTGGGCCTAAAACGTTTTGGCTTACAACTTTACACCGGGCAAATCGTAGGCATTGCCATCACACGCGAATTGGGCCCGGTGCTCACCGCTCTTATGGTGGCGGCGCGTGTTGGGTCAGGCATTGCGGCGGAACTGGGCTCCATGACTGTGTCTGAGCAGGTGTTGGCGATTCGAGCCATGGGAGCAAGTCCCATTGCCAAGCTGGTGGTGCCGCGTGTTTTGGTCACCACCATCGCAACGCCTTTGCTCACCATCGTCGCCATCTTTATTGGAATCTTGGGCGGCATGATCGTGACCATGAACGAAGCCGGCGTCACGTCGCGTTTTTATTTTGATCAGATCAAACAAACGGTCGAGATTTATGATTTTCTGAGTGGGGTGAGCAAGACCGTGTTCTTTGGATTTTTTATTGGGTGTATCTCGTGTTACCAAGGTTTAAACACGACACGAGGCACGCAGGGGGTGGGGCAATCCACAACACAGACAGTTGTGTATTGTTCGGTGATCATCTTCATTTCGGATTTCTTTTTAACCAAGTTGTTCCTGTTGTTTTAATAATGGGGCGTCGTCAAGGTGTGGTGTGAGCGCAGAGAATCAAAATCAACAGCCGATCATTGAATTTCGCAATGTGAGCAAGTCCTTTGATGGCGCGGTTGTGCTCAATGAGTTAAGTTTTAAGGTCTACGAAGGCGATGTTTTTTGCATCATTGGTGGGTCGGGCACAGGAAAGAGTGTGACTTTAAAGCTCTTGTTGGGCTTGCTACCCATTGATGATGGTGAAATTTTTTTTAAAGGACAACGCATTTCAAACTTAGAAGAGAATGAGCTCAATCAGATTCGAAAACAATTCGGCATGGTGTTTCAGGGCTCGGCGCTTTTTGATTCCTTGTCGGTTTTCGATAACATTGCCTATCCTCTTATTGAGCACGGTGGTTATAGCGATGACGACATTGAGCGCATTGTGATGGAAAAGCTCGAAGTGGTCGATCTGAAAAGAGCGGCGTATTTGTTCCCGGCGGATTTATCAGGCGGCATGAAAAAACGCATTGGCTTGGCGCGCGCCATTGCGCCAAACCCGCAGGTCATTTTGTACGATGAACCAACAGCAGGGCTGGACCCGGCTAATGTGCATCGTATTGATCACCTGATTCTGCGCATGCAAAGCACGTTTTCGGTGACCTCTGTTTTGGTGACACACAATATGGAAAGCGTTTACGCGGTCGCGAATCGCGTGGCGTTGCTTTACGATCACAAAACGCGTTTTGTTGGTAGCTTGGAAGAATTCAAATCGACTCAAGATGCTGTGGTGCAAGGTTTTGTGAAGGGCGAGATTTAGGCAAAAAAATCAACGATTTATTAATTGATGAACGTTGCGATTCATTTTAGGTTTTTAAGGTCAGAACATGAAACAAGTTAAAGACAACATTCAAGTTCAAGTGGGCGCTTTTTTAGCGATAGGCGCTTTGTTGTTCATGGCTGCGATTTTTATTTTGGGTTCCAAGACAAGTTTGTTTCAACCTTATGTGAACCTTTTTTGTTACTTTGACGACATCAGTGGTTTACGAGTGGGTGCTCCTGTTCAGCTTGCTGGTGTGAATGTCGGTTTCATTGACTCCATTGAATTCGAAGAGATCCCTGTTAAAGCGCAAACCGAACCCAATGCCGGTACAGAAAACCTCACGCAAGAAGAACCCACACGCACCATTGTCAAAATTCGTGTCGGCTTGATGATCGAATCAGCGTTTCAAGAACGCATACGCGAAGATTCCACTGCCACAGTTAAAACCCAAGGGATTCTTGGCGATCAAATGATTTACCTGACAGTGGGTTCCAAGGGCGATTACCTCACCGATGGCGAAGAGATCTCTTTTGTCAGCAACCCCACTGGTTTTTCGCAACTGGTGAACAAAGGTGATGGTCTTTTGGACACCACCCAAGATTTTTTAGTGAACACCGATTTGCTCATCACCCAAGTTAACGACGTTGTTAAAGAGATCCGCGAAGGAGAAGGTTTGGCGCATGAAGTCATTTATGGTGAGGATCATGGCCAGATGATGCGCCGGCTGGACCGGGTCATGGCTAATTTTGAGCGCACAAGCGCTAGCCTGGCCTCTATTAGTGACAAAATCGATAAAGGTGAAGGCACCTTGGGCGCTTTGGTGAATGACGATTCACTCTTTTTTGATATTAAAACACTGTTCGGGAAAGCCAATCGCAACCGAACGGTTCGCTCTGTGATCCGTTACATAATGAAGACAAAGGAGAAAGAGCATTTGAAATGAATGAGAATCATGCTAAAATAAACTCTGGGGCCGCTTTTTCCAAAATTGACCTTTCTTAAAAAATGAAGCGCCTTTGAATTTTTAGCCACGACTGTTTTGATCTGACACCTTCGATTTTTGGCACCTTTGAAATTTTATTTTTTTAAATTTGGCCACAGGCCAGAAAAGGAGCGTGAATGTCCATCCCACAAGAATTGATCAGTGCCATTGAGAATTCATCTGAAATTAAAAATTTCAAAGAACTCAATTGGAAGGGATCGTTTGAAGACTACCTTGGCATTTTCCAAAAAAATCCTAAGGTGGCGCGCAGTGCTTATCAAAGACTTTACGACATGATCTTATCTTATGGGTCAGAGGAATACACCGAGTACAAAAAGCAAATCACAAAATACAAATTTTTTGATGACCCTTTTGATGACGGTAAAGATGCTGTGTTTGGCATCGACATTCACCTGATGAAACTTGTGAACGTTTTTAAAGCGGCGGCTTTGCGTTATGGCCCCGAGAAACGTGTGATTTTGCTTCATGGTCCTGTGGGCTCTGCTAAATCGACCATTGCGCGTATGCTCAAAAAAGGTTTGGAGCATTACTCTCGTTGTGCTGATGGTGCTTTGTACAGCTTCCGTTGGAAAAAACTCCAAGATGGCAACCCCGAGCTCGATCGCATTTTTGGAACAGTCGATGTCATTGACGATCCTATTCATGGCGAGCCTTTGTACTTGGTGCCGCAATCTGCCAGAGAAAACTTATTAAAAGAAGTGAACGCCAACGTTGAAGAAAAAGATCGCATTGTTCTTAAAGGCGATTTGTCACCTATCTCGCGTTTCATTTACAACGAGCTTTTTAATCACTACGAAGGTGATTGGTCTTCGGTGATCAAGCACATCGAAGTCTATCGTCTGACTTTGTCAGAAAAAGACCGTATTGGCATTGGCACGTTCCAGCCAAAAGACGAAAAGAACCAGGATTCCACGGAGCTCACTGGTGATATCAACTACCGTAAAATTGCCGAGTACGGTTCGGAATCTGATCCGCGTGCGTTTAACTTTGATGGCGAGTTCAACATTGCTAACCGCGGCGTGATTGAGTTTGTCGAAATGCTCAAGCTCGATGTGGCTTTCTTGTACGATCTTTTGGGTGCTTCTCAGGAACACAAAATCAAACCTAAAAAGTTTGCGCAAACTGACATTGACGAAGTGATCATTGGTCACACCAACGAACCGGAATACCGTAAGTTGCAGAACAACGAGTTCATGGAAGCCTTGCGCGACCGTACCATTAAAATCGATGTTCCTTACATTTCGCGTTTGTCACAAGAACGTCGTATTTACGAAAAAGACTTCACCAACGACACCATCAAAGGCAAACACATTGCGCCTCATACAGTCGAAATGGCTGCCATGTGGGCAGTGTTGACTCGTTTGGAAGAGCCTAAAAAAGCCAATCTTACTTTGTTGCAAAAACTTAAATTGTACGATGGCAAATCTTTGCCAGGTTTTACCGAAGACAATGTCAAAGAATTGCGCAAAGAAGCTCATGGCGAAGGCATGACCGGCATTTCGCCTCGTTACATCCAAGATAAAATCTCTAACACCTTGGTGAGCCGTGCGGGCACAAGCATCAATGCTTTTATGCTTTTGAACGAGCTGCAAAGTGGCCTTAAAAACCACACGCTCATCAATGGCGAAGAAGAAATGAAGCACTACAAAGAGCTTTTTGCGATGGTCAAAGAAGAGTACGAAGACATTGTTAAAAACGAAGTGCAACGTGCGATCACCGCAGACGAAGACGCGATTCAACGTCTTTGCGCTAATTATATAGACAACCTCAAAGCCTACACGCAAAAAGAGCGTGTGCGTAACAAGTTCACTGGTCAAGATGAAGAGCCAGATGAGCGTTTGATGCGTTCGATCGAAGAAAAAATCGATATCCCTGAATCCCGCAAAGATGATTTCCGTCGCGAGATCATGAACTACATTGGGGCTTTGGCAATCGATAACAAAAAATTTGATTACCGCACCAACGAACGTTTGCATAAAGCTTTGGAACTAAAACTTTTTGAAGATCAAAAAGATTCTATTAAGCTTAGCTCTTTGGTCACAGCCACTGTTGATGACGACACGCAGGAAAAAATAGATATCGTGAAAGCGCGTTTGATCAAAAACTATGGTTATAACGAAGAGAGCGCAACAGATGTTCTGAACTTTGTGGCATCTATTTTTGCACGAGGTGATGTGAAAAACCGTGAACAGAAGGGGTAAAGAGCTTTGGGATTAAAAATTGAACAAGATCTTTCCCGCTTCAAAAAAATTGTTCGCGGGAAGGTGAAAAAAGAGCTCAAAAAATTTGTGTCCTCTGGTGAGATGATCGGCAAGCAAGGCAAAAAGCTTGTGAGCATCCCGATCCCACGCATTGACATTCCTCGTTTTAAATTCACCGACAAACAACAAGGCGGTGTTGGTCAAGGCGAGGGCGATGTCGGCGATGCGGTTGGCCAAGGAGACGAAGAGGGCGAAGGCGATCAGCAGGCAGGCAACGCAGAAGGTCAGCATGTTCTTGAAGTCGATGTGACTATGGACGAAATGATCGAGATGCTTGGCGAAGAGCTAGAGCTTCCTAATATTCAGCCGCGTTCCAACGAAAAATACGAGCAAATCAAAAACGTGTATCGTGGTATTCGTAGTACGGGTCCTGAATCTTTGCGTCACAACAAACGCACTTACAAAAGAGCTTTAAAACGCCAGATCTTTACCGGGGAATACAATCCCAAAGATCCGATCATCATTCCTTACAAGGACGATCGCCAGTACCGCAGTTTCAAACAAGTCAAAATGCCCAATCACCAGGCTGTCATCATCTACATGATGGACGTTTCGGGTTCTATGGGCAACGAGCAAAAAGAGATTGTGCGTTTGGAAACCTTTTGGATCGATGCCTGGTTAAGGCGTCAGTACAAAGGCTTGGAAGTGCGCTACATTGTGCACGATGCCGTGGCGCGCGAGGTTGATCAACACACTTTTTATCACACGCGTGAATCAGGTGGCACCATCATTTCGTCTGCGTACAAGCTTTGTAAACAAATCATCGAAACCGACTATGATCCCATGCAATGGAACATTTATCCTTTTCATTTTTCTGATGGGGACAACTGGTCTGCAAACGACACGCAAGAGTGTTTAAAAGTTTTGCAGGATTACTTTTTTAAAGTGGCCAATGTATTTTGCTATGGTCAGGTCGAAAGTGAATTTGGCAGTGGTCAGTTTTTAAAAGATCTTTCTGAAAAGTTTGGTGAGAACCAAGAAGGATTGATCACCAGTCAAATTGAAAACCGTGATGCCATTTTGGGATCGATCAAAGACTTCTTGGGTAAAGGAAAATAAACTATGCCAATCATGCATGATACAGGCTTAACACCAGAGCTAGAAAGTTGGCGCGCTCGCATTGAAGAGTGGGCTAGAGAATACGGTTTGGATTTTTACCAAACCATTTTCGAGGTGTTGGACTGGAATCAAATCAACATGGTGGCGGCTTACGGTGGGTTCCCAAATCGTTACCCACATTGGCGCTTTGGCATGGAGTACGAGCAGCTTTCTAAGTCTTACGCTTACGGGCTTTCTAAAATCTACGAGATGGTGATCAACAACGATCCTTGTTACGCCTACCTTTTGCACGCCAACAACATGGTGGATCAAAAAATGGTGATGGCGCATGTTTTTGGGCACTGTGATTTTTTTAAGAACAATATTTATTTTTCGCCAACGCCGCGCAACATGATGGATCAAATGGCCAATCACAAAACGCGGGTGCAACGTTATATCGATAAACTTGGTTTTGATCGTGTGGAGTCTTTTGTTGATACCTGTTTATCAATCGAAAACCTCATTGATTACCAACGACCATTTTTAAAACAAAATGCAGCGGGGGCCACACCGGATTCTGATCGCGATGAAGAAGTCAGTGGTGTGCACAAAATCAAAGTCGAAAAAGATTATTTAGAAGAGTACATTAATCCCGAAGCTTATCTTGAATTGCAGCGCGCTAAAAAAGAAGAAGAGCAAAAAAACATGGCCAAGATCCCGCGTCATCCCGAGCGCGATGTCATGGGTTTTTTGTTGGACCATGCTCCTTTGTCGCGTTGGGAATACGATATCTTATATATTGTGCGCAAAGAGGCCTATTATTTTGCACCACAGGCACAAACCAAAATCATGAACGAGGGTTGGGCCAGTTATTGGCATTCCACGATCATGACCAAGAAGGCCTTGGAAGATTCAGAAGTCATTGATTTTGCCGATCACCATTCTGGCACGGTGGCCATGTCGCCGCAAAGGTTGAACCCCTATAAAATTGGCATCGAGTTGTTTCGTCACATTGAGGATCGTTGGAACAAAGGTCGTTTTGGAAAAGATTACGATGAGTGTGACGACATGGTGGTGCGCAAAAAATGGGACAAGGGCTTGGGTCTTGGTCGCGAGAAAATCTTTGAGGTCCGCAAAATTTATAACGACATCACATTTTTAGATGAGTTCCTCACAGCTGATTTTTGCCGTGAATACAAACTTTTTGCGTATCAGTTCAACCCGCTCACCAATCGGTACGAAATTTCAGATCGTGATTTTGAAATTGTGAAGCACCGGCTTTTGTCTTCGCTCACCAACTTTGGACAGCCTGTGATCGAAGTCATAGATGCCAACGATGGCAATCGCGGTGAGTTGCGATTGCGCCACAAACATGATGGTGTTGACTTAGACATTCAGTACGCGCGCGAAACATTGCGCAATCTTTTCGCCATTTGGAAGCGTCCCGTATTGATCGAGACTCGCCTCAACAACAACATCAAGATTCATCGTTTTGATGGCCAAGAGCACAAAACACACGAATCCAAAGAAGGCGCGTGAGCTTGCCTAAAACCCCAATGTTCTTACGCATCTGCACGATTTTTGTTCAGGATTCATTGAAAAACCCATATATTTCAATAGCTTATACTTGTTGACACTTTGTGTTGCCACTGGTAAAATTTTAATAATATTAAGTACTTATCCATCCTTGGTCATAAAGGGTGAGATTGGAGACGCTATGAACAAGTCTGATCTTGTTGAGTTTCTTTCTGAAAAACTTTCGCATCCTAAGAAAAAGACAGAGGAAGTGGTGAATCATTTATTTGATACCATGACTGAGGTTTTGGCTGAGGGAGGCCGCATCGAAATCCGTGGTTTTGGAAGTTTTGTCACCAAAGACTACGAAGCCTACACGGGCCGTAACCCACGCACTGGGGAATCCATTCAGGTAAAACCCAAACGATTGCCAACGTTTAAAGTTGGTAAAGAGTTGCGCGAGCGTGTGAATGGTGGGCCATTAAATGAATCAGATGATTCTGATTCAGATGCGTTTTAAGAGCCATTAAAACAGTTTTACTTTTCATTTTATAGCGAGTTCGCTACGACGCTGGCATGAACTCGCTTTCTTCAAAAGAAAGATTGGCGCTCGCCCTGCATTTGACACGCGGAGTGCGCCGTAGCGCCAAGCACGAAATCCTCAAAAAGTTTTCTGATGCCGAGCAAATTGTTGCGGCCAGCTTGGATGACTTTTTGGCTTTGGGTTTTACCGACAAAATCTTTGATGCCTTTCGTGAATTTTCTAAAACAATCGATCAAACAGAAGCACTTCTTAAAAAACTTGAGCAGTCTACTTTGGGTGTTTTGACAATCACTTCTTCTCATTACCCCGCGCGCTTAAAAGAAACAGTCGATGCACCTTTGGCTTTGTTTTTTAATGGTGACCCGCAAGCTTTGCTTTCGGGCAGCACATTAGCCGTTGTGGGCACGCGTCAGTGCACAAATTATGGCGAACGCGTTTTGCAAAAGATGCTGCCTGTTATTTTAGAGCGCGGCATTTGTGTGGTCAGCGGCTTGGCTTATGGCATCGATACCTTAGCGCATCAGCAAAGTGTGCGACACCAAGCTTTATCGGTTGCCGTGCAAGCCTGTGGTGTGGATCAAGCCAATCTGATTCAGCAGCGGTCTATTTTTAATGAGATCATCAATTCAGGTGGTTGCGTGGTTTCCGAGTTTCCTTTTTATTCTCGTCAACACATGGGGCGTGGTTTGTTCCCGCGTCGTAATCGCATTGTGAGTGGCCTTAGTGATGCTGTTTTGGTGGTGGAAGCGCCTGTAAAATCGGGAGCCTTGATCACAGCTCGTTTTGCTTTGGAACAAAATCGTGACGTGTTTGCGGTGCCAGGAAACTTAGAGCAAACAAATAGCATGGGTTGCCTTAAACTGATTCAAGAAGGCGCCAAGGCTGTTTTGAGTGTCGACGATATTCTAGAAGAGCTTCCTGGTTATCAAAAAGGACAAAGCAGTTTGTTTGAAGATCAGCCCCTGAACCTGATTAAAAAAATCCCGGAACTTGAATCAGACCTAGAAGAAACACTGTACCAGCTTTGCGAGAAACCACGCGTGCTTGATGAAATGATCGCGCACACGCAATGCGATGCTTCTGAGATTTCGGCACTGGTCACCAAGCTCGAGATGTTGGGTCACATCAAACAAATTCCTGGAAAAGGGTACCTTTCGGTTTAACTATGGCAAAGCCTGGAAAAGTTTTTATTGTTGGAGCTGGTCCCGGGGACCCTGAACTGCTTACGCTTAAAGCCGTGCGTTGTTTGCAAAAAGCCGATGTGATTTTGCACGATCGCTTGATTCCCAAAGAGGTGCTCAAACAACACGCTCCACAAGCAAAACTCATTTATGTTGGTAAAAAAGCCTCTTACCACACCTTGGCACAAGATAAAATTGAAGAGCTGTTGTTGCAATTGTCTTTGCAGGGAAAAACAGTGGTGCGTTTAAAAGGTGGCGACCCTTTTATTTTTGGGCGTGGGGGTGAGGAAGTTAGTTTTTTAAAACAGCACGGTGTTGTTTGTGAGATTGTACCCGGTATCTCAAGCGCGCTGGCGGTGCCTTTGTACGCGGGTATCCCGCTCACGCATCGCGATTTTGCATCTGGTTTTGCCGTGGTCACAGGCCACGAGAATCCTAAAAAATCAGGAACAATCCCGTATCGCGCTGGCGAAGAGCGCAAAGCATCGCAATGGGTCGATTGGGAAAAATTAGCGCAAATGGACACGATTGTTTTTTTGATGAGTGTTGGCAACGCGCGCGCCAATATGAATGAGCTGATTCGATTTGGCAAAGATCCGCAAACACCTGCTGCTGCTATTCGTTGGGGCAGCACAGCAAAACAAAAGACATTGGTGAGTGACATTGCTGGTCTAGCCGATAAAATAGAACAAAGCGGATTCAAGGCACCAGCGGTGATTGTTGTGGGAGGCGTTGTGGGTTTAAGAGAAAAGATTTCTTGGTTTGAGAACAAAGCTTTGTTTGCAAAGCGTGTTCTCATCACGCGCGATGCTCTTGGCAATCAAGAATTGCGTGAGGCTTTGCAAAACTTAGGCGCGCAGGTTTTGGATTGGCCTTTGCTGTCTTACAAAGCCATTGCCATTAAAAAAACAGAACTGCTTAAAATCAGCACGGCGGATTGGTTGTTGTTTTCGAGCCGACGCGGCGTGGAATTTTTTATGGAGGCTCTTAAAAAACACAAATTGGATGCGCGTGCTTTTGCGTCGGCGCGCGTGGCTGCTGTGGGCCAGAGCACCAAGCAAGCGCTAAAAGATCATGGCATTGTGGCGGATTTGGTTTCTAAAAAACAAAGCTTAGCAGGGCTTGCAAGCGAACGCGTGTTCACGCACAGTAAAAATAAAAAAATCATTTTACTGGGACCCAAAGAAGGCCGCACAGAATTTTTTGATCGTCATCAAGATCGTCATGATTTGCAGCAGTTATTTTTGTATCAAACAAAAACCCAGGGAATCCCGACAGACACTATAGAAGCAATAGAATCCAAAGGATTGGATTGGATTGTGTTCATGAGTCCTTCGGCAGTGCATGGTTTTGAAAAACATTTGGGTAAAAAGAAATCGCGTGAATGGCTTGATAACGCGGGCGTTGCGGTCATTGGGTCGAGCACAGCAGAAGAACTGCAAAGTCGTTTTGGCAAAAAGCCAACTGTTAAAGCCAAGAGCCCTTCGGTGGAATCTTTGGTGAATGGAATGTGTTCCAGATCTTAAATTTCTTTTAACAGCTCTTCTTTGCCAATGATGTCATGAAAAGACTTTAAGCCTTGTTCTTGCACAAACTCATCTAGCCGCACGTGCAAATCTTTTAGCCAACTAGGGCCACCGTAAATAAAACCTGTGTAGACTTGAACCAAATTAGCACCCAATAAAAATTTTTCGATCGCGTCCTCAGGTTTTGTGATGCCGCCGACACCAATGATGGTGGGCGTGGGGCCTAAAATTTGTCGCGCTAATTTTAATTTGCCGTTTGCTTTTTTGAGCAGCAAAGCGCCACTCAAACCACCGGCACCAATTTTTTTAATGCGTTCGGCATTGGTTTTGCCTTTGGGGCGTGTGGTGGTGGTGTTGCTGATCACCAATCCATCCCAGGCTTTTTTGCTTGCGGCTTCTACAATTGCGGTAAAATCTTTATCGCTTAGGTCTGGAGAGAGTTTGGCCAAAACGGGTATTTTAACGTAAGCAGATTGTTTCAGTTCGTGCAGCGCGTTGGTGAGCTCTAAAAATAAATCGAGGTTTTCAAAAGTTTTGCCATCGTCGCTATTGGGGCAACTGAGATTGAGAGTGAGGTAGCCAGCTTTTTGATGAAATCCATTCACAAGTTGCATGAGTTCTTCGATTGCATTCAGGTCAGTGGTTTTGGCAAAGCCAGGTGTGTTGACCACGTTGATGCCAATGGGTGATTTTTTATCGTGCTTGTGAACGCGTTGAGAAATTTTTTGCGCGCCGTCGTTGGGCAGGCCCATGCGGTTGATGAGGCTTGTGTCTTTTTTTAATCTAAAGATACGCGGGCGTTGTCGACCTGAGCAGGCTTCGGCACTCACAGAACCGAGCTCTACAAAGCCAAAACCAAGAGCCAGTAAAAAATCGATCATCTCAGCGTTTTTATCGAAACCCGCGGCCAGGCCAATGGGGGAGTTCAGGGCGGTTTCGCCAATGCGACAAGCCAGTGATGAAAACTTAGTCTGAAAGGCATTGGCTAAGGCAAAGCGCGGTGCCACTTTGGCTATTTTTCGGAGTAAATCGTGCGCCGTTTCGGGGTCTAAAGAAAAAAGAGCCTGCTGGATGAGTTGATCGATCACTTGGGCAGAGTATTTGATTTTTATTGATCAGGCAACTGTCATGCACATTCTTCTACCCCACCTCCATCGCGCATTGCCCCAAGCTTGCCATTAGGCAACCTTACTCGCAAAGCACCCCCTTACAAAGGGGAGGAAGTTATAAATGGCAACTCAATTAAATAATTGATTTCTTTTTGTTTTTTTGAAAAAATAAACAGCAAAACGTGTCGATTAAAAGGGCGGTTCGTGGGTCTTATTTTAAAAAAATACATGTGGGTTTTTAGCCTGGTGGTGACCATTGCCATTAGCTATCTTTTGGCCAAAACCACGTCTCTTATTATTTCAGGTCAATTCAATGACACCGTGATGATGGTCTCCCAATCGTCCGACGAATTTTCTTTTAACTGGGAACAGGGTGGCTCGGCTGATATCGATCGCATTTTAAAACGAAACTTTTTTGACGAGCAGGAAACTGTTTTTGAAGCTGACGACACGGGTCAGCAGCAAACACAGGATGAGGCCGATGATCAAGAAGATCAAACTGTGGCACAAAATGGCAAAGCCGTTAAAACCAGTTTAGACATTCAATTGCTTTCGACCATTTCTGTTGGGGATGGCAAAGGGCCGCGGAGTTCAGCGGTCATCAAAAGTCGCGGCAACATCGATACCTACCGTATCACTAGCAAAGAGAGCTTTGCGCCGAGCACAAAAATTGTTCAGATTCTGCGCGATCGAGTTGAGTTTTTAAACAGCAAACGGTTGGAGTATGTCGAAATCTTAGACGCGTTTGGCGAGAGCAAAATGACTGCGGCGCCACCAATCAAAGAAACAGCCAGCGGCCGCCGTTTACAAGTTCGCACGCCACCTTCGGAAGACGTTGTTGAGCAAGAAGGCGACACCTTTAAAATTCAAAGGGCCGAAATCGATCGCGCTTTGGCAAATATTGCTAAACTGTACACTGACATCCGTGCGGTGCCTTATTTTTATCAGGGCAAGCCCAATGGCTTTAAGTTGCTTAGTGTGAAGCGTGGGTCTTTGTTTCAAAAGCTGGGTTTAAGGCGAGGCGACGTGCTCAAAGCAATCAATGGTCGCGCACTTGATATTCAATCGGGAATGACAATCTTTAACGATCTCAAATCAGAGACCAAGTTTGAGTTGGTTTTGGAGCGTCGCGGTGAAGAAAAAACCTTTTCCTATGAGATTATCTGATTTAGGCTAAGGGGAGTCTATGACACAAAAAAATGCCATCAAATTAGGGGTCTTCGCTCTGGGATTTTTTATTGCCCCGGCCGTGTTTGCTCAAGGGTTCAAAAAAATCGATGTGCAGAACAAGTACGGCGCGCCTAGTGCCACCTCTTCAAGCAGTTCTGCTGTTACGGATCCCAAAGCCATGGTCAACGAAGATGGCACTTTGCCCGAGGGCATGACTTGGTTCCGCGCGGTCGATACAGACCTTAAAGAAATGGTCAAAGAGATCTCGGCTTTAACCGGTAAAAACTTTATTTTAAGCGACAACAATTTAGGGCGAAAGAAAATCACCATTGTTTCTGATCAGCCCATGACCATCGAAATGGCTTACCAGGCGTTTTTGTCGGCCTTAGAAATCAACGGCCTCACCACAGTGGTCACGCCTTCGGGGCTCATCAACATTGTGCCGCATAAGGATTCGCTCACCAAACCTTTAGAGCTCTACAAAGAAGATTCGCCTAACACCGATAAATTCATCACGCGTATTATTCAGGTGACCAACATTTCAGCAAACGAGATCGCGCAAATTTTAAAAGACATGGTGTCTAAGGAAGCCAAACTCATTGCGTACCCAACCACCAACTCGCTCATCATCACCGACACGGGTTCTAATATTGTGCATTTGCAACGTCTGATCAAAGAGCTTGATCAAGAAGGCCCGCAAGAAGATCTAGAGATGATCCCGGTGTTGTATGCGGATGCCAAAGACATTTCCGAAAAAATCACACAGATCTACGAAAAAGAAGACACGCAATCTAATATCAGAACACGACGCCGTTCTGTGCGTCGTGGTGTGGAAGAAATGGAAGACGTGCAAACCATTTCTAAAGTCATTGCCGATGAACGCACCAATTCGATTTTGGTCATGGGGACAAAGCGCGGCATTTTAAAAGTGCGCGCGCTCATTTCGCGATTGGACCGCTACATTGAAGGCGCTGATGGTAAAATCCACGTGTACTATTTGCGTTACGCCAAAGCCAAAGATGTTTCCGAAGTCTTATCGAGCTTGGTGAGTGCTTCTAGTTCTGCAAAATCAACTTCAAAATCATCGTCTTCATCGCGTAATGCCAAAGCGGCCGATGCCGGTGCGGTTAGCTTAGAGGGTGGTGTGCAGGTTACGGCAGACGAGTCCACCAATTCGCTCATTGTTGTGAGCTCGCCTAAAGATTACCGCACGCTTGTCGATCAAGTGATTGCCAAGCTCGATATCTTGCGACCACAAATCTTTTTGGAATCGGTGATCATGTCTTTGGATGTGCAAAAAACCCAAACCTTGGGTGTGTCGGGCATGGGTGGTCTTCTGAACACCTTGGTCGGTGGCAATCAGCTCACCAGCTTTGGCGGCATTTTGCCAACAACACCAGATGCGATCAGCACCATTGCCAGTGCCAGTGGTGGTTTTGGTGGTGGTATCATTTCATCAGACACCATCGATTTAACTTTGTCGGATGGCTCCACAGCGTCTATCCCATCGGTCAGTGGTATTCTCATGGCCTTGCGTTCAGACACAGACGCTAACGTTTTGAGCACGCCAAGTGTCATGGTCTTAGACAACGAAGAAGCGCAGATTCAAGTTGGTCAAGAGGTGCCGGTTCCTTCGGGCACAACGGTTTCCAGTGGGGTGACTACCTTTGATGTGACTCGGGAAGACACTGGTATCATCTTAAAAATCACACCGCAGATTTCCGAAAACGATTCGGTGCGATTGAACATCAATCAAGAGATCACCAGTGTGTTTACCACTGACACCAATCTTGGTCCAACTCTCGATAAAAAATCAGTTGAGACAACTGTGATGGCGAAGAACAAACAAACCATTGTGATAGGTGGTTTAATTGATGATCAAGCCACGGTGACCACGCACAAGGTGCCTATTTTGGGAGATGTGCCTGTGTTGGGAACTTTGTTTCGCACGCGTGTGACGCAAAAAAATAAGAGTAACCTCATTGTGTTCATCACACCGTATATTATCCGCGAAAGAAAAGACTATTTGGCGATTGTTAAAAAGAAAATCGAAGAGCGTAATAAGTTCATTGATGCCAATTACGGCGCTAGCCAAAAGAAAATCATCCGCCGCGCGATTCATGATCACGCCACTGATTTGCTAGAGTTCAAGTGTTCGGCAACAGGTGTGTCGGATCCCTGCCCGGGCCTTGAGGAAGAGCCCGCCAAGCCTGTTTCGACGCGGTAGGGTTTTGGTAAATCATATGACGAAGCAGTGACGAGAGGGTCATTGCGATCAGCCGGAGGCTGAGAAGCAATCCAGTGCTTTTGGGGCTCGTGTCTAGGGGCTTGTTATTATTGTACCTAAGAGCTTAAGTACCTAGGAGCCTAAGTTTGAGGATGTATTTGGTCCATCCTTCATTATTCATTAAAATGTAGTGGCCGCTTGCGAGCGGCCAAGAAAATCACAACAAAACTTTTGCTGTTCTCGCTGCGCCCGCCGTTGGAGGGAACGACCACTACGAGTTTAAATCATCATCAAAGGGCCAAAAAGCAGGCTGAATCCAAAGGTTTTAAAGTCACTGAGACCTGAATGGACGTTGGTGAGGCGGTATACCACCTGCCGTGAAATTCTTATAAAACTTTAAGTTTACTATGGTTTCGTCCCAAAACGAAATGTACTTGATGGGTTTATGGATGAATGGGGAGATTTGGGGGCATGCAAAAATGAAGCAAATTCAGACATTATTTTTCGCTTTGTGGGAAATTCATCTTATCAGAATTACCAAAATGGCTATGTTAAGGAGTTCACAAAAGTTAGTGATAATAAGTACACTGTGTTGTTGAAACTTAGTAATCAAGCAGCTCATTATTATGTCACAACGAATGGGGTTTGCGAGAAATAACCAAAGGCGGCCGCAGAGCACTGTGTCCGGGAAGACATTCAAATAGATCAGTCGAGCAGGAGATTTAAAAAGTACGTACTAAGTACGTACTTTTTAAAGATGATTCCAAATGTAGCAGCAGGCTCTAAAGCTGTCTGAGAAACTATGTCCGGGTGAATTGCTCAAATTCGGACCCCCTATTTTAAAAACCCAAGATCCAAATCTTGCCTGCCCCCTGCAACTGTCTTAAACATCTATCATGGAAACCATTCAATTCAAACGTGTGCGGGAAAACACTGATCTCCCTTTGCCTTCTTACGAAACCGAATTGGCCTCTGGCATGGATTTGCGAGCCGATATCGAAAACACCTTGCTCATTAAACCCGGCGAGCGGGTGTTGGTGCCAACAGGCTTGAGTGCTGCTTTTGCGCCGCATTTGGAAGCGCAGATTCGTCCTCGTAGCGGATTGGCGTTTAAAAAGGGCATTAGCATGGTCAACACGCCTGGAACCATAGATGCTGACTACCGCGGAGAAATTAAAATTATTTTGATCAATTTGGGTGGCGAAGACGTTAGCATTGAGCGGGGTGAGCGCATTGCGCAAATGGTTCTGGTGCCAGTGGTGCGCGCGCAAATCCAAGAAGTTCAAGAGTTATCGGACACAGATCGTGGCGTGGGTGGTTTTGGCTCAACAGGAGTGAACTGAATGAAATTTCGTTTTTTATTTTTGCTATTCGTTGTTTTTTTTTCGGCATGTCAAAGTCAACACGCTGACCAAGCCACCAAAGAGTATTTAAAATCTTATCAATCCGATCAAGCGCCTCTGGCGGTTTCGTATTTTTCCCCCACAGGATTAATCAGCAATCGTCAGGCGCAAGTGGTGTTGCGTTTTTCGCAACCCATGGTGCCCTTGACTGAAATCAGTGCGCAAAAAACAAAATCACTTTTCGAAATCACTCCCGCTGTAGAAGGAACTTACAAATGGGTGAACACGCAAACCTTGGTGTTCACACCCAAACGATTTTGGCCAGCCTCCACACGTTTCACGGTGACTGCTGCTGCAGGAACAGAATCGTTGTTGGGTTTTGCTTTGCTCAAAGAATTTTCATCGCAGTTCGAAACCCCCTCTCCGTTATTAGAAAGTGTCGATCCACAACCGGGAAAAAAGAACATTGAGCTCATGCCGCAATTTGTGATGCGCTTTAATCAAGAGTTGGATCCCAATTTGGTGCGGCCGCAATTGCAGCTTTTGCAAAATGGCACCCCGCGGCCTTATCAAATCAAATGCCTTGAGGTCATTGAAAACATCGCCGGCAAGAAAACCACAAAGCCTGATTGTTCACGGCTCACTGTAAAACCCGAAACGACATTTCAAAAAAATAGTGAAATTGTTTTGAAGCTCTCCAAAGGAGTGGCTAGCCCGCAAGGGCCACTTACCTCTACGGTGGATTACGAGCACCAGTTCACGACCTACTCTGATTTTAAAATCACCAATATCACTTGCGAAGACCCTTGTTACCCGCAGGCTCGCGTGAAGATTTTTTCAACCACACCCTTGCAAACAAAAGATGTGATTGAATCGGTGCAATTTGAACCTGAGCTGAAGCTTGGCAAAGATCATTACGGTTACTGGGACGAAAAACGCGCGGCCTTTTATCTTTATGTGTCTTTAAAACCCAACACCACTTACAAAGTGAAAACTCTAAAGACCCTAAAGGATCAATTTGGTCAGGTGGCTCCGGAAGAAATGACCGGCGAGTTTAAGAGTGAGCATTTTTTAGCAGGGCTTGATCTTATGGGCACACGACATCGCGTAGTTTTGCCAGATGAGGATTTGCGACTCGAAATCAATGCGCGCAACACACAAAATGTGGTGTTGCAACACAAGGTCTTTGATTCTGTGAACTCTGTGTTGGCCGTTTTAGGAAACGAAAATAAAATCGTTCAAGAAAAAGGTCAGGGCGATGGTTTTTGGGATGGCACAAAGCGTTTGTCTGGCAAAGTCAGCGATACCTGGGCGCCGCTTGGCAAAAAAGCCAATGAGCTTTTGGAAGGGCGTCGTTACGGCATTTTGCTAAGCGATTTCTTTTCACCTGAAGTGCGCGTTTACAATAGCAAAGAAAAACTTTACGTGGCCAAGCATCACCCGCAAGTGACGCAAATCACTGATCTTGCCATTCACGCTAAGTTGTCGCGTAAAGATGGCTTGGTGTGGGTGACCAGTGTGGAAAATGCCTCGGCCAAGGCGCAAACCCGTGTGCAGATTTACGATGCGGCTGGGCATCGCTTGCATCAAATCAGCACAGACACGCAAGGCCTGGCGAAGTTGCCTGGTTTGGATCAGCTCGAAGATCTATCGCGTCGCAATGGCAGTAAGCATGCTGTTTATCCTCTTTATGTTTTTGCGGAACGTGGTGGTGATCGCGCTTTTATTTCGACCAACTGGAGCAATGGCTTGGGTTATTTTTCGTTTTACGAACGAGACCGCTCTGCAAAAGATTCCAAAAACGACGCATCGGTGATCAGCAAAGCCACGGTGAAAGTCAGAGGGCATTTGTTGACAGACCGAGGTTTGTACAAGCCTGGCGAGACCATGCATTTAAAAGGTTATCTCAGAAAAGTGAGTGACTTTGGTTTACAGGTTTTTAAAGAACCCATCACGGTTAAGATTTCTGTTCCACGTCAAAAGGATCCTATTAAAATCTTGGCCACGCCAAACGAACGCGGCAATTTTTCTGTTTCTTATCAAATTCCCGAAACAAGCCCTTTGGGTTACTACTGGGTTTCTCTTAGTTCATCGGCTGCATGGATTGATTTTGAGCGCGCGCACACCGAGTTCCAGGTTGAAAAATTCAGAACGCCTGATTTTTTTGCCAAAATCGAACCCGCGCGTAGTGATCTGGTCAAAGGCGAGAAACTCAATGTGAAGATTTTTGGTGAGTATCTTTTTGGATCACCAATGGCCGAGGCCACCGTGGATTACAGCGTCTCTAAAGCGCTGACTTGGTATTCCCCTAATGTAGAAGGCGATTGGCAATTTGGTCGTTTGCACAGACACCGCGAAAAAGCGGACCAAGAGTTTTATGATTACGGTAAAGACTTGAGTGATGCGTTAAACAAAGAGGGATTTTTAAACTGGGAAATCTTAACCGATGGCAAGCAGATTGATCCGCTCAACCTTTCGTTGCAGGCAAGTGTTTTTGATTTTTCTCATCAGCAGCAGTTTGCCAGCAAGCGCGTGATTGTGCATCCCGCCTCTTATTATATAGGAGGGCGTATTCAGGGACTCATCCAAAAAGAAAACGAAGCCTTTGAAGTCAAAGCGCAGGCTTTTATGCCCAATGGTGAAGTTGCAGAAGGCGTGACAGCGCAAATGGATTTGTACCGTGATAAATGGATGAGCGTGCAAGAAGAGGTGTTGAATGGTCAGTTCCGCACGCGTAACGAATTGCGTTCCGAAAAAGTATCGTCTTGCGAAGCGAGTTTGGGAAAAGAAGCCGGTGTGTGTTCGTTCACAGCTGTGGAGGCGGGTTCTTATTTTGTGCGCTTGAGCAGCAAGGATGATGCTGGTCGCGATGTGATCACAGAGTTGCCTGTTTACGTGAGTGGTTCGTCTTATGCTTATTGGGTGCAAGAGGATTCATTTGCCTTGGAATTGGTGAGTGAAAAAAATGAATTGCAAGTCGGTGAGGAATTTCAAGTTTTGGTCAAGTCGCCGTTTCAATCGGGCAAGGCTTTGGTGACCATTGAACGGGATGGCATTCTTTCGCAAGAGATCGTGAGCTTCGATTCTAGTGCTCCGGTTTTAAAATTGAAAGCCTTGTCGCAGCATGTACCTAACTTTTTTGTGAATGTGGCTTTGATCAAAGGCGCGAACGAAATCGACGAAAGCCATGGTGACAAAAATGCACCCGTGTCATCGCCAGCTTTGATCAAACTTGGGCAACTCGAGTTTAATGTGGCGCCGCAAAACAAAGATTTAAAAGTGGCTGTCACAGCCGATCAATCTAAATACCAGCCGGGTCAAAAAGCCACTTTGAATCTTAAGGTGGAGAACCAACAGGAGAATGCTTCTGAATTCACCGTGATGGTGGTCGACGAAGGCGTTTTGATGGCTGGTGGGTATCAGTTAAAAAATCCATTGAGCACTTTGTTTTCGCCGTACTGGCACGAGGTTGGCGCTTTGGATTCGCGTGTGCGCTTTTTTAAACAGGCAGGCTTGGCCAAAAAAATGGAAAGCGAGGCCAGTGGTGGTGGCCAAGAAGCAGGGCTGCGCAAAAACTTTTTGCCATCGGCCTTTTTTAAAGCTGATGTGACAAGTGATGAAAATGGTGAAGCTCAGGTGAGTTTTACGGTGCCGGATCAGCTCACGCAATTTCGTGTGATGGTGGTGGCTAACGAAGCTGTTGATCGCTTTGGTGTTGCGGAAGC
Source organism: Deltaproteobacteria bacterium (assembly GCA_024233595.1). Taxonomy (GTDB): domain Bacteria; phylum UBA10199; class UBA10199; order UBA10199; family JADGCS01; genus JACKPK01. Next base: position 26,012 of record JACKPK010000011.1, read on the forward strand.
AAGTTTTAAAGTGCAAAAACCTTTGATGATTCGCGCTGCTTTGCCACGCTTTTTAAGAGCAGGTGATCAAGCGCAAAGCAATGTTGTTATTCACAATAACAGCGACAAAGAAATTAAGTTCACACTCACCACGGCCGCTGAGGGGGCCGAAGTGTCTTTGGCATCGCAAGAGGAGCTTAGTGTAGCGGCTCATGCCACTTTGGTGCAAGCGCTCACAATCAAAGCGCCAAGTCGCGAAGAGTTTTTAAAAGAAATCTCCGGAAAGATTGGCGAACACAAAACAGTCAAGCTGCGTTTGTCTGCTCAGTCGGCAGAAGCGCAAGATGCTGTTGAATGGAGTTTTCCTGTTTCGTTGAATTTGGCGGAAGAGTTTGTTGAGAGCTCGGGTGTGGTCACCAAAGAGGCCAGCGAGTTTGTGAAAAAATCTCCTCATGCTTTTGATCAGTTGGGGCAATTGCGTGTTGCGGTTTCTGGATTTTTAGGATCACAAATGGCCAAGCAAGTGCAAGGGCTTCGCGATTACCCTTATGCGTGTTTGGAGCAACGGGTTAGCAAGCTTTATCCTTATGTGTTGCTCAGTGATGCCGATTTAAATCAATCGGGCGCGGAGCATTCCGATTACGCGCGCGATGATTTGGTAAAAAGTTTTGTGCAAGAGCTGAGTGCGCAGCAAAGTTATTACGGTGAATTTGCTTTGTGGCCCAATGGGCGTTTTGAGCCTTCGGTCACGCTTATGGTGGGGCGCTTTTTGTGGGATGCCAAACGCGCGGGTTTCACAGTGGATTTGCCTTTGCATAAAATCAGAACTCAACTCTTTAGGTATTTGCAAAAGCTTGATTACAATCTTTTAAAGCGCAGCCAAGCGTATCAGCTGAATACAAAAGTGGAGTCCTTGTACTTGCTTTATTTAATGGGCGAGGCGCAACCGAGCTATTACCAAGCCTTGGTGGCTGAACTTGGCAATTTAAATTTTGCAGCCCAGTTGCATCTGATCGAAATGCTTGATGATGCTGGACATGATCAAAAAACAGTCGATGCATTTTTGTCGGGACTCAAACAGCACATCAGTCTTAAAAGTGATGTGGCCTTTGTGGAAGGGGCGAGTTCGCCGTATTACTTTGGTTTTAGTCAACGTGTGATGAGCGCGCAAACTGCACAGTTCTTATTGCGTGTGCACCCAAAGCACACCATGTTGTTTCCATTGTTACGAGGCTTGGTCGAAAATCGCTCGGGCTCACGTTACCGTTCTTCTTTGGAACTTAAAGAAACGCTTAAGGCCATTAAAATGTATCGCGATCGTTTTCCGGAAGACAAAGAAAATCTCTTGGCTTCTTTAAAACTCAATGGTCAAGAATTAGTGGCTTTCAGTTTGGATCGTAAAAAGACACAAGACGAGATTGTGTTGCCAAACGAAAAGCTTCCAGAAGAAATGAAATTTGAGATCATCAAAAAGAATGGTTCGGTTTTGTTTTACAATATGGAGTACACGACACTTCTCAAAGAACCTCGCCAGATTCCTGTAGAGCAGGGCTTGAGTCTTTCAAAAGAGTACTTCACTTTAGATAACCAACCCGTCAGTCCTGAAGCCTTTAAAGCAGGCGAGACCTATCGTGTGCGCTTGAATATTTTTGCGAATAACGATTCAGAGTACCTTGTGTTGGAAGATCCTTTAGCGGCAGGGTTAGAGCCTTTGAACATCCGATTGAATAACACGCGTCAACGCCTTGGAGAAAATCGTCAGGACACCAGCGCGTCTTATTTATTGTCTCATCGCGAAATGCATGATGACAAGGTGGTGCTTTATTTTGACCGCTTGCCGCGTGGTTTTTGGTCTTTTGATTACCATGTGATGGTCACAAATGAAGGGCGTTACGGCGTGCCTCATTCTCAGATTTTAGAAATGTACCAACCGTCGGTTTTTGGACAAAGTGTCGCGTATGAGGTTCAGGTTCAGTAAAATTAATCGACTGACTCTTTGTTTTCTTTTGCTGGGCTTGCCTTTGTTATGGGCCGCTTTGTTGGTGGGGAATTTTTTTCCTCAACCCAAAGGCTTTTCACAAAGGATCCCTTCTCTAAAGATACGAAGCAAAGAGGGCGCTTTGTTGCGCCAAACCCATGGGCCTCATGGGCGGCAGGCAAAATTGCGTTTAGCCGATGTGCCAGATTCAGCTTTGCAACTCATCTTACAGACAGAGGACAGTCGCTTTTTTTATCATCCGGGGGTTGATGTTTTTTCTCTGGCACCGGCGTTGTTTCAAACGGCGTTCTGGTTATGTTGTCTCTGGTGCGTCCACAATCACCATGCAAGCGGTGCGCTTGAATCAAAACCACCCACGCGATTTATCTCATAAAATTTATGAAGTGGCCTTGGCTGCGTATTGGGAAATGGCTCTTAGCAAAAAAGAAATCTTACTTTATTACTTAAACAATTTATCGTTTGGGCAAAATATCATTGGCATTGCGCAAGCAAGCGAGGTGTTCTTTAAAAAACAGGTGCGTGATTTATCGCTTGGTGAGACAGCTTTTTTGCTCGCTAAAATAAGAGCGCCAAGTCGTTTGAATGCAAATAGTCACCGCGATCAGCTGTTGGCGTTGCAGCAATCTATTCTGCAGCATGCGGTGCAAAATGGCTTTGTGCTGGCAAAGAAGGCTTTGCCAGAAAAACTGGTTATTTATGAGGATCAGCGATTTTTCAAGGCGCCTCATTTCACGCAGATGATTTTAGATCAGGGTTATGCTTCGGGGGATCTTGTCAGCACTTTGGATTCTGATTTGCAAAAGAAAGTGCAAAGTTTTGTTCAAAAGCATTTAGAAAAGCTCATGGGCCATCATGTGACTCAGGCCAGCGTCTTGGTGGTCGAAAACAAAAGCGGGGCCATCCGTGCGTATTTGGGATCCAAGGATTATTTTTCTGTGCGCGATCATGGCTTTGTAGATGGTGTGCGTCAGTCGCGCCAACCGGGATCAAGCCTAAAGCCCTTTGCTTATTTGACAGCCTTACAAAAAGATTTTTCACCGCATTTGGTTCTGCCAGATGTGCCCCTGCATTTTGAAAGCCCCGTTGGCAGTTACCAACCTGAAAATTATGATCGTTTGTTTCGTGGTCCTGTGCTCATGCGCGTGGCTCTGGCCAGTTCTCTCAATGTGCCTGCAGTGGCTTTATTGGATCAAATGGGTGTGATGCCTTTTTACAATAATTTAAAACGACTTGGCTTTTCGAATTTAAGTGAAGAGGCGGATCATTACGGTTTGGGTTTGGTGCTTGGTAATGTGGAAGTGAGCTTGTGGGAGCTTGTGCGGGCTTACAGTGTTTTTGCAAACGATGGTCAGGTTTGTGAACTGCGGTTTTTAGAAGACAACAAAAAGAAAAATTGTGTTTTGGGTGATGCGTTTTTTGATGCCAATGACACGCGTGTGATTCGTGATTTTCTAAGCGATAACCGAGCGCGTTCTTTGGCCTTTGGCAGCGAAAGTCCTTTTGCTTTTGATTTTCCCGTCATGGTGAAAACCGGCACATCGCAAGGCTTTCGTGATAATATCACGATTGCTCTCACACCAACACACACGATCGGCGTTTGGGTTGGTAATTTTGATGGCACGGCCATGAATGGTGTGTCAGGGGTCACAGGCGCTGGGCCGATTGCCAGTGAGATCGTTCATCACCTTTACTTAAAAAATCCTTGGGGTGATTTTCAAAAACCAGCATTAAAAAAACAAATCCTTTGCGCGTTATCGGGTCAAACACCGGGTGAGCATTGTTCGCATGTGGTTGCCGAATACACAAAGCCTACGGAGAGCCTGGATTCTTGTTCGGTGCATCGTGCTGTGACTGTTTCTCGGGAAGATGGCAGTCGTGTGTGTGCGCAAGATCAAAACGTGTCTCACAAAGTCATTTGGGATTTGCCTGCGGTTTACAACGAGTGGTTGCTGGAAAATCATCGCGATAAAGTTTTACCATCTTTTGCCAGTGAATGCCTGACCCTTAAAAAGGATTCTTTTGCGAAGCAGGGCACAGAGCTTTTGTCCCCAAAAGATGGATCTCGTTTTCGTTTGGATCGCAAAAGACCGCGAGCTGCACAAGAATTGTCAGTGCAGCTTTTAAAAAGAACACAAGGGCCGGTGCGGGTCTTGTTGGATCAAAATGAATTGAGCGCACCTTATCGTTTTGTTTTACAAGAAGGCGCGCATCAGATCATTGTGCAGGAAAAGCAAGAGGGTGGTTGGCAAAACAAAGATCGAGCTGCGTTTTTTGTGCAGTGAGCTTAGCAGCCAATGTGGCGTGCGATCACAAGGCGTTGAATTTCTGAAGTGCCTTCGCCAATTTCCAAAAGCTTTTGGTCTCGGTAGAACTTGGCCACAGGGTACTCTTCCATAAGGCCGTAACCACCATGCAATTGCACAGCGTGATTGGCGACGCGATGGAACACCTCTGAGGTGTATAGTTTGGCCATGGCCGCTTCTTTACCAAAAGGACGTCCCTGATCTTTAAGCCAGCAGGCTTTGTAAAGCAGGTTGCGGGCGGCTTCGATTTCGACAGCGCAATCAGCCAACTTAAACGCGTTCACCTGAAAACTAGAAACCGATTTGCCAAAGGCTTGGCGTTCTTTGGCGTAAGCCAAGGCTTCTTCGTAAGCTCCTTGCGCGCCACCAAGTCCCATGGCGGCAATGGCCAAACGACCGCTGTCTAATGTTTTCATCATTTGCTTAAAGCCTTCGCCACGGTTGCCTAAAAGATTTTCTTCCGGCACAGTCACGTCGTCGTAATAGAGTTCTGCGGTGTTGGACGAACGCCAAGTCATTTTGTTTTTCATGGCCTTGCTTGTGAATCCCTTGGTGCCTTGCTCCACAATGATGCAGCTGATTTCTTTTTTGCCATTGCCCAAGTCGCCCGTAATGGCTTGCACTGTGCAGCCGGCGGTTAAATCGTTGGCGGCGTTGGTGATGAAAATTTTGGAACCGTTGATGACCCATTGCCCGTCTTTGATGACCGCATTGGTTTTTGAGTTGCTGGCATCTGAGCCCGCACCAGGTTCAGTAAGACCAAAGCCCCAGAGTTTTCCTTCTTGGCAAAGTGGGGGCAAGTATTTTTGTTTTTGCGCTTCGCTGCCAAAATTGGCAAGAGGACCAATGCCGAGTGAGTTTTCGGCAGCGACTGTGGCGGCTTGGCAGCCATCAACACGAGCGAGTTCTTCAACCACTAATATGTAAGAGAGGTAGTCTAGTCCTTGACCGCCGTATTCTTGAGGGCAGGTGACGCCAAAAAAACCGAGTGCGGCCATTTTTTTTGTGAGGTCGTAAGAAAACTCTTCTTTGCGGTCCAATTCCAAACGCACAGGTTTGATTTCTTTTTCGGCAAAGTCGCGTACCGTTTGGCGCAGCATGTTTTGTTCGTCGCTTAAATCATAATTTAGCATAAAGGTCTCCTGGGTGAGTTCGGTCGCTACCAACCTTGCTCTAAAAATCAAGTAGATAGCGCTCATGGTGCACTGTGGCAAGGCGGCATTTTTTTTACTCAAAGAGAGCAACCTGAGTGGGCTATGTGCCGATAACCACAATGAGCCTCCTTTTGTTATTAAAGGTGGGGGCCTCAAAAAAGACTTATGATGAAACGATTTTACATTCTTATTTTGCTTTTATTGACTAATTCTTGCGGTGTTTTGCCGTCTTCTGAGCAGTTCACCAATAAAATGGTGGCGCCGGCTTTTGTTTCGGAGCTCTATGGCCAGCAAGAGCAAACCATTGCGATCCGCCACCAAGAGGCCTCACATGTTTCGTGGTTGGGTTTTATTCAGAGTAACGATTACAAATACTTCACCATCACCAAAGTGGCTGTGGGCGACAATGTGATTTTTGAAGATGGTGCCGAGATTGATGGCGAGCTCACTGTGGCTTCGTCTAATTCCATTGTGCAGGATTTTTCGGTTTCGCCAACAAGTGCGTCCAATAACGAAGTGGTGAATGGCAATATCAATGTGGCGGGCACAGGGGATCTTAAAGTGACAATACGCTTTCAACCTTTGAGAGCTGTTGAATCCGATGACAATCCTTTTGAAGCCTTTTTGATTGTGAACTACGATCAGCCCAAGCAGGGCTCTTTACGTGTGCGTTTAGAGGGTTTTACGCAAGGCATGAAAGACGAGAAGTGCACGCAGGACCCGAGCACCATGGAAATCATTGAGTACCAGGTTGTGGACTCGACCTTTGATTTTTATCTTTGTGGTAGTGAAGTCGCTAGCCAAGGCCAGGCCAACACACCAACAGATTCCAGTGATCCCGCTTACCATGGTTCTTCGACAAACCTAACTCCGATCACGCTGACCAATCCCACCATCACATTTTATCAACCTGATGATGAGACGATTTGTGTTTTAACTGAACCAACACCGACTGTGCCTGATTTTGTATTCCCAATCCCAGAAGGCTTAGCTCCTGTGAATTCACTGGATGTGAGCATAGAAGATAATAGCTTTGCAGAATGCACCTTGGATGCATCAGGGAATATTTTTTGTGATAAGAACATTCTGATTGATACCTTGGTGCCCTTGTCTGGTGTTTCACTCTCAAACCAATCATTCACTGAAGAAGAATTGATGACCACCGATTGTCCTGATTTTGGTTCGATCTCGGGCCAGGGAGCCTTTGGTGATTCGGACATCAATTTGGTGCTTTATGGGACCATTTTGTCTGATCAAAACACCGAAGAGTACAACATTGTCGACTCGCTCATTGTTGTGGATTTGCCTTTAACCAAGTGATTTTGGCTGGGGTTTTTGCCCCCCAAAATGTCGTGATTTTGGGATTAAACTCCTGTTTTACGCTGCGCACCGGACCTTCGTCATGCGGAGCCTTCTTGTAACTAATTAAAATCATTAAATAAAAATAGATGTTTCCTTGAGCGTGATGGCATGCGTGTTGCAATTAAAGGGGTGGAACGAAATGACCCTAGAAAAGGAAACACCATGTCCACTGTATCAACAATTGATTACCAAGACCTTTCGGTTGAAGCTTTTGAAGACACCTTTGGTGTGTCAGTTAAGTTTGATGATCTTGTCGAGATGTCTGACGACGAGTTGAAGTCTTTTGTCGAAAGTCTTTGTGCTGAAGCAGGTATTTCTGAAGAGGATTTTGAAAGCTTTTTGGAATCGCTCGAAGAGGACGTGGATGATTGTTACGCAAAAGTTTACGCGGCTCACAAAGAGCTCGAAGCGATTTTGGACTCTGATAATATGTTGGTTTCGGATCAAGCGTCCATTGAACTCACTTTGAAAGAACTTGAAGAGTGGATGGACAAATTAGACGGCAAGCTTGTTGATTCTTCTGAAGAAGGTTTTGAAGAAAGCCAAGAGAAACTCATTGATGGTAGCGATGGTGGCGCGGTTTCGTTTTCGGAATCTTCCACTGATCCTAAAAATGGCGATGTGTTCAAGGTGACACTTAAAGACGAAAGTGGTTCTAGTGAAACAGGCACTATGATCAATGACCCGCATGCCGATTGGGTGGATACAGATGGTGATGGTTATGGCGACACTGATCCCGAATTGGATTCTGAAGGTCATGCCACCAAAGACACCAATGGTGATGGCGTGGTGACAGAAGCCGATGAGGTTGATTACGTTGATCCCAATGCCACTCAGGTTGTGTCTTTAGATATTGATGGCACCATTGAAGGTGTGGTGGAAGATAGCGAAACAGGCGAACTTAAAATCGCTTGTCGCACCGAAGATGGCGATCTTTATTATTTGGTTTTTGAAAACTGGAGCGCTGATGCCAATGTGGCTTTTGTTTTAACAGGTGGTTCAGCAGGTCTTAGTGCAGATACCTTGAGTGCCATGCCTGATGCTTTCTTGAGTAAGTTTTTTGAATCGGAAGCGACTTATAACTCTGGTAAAGACGCTTACGAACTTTTGAACGGCACTGATTTAGAAGGTGCAAGTGCAGATGTTTATTCTCGTTACTACATGGAAGAGTTGGATAACACGGCCAGTATTTCGCCATCATCTTCTGACTTTGAAAACAACCGTGAGTACGAAATCTATGGCCAGGATCACATTGAGGATAACATTGCCCTTAATTTTCCTGACGATGCGGAACTTGCTTTTTCAACTGATGCTGCGGGTAACCTTGTGTTAACGGCAACAACTGACGAAGGCAGCATCACCATCACATTCTTTGGTATTCAAGGATCAAACCTTCCTGGTTCCGATGTCATCACCATCACTGGCGGTGAGCTTGACGAAAGCAGCATTGGAGCCATTGGTGAATCCAATGTTGAACTATTGCATGGTGACACGAGTTTTCTTTACGATGTTTTTAATTTTGAGAGCTCTTTGTTTTCTGAACTTTACGATATTGAAGAAGATGAAGAAGAAAGCTCTGGCAGCTCATCCTTTATGGACACCTTGCGCGAAGGTGGGTCTCGTAGGAATAAGGCTTTTTTAAGCTAATTAACTCAGCACCACCACCAGCATGCTGATCACAAACAAGATGATCAGCGCGCCAAAACCAAAAAGAGCCCACTCCGTTGGTGTGAACATCTTAAGATTAAAATTGAGATTAAGTGCCTTTGGTAATTTTGTTTTGCTGTCTTTGGCTTCGGTGTCTTTTAGAATCTCTTCGACTTCTTCGTTATTTTCTTCAGCCGTGTTTTGATTGGCCTTGTTTTTATTCTTCGGATTAGATTCTTCTTTAGCAGCTTTTTCCGAAGGCTTTTTCGTTTCTTGGGTCTCTTCGTTTTTATTTTCTTCGCTTTTGATATCGTCTTTTGAAAATTCTTGTGATGAATCAACAGAGGCCTTTGCGGCTGCAGAGGCTTCGTCCGCGGTTTCTTTGCTGTCTGTTTTGTTTGCTGAAGGGGCGGGTTCCGATTTTCTTTTTTCGTCTTCTAAAGATTTGGTGATGGCCGCAAAATCAAATTCGCTGGGATTTTTAAACACAGCCTTGATGGTGCCAATGGTGATTTCGTCACCATCTTTTACAGCCTTTTCGGTGATTTTTTCGCCATTCACAAAAGTGCCATTGCGGCTTTTTAAATCTGAAATGACATAGCCACCCCATTTGGTTGTGATGACAGCGTGACGTCGGCTCACCACAGCATCGTTCAAAAACAAATGACAGTTGGGATCGCGGCCAATCACCAGTTCGGTCATATGATTTTCAAAAATGGCTTTTTTGCCAGCATGCTCACGGGCCACAACAGTGATGCTTGGGGCTTTGTCTTGATCAAGCGCACCCAAAACTTTTTTGATCATTTTGATTTCGATCATGTCAGGATCATCGACTTGCTCAACCGTGTTTTTTAAATCGTTAACAGTGTCTGTTTTTTCTGGTTTGATTAAAATTTCGATATCGAATTCTTCTATTTTGATCAGGTCTTGGTTTTTAAGAGGTTCCTTAATGTGGGGCTGAATGCGATCTTGTTTTAAAAATGTGCCATTGCCACTGCCAAGATCTTCTAGTTCGACCAAACTTTTATTGATTGTGATTTTAGCATGACGACGCGACACGCCGTTGGCTGGCAAAATGATATCACAATTGGCTTGTCGCCCAATGAGCACAGAAGGCTGCGCAAAGCGGTAGTCTTTTTTCTCGTTGGTCTTTCGGTTTTTTACAACAATCTCTAGCATCATGTCCTTACGCAAAAGAAAAACTTAGGGGCAGCCACCTAGGTTTTTGATCAAGTCTTTTGCTGTTTTCACATCAGAATCCATATTCTCGGGTTTAAGGTCAACAAAGGCACAGTAGGCTTCAGCCGCCTTTTGGTTGTTTTTTAAAATCTGTTGCACTGATCCCAAAGAGTAAAAAGCTTTGGCAAATGTTTTATCGATTTGCGTGGCCTTGGCGTACCAAGTGGCAGCTTCGCTGTAGTTTTTTAATAACTGGTAGTTGTAACCAATGTTGTAAATGGCTTCGGGGTAGTTGGGGCGCAATTTGTAAGCCGATAAGTAAGCTTTGTTAGATTGCTCCAATGCTGAATTCATTTTGCTGCTGTCGCCTTGCTCTTTGGCTTGCATGGCCATTTTATAAAAAGCAAAGCCCGTGTTGAAGTAAGCCAGTTCATTGGTGGGGTTTTCTAAAATGACAGCGTTAAACTCCTTAATGGCCATTTTGATGTTGTTGTCTTTAAGGTAGTTAAGCCCCATGTTTAAGTGCGCTTCCGATGAGTCTGGGTCAGAGGTCAACGCGTGGTTTAAAGCTTGTTGCGCTTTTACGGTTTGACCAGTTTTTGTGTAGAGCTCAGCCAAGTTGTTCCAAGCGTTGGTCAAGTTGGGATCAATTTCAAGAGCGAGTTTGTAGCGAATGATGGCTTTTTCGTAGTCTTTGAGTTCTTGGTAAACATTGGCGAGTTTAAGGTGCGCGTACTGATGCTCGCTATTGATTTTTGTGGCCTCTGTAAAAGATTGAACGGCATCTTCTAAAAGACTTTTGTCTTTGCTGCGTTGGTACTGTTCAAAATACACCAAGCCCGAGTTGTAATGCGCATCAGAGTATTTGCTGTTGTAGCGCAAAGCTTTGTTAAAGTAGCGTAGGGCGTCTTTGTATTTTTTTTGCGAAAAATAAACTGTTCCCAAAACATTGTAGGGAGCCGGGAATTTACGATCGAGTTTGATAGCTTCTTCTAAAACAGGGATGGCATCTTCCAAGCGGCCTTTTTGTTTGTAAGCCAAACCCAAGTTTGACCAGGCTTCGACATATTTGGGATTGAGCTCAGTTGCTGTTTTGAATTCAAAAATCGCGCGTTCGGTGTCGCCTTGGTAAAGAGCGGTGACACCTTTGTTATTGTGTAAAATCGCACGTTCCGACGGTTTTTTAGCCTTTTTCCCCCACGCGTGAGCGGGGTTTATGGCAAAAGAGAACAAAGCCAAGAACAAAGCGACAAGGACAAGGGGTTTATGTTTACAAGCATACGCCATGGTTAACCTGAATGTTTTTTATCGGGGATTTGCCCCCGAGAGTTTCTAAGTAAATGAACTGTAAATAGCCGTCTTCGGGAACCTGCATGAGTCCTTCTTTGGCAGCATTTTGGGCAGAAGCGGCATTGCCAGCATGGTGCGCTGTTAAAGCTTTTTGAAAAGCTTGCTGCCCTTGTAAAAAACGAGAGCTCAGTTGGTGCTTGGGTTCTTTGTCTGAAACAGTGCTGGCAAATTCCAAGGCATGGTTTGCTTTAACCCAGTCTTGTGAAGGGTCTGCTTTTTGTAATTTTTTAAGTAGCGCGAGCATAAAATGAGCGCGTGACAAATGCAAAGCCGCGTCAGGGTATTTGTGGTGACTTTCGCGTAAGGCTTTGTCGAGCCAAGTGATAGCCAGTTCCAAATTGTTTTGCTGATACGAAGCAGCGTATTCGACCCCGCGGCTGTAGTAGCGAAACACATCCATAGATGGCGTGCTGCCTTTGCCTTCTTTAAGGCTTAGGCCTTTGGCCGCTTTGGCAGCTTGCAAAATATTTTTTGTGAGCAAATCAAAAAACGAATCATCAAAATTGGTGTCGAAGCCAGGTGCTGGTGACAACACTGTGTCTTGTTTGGCGCTATAGATGTTCACGATGATGCGTAGCTGTGAGCGGTAAGTTTTTTGAAAGGCACCAAAAATGACATGCTCGGCGCCCAGCTCTTTGGCTAATTTTTGCATGCTTTCTTTTTGGTAAAGGTCTGCTTGATTGATGCCTGCTTTTTGCAGCGCTGCAAAACTCAAGTAGGGGTGAACGAGCTTTTCATTTTGTCCCGAGAAAAAATCGTAAATGAAAAAAGGAATGCCATAGTAAAGTGTGTGATCAGGCAAACCAGCGTGGTTATCAAAAAAAGGCGCGATGGCAATTTTACCACTGCCGTCTTTAACAAGATTATTTAAGTACTGTTGAAAATCGGCGGTGATTTGTTCTTCGCTAGGGGTTCCTTGGCAATTGGCGGCCAGACTCGGAAACGACCAGCTCACCAAGGTGGCAAGAGCAAGCAAGATGAACAAAGGCAAAAAGCGCATAGACATAAGATTAAGGGGTTTGCTCTGGATGGTCAACGAATTATTAGAATAAACCTTTGATATTACTAGCACTTCCCGAAAATTATGGTAAGATAGTGCTTTCAACCTGTTGCCTGCGCCGTAAAAGGGCCAGCAAATGGTTGAAATTTTAGAAAAAGGTCGAATATTTGACGGTTTAACAGCGCTTTATGCCGCCTGAGCAACACCAAAACGAGGACTGAAATGGCAGACGCATTCCCCAAACTGGTTATCTTGACCGGCCCCGAAGAGGGCGAAGAGTATTCCTTGCAAGACAAAGAGATCCTGAAAGTGGGTCGTTCTGATGACAACGACATCGCGTTGTCGGATTCTTCTTTGTCGCGCCATCACGCTAAGTTTCATATCAAAGAAGGTGTTTGGCAGATTGTCGATGAGAGTTCGCGCAACGGAAGTTTTGTTAACGAGCATCAATTGCAACCCGGTCGTGATCGCGCTTTAAAACACAATGATGTCATTCGTTTTGGGGCTTATGATTTTCGATTTTTAGAATCAGCAGATGGCATGGCCACACACATTTCCGATTCCGAAGAAAAAACAGACAAGTCCATGGTCACCGATGTCGACATTCCTTTGCCCGAGGGTGATAGCAAAGCCTTTGATGAAGATGAAGTTGAAGAAGAATCCGTTGTGATGGAGACCGACAAAGAAGAATTGAATCGCGAAAGAGATGCGGCCCCGTACGACACCGCTTTGCCCAAAATGGGACAAAGCATGCGCGTGTTTGTCATCATTGCGGTTTTGTTTGCGATCTTGGGTTTTGGCATTCACTATATTAAGGACAAATCTGATTCCAAACATCAGTCAGATGACAGCGCCACACCCGCTCTTAAAAAGAAACTCCCTGTCGCACAAGAAAATCAAAACAAAGAAGAAGTAAGCGATGCAGCCGAAGAAGAAAAATCAGCGGTGAAATCAACAGAGCCTTCAGAAGAAAAAACTCAAGTCGCAGAAACCCCAACAACGAGCGAAAAAACCAAAGAAGAAGCCCCACAAGAGCCGCAAGAGCCCACAACGTCAGAGGGTTCTGACTCTGAGATCGCAGCATTAAAAGCCGATGATGCTAAAGAAGACGGTGGCGATCAAAACGCAAAAGAGTTTTTTGTGTTCTTAGAAGTCAAAACCGAGCCCATGCCGGCAACCATTTATTTAAATGGCAAACGCATTGGCAAAGCGCCTTTTAAAGAGAGCGTTGCGGTTGATCCCAGTCAAACACAAGAGATTTGGGCTGACTTTGAATTACGTGATTTAAATGATGTGTACCGCAAAAAGGCAGAATTCCAAGTGAAGCCCGATGCCGATGTGATTGAATTGAATATCAGTGCCGAACTTGGTGTGTTGCGGATTCAAAAATTGCCCCGTCGTGTTGATTTTTATTTAGAGGGTTTTTACGCGCACGATAAACTCAAAGCCGATCCCGTTAAGATCAATGACATCACTTATGGCAAACCCATTTTCTTGCCTTATGGCCAGTATCATATGGAGCTAAAAGAGCGCACCAACGTGGCTGGTTCCGAAAACAGCATGACACAAATTCGTTACCAACGAGATTACGTGGTGAGCGAAGAGAACAAAGAAATCACAGTGGCAATTTTTGACAAAGACTTGCAGTTTTTCCCTGCTGTCATCAAATCAGAACCCACACGTGCCGATGTGATTCGCAATGGCGAAAAGATTGGCGAAACACCGTTTAAAGGGCTTTTGCCGGTTGGAGACAATCAGATCCAAATCAAAAAAGAGGGTTATTTCACCAAAACCATTTCGGTTGCGATGCAGATGAATTCTATTTTTGAAAAAAATGTTGTTTTGCAAACTTCAAAAATTGGACGTTTGATCAACGACGCCAAAAATAAAATTCGTCATCAAGAGTTTGATGAGGCCATCACCATTTTAAGCAACGCTCTTAAGTATGGTGGTGCCGAAAAAGAAAAAGCAGAAGTTTATTATTTGCTCGGCGCCAGTTACTTGCGCACCAATAAAACAGAGCAGGCCAAACCTTATTTTGAAAAAGCCAAGACTCACCCGCAATTTAAACAAGAGGCTCAGCTGGGCTTGGCCAAAGCATATCATCACGAGGGCAATAAAAATTTAGCGTTGCGCACCATTGTGGCCGTGTTGGCTAATATCACAGCCGAAACCCCAGCACGTGTGCGCACCGAGGCTAATAATATTTTTCGCAAAATCTCACCGGTTAAATCTGTCATGTACATTTACACAGAACCAAAAGGCGCCAATCTTTTTGTGAATGATCAAAAGATTGCGCAAACAACTCCGGTGATCTTGTCTGATCTCACAGTGGGTAATTACCGCTTGCAGGTCGAGAAGCCTGGTTATCAGGTGTATCAGACCAAACAGAATCTAAAAGTGGGCGAGTTCATTGTGGTGAAGATCGATCTTAAAAAAGAGAAATTGTAATTGCCATCGGTGTGATTTTTCAGTTAGCTCCCTAAGAGGTTGCGTTGTTTTGCGTGATTTAGTCAAAAGGGGCTTATGAAGATTTTGGTCACTAACGATGATGGCATTCACGCCAAGGGCATTCAGGTTTTAGCAAAAACATTGCGCGAAATCCCTGGTGTTCAAGTGGTGGTGGTCGCTCCCGATCGTGAACAATCCACCACCTCACATTCCTTAACGCTGCACCGGCCTTTACGCGTCAACAAAGTCAAAAAAGATGTCTACACTGTCGATGGCACCCCGACCGATGCGGTGTTTATTGGCGTGGATGGTATTCTTAAAGAAAAGCCAGATTTTATTTTTTCGGGAATCAACCACGGTGGCAACTTGGGCGATGACATTCATTATTCGGGCACCATTTCTGCCGCTGTCGAAGGCGTGATCAAAGGCATCCCAGCCGTGGCCTTTTCTCAATTGGGTAAAAAACCCTTTCATTTTGACATGGCGGCAAAGTTTGTCAAAAAACTTTATCAGCTTATTATTAAAAATGGTTTGCCAAATGATGTGCTTTTGAGTGTTAACATCCCAGAGAATTGTCAGAACCTGGATTACGTGGTGACCAAAACGGGTGTGCGTGATTACGGTGGTTTGTGCGAAGAGCGCATTGATCCCCGCGGCCGACCTTACTATTGGATTGGCGGTAATCAGTACAAATTTGTTGATATCAAAGGTTCTGATTGTAACGCGATCATGGCAGGGAAAATTTCGGTGACTCCGGTCAATATCAATATGACAAACACATCCTTCATGAAAAAAATGGCGAAGTGGAAATGACAGCATCTTCATCTTCCAATCAGCAAAAAGGCAGCTATTCGATTGCTCGCAAACGCATGATTCAAGAGCAAATCGTTGATCGCGGTGTTCGTGATCAAGCCGTTTTGGCTGCCATGCAAAAGATTCACCGTCACGATTTTGTAGACGACGCTTTAAAAGCCCAAGCCTATCGTGATGCGCCTTTGAACATTGGCGAAGGGCAAACAATCTCGCAACCCTACATTGTGGCTTTAATGACGCAATCGCTTAAAACAAACAAAGATCATAAAGTTTTAGAGATTGGCACGGGCTGTGGGTTTCAAACATCTATTTTATCTGAATTGGCTGGGAAGGTTTACACGATTGAACGGATCCGTGGGCTTGGTCTTCAGGCCAGAAAACGTTTTAAAGATTATGGTCTGCGCAATATTGTGATGCGCGTTGGTGATGGCTCCAAAGGTTGGGAAGAAGCAGCTCCCTTTGATCGTATTATTGTGACCTGTGCTTCGCCAAAAGTTCCCGAGCGCTTGCTGGAGCAGCTTAATATTGGCGGCGTTATGGTTGTGCCTGTTAGTCAAAAGGAAGGCCATCAAAATTTACTCCGCATCACAAAAACAAAAGAGGGCTTAAAAACCGAAAACTTAGGAGAATGCCATTTTGTCAAACTCATTGGGCGTCATGGTTATCGGCAAGACCGCGAGATCAAACGAAAGGACAGCTTAGCGTGAGTTTGCGATTTTTGTTTCTGATATTCATTTCTATTTCTCTTGGTTTATCGGCGTGTTCCGATTTTAAAGATGTTTTTAATCCTGGCAAAAGTAGTCACCATGTTGCTGCTGGGTCTTCCTCTAAAAAAGTCAAAAAAACGGAAGCGTCTAAAGAGCCTGAAGACAACTCGGGTGTGCGTGCGCCGGTCAAAACCAAAAAGGGCGTTTATTATTTTGTGAAGCCAGGCGACACGCTACGAAAAATAGCGGAAGAGTATGACTTTCCTCGCGAAGGTTTGGTGAAGGTCAATAACATCAAACGGGACAAGCTCATTATTGGGCGTCGTGTTTTTATCCCGCATAAAAGAATCGCCGAAGATTACGTGGACCTCAAAGAGATTTTCGCCAAAATTCACAAAAGCAGAACGCGCAGCAAGCAAAAGCTGAACTTTGTTTGGCCTCTTAAAAAATACACATTGACCAGTCCTTTTGGGTGGCGAAACGGGCGCCCACATGATGCTGTCGATTTATCAGCGCCTCGCGGAACCCCTATTTTTGCGGCCGAGAGCGGGCGTGTCATTTTCTCTAAGTATTTTTCTGGTTATGGTAATTTAATTGTGATTAAGCATGGGGGTAATTACCACACGGTGTATGCTCACAACGATCGCAATTATGTGCGCGTGGGTGATGATGTGAAGCAAGGGCAAAAAATTGCTGTGGTTGGTCGAACCGGCCGGGCAACAGGGCCTCATTTGCATTTTGAAGTGCGTCAAGGTCCCAAGGCAATAGACCCCACCAAAGTTTTACCAAAAAAATAGATTTTTTAGAAAGGCCGGATCATGAATCTTAAAGACTACATCAGAGACATTCCCAATTTTCCAAAAGAAGGAATTATCTTCAAAGACATCACAACCTTGTTAAAAGATGCAGGGGCTTTAAAAGAATCCATTCGCCAAATGGCAGAACCTTTTCGCGATAAAGGCATCACTAAGGTTTGTGGCATTGAATCTCGTGGTTTTATTTTTGGGATGCCTTTGGCAATAGAGCTCAATGCGGGCTTTGTGCCCATCCGTAAAGAAGGCAAATTACCTTGGACTAAAATTTCGCAAGAGTATGTTTTGGAATACGGAACAGATCGTATCGAAATTCACAAAGATGCCATTGAAGATGGCGAAAAAACCCTAGTGGTCGATGACCTTTTGGCCACAGGTGGCACGGCCGAGGCCTCATTAAAATTACTGGCAAAGCTCAATGCCAATGTGGTGGGGTTTGCGTTTTTAATTGAGCTTGAATTCCTCAATGGCCGAAAACTGATCGAAAATCAGGTCGAAGAATTAACAGCTTTGTTTAAGTATTAGAACTATGTTTTCCTTTCTTATCCTTGGTTGCCGCAATGGAGAAGGCGATACTGTTTTCCCCATTGAAGATGGTGGCGTCAGTGTTCTTGATTATCAGTCAAATGACGATGACCAGTATCGCATTAAAGAAAATGTAGAAGGTACGGCCGACGCGGTCCTTGAGGTGTGGCGCACTGAAGACAGCAATCATTACGATTTGGTGCCAGGCAAAGACATTTCTTTCTTGCAAGTCACGGCTGGTGGTGAGCTGGAAGACAATGCCTTGGCTGTTAAGGCTGTTGTGAATCAAGGCAGCTGGATCGAAAAGTTTTTCAAATCAGGTCAAGAGCATCTGGAAGCACAAGTGATCATGGATATCACTGTGTCGCCAAAAAATGGTGTGGAATCGGTCTTGCAGTGTGATCTGAGTGATATTGACGTGTTATTATCAAGCGCACAACATCTAGATGAAGATCAAACCAATCAATTCATGAGCGCCGGCGAGCCTCTGTCTGAATCAGGTATTGCTGTGCTGGTTGGGGCTTATGATCTCACCGGGCGAAAAGACGACTGGGATTGTGCTGATCTGATTCCGGAAGACGAAACGCCCAAGGCCATGGACGAAATGTACTTTTCTTTTGAGTTGGCTTCGCCGCGCCCTAATGAATAAATCTTATCTTACTTATCTTAACTATCTTGATTGTCTGTGTCATCTTGATGCAATTGTTTCTGATAGTTTTTTCTTTTGATGTAGGCTTTGATACGCCCTGCAAAAGCAGGCCCAAAGAACAGTAGGTAATTGGCATAGATGGCCATTAAATAAATTCGGTCTAAATTTGTTCCCATGGCAAAGGCAAAAATAGCAAAAGCACCAGTGAGGGCCGCAAGCCATTTCATTTTGACCGGCAAAACAAAAAATAGCAAAATTTCGTAATCTGGCATGACGGTTGCCGCTGCTAAAAATAATGTCGATTCAAAATGGCCAATGTGGGTGATTGGGTAATTAAACGCAAAAGAAAAGGCGATCATCAGTAAATAAGAAATGAGCACGTAAAAGGTGCTTTTGAACTCGCCCCAATTTTTTTCCAAAACATCGATGATAAAATAAAGAAACCAAAGGACAAACAGCACCCAAAAAATACTTGTTGATAGTGGAAGGCAGAGAAAAGTCACAAGTCGCCAAACCTCGCCCTGTAGAACAAGCTGAGGATCTAGGTAAAGTCCGCGGTACCAACCGCGTTCGGACATGACTAAAATAAAGCCAATGGCCTGCAAGCCAACTAGGGTGATTGCCAGATTCGGCATGGCAATGAATCCAAAGCGCTTTTCCATCCATTTGAGCCAGGAAGGCGTGTTGTTATTCAGCATGGTGTTTTTATAAACTTTGCTTGCAAGTCCGACAAGTCTCAAAAAAAGCCCCTTTGTTTTGGCAAAGAGGCTTTATGGGATCAGGGGTCCTGATTGAGGAAAAAATTTATCGCAATGGATTTTTTAAAGAACTAAATTCTACACGACGATTTAGACTTTTTCCAATGTCGGAGTTGTTTCCGAATTGAGGTGACGATTCCCCATAACCGACAGCTTGAATGCGTTTTTGATTAATGCCGTGGATCTCGAGCCATTTTTCTATTGATTCGGCTCTTTTGGCAGATAGCTTTAAGTTTTGAGCACGTGACCCAACTTTATCAGCATGGCCTTTTACGCTCACTCTTAATTCAGGTGTTTCACGCATTGCGGTTAATACTCGAGATAAAGCTGGTAAGCTAGCTTCTGCATTTTTTATGTCTGATTTACCGGTTTCAAAATAAATTTCTGGTTCGCTCACTGTTTCTAGCTTTCCGATAAGACGCTCAGTCTTTGAGAGCATGCGATCCACTTTTTGTTCTGAGTTTGCGTGGTTACTGGTTATTTCTTCGTTAATGCGTTGTAGAAGAACCGTAACTTTTGCTCCTGATTCTGGATAAACGTATTTTGCGTATTGAGGTCCAAATTGATAAAAACGTTTTTCGAGTTTTTCTAACATTTCTCGTCGTTCAAACATGTTTTTTGCTGTGTCTGGCTGGATAATGTATTGCCCGGACTGGTATGTGGGAATTTTACCAAGCAAGCTTTTTTGAATCGCTGAGCGATAATGATGAATTGCTTGTTCCCTAAACAATTGCGCTGTTCTAAAATCACCTTTTTCCTTCTCTGCTGCTTTGGCGTATTCTTTTGCTAAATGAAAAGCATAAGGAGCTAATGCATCTGCATTGATGTCGGTTGCCTGATTTTTTAATTCTTTGATATTGTGTTCAGTTTTTCTTTCTTTGTTTTCATGAATGTGACTTTGGTAGTTTGCTTGTGAGATTGGTACGCCAATTAGGAATGCCGCAAGCGGCAAAAGCGGAATGGCTTTTTTAAATAAATTTTTATTGAGTTGAATCATTTTGCCTCCCTTTAAAATTAAAAAGAAGGGCCTTAAATTAGGCCCTATTTTTTAGAGTTGGTTAGAGATCGTGTTTTTTGCGTCCTGCAATTTGCTTTTGATCTCGCTAGATAGCGATTCTAAACGGTCTTTCGCCATTTCGGCTTTTTTCTCGCCATCTTTTTTTAGATCATCCAAAGAACTTTCAAACTCAGCTTTGCGCTCTTTGATTTTGTTAATGCTGGCGTAAAACTTATTACGGGTCGAAAGCTCTAAACTTTTCCCTTTGTTTTCTAAAGTCTGTAAATCGGCTTCCCATCCTTTTCTTAAAGATGAAAATTTATTAAAGATGGGAGTCATTGGTCTTGAATTATTGTTCTTCATTTTATCTCCTTTCGTTTGAGTCTTATTGCACCACTTAAGGTTCATTGTGTAAAATCGATAAAAATTATAAAAATATAACTTTTATCAAATAATAGAATTAGAATGCGTTAAGCGCTCTCTAATCCATTGTTTAAGTTGACTTGAAGAAAGCCAAATCAAATTTGTTTTCTTTTTATGATTATTCTTTTGGTCCTTTTCTTTGTGTTGAATGATTTGTTCTAGCGTGTTGCGTCGATCGCGATAGTAATTGGCGCCCAATTCAACAGACGCTTCACTGGTCTGTAACTGTTCGGAAGGGTCTTTTATATTATTCTTGTGACCCTTTTCTGCATTATGTGTGCGTTTCCACGCTCTGTCGAAAAATACCTTATTGATCATGAGATAAACTTTACCGTTAGGATCACGTTCCTACAAATTGAAACAAATAATATGAATATTTAGAATAATTAATATAGTTTTAGTCTATATTTTGTTTTTTATTTTCAATTTTTAAATTCAAGGCCGGCTGTGCATAATAAAATGAGTGAAGGAATTAATTTTTAAAGGAGGCATGAATGGAAAATTTCAATATTCCAGAAAAACAGTTAAGCGAGACGGCAAAACAAAACATGGTTGATGGTGCGGTTGTGCAAAGTGATAAAGAAAAAAATTCCATGATTTGTGAAGCGTTGAATAACGCCTTGGCGACTGAGCTTGTTTGTATGATGCGTTACAGGCAGCATTATTTTGCCTGCGAAGGGATTAATTGCGATGTGGTTTCTCCTGAATTTTTAGAGCATGCCAATCAAGAGTTGGAGCACGCGTTTAAAATCGCAGCAAGGATTTCTCAGCTTGGTGGAAAAGCAGATTTTAATCCAGACACGTTGTCTGCACGTTCGCATGCAGAGTACAAAACGGCTGATGATTTAAGTGGCATGGTTAAAGATGATTTAGAAGCAGAACGAATGGCCATTCAGGTCTATAAAAAACTCATTAAATGGGTGGGAGATTATGATCCGACCACGAGAAGACTTTTAGAGGACATTCTTGCTCAAGAAGAAGAGCACGCTGATGAAATGGCTGAATACTACAAAGACCTCAATACACATTGAGGTCTTTAAACGAGCTTAGAATGGAAGTAATCAATGGTTTTGCTGACAATGGGTTTTTGTATGGATTCCTTGCGTGTGATTGCCCAGACATCAGATTGAATGTCATCAAAGGTGCCAAGAACAATTAAGGATTTGTCTTTTAGTTCTTGTTCAACAGCGCATTTGGGAACAATGATAAAACATTTTCCCGCTTTTGCTGCTAAGGTCAGAATCGCTGTGTCGTCGGCTTCTCCAATAATAGGAGGGAAAATATTTTCCGAGTAGAAGAGCATGTCGATTTCTTTACGAAACGTGCTATCTCCGCTCACATTCATAAAAGGAAGGTTGGCCAATGATTGTGGAAACTTGATCCGGTAGCGCTTGAATTTTGGGTGTGATACCGCCACAATGTCGCGAGAAAAAACACGACGGTAAGCAAAACCCTGATTTTTGCCGGGAATGACATTGTCTGTTAAAATCAGATCCAGTTTGCCGCTTTGCATGCTTTTTTTAAGGTTAGGTAAATGTCCTTCAGTGAGCTGGACTTCGATATTGCTGTGACGCCACAGGGGATTGATGAATTCAAAGATTTTCGATTTAGAAAGTGTGGTGAGGGTGCCAACACGAATGATTTCTTTGATTTTATCGGGGCTGGCTTTTTCGCTTAGGTTTTCGAGCATTTCTTCTTTTAAGTTGAAGATTTGTGAGGCGTAATGAAGAGCCACTTCCCCTTTTTGATTGAGGTGAAGGCGTTTCTTTTTGCGGTCGAAAAGTTTAAAACCAAGCGCATCTTCAAAGTTTTTGAGCTGGGTCGATAGTGTTGGTTGCGTGATGCATAATTTTTTACAGGCTTCTGTGATAGAGCCTTCGTTAGCAACTGTTAAAAAATAATAAAGATGATTAAAGTTAAAGTATTTTGCCATGGCAAAATCTTAACAAAGACAAAGTTTAAAACCAGTAAAAATCTCATAAAGAGGAGGTGATGCGACTTGAATGAAGTGAAAATCGAAAAAATCAATAGAGAACGGCTCTTTGGCTTGGCAACCCAATATGAACTGCGCTGTCAGAAAATAAAATTAAAACTTAAAAAATCTGATATTTACACCAGGACAAAAATATCCAAAATCATAGACTCTGTTTTGCAAGCCATTGATGAAGTCAAAGGTCATTTGCATTATATGCAAGAACAACCGGCCTACGACCAAAAAGAAAAACTTTTGCGAATCAGCCAAAAAATAGAAAGAGTGATTTACAAGGCGGAGCAAGAGGTCAATTAATCTGCGATTGAGTTTTAAGCTATGATCGCCTACATTTCTTAACAGAATCGTTCGGATTTTTGTGTAATGTAAGGGGAGTCGTCATGGCCTTGTGGATGCGTTTTCTTATTGTCTTTAACTTGGTGTTGTTTCCAGCTCTTTCTTTTTCGGCTCCAAGCGAAGGGGAGCTTCAGGTATCTGAGCCACTTATTCAAGAAGGCTTTTCTGTTGCGAAGCTGGTTGATCAGCTCGAAATTTATTCGGAACGTGAAAAACAAATCCGTGCTCAAAGTGAAGAGTTTATTCAGCCGGATGAGCTCAGTGAAAACTTTTCGTCTTTGCAAGATGACCTTAAAGCTCTAGCAGAAGAGTTAGATCGTGCTCGGGCTTTTTCTAGTTGGGGAGCGCTAAAAGTTGATGATTTTCTTGAAAAGGCAAGGCCTCTTTATGCTCGCGCAAAGGAGCTAAGAGAAGAATATTTAAATTATTTAAAATCAACTGAGCTTTTACAAAATGAGCTAAAAGCACAAAAAGACTCTTTTAAAACGGCTCTAAACGAGCTGTCTACTGATCCTCTGTTTGCGAAACAAAGAAGCACAGTTAAGGTTAGTTTGCAGAAGGTCAAAGAATTAAAGGAAGAGTTACAGAACCAAAGTGCTGAAAACACAAAAATATATTCAAACAGCAAAGACCTTTTGGATCAGATTGAAGAATTACAGCAAAGTCTTCGTGAAGAAAAACACCATTATCAGCAACAAATTTTTGAACGCTCACAACCTTCTTTTATTTACCCGCAATTTTGGAAAAAATTTGATCACAATTTGATCCAAGAGATTAAACAATCTTGGCAATCGGTTATTGCTTTTGATTTTATTTTTTACCGTGGTGAGTCTGGGAATTTTTTTAGAATTGGTTTGAGCGTTTTGGTTGTGTTGGCTTTGACACTGTTTTTGCGAAAGCGCTTTGGTTTTCCAATTAGTCCTTTGGCACTTGCTTTGGCGGCGGGGATTGCGTCTGGTTGGTTTTTAATAGAAGTGCCGCATCCTCTTTTTATTTTGGCAGCGTGGACAGTGATGCCTTTGCTGTTGTACCAGCTTGTCAAATCGTATCATTTTTATCCTAAAACATCGTCATATCTTCTGGGAATATTCTTAGCGTATTCCATGACCAAAATTGTAGAGGTCATTGAGTTTCCTTTGGTGTTGTATCGTATTTTTATTTTTGTTTTGAGTGGTTTCCTTTGTTTTTATTCGTGGTGGCAATATCGTAAAATCACGGATTGGGAGAAACAATCATTTTGGAAACGAGCCATGTTTTTGGTGACCATTGGTTTGTTTTTGGTCACCGCCATTGCGCAGGCGGCAGGGTTTCATTTGTTTTCGGTGTTTTTGGTTTATGGGGCAATTCACTCGGCGTTTTTGGTTTTTGCACTTTTGTTTGCGCGGCAAATTGTTTTTCATTTGCTGTCGTTTATTTTCAAGTTGGATGCGTTTTGCCAATTCAGTGTGGTTAAAAAATACCGTCATGCTTTTTTGGCCAAATTCAATTTGTTTTTAAAAGGGTTGGTTTTTTTATTTTTTGTTCTTTATTTGCCAACCATCTGGAGAATCTATTCCAGTGCCCCGCAAGCATTTGAAGAAATCATGGGTTTTGGGATCTCGCTTTCGGATCATCGCGTTACTGTTGGCATGCTATTGGAAGCGGTGTTGTATTTTTATTTTGCTTACTTTGTTGCCTTTGTTTTTTGCGCTCTTTTAGAAGACGAGTTTTATCCACGTAGGCAGGTCGAGCGCGGCACAGCAAATTCTATTAATAAGTTGGTGAATTACTTTTTTTGGATCATTGGCGCCTTTTTAGCATTCTTTTCGCTGGGGTTTGATTTGCAGCAGCTGGCGATCATTGCTGGTGCTTTGTCTGTTGGTATTGGTTTTGGTTTGCAGAATATTGTGAATAATTTTGTTTCGGGCATTATTCTTTTGTTTGAGCGCCCTGTAAAAGTAGGGGATGTTTTAGAGATTAATGGTGAATTAGGAGAAGTCGAAAAAATGGGGCTGCGTTCGACAATCATTCGCACCATTTCTAAAACTCAGCTTATCATTCCTAACTCTGATTTTATCACGCAAACTGTAGAAAATTTGACCTTAACAGATTCCGAGTACCGGCAGACAATCCCGATTGGCATTGCTTATGGAAGCGATACCAAAAAAGCCCAGGAACTCATTTTAGGTGTGTTAAAGAAACACGAGATGGTGTTGGATAATCCCGAGCCACAGGTTTTCTTTTCGGGCTTTGGGGATAGCTCATTAAATTTTGATGCCTGGATTTGGTTGCAGAATGTCGCTGACCGTAAACAGATCACCAGTGATGTGCTCTTTGAGGTTGATCAGGTCTTTAGAGACAATGGCATCGAGATCCCGTTCCCGCAGCGCGATTTGCATTTGCGCTCAGTTGATGAAAAAGTGATGAAGAGCTTTGGGGGGAAGGGTGATGCTGGTTTATGATCTTTCTTTAATGCTAAAAATCTTGGTGATGAGGCCCTGATTTAGTTCAAACCAGTGTGCTACTAACAAATTAATTTCTGTGTCATTCCTTTTAATATTTTTGACCTGAGAAATAGTGACCACTGTATTTGGGTCGGAAATCATTTCTTTGATTGTGATTTTCTTGTTTGGGCTTGCCTTTGATGCGGCTTGAAATCCTGATAAAAGATTTTGTTTTCCCTGCTTGAGATGGGGGAAATTATGAGTGATGTTTTCAGAAACATACAGCTCAAAAGCCTTTTCTGGTTGCTGTGTGTTGATTAAAGAAAAGAAATTTTGAATGATGTCTTTGTTGGGCTTTGGCATTTTGTTATCGGCAGAGGTATTGTTGAATGACGAAGGTCGTCAACTTTTTTGTGCGAAACCACGTGTGTTAAATTATTTTTGCTGAAGTTCAGTGACTAATCGATCAATGTTTTGTTCATTGGCGCCTTTGAGAAAGTCTTCCATTTTTTTCGCAAACTTGTCGTTTTCGAATGCTTGTGACCAAGAGAGTATGGTTCCCGATTCTGTGGCATTTAAAACAATAGTGAGGGTAAACCTGGGTTCACAGACATGTTGAATGACGATTTTGTTTGGAGATTCAATTTCTGAAAAAACACATTCGTTGGGATAATCGCGTCCGTCTGGTCCGTGCATGGTAAAAATCCATTGCCCACCAGTTTTGAATTCACAAACATCAAAGGAATTTGTGAACCCATCTGGTCCCCACCATTGTGCTAAACGTTTTGAATCGCTAAAAACCGCAAAAACCTGGTCTGGCGAGGCTGGAATTTCACGAGAAGTATTGAATGTTGTCATTAAGTTGCTCCGTATAATTTTTTGTGGCGCCCCCGACAAGATTCGAACTTGTGACCTTCGGCTTAGGAAGCCGCTGCTCTATCCTACTGAGCTACGAGGGCAAAATTTTATAAAACAACAGCCTAAAGAGCCTAAGGCTAAAAGCCTTTGATCGTAGGCTGTTACACAACCTCGTAGCGAAGGGACTGAGGTAACACGAATCGTTGAGTCAGCCTTAGGCTGACGATTACGAGGCGTGATCCCTTCAGGGACGAGGGCAAAATTTTATAAAATAACAGCCTAAAGAGCTTAAGGACGCAGGCCTTTGATCGTAGGCTGTTGTTTTTTTTCTTTAAACCAATTCTGGTCAAGCTAGTGAATCTCAAATAAAACTTCAAGAAGACAAGATTACCATGAGCACCCATGGTTATTCTGATCGTCGGATCAGAAAGATTTTGGGTGAGAATGTGCGGCGGGTTTTGGGGAACGTTTTGGTGTCTTAGTTGTTCATAAAACTCTTCACAGCGTTCTCAACTGCCGGCCGAGTCAGGCGAGGGTACTTGGCAAAATCTTTGTCACTGATGCCTTTAACCATTTTGTAAAGTTTCTTTAAATCGACAAGGTTCTTGTCCACCAAGGATTTTACATCGGTAATGTCAGTTGTGTGCGCCCGAACAATTTTGGAAAATGCCTGACTGTAGGGATCAAAGTGTAGAAACTTAGCTTTGCCAAAAGTATCGATCAAAATGTGGCGTTTGGCTTCATCAGGAAGGTTTGGTACAAAATCGGTTGGTTTTGCTAATTCAATATTTATATTTAATTGTTCTTTAAGTTTTGGAATATGAGAAAAGAGCTCATTCATATCGCCTGTAATATCAATGTCTATGGTGCCTGCACGAAATCCAAAAAGAATAGCTGTTGCACCACCTGTTAAATAAAAGGTGGCTGGTTTTTTAAGAACCTTTCCGACAGATTTCATAAAGGTTTGTAGTTCTTTTTCTGTGATGGTTTTTCTGGTCATGCATACCACCGGCGATTTCGGTGTGGGCTATCTTTAGGGATTGTGGTTGTTGCTGCTAGGGCATCACAAAAACTATCGAGCCGCTCTAACAAAGAACAAAAACGCGCGTAGGCCATGTCGCCGTGCTCGGCTTCCATGGCGCTAAAAAGAAGCTGTCTTGCGGATGAGTTTTTAAAAGAAACATTAGGAACGGGCACGCCCAAAAAACGTAGTTTGGGTTTTAGTTCCATTACGGCTAAGGCATTCACGCTTACTTGATTGCCCTCTATCAAATCATTCAAACCGGCATCGACAATTTCGGCGCCAGGGAGAGCTAGAGATTTGAAATCA
Source organism: Deltaproteobacteria bacterium (assembly GCA_024233595.1). Lineage (GTDB taxonomy): Bacteria > UBA10199 > UBA10199 > UBA10199 > JADGCS01 > JACKPK01. Next base: position 53,057 of record JACKPK010000011.1, read on the forward strand.
CTTGCCCCAAAACGTTTGCGTACCCAACGTGTTGCAATCGCTTTGCGGGCTTGGGTAGACCGGGCCTTGGCACTTAGATTTTTGGCACGTTGTTCTCCGCCTTTTTTGCCAATTTTTTTTAAGTATTTTCGAATGGGATCTGTGCTCATGATGCTATGATTTTATACTTAACGGCTAAGTATGTCAATTTCTAGGTTTTGGAGAGGAACCCTATGACGAAGGTCGTTAATCATTTTGGTAGCTTGATAGAGATAATGTCTCTTCGTTACAGATTCTGTGAACTCTATATTTTTTGCGCAATAGGTCTTTGTCTGGGGGTATTTTTTTGTTTTTCTTTTATTTGTGGAGGAGGTGCTTCGGTGGTTTCTTTGATCTCTAAAGGACCTTCTGGTTTTTCCCCCAACAGCTCTAATACTTTATTAATTTGCTTTAGGGCGACGGCATCAGCATGGGGGGCAAGCAGAAGCCATCGAATCTCATCAAGGCTTAGCTTGTCATGATTTCTTTGAATAACCTTATCCTGAATCTCAGAGATGATTGATGGCAGCCTGATTAGGTCTTCCATTAATTCAATTTGTAGTGCCAATTTTTTTATTTTTGAATCTAGTTCGCGTCTTGTCTTATGTGCTTGTTCTGGGTTTACATTCATAAGGGCTGCAAGAGCCGAATCTGGTGACGAAAGAACTCTGGCACTTTCTGTTAAGGCATCAAGTTCTGTTTTTGCACTTAATGTGGTTGTTTCTAGTTTTGCGTAAACTTCTGTACTGAACTGAACAGGCATTGTTTCTAGAGCAAGTTTTTTGGCAGTTTCAGGGTGATCATGAAGCCAACCCATGATGCTCTCAAAACTCAGGCGTTCGTTAATCCCCTGAAGGCCATGAATGTCATTTTCTAAAACTTTTCTATCTGTTTCTGCATTTTGACTTTGCATCAAATAGGTCGTGGTGAATAAGGCTAAGCCTAAAAACCCGGCTATAGCGGCAAATACCTCTGGGTGATGCCCTGCAATCACAGCCTTCATGGTGGCGTAACTAGTCAATATGCCGAGCATTGAGATAACCAGATCTTGTTTATGAGGACTTTGTTTAAGAGAACTTGGGTTGCTCACAACGCTGTGAACCAAATGTTGAAAAATGGGAATGACAGCGAAAGAGATTAAATAAAACTTAGGATCAATGGCATGCAAACACCCATACAATAAAGCGCTAATAGAGCTCACAGCTAAATGAGCTGCTGAGGTCCGGGCCATGGTGCTTTTTGATTTGCTTTGATGAATGAGTGTGGAAAATTCGGCAAAATGGTCTTGTAATGAAAATCCTGGTTGCAGATATTTTTCTGGGGTGAGTTTCCATTTGTTGTCTAAGGAGGCATTGTGCTCCAACCATTTATGAAACGAAGGGTGTGTTCGTAGTCCATTAGGAACAGCGATTGCATTGATTCTGGGAAAGGGTTTCCTCGGGTCTTCCTGCGTGGTCTGCGGGGCAGTTGCATCAGGAATTCTCCTCAGATGATTTCCGAGCAGCTGAGCGTTTGATGGAGGAAGTGCTTGCATGGCTAGGGTATCGCAACTTTTAAGCTGGAGTTGCGTGAATAATGAGGGGCGTTCAAAAGACCTTCGTCATACAAATCATACAAATCCATGACGACGCAATATTTCAAGCATTTGAAATTATTGTATAAAAATATGAATTGGTTTATTCGGAGTTGTTTGATATTATAGTATCATGTCTGAGTTTTCTGGAAAATTTGTTTTACGTTTACCAGTTGAGTTGCATCAAAAGTTAGCTGAAAGCGCGAAAATCCGAGGTGTTTCTCTTAATGCGTATTGTGCGTCGCAGCTTGAATCTTGCTTACAAGAGGCTCAGGGTTTTTCCGTTTCGAGAAAACTAAAAGTCATTGAAAATCTTTTGAAGATTTTTGGCTCTGATTTGTTGGGAGTGGTTTTATTTGGATCTGCAGCACGCGGTGAAATGCGTTCTTCGTCCGACATTGATCTTTTGGTTATTCTTTCAGATGAGTGTGCTATTACAAGAGAGCTTTATTTAAAATGGGATGATGACGGAGATGATTTTGAAACCCCAATCATCAATCCTCATTTTGTGCATTTGCCAAATCCGCTTACGCAAGCAGGGTCTCTGTGGCTAGAAGCTTCAAATGAGGGAATAGAATTATTGATCATCGATTCTTGTGTTTCAGATACGTTACATCAGATCAAACTTTTTCAAGAAAATGGCGTTGTCGAAAGAAAAATAACACATGGCCATCCTTATTGGATATGGAATAAGGAAAACATTGAACAGAGGAATGTCGATGCAGAATAAAGATTTAATCCAAGATTATTTAAAGCGAGCAGAAGTGCGTTTGGAAGCAGTTGCTCTTCTTTTTAAAAGAGATTCTTATGCTGATACAGTTAGAGAAGCTCAAGAGGTTGTGGAGCTTTCTTTAAAAGCGCTATTGCGTTTTACTGCCATTGAAGTCCCACGCATTCACGATGTCAGTCAGATTTTGATTGAGAACAAATCAAAATTTTCCAAATCAATTCAAAAACAAATCCCAAAGTTAGCTAAAATCTCAAAGTCTTTGCGGCGTGATCGTGAATTGGCTTTTTATGGTGATGAAGACCTCACTCAAGTTCCTTTTACTCAAAAGACGACGCAGAAAAAACCTTGGAAGATGCTATTTTTGTCAAAAACGCATGCTTCTGCACCGTTAAATAAAAAAAATCCCAAGCTGTTGCCAACCTGAGATTTGTAAAAAAATCAATATTTGGATTTACTGATCAGATCAGTCTTTTACCTCAACCCAAACTTCTAAATTATTTGTGTCGTCTTTTACAGAACGCACATTGTAACGCCAGTAGTTCATTTGACCGTACATAACGTCACGAACATGAGACGAACGCTTGTAAGCATTTTTGCTAGAGCCGTGAGCTTTGATGTTCACGTAAACTTTAGCCAAACCAAAAGCTTCCAAGTTGCTTTTCTTTTTATTGATGGTGCTGATGATGCGATCCAAACAACCACCTTGTTTGAACTCGTGATCAGTGTCGATGTTTTTGAAGTCACAAGCAATTTTTGAATGTTCTTGTTGATGTCATCAGCAATGGCTTTATTTTTAGCAGCGCTCACTGATTTGTTCACAACGTTATTCATTGTGGAATTGCCAGTGTTGATTTTAGGAAAGCCAGCGTAGGCATTTGCTGAAATAGCCACAGCGGCAACAACAAGAGCAATCTTGGTTAAGGTTTTCATAGGTTCTCCTTGATTTGTTATATAGATTCCAAACAACGTAAAAGTTTGAGAGCATTGGCGGCAAGCCCCCTTGATCCCAACCCCCAATTACGCTTGGTTTATCTCCCTAATGCGAAAATCGCTGATGACAAGGGATTTTTTGTTTGGTTTTGACCTATGATTTCATGGATTTGAGACCAGCTCTTGCTTTGCGAAGCAATCACGATTAGCTCAAAGATCATGTCAGGATACATTTGCCAGCTTTTGATCAATCAAGAAGATTACCTTTTTTCTCGCCATCTCAATCGTATGGTTGACCAGCTTGTGCCTCAGGCCGATCGTGATTTTGGTTTGGTGCGCTTGTCGACCAAAACATCTCATGCTGGTGAATGGATCGACACCTTACAAACACCTTCGCTTATGTTTGGTGACCGTCTTCTTGTTTTGGAGGACATCGATAAAATCAAAAAAAGCGATCAAGACAATTTTGCCGCTTTTTTAAAAGAACACGACTTGCAAGCACATCTGATTGTCACTGGTTCTAAAATCGACAATACTGAGTTTTTACAAAGCGTTCAATAAAAAAGCAGAGGTCATTGAATTCAAAGCGCCTTATGCCAATCAGTTGCCGCAATTTGTTGGCTCGGCTGCTAAAGAACTGAGTTTACAAATTGATCCAGATGCAGCACAAACTTTGGTGGATTTGGTCGGGGCCGATTTGCGATCGCTGGTGAGTGAATTAGAAAAACTCAAAGTCTTTTTACACCCCAAAACACAAGCCACAGTGGCGGATGTGACAGCTCTTGTAGGTTTAGGCGAGGAGTCAGCATTTGACATCACCAAAACTTGTCCTTAAAATCTTACGCTTTGGCTTACCAAACCATTAGGCGCTTTGGGGCAGGGAATCACCCATTAGCTTTTGGCTCTTATCACGGGGCATTTTCGTCGTGTGGTTTTGGCAAGGAGCTTTCTGTAAAGCGTTTGCCCGAAAAGACTTTAGCGCGCGAACTGGGTGTGCATCCTTTTTTGTAAAGGAATTATCTTGGCCAGGCCAAACAAAACCTTTGTCATTTAAAAAGTGATTACAAAAAATTTAATTGAGCTTCGTAAAATGCGATCATCCAGAGCCAGGCCCGAAACAGTCTTGCGTCAGGTTGTGCAAAACTTGGCTGTGGGCGGCGTGAATCAGCGGCTATTTTTGTTTTTAAATAAGCTCGGCAGCAAAATAGGCTGGGGGGCGCGTCATCTGGGTCTTTGTGATAACCAATCAAAGATCATGTTCACGTAAACAAAAAAGCCAAAAAGCAAATCAGAACGATCAAAGCAAAAAACTTGCCCAGTAAAAGCAATTGCCCACAAGGATCCAAAAGCGAAACTGGCTGGATCATGATTTTAAAAAATGATCTTCAATACCTAGGCCAACGTATTCTTTTCCATACCAACGTTTGAGTCGGCAAAATAACAAAAAGCCCAGTTCCAGCACGGCCACTAAAACTAAAAGTTTAAATGCCGATGAATGCTGAATGACCGCGTTTTCTAACCACAGGATCAGTGAAACAATGGTGAGAACAAGGTACAAAGCACTTTTGGGAGACAGAATTTTAGACATGAGATTCCTGTTTTAAATTTTTTGTTCTTAGAGAACAGTTGATTTACTAAGCTTGTCATTTGTTCAAGTTGTAGTGGCCGCTCGAGAGCGGCCATGGGTTTACGCCACATTTTCTTTTAAGTCGGTGAATTTTTTAAGAGCACGCTTTAAACTACCTTTGTTGTGATAAACCTCAAGTAGAAACTCGCTCATTTGGGTTGTGCCGTTAGAGAGCAAGGCCTGCACGTAAGCGTAAAAAGGATTTTCGTTGTAGATGCGCAAACTGCCTTTGGAGAGCAGTTGTTTTTTAATGTAAGAGACCTTCTCTTTAATGGGGTCAATGCCTTCAAACACACCCACCTGATAAGGTGTGCGAGGCTTGGGAATAAAGGGGTTGATGCTCATGATGAGCGAGCCCATGCGTTTTGATTTTTTAGCATTTGCCAGCAATACCTCTCTGGCGTTGGCAACCAGTTCGATCATGTCATCAATGTCTTTTGGCCGTTCGTGTGGCAGGCCAATCATCAGATACATTTTGATGTTTGGGATGCCCGCCTGCAAGAGTTGATCAATGACATCTAAGATGGCGGCGTTATCAAACTTCTTATTGGTTTTTTGTCGGAGTTCTTCTGAGCCTGCCTCTGGAGCAATGGCCATGGTCTTGTGGCCGCTTTCGGCAAGACGTTTGATGATCTCGGGAGTCATGCCATCGACACGAACAGAAGAGGGCGAAAAGCTACCACCGTTTTTGTGGATGAAATCAAAGAGCTCGATGATTTCTGGGTAAACCAGAAGGTCAGCCCCGATCAGACCGATTTTGTCGCGGTACTTGAGCGCACGCAAAACCTGTTCTTGGATTAAATCAAAGGAGCGTTCGCGAAAGGGCGTGTAAATAAAACCTTCGGCGCAAAATTTACAACCACGCCCACAGCCGCGTTGGACTTCTATCAGCGAGAGTTTGCCAAATTCCGAGTAGGGCGTGTGGATTATCGATTGAATTGGAAAGCCATTGATATCTTGTGGCACGCGTCTTTTGTACTGACGCAAATGCGCTAAGGACACGCGTTCTTCTAAACTGTTTTTATTTTTATGACTGGGGCAAATGGATGTTGGCAAATGCGCAATGCGTTGGTCGTTTAAATCTGGAACTTCACTGGCAATGTAAACGCCCTCAATTTTTCCAAGCGCTTGGATCTTGGCATCGCGTTTTAAATCTTGTCGTAACACATCTACGATTTCAGCGGCGGCTTCTTCGGCTTCGCCAACAAAGAACACATCTAAAAAGGGGCGGATGGGTTCTGGGTTAATGGTGATGGCCGCGCCGCCCGCTAGCACAATGGGATCGTCTTCGCCACGTTCGTTAGCAAAAAAAGGCACATTGGCTTGATTCAAAATCGGCAGAAGATTGAGGTAGTCGTTTTCAAAAGAGATCGAGAGCGCCACGCAATCAAAGTCGTTGACCGGACGGTTGTTTTCTAAGCTGCAGAGTGTTTGCGATGATTGCTGATCCAAAACCAAGTCGTCTGGCAAAAACACGCGCTCGCAAACGCAGTCGTCGTCTTCGTTAAAAAGAGCGTAAAGCGATTGAAAACCCAAATTGCTCATGCCCAAAAAATAAGTGTTGGGGTAAACAAGCGCGATGCTCGGGTGACCGCGATGTCTTTTGATGATCGTGCCCTCTTCGTGGGCCAGGTAATCTTTTGCGCGGAATGCTTTTTTGCGGTTTGTGATCATAAAAAAATGGCCACCGGGGGTTTTCCCCCGGTGAGAATACAAGCAACCGGTAAGCCGGATTCTGTCGTTCTTACGAACGCGTGTTCATTCATCTGCGACAACTGTTGCCAGTTGCCTGGAGCAGCCTACCCATCTTGTGCCGCCCGAAGACGAATTGGTCGAGCAGACCAATAACCAAAATGGTTTCACAAGACCTATTTGGCCTTGCACCCCATAGAGTTTACCCTTTTCACTACTGCCTGCTTGCCGGCGAACCGACACGCAGCGTACTTGGTTTCTGTGGCACTGGTCCTCAGTGTGTAATTCCCACTGGGCGGGCGTTACCCGCTATGGTGCTCTGTGGTGTCCGGACTTTCCTCCCTGATTTTGCAATCAGAGCGAACACGTGGTTGCTTGGCAAAAATAAACCCAAGTCTTAAAAATTTACAACACGCCTTCATCAATGGCGACGTTGGCAAGTCGGTCAGCTTCTTTGTTGAACTCGCGTCGGACATGCTCAAATTTAATGTCGGCAAATTCTTTGGCAAGTTGCTTGGCTTTTTGAAAAAGAGGCAAAATATTGGGGTTTTTAACGCGATACTCACCGCGCATTTGTTTGACCATGAGCTCGGAGTCTGCACGGATCAGCACTTGCGTGGCGCCAAGGTTCTTGAGCTCTTCTAGAGCCAGCAAAAGGCCGCTGTACTCGGCCTGATTGTTGGTCATTTTGCCAAGGTATTTGTAAAACGGGTGCTCAGCGCCATTTGGATCGATGATATGCGCGCCACAGCCCGCTGGGCCAGGGTTTCCGCGGCTACCGCCATCTGTATAGGCCTGCCAATGAGATGATGAAGTCATGACCTGTTCTTAAGAGATTTTGAACGATTTGAACAGGATGCTTTCTTCTTGAGGGGACAATTTTGAGATCACACGGTGCACGTTGTCGGTGAGGTCGCTTTGTTTAACGGACTCGCGTGTGGTCAAAGGCTGTTTGGAAGCCTGTTCCTTAAGATCTGAAGCCAAGTCGTTCAAAATAGCGGTGACATCTTTTTTGGTGAATGCCCCGATATTTTTGAGTGACGAGAAATTTTCGTTTTGGGCCAAGTGAATGAGAAGTTCGGCCACGGTTTCTGCTGAGTATTTTTGATTCATTTTGTGTTTTCCCCTTAGGGAGGTAACTCCCTAAAAACAGTACTTTTTTTAATTTGCGTCTTTGCCCGGGGCTTTTGGCCCAAGGCACCTAAATGAGCCGCGCACTTCATGTATCGCGACCCGTCTAGAAAAGTTGCGTTATTTTTTCAGGCATTTTTTTTTCTGGCAAGGGGAAAATTTGTTGGGGGGTGCTTTGCGGCAAAGTTGCCACAAGGCAAGTTTGAAGCAATGCGCGTTAAGGGCCTTATGTACTTAGGTGCCTAAGGGCCTAGGTGCTTAAGTAAAAGAGTTCTCCTGCTCTATTTGTTCTACGCTGAGCCTGTCGAAGTGTTTACCTGATCTACTGATCTATCTGCTCTAATGATCTTTTTTGGGACTCGTTTCTAGGGACTTGGGGCTTGTTATCATTATTTAATGAAAGACTGGATTGCTTCTCAGATCCGCCTTCCTCCTTCGTCCGCCACGGCGGACTATGGAGAACGAGCAGGCGGACTGATCGCAATGACAGTAGAGATCACATGACGAATTTTAAAAGTACGTACTTACCCAA
>JACKPK010000012.1 GCA_024233595.1 Deltaproteobacteria bacterium
CAATTCTAATGCAATTTTCTTGGCCGTTCGCGAACGGCCACTACTCATTATTCATTTTTAATTCTTCATTATTCACTAAAATTGCTTCGCCCCAGAGGGGCGAAGCACGCACTTAAACCCCTTCAACCTTCAACAACAAGGTGCCGCCTTCCACCGATTGCCCTGCTTCCACGCAAATTTCTGCAACCTTACCAGCCACCTCGGCTTTGAGTTCGTTCTGCATTTTCATGGCTTCAACCACAACCAAAGCATCGCCCACAGCCACATCGTCGCCCACATTCACCTTAACATCAAGAACCTTGCCGGGCATTTTTGAAATCACATCGCCCGACCCGGCCCCAGCCAAACCGCCAAGCGAAGCACGGCGCAAGTCCAAATCACTTAAAAATGCAATACGGTAGTCCGTGCCGTGTCCCAAAACTTGTTTTTCGTCACCAAGATCCGCCACACGCAAGCGATGACGCTTGCCTTGCCACATGATGTCGTAAACACCATCGGTGACACGCTCACATTGAAATTCGCAGTTTTGATCCGCTAACTTCACGCGCAGGATTTTGTCTTGCAGACCCCATTCAAACTCTGTGACCTCAGCCTGTTTTTTATAAGCAGCTTGTTTCATGATTGCACCTGACCTTGCTGCCACCAAGGCGAATTTTGCGAGCTCTTTTGAACTGAATTTGGTGACGAGCTGTTTTGCTTCACCTTGTCTGATTCGCTCAAGGCCACCACACCCAATAAAACTTCCAAAGGCAACTCGCTATGATCTTCACGCTTTATGATCTGCGGGTTTTTATCGATGTATTGGGTGTTCATTTTTTCTTCGATGTAAACCGGATCTTTTAACAACTGCATCAAAAAGGAAATGTTATTTTTAACACCCGATAAATGATAAGCTTCTAAAGCTTGCAATAAACGCACACGCGCTGCCTCACGATCTGGGCCAAAAGCAATGAGCTTGGCAATCATCGGGTCGTAATAAATACTCACCACACTGCCTTGTTCCACCCCGCTGTCATGACGAATCCCAGGGCCTGTTGGTGGTGTGAGGATTTTTAACAAGCCCGGCGAGGGCATAAAATTATTTTCGGGATCTTCCGCATAAATACGGCACTCAATGGCGTGTCCCTGTGGCTGCCTTTTGCTTAAATCGCCTGGTAACTTTTGTCCCATGGCAACCAACAATTGCAAGCGCACTAAATCCAATCCCAAAATCTCTTCAGTCACGCAATGCTCCACCTGCAAACGCGTGTTCATTTCTAAAAAATAAAACTCCTGATTGTCATCGACCAAAAATTCAATGGTGCCAACACCACGGTAATCAATGGCATCCGCCAAAGACAAACTAGCCTTGGCAATTTTGTCGCGCACCTCTTGTTTTAAATAAGAGCAAGGCGCTTCTTCAATGACCTTTTGGTGTCGTCTTTGCAAAGAACACTCGCGTTCAAAAAGAAAAAAGCCTTGGCCGTGTTCGTCGCGAATGATCTGTGCTTCCACGTGACGAGGATTGGTGATGTACTTTTCCAAATACAAACGATCATCCCCAAAACTTTGTGCCGCTTCTGACTTGGCTAAATTAAAAGCCTCTTTGATTTCGCTAACCTCTTTAACAACACGCATGCCCTTGCCACCACCACCGGCAGCAGCTTTTAAAAGCACAGGAAAACCAAATTCTTTTGCCAGGCCTTCCACTTCTGACACCGCCTTTAAAGGCGTGCTTGTGCCCGGCACCACCGGCACCTTGGCTTTGGTGGCCCATTCGCGCGCAGAGACCTTATCGCCCATAGCGTCAATGGCAGGTGCTTTGGGGCCAATGAACGCTAACCCTGCGTCTTCGACCGCTTTGCAAAAAGCAGAGCGTTCCGACAAAAAACCATAACCGGGATGAATGGCATTGGCGCCTGTTTCTTTGGCCGCTGCTAGTATTTTTTCGATCACCAAATAGGATTCGCTGGCAGGAGCCGCTCCAATGCAAACACTTTGGTCAGCCATTTTAACAAAGGGCGCGTTTTGATCGGCCTCTGAATAAACCGCCACCGTTTGCAGACCCATCTCGCGACAGGTTTTAAAAATACGGCAAGCAATCTCTCCACGATTGGCCACCAATACTTTTGAAATTTGTTTTTTTGCTTTTGCCATGATCACCTTAAAGAGGAATGTTGCCGTGTTTCTTTTTGGGATTTTGATCCACTTTGTTTTCTAAAAGCCGCAGGCTTGTGATGATTTTTTGTCGCGTTTGCCGTGGTAAAATCACTTCATCAATGTAACCAAGTGATGCCGCTTTGTAAGGGTTCGCAAATTTTTCACGATACTCTGCCACCAATTCGTCTTTGCGCTTCACAGGGTCTTTGGCCTCAGCAAGCTCTTTACGGAAAATGATATTCACCGCGCCATCGGGGCCCATCACTGCAATTTCGGCGGTGGGGTACGCCATGTTGATGTCGCCACGAATGTGCTTGGAGCTCATGACATCGTAAGCACCCCCATAAGCCTTGCGTGTGATGAGTGTGACCTTGGGCACGGTTGCTTCACAAAATGCGTAAAGCAATTTTGCTCCGTGTAAAATGATGCCACGCTCTTCTTGGTTGACCCCTGGCAAGAACCCGGGGACATCAACCAGAGTCACAATCGGGATATTAAACGAATCGCAGTAACGCACAAAGCGCGCGCCTTTAATGGACGCATCGATATCTAAACAGCCTGCCAAAAACGAAGGCTGATTAGCCACAATGCCAACCGATTGCCCACCAAAACGCGCAAAGCCAACCACAATGTTCTGCGCGTATTTTTCGTGCACTTCCAAAAAGTAGCCGTCGTCGACCACTTTGTGAATAAGGTCTTTGATGTCGTAAGGTTTGTTGGGGTTATCGGGAACCAAATCGTCTAAGCTGGCGTCTGCGCGATCGATAGGATCAGCAGTCGAAACCACTGGCGGCTTTTCGCAATTATTAGATGGAGAAAACGAGAATAACTCTTTGATGACATTGAGCGCTTGCTTTTCGTCGGCCGCAGCAAAATGCGCCACACCACTTTTAGACGCATGCGAATCAGCCCCACCCAATTCTTCTTTGGTGACATCTTCGTGTGTGACTGTTTTAATCACCTCGGGACCCGTGATGAACATGTGCGCGGTTTTTTGCGCCATCACAATGAAGTCGGTCATGGCGGGGCTGTACACCGCGCCACCTGCACAAGGCCCCAAAATGACAGAGAACTGCGGCACAACACCTGAGCTCATCACATTGCGCTGAAAAATTTCTGCGTAACCGGCCAGACTCACAACACCCTCTTGAATGCGCGCACCACCCGAATCGTTTAGGCCAATGACGGGGCAACCGTTTTTAGCGGCCAGATCCATGATCTTACAAATCTTACGCGCGTAGGCCTCGCCCAAGGAGCCACCAAAAGCCGTGAAGTCTTGCGCAAACACAAACACCTTGCGGCCATCGATGCTGCCAAAGCCTGTGACAACGCCATCGCCCAACACCTTTTTATCCTGCATGCCAAAGTCAGCGCAGTTGTGGGTCACAAATTTATCGATTTCGGTAAAACTATGATCGTCTAATAAAAAAGCAATGCGCTCGCGCGCTGTCATTTTGCCAGCGTCGTGTTGTTTTTGAATGCGCTCTTTGCCACCACCTTGCTCGGCCTGCTCGTTGAGTTCCGTGAATTGTGCGATGTGATTTTTCATAAAAGCCTTAAAAATCTTTTGGGTTATTTAAAAACCCTTTGTATACATATAGGATAAATAAGAAACCCAAGGATTAATGAAACCTGTGAACCCGGTCAAGAAATGCTAGACTTTTTAAACACACTGATTCTCACCATCATCAAACGCCCTTACGTGGTGGCGTTCCTGTTTGGCTATGTTTTTCTCGGTTTAAGACTCTTTAATCTAAAATGGCTGCTCAATTTCCTCATTGTGGGCTACATCATCGCCTTTGTCAGCGAGTACGCTTCCATTCACACTGGTTTTCCCTACGGCTGGTACTTTTACATTTACGCAAACCTCTTGGGCGAATGGCTCAATAACGGCGTGCCGGTGTGGGATTCGGTCTCGTATGTGTTCATGAGTTTTGCTGGCCTGGGTGTGGCCAAAACCGTTTTAGACAACTGGAATGTCAGCAACCGACTCAGCCTGGTGTACGGCGCGGCTTTTTTCACAACCCTCTTAGACATCATTGTTGATCCCGTGACACACCTTGGTGCGCAGTGGTTTTTGGGAGAAATCTACTACTACCCTTTCCCCGGTTACTACTTTGATATCCCGCTTTCGAACTTTGCGGGTTGGTTTTTGGTGAGCTTTATCATCACCGCCTTTGGGGTCTATGGTCTAAAATTCGATCAAAAAATCAAATGGACCCCCGTGAATCAAAAGCTCATTTTGGCACTTTATTTTGGTATTTTTCTTTTCGGCATGAGCATTGCCGCGCTCATCGGTCAAATCAGTATTCTTTTGGCAGATAGCGCCTGGCTCGCCTTGGTTTTGACACTGATTTTTTTCAAAAGAAAAAGAACTGATTAACCCCTGCTCGCGTTAGCCCCCTTATTCACAACACGATCAAAGAAAAAATCTGACAAAAATCACACAACATGCCTCTTGCAAAACAAAGGGCAAACTCGCTACGGGGTGCTCAAGAATATCCCCGTGGTAAAAACATCAATTTGGGGAGAAGGGAAAATATGAAAAACTTTAAAATCGTCTTGGGCCTTTTGTCTTTAGGCCTAATCTTAAACTGCGGAGGAGGGTCCTCTGGCTCAAATAACAACACCAACGCGAGTGAATCAGGAACAACAGGAACAGTGGCACAAACCACTGGCTCTGTCACAGCTGCAGATGGCTCGCCTATTGCGGGTGCAACGGTTGTGTTGTCACAAAATTCTGGTGCAGGAAGCTCTCTTGTTAAAATTGCCAATCGCGATTCCTTTGGTCGTTTGATTCGCGTGGGTGAACTGGTAGATGACGAAAGCGAAACATGCGATGACATCACTGTTTCGGGAACCGTGATTGCAGAAGACTGTACCGATGCCGAAGGCTTATACAGCCTGATTGGAGACATCCCTTGTGGCACACCTTTAACAATCAACATTGTTCGCGGTAGTTTTTCCTTAAGTGCCACCATCACCATTGCGTGCTCTGACTCGGATGGCGATGGCGATTTCGCAGATGAAATCACAAGCATTGAACCCATCGCTCTTTCGGATGATTGTGGCGACGGTGCGGATTGTGATTTTGACATTGCCAACATGGCCGTTGTGACTGGCGACTACGACGAAATCGAAAATGTTTTGGCAAAACTTGGCTACGGCAGCGTTGATGCCTATGGTAGTTTTGATCCAGACCAACCGTTTTCTTTTACTTTAATCGACGGCAATGGTTCTTTAGACGATGCTGCTTACGAAAACTTTGACGATTTATTGAATGACTTGGACCGCATGAATGAGTTCGATATCATCTTCATCAACTGCGGCAATGATTTTGAAAGCCTGTCAACAGACCCAACTGTGCTCGCAAACTTACAAAGCTATGTTGAAAATGGTGGCAAGCTTTACGTTACAGACTGGTCCTATATGTTCTTAGAACAACCCTTCCCAAGCTTCATGGATTTCTTAGGTGGCGGTAGCGATGCCTCTGTTGCCGAAACACCCATCTACGAAGCCAAAGACGGGGTCGGTGGCATTGAAACAAACGCGACTGTGAATGACACCACCATGGCAACTTGGTTAGATGGCGTTCGCGTGAACACAGGTGACATCGAAACTGATTGCTACCTTCTTGAAGAAAGCGATGTGAATGGCACCTTGGGTGCACGCAATGCTGACGGCACGGTGACTATTGGTGACTTCTTGAGCGCTTGGGTGGTCATGGAAGGCACACACAGTGGCGTCACACCGGCACCAACTGTTTGGATCGAAGGCATCATCAGTCACTACGGTGCTAGCGATGTCAATGCTCCTCTCACTGTGAGCCAAGATCGTGGTTTAGGTCGTGTGCTTTACTCTTCTTACCACACAGCACACTCTTGCCCCACACAAGGTTTCTGGCCACAAGAGCGTATCTTGCAGTTCTTGGTGTTTGGAATTTAATATTTAGGCGTTCCCCGCCCAAGGTGGGGAACGCTTTCAATCATTCTCTTTACTCCCTGCGTTTTTTCCGCGATAAAATCGCTTCATGAGCGAAATCAAAAAAACAAAAATGCGCGCTTTGGTTTCCACCATTGCCATCATGGGCAGTCGTGTCTTTGGTCTGGTGCGAGAGCAATGCTTTGCTTTTTTCTTTGGCGCCGGTGCGGTTTTAGATGCTTTCATTGTCGCCTTTCGCATCCCCAATTTATTGCGCGATCTCTTTGCCGAAGGCGCACTCTCGCAAAGTTTTGTCACGGTGTTTTCACAAAAAGCCGATGGCGACGAGCAAGAGGCCTTTGGTCTAGCCAACCGTGTTGGCACCTTCATCATCTTACTAATGAGCGGTTTTGTCATTTTAGGCGAAATCTTCGCACCGCAAGTCGTGCGTTTTTTTGCGGCGGGCTTTTCGGGCGAAAAATTCGAACTCACGGTGAGCCTGCTCCGCATCATGCTGCCTTTTATTCTGTTTGTGTCTTTGGCTGCTTTGCTCATGGGCATGTTGCACGCGCGCAATCGTTTTTTCATTTCACATTCGGCCTCTACTTTTTTTAACATCGTTTCTATTTTTTGCGGACTACTCATTGCCTACCTGGTGGCACCAGACTACATGAGCCAAACCGCTTTAAAAATCATGGGCGGCACCAATTTGGTCGCGCAAGATTTTTTAGCCGCCAGCACTGCGATCATGGGCATGGCCACAGGCACCTTGCTCGGTGGGCTTGCGCAAATGCTGTTTCAATTGCCCACAGCCTGGGGATTTGGGTTCCGGCCAAAATTGGATTTTAATTTTAAAGACCCCGCGTTCAAAAAAGTTTTGGCCTTAACAGGCCCGGCCATCATTGGTGGGGCAGCCGTGCAAGTGAATGTGTTGGTGAACACCGAGTTTGCTTCGCTACTGGCTCACGGGTCTATTTCTTATTTGAGCTACGCCTTTCGTTTTATGCAATTGCCCTTGGGTATTTTTGGAGTTGCCATCGCTTCAGCTTCGGCCCCACAATTGGCAAGACTCATCTCGCAAAAAGGCCACGAAGAATTCAAAGACACTGTTTCTTCCATGATTAAAATGAGCTTGTTTTTGAGCATCCCCTCAACCTTGGGCCTGATGATCCTTGGCCCCGAAATCATCGGACTCATTTACCAACACGGGCAGTTCACAGCCAGCGACACTCAGCAAACAGCTTTTGCACTTATGGCTTACGCCTTGGGCATTAGCTCCTACTCCATCATAAAAATCTACCAACCTTCTTACTTGGCTTTTCATGATGCCAAAACACCCATGCGTGTGGCTTTGTTTTCGATTTTGGTGAACGCGTGTCTGAACGGCTATTTTATTTTGGTGTTGGATTTACCTCATTGGTCTTTGGCCTTGGGCACAGCCAGCGTGGCGACCATCAATCTTGTGTTACTGGCAGCCTTGTTCAGAAAAAAAGCCAGCGGTATTTGGAGCGCTTCACTTTGGAAGGAACTATTCAAAATCCTTGTGGCAGGCAGCATCATGGCTGTTTCGGTTTATTTCTTTAAACAACAATTAGCTCAGTGGCTGGACACCAGCCTGTTGTTAAATCGCTTTATGATAACGCTTTTACCCGTTTTGTTTGGCGGATTGGCTTACTTTTTAAGTGCCCTGCTTTTGGGAATCCAAGAAGTCAGCTTTTTAAAACGCAAGCTACTGCGTCGGTAACAACTTGTTTTTATTTATAAAAAATAAATCATCATATTTTTTAGTATTATCATAATAATTTTTATGATAACATACTTTCATGGACTTAAGTCTTCTTATCCCCTCTGACACACGCCGCTCTGTATTAAAGTATTTTTCTACCAACGAAGACGCAGAAGTCTACGTTAATGAATTGGCTCGCATTCTCGAACTTTCACCACAACTCATATACCGAGAACTGATCATTTTAGAAGAATGGGGCTATCTATTTTCTTACAAACGCGGCAACCAACGCGTGTTTAAAATTAATGATCGCTTTGTTTTAAAAGACACCATTAAAGAACTTTTTGAAAAAAGCGAATGCCCTCTTCCCGACATTAGCGAGGTTTTCGATTGGTCTTATTTAAAAAAACAATACGCTCGCCTTACGGGAACAGATGAAGAAAAGAACACACATTTACAACAAAACAAGCCTCGCGCCTATCAGGAAGAGAAGATCATGAAAGACAAGGGGCTTTTGTGACTCAGAAAATCAATTGGAAAAAAATTGCAACCCTTCCAAAAACAGAACAACAAATTCATTTTGCTGCTATCTTAAGCGCTGCTTTTAAAAAGAAAAACATCACACTCACCGTTGTTGGTGGTAGTGCTGTTCAATTTTATACAGATGCCAATTACACAACCAAAGATTTAGATGCCGTTCTTTATGGGGATGACAAAGCATCTGTAGAAGAAGTCATGAACGCCTTAGGATTTAAAAGATCCCAGTCTTACCGACATTTTGAACATCCAAAATTAAATTTTGTTGTGGAATTTCCGCCAGACCCCGTTGCCGTCGGATCAAAAATCATCACAAAGATAAACCTCATTAAAATGAACTCTCTCGAAGTGCGTGTGATTCGAATTGAAGATATTCTTATGGACCGGATCATTGGTGCCATTGAATGGAAGAGCGAAAAATATCATGAACAAGCAAAATTACTTTGGAAAAAAAATAAAGACTTGATTGATCTTAAATACCTTAAAAATTTTGCCAAAGAGGAAGGTTATACCAAAGAACTCAATCAAATTATAAAGACTTAAGAAAAGTCTTGAACACCACGCTTGCCACAATTTCTATACAATTGTGAGCAGCAAAAACAAGCTCTCTTGACCCAGGGGTTCCACTTTGTTTAAGCAGGCAGGGATCTTTTTGAGGAGCTTGCCTTATGAACGCCAGTTTTAACCCCTTGAACAATCCGTTCCTACAACATCGTTTTGTCATGACTCTTGCTGACAGCACTCTTTTGCCAGCAGCAATGCCTAATAAACCAAAAAAGGCAGCGCTTCCTGTTGTAGATGTTATTAAGAATTTATCAGAAGTCTGCAAAGCGACTCACGACGAAACACGCCATAGAGACATCATGTTTAGACACACAAGAGAACTTGCCAAGCGCTATGATCGATTGAGAAACCTCCCAGAGCAATTAAAAGCAAGCACCACTCCCCGTTCACCAGAAGCCTCTTTGTCTAACAAACATCGCTCATTCAATGCTCTCCAAGATTTAGAACGCGCTCTCGTGATCTTAAGAAAAGCATTGCCTAAACGACAATCGATTTGTTCACTTCAAGAAAAACTAACTCCCATTGTTGCCGCATACATAGAACTCAGCGCGGCAGGTCTCAGGTCAAATACACCCGCCATGCAAGCACTAGATCGTCAATTGCAAGACCATTTAAAAACAATGGATTTGCTTTTAAACCAACCCTCTTTTCACATTTGGTACCTTTCTGATATACCACGGCAAGAAAATCCTTCTGACCCAGAAGAGGCAGCACGCTTATTGACTCAAGAGCTTTGTGTAAAAATTTTATCTCGCGAATTTTCTCAATACCAACCTGATCCAAATTGGGTTTACCAAGACCTTGCCGCCTTTCAAACATTGCTCAAAAAAATAGACCAGCTCAAAAAAAGGCCTGTTGAAAATTTACAGACGCAGACAGAACTCCGCAGAATTGCAAAAAGCTTAGTCTCTGCTGTTTTGCAAAAACACGCCGTTGCATGGGCGCCCCAAGCCAAAAGAATGGTTGTTAACAACTGCGCTTCGTGGCTGTGGTTTGGATCTGATCATAGTTCAATCAAGACTTTATTTTTTAGTCTCGATCGTCTGGACCTAGGGAACGAACATCAGAAAATAGAGCTAGCCGCAAATCTTTTAGGCCCCGTACAGCAGGATGCTGTCGATTCACCTGGAGAAACTTGGCGTGGCTTAGTGGCGTGTTTTAATCCCATGGTCAGAAGCGCCCAACTTGCCGTTTTTGAAACAAACCCTGGACTCTACTTCAGACTTGCTGAAATCAGACAAAGTTAAAAAGTTTCTACACAACAAATCAGGATGACATAGCCTCTAAAAACTTCTTGAACACCACGCTTGCTACAATTTCTTTGAACATGGTGCGTGGAAAAGAAAAGTTGTGGCGTTTGACCTTTAAATGACCATCACAAAGTGTGGCAATAAACACCGTGCCCACGGGTTTTTCAGGTGAGCCTCCACTTGGTCCCGCAATGCCCGTGACAGCCGCGCAAAAATCAGCGCCTGTTTTTTGATGCAAGCCTTCCACCATAGCCTTGGCGCAAAGCTCGCTCACCGCACCTTCAGATTTTAAAATATCTTCCGAAACCCCAAGTAGTTTTTGTTTGAGCTCGTTAGAGTAACTCACCACGCCACCAACAAAAACCTCACTTGCTCCAGGCACATTGGTGAGGCGACTCGAAATCAAACCGCCCGTGCAAGATTCCGCAAAGGCACAGGTTTTTTTATTTTGGCTGAGCTTATGAACCACCACATTTTCTAAAGATGTTTTTTCATCTTCTGCGTAAATGAATTCCCCAACCCGCTCTTTGATTTGCGCCAAGACACGCGCGTGATCCTTTTTAGCTTTTGCCGCATCTTCATCCCACACACTCACCTTGAGCATGATCTCTGGAAAATGGAAGCGAAAGCCAATGCGCGCGTTTTGGATTTTAGAGCGACCAGATTGTAAATCACTGAGCTTGGCATCCAATTGACTTTCGGTGCTGCCAAATGTTTTTAAAAAGCAGGTTTCAAAATGCAAGCCCCCATCAATTTTTTCTAGCACTTCGGGCAAAATTTGTTTCTGAAAAAGCGCTTTCATCTCGCGCGGCACGCCGGGCATAAAATAAAAATCTGTATCTTTAAACCGGTACCAAACACCAGGGGCCGTCCCCACGCGATTAGGCAAGGCTCTGCCACCCTTTGGCACCATGTATTGTTTGCGGTTGGTTCTGCCAGGGGATGTTTTTTTTATAAAGTTCTTCTAAATACTGAAGCGTGTTGTCGTCGTCAAGATCGGTACCAAGCGCGGGCGATCTCTATGGTGAATCATCCATGGGGCCCAAGACCACCCGCAATAAACCATCCGCTCGCTTATTGTATGGGTGAATCAGCTGATGATGCTATTTTCGTCGTCACCAATGCCGGTGTGGTATTTGATTGGCAAGCCTGCCAACACTCGTCAGATGACGCTTGTTCATATGGATCTCGTCACCAATGGTTAGAATTTCAATTGTTTTGATATAATTCAGAAAAAAATGAGTCTTTACTTTCCCTTTGTAAACTGGCCTCGCTCTTTTTTATCTAAAGTGCATAGGCTCAGTCTTTGCGGAGGATTATTTTCAGATTCCTCAGAAAAGTCCCTCCTTTGTAAGGAGGGGTGCTTGCGGCAAAGGTTGCTACAAAAGTTTGAAGCAATGCGCGTGTGGGAGGTAGATCCTTTTGAATTTGTTTTTTATTCAAATCTTCAAGTACATTTTCAAGTTCGAATAAACAGGTATTGTTTAAATACCTAACCACTGCAAAACCTTGTCCCTGAAGGTATTTCTCTCGATTCTCATCTTTCCACTTGTTTCTCAATTGCATGCACATCACCATCAATTTCAATAACAAGCTTCTTTTTCAGCACAATAAAAATCAACAATGTAAGGACCAATGCCACTGTCTTCTAAATTTAAGATTTTAAACTTACGATTCTTTAATTCTAACCAATTTTGTTTTCAGCAGGAGTCGCATTTTGCCTTAAGAACTTTCTCTAAAGTTTAAAGTTCCTTTAAATGCTTTTTGGGCAATGATTTTGTGTTCTTTAGTCACAATGGATTCTCTTTTTATCTCTACTCCCATTTCAATCCTCCCTTACAAAGGAGGAAGTGCCCCTCCTTACAAAGAGGGAAATGCACAAATGATCTTAAAATCCTCATTGAAGTCTAGGTCATCCTCGTAAATAACCTCAGAGGCTGCCTCAGAATCTTGGTCTTGGTTTCTTTTTGCGCCGAAGCTTTAGCTGAGGCGGCTTGTCGCGCCGAAGCTTTAGCGGAGGCGGCTTGTCGCGCCGAAGCTTTAGCGGAGGCGGATTGCTTCTTCGATTTTTTAGATTTCTTTGATTTTTTCTTCTTAGCTTTTTTGTCAACAACACCAGACTCTTGCTCTACTGCTTCTTCAGAGGCAGAGTTGGAATCGTAGCTCACTTCCTTTTTGTAGATTTTTTTACTTTTGCCTTCGGTTGAGACTGTTGTGGGAGTGGCTTCAGGAGAGTCTTTGGTGATGGCTTTGTTTTCGTCATGCACCATCACCTGTGAACGATCCTTGTAAGTTTTAATGACCAAAGCATCGTCGTTATCGCCCGATTCTACTTTTTTACGCTCAAGCTCTTTTAAAACTTCTGTGTAAGAATCATTCTTTTTGCCTGTGAGTGTGTTGATGCCCACAACCCCACGTGCGCCGGTTTCTTCCATGAGTTGCGCTGGTTTGATGTAAGTGAAAAGTGTACGACGATTGAGCGCACGGTTGGCATCAGAAGTATTGGTCACAACGGGGTGTGCTTCGCCAAGCCCAATCCAAACAATATGGCCTGCCGGCACGCCAGAGGCAATCAAAGAGGTTGCGGCTTTTTTGGCACGTCGTTCAGAAAGACGCTGATTGTATTTATCAGAGCCAACGTCATCGGTGTGACCCACAATGTAGATAGGGCCCAAATCGGGGTTCTCTTTTAAAATACGTGCGATACCCGCAATCTTTTGATCATAAAAGGGATCCACTTGATCACCATCAGTTGGGTAATAAATGGTGAGTTCTTTCAGCTCTTTTTCGATCATTTTGATGCGATAAGGAATGGTCTTTTCGACAACTTTGACAACTTCGACTTTTTTAGTGCGAGGCAAGTAGTGATCGTAAGCCACTTTGATCACAGCACGAAAATCGGGGTTGCTATAACCATTCACAAAACCAACGCCCGGTGCCACCGTGACTTTGAGCGCGTCATTTTCTAAAAAGCCCTTGGTCACACCCAAGCGACCTTCAAATGGCGCTTCGTTTACCTTTTGAAAAAAATCTTTAAGGACCGTAGCTCCCGACAATTCCACAAAACCATCTAAGGATTCGCTGGGGAGAATCGTGTGATGATAAGCCAAGGTGTATAGAAACTCACTAGCAACCGACAGGTTCACAAAGTTTTCTTCCTGACGAAAACGAAATCCCATATTGGCAGCCAAGTAGTGACCAGACAAGTCGATATCGCCCACCAGTAAAAAACCGCCTGTCATGTGAGCATCACCAACATAGTCACTGAGCTTGCCCGAAGGAAAACTCACAAAAGGCACAACACCCAAGCCCGCATTGAGCAAGTTATTGCTAGGATCAATGATGGTGTATTGTGCCGCAATCATGATGTCGCCCAGATTCATGGGGGTTTCGAATTGCGTGGAATTGATATTGGTGAGGTTACGCGTGATGTGCACCGGAAGGTTAATCCCCAAAGCGAAGCGATCCGAAAAACTATAACTGCCGTTAAAATCGAAGGTGAACATGTGGTCCACAATGCCAGAAACCCGCCCTGTGTTGCCAGTGTTACCAAACTCCAAAGGCTGATAGCCGTAGTTAAAGCCAAAACCCAATGTTAGGGTGTCTTTTGGTTTTGGTTTACTCTCCACCAGTGACAAAGCGCGTCCGCCAGGAAAGTAATAACGCAAACTTTGGGTGTTCAGAGCCCAAGCTGAAGAAGCGCTAAAAAGAGTGGCCAAAAGCAAAACAAAGGAAAGAATTTTTTTAATCATGGTTCCTCGGAAAAAGTGATGTGAGAGTCAAAAATGATCAAATTTGCTCTTAAAAAAGGCCGCGCCGAAATGCAATTTTTGATTTTAAGTTTTGAGTAGCGCGCTCAATGCCAAAACAACAAAGCGAAATCCCAACACCCCCACACACCACCACTTCGTGTTTAGAAAATCATTCTTTTTAAAATACAAAGCCAAGGCACAGCCAATCACAAAGGAAAGCGGGAATAAGAAAACAACAAAAGACCAGTCAGCAAAACAAAGCAGCAGGATAAAAATTAAAATTTGTAAAAAAGAAAGCCCGGGCGAAGGCCATAAAAAAATGTGAAGACTTTCTTTAAACATGACTCACACATCAAACAAGGTCATTATCGTAAATCCAGCGGCGTAAATCAAAAGCAGCCCGCTGCACAACTTTGAGTTTTTTATCGACTTTCTTTGTGCGCACCTCCAGCTCTTCAAACAAACCAAAATTAACATTCATGGGTTGGTAATCTTTTGGGTCAGCGTGCAAAATATGATGCAGCAAAGCGCCCAATGCCGTGGTGTTGCCAGGCAATGGCATTGGCTTTTGTGTACGTGCTTCGTAAGACAAGCCCAAGCCCACCATTAACCCAATGGCAGCGCTCTCGACATAACCTTCGCAGCCCGTGATTTGACCTGCAAAATGCACACGTGGGTTTTCTTTGAGCTGCAAAAGGCCTTGTAAAACCACTGGCGAGCAAATGTAAGTGTTACGGTGCATAGCGCCCATGCGCACAAATTCGGCATTCTCTAAACCAGGGATCATTCTAAAAATGCGCTTTTGTTCACCCCACTTCATGCGGGTTTGAAAACCCACCATATTAAACAAGGTGGCGTGAAGATTGTCTTGTCTAAGCTGCACCACAGCGTGTGCACGCTCTTCCGGCTTATGAGGATTGGTGATGCCCACTGGTTTAAGAGGGCCATAGCGCAAGGTCTCGCGACCACGACGGATCATTTCTTCAATGGGCAAACAGCCTTCAAAAAACTGCGCTTGATCAAAATCTTTGACCTCGATCTTTTCGGCGTTTTCAATTTCGGTGATGAAGTGATTGTATTGTTCTTCGTTCATGGCGCAGTTGATGTAATCACCATCGCCTTGGTCTTTGTCATAACGACTCGCACGAAAAGCTTTGTTCATGTCAATGGAATCACGATCCACAATGGGCGCAATTGAATCGTAAAAATACAAATAATCGCTTTGGGTGTTTTCTTTGATCCAGGAAGCCAAAGCATCATCGGTGAGCGGACCAGTCGCGATCACCGCTCGATCGCAACTTAGACTCTGACCCGATTCAAACCGCAATTGGAGTTGTTCATCAGTTAAGTCCAAGCCAACAACAATTTCGGAAACACGATCTATGTTTGAAAAGCTTTGCAAACGCGCTGCGATAAAATCAGAAAAAGCATCGCGGTCTACCGCCAAAGCACCGCCTGCTGGAACACGCGCTTTATAAGCCGCCCGCATGATCAAGGAATCCAAACTGGACATCTCTTCTTTTAAAAGCCCCACCGCGTTGCCAACATCGCGACTACGAAACGAATTGGAACAAACGAGTTCAGCTGGCTTTTCGCCTTGATGAGCTGGCGAAGAACGCAAAGGACGCATTTCGATCAGTGAAACTTTAAAACCAGATTTGGCCAATTGGTAAGCGCACTCGGAACCAGCCAAACCAGCGCCAATGACCGCGATGTGAAGGGTATTTTGCATGACCGGCACCTAACAAGCCACAACCACCAAAACAACGAAAAACATCATTTAAGCATTTATTTCGGCATGTTAGAGCGACTTTATGCCCCCAAGGCCAAGAATTGCTTAAAATCTATTTGTTGAAAAGCATAAAGTATCACCTTATACTTTATACATGGATTGGGATAAGCTTGTAGACAAAAAAAATAAACTCGATCAGCAACGCCCTTTGGCTGTCGAGCTGGTGAAAAATCTGGAAGACTGGTTTCGTGTTGAGCTCACCTACACCAGTAACGCCATTGAAGGAAACACCCTCACACGCCAAGAAACTGCCCTGGTTGTGGAAAAAGGCCTCACGGTCGGCGGCAAAACTCTGCAAGAACACTTAGAGGCCACAAACCACGCCAAAGCTTTTGACTGGCTGATTGGTTTTATCAAAAATGAAGATGCCGAGGTGACACAAAAACAAATCTTAGAAATCCACAAAATCATTTTACATGGCATCGACGAACAAAATGCCGGTTTCTACCGTTCTGTTCCTGTTCGCATTTCGGGATCGCGTGTGATTTTACCAAACCCTCTCAAAGTGCCCAAGCTCATGGAAGAGTTTTCAGATTGGTTGTCGTCCACACGCATGACCATTGTCAAACGCGCAGCACTGGCTCACTACAAACTGGTCAGCATTCATCCCTTTATAGATGGCAACGGACGCACGGCCAGATTGTTGATGAATCTGATTCTGATGCAAAAAGGTTACCCACCGGCCATCATCCGAAAACGCGACCGCTTAACCTACATCAAATCTTTGGAAGAAGCACAACTTGGCGGAAGCTTAGAAAAATACTACAAAGTGATTTACGCTGCCATTGATCGTTCCTTAGACATCTATTTAGATGCCGTTTCAGGAAAAATCGCCAAAGCAGAACCAAAGCAAGAATTGTTAAAAATTGGGCAGGTGGCCAAACAAACCAAGGAAAGTGTTTCCACCATCAGGCACTGGACTCAAATGGGCCTCATTGCTGCAACAAACACCACGGACTCAGGTTATCTTTTATACGCATTAGAAACGCTAGAAACCATTCGGAAAATCAAAGCCCTTAAACAACAACGCCTGAGCTTGCAGGAGATCAAAGAAGAACTGAATAATTAAAACTCAACAGCCTTCCCAATTCGCAAAAAAATCCAGGATCAAGGGGTTCACCTGCTCTGGGTGAGTCACCGGAGCGTTATGCCCCAGGCCCGCAAGAACCCTAAGCTCTGCCTTTGGCAAGCGTTTCTGCAATTCTTCACAGATGGCTCTAAACGGCTCACGCGATTGATCGCCACACAATAACAACACGGGTTTTTGAAAATCACTCAGCCACTCTAAGGGCATCTCATTTTGAATCGAATACAAACTGTGCCCAGCCAAGGTTCGGGTATTTGTTAAGGCGAGCTTTTTTAAAAAATCCGGCATGCGTTGCCAACTTTGCTCACCTAAAATGTAATCAAATAAATACTCTGCACCCTCTTCTTGTCGCTCTTCATCCACAAGCGCGTTGGCTTTTTGATACGCTTCGCTCACCTCTTGCCAAGCTTGCTGGCGATTGTTTTTTAGAATGCTCGGCACCATGGGCTCAAACAAAACCAAAGAGTGAACCAAATGCGGATTGCGACGCGCGTATTCCAAACACAAAGCACCGCCCGCAGAATGCCCCACACATTTGATTGGTGCTGGCACGTCTTTTAAAACCGTCTCTAGAAGTTTCAAATCACAGTCAGCATGGTATTGCGCTGGGGCCTGTTGCATAAAATGCCAAGCCGGCGTTTCACCATGGCCTAATAAATCCGGCTGGATCACATGATGGGGACGTAATTGATTCGCAAGGTGATGCCAGTAATCTTTATTGGCTCCGGAGCCATGAACCAGCAAATGAGAATTGCCCTGGCCACGTTCTAAAAAAGAAACACAAACACCATCTACGGTCTTGTCATTTTGCATGTGCAACTAAAACGATAAAACAAAAGAAAGATCAAACACGAGATCGCATGCCGTGCTTGGCAAGGTAAGTGTTGATATCACGCCGAGAGGCAACAGGATCGTTGGCCGCTAATTTCTCACGCGCTTTTTTTAGACCGGGTTGCAAATGAAACAAACCCTTCTCATCCACTTTGGTGAGGCTCTGAAAATAATTAAAATTATCCTGGCCCTCTTGCACAAATTCATCGCGCACCTCGGGCTGGGCTTGATGCTCACTCACCTTGATCTGAGGGGCTTGCAAAACGCCTTCCACAACAGGGCTCGCCACTCCGTCGATGATCTCGTAATCGATCACATCGCTTTTGGAAACAGGAACAAGATCACTGTTTGACACAAGACTGGGCACCAAGCGCTGTTTAACAATCGCAACCATGCCTTTACTTTTTGCAACAATCGTACCAAGATGCAAGGGCAGCAAGAGACAAAATCATCAATTATTCTAAAAACTTAAAGCTTGTCAGCATTATGATAATGTCACATTTGAGAATATCTGGGGAGAAGATTCTCAAATTGAACAAAAACTGTCGCCTTGAGGCCCAATTTTTTTCATGAACACCGAAGACCTTAAAACCCAATTTGAACTGGCTGTTAAACTCCAACAACAAAAGCAGCTCCCCCAAGCCATTGCCCTTTACGAAAAGCTACGTCCGGCTCTTCAAAATCATTTGGGTCTAAACATGAATCTTGGTCAGGCTTACTTTGACAACGCCAACTTTGAAAAGGCGCTTAAGGCTTTTGAAAAATCCTGTCACATCAACCCCAACCTGGAACTCGCCAAACAAAAAACAGCTTACACCCAAATCAAGTTAGGGCAATTTGAAAAAGCACTGCAGGTTTTTCAAAACAGCAATCTTAAAGATCCAGAAAATCAAATCGGATTAAGCCTCACACTCAAACACCTTGGCCGCTGGCTCGACTCCTTAAAAGTTTTAGACGATGTTTTAAAAGCACACCCTCAACACTTTGAAGCGCTTGCCAACAAAGCAACCCTTTACCGCATGATTGGCGAACCAGAAAAAGCATTGGCATTCTGTGATCAAGCCCTGTCACAGCAACCTCAAAACGCAGAGTTGCATTTTAACCGTGGTCTGAACCTTTTGCTATTGGAACAATGGCAGCCAGGTTGGGATGAAATTGAATGGCGCTTAAAAACCCCAAATTATCAAAACCTTGTTTTGCCAGGCATTAAAAAATGGAATGGCGAACCGCTTGCAAACAAGCACCTGCTCTTTATTTGCGAACAAGGCCTTGCCGAAGAAATCCTGCACGCGAGCCTCATACCAGACCTCCAAAATCAAAATGCGCAAATCACCATTCTTTGTGACACACGCCTGTGCGTTATTTTTGAACGCAGCTTTAAAGGAATCAAAGCAATCGCTCGTGACCAAAACGCGCATCAAAAAATTTCAGAAAGCGCCTCGGATTTTGATTTTCAAACACCTGCCATGAGTGCGTTTCGTTTTTTAAGAAAATCAGAAACTGACTTTCCGAAACGACTTTCTTATCTTGTTGCCAATGAAGAAAAAACCAAAGCCGTCAAGACCAGGTACTTTGATCCAAAAGCAAAAATGCACATTGGCATCTCTTGGAAAAGCTCCAGCACAACACGCTTTGATGCCAATGCTTCCATCCGCAAACAGGTTTCGACAACTCTGAACGACTGGCTCCCCGTGTTAAAAACACCCGGTATCCGCTGGATCAATTTGCAATACGGAGACTGCCAAAATGAAATCGACACATTCAAAAAAGAACATGGCATCACCATTTTTAACGACAAAGAAATTGATCCCTTAAAAGATTTAGAAGCGAGTTTTGCTCAAATGGCCGGCCTGGATCTAAGCCTTGGCATCCAATCTGCCCCCAGCATGATGACCGGGGCCTTGGGGATTCCCACCTGGGTCGCGGTGAACAAGCAATGCGCTGCGGTGTTTGGCAACAAAGCCGAAAACCCGCTATTGATGCCAAGCATGCGGCTTTTTAGACAAAAAGAATTCGGGGAATGGGCGTCGGTTTTTAATCAGATTTCCAAAAGCCTTAAGGCTTTTTAATCACCTCACAGCCCATGCTGTGCTGCAATGCCTCTGGCACCAAAATGCTACCATCTTCTTGTTGATAGTTTTCTAAAACAGCAATGAGCGTACGACCAACCGCTAATCCCGAACCATTCAGCGTGTGCACAAATTGCATTTTACCATTGCTATCTTTGTAACGCGTGTTCATGCGACGCCCTTGAAAGGCTTCGCAGTTTGAACAAGATGAAATTTCACGGTACTGATTTTGGCCTGGCAACCAAACTTCAATGTCGTAGGTTTTTGCGGCACCAAAGCCCATATCACCCGTACACAAAGTCATGACCCGGTAGGGCAAATTGAGTTTTTGCAAAATGCTTTCGGCATCGTTGGTGAGCTTTTCTAAAGCCGCGTAAGACTCTTCTTGCTTGGTGATTTTCACAAGCTCCACTTTATTGAATTGATGCTGACGAATCAGACCTTTGATGTCTTTGCCGTATGAACCCGCTTCGCTTCTAAAACAAGGCGTGTAAGCACAAAACGAATAAGGCAGTTCTTTTTCGTTCACAACCTCATCGCGATAAAAATTAGTCACTGGAACTTCTGCAGTGGGAATTAAATAATAGCCAGATGTGGTTTTGAATAAGTCTTCTTCAAACTTAGGCAACTGCCCTGTTCCCGTTAAGGTGTCTGCATTCACCAAATAAGGTGTCATGAGCTCTTCGTAGCCATTCTCTTCTGTTTGCACACGCAACATGAACTGAATCAAAGCGCGCTCTAATTTAGCTAAGGCACCACGGTAAATAGCAAAACGTGATCCCGCTAATTTAGCAGCACGCTCAAAGTCCAAAAGCCCCAAGTCCTCGCCCAGCTCCCAATGTTCTTTGGCTTTAAAAGCAAATTCACGCTTTTGCCCCCAAGAACGCGCGACCACGTTTGCGCTTTCATCGGAGCCAACAGGCACGGACTCATGCGGGATGTTTGGGATTTGATGCAACAAGCTTTTAAGCGTGTTCTCGGCCTCGCTTTGCTTGTGATTTAATTCTTTGACCTTGTCGGCGATTTGATTGACTTCATCTAAAATAGGCTGCGCGTCTTTGCCTTCTTTTTTGTATTGGCCAATGAGTTTTGATTTTGATTTTTGCTCGGCACGCAACTCATCAAACTGCAATTGCAATTCTTTACGCTCGTCATTAACACGAATGAGCTCATCGACACTCACAGCACTGCCACGTTGTTCAAAAGCCTTTTTTGCATGGTCTTGGTTTTCCAAAACCCACTTGATGTCTAACATCTTTTCTCCCTATTGATTCTCTTCTAATCAGTGATACTTATGCGCTTCGCGCACTTTATCGAGCCCTTCGTGAATATTAAAGCCTGGTGAATTTTCCATATCATGACAGCTCAAGCAAATTTGTTCGATCACACAGAAAGGACAATCATCGCCAAGACCACGAATGTCTTTTTTGAGTTTGCTTTGAATGTGTTTTTCACCAGGTCCATGGCAGGACTCGCAACCCACGTCTTCAAAATTTTGATCTCCCACATGAGCCATGTAGCCACTGGATTCTCCGTAACCAACTGTGTGACATTGCAGACAATCTCCATTTTTTTCTTTGCCTGCTTTTTGCAAGGTTTCGAAGGCATTGGCATGAAACGAAGTCGACCAATTTTGATAAATGTCTTGATGACACTCTTTACAAGAACCACTGCCAACGTATTTGATCTGGGTGTTAAAAAGCTCATCTGGTTTTTTAGCCACCTTCTTAAGCAAAGCAATGCGCTCATCGCGACCAAGTTTCATGATCTCTTTGGCATCGCTGTGATTGACCTTGGGCAAGCGCTTATCAAAATCAAAATGCAGCGAGAAGGTTTCGGTATGGCATTTTAAACAAGTGCTCTCGAGTGTTTCTTTAGCCATGAGGTTTTCTTGCGTGACATGTGGTCCGCCAATGCCGTGACAGTTTTCACACTGCACGTTCTGCAACTGTTTGGGCGCCACAGCCACCAATTCCCCGGTCTGCTTACTTTTAAAAGATCGAAAACCTTTGGGATCGTTAAAACCAACCGAGTGACAACCCACGCATTCCGGATTGTACTCTTCACCTTTGATCTCCAAGGTTTGCCAAGCGTGCGCGTGCGGCGTGACAGACCAAGAAACATATTGATCTTCGTGACACACCTGACAGCTTTCCCAACCATTGAATTTTTTATCAGAGAGCAAAGGTGGATTCGGCTGATTCGTCAATTGGCGCACACGCATGGTGTAAAGGTCATTCACGGAACCACTATAACCATCGGAGTGGTAACGAATACGACCTTGCTTATCGATAAAGAAATTTTCAGGCACGCTGCGCGATTGTGAATACAAGCGTCTGATCTGACCACGCGCGTCCTCAATGACAGGCCATTTAAAATTAAATGAGTCGTACACCTTTTTAACATCTGGAGTGAATCGCAAAACAGAAACAGCTAAAACTTCGAATCCTTTGTTTTGGTACTCTGGATAAATTTTATCTCTTAGGAATTTCATTTCGCGCTGACAATGAGGACATTTTGGCGAAAAGAAAATCAACAACACGGCCTTTTTGCCTTTGAGCTGGCTGAGCTTAAAAGAACCAGCTTGCCCAATAAGGGGTGCGGTAAAATCAGGCGCATCGGGATAAATCCCAAGATAAGGCATGGTCTCGTGAAAGACTTTTATATTGAGGTTCTCGCGCAGATAATCCAAAAACATCTCGCGAGCTTCTTCTGGCGTACCAAAAGCCTTGCCACCAAAAATAAAACGCTTGAATCCAAAATAAGGATTGTGATCGACATCGAGACCAATGAGACTGACTTCGCTCGAAACCTGAAACATCTGAGCGATCTCAAAAGATTTTTTGCCCACAATGGTCGGCAAGCTCACACCAATGCCTTTTAAAAACCCCTGCACTTCGGTTTCTTTGCCCGAATTTAAATTCACCAAAACGATTTTAAAATTATTCTGTGCTTGTTGATCAGCCAAGGCTTGCAAGCCAAGTAAAAGATCTTTGGCATCACGATGAGTGTAGCTGAAAAAACCCAACAACAAACGTTCCCCGCGATGGTCCACGGAATCAAATTCTTCACCCGAAAGAAGGTAAGCATTAAAACGATTATCGGGAATCAAATCTTTATTGGACGCCTTGTGATTATCGTCTTGTTTGTGCGCGTGTGTTTTGCTGTGCGCTTGCTGATTTTCATCCGATTTTTCGGAAGCTCCTTGCGAGCAAGACACGTGAAATAAGACCAATAATGGCATCAAAAATGTTAAAAACTTCATAGACCGCAATTTATTAAATTGGCTTAAAAGATCAACGAGTTATCCAAAATCTTACTCGAAAACAGCCCCTTATCGGTCATAGTGGAAAATTCTTTAGGGTTTTTCTGCATTTTTCCTGATTTTTCCTGATTCACTAGGTGATTTTTACCTAGGGGACTTTTTCTGATAAAAAAACACAAATGATTGCCCTGCTTTGGCAAAATCAAAAATTGGTCTGTTTATTGCTTTAATAAGTGGTGAGGCAAAAGACAAAAGGCATTCCACTCTTTACACTCCATAAAATTTAAACGCGATCAGCGATCAGAACAGTTTTTTCTGAACAGGGAGTTTTGCGTCCTGAGTTCACCTTGGAGACGCACGGGCTATGAGAGGAAGTTTTTGTTTTTTTGAACGAACGGCTTCAATTAATTTGGGATCCGGTCTGGGCCTGCGTTTTCTATACGTAAAGCCCATGTGACCCTTGGTGAGTTTTTCCCGATTCACCAAGGGTTTTTTTATTCTCTCCTACACTTTAAAAGAAATAGACGCTTTGGAAAGACTGCCTCCGCCCAAATAGCTCAACGCTGCGGTTTGACGAGTCGCCATGCGTAAAGGAATGGTTTGGCCGTTATTAAAATCAATATTCAATGCTAGCGTTTTGGTTTGCGAATGAATCACATCATCAGCCACACGACGGAAGTGATCACCAAAATGCGCCGCTCCTGTTTGCCTTAAACGATTCACTTCGCGTGTGATGATTTCCGCAGCATTATTAATGGCTGTCAGAGCGTCTTCAGCAAGCGAGGTGGTGGTTAAGCTCAGATCATCCAAACCCATTGCCGCTGTGCGAAAACTCTGATTCATCGTGAAACGAATGCGATCGGCATCTTCGTCATCTCCATTGCCATTATCATAAGTGTTAAAATTCAAACCGGAAAACTCACCATCTAGCAATTTGAACCCGCGGTAACTGGCTTGCTGCGCAACAGTATCAAATAAAGTGACTTGGTCCGCAAAGTCTTCTCCAAGGGTGTTTAACGCGGAACTGCTCAAATTAGGCGCAAAAGCATCCACCGCAAGATCGTGCATTTCATTGAGCACATCTGTCAGAATACTCAGGCCATCAGTGGCAGCATCGATAAAATCCAAAAGCAAAGCCTTATCATTTTCTTCATCAGACGCGACATTTTTTGATGGAATCAATTGCACAAGCGACGACAACGAGCTGACAGAAGCACTGGGATTAGACGAGTACTTCAAGACGCTTCGCGACGGCGTGCGCGCGCGGTTCTGCGCTAAAGCAGAATTCAGCAATGTGAGCTGGGAGGAAACCAGCGAAACCGTTGTCACAACGCAAGACTTTCTGCAGCCTCGAATTCAGATACAGACAAACCCAGAAAGACGCTTTCCAGACATAAAGCTCTTCCTAGCACGACATGCGTGTGCCTTTTCCCGTGATCTGAATGTGTGTGATCAGGTTAAATGAATGCGCCTTTTCCCAAAGAGCGCGATAAGTTGATCACAGCTTTCCAACGTAATGCCCATAACGTGTAAAGCCATGCGAAGACTTGCTGAAATGAAAATCAACAAGTCCCACAATTATAGCAGTTTTCGGTCAGAAAGGAACGAGAGTTGTGGGCGTGTGCTGATTTTATTTGAAGTTGAATTTAACAACACAAGACAAGAGCAACAAGAGAAGACAAGCCATATTAATCTAAAATGAAGAATTAAAAATTAAAACTTGATCAAAACGCCTATTTCCTTATTCAGTTAAATAATGAAAAATGACTCATCCGAAGACAACAAAGAAATGGTCCTATGGTTACAATTTATATCAGAACGAATCAAAGAGGCTAACACAGGATTTTTGTATGAACATGACATGTTATTTGATGAGATTGAACGAAACCTACTCAACAACCCTTACCCTAGTGGATCAAAGGTTTTGGGCTGATCGTCATCTTCTACGACTTCATCTCCTTCAGCAACCAAACCTTCTTTAAGTTCGTAAACATAGGCCAAAACCTCAGCTACGGGCTCATAAAGATCTTCCGGAATACCTGCACCCTCTTCCACTTGCAAAAGTGCCCAAGCCAAAGGAACATTCCGCACAATGGGGACACCCTCTTCGCGCGCAATCTCTAACATCATTTCGGCAAATTTTTTCTGCCCTTTTAGAAGAACTTCAGGAGCGGCCATTTCTTCGCGATCGTACTGAATAGCAACTGCCA
Organism: Deltaproteobacteria bacterium; assembly: GCA_024233595.1. GTDB lineage: Bacteria > UBA10199 > UBA10199 > UBA10199 > JADGCS01 > JACKPK01. The sequence continues at coordinate 25,144 of JACKPK010000012.1, forward strand.
CATGTGTTGGGTTAGACACCACAGCATCGGCCTTTTTGACATTTTGTTTGGCATCACCAAAAACCATCTCGCGATGAATACGACGCCGTTCGCCTTTGATTTGTGGATCACCTTCATCTTGCTTGTACTCGCGTTTGACTTCATCTTTTGTCATGCGTTGCCGTTTGGCAAAATCCCATTGCTGAATGCCCATGTCTAAAAGGGAAATCACCAAAAAGATCAGCGCGACTTTAATAAAAAAACTTGTGATGATTTCACCAGCCAGCATCACGCCTTCAATGATGTTCACGCGTGGGCTCAAGAGAATCTCTTGCAAGAACTGATCAACCGTAAAGTAAGCCAGGTAAATCACCACCGTGAGCTTAAACATATTTTTGATGAGCTCGATGAAAGTTTTGGCTTTAAAGATATTTTTAAAACCCTCAACGGGGTTGAGTTTTTCGATTTTGGGTTTGAGTGGCTCGGTGCTAAAAATCGCACCCACCTGCAGGTAATTGGCCACAATGGCCGCCACCATGCCCGCAATAAAAATAGGACCCAAGATTTTCACAAGCGCAAAGAACCCCATTTTGCCAAGCGACCACATGTCATTACCAGTGAGAGGGTCTTTAGAAACCATGGCGAAGGTCTTACGCATAAAGAGTTCAACCTCTGACGCAATGGTGCCGGTCATGAGCGCCACAGTCGCAAAAATAGCCACCATCACCACCACCATGGTGAGGTCTTTGCTTTTGGCCACGTCCCCTTTTTTCCGCGCTTCACGTAATTTTTTGGGGGTGGCTTCTTCGGTTTTTTCCTGACTTTGATCGTTAGCCATTGGTGTTCACTTTTGTTAATTCTCTTAACCCCTCTTAAAATAAAAGGGTTTTGACCTCATCTTGTTATCGGTCATTTGAACATGAAAATCCACTCTGCAGCAAAAGGAAAAAAAATGTCAGAATATTAAAAAAACGCGCAACTCTTCTTCCACCCTTGCGATACAAGAATCAGAAGCAAGAGTTAAGCAAATAAAGCTTGTAAACTATTTAAATGATTTAAAAAAATGAATTCAGACGCAGACAACATCCTAAGAGAACTCCGCAAGTTGCAAGAGCAAGTGCAAATCATTAGCCGCGACCAAAAGGAGATGAAGAAAGAAATGAAAATGATTTTTTCGGACCTCGCGCATTTTGAAGGCATGGTCTTAAAAGTCATGGATCACTCTGCGAGTTTGATGAGCCCCAACCTTTTTACCAAAAAAGATTTACAGCATTAAGACAAAACCGGGATGCCTTCTAAAAGGTCCGGGTTCTCAACGCTTGCTAAATCGCCCACATCTTGACCAAGGTACTTCTTCTTGATTGTGCCACGCACGATTTTTCCTGAACGCGTTTTGGGCAAGGCACTCACAAAATACACCGAACTGGGTTTAAGGGTTTTGCCAAGCTGGCGCATGACCCATTTTTTTAGTGCCGTATTCAAATAAGCCGTTCCCCCAATGTCAGGTCGCAAAACAGCGAAGCACACCAAGGACTCGCCTTTAAGATCATCAGGAATGCCAATGGCACAGGCTTCATTCACAAAAGGATGATCGCACAGACAGGATTCGATTTCGGATGGACCCGTGCGCTTGCCCGCAATCTTAATGGTGTCATCAGCACGTCCTCTTAAAAACCATTGCCCATCTTCGTCGCGCACCGCCCAATCACCGTGATTCCAAATGTTTTTAAAACGCGAAAAGTAAGTGTCTAAATAACGTTGGCGATCACCCAAAAAACCTTTTGTCATGGATGGCGCCGGCTTCTTACAAACCAAATACCCCACTTCACCGGACTCCGCGCTGTAACCACCTTCGGTGTAAACATCGACCGCCATGCCAAGCCCCGGGCTTTGCAAGGAGCAAGCTTTCAGCTCTTTGATGATGAGCGGCGCAAGCAAACAACCCATGAGCTCCGTGCCACCTGAGATGTTCATGATTGGCACTTGCTTCTTACCAATTTGTTCAAAGCACCACATGTAGGCATCGTTATCCCATGGTTCACCCGTAGAGCCAATCACACGCAACTTACTCATTTTGTGCTTTCGACCCATTTGAGGGTTTTCGCGCATCCAAAGTCGCACCAAGGTGGGAGACACTCCTAAATGCGTCACGCCTTCTTTTTCGGCTAAAGTCAGAACCCGGTCTGATTGAGGGTAATGTGGTGCACCTTCGCAAATGACCAAGGTGGCACCAAAGTGTGTGGTGCCAATGATCTCCCACGGCCCCATCATCCAACCAATGTCAGTCACCCAAAAAAATGTGTCTTTTGGTTTTACATCAAAATTAAAAAAGAATTCTTTGGTGACTTGCGCCAGAGTGCCCGCGTGCGTGTGCACGGTTCCTTTTGGCTTGCCGGTTGTGCCCGACGTGTAAATCACCATGCACTCGTGATCACTTGGCAACTCTTCGCATTCTGCCTCGTCGCTTTGCGCAGACATCACCTCATCGTAAAAAACATCGCGCCCTGGTGTTAAAGGAACATCGTCTAAAAACAAACGCCGCACCACAACACATTTGCTCACGCTCGGGCTATTTTCCAATGCGGGATCCAGCATCTCTTTGACACGCACTTCTTTGCCACGGCGCAAACTGGCATCGCAAGTGAACACCATTTTGACTTGCGCATCGTTAAGACGTGTGGACACAGCCTCGGCACCAAAGCCAGAAAAAATAGGCACAACCACGGCACCTACTTTAAGAATGGCAAAGTAAATGGGGATGAGCTCCGCAATCATTGGTAAATACAACGCCACCATGTCACCCTTTTGAATGCCAGACGCTTTTAGAAAATTAGCAACGCGGTTTGTTTGCTCAAAAAGCTCTTGGTAGGTCATGGTCTTGCGTGCGCCACATTCGCCCTGCCAAACAACAGCCGTTTTCTTTGCAAAACGTTTATTTGCCGCGTGTCGATCAACGCAATTTTCAGTGATGTTAAGGCGGCCACCCACAAACCATTTGGCAAAGGCCACGCCGTGAGAGCCATCAACAAGTTGTGTGTACGGTTCAGACCAAGAGATATTGGTTTCGTGCACGCAAGAATCCCAAAACCATTCGATGCCGGTTGTGCAGCGTTGAATCAATTCTTTATAGGATTTGATTTCGTGACGCTTCATGAAAGCCGTCACGTTGGCTTCGCGTATTTGTTTTGCTGATGGTTTCCAAATGACTTCGTTTGCCATATCAAATTCCCCCTGTCATCAGGCCGACTCGATCTTTTTTAATACGATAGATGATCAAGCCATCCACCACTTTCTCTAGCACGTAATTATCTAAAACAAAGCGTTTTAAGAGCTCGTAACGGTGAATCGGGTAATAACCAAAACCTCGGATATTGGCTGGTGATGAATCAATAAAAAGTGTTGGCGGCCGCAAAAGAAAGTCTGCAAAGACTTTCTGCCAATACGGGTGGTCGATTCTAGCCAAAAGTTCTGGAACTGTGAACAGCTCCGATTCACCAATGCGAGAAAAATTTTTAGGCATGGTGAACGCTTGCGGGTTGCGTTTGGAAAATGGTGTTGGGTCAAAGTCGTTTTGCAACATTTCGGTGACTTTTAAATCCTGCCCCGTGGCCCGCACATACTCCATGGCTGGCGACCCTGGTGATGTCCCTGCCAAAATATCACTCCAAAAATAAGCTGTGGACGGCAGGCGCTCCGAATAAAAATAAAGCTGCGGAACATTCCCCCAAATGTAAATGCGATCTTTTGGAGTCGTGTTTTTGTTAACGTAATCAATTGCTTTGTCGACATCGTTTGGCATGGTCGAAATATTAAACGCCCCTTCAAAGAAAAACACAGCCAAGGGAAGAACAATAAAAAAGGTCAAACGTTTGCGGATAAAAAATAAAAGCGACACCGCTGCTTGGTGGTGTAAATTACGATTGGATTTTATATTGTCGCCATGAGCAATGGCCGCACGCAAGCGCGTGTCAAAACGTTTGATTCCGGAAGCCGCCAACAAGGACAAAGGCACCAAAAGAAAAACATAGTAATGATAAAACACACGTTTGCCCAAGGCCACAGTGAACCAAACCAAAATCAGCCAAAGCGATAAAAAGAAAATCTTCTGCCAAATATCACGATGCTTGTTGTGAATCCGAAACACCGATCGCATCCCGTAAAACGAAAAGGCTGTCATGCCCAAAGCGCAAGCAAATACAAGACCGGTGCGAATAAAGAACTTAAGCACCCAATACAATTGCGAAAGCCCAGAATGTGATTCAATGTAGGTCGCATTGGTTTCAGTGACCTTGGTCCACATGAGCGCAAACCCTTGCCCCAAAGGCGACACAAACAATGCAGGGAAAAACAACACCACGCAAAAACCGAGCATTAATAAAATCCAACGCAAGATAATTTGCTCGCCCATCATCAAAACCGAAATGGCCATGGCCAAGCCAATCACACCAATCGGTGCTTTAAAAAGCGTCGCTACGGCCACTAAGCATCCTGAAACAAAAAAGGCCCAAGCCGAACCTTTTTTAATGCCATGAAAAAACACACCCGCGCAAAGAGCTGCTGGCAAAAGACTTAAACTTTCGGCGCTGGGTGTGTGAAAATCTTTGCTCATAAAAGTTTGCGAAAAAACGCAGTAAAACAAAGCTGCCCACAACCCGGTACGACGATCATCTAATTTTGATCCCGCCCAAAACAACGCAAGAATGGTGAGTGACTTCCACAACACGTGAAAAATATGCATGGGCACCAGGCTATTGTGTTCAAAAAACACATACACCCAATGATACAAATAATGCGTGAGCAAGTAAGTGCTGCCCAAAAAATCCCGCAAATCAAGGTCACCACTTTGCAAAAGTCGTGCGTGTAAAGCGTTGGTGAGCTCATCAATGTTGTAATAAGGAACCCATAGACCAGGCAGCCCCAGCAGAAGATTAAGAAGAATAATCGCTGCGAGTTTGTTTTGAGTTGCTGATTGTTTGCTAAACTCAGCTTTCACTTAAACAACCCTCAATCAAATCACGATAAGATTCGCTCACACTTTGCCAGGTGTATTTTTGAACAAGTTCAAAAGAAGCATTTTGCAAGCTCCAGAGCGCATCCTGTTGCGCTAACAAACCTTTTAAATAAGAAGCAAAATCACCCAACTGTGTTTTATCGATCAGAAATCCATTTTTTTGATTGATGACCAATTCATCTGTTCCAGGCGCTTTGGTTGCAATAATGGCCAACGACGAAGCCATGGCTTCTAAAATCACATTGGGCATGCCTTCAAAATCGCTCGACATCACAAACACATCTGCGTTGTGATAATGACGCGTGATCAAATCGCGATCACACCAACCTCTAAAAAAAACAGTTTGGTTTAATGTGCCATCGCTCTGGCTTTGCGTTTCTAAACGATCACGCAAAGGGCCATCGCCAACAATATTAAGCTTAATAGACATAAGGCCTTCGCCTTGCAATTGCTTCCAAACTTGCAAAAGCCGAAAGAGTTTCTTTTGTTCTGACAAACGCCCCACGGTCACCGCGTACAAAATAGGTTTGGGTGCAGTGAAATTTCTTTTTAGAAAAAAGCGCTCGTCGACACCATTGGGAATAACATGAATTGGGGTTTGCTGATCAAAAGCCAAGGCCAAGTTTTTTAACCCTTGTGAATTGGTTGTGAGAGCCTTGGCACCACGCCACACCAAACGCGTCAACCACGAGCTCAATTTGTGAAAGGTCGCAAGCTGTTCTGGCAAAAAGCCTGGCACATCACCGCCACGCAGCGCCACCACATAAGGAACACGATACAGCTCTTTTAAAAACCAAGCCGCAGGGCCCGATGGAATAGAAAAAAAAGTCAGCACGCAATCTGGTTTTGTTTTTTTATAAATAGACGGCGCACACAAAACACTCATGATCAAAAAAATCGCCATCTCGAACACAGAACATTTTTCTTTGTACCGACGTAAAGTGGGGATGCGAAAAACACGCACACCTTCATCATCTTCTTCCTTGGGCTGATCATCAAAACGACTGGTGAGAACGCTGACTTCCCACCCCATACGCACCAAATGGCGACAGATCATTTGTGATGCATGACCGCCACCCCCGCCAAGAGGCGGGTATTCGTAATTGATTAATAAAAGACGACGGGGATTGTCTGACGTGGACGAGTTGGGATCCATAAAACCGCGCTAAGCGCTTGGCCAAAAGGCCAGGTTCATAAATTATTTTACGATGGGTAAGTATTTATGAACAATGGTGGCGCAATCAGCACGGTCGGAACCGCCAACATGAGCGCCTTTCCAGTCACCATCTTTGTAAGCCATGCCCACAACACGTTGAGGAAGGTCAATCATGTGCTTCACGTAAGAGCGCCCATTGCCTGCTAAGTCAGCGCTGTAAAGCAAGCGTGTTTGGTTTGTTTTTGGGTTTTTGCAAATGGCCGTGCAACCATCTAAGACATCTGAGTTTTTGCCACCTTTTTTGGGCATGTCTTTGCAAGCAATGCCAACCATGTTTTCTGTTTTATCGCAGACATGCAAGACAGGGGATGTTTGAAAATCAACCACGAGCATGTCGTTGCCTTTAACAACGTGACGACAAACAGGGCCAACTGCATCGGCGTAATCTGATTTATACAAATCATTGTAAGCCACACCTTGCACACGGTACCCATCGGGACAGCAGCTGACCGCAAATGGTCTGGCATTGCTACCACAATCGTTATCGTTCACAACAGTGCCACCGCAATACTGAGCCTGAGCAAAGTTACCAACGAGAAGTAAAGACACACTCAAAAAACTAAAAATTACTTTACGGAACACGATCCCCTCCTTAAAAATATATTTAGGCCTTTCACAAACCTGTTAAAGGCCTAACCAAGCCATAGCGCAAAGTCAAAGAGACCACAGCAATTTATTAAGAATTTTAAACGCTTGCTTGATAAGCCTTTTCGATGCTGTCGATCTCGTTTTTTAACAATCGCACGGCTTTGTGCCACTGCCATTCGGTCCTAAACATCCATAAATTAAACGGAATCAGGATTGTTAAAAACGCCACCAGTAAGCCATAAGGGCTCCAAGGCGCCATAAAAGTTCCTAAAATCACCAAAGTGTTATGGTGCCCTTCACCCAAATAAGACCAGGCGTGAATGATGGGATCCAAAAGCGCGTGTGCTCGCTTTTTTTCCTGATCACTCAGGATCACTGTTTTCTTTTCCTCGGATCCACGAACAAAAAAATACATTTGAAAGGTCATGGCCAACGCCAAAAACGCTGCCGGTAAATTGAATTTTTTTAATGACGTTTTGAACAAAGCCCAAGCTTGCATGGCATCTAGATCTTGTTCGTTTTCCTCTTTGCCAGTGAGTTCAAAATAACGCAATTTACGCGCATCAAATCGCCAGCAATGCAACACCATGCTAATCGAACTAAAGAACATCAGCCAAAAAACAAACAAGCCCTGACTCTGAAAATAATGCGACTTGTGCAAAGCCACCCAATAAGCTGTGATCCAAGCAGCATCAAAAAGGCCATCCATGGCACGACCAAAAGGACTGGTTTGACCAGTGAGGCGCGCCACCTGACCATCGCAACAATCTAGGATAATCGCAAAAATAGCCACAAAGCCTGCTGCGATAAAATGATGTTTGTAAACCAACCACGCAGAAAGCAACCCAAAGAGCAATGACAAGGTTGTGATCTGGTTGGGAGAAATTTTAAACTTGATGAGCGTTGGCACCAAACGATGTGCCACGCGCCTGTAAAAGTAGTAGTCGAGCCATTCTTCTACAGGCAAGGGTTTGAGCGAGCGATGCAGATCATCGTTTTTTGGCGTGATTCCTTTCATGCGCTCATCACCTCTCTTGGCTTTTTAAGCCCATACAAAAAAGACACCGCGTACAGCACAAAGCCAATCCAAATGGGGATGTAATAAATTGTCAGAAGCGCACGCACATCAAAAAGCACAAAAAGAAAAATGGTAAAAATAAGAAAGTCTCTTTTGAGAATGGGCTTAACATAATCAAAAAGAGATTTTTGTTGGCTTTGATTTTCTTCGGGATCATTTGCCCAGGACAAGCGGAACAAACCTGCGTTTGCTGTTTTGTGTGTGATGAGAAAGTGATACAGAAAAAAACTAATTCCAAAACTCGCAAAGCTAGCAAGCAAGCTGGCTTTTAAAATCACAATGTTTTTTGTTTCCCAAAAGTAACCAAGATACAAACAGATAAACATGAGGTTGTTCACCACGTCATCGACCACAGTGTCCAACCACGCGCCAAAATTACTCGAAATGATTTTAAGCCTGGCCACTTCGCCATCGCACCCATCTAAAACCGAGCTCATTTGAATGAGAAAAGCACCAAAAACGCGTGAGCCCCAAGACGCACTCAATAAAAGCGCACAACCCACAACCCCCAAAAACAAACAAAACCAGGTGATTTGATTGGGAGTGATGTTGGTCCTCACAAGATAACGCGTTAAGAAAAACGAAATGCGTTTGTTCACGCTGCGGGTGATCCAGCCTTGTGCTCCCGCAAAGATTTCATCAAAGTGTAATTTTTCGTAAAGTTTTGAGGACTCTTGAGAGGCGCTGATTTTTTGCGTTTCTGCTTTGAGCAACACGCGCGATTCGCGTTCAGCAGAAGAGCTTTTGCCCGTCCACACAGCGTGCAAGGATTGCCCTTTTTTATCCAAAAACAAAATGGACTCATTAGGGCTTTGAGCCAAGGCTTCTTTGAGTTGTTTGTAAAACGCCGCGTTGTACTGGTGATCGGTTGGCAGTTCTAAAGAATAAGGCACATCGCTTTCGGATTTTACACCGGCAATGTAAGTTGTGATTTTTTGTTTTAATTCAGAAGATAATTCCGCATTGAGTTTTTGTGTGAGAAAAACCTGAAACCCATTGGCATGGCACTGACGAACCGTGCGCTCCAAATTGCTTAGGCCTAAAATCTTTGTTTTAAAAGCTCTGGCATCGGTGGATGTGAGGATCACGCTGACTGACATAGATTAGTCCCATTTTAATTCTGATTTGCCGTGAGGGCCATCGACCCTAAGTGTAAACGGTTGAGACAAGTCTAAGTTTTTGGGGAAGTGGACCAAAAAGAATTTAGACCAGACATCGGCAAAGGGATAAAGCATGTGCTGCAAGCTGTCTAACTTGCTGACTTTCTGAATGTGCTCGGGCTGCCAGGTGCGGCCTTGGCTTTGCAAGCTGAGTTTCCAAACAGAATTTTTATGAGCCAGGTTAGATTCAGCAGGATCATAAGAATAAAAACTCACAAAAAACACCGGGTGTCCCTGCAAATTCAGAAGATGCGTTTTGGTAAAATTGGCGTGCTTATCGGGAGTGTGCTTGTAGATTTTACGCACAAGATCACTTTGCGCCGCTTGCATGGCTGGAGACAACCAAACCGCTTGCCAAGATAACGAAGCGTAAAAATCAGGGCGTCCGTAAGCTTCATCTTTGCGGACATGCTCTTTAAGCGATTTTTTATAGCTTTTGGCCAGCCCCGATGCAGGGGACATAGCAAAACAGGCGAATAAAAATAACGCGATTACTTTTTGCCATTTGCTTGAATTGAACAAAGTCAGGTTCCTTGAGTTCAAAAGACTAATCGTCTTCAGCAAAAGATCGTTCAACACGCTCTTGTTCTTCTTTACAACGGATGCAAAGATCTGTGACCGGACGCGCTTCTAAACGACGTGTGCCAATGTCTTCGCCACACTCTTCGCAAACACCGTAATCTCCCGCTTCGATTTTGCTCAGAGCTTTGTTGATTTTTTTAAGAAGAATACGCTCGCGATCGCGCAAACGGATATTCATGTTTTGGTCTGATTCGGTAGAAGCCAAATCGACCTCGTCTAAAAGATCTTCTTCTTTAAGAGCATACAAAGGTTCGCTCATGGAAGCAGACTGTTTGACTAACGCGTCGCGACGCTCTTCCAGAGTTTGCTTAAATTTTTTTAATTCTGTTTTTTTCATGATCGCCTCACAATGTTGGTATCAATGAGATCCCCAACTTTTAACCCCGATTCAAAATTAGTCAAATCAATAATACCCTCTTGAGGACAAGAAAAGACTTCTAAAGTAAAATCGTAAAGAAGTTATATGGACTTCACGACACCTGTGCACAAAAAAAAAGCATGGCGTTTGCCATGCTTTTTGAATCTCGAATTTTTGACCCGGACAGAGCTTAAGCGGCCAATTTCTTTTTGACCTGACCAACCAAATCAGCAAAGGCTTCTGGTTGCGCAATAGCGATTTCAGAAAGCATTTTGCGGTTAAGCTTAATGTCCAAAAGCTTTAAGCCATGCATGAAACGCGAGTAGCTTAAATCGTGTTGATTGGTTGCGGCGTTAATACGCACAATCCAAAGTGAACGAAAATCACGTTTTTTAACGCGACGATCACGGAATGCGTATTTAAGCGCACGAACCACGCGCTCTTTAGCAGTACGGAACAAACGTGATTGACCACCACGAAAGCCCTTGGCTTGTTTTAAAATTTTATTACGACGACGTCTGGCTTTAAAGCCACGTTTTGCTCTAGGCATTTTATCCTCCTTCCTTGGCGTCAGCTTGCGGCCGAACTTTCGGAGCCAAAAGAAGTATATTTATTGTTATTCACTAATGACACATGATCAATTCAATGTGTCATGTCGTTTTTAGGCATAAGGCAACATTTGCTTAACTTGTCTTACATCTCCTGCGAAGACGTAACCAGCTACGCGTGCCTGACGCTTTCTTTTAGCAGATTTTTTTTCCAAAATGTGACGTTTGAAAGCCTTTTGGAATTTAAATTTGCCTGACTTTGTTTTTTTAAGACGCTTTGCAGCGCCTCTATGTGTTTTTAATTTTGGCATAACGAGAATCCTAACTTTTTGAATCGTAAATTATAATTCACGGCCAAAAAATTCGAGACGCGCTTTCTAGAAAATACACAGCGATAAAGCAAGTGTCTTTTACCACTCCAGAAGGCGCTTAACTGTATTGATTTTGTGACCGCATGTGTTCTGGGTCAAAATTGGCATCGGGACGGCCATTTTCGGAACCAAACTCTTTTTTATTTAATAATTTCATGATGTTGCCAATTCGGTTCCAAGAAGCAATGTTACAGAGCAACGCCACAAAAGCCAAAGGGATGGCATAAAGGTACTCTTCGAGCTGATTCACGGACGACACCCAGCCCATGCCTTGCAAAGCCGGGAAGGCAAAATAGGCGATCATTGGGGTGATGATGGCCCCTGCCCCCAGGTAAGCAATGCGCTCTGGGCGCTGCATCATGCCGCCAGAATAATCGACCCCCATGGTTTCACCCTTGGCCTTGGTGTAGCTGGTGAGCATGGAACCCAAATAAGCGGCCATGCCTACCCAAAATAACCAATGGCTGTGGTACATGTAGGCCACACCTGTGAGCGCCAGGCCTTCCGAAACGCGATCAAGCGATGAATCAAAAAACGACCCTGCTTCTGTGCGTTGGTTGGTGAGCCTGGCCAAACGGCCATCAAAAAAATCAAAGCTGGCGCCAATGACCATGAACCAACCCGCTAGTCCAATTTTATGAAAGGCAAAAGCCAAGGCGCACAACAACGCAAAAAACGCACCCAGGCCCGACACAAAGTTGGGCGTGACTTTAAAATAAACCAAAACCTTAAATATAGGAGAAGTCACCCACATCCAGTATTCGCGAATCCATTTGTTGAGGATGATGGACGAGTGCCGATCTTGCACCTCTTCGTTCTGCGGAACTTTTTTGTAAATGAAAGCAAAGACCACCAAAGCGGACAACACGTAGATGTTCACGGCAAAGAGCGGTCCAAAGGTTAACCAAAATTCTTGATCATTCATAAACTCTGTTTTGTCCCATTTTGAGGGAAAGTGCAACTGGACTTACTGGGAAGTGGAAGCTTAGGTTCTTAAGTACCTAGGTACTTAGGTTTTTATTCTCTCCCTTGGGGAGAGATGTCCCAAAGGGACAGAGAGGGGGGCTCGTAGTGGTCGCTCGTGCTGCGCCCGCCTACGGAGATTGTAGGGGTAGGCCCCCGTGCCTACCCGCTTCAGGAGATTGATTTTGGATTTATGCACGATATTTGATCGGGCAACCACAGGGGGGGGTGCCCCTACAGAAAATCACATGACGAAGATAAAAACTGCTGACGCAATCTAGTATTTGATTATGTTCTGGACTGCTTCGTCGTAAAACTCCTCGCAGTGACGAGAGTGTCATTGCGATCAGTCCGCCTAAGGCGGAGCTGAGAAGCAATCCAGTATTTGTGGCTCGTGGCTAGGGACTCGTTGTTAATGTGCTTAGGTTCTTAAGTACCTAGGTGCTTAGGTTTTTATTCTCTCCTATGGCGCACAACTTCAAACTTGCCATTGGGCAACTTTGCCGCAATGCACGGGAGAGATGTCCCAAAGGGACAGAGAGGGGGGACTCGTAGTGGTCGCTCGTGCTGTGCCCGCCTTTGGAGGAGCGACCATGGTGCGATACAATTTTCTTGGCCGTTCGCGAACGGCCACTACCGAAATTCCGAAATCACATGAAGGTAAAAAATATTCACTCTTCATTATTCATTTTTAATTCTTCAGTCTTCACTAAATGTCTTCAAGCATCCAAATAAGATTTTAGCTTTTGCAGAGTCATTATTGATTTAAATAACGCTTTGCCAAATTCTGGTAACGCTCTGATGATTTTAAAAACCACGCGATCTCTTCTGGCTTAAGATCACGAGCCACTTTAGCAGGAGAGCCTTTGAGCAAAACACCATCAGGGCATTTGGTTCCAGGTGCCACCAAACTGCCAGCCGCAACCAAAACATTGTTACCAATTTCAACATCGTCCATGATGGTCGCGCTCATACCAATCAAACAACGATCACCAATTTTGCAACCGTGCAACATGACCTTGTGCCCCACAGTGACATCATCGCCAATGATGGTCGCGTGCGTGTCTGTGGTGACATGCACCATGCTTAAATCTTGAATATTGGTGCGTTCGCCAATGCGAATGTAATGCACATCGCCACGAATGATGGTGTTAAACCACACCGAGCAATCCTTGCCCATGTGCACATCACCAATGATCTTGGCTCCTTCAGCAATAAAAACAGAATCAGGAACCTGCGGCGTTTTGTTTTCAAAATTGATGATCACCTAAACCTCAAACTCGCATTTTTGACCCGCCGCCAACTTGCGACGACGCCATAAAAATCCCAACCAATAAGCCAGAACAGAAAGAGTCATCATGCACACAAAAAAGCCCCAGAGTGTCGTAAGAGAGGCAGCTCCAAAAACGGCCAACTTGGCCAATGCAAAACACAGAAACAACGCAAAAGCGCCACCCAAGATAAGAAGCATATTTTTAAGCCCTGCTCCACCTGCTAACCAGTGCTCGCAGGCAAGCGTGCGCACAAAAAACAAGCCCAACACAAACACAAGCGGGCCTTTCCAATACAAAGACGTAAATGCCCCCTGCGGAAAACTTACAAACAAAACCAAACTAAAAATTAAAACGACTAAGAAAGGAAGCCACAAGAAAAAGTGTCTTTTCATGGAGCCTCTTTACATTTTGTATTTGCCAAAATCATCGGCTTCTAGATTTTCTAAAATCTCGGTCCATTTTTGTGATTTCATTTGATCATCGGATTGTTCAAATGATTCGATGGATCGTGATTTTTCGATCACCGGTTTGGCCACCAAAATGGGAGCATTGGTTCTTAAAGAAATCGCAATGGCATCTGAAGGACGGCAATCGATGATTTTCTTAAGCCCGTTGTGATCCAAAACAACACGCGCAAAAAAAGTGTTGTCTTTAAGATCGGTGATTTCGACACTTTCGACCCCGGCACCCAACTCTTCGATAAGAGTTTTTACAAGATCATGAGTCATGGGACGCGAGAGTTCGATTTTTTCGATTTCGGTAGCAATGGAAGACGCCTCAATTAATCCAATCCAAATCGGCAAAGCCACATTCTCTGAATCGTCTTTTAAAATAACGATGGGCATGTTGGTAAAGGGGTCAATGGTCAGACCTGTTACATTCATTTTTATAAACTCAGTCATGAAAAATCCTCAGATGATAATCTTGGTCAGAGTCAGGGCATCTGCTACAACCATCTTGCATAAAAACATGACTCAGGGTCAGTGACAAGTATTTACTTAGGCAGCAAATTCACCAAAAAGAGAGTAAGGATTGGCCTTGGTGATCTTAACCGGAACAATCTGGCCAATGGTGCGACCAGGGGCATCGAAGTGCACAATTTTATTATGCGGCGTGCGGCCTTTAAGCGTATTTTCTGACTGTTCGTAAATGTCTTCGATCAAGACATCTTCAACACGTCCAACCTCGGCTTTGTTTTTTTCAAAACAAATCTCGCGGTCTAAATCTTGTAACACTTGTAAGCGTTTCGCTTTTACTTTTTGTGGCACGTCATCTTCGATTTTGACAGCACTGGTGTAAGGACGTGGTGAGTATATGAAACTAAAAGACGAATCAAAGCCCACTTCTTTCATGAGCGTTAAAGTCTGTTCAAAGTCGTCATCGGTTTCGGTCGGGAAGCCAACAATGATGTCAGTCGAAAAACGGATATCAGGAACACGGCGTTTGAGTTCATTCACAATGTGCATGTACTGCTCGCGTGTGTACTGACGACGCATGAGTTTTAAAATGCGATCAGATCCCGATTGAAATGGCAAATGAAACTGCGGCAATAAAATAGGATTGTTGGCAAACTGATCAATGAGATCGTCTTTGACATCTTTGGGATGACTGGTTGTGAAGCGCAACCGCTTGAGCTTGGTCTTGTCTGCCACCTCTTGCAAAAGCTCTGCAAAGGTGATGTCGCCCGTGTTTTTTAGACCATAAGAGTTCACGTTTTGGCCAAGCAACATGACCTCTTGCACGCCGCGCTCGACCAAGCCGTTGATTTCATCGATGATCTCTTGATGCGGACGAGAGACCTCGCGGCCACGCACAAAGGGAACAATGCAAAACGAACAAATGTTGTCGCAACCTTTTTGAATGTTCACAAAAGCTTTGGCAGGCGTTTCTTCTTCTTTAGGAAGCACATTCACAAATTCAAAATCTTGGCGTTTTTCAAAACCAGTGCGCAAAACACGTTTGGCTTTGGCTTCGCCCTCTTGCCCTTTGCGACGCTCTTCTTTTACTTCCGATAACATCTGCGGCAAGTGCCGGATGTGATCCGGACCAAAAACCAAATCCAAATAAGGAAAGCGCTGCTGCAACTTGGCCTTTTCTTGCTCGGCCACACAACCCGCCACAGCAATAACAAGATCAGGATCTTCGTCTTTAAGAGGACGCAAACGCCCCAAGTCCGAGTACAATTTGTGCACGGCCTTTTCGCGAATGCTGCAGGTGTTCAACAACACAAGCCCAGCATCAAAGGGGTCCACGGTTTTCTCGTAGCCAGCTTGCGACAAAAGCGAGAGCATCTGCGCGCTGTCTTGTTCGTTCATCTGACAGCCAAAGGTTTTGATATAAGCTTTATTCACGGGCCCTGCGGCTATCGTAATTGCTGGAGAAAAGCAATGCTCTAGGAATAAGGGATTGGTGCCAAAAGGCAGAGGATCATGCTCAGAACGAATCGTCGATTTTGATGCCATCGATGATTTTGGTCACATCGTCCTGGCTGAGTTCTTCCATCACGTCATGAAAGTCATCATCGGAAAGAAAGCTTTCGGCCTTGCGGCTGAATTGATCAAAATTGCGGAGGTCTTCGCGGATGGCATCCACGTAGCCATCTGGGTTCTGGCGCATGATGTGATCGATGTATTTATTAAGGTTTTTAACAGCCTTACGCTTTTGCTTGGCTTTGATTTGCTTCCAGTTTTTAAGGTAATGCACGCGGCAATACCCCACGGTGGTCGCGGAATCACTACAGCCTTTTTCTTTGCAAAGTTTGACTTTTCTTTGACGCATGAAAACCTGTTTTTATTGCCCAAAACACCTAAACAAGCTGTTTTAAGAACTTTTGAGCTTCGTTAAACGAAAAACCTTAATAATATTAACCATGTAGAAATCAACATGGCACTCAAAATGCAGTAGGGAAATACCGGGGGCTTGTCAATTGAAAACAATGGGCAAAATCAAAGCCTAACTCATTTAAAAATCAGCATCTTTTTGGTTCATTTGCTTCAGGATTTGGGTGCTGGGCTTGGCGCCTTGCTCGGTCAGGGTCTGAGAAAAACGCTCGTTTTTGGTTTTGATATTGAGCTCGCTCTTTAGCTCCTCGCTCAATGCCTCTTTGATGTCGCGGTGCATGAGCCGAGACTGTCTTTTGAAAACAAAAACAGCTCCCCCCAGCCCCAAAATCACAAAGATGATCAAAAATGCCCACATCGTTTTCTCGTTAAGAAGTCCAAGCCCCTTGCCCCGTGATCACGTCGATCAAACGCGCCTGGATCTCGTTGAGCTTTTGTTTATTAGTAATCTTATGCCCAAAAATATCTTTTACATAAAAAGTATCCACCACCTGATCGACCTTCGTGGAAATTTTAGAAACCTCAACATAACAACCATTGGCCGACAAACAAGTGATGATTTCGTACAAAAGCCCGACGCGATCATGAGTGAAAATATCAATCACCGTGTAATAGGCCGACACGTCATTATCAATTTGCACTTTGCTTTCTTCTTCCTGAACAGGATTCTTTTGCATGTAGGAAGGCGGTCGGCTTTTTGCAATCAAGTCATCAACGTTGGCCTTAGAAACAAAAACATCGTGCAACGACTTACGCACGCGATCCAACAAATTAGTACGACCCAAACTCTGCCCATCGGAACTTTGCACATTCATTTTGATCAGCACATGGCCATCAGACATCACAAAATTTTCTAAACTAAGGATGTTCACACGATGCGCCAACATGACTCCTGTGACCAAAGGCACCAAGCGTGGGTTGGTGAGCGCGTAAAGTAGGATTTCTGAAATACCAGCATCAACATGTTCACGCTCTTCAAATAACAAACGCGAGTCATCGTGATTTTTGATCAATTCAAAATGCTCTAAGATTTCTTCATCGTCGTGCGCAAAAACATAACGCGGAGAAATAGATTCTATAAAAGTCTGCACCAAACCACGTTCCTCGGAAGAAGGAATGCGTTTTAAAATTTCGGCGCGCACATGCTCTACACGTGTTTCCAAATAATCTTCTGATGCATTAGACGCTTTCATGAGCTCAACAGTTTTGGAATAAAGCGCTATCAATAGCGATCCCTTCCATTCTGTCCATGCCTCGGCGCTGACCGCACGAATATCTGCCCACACCAAAACAAAAAGCATGTTCAAGCGATCTAGGTTTTTCATAGCCACGCTGAATTCCCGCACCATTTGCAAATCTTCAAGATCGCGTCGTTGCGACAAATGGGGCATGATCAAATGCGACAAAACTAAAAACTCAACAGCCTCTTTTTCTTCATCGCTATAACCCAAACGTGTCATGATCTGGTTCGCAATCTGCGCACCAATCACCGAATGACTACCTCCCTTGCCTTTGCCAATATCATGAAACAAAACACCAAAGGCTAATAAATCACGACGTTTCACTTGAGACAGGGCTTCGTAAAAAACAGGAAAGCGTTTTTGATGCTCGTGGTCTTCATGCAAAAGCGCTAATTGTTCCAAAGCAAAAATCGAATGGGTATCGACAGTGTACACGTGGTAAACATCGTGTTGAGTTTTACTACGCAAACGTTTGAACTCAGGCAAAATGGCTTCAAAAAAATGCACTTCGTGCATGGCAAAAAATGGCTTTTGCAAATTATGATAGTCGCTCATAATTTCTTTTAAAAGCGCACACACATCTGGATTAGCGCGGTAGTCATCATCGACTGTGGCCAGGTGTTTTCGCAAAAGTTCTTTGGTACTAAAGTGCAAACCAAGCCCCAAGCTTTGCACATGACGAAACACTGTCATCATGGCCAAAGGATTTTTTAAAAACAAATCTTTGTCTTTGAGCGCAATGCGGTTGTTCACAATGCAAAAATCTTTATCGATGGCTTTGGTTTTAATATTAGAGACCAATTGATTGATGCGCCCCTGCAGGTACTCTTCTGCTTTTTGAATGAGGTTCTTCGTCGCCGAATGAATGGTCGCAGCTGTTTCGTAATAACATTGCATGAACTTTTCGACCGCGCGTTCGTCTTCGCTATCTTGCAAACCCATGAGTTCTGAAATGTCGATTTGATCCACAAAACCAATTTGATCAGCCTTGCGTTTGGCTCGTCTGTGCAATTGATTACGCACATAAAAATAAAACTCGAGTGCCTGTTCGCAAAACTGCTGCACGTCTTTTTCGATAAAACCCTTGGCACTCAATGACGCAAAACTGCCATCTAATCCTAAAATTTGGCCAATCCAACGCATTAAATGCAAATCCCGCAGACCGCCTTCGCCCTCTTTAATATTGGGTTCCAAAACATAAACGCTGCCACCGTATTTTTTTAATCTCTTTTTACGTTCTTCGACTTTGTCTTGGAAAAATCGTTTGCGAAACGAATCTTGTCGCAAAAGATCATCCCGGATTTTATAAACCCGATCCCCTAACACAGACGAACCACACAGAACGCGTGCGTCTAACATAGAAGACATGATGGTCACATCGGCTTTCATAAGATCTTTGCTTTCGGATAAATCGCGCAAAGCGTGCCCGACCTCAAGCCCAAGGTCCCACAATAAATAAAGCATCTTTTCCATCATTTCGGAAAAGCGATTGTCCGCTTTATCAAAACAAAGCAGTAAATCGATATCCGAATACATTGCCATTTCTTGGCGACCATAACCACCCGTGGCAAACAACACACAATGACCCTGCTTAGCCGGCTGACCAATGATCTGCTGATGAAAGTACTCAAAAAGATTCTGAACTAGTTTATCGATGATTAAAGAACGAATGTGATGACAAGCAACAGATGAAATATTCTGCGCGATCAAACCATTGAGTTTTGTGCGTGCCTGCTCCACGAATTCTTGGCACTGCGGCAAAAGATCTTGATCTGTTTTTAATTCAAAAACCGCAACCTGACGCGCGTAGTTCTTGGGTTCCAAAGGCAACAACTTCAAAATTTGCGTTTCGGGAGTGATCAAGGCAACCTTTCTTTAACTTTGCGGATTGGATTCCAAAAGAGATTGCCATTTGCTCACGGTGTTTAAGACTTCGATGGGTGTCATGTTGTTTAAATCTAAATCCTTGAGCTTTTGCAAAACAGGATGATTCACTTCGCTTTGAGCTTGTTCAAACAAAGCCATCTGGTTTTGATTTTGCTTTTCGAGATCGGATTGAAAAGACAGGTCTTTGATTTCTAAAAGCTTGAGGATTTCTTTGGCTCGCTTCACCACGTTTTCGGGCAGGCCCGCCATGCCAGCAACTTGCACGCCATAACTACGATTTGTGCCGCCTTCACGTAATTTGCGTAAAAAAATCACCTGACCTTTGTACTCTTTAATGGCCATGTGCGCGTTCACTATGCCACGCTTTTGATCTGCTAAATCACAAAGCTCATGATAATGCGTTGCAAATAAAGTACGCGCTGCCAAACGGTCGTGAATGTCTTCTGTGACAGCCCAAGCAATGCTCAAGCCATCAAAGGTGGAGGTGCCGCGGCCAATTTCGTCCAATAAAATCAAACTACGCGCGCTGGCTTCACGCAAGATGCGCGCGGTCTCGACCATTTCGACCATGAATGTCGACATCCCTTTTTGCAGATGATCATGAGCCCCCACACGCGTGAACACACGATCGCAAATTCCCACGTGAGCAGAGGCACAAGGCACAAAACTGCCAATTTGAGACATGACCGTGACCAAGGCCACCGTGCGCATCACCGTTGATTTACCGGCCATGTTCGGGCCAGTGATCATCAAAAATGAATTTTGAGCCCCATCTAACAACACATCGTTCGGGATAAAATCGTCATTTAAACGATCTAAAACCGGGTGCCGCGCTTCTTTTAAATCCAAGCGCACATCGTTTGTCACCACAGGCTGACAATAATCAAAACGATTGGCCACGTTGGCAAAACTTTGCAAGACATCTAAATGCGAAATCGCAGCCGCCACTGTTTTGATTTGTGCGGCTTCTTCTTGAATAGCCGTTCTGAGTTCGCAAAAGATTTGATACTCCAAAGCCTTAATGCGTTCGCTTGCGCCAAGAACTTTAGATTCAAATTTTTTGAGTTCATCGGTGATGTAACGTTCTGCGTTGGTCAAGGTTTGTTTACGCACGTAATGATCAGGCACTTTATCTTTATGCGTGTTGGTGACCTCTATATAATAACCAAATACATTGTTAAAACGAATCTTCAGAGAAGTAATGCCCGTTTCGGATTTTTCTTTGGCTTCCATTTGCGCAATAGCGGATTTACCATTTTTTTCGATAGAACGCAGTTCATCAAGCTCGGTGTTGACACCCGCAGCAATCACACCACCATCTTTTAACGACAAAGGAGGCTCTTCCACCAAATGATCATTGATGTGCTGAGCAAGTTTGGAAAAATCCTTAAGCTGTTTTTTTAAACGCAGTAAAAGGGTTTCTTCGCTTTGCGCCAAGGCCTGAGTCACTTGAGGAATCTGCAATAAACTTTGCGCCAAACTCAAAGCATCACGCGCGTTGCCACTGCCAACCACAAAGCGATTGGCAAGTCGCTCCAAATCAGAAACCTGTTGTAAAGCTTCTTGCAACGCTTTTAAAATGGAACTTTTGCTTTTTAATTCAGAAACCGCATTCAAACGCTCTTGAATAAGATCAACAGTTTTTAAAGGAGCGCGAATGTATTCGGCCAGACGCCGTGATCCCATGGGGGTCAAACAATGATCCAAGTGCCACAACAAAGTGCCATGATGCACGCCATCGTGTGAGGTTTTAAAAAGCTCCAAATTACGCAAAGTGGGTTCATCAAAAACCATGTAATCACTTTGCTCGCGCAAAACTGGTTGATTCAATAATTTGGGAATAAGTGATTTGTTTTCTTTAAGGTAACCAAATAACAAACCCAAACACGAAAGATGCGTGCTGGTTTTGCTTAAACCCAAAGCAGACAATTCACTGAGTTGATAAAAATCCAAAAGCAAATCACTGGAAAAATCAGCATCACCATAAAGATCAGAAACAGCATGATGATAAACATCCTGAAACAAAGCAGCGACCTGCTGGCCTTCTTCGCTTTTTTGAAAAGCTTCGGGCATGAGCAACTCACGCACACCAAGGCTAGCCACTTCGCCTGCAAGCGCTTGCCAGTTTTCTAATGTGAAATACTCTAGCAATCCGGTGGACACATCCACGCAAGCCACACTCACGCTATCTTTTAGAGGCACAGCTGCCATTAAAAAATTATTGGTGCGCGCGGACAGGCTTTGGTCTTCGAACACAATCCCTGGACTGACAACACGAGTGACCTCGCGTTTCACAATGCCTTTGGCTTCCGCAGCGTCTTCGACCTGATCACAAATCACAACTTTTTTGCCAGCCTTAACCAAACGACCAATGTAAGATTCCGCAGCATGATGTGGGATGCCACAAAGAGGCACGGGGTTATCGGCATTTTTGTTTCGGTAAGTGAGTGTGAGCTCTAAAATCTGGCTGGCAGTTTCGGCATCTTCAAAAAACATTTCGTAAAAGTCGCCCAAACGAAAGAACAAGATCGCATCCTGATGATCGGCTTTGATCTCGAGATACTGTTTCATCATGGGAGTCAGATTGGGTTCGACAATTTTCTTTGCAGTTGCGGTCATGAAGCGCACAAATCAGATTGACGATGGGGCGTCAAGGGTTGGGTCATCCATTCTATATGCTTGTTTTCTATGACATTTATTTTTTCGTTGAACAGAATCAATACCATGGTTAGTGGGCTCGTCCGGTAATGTTCAATTCGGGGCGTGGCGCAGTCCGGTAGCGCGCACCCTTGGGGTGGGTGAGGTCGCTGGTTCGAATCCAGTCGTCCCGACATATAAACAAGTGTCTATACTGCGGACACATGGGGTAACAAAAGACACCTAAGACATAGGTAACGCTTTTGACCTGATGAAATTGTAAAAGGCCCCGGCTCTTTGAGTCAGGGCTTTTTTTTCATTCAACTATCTCCCAAAATCTCTTCAATCAAAAACTGCGTTTTAGCCGGAATTTGTTGCCGTGGGTAGTAAAGCGCAATGGCATTCAAGGCTTCGTGCACGGTTTTGATCTGCAAATGATTTAAAAG
>JACKPK010000013.1 GCA_024233595.1 Deltaproteobacteria bacterium
CCAGCATGGCAAGTGAAGCCAGCTTGTCGGCCTTGCAACAAGGAAAGCTCAAAGCCACAGACATTGACGCGATCATTTTTGCGACCAGCAACCCGGATTATCATGCGCCAGGCAGCGCTGTGTTGTTGCAAAAGGCTTTGGGTTGTAAAGAAATCCCGGCTTTTGATTTGCGTAACACCTCTTCGGGTTTTTTATATGGTTTGGAATTGGCCGATAGCCTGACAAAAACCGGGCGCTATCAAAATGTTTTACTGGTTGCGTCTGAGGCGCATTCTCCGGCTTTGGATTTTAGTGATGAAGGTCGCATGATGAGTGTGATCTTTGGTGATGGGGCTGCTGCTGTGATCGTGCAAGCAAGTGAGCACAATCACCTGATTGATTTTGAACTAAAAAGTGATGGCGCGCATTACGATAAATTATGGTGTGAAGGCCCAAGTGGTTTGGATAACCCGCGTTTGCAAAAACAAGATTTAGATTCAAAAAAATTTTTTCCGCAAGTGGATGGACGCTTTGTTTTTAAATCAGCTGTGCAAAATATGAAGGCGGCCGCCATTCAAATTCTAAAGCGTAATAAAATGAATGTGGCTGATCTTAAATACCTGGTTTCGCATCAAGCCAACATCAATATCATCAAGCAAATCCAGGCCGATTTGCATCTGGAAGACGCGCAAGTGCCCACCAATATTGACCGTGTTGGCAACACCAGTGGGGCTAGTATTCCCATTCTTTTAGACGAGCTCAATCGCTCAGGGGCCTTAAAATCTGAAGACAAGCTGCTATTCACTTGTTTTGGCTCAGGTTTTTGCTGGGGAGCGGCTTTGGTTCAGGTTGTGTGATTTCTGCAATTTAATCGTTTTCTAACAGGACAAGTGAATAGCTGGTGGCGATAGAGTGGGTGTAACAAGGATAAAGCCTGGTCATGATAGCGCAGCTTTGATTTTAAACGGGCTGGTTATCGTGATCAAAAAATTGAGGTTATAATGAACCCCGCAACAAAGACGAACACAACAAGCTCAACTTACCCGGCTTGTGAAAACGAAATGACCTTTTCTGTTGATGATATTTCAGAGTTATCAGGATGGGAAGTTTCTAAAAGCACTCAGGACAGAGCAACACTATTTAATGGTGATGATGATTGGTTTTATATTTTTAAAGGCACTCATTCCTTTGAGCAAACAGAAAAAGTTTTAGCAGGCACAGCCCACAAACAAATTGTTTGTGGCGATAACGCTCCTGAAAAAACATGTCCTTTGAATTTTTCTTTGGGTGCAAAAACCTTGGAGCAGCTCACAGGTTACGAAGCATCTGCTCCCAAAAGCCAATGGGATCCCATTGTTTTTAAACGTGACGATGATAACTTTGCGGTTTCTCAACAACAAAAATCGTCTCGCCAATGGTTGGCACTGTTTAAAGAATGGGGCATTGCGGGGCGACAAGAAATGAGTCTTGAATGTGAAGCGGGCGCTAAAAGTGCCACTCTTTATATTGGTGATGAAGCGCATGCACTGCCTTTTACGGCTAGTTCAGCTGTGCGAGCCTACATTGATGTCACGCCAAAAGATCAGTAATAAAAAAACCCCGTACCATCCGGTACGGGGTTCCTTTTAAATAATCCACAAATGAAATGATGTGTTAGAAGCCAGCCGCCAATTGGAATGAGAACATGCGCGATTGCTTCTGAATTGTTTTGCTTCCGATATCGCGGCCGTAAGTGGCAAAGTTGAGCTTGAAGTATTTGAAATCAAGCCCAAGACCTGCGGCCAGGTAGATTTGATTCACACCCAAGCGCACAGAGACTTCGCGTAAGATCTTGCTGATCTCTGGCCAACGAACTTCGGCACCCGCGTGGAACTTGTTCAAGAAGTCTGTGCGGTGATCAAGGTCACGCACGTCAACAGCCAGTGTTGATTCAAGCTTCCAGAACTTGGGGTTAAAGGCAAAGCCTGCCGAAAGTGATTGTTGCTGACGGCCAACGTCATCGCCGGCGAAGAAGCGTGTGTCGCCAATGTCTTGCAAGGTGATTGCAAGGCGTGGGTCCATGACATCACAGAACTTAACGCCTTCGCAGGGGAGCTTGCCTTTAAGACCAATGTCAAAGCCAACACCAAAACCAAATTGCTTGGTGTCTAAGGCATCGCCAAAATCATTGTTTGCGACAATGTCTCGGTTGGTCAGGGTTTCGTCGATCATGTGTCTTTCGATGAACTTCACCGCACCACCAACTTGCAGGTGATCATCAAAAAAGCTGTAAGCGGAACCAACCATCAAACCTGCTTGAGAAACAGTTTCGATATCGACTGTACTCAAAATTGGGTTTGTGAGAGCGATCACTCCAGCAGACTCGTAAAAGAGCGATGCTGTGATGTATTTGTGCATCATGATGACAGCAGATCCACGCACATCAACTTCTTCGTAGCGGCCGGTGTTGTTGGCAGCAAAAGTGTCAAAGGCGTTGATTTTAGCCGCATCGTTGGCAGCACCATCAATATCGTCAGCAAGATCCGTGATGTCGCTAGCGAAAAAGTTAATGGCTTTGTACGAGAACTCAGCGGTGGGCAACAAAAACTGAAAATGGAATTTGTTTTCGTAGTCGTTGATTGCCGCTGGGTTGTAGAAAATGGCGTTTTCATCGGTGCCATCGACAGCGATAAAAGCGTTACCCATACCTTGCGCGCGCACACCCTGCATCATGCGAGGTGAGTTACGCTGCGCCAAAGCTTGCGCCATTGCCGAAGAGGCAAAGAGCATGCAGGCCATGGTCATGAGCAACATGAATGTGTGTTTTTTGAACTGATTCATAGAACTTCCTTGTGCTTTATTCATGACTAGCCCCCTTAAAGCGACGTGTCCTGCGTGATGCAGGTGTCGAAGTTAGAAAGGTTAGCGTTAAGCGGGTTATCAGGATTGATATCCGCACAGTTTGCCACATCAGCAGAGAA
Organism: Deltaproteobacteria bacterium; assembly: GCA_024233595.1. Classification (GTDB taxonomy): domain Bacteria; phylum UBA10199; class UBA10199; order UBA10199; family JADGCS01; genus JACKPK01. The sequence goes on from JACKPK010000013.1 coordinate 2,940, forward strand.
GGTCGTTGTTGTCACTGTGTCTGGGTTAGCTGCCAGCTGACAAGCCACATAGGCGCGGTACTCGCCCAATGTGAAGCCATCTCCTGCAGAGAGTGGTTCTAATAGGCACCACGAAGTTCTGATTTCTTGGAGGTAGGATTCAGTGGCTGACACTCCAGAAGCGATCAGGTGATTGTCGAACTCTAACAAGTCCGTTTGCACGTTTTCGCGATCAGTGTCTGTGATACCAGTCACATCAAATGTGCCGTAGTAGTCTGAGCTGTAAACACCAATGGTGAAATGCTCAACAGCTTGCAACAAACCAAGCAGATAAGCCGCATCGGCCAAGCCTTCGTCTGTGATGGTGGCGCTATCAATGCCCGGAACAGCTTCTAAAGCTTCTACAGCAGAGCGCATATCGGCTTCTGTGAATGTAGACGAAAGCACGTCCGCGATTTGTTGGAAGTTGGTGTCGCTGTTATTTTGCAGATCCACCAGACCTTCGGCAACATTGAAAAGATCAAGGCCACCTCTTCCTAAATAGGCGCTTGCCAAAATGTAAGCAGCTTCAATGTTGGTTGAGTCGGCATTGACGGCTTGGGTTGCTTTAGAAATGGCAGTTGAATAATTGCCTTTGTCCAAAGCAAAGCGAGCATCGTCTAAGGCTCCTATTTCGGTAGAAGCGCAGTTGATGGCTGTAAGTCCTATGAGGACAGCCAGAAAAAAGCGTAGGCTTTTCACAGAACCCCCTTTCGTGGTCAAAAAATTCGATTTAACTTTGCGCACAAAAGGCCCCAGCCCCTTGGTCAAAAGCAGTTAAAAAGAAAAAAATTGTAACGTTACTAAAGTCTAATAACCTTTTGGGTGATTAGGATGAGGTGTGTTGGCGTTGATGCTAAAAAACTGTGGATAACTCTACGTGAAGCCTGCAAAGGGAGCAAGCTTTTAATTTCGAAAAATAATGGCTAAGGCACGAATATTTATACTGAATTATGATGGCTCTGTTGATCTTTGCCGGGTGCTCTGGTAGCAGGCAGGTCTAAATTTTTCTAAGGAAGTTCATGAAAACCCAATCAAAGATACTCAAACTCGGTGTGCCCAAGGGATCGTTGCAAGAATCCACTTTTAAATTATTCAAATGCGCAGGCTATAATTTTAGCGTGCGCTCGCGTTCTTATTTTCCAACGGTTGATGATGACGAGCTCAGCCCCATGTTGATTCGTGCGCAAGAAATGGCACGTTATGTTTCGCAAGGAATTTTGGATTGCGGTTTGACTGGCCGAGATTGGACCATGGAACAAGGTGGCAAGGTCGTGGAAGTGGCAGAGCTCAAATACGCCAAAGCCGGTCTTCGTCCTGTTCGCTGGGTGATTGCTGTTCCTAACGATTCAAAAATTAAAAAAGTAAAAGATTTGCAGGGCAAGCGCATTGCGACAGAGCTTGTCGATTACACCAAGCGTTATTTAAAACAACATGGTGTCAAAGCCGAGGTGGAGTTCTCTTGGGGAGCCACAGAGGTCAAACCTCCTTTGTTGGCAGATGCTATTGTGGAACTCACAGAAACAGGTTCTTCGCTCCGAGCCAATAATTTGCGCATTGTTGAAACCATTTTGGAATCCAATACATTGCTCATTGCCAACAAAGAGGCGTGGAAAAATAAATGGAAGCGCGAAAAAATCGAAAACATCCAGCTCTTGTTACAAGGTGCTATAGACGCCCAAACCAAAGTCGGTCTTAAAATGAACGTCCCCGACAAAAAATTAAAAACCATCATGAAGCTCTTGCCTTCTTTGCAAAAGCCGACGGTGGCTTCTTTGGCTGGTAGCGATTGGCACTCAATCGAGGTAGTGATTGATGAACCTTTGGTGCGCGATCTCATCCCTTTGTTAAAAAGAGAGGGCGCTACTGGTATCATTGAGTATCCTTTAAATAAGGTTATTTATTAAAAATCAGAAAATACTTTATGCAATCCGAACTATCTCTTTTTATTAGCATTGGCGGTGGGGCTCTTGTTGTGATCCTGGCGGTTTTTTTTGGATTAAAACAAAAAAGATCCGAAACAAAACAAAGAGGCACAAAAACTTCAGAGAGCCTGTTCATGCCACAAAAAGGTTTTGCGAGTTCGCTCAAAAAACTTTTCTCATCGTCTGGCAAAAACTTTGAGCAAATCATTCCCGAGCTGGAAGAAATTTTATTGAGCGCAGACGTGGGTGTTGTGGCCACGCAAGATCTTATCGAAAAGGTTGTGGCCCATAAAAACAACAAGAGTTTGCAGGATTGTTTTGAATTCTTAAAAGCAGAACTCAAAGATCTTTTGACTCCAACTGAGGGCTTTGTTCCTAAAACAGAAAAACCTCCCTATGTGATTTATTTGGTGGGAGTGAACGGGGTTGGTAAAACAACGACCATTGGCAAGCTTGCGCATCAGTTTAAAGAGCAAGGCCTGTCTGTCATGCTCATTGCTGCGGATACCTTTCGTGCGGCGGCTGTGGAGCAACTTAAAATTTGGTCAGAACGCAACCAAGTGCATTTTATGAGTGGCGCAGCCAATGCGGACCCTTCTTCCGTGATCATCGATGGTTTGCGTTCGGCCAAAGCAAAGCAAGCCGATGTGGTGTTGGTGGACACAGCAGGACGTTTGCAGACAAAAAAGAATTTAATGGATGAACTGAGCAAAATGACACGCATGTGCGAGAAAGAGTTGCTCAAAAAACCAGATGAGATTTTTTTGGTGGTTGATGCCATCACAGGGCAAAACGGTTTTAGTCAGGCCAAAATATTTTTAGAGGCTGTTGCGCTTTCGGGGGTTGTGCTCACAAAATATGATGCAACGTCCAAAGGTGGCATCATCATCTCTATTGTTAAAGAAACCGGTTTGCCGGTGCGTTTTGTGGGGTTGGGTGAGGGCATTAATGATTTAAAACCCTTCCATCCTGACGATTTTGTCGAAAAGCTCTTTGATGTTGCGTGATTTATGCTTATTGGTGTTTGAATGGATTGGATTCATGCTCCCATTGTTGTTTTTATCGGAATTCTAGCCGGGTTTCTCAATATCTTGGCTGGTGGCGGTTCGTTATTGATTTTGCCTCTTCTGATTTTTTTAGGTGTTCCCGGTGCTACAGCAAACGGCACCAATCGCATTGGCATTTTGGTTCAAAATTTAAGTAGCATGGCGGCCTTCTTTAAAAAGGGTGAGCGCTTTCATGCCGATGTGATCTTCATCATCATGGCGGCCTGTTTGGGATCATACTTTGGATCGCAAATAGCGATCTACATGAACGACAAAACCTTTCGTCAGATTTTAGCGGCTCTGATTTTATTCATCGGTTTTTTTACTTTTATTCGCTACCGTCGCTTTAAAAAACTACAGGACGAAGAAGAGGTTCTTGAAATGGAGCATTCGCTTCATGAACCCATGGCTTTTCCTTCTGGTGTGCGTAAAATGCTTTTGGTCGTCGCGTTCTTTTTTATTGGCATCTATGGCGGTTTTATTCAGGCAGGCACAGGTTTTTTGATCATTGCCACCTTGGGCTTTTTTACCAACTGGGATCTTATGCGTATCAACGCAGTGAAGATTTTAGTGATTTTATTTTTTAACGTGGTGGCTTTTGTGAGTTTCTTCATGGCGGGCAAAATTCATTATTTTTATGGATTTCTTTTAGCCATCGGCCAGGCTGCGGGTGCTTGGATTGGCACACACTGGGGATACAAAAAAAACGAAGGCGTTATTTTAATGGTCATGTTGGTGGCTTTGAGTGGCTTCGCGATCAAGCTGCTTTTCTTCTGATGTTTTTTTGTCTTTTGTTTGCGCACGCGTGTTTGTGTTCGCTAAGTTTTCGGTGGTTTCCGCCGCTTTAATGGCAGGAAAGCTCAGCACAAAGGAGCTGCCCACACCCTCTTCAGAATTCACTTCAATTGTTCCATGATTACGTTCTGCAAAGTCTTTGCAAAGCAAAAGCCCTAAGCCAGTGCCTTTTTCGCCGGCGGTGCCTTTTAAAGAAAGCTTTTCTCCCGATTGAAAAAGCCGGCAGCGAATGTCTTCAGGCATGCCAACCCCATCGTCTTTGACAATGATTTTTACAGTGTCGTTTTCTCTTTGGGTACTGATTTCAATTGTTCCTTCTGAACTGGAAAATTTAATGGCGTTCGAAAAGAGGTTTCTAAAAATGGCGTCCATCATGTCTGGATCGCCTAAGATTTTTTGTTCTGTTTTCATTGTGGCAATGATCTGAATGTTTTTTTGTTCGGCGACCTTATTAAAAATTTCTAAATTTTTATTGATGATCTCATTCACATTCAGTTCTTGTTCTTCAAAGCGAATGTGTCCTGTTTGCGAACGCGCCCACTGCAAAAGGTTTTCGACAAGTCTCAAAAGACGATCGGCTGAGGCATGGATTCTGCTGGCGTACTTTTTCACTTCGCCTCTTTCCATGTTTTCGCAATCTTCTTCGAGAAGCTGTGTGTAGCCAATGATACTGCTAAATGGCGAACGAAGATCGTGTGAAATGATCGAGAACAATCTATTTTTGGTTTTTAAAGCCTCATCTTTTTCATCCACGACTTCCTGTAACTGCTCCGAAATGCCTTGCAGCTCTTCTTCGTAAAGTTTGCGGTCGGTGATGTCCATTTCTAGAGCAATGAAGTTTTCAATTTCGCCAGTTTCATTAAAAATAGGTTGAATGTTGATGTCGATCCAAAATTCGCGACCTGATTTTGAATAGTTCACAATTTGGGTGTGGATGGGCTCTTTGTCACGGATAGCGGAGCGCATTTCATCGATGGTTTTGCTGCTAGAATTTGGACCTTGTAAAAAGGAGCCCGGCGTTTTTCCAATGACTTCCGAGAGTGAGTACTCTGTCATTTTTTCAAAGCCTCGGTTGACCCATTCGACTCGTCCATCGCGATCGGTGATGACAACGGCGTTGTCTGTTTTCTCAGCAACAATGGCGAGCTTGCGGATCTCGTTTTCGCGCTTGGCTTGCGCGGTGATATCAATGACAGTGCCGTGTAGGCTGATCACCTTGCCAAGATGGTTTTTAATGGGCTTGCCTTGTCCTCTAAGTGTTTTTAATTTTCCATCTGGTGTGATGATGCGGTGAAACACATGATAGGTGTGACCTTCTTCTAGGCTGCGTTGCAAATTTCTGGTGAGACGATCACGGTCATCAGGATGAACAAGCGTCATGAATTTTTCAAGACTGGGAGCGTCTCTTCGGTCTTCAATTCCAAAAATGCGGAACACTTGATCAGACCAAACAATTTCCTGAGTTTCAATATTGTATTCCCAGGTTCCAATGTTGGCGATGCTCTCTGTTCTGGCAAGGCGTTCTTTTTCCTGTTCTAATTTTTTAAAAGCATCTTTTTGTTTGGTGATGTCAACAAAGGACATCAAAACATAAAGTTTTCCAGAATCACCTCTGACAATTTGACCAGACGCCATGACCCATTTGCGATCGCCTTGTTTGCTGCGGTTGATCCCAATGGTTTGTGAATGAATGATTTTATTCTGCGAGAGCACGATGTGTTCTGGGTACTGCTCGGGTGTAAGGGGGACTTGGTTTTGGTCCACAAAGGTCCAAAGATGATTAGGGTTATTTTGGCCAATGAGCTCTTCGCGTGAGTAACCAAAAATTTCACAAGCAATGGGATTTAAATCAAAGATGCGCAGATCTTCATCGATGATCATGACACCGCATTGGATGTTATTGAGGAATAGCTGAAAGATCTGATCAAGGTCTTGCCGGTTCATCGCGCACATCGTCCTTAAATGATTGAGATTTTCTCTTTAGCCCACAAGGATTTATTTTAAAGCAAATGCTAGCATTTAGCATGAAGAAAAAGTCTTGGGGTTGTTCGCTGATGTTGGTGTTTGTTAAGATTTGACCAGCTGCGTCTTGCCATGAGGATAAAAATAGGAAACATTTCAGCCTTTACGACGACAAGAAAAGAGTACCTTTTTAACAACTGGATATTGCTTATTTTTATGACAGCTTTGATCGCACAAACTAAACAAGCCTCTGCTTTTTTTTCTCAGCTCAGGATGGGGCCTACAGAGTTCTCTGTTCCAGAGACGGATCGATCTCGAATCAAATTAGGAGCTTCAAGAACGCAAGATTTGAATGACGCGGTTGCCCGGTCCTATTGGGATCATGCGCAAAGGCTCTATGAAAATGGAGCCTTTGTTGGGGATGATCAGTTTCAGTTTCTTGATGAAATGTTTGGTATTTATCCAGGAGCGCGCTTTGGGACTTCAGATTTTAATCGTCCAGGTTTGGCTTCGATTGCCCCTCGGCAATGGCAAGCGCCAGGGGACGATGATTTAGGGCTAGGTGGCTTGAGCTTTCAGAATAGACATGTGTTTTTGTCGAGCCTTGGGCAATTGTTTTCGGTTCGTTCTAGAGAATTAAGGGCTGATTTTGATGATGGGTTTAGGACTGAATCCGATTTTTTAGCAGACTACCCTGGCTTAAAAAGGTTTTCTCGTATGCAGTTTTCTGCGCTGCAGTTCGGTCCACAAAAATTAAATCATCATTTTCGTCAGGTTGCGCTGCCTTATTTAGGACAAGGTATTTTGGCCAACCGTTACAGATTTGTTTTAAATGAAGACGTTTTATTTGATGGTATTGAACGATATTTAGGTCTCGAAAAATTTTGCGGAAAACTTCGCTGTAAATTTAATGAGTTTTTTGAAGATGTGCTTGTGTCTGTAGCAAAAATTGTTGCTGATCTTGTACCAAGTTCTGAAGAAAGACAACAAAGGCTTAAGGTTGCTTTTCCCTATCAAGAACAGCATGATCAAGATATTCCAAATTATAATGGTCAACGTTTTGCCGTGCACATACCTGACTTTGATCATTACGCTGATTTTGAAATGATTTTAAAAATTACTGAAGGTGATGAGACAGTTTTTATAATCAACGTTTCTTTAAAAAATCAGAATGAAGGTCTTCAGTTATCTGTCGATATTTCAAGTTTAGGCCATGATCTTATTGTATTAAAAAATGAGTCGTTATTGGGGGAGTTGGCTTTTAGGCTTAATCAAACCATTACAAGCCGCAAAGCGAGCTTTGCTAAAACACATGATTTGCAACTTCTTCGTTCGGTAAGTGTTATTGGAGACTCTAATCAATTTCAATTTGAAGCGCCTTTTGTGAGTGCTGAACATTTGGCTTTGGCAAAATGGTTTTATCAGCAAAGTTGATTTTTATTCGCGGCATCTTTATGAGTGCTCATGACCAAAGATTCTCGCGTGCATTTGAATCAAAGCTTAATTGCTCACCAGCAAAAGTGTGCGGCGTTTGTTCCAGAACTATCCAATAACAAAAACAGCGAAGAACGAATCCAAATTTACAAGCAGGCCTTTTCTAAAAATGATGAGCTTTGGATTTTTCTTTGTGATGCTTTGCAAAAGCAGGAAAATCAAGCTTTAGAAGACGGTGTTAAAACGGTTTTTCGTCACACCACTCGGAATCAAAAAGACATCATCAATTGGGAAAATGCCTTTACGGTGTTGTCATCGTGTTTATTAGAATGGGGGGCCTTGCATCGTGAACTTTGCCCTGATTTTTATGAGTCTTCTGTTTATTTAAGTGATCTTTATTTTTTAGATTACCGTTATAGCCCAGAAAACCGTTTTTCCTTTGCGCAACAGAATCAGTTTCAGGATAAAGACCAAGTCAAAAATTTTTTAGAAAAAACATTCGCATCTTGGGGTTTGGCAGAGCAATTTAAGCGCATTGAATTTGTTCACGATCCTCAAAAATCAATTTGTGCCTCTGGCGAGCGCATCCAAGATCGCACCATTGCTAAAATCAATTTAAACGATCCTTACGGGCGCGACCAAATCGATCAGTTGGCAACTCTGTTTCATGAAACAGGGCATTGCATGGAATGGTTTGGTGCCGAGACGCGTGCGGAAATGCCGCCCTTGGTTCATGAGCCTTATTCCGAAATTGGGTCGCGTTTTTTTGAATGGTTGTATCTTTTTGAGATCGCCAAAAATTTATTAAATGCAGAGCAACAAACTTTGTGGGGGCAAGAGGTTCGTCGGCAGTGGGTTTATTCTTGGTGTGCGTCTGTGTTTTCGATTTTATTTGAATGGGAAGCACGCCAGCTTTTTCAAAGAGGTTGTCGTGATCAGGTTGAGTACGCACGTCTTTACCAGCGTTTGCGAGAGCGTGCTTATGGCCTAAACCCACTTTATAAATTAGAAGAGGGTGATTTTAGTTTTTTGTATCGTGATGTGGTTTATTGGATTTTTGAGCCCTTCAAGTTGCGCTCCTATTTAATTGGGTCCATTTATTTTCCGGCCTTATTGGGGTTATGGCAAGGCTTAGAAGACAAACAGCAGTTTTTATCTTTGATTGCTCCCACAAAAGAAAGTCCTGAATTGCCTGCTTGGAGCGCGCAATTGGGTGTGCCTTTGTCAGATAAAACTTTTTCTCGAAAAGAACTCATTCGTATCTTTTCGTTCATGTAAAAAATTTAGATTAATAATGAGTGAAGCCTTTTAGCCTTAATTTTTTTAAGGCAATTTGGCCGGTTAGCGAAGACGACATTTGCTGCAGAGCATTTGATAACGATTCCTGCTGTTCTTTTGGGACATCTTTGCCGATGACCAAAACACTACTGGGGAGTTCGGGTGAGGTGTAAACGAGCTTTAGATTTTGAAAGTCTTTGCCTTGCTTTTTGATTTTATTGATGACTGTGAATTCGTAGCCCGTGAGCAAAACAAAGGTGTTGTTTTTGCCGGCATCAATTTCTTTTAAAATTTTTAAGAGATTTTCAGTTTGTCTTGAGTACCAAGGCACTTTTTTAATTTGATCGTTATTTTTAAAGATTTGGTTGTTTAAAAAATTTTCGTTGTACTCACGGGACGCAAAAAGATTCACGGCAATGCCCGGTTTTTCGAGCTCGGTCACATCAGTGTCTTTAAATGCCATAATGTAATATTTTTCGAACGCGCCGTTGGAGTAGCTTGGCACAGCTTTAAGAAGAGGACGTAGTTTGAGTTTTTTGGAAAAACGCTCAAAAAACAAAGGTTCCACAATGGCAAAGTCAATTTGTCCTTCTTCTAGCGCCTCTTGTGCATCATCAGCATCGTTAAAATAATTCCCGGTGAGTTCTGGGCCACCGTTCTCTTTTATTTTTTCGAAAAAACTTTTTAAATAAGGCTGTGCTGTTTGGTTGTCGCCTTCGCCTTCAGGATAAATAAAAGAGAAATTCAAGGGATTGGCAAACACCGCGCTCGGGATGAAAAAAATAAAAAAAAGACTGATGGCAAAGGCTTTCATGGCTTTTCTTATAGTCAGCCACTGCAGCTGGTTCAAGTCCAGAGCGGTGCAGAAAGTTTGTGGCGGGGGTCTTTTATTCAAGTATTTAAATTTGTTGACGATTTTAGAAGCGCCTTTTACGCTACGCTTTAAATAGGAGGCCCAAAACATTTCTCATTGATCTGCCAGTGATGATCCTTTTTGGTGCGTTGTTTGCTTTGTTTTCTAGGCAAAACAGCGTGCGCTCTGTTTTTAGCGACAAAGCTTTTTGGCATGGTGTGGTTTTCACCACCTTGTTCAACGTTGCCGTGGTTTACGCTATTGTTTTCTATCCTGATTGGATGTGGATGTATTTTCTAGAGGATGGACGCAATAGCTGGGATGAAATCATCGTTATTTTTATTTTGCTTTATTACCTGCCTTATTGCCTTGGTTATTATTTAGGACGTGATCTCAAACGCTTGTCGCCTGTCTTTCCTGTTTTGCTTTTGATTTCCATGGCGCTTGCAGAGCTTTATTTGGTTGTTAAGCTATTTGATCGTTACGCTGTGATCGGGAGCACCTTTGAGTACAAGGCTGGCACGGCGATATCATTATTTGCCCCAGAAAATCCAATTGGTCCTGTTATGAATGGTGCGGTAGCGGCCATGGTGATTTACTTTTTTGCGTTTTGGTATTGGAATCGCAAGCAATCCAAAAAAAATAGTGGTGTCATGTGACAAAGCGCGAACGCAGTCAGTCTGGAAAAAGATACAGAATCCCAAGGCGCGTGGCACGCATTCTCATTGCTTTGAGTCATGCTTTGGTTGACGAGCCTGATGTCTTGCAAATCAAAAATCGTAATGCTGAGTTTTTGCGCCGTTGCAATATGATGCTTGCTGAATTTCAGCCCCTGGTGCGGTTTTCTCTTATTCTGGGAATATTGTTTTTTGATCGCTGTACTTTTTTGTTTTTTGGATTCGGTTTGCATCGTTTTGTGAATTTGAGTTTGCCGGATCAAAAAAAATACATTGATCGCTGGATGCACAGTCGCGTTTCTTTATTTTGCGAAATCATCGTGGGGATTCGTGGTCTGATCATGACAGCTTATTTTGCACATAGAGATGTTTGGTCTTACTTGTCTTACGATCCCAATAAACACATTGAGGAACGCGTGGCCTTGCGCCAACGACTTTTGGAGTCTGTGTCTTCTCCTGTTTCTGGGGAGGAATTGTGATTCATCAGTACCAAGACATTCAAAAGAGCGTGAGCATTTCGGCTGATGTCTGTGTTGTTGGCTCTGGTGCTGGTGGAGCGACTGTTGCCAAAGAGTTACGCGAAGCTGGTTACCAGGTCGTTCTCATTGAAGAAGGCGGTTACTTTGACACCAAGGATTACCGCACAGATGACACCATTTGGTCGACCACTCATTTGTATCGTGATGCGGGGGCTACAGCTATTGTTGGTAAACCATCGATCATGTATGCCGAGGGCCGTTGCTTGGGGGGCAGCACAACGGTGAATGGAGGCATGTGTTGGCGCACGCCCGAAAAAATCATGAAGCGTTGGCAGTGGGAAAAACGCATGACTGATTTTTCTCCTCAAAAAATGGATCGCTATTTTTCTCGTGCAGAAGGCATTATCAATGCCTCTCCCATTATTCCTGAAGCGATCAATCGTGATTCACAGCTTCTTAAATTAGGTGCCGAAAAGGCTGGTTACGAGGTGCGGGCAAATTTACGCAGTGCCAAAACCTGTGTGGGTGCCAATATGTGTGTCATGGGATGCCCTACGGGGGCTAAGCAAAGCACCTTGCAAAGTTACATTCCTCTTTATTTAAATAATGGTGGCGAGGTTTACACCAATTGTCGTGTGCAACGCGTGGTCACAAAACGTGGTCGGGCCATTGGGGTGGATGGCTACTTTGTAGACCCCATCACAAAAAAGCGAATGCATAAATTTAAAGTGCGCAGCAAAGTCGTGGTGGTTTCTTGTGGTGCTGTGCAAACGCCTGCTTTGCTCATGAAGAGCGGCATTAAATCCGAAAGCAAGCTTCTTGGCAAAAATCTGATCACTCATCCCAATGCCAAGGTTTTGGCTGTGTTTGATGAACCTGTTTATGCTTGGAAGGGTGTGAACCAGGGGTTTCAGATCACAGAATTTTTTGAAGAAGGCATCTTGATGGCAGTGAATTTTGCGCCGCCAAGCATTGCCGCTTTGGCTTTGCCACACGAGTTGCCAAACCCCATGCAAATTTTAAAAGACGAGTTTCATCACATGGTGATGGGGGCCGCTCTCATTGAGGACACCAGCCGTGGGCAGGTGCGCGTGGGGCCAATGGGAACGGTTTTGCCATTTTATAATTTAAATTCTTGGGATTTTGAACGCGCGGTGCGAGCGGTGAGTTTGCTCACTGAGGTGTTTTTTAAAGCGGGTGCTCGTAAATGTTATTTGCCATTCACGGGCATGCCAGAAATACAAAGCATCGATGAAATCCCAAAAATATTCGAAAAAAATCTAAAGCCTAAAGACATTGAGCTCATGACTGTGCACATCATGGGAACAGCGCAGATGGGCGGTGATCCTAAACGATCGGTGATCAACACGCATGGTGAGTTTCATGGTGTTAAGGGGCTTTTTGTGGCTGATGCCAGTGTGTTCCCCACATCCATTGGTGTGAACCCACAGCTAACCATCATGGCTTTGGCCACGCGCACAGCTGAGTACATCGCGAATCAGTTCAGGCAGTATCTGTAAAAAATTAAGAAATGCGTTTTCCTTTTGGGACCTTTGGAACTTCTGCTGTTGGGATATCGTTGGGTGAAAGGGCAACATCAGGGAAGGCACCTAGCAAGAGTCTTCCTTTATAAGGAGCATCTTCAATTGGTATGCTGCCATGGCCAACACTTGCTCCGGTTGCGGGCTCAACTTTATTTTTTTGGGAAGAGCGGTTTAAGGCAACAAGAAATGCAAGTCCTCCCGCAATGATCAATGGAACAGAAAGTAACAAGGCACCTGGTGGTATTGTTTTAATCGCATCAGGAATAAGTCCGATTGCTTCTTGGACTGTGGTGCGAGGAATATCAGCTGTGGCTAGAACGACTGGTAGCCCCAGGCCAAAATTTGACATGAGACTTCTTGAAGCGCCTGGCAATGGGTTAGCGCGGATCATTGGATCTTCATTGTTAATCTTGTGCCAAGCACTCAGTCTGTCTTTATAATCTTTTATTGGAGAAACCATTTCAGTTTTGACTCGTTTTGGATCTGATTCAGGTGCTGCTGCTTTGATATTATTTTGAGTAACGAACATGATGTCGCTTACAAGAGCTGGGTTGGGGCGTATAAAAATAGACATAGTGATTTTCCTTGTTGCAAATTATTCACTCAATATTCTTATCGGGAAATTCCATGAAAAGTTGCTTAAAAGATCAACATGGCATCACCATAAGAAAAAAGCCTGTATTTTAAAGAGATAGCCTCTTTGTAGGCCTTTAAAATCAAGTCTTTGCCGGCTAGCGCACTCACGAGCATGAGTAAAGTGGATTCCGGCTGATGAAAGTTGGTGATGAGGCGATCGACTATTTTGAATTCATAAGGCGGGTAAATGAAAATGCTGGTGCTGCCGCTTTGGGCTGTGAGCAAGGCTGGGTTGCTGTTTGTGTTTTGAGCGGCGGCCTCTAGAACGCGTGTTGTGGTGGTGCCAACAGCTGTTACCAGTCTTGCTTCTTGTTTTGCTAAATTGATGATGTCCGCGGTTTCTTGCGACAGGCTGTAATTTTCGTGATGCATTTTGTGTTCGGTAATGTTGTCGACACGCACTGGCAAAAAGGTGCCTGGGCCCACATGCAAGGTGACTTCGCAAAGTTGCACGCCTTTGTTTTTAAGGGCGTCTAAGATTTCGGGAGTAAAATGCAAACCAGCCGTGGGCGCAGCGACCGACCCCGTGTTTTTGGCAAACACAGTTTGGTAGCGTTGGCGGTCATCTGATTCTTCATCGCGCTGCATGTAGGGCGGCAAGGGAAGGCTTGCGATGCTTTCTAAAACAGCAAATAAATCGCCTTTGAATTTTAGCAGCGCTTCGCGTTGATTGCCTTCTTCTGAAGTGATTGTGATGCTCAAACCTTTCCAATGAAACTCATCACCTGCTTTGACCTTTTTGCTTGCGTTGATCATCACCAGCCATTTTTGTTCTAGATGATCATCGTGTTGTTTTGCCTCGGCTTGTGCTTCGATCAAAAGGATTTCTTGTTTGCCACCTGTGCTGCGTGTTGTTCTAAGACGGCAAGGGAACACCTTGCTGTTGTTCATGACCAAGACATCGCCTTTGTTAAAATAAGAAAGGATGTCTTTGAATTGTTCGTGCGCGATTTGTTTTGTGGTTTTGTTCAACGCAAGCAGACGCGACTCATCGCGTTTGTCTTTTGGGTGCTTAGCGATGAGTTCATCAGGAAAATTGTAGTGAAAGTCTTTTGGACTTAGAGCGGGACTCACACCTCAAAGCCTTCTTGCTTGGTTGTGTTTTGCGCTTTACTGGCATTGCCAAAGTTGGCTGTGAACACAGGTGCTTTATTGTTCTGTGTTTTTTCAAGCTCTGTTAAAACCTGTTTAGCAAAACCTAAGAAGCGATTTGCTTGTGCGCTTTCGGGGTCTTTAACCACAATGGGTTTGCCCTGATCGCCGCCAACACGTGTGGCTTCTTCTAAAGGCAGTTCACCTAAATAAGGAGCGCCCATTTCTTCGGCTTTGTGCTTGGCGCCGGCGTGAGAAAAAATATGAGCTTGGTGGCCGCATTCGGGGCATTCGAAAAAACTCATGTTTTCGATGACGCCTAAAATAGGCACATTCACTTTTTGAAACATATTGATGCCTTTGATGGCATCAGCAAGCGCAACGTCTTGCGGTGTTGATACAATCACGGCTCCATCTAAAGGCAGAAGCTGAGTGAGGGTGAGTTGGGCGTCGCCTGTGCCGGGAGGAAGATCCACAATGAGGATGTCTTTGTCGCCCCACACCACGTCATCGATGAATTGTTGAATCATGCGGCCAATCATTGGTCCACGCCAAACAACAGCTTCGTCAGGTTTTACAAAAAAACCAAAGCTCATCAGAGAGATTCCGAATTTATCGACGGGGTGCAATTTTTTATTTTCGTCCATGGGAGGCGTCATGTCTGGTAACCCAAGCATGATGTGTTGGCTGGGGCCGTAAATGTCAGCATCTAAGAGACCCACTTTTTTACCTGTTTTGCTCAATGCCAAAGCCAGGTTTGCTGATACGGTGCTTTTGCCCACGCCGCCTTTGCCACTGGCAACAGCGATGACAGATTTGACTCCGGGCAAACGTTTGGTTTGAGCTCCTGGAGTGGGTGGTGTTTGATTTTGTGCTATGGGCATAAAGTTTCTCCGTTTGGGATCGTTTTTAGAATGCTTTACTACCCGGACTTAGATTTTAGGTAAAGACCCTTCAATGAGTTCTTTTAATTGAGCCCCAATATCAATAACGGTTTCGTCGGTTTTTTTGATCAAAGCCAAAAGCTCGTTGTCGTTGTTTTTTAGGGCAAGGCTCAAGGATTGCTGCGCGTCCTTAAGACGCTTTAAGGCAGAAGGGTTAATGAATTCAGCGCTTTGCGGGTTGTTGTTTAAATGGTTTAGCAATAGCCCGCATTGTTGCAGGACCGCATTGGCCATGGAAACAAGGTCAGGCTGACTTTTACGCGACTGTTTAAGCGATGTTTTGTCTGATATCTTGTTCGACATTGCGGATGTAGTTGAAGGCTGCGCTTTTGCGGCGAAGCTTTCTGAGCAAATCATCAGCTTCGTCATTTTTGCTTAATTCGTCCCATTGTTTTTCAAGGCGCGATAACTCGATCGAAGCGGCACTGAATTCACTGAGCACATTGGCGTGCAGTTCTTTGAGTTCAGTGCGGTATTTATCTGGGTTTTGATTAAACTTAGGGAGCAGGTCTTTGACTTGCTCATCGATGTCTCTAAAATTGCGTGGCGCTTTGTTGTCGTTGGCAACATCAAGACCCTCTATTTGCAATAAATGTTCAATGCGGGAAATGCGGTCTTTAAGCGTGTTGTAGGCTTCCTCAATGAGTGCGATCATTTTTTTATCGTCGGCTTCGTTTGTGCCTTTGTCTAAAATGGGATCGCGTTTGTTTTCTTTGAGGAGATTAAAATAATTTTTCTTTAAAATCCCCTGATCCATTTGGAGTTTGGTGGGAACATTAAGGATCTGAAAATAATTTTCGGTGTTTTCGGCCATGGCCATCTCTTTCTTTAAAAGTTTTATTGATCCAACACGTAAGAAAAAATCAAGGGAGCCACAATTGATGCGTCTGATTCTACGATAAAACGCGGCGTGTCTTCGCCTAACTTGCCCCAGGTGATTTTTTCGTTTGGCACAGCACCAGAGTAAGAGCCATAAGAAGTGGTGCTATCGGAAATTTGGCAAAAGTAAGACCATAATTTTGTATTGTTGAGCTCTAAATCTTGAATGAGCAAAGGCACCACGCAAATGGGGAAGTCACCCGCAATGCCGCCACCAATTTGAAAAAAACCAAGGCCGTTATTTTTGGTGAGCTTTTGGTACACATCAATGAGGTAGTCCATGTACTCAACGCCGGATTTCATGATTTGTAATGATTTAATACGGCCAGCGCGTTTGGCGGCCACAAAAACATTACCCATGGTGGAGTCTTCCCATCCTGGACAAATGATCGGGATGTTTTTCTCGCAAGCAGCAAGCATCCAAGAGTTTTTGGGATCGATTTGATAATGCTGTTCTAATTTTCCAGAGCGAATCAGTTGGAAAAAATACTCGTGTGGCAAGTAGCGCTCGCCTTTGGCTTCGGCAGATGCCCACACTTCGTTGAGGCTGTCTTCAATGCGGCGCACGGCTTCTTCTTCGGGAATGCAAGTGTCGGTGACGCGGTTAAAGCCCTGATCGTATAGTTTGGTTTCGTCTTTTGGGGAAAGGTCACGGTAGTTTGGCACGCGTTTGTAATGCTCGTGCGCGACTAAATTAAAAATATCTTCTTCTAGGTTGGCACCGGTGCAGCTGATCATGTGCACTTTGTCTTGGCGAATCATTTCGGCCAAAGAAATGCCAAGCTCGGCTGTGCTCATGGCACCCGCAAGTGAAATCAGCATTTTATTGCCTTGTGCGAGCTGATCAACATAGCCTTGTGCCGCATCGACAAGAGCTGCTGCATTAAAATGACGGTAGTGGTGTTTGATGAATTCTTTGATTTTCATTTTATGTTCCTAAGTGAAGATCATTTTGTGATCTGTGGAAAACCCCTTAAAGCTGCGTATTTTTAGTTCTTTTGGGGCTGGGGTGTCAAGGTCACTCAAATGCATCCAGTTCGATCTCGATAAGGTCCCCAACGTAATAGTCTTTACCTTCAATTTGGTATTTGCGGGCGACAAAGCCTTCTGAAACATCGTCGTCCTCTGATAAGGTGATGGGTGTTTGTTCTAAAAATTCAAGATTACCCACGATGGTGTCTAAGGTGGTGTCTTCGGACAAAGTTCCTTTATTTAGAGAGCCTGCTTTGTAGAAAATAGCTTCTTTGCCATCGATGATGAAAAAATCCCCAACCAAATCATTGATGATGTAAAGCTCATTTTCGAGCGTGCCGGATTTAAATTCACCAGTTTCGTGAACACTGAATAAGTTATCCTCCAATACTGAAAAATCACCGTACTTTTTATTACTGATTGTGACGGGGTGGCTGGGAACGCCACTGTTAAATAGGCCATTTTGATAAAATGAAATTTTTTCTCCAGCCTTAAGTTCAATGGAGCCGTAAAATTGTGAATAATAAATTGTATCTTCTTCTAAAATTCCTGATTTAATCGAACCATCTTGTGTAAAATCAATACGCGATCCTTTTTGCAAAAGTGATGCTGTCTAAATCAGGAATTCCATTGAGGGTGAGATCTTTTATGAGTCGCCCACCGGTGGTAAGAAGCCATCAGAAATTCAACCCGCTCACCCCTCTGCTAGAGTTCACCATAAGAGGGTGTGTCATGATAAAGTCATTTTAAGTTTGCCGCCGGCAAAATAGAAGTCTTCGCTGACTTCTGCCCATTCATTTTTTGCAAAAATGGGTAGGTTTTTGATCATTGTAGATGTAGGCAAAAGGTTTGTAGTCTTCTGCTAACAACCCAGCGTGAATGTCAGTCCAGTCCCAAAAGAAACAGGTCAGTGCTCATCACCAAAAAACAATCCGGGTGAAGTTCAGGATGAAGGCCTCTCGGTTTTTCCTCAAGTTCGTAGAATCGACATCCCCAGGCTAAAGGCCACAGATTGGTTTCTTTAAGATCCATGACCATCGATACTCATCATTTTTTCAAAGCCCCTTCAATTTGTGAGTTCCTCACATACTTGCCAAAATACTCTTCACGTTCTCAATCTCGCCATTTTCCCAAGACACCGGTCAGTCCATAGATCACGGCCAAACTCGATTGATTCATTTTGCACAAAAGTCACACCAGGGGCTGCTTCTACATCATGTTGATGTAGCCTTTGGGAATGTTAGATTCTCCAAAATTCAAAATGCACGCCGGCAGGCATGTCAATGATGGTTTTGATAAAGGTTCGACTTCAAAACAGCAAGGTTGCCTTGATCGACCATGCAAATCACGCCTTGAATCGTACCTTAATAAGCTCTTGTCATCATCATCAAAGCCTTCAGCAAAGACGATGGCATTGCCATAGACCTCGGGAAAAATAACAGTGTCAGATTTTAGGCGCCACTTTCTAGTTTTCCATCTTCTGTTACGGTGAAACGAGTTCTACTGCTTTGAGGGCCAACCGTTGATTGTTGTATTGTTTTTTAAGATTCCCGATTAAGTTTCCGTTACTTAAATTTTGTCCATTCTCTGCCAGAAAAATGACCCCGCTAATCCAGAGTCGTCGACGATATTAGGGATTAAAAATTATGCTTGGAACACCTGTGTCTCCCTTCGTCATTTTGTCTTAAAGTAAGGCCTTCTTGAAAAGTAAATTCCTGATCCACAAGAATGATGGTATCTTGGTTAGGACGCCCTCCGTTTGGCATTTATCATGCCAAGTCATGCTTGTTTGTGCTTATTGTTTGTGCCAGAAAATTCTTCGTTGTTTGCGATGAATTCCTGATTCGAAGGTTAGAGATTGTCGTGCCAAAGAAGTTCTCCAGGAAGAATGTCTACAGTGTTGCCAAATTTCTGTTTTAAAGCGCTGAGTAAGGGTTACTGATTTTTAGAATTCTTGGTGCAGAGCATAAGTCTTTGTCAGAATCAGATCTTTAGGATCAAAAATTCTATTAGTTTCGGCTGCGATTTTAAAGCGTACCAAGAGTTTGTGCTGGTAGGAAAGGCAAGAGGTGAATTGATGAGGCAATCTTGCCATTGGGGTGAAAACGAATTTCAGTGAAGGCAGGGATATCAATGCCGTAAATATTAATGGGTGTGCGTGTTGTAGCGATTTCAATGCACTCCGCCGCGATGACGTTCTGGATGAAATTGCGCCGTGGTTTCCTGCAAAATGAAAAGTTGCCATCAACACGAAAATCAAAATCTTTATTAGGAAGCCATCTTTAAAACTTTGATCATCGTAAAACTACAACATCGCCTGCGTAAAAGAATGCTGCGAAAATTTTATGATTTGGGTAATCTTCAGCCAAGGTGCCACGACGAAGGTGGAAACTTTTTCTATAAAGCTTTCTTCGTCATCAAATTGTATGCTTCTGTGCCATCTTTAAACCAGATGCCGGGATGAGTTCTTGATCGCCATTCAAAGGTCGGAACGCAAAACTATTGTTGTTGTGCAGTTTTAGGTATTCTTGGCCTTTGAAACTTTACCTTTTGAAATTCAAACTCATCAGCAGCAAGGGCACGTAGGTGCCGTCTTCGCAACAGGTGATTCTTTAATCACTTCAAATTTTTACCACTCGTTGTGGTGATGGTGAGTGTCAGGGCTTGGATCAGGATTAAAAGCGACGCCGATAACTCTAAGAAGAACGTCACGTGCTAAAAAGATCTTCGAGTTTGTGTTCTCTTGGTTTTGGTGGCTCTGATGAAGGTGTTACCCAAGTTTATGGGTTTTTGCTTAGGCCCGCAAAAAACCATGGTCTCCGGCAGTAAGTCTCTTTCTTCTAAGATCTTGGCATCACTGGTTTTTGATGTCGATGGCGCCGTATCCTTTCCATAAGAATCTCTTCTCGCCGTTGTCTCAAAAGTTGTACGTTTGTTGTACAATAGTGCAACAATAAATTACGAATTATTGTGAGTGGTTTGTCGCCAAAATCCTAAACCAGCAAATTTTCAGCCCTTTTTGAAAAAAGTTTTGTACATAACTGATCTTCGGTAGCGAAATTTTTCGGCATGATGTCGAGCGTTTCTTGGATTAGCGATTGGTGTGGGGCCAAGTCAATCCATTCTTCCTGTAGAAGCGAATCCTCTTGGTTTAAAAGAACTTGAGTGTAATTGTTTCCAGACATTTTTGCAGATAAGGTTCAACCAGGGTTGAGCTGTATTCTGCGGCGAGAATCAGAGGCATCTGAGTCATCGTTTAGCTGCAGAGAACCAAGCAACAAAAGCATTTAAATACCACCGTTTACTGCTTCAGGAGGTCAGAGAAGTTGGTTTTGGGTGGCGTTTTTATGACGTCTACATGGGTTTGGATCAAATCTTTTAACAGCATTGCGAACACCCCCCGTACCATCGGTACGGGGTACTATTCTAGTGAGCAGGCTAGATAGTACCCAAGATGAGGTCCGAACGCACCCAGTAGCCACGGTTTAATTCGTATTCAATAAGTCCATTATCTAATAAGTTTTTGCAGAGTGTAGCCAAGGGTTGATTTAGATAAGCCTGTTTGGCTACAAAGTCAGCCTTTGGGGTGATGTGACAAATCCAGTTTTGGCCTTGGCCTCAAAGAGTGTTTTTCATTTTTAGTTTTTTGGAATTGTCGCTTTTTCCATAGCGTAAGCTTTTTGCTATAGACAAGTTAGTTGAGGTTGTTTTTAATGATTTCTTTGCTCAAAGTTTTTGTTGAGGTTTGTTTCTGCGACTAATGGGCCCCCTAATTCGCGAAATCAGGCTGAGGACGTCGTGCATGAAACTCTAACAAAAACGCAGAGCTTTCTTCGTCAATTTAAGTTTTGGAGCAAAGACGCTCTTAAAGTAGGGCAACCAATCTTGCAATGAAATGGGGAATTGAAGTGCAGCTCATCCACCATAATGAAAAGAAACTGAATTGTTGAAAATATCGACATTTTTTACCGGTATGCTTTTTTGAGCCCAAAATGAATACGGAGCATTCTGACAGTTCTTGCAGCAATCCTCTCACAAGCTTCAGCTTCTTCAATAAAAGAGATGTGCCCAGAATTCATCCCTAAAACGAGCATGATGCGGTGGCTCTTTTGCATTTTCTTTTAAAGAGGCCAAAAAGAGCAGTTCTAAGCCTCTTTTGCTTTCTTGTGCTTACAGGAGCAAATTCTAATGAAGGTTCCTGTTATGGGGTCAAATTCCAAGCGTAAGGCGATGTTTTTAAAAATAGAAAGCCACTTTTTGATTTTGTCCTGCGTGTTCAGTTTTGAAGAAAGAGCAAAAGATAAAGCGGTCTGTATGCGGTTTTGTATGGATTCTAGGGATTTGACATCCATCAGGTCAATATAGAGTACCAGATCATTTTTAATGCGTTGTTTAAAGTTTTCGGCGACCACGTTTTTAATGAGTGAGGTTTTGCCGTACCTGCGTGGAGCAAATAAAACGATTTTTTTATTATTATAAGCAGCTGAATTTAATGCCCTGATTTCGGAGCTGCGATTGCAGATGTTTTCTTTGGAAAGCAGAACATCGTACTGAAATATTTTTTATTTTTGAGCCATAGAGCAGGGCTATTATCACAGACCAAATCTTTGGTCAGAACTAATGGTCAAACTAACTTTGGACCAATAAAAAGTTAACCAAGATATTGGTCCTAAATAAGTCACAAGCCCTGGCTCACAGGCCTTCTTGAATCACTTCATTTTTTTGAGAAAAGAGATAATTCCGCGTGGTGCTGTGCCGTCTGTGATGGCTTGTAGTCTTGCTGTTGAATGTTGAGGATCTAATCGAGGGACTTCTGCTAATTGAGTAGCAGGTTTAAAAACATCTGGAGCACCAAGTGCTTTTTGCCGTATTTTTCTGCAATGGCTCCATAGTGCCAATAAATAGGGTACTGAAGTTTAGTCTTAAACCGATCATGTAAGGGCTCCTTTGTCTAAAACATACGGTGTTTTGTTGTATTCAATTCATTGTCGGCTGGGTTTCCAAAAAGTTGCGTGGTTGCATGCTTTTTTGGTTATTTTTGGCCGAGGGTCTAGCTTTGCCGATTTTCTGACTTTCAGGCAATGTTTTTGTCGTTTTTTAAGCTCTTTATGACTCATTTTGTCATTAATTTAGCGGAATTAGCCAAATCGAGAATTTTTACTGGCCTGGATCTGGTCTGTTTTGATAAAAAGCGCGTCCTGAATCGACGCTATTTTGATAAAGAATGTTCAAAAATAGGAGCAACATATAACCAGATAGTTCGATAATAAGATTATGTTAACAGCCCCCCAACCCATATCAAAATTTGTAAAACCTAACTTGTCAGTCTTGCATGCTGAATTTCAACCTTCTGCTGAGCTTGCTGAGTTTGCCGGCCGTGGTTTTGTGCAAGGCGTGACTGATGATTTTACAGAGTTTCACCGTTTAAGATTTGATCGTGATCAGTTTCGATCGGTTCCTTGGAGAACTAAGGGGCTGGTAGGGCTTCATGAGGAATTTGATGTAAATTGGCAGGCGTCAAAGGCTTTGGTTTCGGCAGGAATCAGATTTGGACTCAGCAAAAAAGCAACTGGCCCTGGCGTTCTTGGGTTTCATGAAGAGTTTGAAAAAGCAGAGACTCAAATGCGAACGCTGTATCGAGCTTTGATCGGTGGGTTTTGGCAAGATTTTGCAGAGGCTGTTCGTCATGGAGGAGCATCTACATTTTTAGGACCGCAATCTCCTTTTGGGTTGCCGGATTCATTGCAATTCCCGTTGCCGATGAATAAAGAGTGTTTTCATTTTTTAGGAGCGTTATTGTTGTATAGACGTTTTTTAGTTAAAGAGATGATCTCCACTGTTGCCGAGACACAAAATGAAAAAGAGAGTTCTCTAATAAAACCATCTGATAAAAATCCTGGAAGAATAGAAGATAATTCGGGCGAATCAAATGCATGGGAAAGGGCGTTTGTGGGAAACGGCATGGAGCTTTTTAATGGTCTTAATCTTGAAACCCGTACAGCGAACCTAAACCCATAATCCCCGTTAATTCATCTAAAGCATTTCGCGTTTCTTTTAAAAACTGAGGATCCGCAAGGTCATCTGCCGTGAGCTCATCGCGGTAATGTTTATTCACCCAGGCGCAAAGTTCGTTATAAAGTTTTTCCGAAAACACACAGCCCGCATGAGTGTCTTTAAGAGCCGCGTCATCTAAGACAATTCGCCAACGCAGACAGGCTGGGCCGCCGCCGTTTTGCATGCTTTGTTTTAAATCAAAGTAATGCACTTTATTAATGGGGTTGTTTTGTGCGGAAAGCATTTGATCAATGCGTGCTTTCACGGCGGGGTTTTCTTCACAATGTTTGGGGGCAATGAGCGCCATACTCTTGTCTGATAAAGTCACAATCTGAGAATTAAAAAGATAGGTTTGCACAGCGTCGTTCAGACTGACTTCGTTTGAGCTGACTTTGATAAAGATGGGCTCTGTTCCACTAAGAGCGTGGTAGCGTTTTGTGATTAATTCTATGGCTGCGTCTGTGTTTAAGAAGGCTTCTTCGTGGTACAAAAACACGTTTTGATTGCCGACAGAAATCACATCGTTGTGAAACACCCCCGCATCAATGGCTTTAGGGCTTTGCTGTAAAAGCAGGGTGGAATTTTCTTGGAGTTGATGAGTGCGTGCCAAGGCTTGACAGCTTTCCTCCGTCTGCCGTGCGGGGAACTTTTTGGGTGCGGTTTTGTTGTGATCAAAAGCGGAGCGACCGTAAACCAAAATCTCTAAACCTTGCTGATCGTAAGATTCACAAAGTCGGGTGAAGTTAGCAGCGCCTTCGTCCGAAAGATGCACAGCGTAAGGCAGGGGGTCGTGATGCACAAAACTTGGTCCCTGAAAAATTTTTCTTAAAACTCGTGATGTGAAGTTTGCCTCTATGGCGCGGTGAAATTTGCTCGAAAGATTTGCGGCTGTGATGTGGGTTTTATTGTCTTTGGTGTCGGCTGCAGCGCTTGTGGTGCCAGCATTTGCTGTCCACATAGCAGAGGCAGAGCTGACTAAGCTTAAGAGCGTGGGATTTTCTTTAGCGACCTTTTGGATGATTTGCGTATCACTGCCTGTGTAGCCAAGTTGTTTGAGTGCGGGCACAAAGGGACGCTCGTGCGGTGGCAAGACACCTTGTGCAATGCCCATATCAAAAAGAGTCTTCATTTTTTGAAGGCCTTGCAAGGCGGCTTCTTTAGGGTGTGAAATTGCTTTTTGATGCGATGTGGAGGCGACATTGCCAAAGGATAACCCGCCATAGTGGTGGCTAGGTCCTACCAGGCCATCAAAGTTATACTCACGTGCGCTCATGATGACTCTCCAAAACCAGGGGGCAGCGTTTCTGGCATTTCTATTTTTTTAGCTTCTAAGGAAGCGATTGGGTAAGAACAATAATCAGCGGCAAAGTAAGCGCTTGGTCTGTGGTTGCCCGAATCGCCAATGCCGCCAAAGGGAGCGGCACTGCTAGCGCCGGTGAGCTGAGTGTTCCAGTTAATGAGTCCGGCGTGCACATTGTTGTAAAAAATCTCGAACGCGTTTTTTTCTGGTGTGATGATGCCTGCGGCAAGGCCGTACTTGCTGTTGTTGGCTTCCTGAATGGCTTCATCCAAAGAAGAAACTATTTTGATTTGTAAGAGCGGCCCAAAGATCTCTTCATCAGGCAAGTCATTTGCGTTTGTGATGTCAATGAGACCAGGAGATAAAAACGCGCTGTCTTCTTTTAAAAGACGAACAGGCAAGATTTCTTGAGCGCCTTTTTTGATTAATTCTTCTTGGGCTTTTAAAACCGCAGTGGCCGCGTGCGCGTTGATCACGGGCCCCATAAATGGCTCTGGGTTTTCGTTATACGCGCTGACCTTAAGGCTTTGTGTGTCTTTTTTGAGTTGATCTAAAAAGTTTTGGGTGTTGCCGTCTTTGACCACAAGCAAGCGTCTGGCACAGGTGCAACGTTGACCTGCCGTGATAAAAGCAGATTGCACTGTTAAAAACGCAGCAGCTTTTATGTCTTTAATATTATGAATCACCAAAGGGTTGTTGCCGCCCATTTCTAAGGCCAATAAAACTTTGGGCCGGTCAGCTAATTCTTTAGAAATAATTTTGCCGACACGCGAACTGCCTGTGAAAAAAACACCACGTAAATTTTTGTTGTTGAGCAAAGCCTTGGCTGTTTCGGCATTGCCTTGCACCAGATTGAGAACGCCTTTTGGCAAGCCGGCTTTTTCCCAAAGCTGCACGGTGAATTCTGCCACTGCTGGAGTCAGTTCACTGGGTTTAAAAACAACGGTGTTGCCTGCTAATAGCGCGGGGATGATGTGGCCATTGGCCAAGTGACCAGGGAAATTAAAAGGACCAAACACAGCGACCACGCCCAGTGGTTTGTAACGCGTAAAAGATGTTTTGTCTCCCATGTCGCGTTCGCTGATTTGGCAGCGTTCTTTAAAGGCTTGTTCCGAAAGCTTGGCTTTGCCAACCATGGCGCCCACTTCAGTTTTGGCTTCCCAAAAGGGTTTGCCATTTTCTTTGCTGATGAGTTCTGCCAATTCATCTTTGTGAGAGTTGAGCAAATCAGAAAAATTTTGGACGATTTTAAATCGCTCTTCAAATGCTAATGCGCTCCATGTTTGCAAAGCTTGTTGAGCGCTTTGGCAGCTAGCCTCGACATCTGTTTGGCTAGCGGTTGCGCCTTCCCAAATCACTTGCTTGTTGGCAGGATTAAAAGATTGCAAAACCGGTCCTTGTCCCGGAGTCCATTTGCCATTTATGAATAAAGATTGTGTCGTCATTTTTGTCTCCCCGAGGTGACTATAAAATGCGGTAACGCGCAGAATCACCCTGATTGAGCATCAGATTTTTTGCTGTGTCTTGATTGATGATGAGTTCATCTTTGGTGTCATCGACTTTAACCACCTGACAACGAAAATCCAAACTTTGGTTTGCCACCAAGGCGAGCTTGCCTGTGTTGGTGGGCTGGTTGATTTGTATTTTGGCTGTTTTGCTTTGGCTCACTGTTTTGATTTGATTCAAATCACTTTTGAATGTTGGCCCGGCATCAAAGATGTCGACATCACCACTGAACAAAAAGCCTTCTTTTTCTAACAAAGCACGAGCGGGGCGGGTGCGGTCGTGAACCTCGCCAATGACCTTTTGCACTGCTTCCGGCAAGAGCGGGATGTAAATGGGGTGTTTTGGCATGAGGTTTTTAATAAACTCTTTGTGCCCCAGGCCACTGAACATATCGGCGCGCGAGTAATCGGTATCAAAAAAATGCTGACCAACACTGTCCCAAAAAGGTGATTTGCCATCTTCTTTGACCACACCGCGTAGTTCCGAGATCACGTGTTGATCAAAACGATTTGGAAAGGTGGACATAAAAAGAAAACGGCAAAGGCTCAAAAGTTTACCAAGTCCAAATTTTCTGTAGTCATCTTTTAAAAACAAACTGCCAATTTCGGAGGGGCCCGAATGATTTTCGATCAGTTTTAAGTATTGAATGGTTTTGTTTACCCCAAGGCTTTGGTCTTGGTGATGCTCTTCTAAAATATGATAAGTGTAAAACGGCTCAAAGCCACCCACTTTAGAAATGATGCCGCTTGTGCCCACAATTTGTTTGGATTCAAGATCTTCTAAGACAAAAAGATAGGCTTCGCCGCGTGGTTTGCTGACTTTATCGTCAAAGGCTCTAAGGCTATCGACGATGCGTTGTTTTAGAAAAGTTCTGTCGTTGGGAAGTGTGGTCAGACCAGGTCCAGCATCGGCAGCCAGATCAATCAGATTGTCTAAATCATTTTCGCGAATGGGACGAATCACAAAATTTTCAAAATTTTTTTCTGTCATCATAGTCCCAGATCTTTTTGCGTTTCGAGCAGACTTTTTTCTAAAATGTCTAATACGTCTTTGATGTGGTTTTCGTTCACCGCCAAAGCAGGGATCAAGAAACGCACTCGGACAGGCGATTTGCCACAGAAAAAGCTCATGACACCGTTATCAAAAAGTTTTTTTACAAGCGCTTTGGTTTGTTCGAGCTCACCATTAAAAGGTGTGAATGCCACCATGGCCCCAACGCCGTAAGGGCCTTTGATGAGTTGTGGGTATTTTTCATTGAGCTCTTCCAAGCCAGTTCTAAAACTGTTTTGGATGTTGGAGATTTTACCGGTCTCTCCGTAATAGTCTTTTTTCATGAGCTCTTCTAGAATCACTAAACTTGCTTGAATGGCGGAGCTAGAAGCCGTGTAGGTTTGGCTGAGAAGTCCGGGCTTGGGTTTAAAATCGTTTCTAAACAAAGTGGCACAGGCTTGGCTTGCTTTGCCAATCCAAACAATGTCCACGTACTCGTCCAAACCAAAATGTTGAAAAGCAAAAGGTTCTGTTGTGCGCGCAAAGCTTTGCACTTCGTCGACCAAAACGGCGACCTTGTGCTTTTTGAGTTCTTTCATCAGGCTGATGAAAAAATCTTTTTGGCCCGGGTAAAACCCGCCTTCTCCAAGAACCAATTCAAAGCTCATGGCAGCGTACTCATCTTTGTGTTCTGCGAGTAGGTTTTTGAGGGTGCTAAGGGCGCGTTCAGTGCTGCCTTTGGGGTCGTTTTCGTCAA
>JACKPK010000014.1 GCA_024233595.1 Deltaproteobacteria bacterium
GTCATGACACCACGGCCTTTGGCGCGCATTGCTTCTGGTGGCGAGACCTCGCGTTTGTTTTTGGCCATTAAAAATGTTTTGAACGCGGGCAACACACAAAAAACTTTTGTGTTCGATGAAATCGACACGGGCATTAGCGGTGCTGCCATTGAGCTGGTTGGGTTAAAGTTAAAAGATCTGGCCAAACGCGCGCAGGTGTTTTGTGTGACACACCACCCGCAAATTGCTTCGCAGGCCGACCGCCATTTTCTGGTCGAAAAATCACAGAATAACAAACAAGTGATCACTCGCATTCGCACTCTGGCGCAAACAGAGCGTGTCGATGAGGTGGCGCGTCTTTTGGGTGGGTTAAAAATCACCAAGAAGAATCGCGCTTACGCGGAAGAGTTGATTAAGAGGAAGTGACTTTTTTCCATTCAACACTGAGGCCTCGTTTTCTGATTTCTTCATCTAAGAAGCCTTGGTTCACGCTTTCTGAATTGTTTTCTAAAATAGAGGCAATGTCGCTTAGATGTTTACCCGAGCCGCCTTCGCGGTAATACTCTAATTTGCGGATGATGACGTATTCCTTTGGTGCAAGCCAAACAGAAAAATCATTTTCAATTTCTATTTGTTGTTTATGATTCATGCCCCAGGCGTGCAGGGGGTCTACAAAAACACGGATGAGGTCAGCTTCTTGCATAAAAAAAGATTTCTTTTACTTTGGTTTCGATTTGCTCGTCACTCCAATCGGGGTGTTGTGATTTGAGTCCCGCACGTTTTAATTTCCAAGCTGTTTGATAGAGTTGGCTCGCTTGTTTCAGTTTGGCCGCCGGGGACATGTTCTTATAGATTTTGGTGCGAATCGCATTGGCTTGTTTTTCGAACGACATGGTTCACATTAGGCCGAGTGTTAGCGAAGATCAAGACGAGTGGGCAGATAAAGAATCATTGCCATTTTGGAACAAAGTCTTCTCACTTAGAGAATTCTCTAAATTTTGACGCCAGTCCCAAAAGAGTTTTTCAAATAACTCATTAAAATACAGTGGTTTAAGCGTTATTTCTTCAAGTTTTTCTGGCACCGGAATTGCACAAGAATCAGGCTAGGAGGAATATATGATCATATTCATTTTGCCCGTGGTGGTGTTTTTTGTGGGAGCGGTTTTGACCCTGCAGATCGTGCAGGAAGAAATGGGATCGCAAGCTGTGATGGTTGAATCAAAAAAACGAAACCCTAAACCCTAAATCTTAGCTCTTAGGTTCTTAGGCACTTAAGCACCTAGGCACTTCATCATGCACATTTCTCTTTTATTCTATTCCGATACCATTGCTTTTCTTCAGGCGGGGCCACGCCAAATTTTAGGGCGTGCGATTGCCAATAATGATTTTTTAGAAGCTCTTGCTAAAAACAAAGGATCGCATCACTTGAGTTTGTTTGTTTCGAGCGATGCCGAGCTGCAATACCTTTCGGAAAATTGCCCGTACTTAAAAAACAACGGCGTGACTCTTGTGCCTTTTTGTAAAGCACGTGACTACGTGCAGAAAAAGCCAGTTGATGTTTTGCATGTGCTCGACAACGAAGTCTTTAAGGGACTTTATTTTCGTGATCATGTTTTAAAACAAAATTGCGCCGTCACTGGCATCACACACACCTTGGGTCACGACGCTTGGCTAAAGTGGATGCACATGAATGCCTTGCATCGCCCGCAGAGTTTTGATCGCTTGATTTGCACAAGCCCCACAGCCATTTCTGTTTTAGAGTGCATGCAAGAAAGTCTTCCAGCTGCGCTCACGGCTATGCCTTTAGAGGAATTGCCACTTGGCATTAGCAAACCAGATGTTTTGCAAACCCAAGGGCCCATTAACATCACAGGCATTGATCCAGAAGCTTTTGTGTTTTTGTATTTTGGAAGATTATCTCCACGCAGCAAAGTCGATTTGCGTCCGATGATTTTTTTGTTCAAGCGTTTGGTTCAGGCCGCACCAAAAAAATTACATCTTATTTTAGCGGGTGCGCGTGGGAACGAAGATTACCCGCAAGAGCTTGCACGCATTGTATCGGAAGAAGGTCTTGATCAACAGGTGACCATTGCTCCCGATGTTTCTGATCACGATAAAAAGGTTGTGTTTGCCAGAGCGCAAAGTTTTTTGGCTTTTAGTGATAACACGCAAGAGACTTTTGGTTTGTCAATTTTAGAAGCCAAAGCACATGGCTTGGCTGTTGTGGCGGCGAATTGGAATGGTTATCGTAATCTCATTAAAGATGGCGAAGACGGCTTTTTGATCAACACCCTGGCTGGCGAAGGTCAAGATATCATCAATCGTGTGGCACCGGTGCAGTTGGATTTGTTGAATCAATTGCTTTTGAGTCAGCAAGTGGTGATCGATTTAAAACACGCCGAAGAAATTTGCCTGAAATTAGTTTCAGATGCGTCTTGTTTGCAAAGTGTTCAAGACAAAGCAAAAGAAGACGCTCAAAATTTTTATTGGCCAGCTTTGTTGCCACGGTATCTATCGCTTTGGGAGCAGCTAAGCCAAGAGGCCAAACAGTCTGCAAAACACGAAGCAGCAAACGTGCATTTGGATTTTTCCAAAGTGTTTCAAAGCTATCCTTCTCAAACGTTTGATCCGAATTTACAAGTACAGACAAGCGCGCGCGGGGATTTGGCTTTAGCGGGCAAAGCTAATTTAGAGTACTACCCTGGGGTCGAAGCCTATTTGGACACAAAGATTATCGTTGGGCTTTTGAAATCATGCGCGCATAAAAAAAATATGACAGCGCTTTTTAAAGAGCAAGTGGGTGTGAGCGAAGAGGACCTGCGTTTTCAGGTTTTGTGGCTTTTAAAAAATGACTTTTTAGAACTTGTTTAGCGTTATCAAATTTAAAAATCGCTTTTTAAAATCTCAGCGGCTTTTTGAGCTGCCAAATCCCAATTCCATTTTTGAGCCGCGTCGGCAGCGGCTTTTTGACCAAGAGCTTCTACTTTATGAGGCTCGGCTTGCACAAAATGCATGCGATCAATCAAGTCGTTTTCGTTTACAGTTGCCCATTTGCCATGCTGGCCTTTGTTTGGAAAAAACACCGGACAAAAGACATCTTCTAAACCATCTTCTTTAAAGCAGAGAGAGTTTTCTTCGTTTAAGAATTCACTGGGCCCGGAGTACGAGCAGCTGATCACCGGCAGTCCACAAGCCATGGCTTCTAATAAAGGCAATCCCCAGCCTTCGGCATGAGATGCCGAGATGTAGCAATCGCAAGAGCGGTAAAGACGCGCCATTTCTTCGTTAGAAGTGTAGTCGGCTTTAATGAGAAGAATGCGCTCAGGGTGTTTTAAAGGAATTTTTTTGATTTCTTGTTCGACATCAAGATTGGCTAATCCTTTTACTTTTGAGAAAGCATGAATCACCAAGGTGACTTGCGCTTGGTCATCGAAGGCTTTGTCAAAAGCTTGTAAAAGCGTGTGAAAATTTTTGCGTGTTTCCCATTTGCCGACCGTCAAAAACTTAAGCCCGGGTCTGGCGGTGATTTCGTCAAAAGGCAATGCGTGGGGATTGTAAACGCTGACATCGACACCTTCGGGCACAACACGAATTTGTGAATCGGGAATTCCTAAATTGGCCAGCGTGGCTTTGCCCCATTGTGTGGGGACCCACACCTGATCCATTTGCTTCATGACGTTGAGTGTTGCGGGGTGGATCTGAGTGCTTTCAAACACGGTGTAAACAATTTTGTTTTTGCCGGTGAAGCGGCAAAGGTCAAAGCCGGTTTGGTCTAAATTGATGGCCACACGATTCAAATCGACTTCAACCAGGCGTTGCAACATTTGGATCAACTCATCGTCAAGACGTTCTGGGATGCGTCCGTCTTTGGGCATCAAGCAAACAGGCATGATCTTGTTCAATGCTTTAAAAAAATGACGAGAATGGGTGGCGTATCCTGAATGTCCGTAGATATCGGCATAGGCGTTGATCATGGTTTTCTCCCTGAAGATCTTGGATTTGTTCGTTGCTGAGATTTGCTAAAATCGTTAAAGCAAATTTTGTTGGCCATTTTTAAAAGGAATAAAACGCAATGCCAAGGATTGATTTTGAACAAAAGCTTTTGCTGATCGAAGAGCGGTTAAAAAAAGCAAAGATCAAAGACTTTGAAGTGTATTTTCAAGCGCGTCTTGGCCGGAGTTTTTTGTTTCAAGACCAACGCCGTGATTTATGGGAGACTCGCCAGAGCCTGGGTTATGGGCTGCGTGTTTTAGAGGCAGGGCGCCTTGGTTTTAGCTACGGCAACGATTTTTCTGCCGAGGCCATAGATCACACCATTAAATCCGCAGTGGCTCTTTGTCGGTTTAATCCCAAAGCAGAAGGGTTTTTAGGTTTTGCTGCTGCAGAAGACTATCCTGACATCCCTGGGCTTTATGACCCTTGCATGGCGCAGCAATCCGAAGAACTAATCAAAGAACAGTTGTTTTCCTTGCGTGAGCAAGCTTTGGGTAGCGACCCACGTGTGTCTGCTGTTAAAGATTTGTCTTACGAAGAAGAAGAAGAGCATGTTGCTCTTGTGAGCTCAGCTGGTTTTCGTGGGCATTTTCAGCGCAGTTCGTTCACGCGTAGCTTGGGTGTTTTGGCAGAACAGGGTGACAATCAGCAGCTGTCTTACGAACTTGATAGTAAAACAAGTTTGCAGGCTTTGGGGAATGATTTAGGTCGTGATGCCGCCTTTGCGGCTTGTCGTTTGTTGGGAGCCAAGGCGCTTAATTCATACAAAGGGGCTTATGTCTTGCACCGCGATGTTGTGGTGGAGTTGTTGGAACTGCTCATTTCTAATTTTTATGCTGAGCAAATTGTCAAAGGCAACTCACGTTTGGAAGGGCGTTTTGGTGAGACTGTTTTTTCGCAAAATTTTAATTTAATCGACGATGCCACCTTGCCAGGAGGCTTGGAGTCTTACCCCTTTGATGCCGAAGGCAGTGTTTCGTCTGCCTGGGATTTGGTTCAAAATGGTGTGCCAGCAAGTGTGTTGGGAGATCGTCGTTGGTCGCAGTTGGCCGGAGTGGCTTGCTCGGGACATGGGCACCGCAGCGATCACACGGATTTGCCCTCTATTTCTTGCAGCAATCTTTATGTTCCCAATGGCGACACTTCGTTTAAAGATCTTTTAAAACAGATGCACAATGGCCTTGTGGTGACCGAAGTCATTGGATTGCACAATGCCGATTCGGTCAGTGGTGATTTTTCAGTAGGGATACAAGGTTACGCGGTCAAAGACGGAGACTTTAACGGTGGGGTCACAGCCATGGTTTGGAGCGATAATTTTTACGATCTGTTGGCGAGCGAATTGTTGTGGGCCAGTGATCAAAAGTTTTATGGTGGCGTTGGAGCGCCTTCTGTTCTAGTGGCAAAAGGGCAGTTTTATGGTCAGGAAACAGGATGAGCCTGAAAAAGGCTCAATTCCAGACTAAGCTATTGACGCAATAAGCGTGTGTTTATAGAGAATTTTTTATGAAAATCGAATCGTACGGACTAACAGATGTGGGCAAAAAACGCTCACGCAATGAAGACAGTTTTTTAGTGAGCCCCGAGCTCAACCTTTATGTTGTGGCAGACGGCATGGGAGGTCATTCTGGGGGCGAGTACGCTTCGCGTTTGGCAGTGGCGACCATGGAAGAAGTCATTCAATCCATGAATCTCGATCCCGATGCCACGGTCATTTCGGGTGTTAACTCCGAAGGCACTGAGTATGGCGATCGTTTGAAACACGCCATTGATGTCGCGGGTCAAAAAATTTACGATCAAGCTTTGTATGAGCCCGAGCTTAAAGGCATGGGCACCACAATCACCGCCATGGTCATCGATGAGGGCGGCAAAGCCTTTGTAGCAAATGTTGGTGATTCGCGCGTTTATTTGGTGCGCAGCAATAATATAGAACAAATCACTGACGACCACTCTTTGGTTTCGGAACAAATGCGTGCGGGTTTGATCAGAGAATCCGATGCCAAAAAGCACAAGCTCAAGAATATCATCACACGTTCGGTTGGCTACCAAGAAGAAGTCGAAATCGATTTGCATAAAATCGATTACAAAACGGGCGATGTGTTTGTGTTGTGCTCCGATGGCCTCACCAACATGGTCGATGATACCAAGATTCTCGAGATCGCCAGTGGGAACGACCCCGAACAGGCCTGTCGTACCCTGATTGACCAAGCCAATCAAAACGGCGGTGACGACAACGTCACTGTTGTGATTTGCAAAGTCCTCTGACGATTAATCCTTGCCAGAAACACTTCCTGTCTTGTAAAACAATTGTCCGGCTGATTTGGCCAAGTTTTTGATATTATTTGTAATATTTTAATTTGGCCGGTAGATTTTTTGTGTTAGCCAAACGTTTAACCACTTTGAGCCATTAAGGGGGCAACTTTTAAGGAAATCTGCCGATCATTACTTTAGCTATTTATGTTTAAGGATTATCACATCATTGTTGTCCCCAAGGACAAAAGCAAGACCAAGACCTTCAAAATCTCGGCATTAACGCTGAAAGTTTTGCTTTTCACCCTTATTTTGGCTGTTCCCTTGTTCTTTGTGGCTGTGTTTTCCACCATTCATTATCAGAACAAGCTCATCGCTTTAAAGCGAAACACCTACGAAAACCAAAAATTAGTCGAAAACCGCAAAGAGCTGATTGTGAAACTCAGTAAGCTCGAAAAAATCATTGGCGTCATGGATGATTCCATTGCGCATTTGAGCGAGCTCATGGACATTGATCCGCAAAGTCTTAAGTTTGGAACAGGCCCCATTGATGAACTCGACCTTTCTATTTTTCAAGACGAGTTCGCGGACATTCATGTGCCAGAAGCAGGTGAGCTTGTGGAGCAATGGACCTCCGAAAACGGCCAGCTCACAGTCAATAAATTCAATCAAAAGTTCACGCGTTTGAATGACCAAACCCGTTTGCTGAATCGCAAGCTCGAAGAGGTCTTTGCGCAAAACAAAGAAAAGATTCATTACGTGAGCGCCACACCAAGCATCATGCCTGTCGAAGGTTGGATCACTTCTGAGTTTGGCATGCGCAAGCACCCCATTGGCCGTAACTTTAAAATGCACAACGGTCTCGACATTGCTAGCCCTATGGGAACCCCCGTTAAAGCCCCGGCTGGCGGCAAGGTGATTTTTTCAGGCCGCAGCAGTGGTTATGGCAAGATGTTGGTCATTGAACATGGCTATGGCATTTCGACCATGTACGCGCATTTGAGCGAACTCTACGTTAAAAAAGGCGAAACCGTAAAACGTGGTGAGCACGTTGGCGATGTGGGAACAACAGGCTTTTCGACTGGTCCGCATTTGCATTATGAGGTGCGGGTGGATGGTCTTCCTAAAGACCCCTTGGTGTTTTTAACCAATTAAGATTGCGCTTCATCTTTAGCGTCTTGAGCCGCATCGGCTGCATTATCTTCAATCATGTGATCAAAATAAATGATACGCTTGCAACGGTTACAAATCTGCATGGCTTCACCGCGGTGCAATTGGTTCAAGGTTTGCGGCAACACCTTGGTGCCACATTCCATACAATGACCGTTTTCGATTAAGGAGATTGCCGGAGAAGTTCGTTGGCGAATGGTGTTGAAGTGACGTGCCATTTTTTTATCAGAAATTTCTTTAGAGAGCTCATCGAGTTTGCGGCGCTCTTCGGCAATGAGTTGATCAATTTTTTCGAAATGCGCTTTTTTCTCTGCGATGTCGTTTTTGATTTCTTCGATTTTGGGAAGAGTGGATTCTTCTTGTTCTTTAACGCCGCTTTCTAATGCTTCTTTGGAAGGAGATAATTTGGCAATTTCTTCTTCTGCGTCTTTAATGGCTTTACGAGCCAGGCTGATTTCTTTTTGTGCGCCTTGAAATTCTTTATGCGTTTTAAGTGTGCTGATGTTTTGTTCGCGTTCTTCGATCCAGCTGCGCTTTTCTGTGAGGAGGTCTTGCAGTTCTGAAAGACGGCTGGTGAGATTGAGTAATTCTTGTTTTTTGTTTTCGAGATCGCTGCTAAGCGCCGAGAGGTCTCCGGCTAGGGATTTTGTGATTTGAGGGATTTCTTGGGTTTCGTCTGAGAGTTCTTGGATTTTGCGTTCAATTTCGGCACATTTAAGAAGGGTTTTCAGACTATCTTTCACGGCTTGACCTCTTTGGTTTTGAGTTGATCGAAAGCCTATGTAATCAACTCAACCCCTGAAAGCAAATCTTCTTTACAAATACTCGAAGGCATCCTTCAGATCCCCGTAAACGCTGTATTTTAGCTTGTTTCCGAGCTTGCTCATGAATAAATCTTTTAGAATCAACACCGATTCGGATTCCGAATAAAAATGCCCCACATCGGCCACACTCAACCCGCTGCGCTTGGCATCAATGGCTTGATGGTATTTGACGTCACCTGTGATGAAAAGATCTAAATCGAGCTCTACGGCTTTGTGGATGAGGCTGGCACCGCTGCCGGTGCAAATGCCAATTTTACGGAAACGATCAAGGCCCGCATCGACCAGGCGCACATAAGGGCAGCCAAAATGATCTTTGAGTTTACGCAGCATGCTTTGCATGTCCCAAGGCTCTTTGAGTTCACCATAAAGCCCCACCGATTGCCCCGAGGGGTGATCGCTTGGAAAGGGCTGTGCGTTTTGGATGTCCCAGGAGTTAAAACAATGGTGGTTCATGCTGTGTTCCGAGGCGTCGTGATTGGTGTGACAGCAATAGAGTGCGATGTTGTTTTGAAAACAACGCGCGATGATGTGGTCTTCGTAATGCGAGTAATTGATCTCGACATCGGCTTGCATGCGAAAAGGGTGGTGCGAGACAATGAGATCAACTTTGTTGTTGATGGCATGCGTGATGACCTCGTTGCAAATATCGTAGCTAAACAGAATGTGATCAACATCGGCATTGGGATCGCCAAGGTTTAAGCCACAATGATCCCAGGGCTCTTGTAAATTTAAGGGGAGGACTTCTTCGATTTGTTGAATGAGGTCAGAGAGTGTTGTCATAAAAGCAGTTTATGACAGGATGATGAGGAGTCAAGGGAGGAGTTAATTAATGAGCGCGGCAAAAAGTTTCTCGGCAGTATCAAGAGAGGGGTAGGCTGCGCTTTTATCGCTGCGCGCCATTACAACAATGTGAGCAAGCATTCTGCAAGATGGGTTTGAATGTTGATTTCGTCTTCTGATAATCCGAACGCCTCTGCATTGCTACTTGAGGACGAAGAGGTGACAAAAGCGCTCAAAGCCCAGTTTGTTGCCAGCGCAGGCAATTGTGCTGACTTCGTGTAAGTCTCCCTGCTGGATTGGTACAGAAACACGAGGGTGCCAGAAAGTCTTTGCATGGCCTTTGCAAGCTGTTCAGGCGTTTTAAGGCCCTTTCTTGAAAACTGCAGCAGCTTCTCCTGTAAAGTGTATGCGGTGAGAAATTGGGTATTCCTTCGAAAAAGAGTTGGTTTTAATCTCAGGTTTTATTCCTATTTGGTTGAAAATGCATTCGGCTACTATTGACGAGGGAATGAATGGCTTCGTGAATGACAGTGTTCTGAACTCATCGGCGGTTTGATCAGGGTGGTTTTCACCGTCGAACATGGGGAATCTACAAACCCAAGCGCGTAATTCTTCTTGCGTCATTACTTGATGGCATTGTTGTAGGAAAGGCAAGTGGTTCCTGGCCTCATCTGAAAAACCTGTGGAGATGGAGGAATACGGGGTAAAGTTTTCTGAGTTGATCTGAATGTTTCTTTATTCTCTGTTGGTTTGTAAATGGAGTGAGCCCCAAGCGGTTTAAACTGTCTTCGAGTTCTTTTCACGAAATCTTCAAAGGTAAAAGTGTCTGTTCCCAAATCGATCCCAAGCTGAAAGCCGGCATCAATTTCTTGTTTTAGAACAGGCATGGCTTTATGCAAGGCATTCAGCAAAACATGGTGTTCCTCTGCTTTTTCCATCATGTCAGTGTAATTTTTACCGGCAAGTAATTCTTTGATTTTAACTTGAATAACACATGCGCAACAGGCCCAAAAAATTTGGGGGTCATTAACATCTCTATTGGCTTGCTCTGCGAACGCATCTGCTTCAGCA
The DNA here is from genome assembly GCA_024233595.1 of Deltaproteobacteria bacterium. Classification (GTDB taxonomy): domain Bacteria; phylum UBA10199; class UBA10199; order UBA10199; family JADGCS01; genus JACKPK01. The sequence goes on from JACKPK010000014.1 coordinate 10,065, forward strand.
GCAATCATTTTTAGATAATCCCATTCTGGTGTTTCTCGGTCAGCATTGGTCAAGATCTTTAAAACCTCTTGTGCTGTGAGACGAAGATAATCACTGATGTCGTGCCTGCGATCATCGGTAAAAATACCCAAAGCCTCCATCAATAGGCCATCTGTTGAAGCTAAAAATATGTTGATGGAATTAAGGAGTTCACCAGTATCAACTAAATCTCTTTTGGGGTGCCGGAAGCGTGGTGCTCCTTTTTGTTTTGCTTGTTCTAGTTTTTCAAGTTTGCCTTTGATTCCAAAAAACTTCCAAGGGATTGCGGTGATGTGGTGAGTGTAAAGTTCATTGGCTCTATTTGATTCGGCTGTTTTTTGCTTTTGTGTTTGGGGTGAAAAAAAAGCAGAAGGCAAGCGCACAAAGTGTTGCGGTGGCTTTGTCGCTAGATAGAAAGCTGGTTGCGTTGTTCTCTTTTTGGGGATTTCGGCTTGGATCACAGGATCAAGTGCCACCGGAATGGTGCTTGGTGCTGGAGGACTGATTGCATTTATTCTGAGCATAAAAAACCAACTCCCCTACAACTATTCTCGGCTCTTATCGTCAAAGGTTGCTTATTTTTAAGGGGTTTTAAGGGGGTTTCGAATGTATTGTGAAAGAGATGTTAAGTATTGTGGTTGTTGTGGGAATCGCCACTTTAAGGCTTTTGGATTGATGTGCTTTAAAAGTAAAAAAAAGGCTTAAGGAAATGATCGTCATTTTGAGATCATAACCAAAAGCCTTGTTATATAAGTGGGCCCACCAGGACTTGAACCTGGGACCAACCGGTTATGAGCCGGTCGCTCTAACCAACTGAGCTATAGGCCCTATCCGAATGCTTATGCCAAAATCTAGATCCCGCATCAAGTGCGGGATGACATAAGTGTTGTTTGAGTCAATCTCAAGGTTTTGCGTTGCTTTTTTATCTTAGCAAAAGTTCTTTTACCCCTACAGCTTTTTCTCAAACTTCAAATAATAAAAACTCCGGCCATGGTCTTCCCATTTGCGCTGAAAATACGTTGGAATCAGCTCTTCAAAGCGCTCACCTTCTTTAATGGCTCCAGAGATTTTGTTTTCTGTTAATAAACTTTCCGCATTAGCCTGCACCCAAGTTTTGTAATCTTGCACATCGGTGGCGTGTAAAAATTGCCCGCCCGGTTTGAGCTTTTTAAGCACAATTTCTAAAAAATCTTTTTGCAAAAGCCGGCGATGAGCGTGGCGATTTTTTGGCCATGGATCAGGGAATAAAATGTAAATGCGATCTAAGGAATTGTCTTTGATGTTTTTATAAAATGGGATGCGCGCATCGCCATTGGCAATGATGGTGTTTTTTAAAAAACGTGCCCCAATGCCTTTTTTGATTTTTTCAAAACGTTTGTTGCCGATCTCGATGCCAAGCAAATTGGCCGAGGGGTTTTCTTTTGCCAAATGAAACAGAAACTCACCATTGCCCGGACCGATTTCGACAATATGGAGATGATCCCATTGAGGTTCATCAGGAAAATAGTTCATTTCTTTTTCTAAAATGTGTTCTGTGGGCAGTGTTTTAGGAGATGCCTCTGAGCGAATGAGTTTTTGGCGGTAGAGCTGTTCTAATCGGGTTTGTTTCATGCGGTTCTAAGTTCTTGATGATTTTGTGTTGCAAAGCTTGTATCATGCCTGGGTGCAAGAAGTCATCGAAGAATATCTGCATTACCTCCGCATCGAAAAACACCTGACCCCCAATACCCTAGAGGCTTACGCTCGTGATTTAGACAAGTGGTTCCAGTTCATTCAAAAATCAGGGGTAAAAAGCTGGGAAAAAAGCAAATTAGACCATTTTTTAGAGTATTCCATTGATCGTCGGCAAAAGGGCAAAGTGGCCATTCGCTCCTTAATGCGAGAATTGGTGGCAGTCAGAGGGCTGTATCGTTTTTTGTACCAGAGCAAAAAAATCAGCCATGATCCCAGTGAAAAACTAGATTTACCAAAAATAGGCCAGAAACTTCCGTCTTATTTAAGCGTAAAAGAAATAGACGACTTGCTTGCCGAGTGGCCTGTGGCGCTCAAAACCAAGAGTGATTTGGTGCTGTTTCGCAACCAGGTCATGCTTTTGGTTTTGTACTCAACGGGCCTTCGCGTTTCTGAGTTGGTGAATTTAAAAACCAACGATTTGAATTTACAGTCGGGCAGCGTTTTGGCCTTTGGAAAAGGGCAAAAGGAACGTTATGTCCCCATAGGGACTCAGGCAATTGAAAAACTAGAAGAGTATTTTGAACACGTTTGGCCACGACTTGTGCCCAATAAAAACTGCCGTGTTGTGTTTCCGGGAGCTGCAGGCAAGGCGATTACAAGACAGCGTTTTTGGCAGCACATAAAAAGTTTGGCGCAAAAAAAAGAAATTAAAAAGCATTTGAGTCCGCATGTGTTGCGGCATTCATTTGCAACACACTTATTAGAAAATGGCGCTGATTTACGTTCCGTGCAAATGATGCTAGGGCACGCTGATATCAGTACCACGCAGATTTACACGCATGTGAGTCGCGAGAGGTTGAGGGATCTGCACAAGCGCTTTCATCCTCGGGGGTAATTTTTTCAATAATGACTGATCTCCGCGTTGGATCTTAATTTTCAAATCCTCAGGTACGACATGTACATTCCGGTTTGAAAATTAAAATCCGCCTTGACCTCACTCATTATTGAAAAAATTACATGAAAAGGAAAGAAAATGCTTAGGTGCCTAGGTGGGACTCGGGGATCGCCTTTGTCTTTCCTAGTTTCACTTGTTATCCCTGTGCATACTTCTTTCTGTCATCCCCGCGAAGGCGGGGATCTAGTGTGTTAAAAATTTAGATTCCCGCCTTCGCGGGAATGACAAGTGAAACTCGGGAATGACAAGTGAAACTCGGGAATGATAAGTGAAACTCGGGAATGATAAGTGAAACTCGGGAATGATAAGTAGGTTTAAAGGTTTTTCATTGAGGAGTGAAGCGACGAAGCAATCTAGTCTTTGTTTATCTGGACTGCTTCGTCGTCCGCCTAAGGCGGACTCCTCGCAGTGACGTGAGTGTCATTGCGATGCAGGCCGAGCTCCACCTAGGCACAATAAATAGATTATGGATTGGCACACAAAAATATTAGAGGTTCTGGTTTTTATGCCAGGTTTTTTATTTTCCCTTTCGGTGCACGAAGCGGCGCATGGCTTTGTAGCATGGCGTTTTGGTGACAGCACCGCAAAGGACCTTGGTCGGGTGACAGTCAACCCTGTTCCGCACATTGATGTTTTGGGGACATTAATTTTACCCATTTTGGGTTTGTTCACGGGTTTTTTATTTGGTTGGGGCAAGCCAGTGCCGGTCGATTACCGTAATCTTAAAAACGTCAAGCGCGATGGTTTGTACATTGCGGCGGCGGGTCCTGTCTCAAATATGATTTTGGCTTTTGGATTTGCGGGCCTGGTGCATTTGGCACTCATCAACGAAACAGTTTTGCTCAGTGTTGTGTCTTCTTTTGTGTATGGGCTTATTGTGACGGGGCTGGTGCAGTTTGTGTTTTTGAATCTGGCGCTTTGTTTTTTTAATTTGATTCCAGTGCAGCCTTAGATGGCGGTAAGATTCTTTATGGTGTTTTACCAATCAATGTGGCTCGACCTGTGGATCGTTTCACTTCTAAATACAGCATAAGTGATCATCTTGCTTTTTGATCATGACTCAGCCATGCGTCTTATTTATGGCCGCCTATCATGACAGTGGGGCGTTTCTTGTTGCCTGGAATTCTTTGGAAGAATTTAAATTTGATGGGGCTATTTGGTCAAGCAGAGAAGCATCTCTTCGCTTCTTCAGCTGTTTTTTGCCTTGTTCTTTCATTTTGGCTTTGCGCGAACGCATGATGGCTGTAGCGTGCAACAGCCACAGCACTCACTTCGTTTTTCTTATTAGAAGACGACAGCATTTTGTTCACCTGATTCGCAAAGCTTGGGATCGCACACAGGGAATCCAATAGTTCTGGGCAGGCTTGAGCAATGGCTGCAATGATACCGCCAACAACAGGTTCTTGCCATTTGGCTTTGGCGATGATTTCGGGATTATTGAAAATACCCAAAATGGCTTTGGCTAATTCTTCAATGTCGCTTCCTTGATTTGTGGAAATCATTTCTGCAATGACATTGAGTCCTGTGAGGACGGCGTTATTGTAATTTTTCTGATCAATGCCATCGTTACGTCCTTTGGAATCAAAATTAGAGACATAGCTTGTAGCAGTGTAGAGCACATCATTGGCCCATTTGCCTTGGATCAAATCAGAAATTCCCCAAGCGTCTTGTGACATTTCGTTGTCGACATTATCACTAAATTGCGTGGTGAGATTATTTGGCAGCGCCCAAGAAACTTCCCCAACCAAAGTGTTGTAAAGTTCCAAGGCTTCTTTGGTTTTTTCGTTATTTGTCCAACCTGGGTATTGCAGGGCTGCTGAATCAAGACCATCGTTGCCGTAAAAAAGTTCAATCAAAGATGTATTCCCATACATGCCACCTTTGATGCTCATGTTGCCACTGGCGTCTGGAGCGGTGGGGGCGTGCATCTCAATAAAAATATTCACAGCGCGTGCGTTCACAGATAACTCTTCACCGTAAAGAAGTTTAGATTGCAAGGCAGGCAAACTAGAAACATCACCGAAGAACATGCCAAAGTAATTTTCTTTTTGGTTTTTAGCCAATTGCATGACAAGAGCAGACACAAGACTAGCTTGGTCTTCAGGGGCGAGCTTGTTGATGTTTTGTAAGAATTTACTGACTGCTTCGGCAGCGTTCATGGCGTCTGGGTCATTCAAGGTGCCAAATAAATCATCAGCCACTTCTTTAAAATAAGCGTAGGCACTTGCTGCTGGCAAGGTGGCATCTGGTTCCATGAGTTGATTGTAAGTGGCGATAAAACTTTGCTCGTCGATACAGTCTTCGTAACCGTTGATCATGGCCAGTTGCGCTGTTTCGTCTGTTTTGTTTTCGTGATCCCAAACGGTATCGATGTCGTTGCCAAAGTGCGAGAGTTTTTTCATGGCCGCAGGCATGTTGGCTTGCATGAAATTGCTGTTATTGGTCTGAAAAATAAGTGAGGTTCCTTTTAAGAGGCCGCTCACAGTGAGGGTGATGGTCTTTTTATTATTGCTGTTGTAAATGCTTAGCTCGTATTTGCCTTCAGACTCAGAAATGGTTTGGATGTTTTGCACAATGTCGTACTCGCTGAGTTCCAAAAGAAAAAGTTGGTTTTGTTCTAAAGCCAATTGCGATTGCTCTGTTTGGTATTCTTCGTAGTCGCGCGCGGTTTCAAACCCATCACCATCAAGGTCGCCTGGGTGAGTGTTCACGCCATCAAATTCTTCGTCTTCTTCAAAGATGCCGGTGAGTTCGTGACCTTGGAGTTTGATTTGAATGTGATCGCCGTTATCGTAATCGCTGGTTGGTGAAAGGCTTAAGTCTTCTGAGGACGCAATGTAGAGACCGTCGATTGATAAGGCGTATTCTTCAATGGCGTCAGGGATTTCGTCTTTAAGATCATCAATTAAATCGTCGATTTCGGCCAACTCACGTTCTTGAGCGCTGGTGCTTTTGTCTAAATCTTCACGCTCATCAATTTCATCTTCGAGCTCATCTTCTATATCACGCCAACCATCCAAGGCCTCTGCAATTTGTTCCAAGACATCAGCCACTTCCTCTGAGCGTGTGACTGAGTTCATGTCTTTGAGCTCAGCTTCTAATACATCATAAAGCGTGCCGTCTTCATACATTTCGGCAAGGTCATCGGTGGAAATGGTTTGGGTTCCTATGGTGATTTCTGGGATGTTGCTCATAAAACTCTTTTCGATTATTCCTCTTTTCAGCCCTTATTAAAGCAATCTTGATGCCAAATTGCAGATTTTAACGAATGGATTCTTGTTTTTAAGCTATTGAAAACATTATAATATTTAGGGGTTGGGTGCTGGCAGCTGTTGGCGCGGATTCGCTTTGGGAGGTTTTTTCACCCCCAGGGATCAAAATTGAGGACTTTAGACCATGGCCAAAAGATCATTTCATCGCAAAGACCGCTTTTACCTTAAAGCCAAAAAAGAGGGGTATGCCGCGCGTTCGGCTTATAAAATCCAAGAGTTGGATGATCGTTTTAAAATGTTTAAAAAGAGCTCTCGTGTTGTGGAGCTGGGGGCGGCGCCTGGTGGTTGGTTTCAAGTGGCGCAGGAGCGCATGGGGCCAAAGGGCAAGCTTTTGGCTGTTGATTTGTTGCCACTTAAAGTGAGTCCCAATCATCAAAACGAATTCTTACAAGATGACTTCACTAAAGAATCAACGCAAGATTGGATTCGCGAGCGTTGCCCGCAGGCGGTGGATTGGGTGATATCAGACATGTCGCCGAATATCTCGGGCATTAAATTTAGAGATGAATTTGCTTCTTATGATTTGAATCGCAAGGCCTTTGTGTTTGCGTGCTCGGTTTTAAAAAAGGGTGGTGGGTTCTTGTGTAAAATCTTTCCAGGACCAGAGGTCGAAGAGTTTAGAAAAGAGCTCAAAACAAAATTCAAAAAAATGCATTCCGTTGTTCCGGAAGCCACACGCAAATCATCCACAGAGTTTTATTTGATCTGTCTTGATTATCAGGACTGATCGATCACGCCCAGAATTTCATCAAAGTTAAATGGCTTTAACACCACTCTGTCAGCTTTGACTTCTTTGGCTTGTTTTAAATCGCGCGTGGCTGTGAGGATCACAACACTGATGTTGGCGGTCTCTGGATTTTCTTTAAGCGCTTGGCAAACCTGCCAGCCGTTAAGCTCAGGCATGTTGACATCGAGCAGAATGACGTTTGGTTTAAACGAGGAAACCTTTTCTAGACCTTGTTTGCCGTCTAAAGCGGTTTCGACTTCGTGACCGGCTTTGTTCAAGCGCATGGTGACCATTTCTAAAAGGTCGCCTTCGTCATCTATGATTAAAACTTTTTTTGAGTCACCCATATATCCCCCTCTAAATATTTAAGTGCTCAAGCCTTGCAGGGCCTGTTTGAGCAAATCACTTGCGTGTGTGGCATCGTCTGGAAAGCAAGCGATGCCGATAACAAGTTCTAAATTGAGTTCTGTATTTTGACAAGAAAAGGCTGCGTTGCGTGTGAGCTTGCAAATGCGAGCGGCTATTTGTTCGGCGATTTTTCGATCGGTGTTTGGCAAAACAACGACCAATTGTTTTGTATCGCGTCTAAAATGCAGCACATCGGATTTACGTAAAGCTTGATTACGCAAAGTATTGATGAGTTCGCTGTACAGCAAAGCGATTTCCTCTTCGTCACATTTTTCTAAAACGATTGCGTGGTCTTTGATGTTGATGACCATGAGCGATGCGGCGTCTTTGGTTTTGTCAGCTTGGTCAATGAGGTTTTCGACCAAGAAGAGTAATTCATCTTCTTGATGGTAAACCGGTATGGTGAATTTAAACTTGGCGCCTTTGTTGGCATCGCTTTCGACCCAGATGTTACCGTGATGCATTTGAACAATCTGTTGGCTGATCGCAAGGCCAAGCCCTGTGCCTTTGTAACCGCTGCCTCCAGAGGGGCGGTTGATTTGTTCGAATTTTTCAAAAAGATTGGCTTGCTTGTCCAAAGGAATGCCCTCGCCATCGTCGCTGATAGAAAAAGTGACAATGTCGGTTTCTTTGCCCATGCTTTCACCGCGTGTTGGCGAAAGTTCGATGCTAATAGAAGATTGTGCGTAGCGTAGGGCGTTGGAGAGCAAATTGGTGACCACCTGGGTGATCATGTCGTAATCGCCGTAAATGAGCAAATCGTCTGGACAGTTGTTTTGCATTTGCATGCTCAAGCTCTTTTCTTCGGCGATGTTTTTGAAGTTTTGGTGAATCTCTTCCACAAATTTATTGGCGTGGAAGGGTTTGCGGTTCATTTTGGCTTTGCCAGATTCCAAGCGTGACAGATCCAGGAGATCGTTGATGATGCGAGCCAAGCGGTCGACGTTGCGGTTGGTTGTTTCTAATACCTTTTTTTGCATGTCGGTCACAGGCCCCGCGATGCCATCTTTGATGTTACTGACAGCCCCTTTTACAATGGTTAAGGGCGTGCGCATTTCGTGCGACACAATGCTAATGAATTCATCTTTGAGTTTGTCCAAGCGAGATTTTTCTTGGATCTCGGCGGTTAGTTGAGAGATGCGTTTGATGTTGGTGATGTCGTGCAAGGCAATGAGGTAGCCTTTTAAAAATCCCCATTTCACATCGGTCACACGCAGATCAAAAGCGCGCTCTTCGCCATAACTTGTTTTAATCGAAATCTCTGTGGTCTCTTGGGTTTGCGCTAAAAAGGAAACCCGTTTGCAGTCTAAAGATGTTAGTTCAGCGCTTTTTTGTAGACCGTCTAAAGAATGAAAATGAAGTTCCAGTTTTTGTCCGGTTGATTTTTTATTTTCAAAACCAATTAAGTTGTTTGCTGCGGGGTTGGTGTAAAAAATCGTGTTGTCTGGATTGACCACAATGATAGCTTCTGAGCTGTTTTCGATGATTTCCTGAAAATGTTTTTCGGAACTGGCTTTTAAATTTTCTTCCAAAGCAAAGCGTTCCGCTGCTTGCTGCATGTGGTGTGTTAGGATGGCAGCGTTGGGAAGGTCTTCGCGCAGAACAAGCTCGTGCACGCCAGCTAGCTTGAGTTTGTCTTGATCAGGGATGTCTTCTTTGCTGGTGATGAGGATTTTGGGTGCGCGACAACAGCGGGCAAGGTTGCGGATGTCTTTTTCTTGATCGTCTAAGTCGGCTACAATGCTGTCTGGTTGGTTTTGCGAAAGGTAATCTTTTGCGGCTTCTAAATCTTTGAATTGATGCAATGAAATATTCTGTTGCAAGGATTTTGAAATGCTCGAAATTGTTTGGGGTTTTAAGGAGTGGTTGATGGTCACCAAGCAGTACTCTTCCGGGAGTTGCGAAGTCGCGTTGTTGTTTCCCGCTTTGCTTGCACTCTGGCTTTGCGTGGGCTCGTTTGAAATCACCTGACCATCCTTTGCGATCCATTAAACCGCTTCGCTGTTTCTGTCATCTCTTGCTTTCCGGCTGAAGGTATTATTGTCTCACAATGTTGCAAAAACGACAAACTCTGTAGGACCTGAGCGACGTCTGATTCTCGATTTGAGAACATTATCAGTCTGGCATCAAAAAGCCGTTATAAAATGGGTTAAAAAACACCCAAAAATAGGTTGAGATTCAATTTAAGTTATTGAAAAATATATAAAATAGTTTTTTTAACGCGTTGGCACATGGGTTGCTCAATAAGCCCATGATGCAACTCGTTTCTTTACAAAATACACAGGTTAAAAATTTTAAATTGGTCTTGTCCCTTTTGTTTGTTTCGCTGGTTTTTGCAAGCTGCGGACAAAAGAGCGCCTTTGAGTCGTCGGTTTCGTCAATCGAAAGTGGTGCCACGGGTGGCGGCAATACGGGTTACGAAGACCCTGTGTCTGGTGATGTTGAAGCTTTGTATTTATCAGGAAACAAAGCTTCCTTGAGTATCGATTCGGCTTCTGATGTGGTGCTGGCCATTTACTCTTATCAAGGTGGGACTTCGAGCCAATCATTTCAAATTTCTTCGGCTGCTTCTAGTGAAGCGTCTTTATCTTATCTCACCACAGAAAATTCAGAAGAAGATGCCGAACTGTCAGAAGATGATTTTGAACTCACAAGCGAAGAGTTAACAGAAGAGTTCCACATGGCTTTGCGCGGCTTGGAGTCGACTTTAAAAGAAGAGCCTTTGGCAGATCAAAAGAACAACAGCCGTTATTTGACTCGCTACGCAACAGTGGGTTCGCAAAAGAATTTAAAGGTTTTGAGCTCTATCAGCGGTGGCAGCAGCTACACCACCATCACCGCGGAGTTGCGCTATCAATCAACGAGTTTTAATTTTTACGTGGACACGCAAGATGCTAATCGTTTGACCGATGACGATTTGGCAAGCTTGGCGGCTAACTTTCAGGCAATGATTCCCACAATTCTCAGCACATTTGGTGAGTGGACAGATACCGATGGCAATGGTCGTTTTAATGTGGTGTTCACCAATGCTGTGAATCGTTTGGGTGGATCAAGCGGTGGCATTGTCACCGGTTACTTTAACGCCTTGGATCTTTTTGATGAGCGTGATCACGCGATTAGTAACGAAGGCGAGTACATCTACACTTTTGTTCCTGATCCCGGTGCTGATTACGGTTCGCCTGTTTCCAAAAGCTTTGCTTTAAGCAATATCCTGCCAGGCGTTTTGCCGCACGAGTTGCAACACATGATTAATTTTAATCAACATTACTTTGTGCGCGGCAGTTTGTCAGAGCAGGGTTGGTTGAACGAAAGTCTCTCTCACCTTGCGGAAGACTTTACTGATCTTGTTGAAAACGGTGTGTTTGATCAGCAAAATGATCTTGTTCTGACTGGCTTTGGCATGGAAAACCCTTCGCGCGTTTCGAATTACCTGGCTGACATTGCCAACACCTGTTTGACTTGTGGCACCACACTCACGGAACGCGGTGGTGGTTATCTTTTGGTGAAATACCTTTATGAGCAAGCCGAACTTGGCAATTTAGGGGAGTTTGATTCAGGCATTGATCTCATCACTGATCTTGTTCAAACCGGAGACCGTGGTGTTGATAACGTGGTCAATAGCATTTACGGCAATGGTGTTGATAACGAAGCCTTTAAAGAAATCTTAGGCCACTTTGCATTGGCTTTGTATTACTCTAACACAGGATTGGCTCCTGATGATCGTTACTCCTTTTTTGGAATCGATCTGCGTGGTGTGGTTTACGATAACCGTGGCACTTATTTGCAAGGACCCGCTGTGCAAGAAGTCAGCAGTTTTCCTTTTATTGATTCCATCAGTGGCAGTGGCATCACTTACGTTAAAATTTCAAAAGAACAAATCGCCGCAGCCGGTGGTCAGTTCTCTGTTTTCTTTTCCGGCAGTGGCTTTGGTGGTTACGTTATAAAATAAACGACTTCTATCGTCTGCTAAACGTGCCTCTTGTTAATCTTTGTTAAACTTTGGCGTTGCAATGAACGCTTGCTCCCTGATTTCCCCATTTCAATTTTACCGGGCAGAAATTGCCTTTTTTAAAGTCAGAATTCCCGCTGCGGAAAAAATTTCTTTCTAAGCCTTTAGAATAACGTGTGAAAAAAACTTGTCGCTCTCTAATGCCTGTTGGCCCAACGTTTGCTCTTAATGTCTGTCTGGTAAGGGTTGGGGTTTATGAGAGACAGACTAAAGCATCTTTTGACAAAGGCAACATTGATCACGTTTGCCATCGTTTTAGCGCATTGTGGCGGGGCTTCAACCATTGGGGGCAGTTCTTCTTCTACTCAAGATGGTGATAGCGATTCTGGTTCCACAAGCAATACGGTTGTGGGTGGAAGTGTTAGCGAAGTCAGTATCGAAAATTCATCCGTGACGGTCACCTTAGAAGATTTGGGAAGTGACGATGACGTCTTGCTTTTGATTTACAGTTCTTCTGATAGCTCACAAACAACTTCGTTTCAGGTTGATTCACTAAGTTCTGCCAGCGAGTCAGCTGCGTTTTTACAAAAATCTCATGATGAAGTGTCTTTTTTGGAAACAGATCAGGGCGCTGTGTTGGATGACACTGAGGCATTTCACCAATCGTTGCGCGAATGGGAAAATCAGTTAGAAGACGATTCGCTTTTGATTTCTTCATCGAGCAATCGTTACTTGCGCCAAGTGTTTTTGTCTGTTGGTTCTGAAAAAGTCTTTAAGGTTCTCAATTCATTTTCTGGTGGTTCTAATTACGATGAAGTCACCGCGACTTTACGTCACCAGTCTTCTTCATTTAATTTTTACGTGGATAACCGCGATGCGGCTTCGTTAACAGATGATGATCTGGAAGAGCTTGCTGAAGAATTTGAAGGTGTGCTTGATGAAGAGCACAGCATGTTTGGAACTGAGTCTGATGTAGATGAAGATGGTCGTTTTGCGGTGTTGTTCACGCGCACTGTGAATGGCATTGGCGGGTCTTCTGGCGGTGTGGTCACGGGTTTCTTTTACGCCATCGATTTGTTTTCTTCGGCCCGTTATTCTGTGAGTAACGAGATGGAAGTTTTTTACACCTTTGTGCCGGATCCCAATGGTGATTATGGCGCTTCGATTTCTAAATCTTTTGCGATGAGCAATATTTACCCTGGTGTTTTGGTGCACGAGTTTCAGCACATGATTAATTTCAATCAGCATTACTTTGAAAACAACTCTTCGGCAGAAGAGGGGTGGTTGAACGAGGCTTTGTCGCATCTTGCCGAAGACATTCACAGCATTGATTCACAAGGCTATATGCAAGAAACGGGCATTGAAAATCACGCTCGTGTGGCGAGCTTCTTAAACGATGCGAGTAGCATTTGCATGACCTGCGGCACCAGTTTGAGTCAACGTGGCCAGGGGTATTTGTTTTTGCGTTACCTATACGAGCGCGCTGAAGCAGGTGATTTTAGTGGTGTGACAAGCGGTTCTAATTTTGTGTCCAGCTTGGTGCAAACTGGCGCGCGTGGGATCGATAACGTGGTCGATGTTCTTTATGGATCCTCGGGAGATGTTTCTAATTTTAGAGAGCTTTATGGCCAGTTTGGTTTGGCGATTTACTTGTCGAACACCGATCAAAGTAGCAATGACATCTACCAGTTTGATGGCATCGATTTAAGGGCCTCGGCACAAGATAATCGCGGCACAGTTCACAATGGCCCGGCTATCCAGGAAGTGTCTAGCTTTCCGTTTACCGATAGCTTGTCGTCCAATAACCTGAGCTACATCCGTATCCCTGCGTCTTTATTGCAGGAAGTGGGCGGTCAGCTCATCCTGAACTTTAGCAACCAAAGCAATCTGGGCGCGTATTTCATTCGGGAATGAAAATTCTTTAAATGATTCTAGTCAGTATTTTCATAAAAAGAAACTCCAAGAAGCACGCAACATCTCAATCAAATCTCCGATAATAATCATGAAGAATAATTCTTCTATGGCACTGATTTTATTGCAGGAGATTTGTGACAACGATCACCCCATTCCGATTCTTATCTGATGTGATTGAACCCACCCAGGCGCATCTGCTTGGTTTGGGCATTGCCACGTCTTCGTCTTCTG
>JACKPK010000015.1 GCA_024233595.1 Deltaproteobacteria bacterium
ATGAGATCTGACATTGAAATCACAAAACAAGACCCACCAAACATTTCGATTTCATCGGCATTTTTTAAAACATCATAAAAGCTCCCTACCCCAGGAACTTTACTAACCAAGTCCAAAATACCCAAATCTGTTTCTAAATGATGAGACATTTTATTTGATCCATTAAAATCAAAGTCTCCAAAAGAAATTTCTACATCGTTTCTGAAATGGGGGTGAATGGGCTTTAATGCCTCTCTCAAATCATTCAAAGATTCAGGAGTGAATAAAATGCAAATGTCGATATCTTGTGTGGTCTGGTTTGAACCATGAATGACAGCAGCGAACCCGCCAATCAAAACAAAATCGATAGGAGAATGGATCAAAAACTCAAGAAGCTTTTGCACGATGACGTTGTCCAATGATTTGAAGCTGCTTAATACAATCTCTTAAGCGGTCATGCTGTTTCACACGCTCTTCATAAGAAAGCTTAAGATTTTTGCGAAGTAACCAAATGTCAATTTCGGATCGTTCTTGCTCTTTGGTTTTTTGCGACAAGGAATCTGACATAGCAAAAGTTTAAGAAAAGCACCGAGTCCGGTCAAATAAAAAAGGGCAGGTTAAAAACCTGCCCTTTTAAAAAATTTTGGCTAAAGAACTCTAGGCCCTAATCCCTGGGCCCTTGCTGCTATTTATTTTCTTCAGCGCGTTTTTGCTGATACTTTTTCACTAACTCTTCTTGGATTTGGCGAGGTGCTGGAGAGTATTTGTTAAACTCCATTGAGAACTCACCCTTACCTTGTGTGCAAGAACGAAGGTCAGTTGAAAAACCAAACATTTCCGACAAAGGCGCGTCAGCAACAATTTTAGTGAAACCAGCATCAGAACCTGTGTTCATGATGATACCGCGACGTTGGTTCACAAGACCAGTGGCAGCACCTTGGAACTCATCAGGAACTTCTACTTCGAGTTTCATGATTGGTTCCAAAACCACAGGACTGGCTTTGTGATAGTTTTCACGAATCAATGTTTTCGCACAGATTTTAAAGGCCATATCTGATGAATCCACAGGGTGGAAATCACCATCAGTCACAGTCATTTTAACACCAACGACTGGCTGACCAATGAGCAAGCCTTCTTGCAATTGATCTTGGAAACCTTTGTCACAAGAAGGGATGTATTCTTTAGGAATTGTACCACCAACAACTTTGTCTACGAATTCGTAAGTTTTGCCTTCTTCGTTTTCTTCCAATGGTTCCATTTTGGCATAAATTTTAGCGTACTGACCAGAACCACCCGTTTGCTTTTTATGTTGGTATTCACAATCAACAGGAGCTGTGATGGCTTCGCGGTAAGCAACCTTTGGTTCACCAACAACGACTTCTGTGTTGAATTCACGCTTAATACGCTCAACGTAAACTTCTAAGTGCAACTCACCCATACCAGAAATGATGGTCTCGTTGCTTTCTGGATCAACCTTAACGCGGAACGTTGGATCCTCTTTAGAGAAACGGTTAAGCGCTTTTGAAAAGTTAGTCACATCGTCACGGTTCTTAGGCATAACCGAAAGATCGATCACGGTTTGTGGCACGTGCATTGATTCCATAGACAACTTCACGTTGCCATCTGTGAACGTGTCACCTGAAGAACAATCGACACCAAACATAGCCACAATGTCACCAGCACCAGCTTCTTCAATGTCTTGCATTTCGTCAGCGTGCATACGAACAACACGAGGGACTTTGGTTTTTTTGTTATCGCGTGAGTTAAAGATAAAATCACCTTTACGCAATGTGCCTTGGTAAATACGCGTGTAAGTCAACTGACCATAACGACCGTCTTCCAATTTAAAGGCCAAGGCCACCAAAGGTTTGTCGTCATCAGATGTGATCGCCACTTTTTCTTCGTTGGCATTTAAATCCAATGCGTACTGAGGGATCTCGTTTGGAGCCGGCAAGAACATGGTCACTGCATCTAACAAACGTTGCACACCTTTGTTTTTAAAGGCTGAACCCATGTAAACAGGAACAAATTTATGAGACAAAGTCGCGCGACGAATACCAGCGATCAATTCGTCATTTGTGATCTCTTGCTCTTCCAAGAATTTTTCACCAATGACGTCATCAACGTTTGCGACTTCTTCAATAAGCTTTTGACGAAACTCATTGGCTTCTTCAACCATGTCCGCAGGGATGTCGGCACGTTCCATTGTTTCACCGTTGTCACCACGGAAATAAATGGCTTTCATTTCTAAAAGATCAACAATGCCTTCATGGTTGTCTTCTAAACCAATAGGCAAACACAGGGCTTGTGCATTTAAATGAAGTTTCTCACGCAAGCCGTCGATCACGCGATGTGGATTAGAACCAGCACGATCTAATTTGTTGATAAAAGCAATACGAGGAACGCGATAACGGTTCATTTGACGTGTTACTGTCATGGACTGAGATTGCACACCAGACACACCACAAAGAACCAAAACAGCGCCATCCAAAACACGCAACGAACGCTCCACTTCTACTGTGAAGTCAACGTGCCCAGGGGTATCGATGATGTTAATAGGGCTATCTTTCCATTGCACGTGCGTGGCAGCCGATTGAATCGTGATGCCTTTTTCGCGCTCCAAATCCATGGAGTCCATTTTTGCGCCCACGCCAGATTTACCGCGAACTTCTTCAATTTTGTGAATACGGCCGGCATAGAACAAAATACGCTCGGTCAATGTGGTTTTACCAGAGTCAATGTGGGCTGAAATCCCAATGTTACGCACCTTATCGATATTTTTCATGGGTGAACTCACCTTCCTGTCATGATTTCAAAAAAATAAACAAAGGCTCTTCTTATATATTTTAAGAACCTATTAATTTGCGAGCGCTTCTATGACAAAAACAGCGCGAAAATAAAGTCTTTTTTACGAAAGACTGCCTCCTCACAGCAAAAGCTGATCTGCCACTTGAACAGTCCCAGCCTAAGAAGCGCTTTTTACTTGTCACAAAGGCCAAGCTTTGCAAGACGGAATCAGCAAAGATATTGAAATCATTTCTCTTTCAGAGTTTTTAAGGACACCCTATGCCAAAAGTCACCTTCACAAGCGATAACAAAACCATAGAAGTCCCTGCCGGCAGCAAACTTGTCGATGTGGTCGAACAAGCCGGTGCGACCCTGCCCTTTGGTTGCCGCCTGGGCAGCTGTGGCACCTGCCGTTGCATTGTGGTCGATGGCATGGACAACATCAACCCCCTGACCGAGGCCGAGCATGATTTGTTCTCGAACCTCACCTCGGTTGGCAAACAAGAACGCCTCGGCTGCCAGATCGTCGTCAACGGCGATGTCAGCATCCAAAGTTAACATGGAAAACTCCTGGACCATTGCCTGCCCATTCTGCTTTCAGATCACCGCCGTTGAAGCCCCCAATCAAGAGGGAACTTTTGAAATCATTGAAGATTGCCAGAATTGCTGCCACCCCATCACGCTTGTTTTCACCGTAGCCGATGGCGAAATCCTCTCTTGCGAAGCCACGCGCGATTAAGCGCAAAAAACAACCTCGACTATTTTGCCTCACGCACCTCATTTCCACCCGGCAATTCTTTCCGTTTGGCCCCGTCACCTCCTGTTACGAAAGTCAAAAACACCAGACATCTTAGCGACTTCGCCATCTAATCCTTTCTGGCATTGCGTTTGCTACTAAGAGGGTGGGGCAACGAGATTCTGAATTCATCACGAAGACTGAATTGAGACATCGCATTTTCGATCCTGAAAAGGATCAACATTCCTTGAGGCTATGGTTAAGACTTGTTCTTAATCCAGGGACAAATTGCAGCGTACCTAAAGAAGGACACTCCTGTTTACTGGGTTGGGGGACCTTTATGGACAATCACATCATTGATCATCTGCATATTAATTTGGTGGAAACAACACCACAGCATTTAGAGCGACTTTCACCAGAGCAACGCGTGGCCTTTGTTCGCCACGTTATCGACCAAGCGGAACAAAATCCGGAAGAAGTTGAATTGCTCGTGCGTTTAGCAGGCCGGCTTTTGCCATTGGTTGCTAAGAATCAAAAATACAGCTGCGTGCTCAAACTTTTTGATGTGATGAGAGCCTCGCATCATCGTTTTGGGAAAGAGATTTATTCCTTCTTGGATTTTTCACTTTTAAGAGATCTTGAACATCTTGAGCGCATCAACCTGGCCAATCGCTTGTCAGAGTCTTTAAACGATGCCGATCAAATTTCAAAAGAAGCCGCTTTGGCTGGTCTTGTGCACCTCATTCCCCATTTACATCCTGTGCATCAAAAAGAATACGCATTGGATATTTTTGAACTGCACAAAGAACAACATATGACGGACTACATTTTAAAGTCGCTCACGTCTTTGATTTTTGATTTGGATTTAGCAAGCCGAGTCGACATCACATTCTTCTTTGCTGACTACCTAAAACGTCATTCAGAAACAGAGTCTAAGGTTTTTGTTTTGGACTTATTACGTGGCGTGACTTCTGCTCTTCCCGAAAAGGAACGCTTGGCTATAGCCGACATTGTGGCGCCTCTGATTTACTTTTCGAATACAGAGCTCGTTAAAAAATCGATTCAATTTTTCTCGGATGTGATCAACCTGTTGCCAGAGCTTGATAGGTTTCATTTCACACAACTCATGGCAGGATTAATCAATGACTCAAGCGTGCGCGGCGATGTTGTGAAAGCGCTAGAAAAAGCCCTGCCCTTTTTAGGAGCCCCAATCGAGCAAGCCCAAATCAAAGAGCTTCTGCGCCAATTTGGCGAAGCTCGCGATGTGAGCCAAACATCAGAAGATCATGTGATGTTGGAATGGGCTTCTTATAATCTTTCTTAAGGCCTTTCAAGAGCCGCCCCTTTGTGTTGGTGATATGCATCATTTTGTTACAACAACGTGATTCCGGCCAAAGGGGCAAACTTTTACCCGCAAACTTTTTAGCCTAAAAGATCAGATTCTTTGATTTGCTTATTGCGAAGCTTTTGAACGATTGATTCCAAAACGCTTCTCTCGTCATCAGAAATAATGGTTTTAATTTTCCAAGCTTGGTCTTCTAAAACCAATTCATTCAGCGTGATTGTGATTTTTTCAAGATCAACATGACTCATATGAGAAGAGTAACTGACTTCGAACTGAAACGGAGACAGCTCAAGAAGATCGTTTTTATTGTTGATATTGTATTCCGAAAAAAGGTGAACCTCCATGCCGTATCCCACCAAAAGCTGCGGCAAATGGCTAATCAGATCCAATTGCCCTTTGGCCTTTTGTCGGGTCATGAATTGCAAACTTAAAAACGGACGCAGCACTTTGGCATCGCGCTCTTTAAGGTAAAGCAAATAGGCCTCGGCAAGCTTTTGCAAAGACTCTTTATGAGGAACATCTTTTCTCATGCTTTTATTTTAGCAGAAATGCACAACAAGTCGCACAATTTTTTATGAATTTAGCTAATTATTAAAAAACAAATAAGTTCAACCTTGACATTACCATACAGAGCATAGAGAGCCTTGTGACCATGGAGCAATTAGTTGTTTTTCACAAAAACAAACGCATCTTTCAGGTCAGCTTAAACAAAGACCGATTCATCATTGGGCGCTCCTCCGAAAGCGATCTCATTTTAACCGGTCCCGAAATTTCTCGTTCACACCTCGTTTTACAAAAAACCGACAAGGGCTATGAGGCCACTGATACCAGCAGCCATGGCAGCTACATTGACCAACAAGCACTTAAAAGCGCCAAGCTGTTAACACCTGGCACCTGCATTGTTATTTCTGACTGGCGATTGGTTTACGAAGAAACCACAACTCAAAATCCGATCTCAGATCAACACCAAACGCAAATCACCAAAATGACCCAAAACAGATCGGGCGACGAAACCGTTTTGCTCAATTGGTCTCCCAATGCAAAATCAGCTGTTCTTAGTAAAATCACTCTCATCGTACAAACGCGCGCAGGCACGCTACAGCCAGTCACTTTAAGAAAAAAACAAATGACCATTGGCAGCAGCAAAGATTGCGACATTGTCATTGCAGATCCTTTTGTTTCAAAACAACACGCCGAAATTTTTCTTAGCGATCAAGGTGTGCAAATTAAAGATTCAGGATCACGCAATGGTTTGATTTTAAACAATAGCAAAGTCACAAACGCCATCATTCAAAAAAATAGCATTGTGCAACTTGGCGAAAGTTCTCTGCAAATTATTTTTGAAGAAATCAAAAATCCAAACATCCTCTTAAACAACAACGAAACTTTCTTTTGCGGGCTGGTGGGTCGCTCTGACAGCATGAAAGCTTTGTTCAGAAACATCGCTCTGGTTGCGCAAACTGACATGACAGTTTTGATTCACGGAGAATCTGGCACAGGTAAAGAGCTTGTTGCCAAAGCCATTCACGATTTATCCCCGCGTTCACAAAAACCCTATGTTGTTGTGAACTGCGCTGCCATTGCTAAAGAGCTCATCGAAAGCGAACTCTTTGGTCACGAAAAAGGCGCTTTCACCGGTGCCGACGAAAAACACATTGGTGCTTTTGAACAAGCCAACGGTGGCACGCTGTTTTTAGACGAGATCGGCGAACTCTCTAGTGACTTACAAGCTAAGATTTTACGAGTCCTAGAGTACCAAATGCTACGCCCTGTTGGTGCTAAAAAAGAAATCAAAATCGATTTTCGTTTGATTGCCGCCACACACCGCGACCTTGCCAAAATGGTAAAAGCCGGTGAATTCAGAGAAGATCTGTTTTACCGACTTTATGTTCTTCCTCTTAATTTGCCAGCACTCCGAGACCGAGAAAACGACATCGCCCTTTTGGCAGAGCATTTCTTACAACAATTGTCAGACGGGCAAAAGTCATTCAGCCCACAAGCTCTGCAAAAAATTTGTGATCATGATTGGCCTGGCAATGTGCGCGAACTACGCAACACCATCATGCGCGCTCTGGTTTTCACAGAAGGCCCTATTGTGGAAGAAGATGCCATCGATTGGATCGACCTTTCAAAAAACAAATCCAAACTGGCGCACGGGCGTGCTTTTCAATCGTCTGTGCCATCGCATTTGAGCAAAACTGAGCTCATCAAAATGGAACGAGAATCCATTATCAAAACACTCGTCGAATGCAAAAACGACAAAAACCTTGCCGCTGAACAGCTAGGCATTGGCAGATCGACACTTTTTCGCAAAATCAAAGAGCTTAAAATTGATCTTCCCCCTTCAGAAGACTAGTAACTGTGCTTGAAATCATAGTCGCGTCGCTATTAATGGTGGCAAAAGGAGTTTTCATGTCTCAAGAAGCAAAAGATTTTGAAAAGGTTTTGGGCAAAGTCCCCAGCGGGCTTTTTATCATCACAGCAGCGCAAGGTGACAAACGCTCTGCTTTTTTAGCAAGCTTTGTGCAACAGGTCAGCTTTGATCCGCTCGTATTTGCCATTGCTTGCCATCCAGATCGCTACCCCTACAGCATGATCAAAGAATCTAAAAAATTTGCGATCAACATCATTCCCGAAGGCGATTCAATTTTAATGAAGACCTTCGCCAAAGGCCACGGCCCTGACGAAGACCCTATGGCCAGCGTTTCGCTAGACATAATCGAAGGTGTTCCCACATTAAAAGACGCCATTGGTGCAGGCGTGTTCGAATTGGTCGACGAGGCCAACCCTGGCGATCACGCAGTGCTTTTTGGAAAAGCCATTGGGGGCATCTTGCATGACGAAAACCTAAAACCTTGGGTTCATGTGCGTAAGTCCGCAATGTCCTACTAAGGGGAAAAAATAAATATGGATTCCAAACAACGATTCATCAATGCCTGTCTTAACAAAGAAGTCGATCGCCCACCCGTGTGGATGATGCGACAAGCCGGCCGCTACCTTCCTGAGTACCGCGCGGTTAAAGAAAAACACGGCACCAAAGAAATGATGCAAACTCCTGAGATCGCTTGCGAGATCACCATCCAGCCAGTGGACATCATTGGAACAGATGCAGCCATTCTTTACAGCGACATCCTCATGATCCCCGATGCCATGGGCATGGGCCTGCGTTTTTCACCAGGCGAAGGGCCTGTGTTTGATTTTTTAATCAACACCGAAGACGCACTCAACAAACTCAACACTCAGCACTTAAACGAGCGCTTGTCTTATGTTTTTCAAAGCATTGCGTTGTGTCTTAAAAAATTACCAGAAGACTACCCTTTGCTTGGTTTTGCGGGCGCGCCATTTACGGTTGCTTGTTACATGATGAGCGGGGGGCACGCCAAAGATTTTGCACAAGTTAAAAAACTAGCGTGGACTGAACCAAAAATTTTTCATGGCCTCATGGAAATTCTAACCACAGCCACCATCGATTACGTGTTGGAACAAGGCAATGGCGGCGTCACGGCCATACAAATTTTTGATTCCTGGGCTGGCGTGCTTTCTAAAGAAGACTACGCAGTCATGGCAAAACCTTATACAGAAAGAGTTTTTAAAGCCCTTAAAGACAACTACATTCCTTCTATTCATTACATCAAAGGCAGCGAGCATCTCTTAGAAGAACTCAAAACCTTACCAAGCGATGTGATCAGCATTGATTGGCGAACAAGTCTGGGCAAAGCAAAACAAATTGTTGGTTCCGACTTTGCCTTGCAAGGCAATATTGATCCCGACGTTTTGCTAAGCAACCCCGAACTCATCAAAGAACGCATTGCGACCATGATGCAGTCCATTGGCAATCCTAAAAAAGGTTACATCGCAAACTTAGGCCACGGCATTGGCAAAGATACACCTGTTGCTAACGCCAAAGCTTTTATTGATGGCGTTAAAAATTACTTTTGATCCATGGCAAAACTCAAACCCAATCAAATGTGCCCTTGTGGGTCCGATGAAAAGTTCAAGAAATGCTGCCAACCCTATTTAGAAGGCAAGGCCATTGAACACCCTGAACGACTCTTACGCGCGCGATACACAGCTGCTGCCGGCGGGCTCATCAATTTTCTTTGGGAGACCTTGCATCCCAATGCCCCGCGCAAACTCAACGACACCTTCAATCGCTTCGAAAAAGATCATCAGATTCTTAAAAAACTCGATTACCAAAATCTAAGCATCCTCGATGGCAAGTTTGAAAACGACACAGCGCGCGTGGTGTACTACGCAACAATCAAAGACCCCGCCGTGCCAGAGCAAGACGCAGAAGCCCACGACGTTTCTTATTTAGAAGAAAGTGAGTTTCGTGTTTTTGAAGGAAAGTGGCTTTATTTTGATGGGCTACGACGCTCGGTGCGCCGTTTGGGCTGCACCCCAGAATCCATTAAGCTTGGGGAGCTAGAAACGCTCTTCCCTTGGGACTCAGGGCTGAACTGATTCAAATTCCCACAATTTAGGTGAATTATGGGAATATAATTCCCATAAATTTGCTAAATTGTGGGAATTATCCTAAAATACCTTCATGATTCAGCGTTTTCTAAAAATTGAGCCTCGTCTCGAACAAAACAAAGTGCTCATCATTTATGGGCCTCGACAAGTGGGCAAAACCACGCTTGTTAATAACTACTTATCCCAGGCCCAATGCAAATGGCAGTTTTTCACCGGTGATGATTTAGAGTTCGCAAACGACCTTGCTCAATGCAATTTGGAACTGATCAAAAAAATGTTTCTTAAAACTGAATTGCTGGTGATTGATGAGGCACAAAAAATTAAGAACATTGGCCAAGCTCTTAAGCTTATTGTTGATCACATCCCAAATATTCGTGTCATTGCCACAGGCTCTTCGTCATTTGAACTCGCAACAGCAACCTCAGAAGCCTTAACGGGTCGCAAGAACGTCATTACACTTTATCCTATTTCGATTTTAGAACTTGCGTTGGAACATTCTGAATATGAAATCACAAAAAAATTTCCCGAACTCATGCGATTTGGTTCTTACCCAAATGTTTTAACCTACCCCACCTTTCAGCAAAAAATGAATCGCATTACCGAAATAAAAGACTCTTATCTCATTAAAGATATCTTAGATTTTCATAAGGTGAGAAATTCAAAAACGGTCATCGACTTGCTCAAACTCTTGGCTTTTCAGCTCGGAAACGAAGTATCCACTTCGGAACTTGGCGCTCAACTCAATCTAGATCACAAAACAATTAAACGCTATCTTGACCTCTTGGAAAAATCCTTTGTGATCTATCGCATTGACGGCTTTTCTAGAAATTTAAGAAAAGAAGTCAGCAAAATGAGCAAATACTATTTTTATGATCTTGGCATCAGAAACGCGATCATATCTAATTTTAATGACTTTGATACACGCAATGACCTTGGGGCTCTTTGGGAAAATTTTTGCGTCATGGAAAGAATCAAAAGAAATAGCTACCACCAAGATAAAAAGAATATTTATTTTTGGCGAACATACGACCAGAAAGAAATTGATTTAATCGAAGAGTTCGGAGGACAACTCTTTGGTTTTGAATTTAAATGGAAGAGTAAAAAGAAAAAGGCGCCTAAAGATTGGACCAATGCCTACCCAGACGCCTCTTATAAAATCATTTCACCCGAAAATGCATTTGGCTTCTTAACAAAAGCCTAAAGGACAAAATCCCTTTACTTCATTTTGGTTTCTTTGAACTCAACGTGCTTGCGCGCTTTGGGATCGTATTTTTTAAGCTGCAATTTACCAGTGGTGTTACGTTTGTTCTTCATGGTTGTGTAAAAATAACCAGTACCAGCTGTGCTTTCCATTTTAATGATTTCGCGTACGCCTTTTTTAGCCATGATATGCTCCTAAAAATTCTAAAATCGAGGGCCGCTTTTAGGATATTTTAGCTCGAAATGTCAATTGCGATGACAGGACCCATCAGCAAGGCTAGACACTTCCCTCTGATTCACCTAGAGAAACCCCATGACATTCTTCCAATTTTCCGTCCCCACCAAAATCATCAGCGACTGGGGCATAGCGACTGACTTTGCGCATGAGTGCGAACTCATGGGAATCACTGACCTTTTGCTTGTGACCGACCCTGGCATTCAAAAACTAGGGCTTGCGGAGCCCATTGTCGACCACCTGAACGAAAATGGCATTAATGTTGTGGGCGTGTTTAGCGAGGTCCCCAGCGATTCCTCTGTTGAGGCTGTCGAAGCCTGTGCTGATCAGGCCAAAGTTTCCGGGGCCAAAGGCTTTCTTGCGCTTGGCGGCGGTTCCGTCATTGACACCGCAAAAGGCGCTAACATTTTATTCAGTTTGGGCGGCAGTTTAAAAGATGACTACGCCGGCGCACAAACCATTTCACAAACACTCGCACCGCTCATTGCGATCCCAACAACGGCCGGCACTGGATCAGAAGTCACCGAAGCCATTGTGATCTATGATCACGAATCACAGAGTAAACTCAGTTTTGTCGACCAACATCTTTTACCAACCATGGCTGTTTTGGATCCCTCTTTGACTCAAGGCCTACCGCCTCTGCTCACAGCGGCCACCGCCATGGATGCCCTGACTCACGCCATGGAAGCCATGATGAGTGTGCAGCACGGCCCCTTTGCCGATGCCTTGGCCTCAAGCGCCATCAGGCTCATCAAAGATCATATTTTAAAAGCGGTCGAAGATGGCAGCGATCAAAACGCGCGCAGCGCTCTGATGACAGCCGCCACCCTGGCTGGTGTGGCATTTAATCACGCCATGGTCGGTGTGGTGCATGCCGTGGCTCACTCTGTTGGCGCGGTGGCTCATATTCACCACGGTTTGGCCAATGCTATTTTCTTACCACACGGTTTGGCTTACAACCGCCCTGAAGCCAGCGAACGCTTGCTGCAAATCGCCAAAGCATGGGGCATTGAAGGCGGAAAACAACAAAAAGTTTTGGATGACTTGGAGCGCGAAGTCCAAGGTCTATTAGAAGCGCTCCACAAAAGCTGTGATTTTCCGTTAAGCTACCAGAGTGCTGGCGCCAAAGCAGAGCAGCTGGAACGTGTCATTGAACTCGCTTGCGAGGACGGTGCCGGCTTTTACAACCCGCGATCCTTAGACGCCACTGACCTAGAGCCCTTTGTGCGCAGGGCCTTTGGTTAAATGTTATTCACCGTTGACTCTTAAATGTTTTTTTGTGACTAAATGGAAATTGCCTCGTAAATTATTTATGAGGAAGTTTACGGTATAAAAACATTTCAAAAATATTAAAACACTGAGGTCATTATGGCAGGAACAAACACACTAGAAACCACTGATGCAAACTTTGAAAGCGACGTTTTAAAATCAGACGTTCCTGTGCTCGTTGATTTTTGGGCTGTGTGGTGCGGACCTTGCCGTGCTTTGTCTCCCATCATTGACGAAGTTGCTGATGCCAATGCCGGCAAAGCCAAAGTTTACAAAGTCAACACAGACGAAAACCCAAACACACCTTCTCAATACGGTGTGCGCGGCATCCCAACGGTCATCGTTTTTAAAAATGGCCAAGTTGTGGATCAATCTGTGGGCGTGGCTTCTAAAGCTCAGCTTCAAGAAATGATCGACAAAGCCGCTGCTGCTTAAAATTGCCAGCGGTGCAAAAAGTCAAAAAGCACCAGAGCAATATCAATCACAAACAGCGCTACAATTGCGATCTCTAATCGAATCATTTTTTTATCATTCGCAATTTGGGCAATCACTTCCAAATTGCCCTGAATGATTTCCAAACGATCTTGTAAAAGACCAAAACGCTCTTTGATTTCGAACATGCGAATGCCTTGTTCGTACAAATCATCGAGCGTTTTCTTTTCCCAAGTTGATTCGGGCTTGTCCAAAAGACGTAACGAGATCACCAGATCTTGTTTAATGGCAATAATGCGCTCGATCATTTCACCCGTGATTTTGGAAGAGTAGCGCCTCCTTTTGGCAACACCCACTCCTTTAGAGGCTTGTTTAAGCTGAGTCATTAACAAGGCCACTTGCTGTTCGTAATGATCAAGCGCCACCGATTGCGCAATGATCAATGACATGGTGGCAACCAGCTCGGGGTCAATCGCCTTCACAATCACCGAATTAAACCCAACCTTACTTTCGTTCACTTCAGAATCAAGAATCAGAGAGTATTCGTCATGAGTTTGATTTTGTAATTTTTGTGCGTACCGTTCTTGCAACTTCTGCAAAATGTTTTTTTGAATCTCTTCATCGCTATTAAAAAAAACAATGGTGCCAAATTTATAAATCAAACAATAAGCATCGGTTTTTAATTCAAAAGACGCCATCAAACGCGTGGAATGAACAGGATACTGCGGAAACAAATCAACAATGTCTTTGGGATCGATTTCGTACAAGACATGATAACTACGAAACCAATAGGTTTTTTGATTCATAGCCTAATGCTACGCTCTATTTTTGGGAAAGGAAAGAGGGAAAATCAAGCTGCCATAAGATCAAATTCAATTTTTTGATAATCAACAATAGGCTGTTTGAGTTTTCTATTTTTTCTTTTAAATTCTTTGACCTTAATGATGTTGTATTCTTCAAAAAAAGAAATGATTTTATTAAGATTAGATTGGTCTTTACCCAAAATTTTTGCGAGCTGATATACAGAATCAGGCTTTAAGGACTGTATTGTCATAAGAACATCAATATTCTTAACAAACTTTAAGAAATCCTTTCTATTATCAAAAGCAATTTCATGGTGACGCTTCGTACTTTTTCCTGAACTTTTTCTAGCATCTGTCAATGCACGTTTAAAATCTTTAAGAGAGTCAGCTGGCGATTTTAAGCTCACAACAAGAGTTTTCATATTTTTTCTCCAAAATGCTGAAAAACCAACGCTTTAAAATCTGCGACTAACTGATCGTCATTTGAATAAACATAACCAAATCAGCCTTAGCCATATTCAAGAGTCCTTTGTATTGTAACACAGAATATAGGTTTATTACAACCTATATTAGAAAAGAAAATTTATACGAAATGAAAAATGGAAACTTAACAAATCTTACGCACCACACTCACCACCACGCCACCAATGGTCAGCTCTTGTCGTGGGTAAAGAATGGGGTACTTCGGATTGCCCGGCACCAGACAAACACCGTCTTTATTCATTTGATAGGTTTTAAGAGTCCATTCGCCATCGATGTTGGCTAAGACAATGTCACCACTCTTGGCCTTGCGCCCGCGCTCCACCACCACCAAATCATCAGGCCGAATGCCCTCGTCGATCATGGAATCACCAAAGACACGCACCAAAAAACTCTGCGCCGGATCACGCACCAGGTAGTCGTCTAAAGATAAAGTATCCAAAACGTCTTCTTCTTGCGGGGTTGGAAAACCCGCCTGCACCGAACCCAAAACCCGCAAGCGATTACCAAGTTGCTTGGGAACAAGCTTGCCGCCTTTGCTTTTTTCGACAATGCCCGCATCCAAAAGTTTTTGCACCAAACGGTACGCCGCGTTCTTGCTTTTGTACTGAAACAACTCGCAGATCTCAGAGTAGCTCGGCATGCGCTGATGTGTTTCGAAAAAGTTTTTTATGACCTCTTTAGCCTGCTCTATATTGATTGGCATGCGATCTCCTTTTTAGGTGCTTCCGCCTTCGTCCTCTCTGCCCAAGGCGGACGGACTACGGCGCGACAGGTCCGCCTCCACTAAAGCTTCGGCGC
This sequence comes from Deltaproteobacteria bacterium, assembly GCA_024233595.1. GTDB lineage: Bacteria > UBA10199 > UBA10199 > UBA10199 > JADGCS01 > JACKPK01. The sequence continues at coordinate 14,544 of JACKPK010000015.1, forward strand.
GACAGGTCCGCCTCCACTAAAGCTTCGGCGCGACAGGTAAGTGCTTAGGTAAAAAAGCTCTACTGATCTATTTGTTCTATTTATCTACTGTCATCCCGGATCTATAATTTATTAACAATTTGAAATTAAATTACTGGATTCCCACCCCCATTTCTTACCCATTGTGGGAAAGACGGAGACGAGTCCCGAGCCCCTAATGTAGTGTACGTCCGTTCACTTTTCAACTGATTTTTTATGGGGAGGCATCCCCCCAATTTTGCCTAGAAAATCGGCAAAAACCCCTCGCTCACCTGCTTTCCAGCCGCCAGAAAGTATGACGAAGGTGACGCGATTTGGTCCTCCGTCTGCAAAATGCGCGTCCTGCAAAAAAGAATCGCTCTAACAAAAACATGAATAATTTTAATAAATTAAAAGATTAACTCGAGTTGATTTTTCTAAAAAAACACCCTGCCTGGTGATTTTCCTCCGTCTGCGGAATCAGTCGGGCATTTTGGCCTGGTCTTTGCTCTATAATGTCCCGATATGAGTAACGTTAACCAAACAACCGACACCAGTGGCAGCAGCAATGCCCTTTATAATGATTACAGCAACAGTGGGAACTCGTCTTACGAGAACAACTCGTATGATGAGAACAGCCAGACGCAAAATCAAAGCGCTGATACCGCCCAAGCTGATTCTAGTTCTTCTGCTGCTGAAACCAATTCCTTAGAAGCTTTTTTAAACGAAGCCTATGCCGAAGCGGAAGCACAGCAACAAGCCGATGCTGGCAGTGAGTTTGTTGATGTGGATGAGCCTGAATCTGATGCGGAATTAATGGATCGCATGCTCGCGGATGCCGAACGTTACGGCAAAGCAGAAAACAGTCTTTTAAACGACCTGCTCAAAAAAATGCGCAACGCACAAAGCGCGCAACAAATGAAAAACTTTTTGCAACAAGCAGAAGACACAAACTTAGCAGACGTGGCGCCCATGGATGCTGCTAACGAAGTAGCCGAAGAAGCCAAAGAACAGCAACAAGAAGATCAGGCTCGTGAGCAACGACGCGAACAAAATCAAAATTTAGAAAATCGTTTGTTGTCTCCCAATAGCATGCGTCAAGTTTACAAAGCCGCTCGCGTGCGTAGCTTGCTTTTAATGCAAAACGCAGAAGGCGAAGAACACGCGCAACTCACAAAACTTCTGAACACCGATATTCAAGAAGGCCTTGCTCAGTTTTCACGTGGCCTTAAAAAAGCAGCTAAAAAGTTTCAGCAGTTTATCAAACAACCGCAAAAAAACGCGCAACAAAAATTAGATGATTTGATTAAACCAAAACTTTCGACATTCAATAAAATTGCCAAGCAAGCGCAAGAAGGCAAACAACAAGGACCTCTTTCGGCAACAGATTTAGCCGAACAAGATGCTGAGTTTAACAAACTCACTGACATGGAAGGCATTGAAGGCGAAGAGGCTTTGTACAAAATGTCTAAAGGCAAAGGCCTGTCGACAAAAGAACGCAAACAAGCCAAGTTAGAACAACGCCTTGCCCGCATGACAGAAGAAGGCGCCAGCGAAGCCGACATTAAAAAATTAAAATTGGCTCACCTAAAACGCATGCACAAAGCCGAAGGCCAGCAAGAAGCTAAAAACGATTTAGAACAAGCACAAGAGTTTCACCCCGGGAAACAAAAAATCACCAATGCGGCAATCATTGCAAACGTGATTCCCAAAATGGTGGAGAACAAGCGCTTAACTGAAGACGCAGCACAGGCCTTGATCGAAAGAATGCTAGCAGGTGGCGAAATGACCACCGGCAAAAACAAAGCTGAGATCAAACAACCCGCCAATGCCGTGCAAACTTTACACGAACGCTACACAGATTCAGACGACGAAGAACGTGGCAACCAACGTTGGGGTGTGATGCTAGCTGTAGAACATCTTTTTAAAAATGGCTCTGCCAGAACTTATGAAGCAAAAGTTTTTGGCCAAGCTAAAAAACAAGCACGCGAAGAAATCAGCGCTGCCAAAAAAGCAGACCGCAAACGCAAAGCAGAAGAAACCATTAAAATGGCACGTAAATACGGTAGCCGTTTGCATGATCAAAAAGTGCAAGCCTCTTCTGATTTGGATAGCATTGAAGGCCGCGCTCGTTACGCACAACACAGCCGCGAGTACTTAAAAGATGCTGCTAAGTTTAGACGATTAATGAAAAACAACCCAGATAACCTTCGCAATGGCGATGTGGCAGTGGCCGCACGTGAATTTCAAAACGGCGAAGGTCGGGCGTAAGAAGAATTTTAGTTTTTTAGAAAGAGGAAAGTAAAATGGGAGAAGCCGGAAGATTTAATAGTCCTGTAGGACGATCAAGTGGAACAAGTGTTCAATCAACACAAAGTTTGCAAGAAACAGAATCTCAAATTGAATCATATGGCAATCAAGAAATGATTCGCGTGCAAGCAGGTGAAGAAGCCACACACGAGAACACACAAGAAGCACTTTTGCGTGCACGTGACATTTATAATACAGATGAGTATCAGAGTTTACCTGGCTTGTCTCAAGCCATTAGCTCTGTACCCTCTAACAAAGAACTCATCGAAGATCTTGTACGTGAACCTGGTATCAGACTCCATAATTCTGAAAAAATTGAACCCTGGAAAATTGAAATGGATCCAGCAAAAGTAAGATTTTCTATCACTCCTGACACCAGAGCCGCCAAAATACTAGAGGTATCCGATAAAACAGGAACCAAAGTAAAAGCCCAAACAGGTCAAAGCGGCAAGATTGATCAAAACCTTGTTCTTGATTTAGCACATAGACTCATCCCTGGCTTTGAAAGAATGCCAAAGGCACGCAAGGCACTCTTTTGGGAATGGCTAGAAGGAACAAACCCAAATAACACACAGCCTAAGCGTGACTACCTTGACCAAATCAATTTCCTTTTGAGCAGAAGCAACCCTCAGCAAGGCCTATCCTTAGACCCTGAATTAATGGACCCAAGCGCTGCATTCGAAAGAGAATTGGGTAATAAAAAAGGATCCTCAGAAGAAAGAGCCAAAGCACGAGAAACATTTCAAAACAACATTGCCAATAAATCCGAAACAGAACAATGGAATGCTGTTATGCAAATTCGGACAATGGACCTTGGCGTGTTTAATCCCCGTTTGAATAATGCTTCTTCTGGCAGGAAGACTCCTGAAACAACACAAGCCCTAACCAGAAAATTTGACCCAGACACAGCTAATAGTTTGATAACATTGCCGATGGTATTCGCATCCGCTCGGCAAAAGAAATGAAAAGGTTCAAGTTTTAAGCAGCATGGTAGAAGCAATCGAAAATGACTTGAACGAAGGTCAATCAGCCATACAAACTGGATCTTACACCAATTTTTACTGAAAGCAACCCCCACACTTAAGTAAAAGAGCAAATACCCATTGCCTATGTAGCAAGACGCTCTTAAACAAACTGTTTCTGATTACGAAAAACAAATTCAAAGTGTAAGAACCGAAAAGAAATATTTAAAGAAGCAAAGCCATATACACAAATGAAAGCGACGATGGGAATCAGTTTAATCCAGATAACCTTCGCCGGGACTTCCTGATGACATGCAACGCATTTCACAAGGGAGGAAATCGATAGCACCAGAAGCGCAATCTTACAGCAAATTTAAAAATGATCAAAAGGTCAAATTGAAACAGATGAAACACAGCTTCAGAAATGAAAACAAAAAAGCTAGATTAAGAAGAACAATTTAACGCATTGTCTGCATCTGGTTCTGGCTCTAACAAACTAAAAGCAAACAAACCAAAAAGAATTGATAAATTCTAAGTAGAAGATTTACAGAAGAACAGTTAGCCAACGCTGGAAATATTGACGAAGCAATTTCAAATGCAGAACAAAATCTTGAGTCACTAAAACAACAAAGCGCTAGCTACCAACAATTCATTGCCGATCACCCTGACTATGATTCGCAAGCCAATGAGTTTTCTACATCCATGAGTAAACTGCAGAATATCCCCTCTGATCCCAAGGATTCCTGGGATGCTGCACAAAGCTTGGGCAAGGGGACCAAACAATTCAGTGACCGCATGCAAATACTTAATGATTCAATAAACGATCTTAAGAAAAAGCAAAAAATTGCTCAAAAAGAATTTGAATCTCTTGAAGACATTGGCCACTATCAAGCGCGCTTTGAAGAAATCAAAGATCTTGGGAATGCCCTTCAAAAAGAGGATGCTGAGTTTTTACAAGCCTATCAAGATGGCAATGCGAAAAAAATGCAAGCTCTTGCCCCAGGCTTTGAGCCAGTTCTAACTGATCTTGGTCATGAAGTTTGGGAAAAACGTTCTCCTTTTGGTCAATTTAACAAAGAGTTTGATAAAGGTGCCGCCACCTATGATAAATTCTTAAAGGTCGGCAAAAGCACGCAAGATTTAGTGAATAGCCTCACGCCAGAGCCCGATGATCGTGAATTTGGTGACCGTGGCGGCAAAGCTGTTAAAGATCTAAATGATCTAAGAACCAATGGCGCCATTGCTAGTTTAAAAGAACGCATGAATAAAAGCGTTAGTGGCACTATCAAAGACTTTGTCGAGAACAACATCAAACCTCTTTTGGGTGATCCTGAAAAACGCAGCGTGCACGCTAAAAACATGGATGAGCACATTAAGAAAATCATGGAAAAAGGCACCGCTGCAGAACGCCGTGAGGCACGCAAAACTGGTTTCTTAGGCCAAACCGCCAACACGGAATTGGCTCAAAAAGAAGCTGATAAAAACAAAGCCGAAAGCGAAGAAGAAAAAGCGTGGTTCCAAGAAAGCACAGAACTCTGGCGCATGAAGAAAAGCCAAGAACGCATTGTGTGAGGTTGAAGGCGCCTAAGTACCTAAGCACTTGCCCCCACCCCTCATTAACGCCTTGCGTCATCTGCCTGATTCCCGCTTCCCCCAAGCCTTTCCCGCATTCCTTAACAACTCTTAACAGCGTTTAACAGTCCTTTTAATTTCTTTAGGAATTTTGCGACAACACGCGATTCTCATCACAGCCAATACGATAAATCTCTTAACAGGGGTCAGCAATTGGTTGGTAGAACCAACAACTTCATGTACAATTAGTGATTGGAGAACTTATTTATGGCTGGGCCGATTGACAAAAAACAAGAGGGAATTCCGTTTATTGCTCCTGACCTCTCTGATGACGTTAATGACATCAAAGAACTCCGTGGCACAGAACTTTCCCAAATCACGACATACTATTCAAACCCAGAAAACAATATCCCCGGTTATGAAGGCCAACCAAATAATCGAGCCACTGATAGTGAAGCCTTTTATAAACCTCATGGGGTGATTCGTTCTAAAACCGATCTGGAAAATATTAAGCGCAAACTAGCAGGAAATTCCCCTGCTGAAGGTGGCCGAATCATGGTCATGCCGTTTTTTGACAACGCACCACGAGTATTCAACACACAACTCACTTTTGACGAAGGAACACGGGAATACAAATTACAAAAACCAGTTAACCAACGCGG